>CAVUBD010000001.1:0-193979 GCA_963739615.1 uncultured Actinomycetes bacterium
TGCCAGGCCCTCCTGGCGCGGCAGCCCGGCTGCCGGTTACCGCGGCGCAGCAGGGCAGTGCTTCCGGATCTCGGCCATGACCGCTGGCCAAGAGCCCGGGTACTGCCTGTCCAGCACCATGCGCAAGGCCCACGTGAACTCGGTCATATCCTGCTGCCACTTCTCCAGCTGGCGGAGAGCCGCGTCCCGCTCGGGGATCGCCTGGTCGCGCTCGACCTGCCAGGCCAGGCGCACCACCGCGACGGCGTCGGGAACCGAGACGGCCAATTTGCCATCCAGCAGCCCCTCAAACGCCTTCCGGACCGCCAGGTCGGCCAGGTCCTTGAGACTGGGCTCGGGGAGCTGCCCCGCGGGGCGAGACGGCACGGGGTTGTTTACCCACGGCGGCGCTTGGCCGCCGGGATAAGGAGCGGGGTGCTTCAGCCGCTCCAGCCGCCCCGGCCCGCAGACGGCCAGCATGGGCCGGACCCGGTCGCAGCATGGCCGTAGGACGTCCCGGTCCTGGATCTCGCCGCATCCCTCGCATGCATGCACGTAGGTGGCCGACACGCGCCCGGCCAGGGCCAGCCCCCTGGCTCCGCGTTTCGCGCTCTTGAAATCATCAGGATCAGGATTGACCTTGACCGTTTTCACGACCTGGCGCACAGTCACGACGACAGCATCGCTGGTAGCGCGCAGGATCGGACGCTGCCAGACTCCGGGACCTCGGCTCACACCTCTTCCCGGGCGGCACATAGGCGCGGTAAATGTCGCGCGGCTCAGCGGTATAGGTCCCCCAGGGCTATCCGGGCCCGGATGGTGAGAGGAGCAGCGATGCCAGGACCTGCCGGCGTCGTCGACGACGCCCTGGAGCAGGCACTTCATGCGCAGCTGGTGCCACACGCCTACCAGGACGGATGGCGATGCATGTACGCGGCCGTGGCAAGTGCCAGCACGCTGCCTTCGCCCGCTCCGGGGGACAGCCTGGCCATCGCCCGGACCGACGCCCAGGTGGACAGCAATAGTGCCAGGCCAGGGGCAGCTCGCCCGCGGCCTGGGGCTAGCGGCGCCGCAGCCGCGGATGGGCCGGTGCAGACCGCGGAAGCAAAGCAGGCCGCACGGCCGAAGCCGGTCCCGCCGCCGAGGTCAGGCGAACAGCGCCAGGCAGCCCTGGATGCGGCCCGCCGGCGGAATCATGAGCTGGGAGGGCTCCGAGCCAGGCTGCAGTCAGGTGAGCTGACGCTCGCGGAGCTGCTGGCCCTGGCACAAAGCGGCCATGCGGCGGGAAGGATGTTGGTCCGGACCGCGTTGCTGGCGTTGCCGGGCATCCGCACGGCCAGAGCTAGCCAGCTGATGACCCAGGCGGGCGTCGGCGACGGCTGCCGAACTGGATCGCTCACCGCGGGGCAGCGTGAGCGGCTGGTGGCCGCCGTGGCGGCCGTGGGCGCTGAGCTGGCCGCTCGTGGCCGCCGTCCCCCGTGCAATTAGCACCCGGCGGCGCCGGGGACGTCCGAGCGCCGGGCCAGGGAGGCTTCGAGCCAGCCGCCGTAACGCTCTTCGAGCGACCAGCAGTGCCAGCAGATCGGGATGAGGCCCCACTGGCTTGGAACGAAGATCCAGGTTGCTGCCGCGGAGCGCTCCGAGCCGCAGTTCCTGCACGCATAGCACTTATCGGTCATCGTGACCTCCTGCCGCGGACGACGGCCTCGGCCTCGGCGATCAGCGCCCGGTTCCGCTTCCAGCGCGCAGCGCTTTCCCTGGCCAGGTTGCGCTTGTCGGGATGCACGGGGCTCCGCATAATCAGGTCGCGCAGGCACCCCATGCAGATGTGGAAGCAATGCTTGAGATCTTCGGGAGCGCGGCCGTTCTCCCACCGCCTGCCAGAGGGCGGCCACGGGGCGATGAACCCGTCACCGAAGGACGGCGGGCACATCACTTCGCATAGGTCGCAGAGCGGAATGTCGTCGGATCCTATGTAGGACATCGTCGTGCACCTCCGTTCCTTCCCAGGCTGGCGCAGACTCCGGCAGCGCCCGGCGGACGCGAGCAGACGCCTGCAGATAGCGACCCAGTGGTCGCGGGAAGCAGCAGCCAGGTAGTGGCAGGATTGCCGGGCGGCGGGGACACTTGAGCAAGGACCAGGCAGGCAGGAGGCCCAGGTGATGACAGCAGACGTCCAGGAACGCGCCCGGCAGGCCGAGGCCGTCCCGGTGCTCGCGGTCGACGTCATGGGCGCAGCGCGGATGCTGGGCCTCGGGCGGAGCAGCGTCCTGGGACTGGCGGACTCGGGTCAGCTGCCGCGGTTGCGGTTCGGCCGGTCGGTACGGTTCTCGACCCAGGACATCGAGGCACTGGTCCAGCGGCGCCGGTCGGCCAGCCGGTCGGCCGCCTCGATGGGGCTGTACAGGCTGAACCCCGGCCCGCCCGACGACGTGGCCTAGCGCTCAGATGGCGCGGCCCGGCGAAGTTTTCCACGCCTCGCCGGGCCAGGAACGCGACCTCGCTTCCAGCCTAGATCGGGTCGGCTGCCCGGGTCATCTGGTCGAGCAGCGCCCAGCCCGCGGCGGTGAGCCAGCAGCTCTCGTCCGGCTCGGTGACGGCGAGTTCATCCCAGAACAGCCGGCGGACCTCGCGGACGCCCAGGCGGCTGGCCCGCCACTTCGGGCCGTCCAGGGGGAACGCGGCGGTCACGCCGCGGCATAGCTCGTCGTAGCTGGGCCCGTCGGCGGCCATCAGGCGTGCCAGGAGCCAGGCGCGGCGGCCGGGATGGGGCAGCGGCGGGCGGGTGGCCCTTGTCCTGGGCGGCCTGAGCGTAGCCTGGGTCTCGTTCATGGAGTGATCCTTTCTGCTGGGGCCAGGCGCTTGATGGGGTGCCTGGCCCTTTGGTTTGCCTGGAGTCGCACAGGATCCCTGAGATGTGCACGCTCCATCTCAGGGGCGTGTATTCGCAGGTCAGGATGGGTTTCTGGTGCCATTTCCCGGATTTCCCCTGAGATGTGCTAACACATCTCAGGGGACTGTTTCCGCAGGTCAGGATGGGTTTCTGGGCCGGTTTCCTGAGATGCGGAGATGGTTTAGGGGTTCATTCGGCGTTCAGGGTCCGGCACCCGTTCCTCCAAGCGGCCCATCATCGCGACGAGGCGTGGGGGTCAAACGCCGGTTGAAGTCCCAAAACATCTCCGCATCTCAGTGATGATCTTGTATTGTGCCGCTGACCTGGGGAAACGCCTCCCTGAGATGTGCAGCAAATCCCTGAGATGTGTCAGCGATAACGCTGTGACCTGCGGTTATGTCCCTGGGATGTGTTCTGCACATCTCAGGGATGATCATGGTTCGGGCCCTATTTCTCTATGTTCCTTGCGCCAGGCCTCTGCCTCCTTCTGGTTCGCGACCGCGTAGCTGACGTTCCCTCGCGTGTCGGTCTCGCGGAGCAGGGTCTGGCCGCTCGCCCACCGGCCCACGAACTTCTTCAGGTACCGGCCGAGGCCGATCACCCCCAGCGGCTTGTCGGTGCGCTCGCCGATCGGGTACGCGGCCCGCAGCCGCCCGATCGCGGCAGCCTCGTCGCCCGTGCCCCGCAGGTCCGCCCTGATTGCCGCCGTGTCGTCGGAGAAGGCCCCTCCGGTCGTGCCCATCTCATGCACGTCGTGCGGCGCCACGAACCGGGGTCCGAACACGTCGCGCCAGGCCCGGTAGAGCGCCCCCAGCTCGTCGCCGCCCTGATCATGGGCGTGGACCTGGTCCTGGTTGGCGCGGAACTTCTTGATCCCGAGGAACTTGCAGAAGCCGCCCATCGCCTGGACCCACGGCATGTAGCTGCCCATCACCTGGTCCTCGTCCCGCGGTGCCCCGGCCAGGATCCAGGCGCGCAGCAGGATCAGCTGGGCCCGCAGCAAGGTGGCGCGGTTGCCCTCCAGCCAGCCGGTCAGGTCCTTGATCTTGAAGCCCGTCCGGGCGGCCGGATTCTCGTAGGGATAGTCCAGGTCGATCCAGATGGAGCGCCTGAGCATGTCCCCGGCGAGCACCAGCTGGTTGCCGTTGGCGATCCAGCACCGGTCGTTCAGGAACGTGCCGAGCCGGTTGTGGCTCAGGAAGCGGCTCGACCAGTACTTCATCGTCAGGACCGCGGCCAGGTCCGGGCTGCGCAGCGGCTTCTCGACGTTATCGAGGACGATCACCGGAGAGGTGGTATCGCCCAGGATCGTCGAGATCGTCTTGCGCAGCTCGGTGTTGTCCGTCATCGTCTGGGTCGTCAGGCCGAGCGCCGTCCCGGCGACCGTGCACAGCAGGCCCTTGCCGTTCCCGGGCTGGCTCGCGTTCACGGCGAACAGCGGCGACAGCGCGCCCAGGTAGGAGCGCAGCGGCGGGGTGAACATCATCGCGACCGCGTTGGCCTTGCTGGCCGGCGTGCCCCACGGGAAGTCGGCGAGCACCTGGTCCAGGATCAGGGCCTTGGCCCCGGCCACGTCAGCCGCCGACGGGTGCTCCGGCACCTCGATCTCGACCTCGGAGGCGAGCCAGTACCCGGTCTGCTCGTCATACCCGTCGGTCTGCAAGATGCTGCCGTCAGGCCGCAGGACCGGCGCCGTGAGGATGCCTTTCAGCTCCGGCAGCGTGCCCCACTCGCGTTCGGAGCGGACCATGTTGACCAGCTGCGCCGACGGCAGGTAGGGAACGCTGTCCTCGTCCTCATCGAGCGGATCCAGGTACGGCCGGGTGTGCATGGCCAGCAGCGCGAGGATCCGGGTGGCATCCAGCGCCGCGTACTCGATCCGCCCGCCGTGCCCCGGCTGGGCCTCGACCAGCTGGCCGCCGTGGTGGTAGACGCCCGGCAGCCACTGGTCGCGGATGACGCGCAGCAGGCAGTGGAACGTCTCGGTCGCATCGTCAGGCCCGCGCTGCTGGTCGCCTTTCCCGAGCAAGCCCAGGCGCAAGGGCCGGCGCTGCTCATTCCAGCCGTATCCCTGGGCCCGCAGCGCTCCGGCCGCGGCGCTGATATCGCCGTCGTGGTGCAGCAGCGCGAAGGCTCCGAAGGCGTCGTACCCGGTGTCCGCATCGAACGGCGCGGCGCTGGTGGAGAACACGTGCAGCTTCGGGTACAGGCCCTCGTGCTGGGGATTCCCGATCGATGCCGACGTGCCGGAGTCCTTGCCCGGCCGCCGGATGTAGTGCTCGCCCTGATACGGCCCGTCGTCCTCGGTCCAGACGTGACCCCAGCCGTGCGCCAGCATGAAGTCGAGGAAGCCGTCCCTCCCCAGCACCCGGTTGTAGTGGTCGCCCGGCCGCTCGCCGCTGCGGGCTCCGGTACCGCCGGCCTCCAGCGGGCTCCAGTCCCGGATGACCGGCCTGCCTTCCCGCACCTCCATCCGGGTCCGGCGGGGCTTCTCCTTGACCGGTGACAGCTCCCGCGCCGTCTCGCACAAGATCGCGAACTCAGCCTCGGTGAATACCGGGTCTGTCTCCGGAGAGCCGGCAATCAGGCGGTACGGCTTCCCGGTCGCGTGCGCGGGGCCGTGCGACGGCCAGACGAGGGCGTACCCGCGGTCGCCCTTGATCTCGGCCAGGACCAGGTGCGGAACGGAGGCATCTTCGTCCTTGCCGTTGGCCTCCCGCCATTGCGCGGCCTCCTCCGCAGTGCGCTCGCGGCTGATCAGCCGCTCAGATCCGGCGGGCTCGGCGGAGTCGATCCGGAGGAACCCGTTCAGCCCGCCCGACGGCGAGGCCATCAGCAGGCCGGTCAGGTACCGGTCGGCCAGCTCGGCGTGGCCGCGCTCGCGCAGCAGCTCCAGCCAGCGGTCCCGGTAGCCCTCCCCGACGCCCCGGGCCTCGAACTCCAGCATGACCCGGTTCCCCGACACCGCGCCCAGCATGACGGCGAGGCCGGGATGGCCGTCACGGAACCATTCCCGGACCTGCTCCTCCGGCGGCCCGTTCCCGGCGCCGTGATACTGCCGCCACTCCGGTACGAGCGGCGCCTTGGTGCCGTCAAGCTTCACAGGCAGCGGCGCCCAGCCCGCCCGGTGCCAGCGCAGCGCGTCACGCAGCATCGGGACCGCGGCAGGATGCTCGGCAAGGTAGGCATCGACGGCCTCAGCAGCCCGGGCATCCGCTTCCAGCTGCTCCATCATGACGTCCGTCGCCTGGTCATTGCGTTCCTTCGCGGCGGCCTGCTCCCCCTGCATCCACAGGCCCTCGGCGTCCCCCCGCAGCTGAGCGTGCTTCCGCTGCTGTCCGGCCTGCTCGGCCTTCAGCTCCTCAAGCAGCGAGGCGTACCCGGCCAGCGACCCCGGATCGGCCGGCTCCGGTACCGGCGGCAGCCCGGCATCCGGATCAGGCACCACCCGCAGGGCGGGCCCGGCGGAGTCCCCGGCAGGAACGCGGGGCCCGGACCCGGCGTCTCCCCCCTTCACCGGACTGCGCCCGCCACCCTCCCGCCGGGAAGGCTCGGCCACGCCCTCGTCTTGACCACCCCGCTCGCGATCCGTCAGGTCTCGGCGGGTCCGTGACGGTCTCGGCGTGGTCCGTGACGGTCACGGCCGGGTCGTCCGTCTGGGTCCGCAGCCCGCCGGGATCCCAGGCGGTCACGCCCGTGGTCGTGTCCTCGGCCCCGTTCTCGTCCTGGCCTTTTATCTGGTCGCCGCTCATTCGTACTTCACCGCGCCCAAGCCGTCCGGCCAATACTCCTCGGCCAGGTGCCAGCAGTGCCAGCAAATCGGGATCATTTTCGGAAGTGGCTTGGCATGCCAGGCGACCACGAAGACCCAGGTGTCCGTGGCCGGACGCGTCCGGCCGCACCGCCAGCCGCACTCCCAGAATTGAGTGCCGGTCGCTCTAGCGTTTGCGTACCGGACCCGCTGAGACTGACATTGCAGGCACGGGCACTTGCAAACGCCGCTGTTGTGCTTGCTCTCGTAGGTGTCGACCCCGGTCCAGCATGAGCATCTTGGGTCGCGGGGTATCAATGAACTTGGATTTTCAGGTAGTCTCATGCCGAAACCTCCGATGTGGTGTCGTGAGTTTCCTGAGGCGAGTCCTGGCCGGGACTCGCCTCAACAGTTCTGCGAGATTCTTTGCGTGGATTGCCCCTGGCTGTAAACGGGCGCAGGACGGTACTGGCGGCCCATGGGCCAGGAGATAGACGGCAGCGCGCGGCCAGGCCGCGCTCGGCGCCGGGCTTCGGAGCACCCCCTGG
This sequence comes from uncultured Actinomycetes bacterium, assembly GCA_963739615.1. GTDB lineage: Bacteria > Actinomycetota > Actinomycetes > Streptosporangiales > Streptosporangiaceae > Palsa-504. The sequence goes on from CAVUBD010000001.1 coordinate 7,172, forward strand.
GCGCACAAGACGGCGTGCAGGATGTCGCCGAGCTGGGCGGGACCTGTTGCGGCCGGCCCCGGTGCCGCGCTCACGAGTCCTCCGCGATCAGCTCAGCGGCCCGGCGGCACGCGGCCCGGTGGTTCTCGATTTCCAGCACCGCCTCGGCCGCGACCGCCGCCCCGTCCACCGGGTCCGGCGGGCCGTGCGGCTCGATCCCGTCGTCCATAGCCGTCTGGTCATAGACCTGGAGGAACACGGCGGCCATCTCGGCGGCCGCCCGGTCCTGGTCCACCCGGAGCCTGATGTATTCCTCGTCGTCAGCGGGCGGCGGGTCGTCCTCGTCCAGGGCGGGCAATCCCTGCTCCCGCTTGACCAGCGAGCGGAACGCCAGGCTCCAGGTCCGGCCGCCTGCTTCGGCCGCCCACCGCTTCACCGGGTACGGGTTGCCCAGGGGGCTGCCGGTGACCTCGTGATCGGCGGCGGTCATCGCGACGTAGGCCAGCACCTCGCCGTCGTCGTTGCACTTGAGCCCACCAGCTGCGAGGCGCAGGAAATCCTGCCACGATGTGACCGCCCACCGCGGGTCAGGGCTAGTCATGACGTGCCGCCATTCCCGTCCTGCAGCGGCGGAAGCGTAGAATGTCTTGATATCGACACGTGAAGCTTGCTCCTTCCGAGTCAGCCCGCCTTGCCCGGCGGCCGGTGTAATGGGTGTTTGCGAGGTCCCGCTCTCACGTGAGCGCGAGCGGGACCTCGGGCTTTCCAGGCCGCATCAGGGACCGGCAGGCGCGGCTCCGCGGGCTCAGGCGTGACGAAATCGTCCAGCGGCAGATCCAGCCAGGCCAGGGCGCGGGCCAGGTGGTCGGCGTTGAGGCCGATCCCGCGGCCCCAGCCGGTGACCGTGGGCGGTGAGACGGCGAAGGTCGCGGCGATCTCGTTCCAGCGCAGCCGCTGCTGCCGCCTGCGCTGGTCGAGCGCCTGGTAGACGCGCTCGTGATCGACGCGCAGCGCGGCGATCGCCGGGTCCTGCGGCTGGGGTACCCGCCTCGTGCGGACGGGCGGCGTGCTGTTCGGCATAAAAGGTCCTCCTACTCCTTCCGTGGTTAGGGTCCGTAACCATAGCCGTAGCTGCCACAGCGCTTATGTAACGTTTCCGAATCGATGAGCCGTCCGTCGGCGCTGATTACTAAGGTTTATTGATATCCTGTTCGGTCCCTCGGTGGTGTACTAGCGTTGACAGCGTTGCAGGGCGTGGCATGGCGTGGCAGGCCAGCCCGGGGCGGGTTACCGCCCGGTGCAGCCCAGGGGAAGGACCAGGAAGATGAACGTCAGGGCAGCACCGGGCGCGAAGCTGTACACCGTGGCCCAGGTCGCGGTGATCATGAGCCTCAGCGAGAGCAAGATCTGGCAGCTGGTCCGCTCGGGTGAGCTGGACTCCGTCAAGATCGGCTGGTCCCGCCGGGTGGTGGCCGCCAGCGTCGATGCCTACATCAAGAAGCTCGCCGCCGGGGGCGTGGCGTGAGCGCGGAGCTGGCTACGTCATCCCAGGTCAGGATCGGTGTAAACACTCCAGGTAACACGTGCAGAAATAATTCAAGATACATCCGAGGTTATACTCGGAGATATGAAAGAGAAGTCGAGGTACATCCGGGCCCGGCGCATCGCCAAGCGCCGGGGCTACACCGCGTCCCTGTCGCGGCTGCGCGACAAGCTAGCCGTCGGCTACGGCATGTGGACGGTCACCGACGGCAAGGGCAGGCGCGTCAGCGCGCCCGGCGGCTGGACGCTCGAACAGGTTGAGCAATGGCTGGGCCTGGAGCATCAGGAGGAAACACGATGACGACCAGGCGCGGCCGGGGCGAGGGCTCCATCTACCACGATGAGGACCGGGGCCGGTGGGTCGGCGTCATCGACGTCACCGAGCCCGGCACGCAAAAGCGCACCAGGCGGAAGGTCAGCGCGAAGACCAAGACCGAGGCCAGGGCCAAGCTGGACGCGCTCCGCCGCGAGCTTGCCGACGCCGGGGCTGCCGGGCCGGTCGCGGGCACCGTGGGGTCGGTCGTAGCCGACTGGGTGAGCCACCTGCCCGCCCGGATCAAGGACCCGACCACCGTGGCGATCGTGCACCGGCATGCCGGCCGGATCACCGCCGAGCTGGGCCGGATGCCGGTGAAGAAGCTGGCGGCCCGCGATGTAGAGGCGCTGCTGGGCACGATGGCCGAGCAGGGCCTGTCCACCAGCACGATCCGGGGCTGCCGCAGCGTCCTGGCGCGGGCGCTGGACCGGGCGATGCGCGACCGGCTGGTCCTGGTCAACGCCGCCCGGCTGGCCGAGGTGCCCGAGGGCACCGTCCGCCGGTCGCGGTCGATGACCACGGCCCAGGCCCGGCAGCTCCTGAACTCCGACCTGACCACCTGGTGGCGGGCCTACTTCTCCCTGGCGCTGTACTGCGGGCTGCGACCCGGTGAGCTGACCGGGCTGCGGTGGGAAGACGTGGACCTCGCCAACGGCCTGATCCGGGTTAGGCGCTCCCTCAAGCGCGGCTGGGCCGGGCTGGCTCCGGGCGATCTCAAGACCCAGAGCAGCAAGCGCACCCTCTCGATGCCCGAGGCGGTGCGCTCGGCGCTGACCGCGCTGCGCAAGGAGCAGGCAGCCGACCGGCTGCGGCTCGGCCCGCATTACCAGGACCGGCACGACCTGGTGTTCCGCGACGACGCCGGTCGGCCGATGTCCCGGCAGCGGATGAACGTCCGCTTCAAGGAAGTGCTCGGCGCGGCCGGGCTCGGCCGCGACTGGCAGCCGAGGGAGACCCGGCACTCGTTCGTCTCGATCGCGTCGGACCACGGCGCGAGCATCGAGGACATCGCGGACGCGGCTGGGCACGTCAACCCGAACGTGACCAGGGCGGTGTACCGGCACCAGATCTCCGATACCGTGACCAGGGCACCCGCCGCGCTGGACCAGGCGCTGGCTGCGGGGGGTGAGGCATGACCCGTTGGCTCCCAGTTAGGCTCCCGGCCCGATGCAGCAGTACTTCGACCAGGCACGACGGTATGACGATGACCTGCGCTTCGCGCACGTTCTCGCGGACAACGCCGATGACATCACCACCAGGCGGTTCCGGGCACTTGACCTGCGGGTCGACACCAAGCCCGACCTCACGCCGGTGAGCGATGCCGATCACGCCGCCGAGGAGTCGCTCCGGAACGTGCTGCGCCGGTCACGGCCGCGTGACGCGGTGCTCGGCGAGGAACTCGGCCGGACCGGCTCGGGCCCGCGGTGCTGGGTCATCGACCCGATCGACGGGACCAAGAACTACGTGCGCGGCGTTCCGGTCTGGGCCACGCTGATCGGGCTGATGGACGGCCCCGACGTCGTCGTCGGGGTCGTGTCGGCGCCTGCCCTGGGGCGCCGCTGGTGGGGTGCCCTGGGGGGCGGCGCCTGGACCGGGCGCAGCCTCACCAAGGCCTCACCCTGCCGCGTATCCGGGGTGACCAAGCTCAGCGACGCGTCACTGTCCTACTCCGGCCTGGGCGGCTGGGCCGAGCGCGGGCTGCTTGATAACTTCCTCGGCCTGGGCAGGTCGGTGTGGCGAACCCGCGCGTTCGGGGACTTCTGGTCGCACATGCTGGTCGCGGAGGGGGCCTGCGACGTCTCCGCGGAACCGGAGGTGTCGCTGTGGGACGTGGCCGCGCTGCAGATCATCGTCACCGAGGCCGGCGGCCGGTTCACCACGCTCGAAGGCAAGGCCACGCCGGACGGCGGCAGCGTGGTGTGCACCAACGGCCACCTGCACGACGAGGTGCTGGCCCAGCTCGGTGCCTGCCAGCTTTAACCGGGGCCAGCTTTACCGGGGCCGGCTTTAAATCCGGGCAACCAGGGGCTTGCTCTCTGGGGTTAATTAACCGATGCTTGGGGAACGTCACAAATGCACAAGCGCCGCTATCAGGGGGTGTTACTCGTGAAGGTACGAGACGGCATGTCCCACCTTGTCCTCACTATCGGCCCAGCGCACACGCTGCGGCAGGCGGCACGGATGATGGCCGCGCGCCACGTCGGAGCCGCGGTCGTGACCGACCCGGAGCACGCGGGCATCGGCATCCTGACCGAACGTGACATCCTCAACTCGGTGGCCAAGGGCGAAGATCCCGACGCCGAGCTCGCGGCGCAGCACCGCACGGAAGAGCTCACCTACGCCTCGCCCGACTGGACCCTGGAGGACGCCGCGGCGGCGATGGTGAAGGGCGGGTTCCGCCACCTGGTCGTGGTCGAGGGCCACGACGTGGCCGGGCTGCTTTCCATGCGCAACATCGTCCGCTGCTGGACGTCCATCCCGGTAGTCCAGCCGGCGGTCGCGGTTACTTCCGCCTGACGCCGCGCCCAGGTCAGCCCGGCTCCCGAGTCCGGCCGCCCCGCCCGCGGGCACGGCACCCGCGTCCGCGCGATCGTGCCGGTCCGGGTGGGGGACACTTAGGACATGAACCGCGAGGGCGCGGAAACCTACCTGCGGGTACTGGCCGAGGCCGAGCTGCGCAACCCGGTACTGCCCGCGCCGCACGCGTCCTGGCCGGGCGGCGCGGCCGGAGGCACGGCCCGGATGGCGGCGGTGGCGCAGGCCCTGACGGCCGTATCCGCGCTGGACGCGGCTACCGCCGCGGAGATCACGGCCGACTTCGACCTCGCCGTGAGCGTGCGGCAGGACCTGGCCTGGCCTGGCCAGGGCCCAGCGGGCAGGACGAGCTCGATCCGTTCGCCCGGGCTGTCGCCCGGCCTCAGGTTCGCCGTCGGCCCGATGCTCCCGGCCCGCTGGCTAGCGCGCAGCTGGCCGCAGGCGGCCCCGCCGCGCCCGGCAGGCTCCGCACCCGCCGCAGGCACACCCGGGGGCGCACCCGGGGGCGCACCCGGAGGCGCTGCTGCCGGGGGCGCACCGGGTCAGGAACGCCCCGGGCGGGCGGGGACAAGCGGACCAGACCGGTTCGTGCCGGTCGGGCTGACGGTCCGGTTCCGCCACGATGGCACCGACGGCAAGGTATTCCTCATGTCGTACGCGCGCACCGCCTCAGGCGCCAGGTTCATCCTGGCGTGGCGGCTGCTCAACTCGCCCCAGACGCCCCCGCCCCAGCCCAGCCTGGTCTTCGAGCTGCTCAGGATCACCGATGACCGGGGCGAGGAGTACGAGGCGTGCTTCGCTAGCCGGAGCGGACCCGACTGGACCGGCCAGGTCGGCTTGCGTCCGGAGCCGCCGGACGACGTCCGCTGGTTCGACATCGTGGCCCCCGGCTCCCCGGCTGTCCGCGTCCAGCTTGACCAGGCCAGGTCAGGCACTGCCGGAGCGCAAGTCAGCGAGCGGACGATCAGCGCGGGCGAGCATCTGCTCACCCGGCTCGCGGAACGGCTGCTCGCGATAGCGGCGCAGTTCCCGCCGGACCTGTGGCCGAAGCTGGCCGCGAGCTCGCCGGGACCGTTCGACAGCATTGCCGCCGGGCTAGGCGACGTGATCGCGGCGCTGACGGCCGCCGCGGTCCTGCCGTCGCTCAGCCCGGTCCCCGGCCAGCTCGCCGCGCTGTGCGCGAGCCTGCGCATCAGCGGGCACGGCATTACTGCGCCGCCCGCCCGTGAGCTACCCGAACCCTGGCTCAGCCTGCTCGCCCACTATCAGCGCAGGAAACCGGACACCGCGCCGGTGCGTGACGGCCTCGCGGCTGTGGCCGGCGCCCTGCCCGAGCTGGACGGGGTCCGGCTGGCCCTGGTCGGCCTGCACAATAGCGACGGGGGCACGTCCCTGCAGGTAATGGCGAAGGGCCTGGTCCCGGAGGACCATCATTCATCGTTCGGTTTTGACATGTACTTCCCGCTGTCGGTCTGGATACGCGATAGCGGCGGCCGGTGGCACGCCGCCCGCCCGTCGGGCTGGCACCGCGCGGACGACGAGTACACGCTCAGGCTGCAGCTCGTGCCGCCGCTGCCCCGGTCCACGGAATGGATCGAGGTCCGGGCCGCCGGGCAGTCGGCGCAGGCCCGCGCCCAGCTGCCGCTCCGCTGGGGTGACCGCCTGTGATTTATGTGCCGAACGATCCTTGGTACCTGTGCCTGCCAGCCTGTGCCACCCAGGTGCCGTGCGGCCGGGGCACGCACGCCGTGCGCTGGGAAGCCGGATCGCTGCGGCTGCCCGCGCATCCTGATGCCGAGGGCGAGCTCGTGCTCGCCGCCCTCGGCGGGGAGAAAGCCCGCTGCATCGACCTGGCGCAAGCGTGGGGACGGCACACCGGCGACCTGTCCGTGCTGGCCATCGGCCCGCGCGGCCCCGCCGACCGGATCACTATCAGCTGGGATGACGTCGCGGCCGCGCAGGCCGGCCCGGCGGGCTCCCCCGGGGCGTACCGGGTCGGCTCAGGCAATGTCCCGCCGACCGCGATCCGGCGGCTGGCCAGCCCGCCGACGACGGCGCCTGCCGGGCTGAGCGCCCGGCAGCAGCGCGTTCAGGAGGAGGCGGGGCGGGCCCGGCTCCGCCGCAACGACATGCTGTCGCTGCTCGCGCTGGGCTACGGGTTCCAGATCCGGCTGGCGGGACAGGTGGCCGCGGCGCACGCGGACCGGCTGGACGACCGGGCGCGGCCGGCGCTGGCGGCCGCGATGACCGGCCGGCTGGCGCTGGCGGCGGAGGAATGGCTCGGCATCGACCCCGATCAGGTGGTCGTGTCGCTGCACACCGGGCCCGGCTGGGGCGCGACCGAGCTGACCGGGCACGGCGCGGAGCGACGGCTCCGGGTCAGCCTGCCCGCCGGGTGGCTCGCCCGGGTGTGGGCCTGCGGCCTGACCCTGACCGGGGGGTACCTGGTCGTCGCGGTGGAGCAGGCGGGCTGGCCGGACGCGCGGGTCCTCGGCGTGCGCGCGCCCGGCCGCGAGCCGGTGCCGCTCGACGTGCACGCCAGCGGCCGCGAAGGTCTGGCCGACGCCGCCGATGCCCCACACTGGGAGGTATGAGCGTGAACCCGGCGGTCGAGGCGCTCGGCGTCGCGGTCGCGGCCCGGGTGCCGGTGCTGCTGTGGGGCGCGCCTGGCACCGGCAAGACCTCGGCGATCCGCGCGATGGCCGAGACCATGGGCCTGCCGTGCGAGACCGTCATCGCCTCGATCAGGGAGCCGTCCGACTTCGCCGGGCTGCCCATCGTGGTCGGCGGCGAGGTCAGGTTCGCCCCGCCCGCCTGGGCCCGGCGGCTGGCTGAGGCCGGGCACGGCCTGCTGTTCCTCGATGAGCTTTCCACCGCGCCGCCCGCGGTGCAGGCCGCCCTGCTCCGGGTGGTGCTCGAACGGGCTGTGGGCGACCTCACGCTGCCGGACGGCGTCGCGGTGGTGGCGGCGGCCAACCCGCCCGAGCAGGCCGCAGACGGCTGGGACCTGTCCGCGCCGCTGGCGAACCGGCTCTGCCACCTGGCCTGGCAGACCGACCCGCGCTCGGTGGCCGACGGGCTGGCCGGCGGCTGGGCGCCCCCGGTGGTGCCGGTGCTGCCCGCGGGATGGCAGGCCGAGGAAATCCTCTCCCGCGGCCTTGTGGCGGCGTTCTTGCACGTCAGGCCCGCGCTGGCGTGCGCGCCTCCGTCCGACGCGGCGGCCGCGGGGCAGGGCTGGCCGTCCCCGCGGACCTGGGAGATGGCGGCCCGGCTGATGGCGGCCGCGGGTGCGTCGGGCAGCGGGGACGAGGCCCGTTCGGCCCTGATCAGGGGAGCCGTCGGCGACGGGGCCGGGGTGGAGTTCCTGGCCTGGCTGACGGAAATGGACCTGCCCGACCCGGAGCTTGTGCTCGCCGATCCGGCCTCGTTCCGGCTGCCCGAGCGGGGCGACCGGGCCTACGCCGCGCTGGCCGCGATCGCGGCCGCGGTGGCCGCGGACCCGACCCCGGACCGCTGGGCGGCCGGCTGGCAGGTGCTCGGCCTGGCCGCCGACGCCGCGCCCGACGTGGCCGCGGTGGCCGCGCGCGTGCTCGCCAGGTGCCGCCCCGACGGCGCGGCCCTGCCCGCCGAGGTTCACTTGTTCGCCCCCGTCCTGCGCGACGCGGGGCTGCTGCATTGACCGAGCACGGGATCGAGGGGCCGGCGGCGGCTCGGCTATGGGCCGCGACCCGGTTTCCCTACCTGGCCACCGGGGTATTCGGGGCGCAGGTGATCCCGGCGGCGGGCAGCGGGACCGTGTCGGTGGACGAGAGCTGGCGGATGCGCGCGGACCCGGAGCTGACCGCCGCCTGGACCCCGGCGCAGCTGGGCAGCGTCCTCATCCACCACGTCTGCCACCTGCTGCGGACCCACGGCGAACGAGCCCAGGCGGCCGGGGCCGGGCCCGCGGACGCCCGCGCCTGGGTACGCGCCGCGGACGCCGAGATCAACGACGACCTGGTGCCGGCCGGACTCGAGCTGCCCGGCCGGCCGGTCCTGCCTCACGACCTGCACGCCAGGGACGGCCTGCTGGCGGAGCAGTATTTCGACCACATCCGGGCCAGGCAGGCGTCCGCCCCGGGAGCTAGCGGGGGGACGGATGCGGGAGGGGGGGACCGTTCGGCCCACTCTGAATCGGAAGGCTGGCTTGACTGCGGCAGCGGGGCCGACGGGGTGCCCCGGCCCGGCGACGGACCGGGCGGGCTGCCTGCCTGGCAGGCCGGGCTGCTGCGGCGGCAGGTCGCGCAGGACGTGATCGCGCACGCCAGGCAGGCCGGGAGCGTGCCGGCCGGGCTGCTGCGCTGGGCGCAGGAAACCCTGCACCCGAAGGTCGACTGGCGCCGGCTGCTCGCGGCGGAGCTGCGCCGGGCGATCGCCCAGGTGTCCGGGGCGGTCGACTATTCCTACCGGCGGCCGTCGCGGCGTTCGGCGGTGGCGGGCGACGTGGTGCTCCCGGCGCTGCGGCGGCCGGTGCCCGAGGTCGCCGTGGTCTGCGACACTTCGGGCAGCATGACCGAGGACCTGCTCGCGATGGTGCTGGCCGAGGTGGAGGGGCTGCTGCGGTCTCTGGGGCTGGCCCGGCAGGTCCGCGTGCTCGCCTGCGACACCGCGGTCGCGCCGGCCCAGCGGGTCACCGCCGCCCGCCAGGTTCAGCTGATCGGCGGCGGCGGCACCGACATGGGCGCCGGCCTCGCCGCGGCGGTCGCGCTGCGGCCCCGGCCGGCCGTCACGGTCGTGCTCACCGACGGGTACACGCCGTGGCCCGCCGACGCGCCCAAGGGGACGCGGGTTGTCGTCGGGCTGCTCGGCGCGCAGGCGCCGCCCGCGCCCGGGTGGGCGCGCGCGGTCCGGGTCGAACCCGACTGAGGCTGGTGCGGTGCGCGGGGTCAGCTTGCCTGGCGACGGCCGGAGGTGATCTCCTAGCGGTCGATGAACGACAGGCCAAGACAGCAAATCATGACGCTGATCGCGATCGCGCTCACCTTCGCCTCGGGAGCGATGGACGTGGCCAGCTTCACCAGGCTGGGCGACGTATTCACCAGCGTGATGACGGGCAACATCGTGCTGTGCGGCCTGGCCGTGGCGCGCGGGTCGCTGACACTGGCCAGCCACACCATGGTGTCGATCGCGGGCTACATCACGGGCGTGGCCAGCGCCAGCTGGATCGCTCATGGCTTCCGGGCGGCCACCGACCGCGAGAAGGCCTCCGACGGGGATCAGCGGCGGGCCAGCGAGCTGCCGTTTCACGTCGGCTGGGTGCTGCTCGCCGAGGGCGTCCTGCTGGCCGGGTTTACCGCCGGATGGGAGATCAGCGGCACCAGCCCGGCCGGGTGGGCCCAGTTCTGCCTGCTCGCGGTGGCGGCGGCCGCGATGGGGATGCAGTCGTCCGCGGTCAAGGACATGGGCCTGTCCGATGTCTCGACCACCTACCTCACCGGCACCCTGACCGGGCTGGTCAGCTCGCTGGTCAGGCCGGGCCAGGACACGCCGCACGGGCTGCGGCGCTTCGGCGTGCTGATCGGGCTCGCGGCGGGCGCCGGCCTGAGCGGCCTGCTCATCGCCACCGCGGCGGCCGGCGTCCCGGTGCTGCCGCTGGCCGCGGTGGCTACCGCCCTGGTCATGGCGGCCGCGCCGCGGCGCTGGCGGCTGTGGTCCAGGTGGCCCCGGGACCGGGGCTCACGTGATAGCTGAGGCTACCGCCGTCATCGCGGGGGCGGAATGTCACCGGGGGGTGTCAGCATGTGGCCATGAGACCAGCATTGAAGGCGGGGCTGCTGCCGGTATGGCGGGACCGGGACACGCTGCAGATTGGGGTGGATCCGCGGCGGGCGGTCGCGCTCGGCGGGCTGGGTCAGGCCGCGGCCGTGATCAGCCTGCTGGACGGGAGCCGTGACCGCGAGTCCCTGATCGCGACGGCGCAGGCCTACGGTGTCCCGCCGAAGGCGACCAACCGGGTGCTCGCGACGCTCGCGGCGGCCGGCGTGCTTGACGACTCTCCGGCCCGGCTGCGCGCCTCGCTGCCCGACCCGCTGCGGGCCCGGCTGGCGCCCGAACTGGCCACCGCGTCGCTGGCCTACGGGGACGGGGACGGCGGGGCCCGCACGCTGGCGCGCAGGCGGGCCGCCTTCGTCCGGGTGCACGGAGCGGGCCGGACCGGGGCGTGCGTGGCCAGCTTCCTGGCCGCCTCCGGCGTCGGGCACGTCACCTGCACCGACCCGGAGCCCGCCGAACCCGCTGATCTCGCGCCCGCGGGGCTGATCCTCGCGGATCTGGGCGAGCCGCGGCAGGACGGTGCGGCCCGGGCGGTCGAGCGGGCCGCCCCCGAGGTCAGGACGCGCGACGACGGCGCAGTGCCGGACCTGGTGATACTCACCGGGCTGACATTGCCTGACCTGGTCCAGGACCTGATGCGGGAGCGCGTGCCGCACCTGTCGCTGCGGGCGGGCGAGGCGATCGGCGTGGTCGGGCCGCTGGTCCAGCCCGGGATCTCGGCCTGCCTGCGCTGCCTTGACCTGCGCAAGGCGCAGGGTGATCCGCAGTGGCCGAGGATTCTCGCCCAGGCCACGTTCACCCGGGCGCTGCCGCAGGCGTGCGACACCGTGCTCGCCGCCATGACGGCCGCCGTCGCGTCGGCGCAGGCGCTGGCCTACATCGACCGCGCCGGGGCGGGACCGATGGCTCCGGCGACGGCGAACGGGACGCTGGAAGTGGTCCTGCCCGGCTGGCAATGGCGGCGCCGGACCTGGGAGCCGCATCCGGCGTGCGGGTGCGGCGCGCCTGGTCGGACGGTAATATCCGCTCCGCGCCATACGGGACAATGAGAGGGTGAACGATGTGCCCAAGAACCCGGTGGCGCGGGCCGCGAAGATGGCCAGGTTGCCGATCGGGCTGGCGGGCCGGACGGCGATCGGGGTCGGGAAGCGGATCGGCGGGCGGCCGGCCGAGATCGTGGCCCAGGAAATACAGCAGCGCACCGCCGAGCAGATCTTCCGGGTTCTCGGCGAGCTCAAGGGCGGCGCCATGAAGCTGGGCCAGGCGCTGTCGATTTTCGAGGCGGCGCTGCCACCGGAGATCGCCGGGCCCTACCGGGCCACGCTAACCAGGCTGCAGGAAGCCGCGCCGCCGCTGCCCGCTCGCAGCGTGCATCAGGTGCTGGCCAGGGACATGGGCGAGGACTGGCGGGACGACTTCGCCGAGTTCAACGACACCCCGGCCGCGGCGGCGTCCATCGGGCAGGTGCACGCGGCCGTCTGGAACGACGGTCGCCGGGTGGCGGTGAAGATCCAGTACCCGGGCGCGGGACGCGCGCTGATCGGTGACTTCAACCAGCTGAGCCGGGCCGGACGGCTGTTTGGCCTGCTGATGCCCGGACTGGACGTCAAGCCGCTGCTCGACGAGCTGCGCGACCGGGTCACAGAAGAGCTCAACTACTCCCTCGAGGCCGCCTCCCAGCAGGCCTTCGCCGACGCGTACGCGGGCGATCCGGATTTTTGCGTGCCCAATGTCGTGATGAGCACGGACCACGTCCTGGTCACCGAGTGGATGGACGGCACGCCGCTGTCGCAGATCATCAGCGACGGCAGCAAGGAGCAGCGTGACCGGGCGGGCATCTTGCTCGTGCGGTTCCTGTTCTCCGGGCCGGCGCGGGCCGGGCTGCTGCACGCGGATCCGCACCCGGGGAACTTCCGGCTGCTCGACAACGGCCGGCTCGGCGTGCTCGACTTCGGCGCCGTGGACCGGCTGCCGGACGGGCTGCCGCCGTTCTTCGGCCGGCTGCTGCGCATCATGCATGACGACAACGCCGACATCGAGGCCGTGGAGCGGGAACTGCGGGCCCACGGGTTCCTGCGGCCGGGCATCGACGTGGACCTGGACGCGCTGCGCGACTTCCTCGCGCCGCTGGCCGAGCCGTCGAAGGTGGACTCGTTCAAGTTCAGCCGCGAATGGCTGCGCGGAGAGGCGAGCCGGGTCGCCAACGCGAGCGCGAGCAACGTCACCCGCCGGTTCAACCTGCCGCCTTCCTACGTGCTCATCCACCGCGTGTCCACGGCCGGCGTCGGGGTGCTGTGCCAGCTCGAGTGCGAAGGCGAGTTCAGGGCTGAGGTGCTGAAGTGGATTCCTGGCTACTTCGATCCCGCCGTGCTGGAAGTTCTTCCCGGCCGGGTCAATGGCATTAAATTACGCTTATTACCCATGTCCGGTTATTAGCCGCTGCGGCGATCGAGGAAGCTGCCGCCGAAAAAACGTATCTGCCTGCCCGGCAACCATTCGATGCGTATAGTGCACTATGCGCGGTATCGGATCGGGGAGAACCGGGATGAGCACAAAGAAAATCAGGTTCCCGCGCCGCCTGTTAATTCTAGGTATCGGCGCGGCGGCCGTGACCGGTATCCGCCAATCCAGCCAGTCACGAGGGGCGGCGGCGGTAGCGCCGCCACCCCAGCATGATAGAAGGAGTAATACGGCCATGTCCGACCAAGCCCTGCCAGATTCCGGGCATTTTCAGGCTGATGGCGGCATTAACGATGCATACCTGCTCAATCAGCTAGCCGGCAATGATCAGTCGATTGATAGCCTCGCCTTTATCACTTCTCCGGCCAGCGGGAACCTCGAACTGCTCGGCCGGGGCGGGGCCGGCACGTTCGTGAAGCTGAACTACCTCGACCGCGTCGGGACCGAGCGCACCGGCGTGGCCGTGGAAACCGGGACGGATACCCCCATCATCTCGATTGCGCCCGAGGCCAGCGGCGGCGCGTCGCTTGACCTGGAAAACAACGACCTGACCGGCGTCCAGACCGTCGTGCCCTCGCCCGACAACGAGGGGCAGCTGAATCTCGACGGACTGCTGGCCCTCACCCCTCAGGCCGAACCGGCGGTCCCCGCGGACGGCGGCGTCCTCTACGTAGACATCGCGGACGGCGCGCTGAAGTTCATGGGCAGTTCCGGCAAGGTCACCACGATCGCGAGTGCATAGCCCGCGGCGAGGGCTAGAGCGGGCCCTCAGTCCTCAGGCCCATTATCGTGCTCAGTCCTTTTGGTTACGCCAGGCATGGCGGGATCATTCTCACGATGCTCCCAATTGCGGACGGCTGATCGCCAGCCCCTATTGAGGGGACAGCGAGGCTCGCGCTAATCTTCCGCGCTCGCCGCGAGGGGCACGCAGTCGGCTGGAGGGTGGTACGCCAGTACGTTCTTGTCGCGGCATCAGCCGGGTGGTTTGGCCAGCAGGCCCATGTCGTTGGCCAGCTGGCGCAGTTCGACGCGGCGGACCTTGCCGGTGTGGGTGACCGGGTACTCGCCGACGAAAACGATCCTGCGCGGTCGTTTGAATGAGGGCAGGCCCTGGCGGCAGAACTCGATCAGCTCGGTCTCGGTAGCGTGCTGGCCGGATCGCAGGATCACGAACGCGACGGGCTTCTCCAGCCCGTCGGCGTCCAGGGCGGCCACGACTATCGCGTTGGCCACGGCCTGGTGGGCGTGCAGCCGCGCCTCCACTTCGGCCGGCGCCACCCAGATTCCGCTCGCCTTGAGCATGTCGTTGGTGCGGCCGAGGCAGGTGTAATGGCCGTCGGCGTCCTGGACGTAGGTATCTCCGGTGCGGAGCCACTCCCCCTGGAACACCTGGCGCGAAGGATCGTAGCGCGACCAGTACCCGGTGGCTGCCGATGCGCCTCGCACCAGCAAGGTGCCGGGCGTGCCCATGGGTACCTCAAGCCCGGTGTCGTCGACGATCTTGAGGTCGTAGCCGGGAACGGCCACGCCGGTACTGCCAGGATGCACCTCGCCGGCCCGGTTTGACAGGAAGATGTGCAGCATCTCGGTCATGCCGATGCCGTCGAGGATGTCCACGCCGAAGTGCGTCGTCCATCGCGTGTACAGTGCGGCCGGCAGCACCTCTCCGGCGGACGCCGCCAGCCGCACGCCGGCCAGCGCATCCCCGGGCAGGTCGGCGCGCAGCATGTTGGCGAAGAACGTCGGGCCGGCGAAGAAGAGCGTGGCGCCGTACTCGCGGGCCCGCTCGGCTATGACCGCGGGCCTGGACGGTGCCGGTTCGAGCACGGCCGCGGCACCCGCCGATAGCGGGAAAAGCACGGAGTTCCCCAGGCCGTAAGCGAAGAATGCCTTCGCCGCCGACAGGCACCGGTCCTGCGGCGTGATGCCGAGCACCTGCGCGCCGTAGGTCTCGCACACCACCTGGATGGACCCGTGCCGGTGCATCGCGCCCTTCGGCGAGCCCGTGGTGCCCGACGTATACAGCCAGAACGCGGGCGAGTCCGCGGTGGTCGGATAGACGCGCTCGTCCGGCTGGGCCGACAGGAGCAGCGTGCGGAGCCCGCACCACCGCAACCGTCCCGGTGCGTCCGCCGCGTCGCCCGGCGCGTCGTCCGGGCCGAGCACCGCCCGCAGGTCCGGCGCGCCGATGACCGCCTCGCGGGCCAGCCCGGCGAATTCGCCGGTCACCGCGAGCAGCCGGGCACGGGAGTCGCGCAGCAGCTCGCCGAGCCCGTCGGCGTTCGTCATCGTCGACACCGGGACCGGGACCGCTCCGACCCGCATCGCGGCGAGGTAGACGATCACGAACTCGGGGGAGTCCGCCATGCACATCAGCATCCGCTGCTCGGGCTGCAGGCCGATGCCGCGCAGCGCCGCGGCGGCCCGCAGGACCTGCTGGTACAGCTGCCCGTAAGTCAGCTCGCCGGCCGGGCCTGTGAGCGCGACCCGGTTCTCGTCACCGGCGGCCAGCCGCCAGTCGAGCAGGTACTCGCAAGCGTTGAACGACTCGCTCAATCTGTCACCCGTAGTACGACCGATGCCCCGGAGTCTCCGGCGGCGCAGCCGGTGAACAGGCCGATCCCGCCGCCGCGCTGGCGCAGTTCCTCGATCAGCTCGGCGATCGAGCGCAGCCCGGTCGGGCCCTGCGGGTGGCCGAAGATCAGGCTGCAGCCGTAGGAGTTCATCCGGTCCAGCGGGAAGCCGGTCTCCTTGGAGAAGTAGATGTCGTTCACGGCGAACGGGTTGTGCGTGGTCACCGCGTCGACCTGGCCGATCGCCAGCCCCGCGGCCGCCAGCGCCGCGTTGGCCGCCGGGACCGGCGCCTGGGGCATATGGCTCGGGGCCACCCGCGCGAAACCGGTCGCGAGGATCTGCGCCACGCCGGCGCCGCCGGCTAGCTCGCGGGCCTCGTCGATCGTGGTAACCAGGGCGCCGGCGGTGCCATCGGCCGGGTGGGTCTGGGTGGCGAAGGTATGCAGTCCGTCCGGGGACGCCGGCCGCAGCGCGCTGATCTCCTCGAGCACCAGGGGCCGCACGCCCTCGTCGGCGTCGATCACCCGTGGCGGCTTACGGCGCTGCGGGATCTGCGCCTGGACCATATACCTGCGCTGGAAGGCCCGGTCGTCTGCCAGCGCCTTGGAGTACTGGCTGGACCGCATGATTGCCAGCTCATCAAGGTCGCCGCGGGAGATAGCGGATTCGGTGGCCACGTTCTCCCCCGCGGCCAGCATCGAGGTGCCTGCCCAGGGGTCACGTGCGAAGCTGTCCAGCACCCAGTGCGTGCAGATCGGCGCGCCGCCCGTCGCCGACGGTGCCGGATACAGCAGTTGCGGCCCGTTGCTTGTGCGGTCGGTGGCGACCACCAGCTGCAAGCCCGCTCCGGTCGTGACCGCGCCGGCCGCCGCGGCCAGGCACGCGACTGACGTCGCGCAGGCCTGGCTGATCATCGGGCCGCTCACGTTTCCCGCGCCCAGCCTCGCCGCCAGCGTGGGGGCGCCGTAGAAGATGTCCGGCTGAGGAATCGTCCACCCCAGCACGATCCCAGTCAGCTGGCCGGGGTCGACACGCCGCTCCGCCAGGGCCCTGGCGGTGACGTCGGCGGCCAGATCGAGGCTGGAAACCTCGGCCAGCGAACCCTGCCACTTAGTAAAGGGCGAGCTCCACGCGAACCCGGCCGGGATCGCTACGTTCTCGTACCGCATCACACAGTCCTTCCTGCCGTTCCTGCGACGATGACATGGGCGTGCGCCGGCTGAGCGTAGAGCAGCTCGACCAGGGTCGACCGGTTGATGAGCACCTGCCGCTGGTTAACGTAACCCTTGTCGGTGATCTCGCCGCCGTCCAGGTCGGGGGGGCGGGCCATCAGCGCGAGCCGCTCGACGCGGGCCGCCGAACCGGCTGCGGCATTATGGTCGGACAGGGCCTGCGCGAGCGTCTGGTGCACGATCTCATGCACGATCAGCTCGCCAAGCGGCTGCGGTTCCTCGCCGAGCAGCCTGATGGCCTCGGCCGCGTTAAGCCAGGCCAGCGCGCACGCGAACTCGCGGTTCTCGCCCACGATCACCGCATCGGACAGCACGGGCAAGGCCGAGAGCAACGCCAGGCGCACGGCCCCGACTCGCACGTACGTACCGGTCGTGAGCTTGAAGTCCTCCGCGATGCGTCCCCGGAATACCAGCCCGGCGTTCGGATCTTCCGGGTTAGCCGGGACCACCGCGTCGCCGGAGCAATAGAAGCCCTCCTCGTCGAAGGCCGCCGCGGTGAGATCCGGCCGCGCGAAGTAGCCCGGTGTCACGATCGGGCCCTTCACCCGGATCTCGTACGCGCCTTCGGCCGGGGCCAGCTTGACCCGCGTGCCCGGCAGCGGCACGCCGATGCAGCGGGCGTCATCGTAGGCGAAATGCGCCGTCGTCACCGCCGGGGCGGTCTCGGTCGCACCCCAGGATCCGGTGACAGGAACCGCGCGGCCGGTGCTGCGCGCCGCCAGCTCCTCGAGCCGGCTGCGCAGCGCGGACGGCAGCGCTGCCGCGGCGTTGAATATCAGCCGCAGCCTGGAAAAGAACCGTGCCGCAAACGCCGGATCTGACTCCAGCGCCGCCACAAGCTGGGCGTAGCCGGCCGGGACGTTAAAGTACATGGTCGGCGGCACGTCGGTGAGGTTCGCGATCGTCTGTGCGAACATCCCCGGCGCTGGCCGGCCTGCGTCCACGTAGAGCGTGCCGCCTGAGGTGAGCGCCATGTTCATGTTGTGGTTGCCGCCGAAAGTATGGCTCCAGGGCAGCCAGTCGACGATCACCGGCCGCTCCCTGGTGAGGAACGGCCACACCTGCCGCATCATCTGCTGATCGGCGGACAGCATCCGGTGGGTGTTGAGGACGCCCTTCGGCACCCCGGTCGAACCCGAGGTGAACAAGATCTTCGCCACCGCGTTCGCGTCCACGGCGTCGAACGCCGCCGTAACGGCCTGGCCGGGCACGGTCGTCATGAGCTCGTGGAGCCGCTCCGCTCCGGGCCTGCCGCCCGCGCTCACGATCGCCGTGGCTCTCGACGGGGCTCTCGATGTGGCCGCGCCGACCGCATCGAGAGCCGCGGCGAAGCGATCAGCGTCTTCCGCGAACACCGCGCCCGGACGGATCAGCTCGGCTATAGCCCGGAGGCGAGCGTGATCGCGGCTCTGCAGGGAGTACGCGACGCTGGCGGGCGCGACCGGAACGCCGGCGGTCATCGCCCCGAGCGTCATGAGCATGTGGTCGACGCTGTTGCCAGACAAGATCAGCAGCGGCCGGTACGGGCCCAGGCCGCGATCAAGCAGCGCCTGGCCGATCCCGATGGCCGCTGCCACCGCCTCGCCGTATGTGCAGCCGCGCCATGCTCCGCCGGGCCCGCGTTCGGCCACCAGCGGGTGGCCCGGGTCCGCTTCCGCCCAGGCCCGCACGCTGTGCATCACCGTGGCGGGATAGGCGCCAAGCGGATCGGCCGAGCAAAGGACCACGCTGCCGTCGGCTGCCTTGGATACCACCACCTCTGGCGAGGCGAACAGCGGCCCTGCGACGCCCGTATCCATACCCGCCTCCAGGCCCTCGTCTGGGAGCCAGCCAGCTGAGGGAATATTCAACTAATACGTTGAAACCTGACACTACTTTGTAGCTCTTTTGCTGCTATGACACAACCCTTGATCCGAACGGATCGGGTACGGCGGGGTGCAGCCAGGCGGCGTCAAGCTCTGATATGTACAAACTGACAACCAGGCCAAGATGGCCGGCATGAGGGAGGTGCTCGCACCGTGGACTTCGACCTGACTGACGAGCAAGAGCTGATCCGGGAAACGGTAAGGGAGTTCGCCAAGGCCGAACTGGCGCCTGTCGCGGGCGAGATCGACCGCGACCACCGCTTTCCCGCGGAGGTCGTCCCGAAGATGGCGGACCTGAGCCTCATGGGCATGCCGTACCCGCAGGAGGTGGGCGGCGCCGGGGCGGATTACGTGAGCTACGTAATAGCCCTCGAGGAAGTGTCGAGGGCGTGCGCGACCACCGCCGTGATCATGACGGGTCACACCACGCTTGGCACCTGGCCGATCTTCAAGTTCGGGACCGATGCCCAGAAGGACAGGTACCTGTCCGACATGGCCTCCGGCCGCCGCCTGGGCGCTTTCGCCCTGACCGAGTCCGCCGCGGGCACCGACGCCGCCGCGGGCACCACCACGTCGCTGCTGAGCGGCGACGAGTACGTCCTCAACGGATCGAAGATCTTCATCACCAACGCCCCGTACGCCGAGGTGTACATCGTGTTCGCGAAGACCGATCCGGTGCAGGGAACGCGCGGGATCAGCGCGTTCATCGTCGAGAAGGACACCCCCGGGTTCTCCGTCGGCGAGGCAGAGCACAAGCTGGGGATCCGCGGCTCGAGTACGCCGCCCCTGTATTTCGCTGACTGCCGCATTCCCAGGAATGCGCTCCTGGGCCGGGAAGGCGAAGGCTTCAAGATCGCCATGCAGACGCTCGACGGCGGGCGGATCGGCGTCGCCGCGCAGGCGCTCGGCATCGCCCAGGCCGCCCTCGACGCGTCGGTCTCCTATGCGAAGGAGCGGGTCCAGTTCGGCAAGCCGATCGCGACCTTGCAGGCTATTCAGTGGATGATCGCCGATATGGCTACCGAGATCGACGCGGCCCGGCTGCTCGTCTACCGCGCCGCCTCCCTGATGGACAGCCATCGCCCCTATTCCACCGAAGGGGCTATGGCCAAGCTGTTCGCCTCGGAGACCGCCACCCGGGTGGCCGGCCAGGCGATCCAGATCCACGGCGGGTACGGGTACACGGAGAGCTACCCGGTCGAGCGGAACTGGCGTGATGCCAAGATAACCGAGATTTACGAGGGCACCTCCGAGGTGCAGCGCATGGTCATTGCAAGAGCTAGCCTGCGATAACTGGCCGGTCTGCCTTGTCGCCTCGCGCACCGCGGCGCCCAGGTCGAGTGGAGAGCGATAGCTGTGCAGAGAAAAGCGGCTTTTCCACATCGGCCAACCTGCGCAAGCACTTCAGCCGGGCCGTGCACACCAGCCCCCAGGCCTACCGGCGCACCTTCCAGGACCGGCGCGCCAGCTGACCCGCCGAAGGCGATGGGTACCCTGCCTGTACGCTGCGCCTACCTGGCGGGACGGTCGGCGACGACCTGCCCGCCGAGTGCGTGGCGCGCCTTGTCCTGGTCATCGACGCAGATCACCGCGAAGAACATGTCGTCGAAGACGCGTACCGGCAAGAACAGGTCGGCATTGACGCCCACGTCGGCCAGCCTGCGGAACGTGGCTGCGCCGGTACCTGGCTGGTTCTCCATCCGGATGGTCAGCGCCGGGCGCATCGTGTACGGGATGCCGGCGTCGGTCAGCACTCCCTGGGCACTGGCCTCGTCGTCGGCGACGAAGACGACCGTGCCGCCGTCCCCGCAGGCCGCCGCGGACAAGATCAGGTTGATCCCACTTGCGGCCATCGCCTCGCACAGGCGGGCGAGCTCACCGGGCTGGTTCTTCAGGTCCACCGTGAACACGCTCATGGACGCCCCTTCCCGCCGCGGCGGCGCGGCGCGCAGCCGCTGACTGCGAGCCTATATCGCCGGCACCGCCAGTCCGGCCTTTCCCGGCGGAGCCACGTCACCAGCCGCGTCCCGGCCGGCTCCTGACCCGGCGAAGGCACTCGCGGCGACGGTCGCGTCACCAGCACGGCAGGCCCGCCGGGCGGAAGTGACCGAGCGCGACCTTTGAGGCGTCCGTCCGCGGCAGGACGTTCCCTCGCTGTTCGCGGGCAGCCGCACGTAGCTTGTCGATCGCAGGGATGCTCAGACCTGCCGTCTCCTCAGGGCAAACGGCAGCTGATTTCAGATCCTTGCGTGACACCATGCCCTCTATCGGGGGTGGCATGACACACGATAACGGCCAGCGCCGCGGTGGTCTTGGCGGCGATGAGGGCGGAATGCCGGTATCGCGACAGCGCCAGCCGCCGGTCGAACGGCAGCGACCGGCGGACCGCGGCGAAGACGACGAACCCGGTGATGAGCGTGATGGCGTTGAGCCCGGCGGTGATCAGGGTGAGGTCGTGGCCGTCCACCACGATGCCGGCGCCGGTGGCCCGCGGCCGGAAGAACCGGGGCCTGAAACGCGCGACGTGACCCAGCATGCACATTTCGCCACCGTCACCTCAGTGGCCTGGATCGTATGCAAGATGAGCCTTAGTCGCGAACGTGCGCGTGAGCATTGGCGTATTGCCCTGATCCACAACTCCGCTTATCAATCGATCGTTGACCTCTGCAGCGCTGCGAGCGTGACTGACACAATTGTCGTTGTGACAATGGAGGGCGACGAAAGGGAACACGGCTGCTTGACCAGCCTCACCAGCTCCGGTTACGTATCGTAACCGTCACCCAGGACACCGATAGCGCTCAGAATGTCAGTACCATCACCTAACATCACAATGAACCAGAGCCGCACCAGTCACTTTTACACCGTAATCCGGACGTCGCCTAATAGCGACGTCCGTCGCGCTACCCTAGTGAGCACGCTCGTACCGGCCGATCCGGCAATGACGGAAATTGGCTACCTCAAGCTGCTGTTCTCGGGGAGATCGCGTGGTGTCCAGGACACTCCTATTCCGCCATCAGGCGGATCCTGGGGGCGATCCGCGTACTGGCGGGTTCCGGGCCGCGCTCGCCACGCTCTTCCCCATAGCGCCCGGTGTGTCGCCAGGGCCGGGGGGGCTGCTGCGCGAGCGGCCGGTGCGCGTCGCCATCGAGATCCTCGCCGTCCTTGTCGCCGCAGGGGCGATGCTGCTGCGCGTGGCTCCTATTCCGGCCTGGGACGTGGTTTATGCCGAGGATAACGGTGTCTTCCTCGTCGGGGCGCTCGCGCACCCGTGGGATCTGCTCGCCCCGTTCGGCGGCTACCTGGAACTGGTGCCGCGCATCCTCGGGCAGATCGTCTCGCTGCTGCCTCTGTGGGACGCCGCGCGGGTCTACGCGGTTTCGGGCGCCCTCATCGCAGCCGTCTGCGCGCTGTTCACGTATCACGCGAGTGAGGGGTACATCCGGTCGCCCTGGCTGCGGGCCATGCTGGGAGCCGCCCTGATCCTGCTGCCGCTCGCGCCGATCGAGATGATTGACAGCGGGGTGGACTCCCCGTGGTACCTGCTGCCGACGGCGTTCTGGGCGGTGATGTGGCGGCCCCGGACGCGTTGGGGAATGCTGGCCGCCGCGGTCATGGCCTTCGCGGCGACCTCGTCGGAGATCCTCGCGATCATCTATCTTCCGCTGCTGGTGATCCGGGTCATCGCGCTGCCGCGCTGGCGGGAGCACGCGGTCACCGCCGGCTTCCTGCTCGGCCTGCTGGCGCAGGTGCCAGCGATCGTGTCGACCTACGCCCGGCACGCACAGCGGCTCACTGGCTTTGGCCGGCCGCTCGCCTCCGTCAAGTTCTACTTCCACGCCTTCGTCCTGCGCTCCGCCGGCTGGCACCTGTCGTGGTGGCTGCAGGGGCCGCTCGGCCTGAACGGTGCCACGGCGGTCGTCGGCGCGTTCCTGCTGGCCGTCTTGGCCTGGGTCCTGATCACCGGCGACCGGCAGGTCCGGGTCTTCGCCGTGCTGGCCACGGTGGTCGGCTTCGCGGAGGTGATCGTCGACGCGTCCGTTCCCGGGCCGCCCGGCGCTCACTGGGTGGCGCACGCGGTGGCCGTCCCGGCCTTCCAGCCCGGCTCCCGCTACGATGCCGTCCCGGTAATGCTCCTGGACGCCATGGTGATCATCGCGGTCGACACGTTCATCCGCCGCCGCCGCGCGGTCACGCCTGCGCCTACGCCACCAGCGAAGCGCGCCTGGCGGGGCCCGCGACCGTGGGCGCTGATCGCGGTCACGGCGCTGACCTGCGCGCTCGCGTTCGGCTGGGTGACTGACTACAGGTACTACTCACCCAATCGCCTCAGCCCGGGTTACTGGACTCCCACCGTGCATCACTGGCTGGAGGACTGCGCCAGGAGCAAGACCGGCGAGATCTCGCTGCCCACCTGGGATGCCCCCAGCGTGACCGTCCCCTGCTCACGCATCCGCCAGGGGTTCTGATCGTCCTGGACCTTGAGATCCTCGTACTCCCCGCCTGCAACGGCGGCACGTGCATCCCGCAGGGTCCTCGGCACCCACAGGCACTCCATGCTCATCACAAGTAACAGCTCATCACAAGTAACACCGTCAGGTCCGCCTGGAGCGAGCAGCCGGGACAGAGCATGCTTGGCGTCACGGGTGAAGTTCGAATCGGCGTCATACCGCCATGTCTTGCCGTTCGCGCTTGGCTGCTCTCCCCCAGAGGCACCGCCTACTTCACCATCAATCCCACCCTAATCGACAGGGACCTGACACCGCATTACGCAGGCTGGTCTCCGAGCCTGGCACGCGAGCGGATCGCCGTTTCCGCACTGACGAGGTTAACTGAGCGAGTTCGCCGGCTCGGATCGATGGCATCCGGTTATGCCGTCGTGTCATGCAGGCGCCCCGGCCCTGATCGGTGCGGGCACAATGACGTCATGGCGATGGGCGTGTCATCCCGGTGGAACCGGGCCTCGAGAAATCTCCGGCTGGGCCTGATCGGCCTGCTCTTGGTCCTGGTGGGCGGCACCATCGGCTATGTGGCCTTTGGGTACGGCGTACTCAACGCCGTCTTCCAGACGGTGATCACGGTGTCTACCGTCGGCTTCGGCGAGGTACATAAGTTCAGCGCCGGCCAGGAAGTGTTCACTATCGTCCTTATCCTGACCGGGGTGGGGACCGCGGCCTATACGTTCAGCATGCTTGTCGAGATGCTCATCGAGGGCTACGTGGCCGACGAGTTCGGGAGGCGCAGGATGCAACGGCAGATCAGCCAGATGCACGGCCACGTCGTGGTATGCGGCTGGGGGCGGGTCGGGCGGGCCATCGCCCGCTCCCTGCGCGCCGGCAACGCCGAGGTCGTGGTTGTTGACTCCTCGGCCGAGCGGATCGCCACCGTGGACGGCCCCTCGGTGTGCGGGGACGCTACGGATGAGGGGGTGCTGCGGGCGGCGGGAATCGAGCGGGCCCGCGTGCTCATCACCGCTCTCAATGGCGACGCCGAGAACCTGTACGTGGCCCTGACGGGCCGCTCGATGCGCCGCGACCTGTTCATCGTCGCCAGGACGGCGTCCGGGGCCGCCGTCCCCAAGCTGCTCCAGGCCGGCGCCGACCGGGTCGTCAACCCGCAGGACCTCGGCGGCGCCCGCATGGCAGCGCTGGCCGTGCAGCCGCACGTGGCCGAGTTCCTCGACGTGGTCATGCACGACGGCAGCCTGGAGTTCCGCCTCCAGGAGATCAACGTCCCCTCCGGCTCTGCGCTCGCGGGCCAGACGCTGCGCAGCGCCCGGGTCCACGCCCGCACCGGCGTGCTGGTCCTCGCCGTCCGCCACCCAGGCCACGATTTCCGCACCAACCCAGCTCCGGAGGAGCAAATCAAGGACGGGGACGTCCTTGTCGTCATCGGCAACACCGAGCAGGTCGCCTCCTTGAGGACGCTTGCCTATGCCAGAAAAGCTGACCCCGGGCAGGAAGCTTCTTGCCGGACCGGTGCCTGATCCGTCATCTCCGAGACCAGCCAATGACTACTCCGGCTGGGCGCCAGCCGCCGGAGGTCATCCATGGGTCCGGGCGGTCCGCGATGGTGACGCTGGCGCCAGCGGGCCAGATCAACCCGTGACGGCGGCGAGGTGCATCAGCCGGCTGGTAGCGCGGATACAGGCTGTTACGGCCGTTTCAGGGGTGGGCCGGTCGCGCCGCAGGTTGTGAGTGTGGCTCGAAGTCCGCCGCATCCCAGACGCCGTGGTCTCCATCAAAGCCGGGGCGGCCCGCCAGCAGCGCTCTTGCTCCGCTCCGGCGCCCATAGTAGAACGAAACGATGGGAAGACAGGCAGTCGTCGTGCTCTACGTGCTCGCGCTGGTAGCCGTCGTGGTCGGCGTGGACGTCCTGTTCTTCAGGCACCACTTCGGGGAACGCCTGATAGTAAACGTCGGGATTGTCCTGGTGTTCGCGGCGTTCTATCTGAGGTTCCTGAAGCGTCCATGAGCGCGGCCGCCGCCATGCGGCCCGCCCGGCTTCACGGCGAACCCGGATCAGCGCTGTCCTGGCCAGCGCACGCCGACGACGGCACGGAGGTGCCGGTACTCCCATGGCCGATCAGACGCCTCATAACGGTGACAGATCGCGGGGAAGTAGTGCTGTCATCTGGCGGTCTGGCCCGTGGAGATCGCCATCGGCTCGTTGTCGCCGCGAGCGCGATCCGGTCATGCCTGCTCTCGTCCGATGTCGCGCTGCGTTCCGCAGCCGGGAAGCCGCCGCGCGTGAGCGCCAGGCGGAGGTTATTGGTGCAGGCCGCCGAATCTATATCGAATCTTGATATAGTTCGGGTGTGGCCCGCGGAACGGCAGGCCAGGCGTTCGATCCCGGCTGCCTGGCAACGGTGATCGAGGACTTCAACTCGGTCTTCATCCGGCTTCCGTCGGTGCACAGGTTGAACTTCTCGGCCTTGTCTGTGCTCCACAGCCTCTCGCGCGGGGGGCCGATGCGGCTGACCGATCTGCTGGCGACCGAGCAGATCAGGCAGCCGGCTCTGACCAGCTTGGTCTCGAAGCTGGAAGGGGCCGGCTTGGTGTCTCGGCGTCCTGATCCGAGCGACGGTCGTGCGGTGCTGCTCTCGGTGACCTCGGCCGGCGAGATGGTTGTCCGGTCGCGTCACGCCGATCGGGTGGCGATGCTGGCGCGGCTGACCGACCGACTG
This sequence comes from uncultured Actinomycetes bacterium, assembly GCA_963739615.1. GTDB lineage: Bacteria > Actinomycetota > Actinomycetes > Streptosporangiales > Streptosporangiaceae > Palsa-504. The sequence continues at coordinate 32,669 of CAVUBD010000001.1, forward strand.
GACGATCGCGAGCGGGCCGTGCTTGCCGACGCTCAAGAGGTGTTGTCTCGGCTGGTCACGATCGCTCACGACATACGAGCTGAACCTCCGGGCAGTTCACGAGGTAGGCCGCAGGCAAGGAGGAGAACGACGTGACCCGATTCGCCGTGGAGCCGACACCAGTCCAGGTGCCCGAGGAGGTGCTGGCTGATCTGCGCCGCAGGCTGCTTGCCACGAAGTGGCCGCTGGATGCCGGCAACGAGGACGGTTACTACGGCGTACGTCGCAGCTACTTGCAAGCGCTCGTCGAGTATTGGGCCGACGGCTTTGACTGGCGTGCCGCCGAGCGGGCGATCAACGCCTACGAGAACTACCGCGTTGACGTCGCTGGGGTGCCGGTGCACTTTTTGCGCAAGCCCGGTGTCGGCCCCCATCCGGTTCCGCTGATCCTGAGCCACGGTTGGCCGTGGACGTTCTGGCACTGGTCCAAGGTCATCGACCCCCTGGCCGACCCCGCCGCGTTCGGAGGCGATCCGGCGGACGCGTTCGAGGTGATCGTGCCGTCGCTGCCGGGATTCGGGTTCTCCACGCCACTACCCGACGCTCCGGACATGAACTTCTGGAAGATGGCCGACGTCTGGCACGAGCTGATGACCGGCGTACTCGGCTACGACAAGTACGCCGCCGCGGGCTGCGACGTCGGAGCCCTCGTCACCGGGCAACTCGGCCACAAGTACGCCGACGAGATCTACGCCATACACATCGGATCGGCCCTGAAGCTCACCCTGTTCAACGGCGACCTCGCCTGGAATGTCTCCGGCGTCCACCCCCTTCCGGAGAACCTGCCGCCGACCATCCGCCACGGCATCATCGCCGTCCAGAAACGGTTCGCCGTCCACCTGGCTGCCCACCTGCTCGACCCCAGCACCCTGGCCTACGGGCTGGCAGACTCACCGGCCGGGATGCTCGCCTGGATGCTGGAGCGCTGGGACAGCTGGTCCGACGACCACGGCGATATCGAGACCGTGTTCACCAGAGACGACCTGCTCACCCACGCCACCATCTACTGGGCCGGCGACGCCATCGACACCTCGATCCGCACCTACGCCAACAACAACCGCTACCCCTGGACCCCCGCCCACGACCGTTGGCCGATCATCGAAGCCCCGACTGGCATCACCTTCGTCGCCTACGAGAACCCACCCGGCGTCACCACCAACCAGCAGCGAGTCCAGAGCTTCCTCGACAGCGACCGCGCCGTCTGGTACCGCCACGTCAACGTCACCGCCCACGACCACGGCGGGCACTTCATCCCCTGGGAGATCCCGAACGAGTGGACCGATGACCTCCGCCGCACCCTCCGCGGACACCGACCCGCGTAGCCCGATCGCAGCCCGGCCAACGGCGTCGGGCACCACAATCGCGCGGTTCCGGCACAGCACTTATCTGTTCTGCACGACGAGTGCGACGACCTGCCGTGTTCGGCGACAGCGAGCAGCTACCGGATCCGGATCTGAGAAGAGAAGAAGATCTTCGGCGGGCTCGCCTTCCTCATCCGCGGCAAGATGGCTATCGCCGCCAGCAGCCAGGGCGGCACCATGGTCCGCGGCAGTCCCCGCGTGCATCTTGAGGCCCGCCGATCTGCCCAGCAAAGGCTGTTCGGGGCAATTGAGGAGCTGGTGGCCTGGCTGAACGGGTTCTAGCCCGGGTCCACGCGACGGGATTGTTCACGGGGCACCTCAATGCGCCTGCTGATGGGGATCTGCGCTGTCTGGGCAGACGGCGAACCAGGTGCCGGTGGCGCTTTCGCCCGGGCGAGCGTGTGCCGCGCCAGCGCTTGCGGGCTAGTCGAGCGGTTCGGGTCCTGCGACGATGCCGTCATCGTGGAGCCTGCCGATCTCGAGCGCCGACAATCCGAGGATGCCGGCGAGGACTTCGTCGGTGTGTTCGCCAAGCGGCGGTGCCGGCCGCGGGGGTACCGGGGGCAGATCGCTCAATGTGACCGGTGAGCCGGGCATGAGGTATGTGCCGATCCCTGGCTGCTCGATCAGGGCCCACATGGGGTTCGCCGTTGAGCAGCGGGGGTCATTCTCGACGAGCTCCCGGAAGGTCTGATAGGGCCCCCAGCACACGCCGTGCGGATCAAAGGATGCCCTTACTTCCTCCACCGTACGCTGCAGAACCCATGGCTTGAGCAGCGCCCCGATTTGCTCGCGGGCGATGAACCGGTCACCCTCTTTGTCGAGGTCCACGCCGAGCAGGTGCTCGACTGCCACAAACCCCTCCGCTAGGCCGGTTGCCTTGCACAGCCCCTGCCACTGTCTCAACGTCAGCGCGGCGATCATGATCCGATGACTGTCGCGGGTGAGAAAGTCCCGCCCGAATGCGCCATACAGATAATTGCCGTACTTTGGCCGCTCCGTCCCGTTGACCTGAACTTCCGCGATTTTGCCGAGGTGGCCGACCATGGCGAAGGCGACATCGGACAAAGCGATCTGGGCCTGCTGGCCGCGGCCGGTCCGGGACCGCCACCGATCCGCGGCAAGCAGGGTGGCCGCTGCGAGAGTGCCGGTGATCGCGTCCCAGGCGGGGAGCAGGTGGTTGACTGGATAGGTCGTGTTCATCGGTCCGGTAGCCCACGGGAAGCCGGTCGCCGGGTTGATGGTGTAATCGACGGCGGAGGAACCGTCGCGGTTGCCGACGATGGTCACCATGACGACGTCGGGCCGTTGAGCACGAAGGGCGTCGTACGACAGCCACCCCTTGGCGGGAAGATTCGTCAGCAGGAAGCCGGCATCGGGTCCGGGCGCGGCAACCAGCGCGGCAATCAGGTCCCGCCCTCGCGGTGAACGGATGTCGATGGCGATGGAACGCTTTCCCTTGTTCAGGCCCGCCCAGAACAGGCTGCGTCCGCTGGCGGTCACCGGCCAGCGGCGGGCGTCGAGCCCGCCGCCGATGGGGTCGAACCTGATCACGTCGGCGCCAAGCTGGGCGAGCGTCATACCGCCCAAGGGCGCGGCGACGAACGCGGAGCCCTCGACGATCCGCATCCCGGTCAGCAACTGGTCCACGACCACCTCACACCAATCCGGTCAGCGCCACCCGGCAGGGGGCCCTTTGTACTTACCATGCCGGACGGTCCGGAAGTCCGCCGGCCCGGCCTCCTAACGGCAAGGCCCGGCCCAGAATCCAGATCGTACGCCCGGCTGACGCGAGGCGGGCCAACGAGCCGAACCGGCGACATGCCCGGCCCGGCCGCTGGGACTGCGCGGTCACGGGGTCACTCGACGAGGCTTGGCTCGCCCTGCTGATCAAGTGCGGAACCAGTCAGGCGGCGGCCTGTGCCTGCATCGCGAGGTTTCCCGCATCACTGGCCGCCCACAGGGCCGTGGCGGCTCCGTCCGGCCGCCCGTTGACGGTGAAGGTGTGCGGCAGGAACAGCGGGCTGCGTGCCCGGTAGGTGAACCGGTCCACCAGCCGACCCTCACGGACGGCGAGATCCAGCAGCAGCGTAGCGATGAGCGGCCCGTGGATGACCAGGCCGGGGTATCCTTCAACGTCCCGGCAATAGTCAGCGTCGTAGTGGATCCGATGGCCGTTGAAGGTCAGCGCCGAGTACCGGAACAAGGCGGTGCTGTCAAGCGACCATCTGGCGGAGAACGCGGCGTCAGACGGCGCTGGCTGTGCCGCCGGAATGCCTGCCGCCGCGGACATCTCCCTATACACAATCGTCTGGTGCTCAAGCACGTTGCGTGTGCCCGCGGTGCGGAGGTCGTGTTCGACGGTGACGAAGAACAGCTGCCCTGTGCGGCCCTGCTGCGGCGTGATGGACCGGATGGTGGAGATGCGCTCCACAGTCGTTCCAAGGCGCAGCGGTTCCTCGAACACCAGGGTCCCGCCCGCCCACATGCGCCGCGCCAGCGGGACCGGCGGCATCGTGACGCCCAGCCGCGGATGACCATCCACTCCCAAGTCAGATGCGCGGACGATGTCATGGAAATAGAGCCAGTGCCAGGCCGGCGGCAGTGCATCACCCGCCGTGAACCGCGGGTCGCGGTCAAGGGCGGCGCTCATGCGATTGGCCTGCCCCGGGTCCAGCCATGCCGACGTCGTAGTGACACGCCCGATCCAGGGCTCCCACGTGTTCATGCCGCGAACTCCTCTGTGCTGGCTTCGGTGTGCTGGCCCAGGGCCCGCACCTCGCTGGAACGGCCGTCGCCGGGACAGGCCCGCAGCAGCGGGTGCCCCGACGGCTGAGCCACGCTGGCCGGCCCCACCTACCCCGGCACGATCTAGGTGGCAGACATCGCAGCGCGGCGGCATCACGACAGCATCGTCCCAGCCAGTCACTGCGCCTAGCAACGCCTTCACCTTCACCGCCAGATGCGGCCCGCTGCGGGCCCTGGTGTTGCGGCCGGGACGATAACGAGCTGAGGCTGGCCCGGGCCAGCTCTGCTACCGAGCGCACGGTGAACGACTTCCCGCAGCCGGGCCCGCCGGTCAGCACCGCGACCCGTGAGGTCAGGGCCAGGCGGACCGCGTCGGCTTGTTCGGGGGCGAGCTGCGAACCGGTCCGCCCGCGCAGCCAGCCCAGCGCCTTGTCCCAGTCCACCTCGGCGAACGCGGCGAGCCGGTCAGCCCGGGCGGCGTGCAGGCGGAGCAGTGCGTGAGCCAGGGACCGTTCGGCCTGATAGAAAGGCGGCAGGTAGACGGCGGGGACCTGCGGTGCGGCCTCAGCCTGGGCGGGCGGGGCCGCCGCGGGCACCGGCTCGCGGATCACTCCGCCGGCCGCGGTCAGCTCGTCCAGGCACGGGGTGATCAGCTCGGCGGGCACGTCGAGGATCTTCGCGGCGTCGGCGGTCAGGTTGGGCGCGGGCAGGTAGCAGTGCCCGTCGTCGGCCGCCTCGGACAGCGTGTAGGCCAGGCCTGCCTTGATCCGCTCCGGGCTGTCCCGGGCGATGCCGACCGCGGCCGCGATCGTGTCCGCGGTCTTGAAGCCGATGCCCCACACGTCGGCGGCCAGCCGGTAGGGCTCATGGCGGACGACAGAGACGGAGGCGTCGCCGTATTTCTTGTAGATCCGGACCGCCAGCGAGGTCGACACCCCGACGCCCTGCAGGAAGATCATCACCTCCTTGATCGCCTTCTGCTCGGCCCAGGCGGCGGCGATCATCGCGGTGCGCTTGGGACCCAGCCCGCCGACCTCGGTCAGCCGGCCCGGCTCATCCTCGATCACGTGCATGATGTCCACGCCGAAGTGCGCGACCATCCGTTCGGCCATCACCGGGCCGATGCCCTTGATCAGGCCGGAGCCCAGGTACTTCTGGATCCCGGCGGCGGTGGCGGGCAGCACCGTGGCGTAGGAGTGCACCTCGAACTGCCGGCCGTACTTCGGGTGGGCAGACCAGCGGCCGCGCAGCCGGAGGAACTCGCCGACCTGCGCGCCGAGCAGCGGCCCGACCGCCGTAACCAGCTCGGCGCCGCGTTCGGGCGCGATCCGGGCGATCGTGTACCCGGTCTCGGGATTGGCGAACGTGACCCGCTCGAGGACACCGTCCAGTACCGCGCTGCCGCCCTGGCCGGCCACCGTCGCTGGCATGAGGACAATCTTTCACCCTGGCGCCGCCGAGGACATGCCGGACATCGCCGGCGCGCTGATCCGCGCGATCATCCCAGCAGCCGACCAGGACCGGGATGAGGTGACCGTGCTGCTCGTCCACGGGGAACCAGCGGCGGTGATCGCGCCCTACGGGCATGAAGGCGCCCTGGCGCGGCGGCCGGGATCAGGGTGCTTCGAGGTTCCATGCTGCCAGGCGGCACGACCGCCTGCGGACTGTGATCCCAGCACGGAACTTCGCTCCTACCGGGCACCGATGCAGGGCCGACAGCCCTAAGGCGCGCCCGGCAGCGTCGGCAGTGGCCCGCTCCTCTGCCGGGCAGCCGGTCAGGGGACACTCCCCCGGGTCCGCCAGATCAGCTCCTCCGCGACGCTTCCTCATAACCCTGACCGGACGAACTCTTCTGGTTAGCCGGCTGGAGTCGGCTGACCGCCAGGCCCCTGACCCGCGGGCATGGGGACCACCACGCCCCATCCGCACGTGGAGGCATCCCGGCAGGCCCAGGTGATGCGGACGGCCGGCACCGGGTTAGGGCCCTGGCCTTCGTCAGGCACGCCGGCCGAAACGGGCGAGCAGCAGGGTCTGGGCGTCCGCATGGCCGGGCACCGGCGGCCGCCCGGCGATCGCGCCGGCGCTGCGGTAAGCCTCCTCCACGGCTTCGAACCAGGTCGCGCAGGACGCGACGAGTTCTTCATCCAGGTGCTCGTCCGCGCCGATCGCACGGGCCAGGTCCCGCGCGTGGATCAGGTGGTCGGCGAACAGCTGCCGTCGTGCGCTGGCGCTACGACTGGGCGGACGGGCACGTGCCTGGCGTGGATATTGTCCGGGTCCGAAACGGCCAGCTCGCCGAAAGCCTGGCCTAGGTCAAGGGCTAGTGCAACACCACAGCAGACCGGAGCGCCCGGCCGGCCGCGGCTCATGCCTCGCGCCCGGTCAACCGCAGTGATGACACTGGTGACCGGCCGGCGCGACAGAACAACCTTTCGGCGCGGCACCGATATCGCACCGGCAGGCTCAAACTGGCGCGCCGCCCGCGCGAGGGTGTCAGCGCGGCGCAAGGCACCGGGCAGCCGGTACCGGCCGGCCATGTGCCGGACCAGGTCCGCCGCGTCGGCTGCGTCGGCTGCGGGCATCCCGGCGGCGGTCACGAACAACGGGCGCGCAGGGGATCCGCGCACGACCGGCACCGCGTGGGTGGCCGTATGGAACCTGGACCTGGCCACGCCGATCACCGGGATGCCGGACGTCCACGGCTGCGCACACGCCCAAGTCCGGGTGCCCGCCGGTTTCCATGTCTTGAGGATGCCCGAACTGCATAAAGCGCGGTTGCCTCCGCCATCACCCGGCCGAGCCGCGGAACTGGCTGCCCGCCCCGGGCCCAATGGCCGCAGCGGCTGCGCCGCGCTAGCCGCGCCCAGGACGCCCGGCCACGAGCCACACCACGATGACGACGGCCATCGCGATCAGCCCGACGATGAGGAACGTCTTGAGCGTTGCGAAGATCCCGCCCGCAGCCATGACAGCAAGCCAGATGGCGAGGATCGCGCCGAGGATTGTCCCGATGATCCGGCCCATGTACCCAGTATGCCCCCCGGTGCCCTCGGGCAGGCGGCAGTCATGCCGATCGTCTCGATCCGGGCCGGGCCGTGCGGGCCGCCGGCATGCCGTGACCTCGCCGCCGTGTAGCCCACCGCCAGGCAGTACCGCGCCGCCCCCGGCGGGGCGCAGCCGGGGCTATGCCGGCGATGAGCCCGGCCCGATCATCGCCTTGCCTGGGAAGGAAGTTCATTCCCGCCATTCGATGCCGCGTGGCCATACCGCATCTGGCTCAGGTCATTGCTATTCGGTTGTCCGGCGCCGGAAATATCGTGAGGCGAGCGGCGCCGCCACGGCGAGGATCAGCACCGACCAGGCTAGCGACGCCTCGATGGGCGTCCGCCTCGTCCAGGTACTGGGTGGTCAGCAGCACCGTGACACCGGAGCCGATGAGCTGCCTGATCACCTCCCAGACCCGCTGCCTGCTCACCGGGTCCAGGCCCGTGGTCGGCTCATCCAGGAACAGCACGGGCGGCCGCGTCAGCAGGCTGGCCGCCAGGTCCAGCCGGCGCCGCATGCCGCCGGAGTAGCCCTTGACCACCCGGTCGGCGGCGTCTGCCAGCTCGAAGAGCTCAAGTAGCTCAGCTGCCCTCGTCCGGGCCCGGCCCGTTCGCATGCCGCTCAGCTCGCCGACCAGGACGAGGTTCTGCCTGCCCGTCAGCAGTCCGTCCAAGGTAGCGTCCTGGGCGGCCACGCCGATATGCCTGCGCACGGCGGCCGGGTGGGCCAGGACGTCAATGCCGACGACCCCGGCCCGGCCGGCGTCCGGCAGCGCCAGCGTGGTCAAGATCCGCACGGCTGTGGTCTTCCCGTCTACTGGTTTGGGGCATTCATACCGCCTATCATGGGTAATAACATGACGTAAGCGGATACGGAGGGACAGGCTGGTGCCGATCGACGCAGAGTACGCCAGGATCTCGCGGGACAAGCGCGGCGCGGCCGAGGGCGTGGAGACCCAGCGGGCCGAGAACGCCGACGCCGCTGATGAGCTGGGCCTGATCATCGGCGCGAGCTATGTGGACAACGACCTGTCGGCCTACAGCGGGGTGGAGCGGCCGGACTATGAGCGGCTGCTGGCCGACATCGCGGCGGGCAAGATCGGCACGCTGATCATCTGGCATGCCAACCGGTTGCACCGCTCCACCGAGGAGGTCAACGCGTTCATCAAGCTGGCCCGCGCGCACAAGATCCGGCTGTACTCCACCACCAAGGGCGCGTTCTACAACCTGGACAAAGCCTCCGGCCGCAAGGAACTGCGCGATGACACCAGCGAAGCGGAGTACGAATCCGAGCACCGGGGCGAGCGGGTCGCGATCGCCCGCAAGCGGCAGGCCCGGCATGGTGTCTACGGCGGCGGGGTGCGCCCGTACGGGTGGGGCGTGGACACCGGGCGGGTCCGGTCGGTGTGCGTGAACCCCAAGGTCCCGGCGATGGAGCGGGTCTGGGAAGACCGGCCGGTGCTCGACATGACCCGCCATAATGAGGCCGAGGCGGCCGAGATCCGCAGCTGGGCCGATGACCTGCTGTCCGGGGTGTCGATGAACCATGTGCTGCGCGATCTTGCCGGGCGGGGCGTGCTCACGGTCGCGATGAGCGATGAGCGGCGGGTGCGCCGCAACGGCAAGGCAGCCGAGCACGGCGGGTGGAACTCCCGGACGGTGCAGCAGATCCTGACCCACCCGCGCACGTCGGGGCACGCGGAGTACCGGGGTGAGATCGTGCTCCGCAACGCCTATGAGCCGATCCTGCCCGAGGATGTGCGGCAGGCGCTGGTCACGCTGTTCAGTGATCCGGCGCGTAAGACCTCACCGGGGAACACGCCGAAGTGGCTGGGGTCGCTGATCTACCGGTGCGGCAAGTGCGGGGACGGGACCACGATGACGGTGCGGCGCAACACGTCCGGCACGCCGGTCTACCGGTGCCGCAAGGCCGGGCACTGCTGCTGGCCGGCCGAGCGGACCGACCGGTACGTGGAGAACGTGATCGTGGCCCGGCTGTCCCGCGATGACGTCGCCGGGCTGATCCCGCATGAGGCGGAGGTGGATGTGGCCGCGCTGCGTGATGAGCTGGTGGTGTGCGACACCCGTAAGCGCGGTGCGGCGCAGCTGTACGCGCGGGGCACGATCGATGACGCGCAGCTGGAGACGATCAGCGCCGAGCTTGACCACCGTATGGCCGAGATCCGCGCCGACCTGAACGCGGCGACCTCGCACAGCCCGCTGTCGGCGTTCGCGATGACTGATGACGCGCGCCGTACCTGGGAGGAGCTGCCGATCGGCCGCAAGCGGGAAATCACGCGCATCCTGCTGACTGTCACGCTTCCGCCGCTGGGACGCGGGCACACGTTCAACCGTGACCTGATCCAGATATCGGGTACCACCCCGGCCGCGCGGGCGGCCTGACACGGGCGCTGGCACGCAAGATGATGCCCCCGCCGGCCGTGGCCGACGGGGGCATCGGCCTTGTCAGGCTGCCCGGGTGCGGGGCGTGCGCAGCAGCCGGGCGAGTCTGTCGCGCTGCCGGTCGGTCAGCGGGGCAGGGTAGCGGCCACCTCCTTCACCCGCTGGTCCATGTCGTCGTCATCGTCGCGGGGCGTGGCGTCGGGGCCGGGTGAGGGCTCGGGCGGTTGCGGTCTGGCTGTCTGGCGCGTGGGGCGTTCACCTCCTCTCCATGCTCGGTCGGGTAGCGGGGGTCAGGCGGGTTTCCCCGGCCGGCCAGATACCGGCCGCTACCGGAACGCTTCCCCGGAGGTGCCGGGCTCGTCGTCTGGGCCGGCGTCGCGGAGGGCCTGCTGGCGGTCGGCTGCCTGGCGGCGTTCGCGTGCCCGCTGTTCCCGGTAGTCCTGCCACGGGTCGGGCAGCGCCTGCTCCAGGCCGGCCAGCCGCACCGGGCCGCCGTCCGGGCCGGGCAGCGGCAGCCAGACGTGGCGGCTGGCGTTGCGCAGCTCCCCGAGGATCACGTAGTCGAAGAACGGCGTCGCCGGCCACGTTTAACAGCGACAGGTGGGGTGAGTAGCCGAACGTCTTCTCTGATCCGAACAGGCTGCCCTGGTGTCCGGTGTGGGACCGGATGTCATAGGCGAGCCCGGCAATCCTCCTCACCTCACGGCTGGGCATGACCGTCTTGAGTGCCTCGCGGAATCGCTTCGTGGCCACGGTCAGGATCAGGCTCAATTGTCTGGTTCACTAGTCCGCTGGCAAGTTCGCGGGCTATGTCACTGCTTCGCTCTGCGGCCTGCAGGACAAGGGTCTCGAACTCGGCAATACGGCGGTAGGCGTCGCCGTAGATTCGCTGGGACTCGATGGGGAGCACCGGGATCTGGAGGCGCCTGACGTCTGCCCGCAGGGTCCCGCTCAGGGTCGAGGTCACCTGCCCGGCGATGCGGTGGCTGTCCGCGCCGGAAATCGCGCCCGCGAGAAACCACGGATCCAGGACCTGCGGGTCGACGCGGACTACCCAGACGCCCCGCCCGGGAACTGCGCCCGCCTGCTGGGCGGTGGCAACGCGTGCCACGCTGCTCAGGCCGGCAGCGATGAGGACGTCTCCTGCCTGGACCCTGGCCGGATCCCCGACCTGAGGGTCTAGTGGGACTGCCCCTGAAGGCGGCCTTCCCCGGAGAATGTCCTGGCTGGTTACCTCCACCTCGAAGTGCCCGGTTCCGGACTTGCCAGACCCCGGCAGGGCCTGCGGGGCTGGCCGGTGGATCTCTGCCGCGCCGCTTCGAACGAGGTCTTCCAGGGCCGCCCAGGCCGGGATCGTGTCGTTCTGGCCTGCTACGCGCAGGCGCGGCAGAGAGTCACCCAGCGTTCCGAGGGTCGCGCGGATTTCGGCGGCGGCTTCAACCAGATCGCTCGGCTCAATGGCAGTGCCGCCCGGAGCAGGGCGCAGGCGACTGCTGGGCGTCAGGTCGACTTCGTCGTCAAGCAGGTCGATGGCGGGGATGGTCCCTGACTCTCCTGGTCGCTCTGCCTTGCCGGAAGCAGAGAGGTAGGCCGACCATGCCCGCCGTACGATCTGGCGGACCGCCGCGAACTCAAGGCCGGCCTGCTGCGCGGCGGTGGTGGAATCGATGAACAGTACTTGCCCGGCTGTCTCCCCTGGGCGGGGCTTCCGCAGAACCCAGAGGTGCAAGCTGATTCCGGTCGTCGGCAGGCTTCCGGGCGGGAGCGCGATGACTGCCTGCAGCGCGCCGCGCCGTACGAGCTCGCCGCGTATCTTCCGGCCTGCCGGACGCTTGGCTGCGGCGGGCGGCATGAGGAGGACGGCTCTCCCGCCGATGACGACGTGGGCGAGCGCATGCTGAATCCAGGCTAGCTCTGGCTCGGTTCGCGGCGGCAGTCCGCCGAACGTCCACCTGCTGTCGTACGCCAGCTTGTCCCGGCCCCAGTCATGGATCCCGAACGGCGGGCTGGCAACGGCCACGTCGGCGGCCAGGCCGGGAAAGGCATCAGCGAGCAGGGAATCTCCAGTGGCTATGTGCGGGCCGGGTTCGCCATCCGGGGCGATGCCGGCCCTGCTGGAGATGAACAGGAGCCTGAGGAGAGTGATCCTGGCCTGCGTCCTGCTGACGTCCTGCCCGTAGCAAGTGACAGGGGTGCCGCGCTCAAGGGCGCGGTTCGCGGCTGTCCGGAGGATGTTTCCGCTGCCGCAGGCGAAGTCGATGATGGCCTCGGTGTCCCCGGCTAGGTCGAGCATCAGCTCCGCTACCGCGGGGGGTGTTGCGTAGTGCCCGGGGAGGGTGCCCGCGACTGCGTACCGGCTGCAGAGGTACTCGAAGGCTTCCTCGGCCCCGCGCCTGCCCGCGAGCGCGCGGGCGAAGCCCAGCAGTTCCTCCTGCTGGGCGGACCATTCCCGGGGGATCATCTGAACGAGCAGGTTCCTCGCGTACTCGCCCCACCGGTCCACCCTGGCTGCCAGGTCACGTGCTGGGAGCAGGCCGGTAACTGGCTCTGCACCGTGCCCGGCTTCGCCGGCAGTGCTTACTTCTGGGCAGCGGGATGCCTCAGCCAGCAGGAATGCTCCGGTGAGACTCAGCGCGTCGCCAGCGTGCTCAGGCATCCCGAACGCCTCGATGCGGCGCCAGGTGCGTTCTTCTGCCGGGATTTCCGGTACCTTGCCCTGCTCCTGGAGCCAGTTCTCGACGGAGCGCAGGTCGAAGGAGGGACTGGTGGCGGTGCCCCCCACGGGCTGGGGGAAGTCAGCGTAGCGGCGGCGCCAGTTGCTGACGGCTGCCCTGCCAACGCCGCCGAGGCTGGCGATGCCGGACGCGGTGACGGTGGCGGGGCTGTCGCTCATGCTCGCCTCCTAATGACATGTTGCGGTGTGGCCCGCCGTGTGAACTGAGGCCGGGGATCGGTTATGTGAATATAGGCCACGTCCGCCCGGATTCGCGAGGCTGCCCGCGGCGCGATCGCTGCCGCCTTACGGCCACTCATCGCAGTCCGCGATCCCCGCGTCGATGTGGGCCACGAGGCCGTCCCCAGTTCCGTGTGAGTACACCGCGTCGGGGCGGAGCTGGTTGTAGGCGTCTCGCGCGTTCTGGTACTCGGCGGCCTCCAGGAGGATGTCAGCGCGGGCTGCGCGCGCCTCGACAACCTGCTTGTCGCGCTTTCCGAAGGCTGTCTCAGCTGGGGTGATTGCCTGGTCAAGGAGCGTAATCGCCTCACGCCACTCGCCGATCGCGGCGAGATCGGCAGCCCTGGCACGCGCATCCTGCAGTGCCCGGCGGCTAGGGCGGGGACGCCGGTCGCGCCGGGTAGCGGCGATGGTGCTGGTCGCCGGCCGAGCGGGGAGCGGCGGCGCGCACGGCTCACGGAACGGGAGCGTGGGGTCCGGGGTCATCACGGATCCGCCCCAGCTTTCGCCCCTGCCCGGCAGGTGGGACCGGAAGCCGCGGTAAGCGGCGCGGGCGTCGGCTGGCCTGTTCTGCGGGTCCTTCTGCAGGAGTGAGGCGATCAGGCCGTCGAGCTCAGGCGGTATGCCGCCCCGGATGCGGCCGAGGTTCGGCGCGGCCTGCTCGATGTGGCAGCGCATCATTGCGTTCTGGGTGGACGCGCTGAACACCGGCTGGCTGGCTAGGAGCTCGTAGGCGATGCAGCCGAGCGCGTACAGGTCGGTCTGGTGGGTGACCGGGCCGGCCTCGGCCTGCTCGGGGGCCATGTAGGCGGCAGTGCCCACGACCATGCCGGTCGCGGTGAGGCGGGCCGCGCCGGGCTCCTCGACCGCCGCCACGCCGAAGTCCAGGATGAAGACCGTGCCCTGCGGCGACAGCATGATGTTGTCGGGCTTGAGGTCGCGGTGCACCAGGCCGGCGTCGTGTGCCGCCGCGAGGGCCGAGCAGACCTGGGCGCAGATCGCCGCGGCGGCCGGGGTTGCCAGCGGGCTGTGGTTCTTCAGGAACGCCGTTAGCGTGGGGCCGTCGATCAGCTGCATCACGAGGTAGGGCATTCCGGTCTGCTCGCACGTCCCGAAGTCGTAGACGACCGGGATTCCCGGGTGGCTGAGCTTCGCGGTGATCCCGCACTCGCGCTTGAACCGCTCATGGCGCCGCTGCGCTTCCCGCCCGGCAAAGGGCAGTGACAGGAGCTTCACGGCGACGCTGCGCCCCACGGCTTTGTCCCGCGCCGCCCAGACCTCTCCCATCGCCCCGGCACCGAGCGGGCGATCAAGCTGGTAGCGCTCGTCGACCACCATTCCAGCGTATGCCGCCATTCCCGACCTCCTGCGCCGTCCGCTCGACCCTGCGACATGTGAATGCTAGCAGTTCCCGAATTCTTGTTGACGGTATTCACAAAGTCTGGTCTTATTGTCATGTCCGAGATGGCTACGGAGCCCGGTCCCCGCGTCCCGCAGGGGCCTTGCGCTCCGAGGTGCGGCGGGAGCACGCGATGACTGGATGGCCGGTCCCCGACGGGGCTGAGGGAGACCCGCGCCTGGTGAGGGTCTTCACCTCGGCGGTGCGGGAGGGTGAGCAGGAATGCCCGATGCACCGTGCGCTGAAAGCGCACCCGCGTATCAAGACTACGGTGGCGCCGGCGTTCAAGAGCCAGGACTTCGAGGATTTCCCCCTTGAGCCGGTGATGAGAGCGCTTGACCTCATCGAGGACGGCAAGGCCGGCGTGGCTGAGGCCCTTGATGGCCTGTCACGGGCGGCTTCCGAGGCCAGGCGGGGACGCGGGGAGAAGCGGTTGCACCCGGGGCTGGTCCAGTGGGCCGCGCAGGCCGTCACGCACTACCTGGAAGCAGCGCTGCCGACCGTTCAGATGCCCGGCGTCGGGCAGCCGGCGCTCGTCCCGGTGCGGGACGAGTGGGTTCAGCAACTGAACCTAGGGCGACTCGATGAGTCCGGCGTGCGGATGTACGAGCTGTGCGCCTGGGGCCGCCGGTACCAGAGCCCGGACGGCCTGTTCCGGGAGCTGCGCCTGCCCCGGTTCGGGACGGTCGAGGGCGCGGAGCGCGAGCCAGGCGAGGTCGCCATGGCGGCCCGCGTCCTGGCGTTCGGTTCCCCGGCGCGGGTCGCCGAGAAGAAGGGAAACGGGGCCTACGCCTGGCCTACGATGCGGGGGCGTCCTTACCTGGTGCGGCAGGGGACCCTGCCGTCCTGGGTCCGCGTCGTGGAGGTCGGCTGCGGCGACGGCAGCGCCAGGGTGCTCTTCGAGGGCGACCCGGACAAGGCACAGCGCGAGTATGAGGAGGCCCGGGGCCGGCTCCGCGCCACCGTGGATTCCGCGGAGCGAAGGCCCGGTCGCAGCTGCGCCAGCTGCCGCCTTGCTCCCACCTGCCTGGACCTGCGCAAGGTCCCCGGGCTCCTCGGAATAGCTGACGCCACACGCCCTCGGCGCACCCTCTCCGTCACTGACCTGCGCCGCCACGAGAAGTGCCCGGCGCAGGAGCACCTAAGGCGCCTGCGCCTGCCCCGAAGGCTCGACATCGAGTACGGCAGCCGGGCCGTGCAGCGAGGGAAAGCGGTCCACAAGCTCCTGGAGCACCTGCACGCCCGCACGCCGCACCGGCGCTGCACCCTCGCGGACGTCCCTGACCCCCGGGGATGGGGCGCCGGCGAGTGGCACCTGACCGGTCGTGAAGCGGAGCTCGGCGCCCAGATGATGGCCCGGCACGTCGCCGTCTGCCCCCTGAAGTACGCCGACCGCGACATGCCCCTGAGCACGGAACCTGTCCTGGCCTTCGACGACCCGGCATCTGACACCGTGGTGATCGCCGAGCCCGACCTGCTGTACTGGGACGGCGGCGGCAGGGTGTGGCGGGAGACCAAGACCACCGGGTACATCGCGGACCGGTCAGGGAAGGACGTCCTGGAGGTATATCCCCAGGCGGCGCTCGCGCTGGTGCTGCTGGCTGAAGGTGTCCTCGGCGGTGACCCTGCCAGGTCGCGGGTGGAACTGGAGATCCTCCGGCCCTCCGGTCCTGACCTGGAGCTGATCAGCGCCGGCGATCCCGGTCGCGTCGCGAAGGCCCGCGAGGTCATCGCGTCGCTCGCTGGTCCCTGGCACTCCGACCGCGAGTTCACGGCCAACCCGGGGAAAAAGCGGTGCGCGGACTGCGAAGTCGCCCAGTGGTGCCCGTCGGCCCTCCCCGCCCTGCCAGATGAGGGAGACGTGCGGCCCGGCGGGCAGAAGGACGCCCCGCCGGCTCCGTCCGCACAGTCGGCCGCCGCCTGACCAGAGACGAGGAACTCATGATGCCTGAACAGCCGCTCCCCCTCGTCCCGCACAACGGGACGGTCCTCCTGCGCACTGTGGCCACCGCGGTCCTTGACCTGAGCGACGTGCCGAACCCGGGCACGTTCACGCTGCCCTACCCGGCCGAGGCCCAGCGCGCCCTGGACCGTACTGTTCTCGCCTGCCTGCTGCGCGGGGCCGAGCCGCCGCGCGGCGTCCCGGACCTGCTGGTCTGGTGCCGGGAGATCCCGGTCGTTGACTGGCCGCTGGACCTGCCGGAGGACCTGGTGGCCCCGAGTGAGTACCTGATCGACCCGCACGGCCTGGAGCCGACGCAGCTGTGCTACGAGTGGGCGATCAGCCACCGTGACTCGGCCGCCGAGCAGGTCGAGCGCGAGATGGTCTTCACGGCCATCGAGCAGTGCCGCGCAGCGCGCAGCCCGGAGGCGTACGCGGCCTTCCGCCGGCTGCTGATCGAGCACCCGGTGCTCACCCGCGAGCAAGCCGCAGCGACCGCGCTCGAGCCGGCCTTCCTCCCGGTCGCAGCGCTGCTGCCGCACGTCTACCTGCCCGCCCCGGCCGGCTGGGCAAGCGGCGGCGTGCTCTACTCGTGCGGCCGGTGCAGGACCCTGTTGGTTCCCACCCGGGACGACGGCTGGTGGTGCGAGAACGACCGCTGCCGCCGCACCGGCCCCGCGCCGGTCGGCCAGACCTACCACGAGGACGACGGCGGCGGGGTCCTCACGCTGACCCGTCCCCTGCGCTTGTTCGTCACCGCTCCCGGAAAGGCGGAACTGCGGCTGGAGAAGAAGCTCCGCGGCCTGCGGCTCCGGCCCCAGATGTGGCCCGAGTACGACGCGTACGACCTGCTCGTCCCGCTGCCCGGCGGGCAGGAGTGGGCTGTCGACGTGAAGGACTGGGCTAGTCCCGCCCTGCTCGGCCGCCAGATCAGGCCGCTGCCCAAGGCCCCACGGCACGACAAGGCCTTCATCGTCGTACCCGACCACCGCCTGAGCCGCAGGCCCGGCTACCTGGACATCGTGATCAGGAACATGCGCAAGGCCGCCGCGTCAAAGGTGGCGGTCATGAGCGAACGGCAGTTCACCGCGGCGGTCCGCGATGCCCTCGCGGAGCACGGCGGCTACGGCGCGGACCACGAGAGCGCGGAGGATGATGATGCGTGACCGCAACACCTGGCAGGCAGGCCTCGCGGACGAGCTGGAGCCGCACATGGAAGGCCCCAAACCCCGGCCTGCGGCGTACCGCCTGTGCGAGGCCGAGCTGGGCCTCTACCTGATGGAGCAGCTCATCCCGGGGCATCCCGCCGAGGCGGGATGGACGCTGCTGGGAGGCTACCCCTTCGCCCCCGCCGTTGGTGCCCTCACCACCCTGGGGCAGGAGCGGATGCTGCAGATCGCCAGGCACCTGCTGTGGCCGCTGCGGCGCCCGCGGAGCTGGACCCTCGCGCTGGACCGCTACGCCGGGGTCGACGAGAGGCTGCGGGGGTACGTGCTGGACGGCCCCGGCGACACGGCGCGGCGCCGCCGCCCGGCCATCGCCGCGCACCGCTGGGACGCCTATGCCGCCGCGCTGGCCACGCCGCCGCCCTTCGTCATGCAGCCGACCCCTGTCGCGGCCCCGGGGCGGTACAGGTTCCGGGAACGGCCAGCACGCAACGGCGCCGAGCTGCTGTGGACCGGCGTCGAGCTTCCCGATGCCCTGCCCGCCCTGCGGGGTGCCGAGCACGAGCTCGGCACCCCGCTGGCCGGAGGCGGGAAGCCGCTGCGCGTCCGCTGGGACGAACTGGCCGATACCGCGGCCTGGATGGACGCGGAGCTCGCCGCCCGCAACGAGCCGCCGGGACGGTGGGCCTACCGGTTCAGCCGCGTGGGGCTGTCGGTCCGCGACGCCGAAAGGTCAGACTTCACCGGGTCCGGCGTCCTGGCGATCGACCAGATGCTGCACATCGTCGGCATGGTAGGCGCAGGCAAGAGCACGCTCCGTGACGTGCTCGCGGTCTGGGCCGCCCAGCATGGGCTCCGTTCCACCCTCGTCGTCTCCGACGTCGCCGAGGCGCTCCAGCTGGTCGCGCTGTTCACCTCGCTCGGCTTCACCGCCGCCCCCGTGCTCGGGGCCTCCACCCGTGAACGGCACGTCCAGCGGATGCACCGGCGGCTGGCCGCCCGCGGGAACGCCTCGCTGCTCGCCCACGACTCCCCCGCCTTCGACTACCTCAGCACCGCGTGCCCGCTCGACGCGCTGCGCGGCGTGGAGGCCCCGGACCCTCTCCGCTTCTCCGACGCCCCGTGCGCGAACCTGTACCCGGCCCGCCGCAAGGACCAGGAGCGCCGGCTGTCCGCGCTCGCCCCGCCACCCGATGACGAGGAAGAAGAAGACGACAAGCCCCGCGGCAAGCGGCACAGCTGCCCGCTGTGGCACCAGTGCCCGCGCCACCACGCAGCACGGGAGCTGGTCGCGGCCGACATCTGGGTCGCCACCCCGGCGAGCCTCATCCATACCGCCGTGCCGTCCCAGCAGAATCCCGAGCGGCTGCGCTACCTTGAGCTGGCCTGCCGCCGCAGTGACCTGATCGTGGTAGACGAGGCCAACCGGGTCCAGATGCAGCTGGACATCATGTTCGCCCCCGCCACCACCCTGGCCGGGAAGGCCCCCAACTCGTGGCTCGACGAAGTCCACGCCCGCAAGATCGAGGAACTCTCGCGCAGCGGGCGGACCCAGCTCTCTGACGGCGACGTGCGGCGGTGGACCGCCGCAGTCAACTCAGTCACCAGCGCCACAGACCGCATCTACGAGATCCTGCTCATGCAGGCCGACGTCCGCCGCTGGGTAGAGGCTGACTACTTCAGCGCCTGGACGCTCCAGCAGAAGCTCATCGATGAGTGGTTCGGCCCGGAGGAAAACCCCGGGCAGCCGGACGCGGCCGACGTCATCGACCGGCCAGGCCCCGAATGGGACGACCCCCGGCACGACGAGCCGGCAGGCCAGGGCACCAGCGACGACACCGAACGGTCGCCAGGCCCCCGCAAGGACACCGGGCAGAGGGCACTGGTAATCAAGATCCTCGACGACTTCCGCGATGACCCTCTCGGGGACACCGACAAGCACAGCGACGAGGTCAAAGCCCTCATCCAGCTCACCCGCCACCTGCTGCACGCCACCGGAACCAGGAACGTCCGCCAGCTCGTCCGCGAGCAGCTGCTGGCCCTGTTCGGGCAGCAGGATCCGACGCTCGCCGCGCATGCCACCAAGAAGGGCGGCGAGGACGCCAAGCGGAAGCTCGGGGAGCAGTGCCGGCAGTTCGAGTTCACGCTCCTGCTATCCGTCTTGCACACGCGCCTGGACATGATGACCGAGATGTGGCCGCGGGTGGAGGCGGCGCTGAACCTCGTCGGGACGTCTAACGCGCTGTCCCGGCGGCCGCCAGAGGACTACCGGCCCCTCGTCCCGGAATCGCCTATGGGCAACATCCTCGGGTTCCAGTTCCAGCCCGACTCCGATGCCGGCGAGCCGCAAAGCGGGGAACTGCGGTTCTTCCGGTGCGCCGGGTCAGGGCGTGAGCTGCTCCTCGGGCTGCCGCGCCTGACCGCCGCCGACGGCCTGCCCGCCCCGCACGTCGTGCTGATGTCAGGCACCAGCTGGGCGGGAACCTCCACCCGCTACCACGTGCTCACCGAGGTCGGCGCGGTCCTCAAGCCCCCGCAGAAACAACTCGACGCCATCGACCGGACGACCTTCACCACCTGCTTCCTCAAGGACGCCGCCGGGAAGCCGCTGAAGCTCTCCGGCGCCAAGCCCCACCTGCGCCCGCTCGTGCTGGAGCAGATGCTCAGCCAGCTCGCCCGGCCGCGCCCCGACGGATCGGCCAGCCCGATGCAGGCAGAGCTCGCCGCCATCGACGACGACAACCGCCGGCGGCTGCTCCTCCTCACCGGCAGCTACGACGAGGCCCGCAGGACGGCGGACTACCTGGAGACCATCGAGCGCTGGGCCGGACGGGTCTGCCGGCTCGTCTCCGACGACGCGGAGCAAGACCACCTGTGGCGCCAGGCCGCCCAACCGCCTTCCGCCCCCCGGGGCGGACCCGGGACGCTGCGGCGCGGGGACGTCGCGACCTTCGCCGAGACCGGCGCGGAAGTCCTCGTCGCCCCGCTCCTGGCCATCGAGCGGGGCCACAACATCCTCAATGACGAGGGGACGGCGGCGATCGGGTCAGTGTTCTTCCTCGCCCGCCCCCACCCCCGGCCGGACGACATCGGCCTGGCCATCCAGGCCGTGAACGACTGGGCCGCGCGGATGCTCAGGGACGGCAGCTTCGAGGAACTGGTTGACTCCGCAGACAGCCTGGACGCCGCCGGCAAGGAGTTCCGCCACCAGGCCCGCGCGAAGTGGCGCTGGCTGCTGAGCCGGCAGCTGGCCTGGTCCCGGCTCGGCCCGGAGGAGAAGGCCTCGTTCACCTGGGACCAGCTCGTGGTCATCTGGCAGGTCATCGGCCGGCTCGTGCGCGGCGGCGTGCCCGCCCGCGTCGTCTTCGTGGACGCGCCCTTCGCGGAGCGGCAGGCCCGGGGGCTCACCGGCGACACGGCCGAGACCAGCCTCCTCGCCAGCATGCTGCACGTACTGGCCCCGTACTGCGCCGACCAGGCCGGCACCGAACCGCCCGCCAGCGGGAACCCGGTCCCCGCCCTGGACCGCGTGCTCGTCACGACCCTCTACAAACCGCTCTACATGGCCCTGTCCCGCCTCTTCCCCGCCTCTGAAGCGGACCCCGCCGCGATCACGCACCTGGAGACCTCGTGACCACCTTCGAGTCCATCCGGCTCACCGCCTACCAGCCCGACCGCGACGCGGGCGCATTCACCCAGGGCTGGTACGGGCTGGCGTTCCCGGCTCGCTGGCGCAAGCTCTTCCTGGAGCACTACAGGCTCGGCAAGCGCGACCCCGACCGCTATCAGTACGTCCCGATCGGACGGCTGAACGAGGTGATCAGGGCAGTCGCCCCGGACCTGGTGTCCGTGGCGCGCGGGGCGACCGAGAACGACGCCAGCCCCTGGATCTACGCGCGCGACCGCTTCCCGGTCCCGCTGCTGCGCCAGATGATCCTCGCGTGGATCTACGACATGCACGGCGAGGAGACCGACGCCGATAAGAAAGCCGAGATCCTGACTGCCACCACCGGGCTCGTGTCGGAACTCGACTTCAGCGAGCTCAGCTGGGATCCCGAGCCCGTCGACCTCCTCGCCCGCAGCCTGAACGCCGACGGCACGGCACAACCCGACGGGCGCCTGTACCAGCTGCTCCCGGACGAGCTGGCAAAACGCGCACTCGACCTGGGATCCTACGCCTTGGAGGAGGCGCGGCTGAACTTCCGCATCGCGCCCGCTACGCGCGGCGCAGAGCTCATCTCCTGGCCCCCGCGCGACCATCACGACGAGGATGGCAGCTGGAAGTTCTCCCTGGTCATCTCCCTGACCGTGCACACCGTCCCGTTCACGGGCGACTTCCGGCTCCACGTCCGGACCGGCATCCGGCGCTGGTGCACCAACGGGCCGGTCAAGGTGGGCTACCGGCATAGCGTGTCGACGTACCTGCTGACCGAGACGCCGTGGCTGCAGGGCGGCCCCGGCACAGGGCGCTTCGCGGTCAGCCAGCTGTGCAACGGCGAGGACCCGGACACCTACGAGTGGACTCGCGGCGGCCCCGAAGGCATGCTCAGGCAGCTCATGTTCGCCCAGCAGTTCCCCGAGCCAGCAGTCCTCCAGGTAGCCCCGGCGACCTGGATCGACGGCGCGGGCGGCGTCACGGCCGGCGTCGTCTACAGCACGACCATGGGCACCCACGGCGTCGGAGCCGGGCTGATGCCGCGCGACCGCGCACCGCTATCGGAGTGGATCGCCCCGGCCTTCGAGCCGTTTCTGCGCCGCGTCCCGGACCACCACCCCAGCAAGTACCCGGTCGCGCCCCGCAACCTCCCCAGGAAGCCGGCCGGCAAGACAGCCGAGGAAAAAGACGAGAAGAAAGCCCAGATCAGGCGGCAGCAGCAGCAGGCTCGCCGGGAAGGCCTGGGCCGCATCCTGGAGGGCGAGCCGCTGCAAGCCGAGGTGCTGTGGCAGGACACCCCCACGCGCGACGGCCTGATCGCCCAGCTGGCCGAGGCGCTCGGCCTAGACGACCCTGACAGCAGCGACCCCGGCCTGCTCACCTGGCGGACTAGCGAGCTGATGGTCCGCCTGCGCCTTGAGGAAGCCGGCGACCTCGCCGCTCCTCTTGTCTTCCCCGGGCCGAAGCCGAGGAAGAAGCATCTCCACCGGGCGATCGGCCAGCGCCGCCGCCAGGTATCTGACCACTTCTCCGCCGGCAGCCCGGCGGACCTGACGCTCATCGAGATCGATAACCCGGGCGCCTTCGGCCCGTTCACCGACCCTAAGTTCGCCCTGCGGCTCGGCTGCGCCGACGCAGGGCGCCTGACCCAGTTCATCAACACGCCAAGCGGCAAGAAGAAGACCGCCACCCGCACCAGCATCGAGCACCGCTCCCTGCAGTCCTGGATCGATGGGTTCCGGCAGCTCGGCCTGAGCACCATCCCCGAGCACAGCCTCGACGGCCTTCCCCCCGACCTGACCGCGGTTGCCGTGTGGCTGGTGAAACGCCGCGCCGACGGCCCCACCGGCCAGCGTCGCATGACCCCGGTGGCCGTGCGCACCGGCCCGTCCGGCGCCATCACCGGCTGGGACCCGGACACGGGCGAGTGGATCCCGTACCGGGCCATGCTCCTGCGCCTGACAAGGCACGCCGACATCCCGGGCGAGGAAGAAGCAGAGGCGGCCGAGAACGAAGAGCCGGGAAAGAGCCCGCGCGCCTGGTCCCCGGACTTTGAGGAGCAGCGCGCGATAACCGCCCAGTTCATCAAGCCCCTGCTCTACAGCCTCCGCCGCGAGCAAGTACTGCTCATGACTCACGCCCAGAACAGCCGCGGCCTATGGCCATTCCTGGCGAACGGGAACATGCTTCGCGACAGCCTTCAGTTCGGCGCCAGCCCGGCACAGGGGATTGGCCTGTACGGCGACGGCCTGCGCCACGTACGGGTCCGCGACCACTCCATGAACGAAACGCCCCAGTGGTACGGATACACCCCCGCCGCCACGAAGCCCGGGGAAGATGATGACGATTCTACGGACCGCTACGGCATCGCAGCCGGCCTCTGGGGCAGCCCTGACGGCGGCAGCGACCAGCGGACGTTCCTGAGCACGGCGGCCAAGGCGAGCACCGCGAAGAACGCGGCCGTCGACGCATCCAAGTTCGCCACCAGGGAGAACCAGCAGGGCGAGACCGTCATCGACACCGGCAAGAACGCCTCAAACCCCGGGATCCTCGAACTGGCCGTTTCCGCCTGCAACCCGGCACCCGGGACCAAGGCCACCACGGCATTCGACCCCGAACTGTGGGCCGCCCTCGTGCATCAGCTCCGCCGGGCGCCCGACTACCGCGACACGCTCGCCCTACCCCTTCAGATGCACCTGGCCAAGCTAACCGAGGAGTATGTCCTGCCTCATGACCCGGACGCTGATTAGGGACCGCTTCGGTCTGAGGCGCGTTATGTGGGTTGATATCCCGGTGGCGCCTTGATCGTGAGGTGGCCTCTGCGAGAGACAAGAGATAGTCGAAGTCCCTTGTCCCGCAGAGGCCACCACCATGCTGCCAACCGAGGACCTGTTCGTCTACGTCTACGTGCTGATCCACGACCTGATCACCGCCGGGGCCATCGCCATCCCGGCCCGGCCGGGTCCCGAACCGGCCTGCAGCGACGCCGAGCTGCTCACCGTCGCCATGGTGCGCCACCTGCTGGGCCGGCGCAGCGAGGCCGGATTCCTGGCCGAGGTGGCCCGCGACTGGGGCCATCTGTTCCCGCGGCTGCCGCACCAAAGCGAGGCGAACCGGCGGATCCGCTGGCTGCGGGGCGCCTTCGAGCAGTTCCGGGCGACGCTGGCGGCCCGGCTGCCCGAAGACGACTGCCAGCAGGTCGACACCTCCGCGCTGCCGGTCAAGCACGCCTCCCGGGTCCGCGGCCCGGATCAGTGGACCGGCCCGGGCAACGACCTGGCCGCCCGGTTCGGCCGCGACGCCGCGCACGCCGAATGGTTCTACGGCTTCCGGCTGGCCATCAAGACGGACCTGGGCAGCCGGATCGTGCGGGCCTGGAGCATCGTGCCCGCCGCGGTCAACGAGCGCGAGGTCGCCGAAGACCTGCTCCGGGCCGGGCCGCCGCCCCGCGACCTGCTGTGCGACAAGGGCTTCAACGGCAAGGCATTCGCCGCCGGACAGGCCGCCCGCGGGACCGCGGTGCTCGTCCCGCCCGCCAAGGACCAGCGTGCCCGCATGCCCGCCATCCTGCAGAAGGTCATCGCCCAGTGGCGCAACCGCATCGAGGCCAGCTTCGGCGAGATCACCGACCTGATGGGGCTGGCCCGGCACGGTGCTCATACCTTCTGGGGCCTTCTGACCCGCACCGCTGCCACCATCGCGGCACACACGCTGCTGCGCACCTGCCTCGCCGTAGGCTAGATCAACCCACATAACGCGCCTGAGGCGTGACAAGTGACGGTAGGCGGCCATCAAGGGCACGCGACCCGTGAGCCATCAACGCATACAGCCAGGCCGCCCGCACCGCATCGCGGTTCCGGCACGAAGGGGTCCGATCTGCCCCCCGCACCCGGAGGCTGGGCGCTCGCCGTCCAGCTAGGTTACGGCACCAGCCGTAACCCCGCCACGGTGCCAGGCCCCGCTGCCGTAACAGGTAGATTCGTTTCATGGCTTCCCGCCGCCCGCCGAAGCACGATCCGGTAAGGCGCATGACCACCCTTGTGCTCTCCCAGGGCTTCCCCGCTGAGTTCTGGCCGGACTCAGAACTCGCCAAGTTCGCGGGCAACGACAACCTCGGCTGGTGGATCGGGCACCTCCGCGAAGCCGAGACATCGACCCGGCGGCACCGGAAACGGCTAGAAGCGTTGCGAGACGGTACCGCGCCCCGGGTGTGCCCCGGCTGCGGAGGTCCGGTCGCCGGCCGCGCTGATGCCGTCTACTGCGGTACCGCCTGCCGGGTCCGCGCTCACCGGGCACGTGGTCAGGCCCGCAGGCCTGCCCGAGGTTAAGCGGCGGTGCCGCCGCCCTGCCTCCGCAAGCGGAGGCGCGGGGTGGGCGAGCTGGCCACGGCGCGATGAAGCGGGGTGGTATCACGGGGGCGCGGCACCGCCGCATGATCACGATACACACCGCAATGCGTACGTTATGTAACGATCCGGGCGCTGAAGGGCATACTGGCGGCTGGTAGCAGCGTCAGCGAGCCTGGACGTCGCGGGCCGCGTCCAGCTCGGGTAGACGCTCAGCAGCGTGCACGTGACCGGCGCTGCCGGGGTCGTCTCGGCGGACAGCATGACCACCCGGACGCCGCCCAGGTCGCTGGACGCCCCGGCTGCTTCCGCATCCGGACGCATAGAGGACCGCGCTGCCCCCATCCAGGCAGCCGCGCCGGTCCGCGTGCCGTCAGCGGCGCTTGCGCAGGAGCAGGCCGAGGATGTCGCGCTGTTTGTCGGTGAGCGGGCCGAGGCTGGCCGCGGTGCGCTCGACCCACTCCCGGTCATCGGCAGACAGGTCGTACTTGCCGTCGCCGCCGCGCCCGGCTGCCGGCAGGCCGCAGGCGGTGTCCGCCGCCAGCTCATCCTCGCCAGGGCCGGCGCCATGAATTGCCCGGAGCCCGTCATGCATGATTTCAAGGTGCCGTCTATTAGGTGGCGCTGGCAAATCAATGTGTGCCAACGTAAACCTCTTTAAACCGGACTGGGCATCACTGAGCATCACTCAGCCGCACTCAGCCGCACTCAGCAACACCGGCTATAACCGGCTAGCACTTAAAAGAGCGGCAAATTTTTTTGCCTGGTCACGTAAAACCCGGGATACGTCACCGCTGTGCGGGTGCAGGCATTCACCGAGACACCAGCCCGGTGATAACGGGCTGGTCCCGCTGGCCTGGTCCCAGTGTGCCGCGCCCGCCTCACCGGGCACACAGGTCCGGCCGCTGGCCTGCGGTTCAGCGTGGCCGGCAGTACCGGCAGCGATGTGCAGCTCTTGTCGCCAGCAAGGACTCCAGTTCGCTTCCAGCGCGCTTGGGTGACCGTCAGGTCAGCGGCGAGGAGAAGGAATGCGCGGCCATTAACCAGCGCCTTCTACATCAGATGAAGGTGGCCGTCAGGGCCGCGAAGCAAGATGCGCATAGCGTTCACATCCGTTTGGCCCGAGCGCGGGCCAGAAGGCATACTGAAAGAGCCAGGTCCGGGTTAGACCGGGAAATTCACGGCGCATTCGCGCCGGGCTTGGCAGCGAAAAAGGGGGAGACCCGTGACGTACGTTCTGCACGATGACCAGGTCCGCGACGACGGCCAGCCGGCCGATGCCCCGCCGCGCCGCCGCACCCGGAACCAGGGCAGGCGCGGCCGCACAGTGCGGTTCGCGATGTCCGACCAGGAGTACGCCGAGGTGTCGGCCGCCGCCCGCCAGGCCGGGCTAGCGCGCGGCGCGTACGCGGCCGAAGCCACCCTTGCCATCGCACGAGGCGTCGCTGCGACGCCGGACGCGCCGCTTGCCGATGCGGTGCATGCCCTGGACCGCGCCGCGCTGGCGGTGCGCCGGATAGGCGTGAACTTGAATCAGGCGGTCGCCAAGCTGAACGCGACCGGGCAATGGTCCGGTGACCTACTCCCGTACGCGCAGGAGAGTGCCCGCCGAGCCGCCCGGCTGGAGGCGGCCGGGGAAGACCTGCGGAAGCGACTCCTCCGCACCATCCGCGCACCCGGACGACGCCGACGGACGGCCGGAACGGATTCCGTGCCGCGCTCCGCCGTTCCGGGATGACCGGATCGCGTTCCGCGCCGACCCGCCACGGCGCGGATGGCATTCCGTTCCGCGTTCCGCGCATCCGGGACCGGAACGGATGGAGTTCCGCGTGGCCCGGAACGCGGCGGATGAGGCCCCGCAGTCCCGGTTGCGGAAAAGGTACCGGTCCCGCCCTTTCCAGGTCGCTGGCCGGGGACGGGTAAGCGGTGATCGGGAAGGTGTGCCCGCGCGGGCAGGACGTGGCCGGGCTCATCCGCTACCTGTACGGCCCCGGATGCCGGGAAGAACACACCGACCCGCACATCGTCGCCGGCTACCGGGATCCCGCCGATCTGGAACCCCCGCTGCGCGCCAATGGGAGCCGGGACTTCCGCCGCCTGACCGGCCTGCTCCGGCTGCCGCACGACGTGCTCGGCAAGTGGGGGTACGCCAAGCCGGTCTGGCACTGCTCGATGCGCGCCGCCCCCGAGGACCGGCTGCTCTCCGACGCCGAATGGGCCGGTATCGCGCGGGACGTGATGCACCGCACGGGGTTGTGCCCGCGCGGGGAGGAAGACGACGCGGTGCGGTGGATCGCGATCCGGCACGGCCCGGATCACATCCACCTGGTGGCGATGCTGGCCCGGCAGGACCGGACCCGGCCCCGGATCGTGAACGAGCGGTACCGGGTCCGCGATGCGTGCATCGCCGCCGAGCGGCAGTACGGGCTGCGGTCCACCACCCCGGCCGACCGCACCGCGGCCCGCCGCCCTACTCGGGCCGAGACCGGCAAGGCCGACCGCCAGGGCCGCGGGGAGCCGGCCAGGCTCACCCTGCGCCGCCACGTCTCCACCGCCGCCGCGTCAGCGGCCAGCGCGGAGGAGTTCTTCGCCCGGCTGGACCAGGCCGGGGTGCTGGTCCGCCTCCGGTACAGCACCAGGAACCCCTGCCAGGTCACCGGATACGCCGCCGCCCTGCCCGATGACACCACTAAAGCGGGGGAACCGGTCTGGTACGGAGGCGGCAAGCTCGCCGCCGACTTGTCGTGGCCCCGGCTGTGCCAGCGGTGGACCCGCCCGGCCCGGCCGGACTCACCGCTGTCGGCCGCCGAAGCCGACGCCCTGTGGGAGTACGTCGCCCGCACCGCCGCTGACGCGACCGCCCGGATCAGGTTCTACACCGCGACCGGCAACCCGGCCGCCGCCGCCGACGCCGCGTACGCCGCCTCCGATGCGCTGCACACAGCCGCCGCCGCGCTCGGCAGCCGCACCCTGCGGCAGGCTGCCGACGCATTCGACCGCGCCGCCCGCCAGCCCTACGGCCGCATACCCAGCCCGACCCCGGCCGGGAACCAGCTCCGCCACGCCGCCCGGCTGATTTCCGCCTACGCCTACCTCACCGGAGATCCCACCCTCACCCCGGTCGTGCTGCTGGTACGCCTCGCCGCCCTGGCCGAGGCCGTCGCCGAACTCCGCGACTCCCAGCAGCGCGCCGCCCAGGCCGCCGCCGCGCTCCGCGCCGCCCGGCACATCCGCACCGCCGCCAGGCCCGCGCCGCCCACTCGGCCGCCAGGCAGGCCCGCGACGGCTACGACTCCGTCCGCGTCGAAATCCGCCCAGCCCCGGCCGGACACCGCCGCTGGCCTGGCCCAGCTCAGCTTCCCCGCTGCGCCCCGTCCTCGCCCGCCCGCACCAGAGCATCCCGGACCCGGCTCCGGCGATCCACCCCCGCTACGCAGGCCACCACCACCTCGGCCACGCGGCCCCACCCGCTAAGCCCGGACGGCCCGGCATCACGCTTCACTGGCCCTGATGTCGGCTGCCTCAGAGCCGGTCTGTACGGCCGTGCCTGCAAGTTGCTCGTCCAGGCGGCTGAGGGCTGCCCGCGCCTGCTGCTGTGCCGCTTGCCCGGCCGGGACGCCGGGCTCGCTGACCAGGCGGATGACCCGCTGGACCTGATGCGGCAGGCGGAGAGTTTCGGCGTCGCTGATGGCGGCGGTCAGCATGGTCTCGGCGGTGTGCTCGTCTCCGGCCCTGGCGAGCACTTCAGCGGTAGTGATCCGCTCGATGACCCGCCAGTGCGGGGACGGCGGCCCGCTGCCGGCCGGGTAGCGTCCGGCCAACTCGGCAGCCTGAGCAGTACGTCCGGTCGCCAGCAGCCCGCGCAGGCGGACCTCCCGGACGGTGAACGGGCTGAACAGCACATCGTGCTCTGGTGCTTTCTCTACCGCCTGGACGCACTGGCTGGCGGTGGCGTCGAACAGGTCGGCCTGCCCGGACTCGGCTGCCGCGCGGGCCAGCAGGACCAGCCCGGCGCCCTGCCGCACCGGGTGATCATCGACCTGAAGAGCCTGCCGGAGCCGGATGATCCCGGCATCCGGATGCCCGGCCTTGCGCAGCTCGTTGCCGTGCATCCGCAACACCAGCCCGAGCAGCGGCCGGTCCTGCAGGTGCCAGGCGATGCGAAGCGCCCGGCCGGTCCAGAGCGCGGCGGTGGCCAGCCGCTCATCGGGCAGCAGATGACCCAGCGCGACCCCGAGCGACATCCGCGCCTGGGCCAGCAGGCTCATCGCCTCCTGCTCGGCATACCCGGCCGCGACGCGGGCTTCCAGCCGGGTGACCAGCGGCCACAGCTCGCTGACCGCCTCGGCCGCCCGGCCGCTTTGCCGGGCGATCTGGGCCAGCCGGATGACCGAGGTGCCGAACGCGAGCATGGCGGTGAAGTCCGCGTCGTCCGGGCCGGCGATCCCGAGCATGTGCGGCGGGATGGCCAGCGTGCGCGCGATGTGCGCCAGCGTGCCCCGGTCGGTGATGGTACGGCGGCCGGACTCGATCAGCGAGATGTAGGTGCGGTCATAGCCGAGTATGTCCGCGAGCTGCTGCTGGGTCATGGAACTGGCTTGCCGGTACCCGCGCAAGATCGCCCCCAGATCCCCGCCGGCCCCGGCCCGCTCTGCTGCTGGCAGCCACGCCGCCGCCCCGGCCGGACCCGCGCCCGGTATCGCCAGCGGCGCGGGGCGCTGGCACGCCGCGCAGCGCGCCGCCAGACCCGAGGGTGAGCCCGGCGCTCCGCACTGACCGCAGCGTCCGCTCATCCCAGCCCTCCCGTTAGGGGACTGCCTGTCCGTTCAGGCGGGTGAACCAGGCCGCGATCGACCGCTTGTAGCCGTCAGGCATGACCAGGCCGGGCACCTCGCCGGGACCGAACAGCCCGGCCCGCTTGTGCTCATGGCTGACGACAGGGGGGCCGGTGCTGATGACGTGGCAGCCGTAGGTGACCACCACCACGTCGCGGCCCTGACTGATGTGATACTGCCAGCAGTCCAGCAGCGGCCCGGCCGTCACCTTCCAGCCGGCCTCCTCACCGATCTCGCGCACCACGCAATCGACAGGGTCTTCCCCGAGTTCGAGCTTGCCGCCGGGCAGCTCCCACTCGCCCCGCTCGTTCTCCAGCAGCAGCACCTTCCCGGCCTGGACACTCACGCCCTTGACCGACACCGGGAACGTGCGCCCGGCCTCACCGCCCCGCACGGGCGCGCTCGCGCTCACCTGCCTGCTCAACTCCTTCGGCCGCCGCACCTCACCCGACCCTACACGGCAACCTGGTGCACCCGCCGGACGGGCGTGACAGATTGTCACTAGCCATCGCCGCCAGCTAGCCGCACCCTTTCGGTAACAGCACCGTGAAACGCCGCAGGAGCAGCGATGGACACCTTCTACGCCTACCACGCCGACATCCTCGACCCGGACCAGCAGCCGCGCGTCATCGCGCTGCTGCGCGAGCACGGCCTGGTGACCTTCACCGGGATCACCGACCGCACCACGCTGGCCAACGCGGCACGCGCGCTGATGAGCATCCGGCCGCACCGTGACGCCGGGCCGGACGGGGTGACCGTGATTACCGACACCCGGACCAGGGACCCCGGCTACGCCGCGTTCACCGACGCTGAGCTGATCCCGCATACCGACGGGACCAGCCTGCCCGACCCGCCCGGCCTGCTCCTGCTGGCCTGCCAACAGCCCGCCAGCCAGGGTGGGGCCACGCTGCTCGCCGACGCCGCCCGGATCACCGCGACCCTCGCCGGGCAGCACCCCGCCGCCCTGCAAGCGCTATCCGCGCCACGAGCCGCCCACTTCGGCACCGCAGGCGGATACCTCGGCCCCGTCTGCGACCGCCGGCCCCGGCCGGGCACGCATCCGGCTCCGCCTCGATGACCTGGCCATGTTCTCCGCCGACGCCACCCCGGTCATCCCGTTGCTCCGTGCCGCGATCACCCAGCACCTGCATGCTGTCCAGCTCCGCGCCGGGCAGGGCCTGCTGGTCAGCAACACCCGCTGGCTGCACGGCCGCGACCGCTACACCGGCCCACGCGTCATGCTCCGCATCCTGGGCGATCCCCTCCCCGGCACTGGTATCCAGCCCGGATTTTCCGTGCCGACGCCCGGTACGCAGACGGCACAAGCAGCGTGACAATGGCTCCGGTGCCGCGCCACGCAGCGGACCAGCACCCCGGCTATGGCTGGTCAGATACGCTGGCCCGGCCACCACCGCGCGCTTCTCATCCTTACTGCCTGTCCGCTGAACCGTGAACGGGCACACGAACCGCAGCGGCGGAGCCACCGACGCGGGAATGAGAAGAACCCCCGCGCAACCCGCGCACGGGGGGTCTCCTTGGTTCCTGGCCCCGTTACTTCGGTTCGCGTCCCCGCTTTATCGCCTCGGTGAACGCGCGCCACCCGGAGGCGGGTACGGTCAGCCTTGGTCCTCCGGGGTTCTTGGAATCGCGGACCAGTCGCGTGGAGTCGGGCAGGGTGGCTACTTCGACGCAGTTCCCGCCCGAGGAACCACTCCTCTTTGCCTTGACCCATTTCAAGCTATCGCTCATCGCAGTTCACTCCTGACATTGCGTATCAAGGCTGCGGATTCACGTACCGGCAGTGCCGCTGCACGGAGCAGCGACAGTACCGTCATCAAGTCCGCGACCTCGGCCTGGGCTTCTACGATCCTGCCACCCCGGTGACACTCGGTGTACCCCACCGCAGGCGCGTCGTCGAAATCGTAGACGGAGATGGACCCCTCAACCCCAGCGTGATCGTGTGCGGTGAACGGCAGGACCTGAACCATGATCCCAGGTCGCTCGGCGCTGGCCAGGAGCTTGTCCAACTGCTCAGCCATCACGTCAGGACTTCCGATCACATGCCGCAGGACACCCTCATGGATCACATACCACAGCATCGGCGGGGCCTCGGCCGACAGGATCTCCTGCCGTCCCATCCGCGCCTCAACCGTGCGCTCCACAGCGTCGTCGCTGGCGGCCGGTCGGCCTGCACGGATGACAGCCCGCGCATACGCCTCGGTCTGGAGCAGTCCCGGTACCGCGCCGAGATCCCAGCTATGAATACGGGCCGCCGAGCGCTCGAACTCGACCACTGGAGCGAAGAACGCGGGGTAGGACTCCTGGACGACCTGCACCTGCCAGCGCGCGAACGTCCCAGGTGCGCCGGTAGCGACGTCGCATGCCTGGGCGAAGGTCGGGCTCGGTGCGCGCACGCACTGTTCGACCGCCGCCACCAGCGCGAGGCTGTGGCCGATCCTGTCCGCGAATTCCTTCTGCGTCAGGCTCAGCAGCGCACGCCATGCCTTCAGTTCCTCGGCGTATCTCTTCGCCGCAGAATCGGACATATTACTCATCCTTACATCTGAAATCTAAACCATACAGCTAGAAATCTAAGTCTTACACAGTTAGCGTCAGCGCTGTAATGCCTTGAAGGAACGCATTCAGCGCTGCCAGGGTGGCAAACGGGATCACGTACCCGGCGTAACCTCCGGTCCTCCTGGCCCGGACGGTCTGGGCAATCCGCGCCGGTACGTGATCCCCCGGCAGATGACCAGAAAAGCGCGCCGGACTAAAGCACCGCTGCGAGGAAGGAGCCGGGCCGGATGACTCAGGCGAAGCCCGCGACGCGGGTCTGCGGTGCCTGTAACGAGACCCTCCTGTCCGGGTACAACCCGGGCACCGTGTGCGCCCCGTGCCAGCGGGCACTGTTCGCGGCCCGGGAGCTGAGCGACCCGGACGGCCCGCCTGGCCTGGCCGGGTGGGTGTGGGATACCGAGCCGATGCGCCGGGCGCTGGCCCGGCTGGATTTCCCCGCCGTGCTGGTGATTTACCGGTCGGCGGCGCGGCTGTCGCGGCGGGAACTTGGCGAGCCGATCGGGCTTTCGCACAGCGTGATCTGGTACTACGAGGCGGGCGCGCGGCAGGGGATTTATGACATCCGGCAGTTGCTGCACTTCGCCGACGCTGTGCAGATGCCGCGCGAGGCGCTGCTGCCGGTGATCCTCGGCCAGCCGTGCAGCCTGGGTGAGCTGCTGGCCGAATCGGTGACGGCAGCACCCCAGATGGCCAGCGCGGCAGGCCGGCCATGACCGGCCCGGCAGGCCCGGCAGTCACGCCGGATGCGCAGGTAGCGGCCGGGAGCAAGGGGTTCAAGGCCGAGCTGGACGGGCTGCGGGAGCGAATGCGCGGCCTGGGGTTCAGCTATGACGAGATCGCGGCCGAGATCGGCCGCCGGTACCGGCTGCGCCCGCGTCCGGCGTACCGGCTGGCCTGGGGCTGGAGCCTGGACCAGGCGGCGGCCCGGTTCAACGACCGTGCCGCCCGTCAGGACGCGGACCCTGATGCCCGCGCGAGCTTGATCGCCAGCAGGCTGTCGGAGTTCGAGCACTGGCCGCGCAGCAGCCGCAAGCCCTCGGTGTACGTGCTGGTCATGCTGGCCGAGATCTACCAGACCGATGTGCTGTGCCTGCTGGACCTGGCCGACCATGAGAGCTTGCCGCAGCAGGACCGGCTGGTGCTGCTGCGCCGCCCGCGCGCCGCGACGCCGTTCGGGGAGAAGGTCGTCGCGCTGATGGAGGCGCGGGGCCTGTCGGCGGCGGAAACCGCGCGGCGGGTCTCGTGCAGCGCGGGCTACCTGTGCAACGTGATCCACGGCCGCAAACGCCCATCCCGGCGGGTCGCGGCCCGCCTGGATGAGGTGCTGGCGGCGGGCGGGGACCTGGTCACGCTCGCGGAGACAGCCGAGGTCGTGACCGGCGACGATGACCCTGCCGCGTCCGGGAATCCTCACGGCCAGGCTCCCGGCATACGGGTCGCGATGGGCGAGGGCATGTCGCTGTCGCTGCCCTACGTCCCCGGCCGCCTGGTGATCGAGATATCCGGCCCGGCTGAGGCCACGGCACAACTCGCGGGCGGCGGCGATGACCGCACGGCGGCCGGCGGGCGGCTCGCGCTGGTCCCGCGAACGGACGGCACCAGCGGGACGGAGGTGACCGGCGCATGACGGTGCAGGCCGTCCAGGGCGAGATGCCGCTGGGCGCATGGCTGCGCCGGCAGCGCGAGGCCCGGGGCTGGAGCAGGCGCGAGCAGGCCCGCCGGCTGATCCAGGCCGGCCGGGACGCCGGGGACACCGCCATGCCCAGCGTGGACGACATGGCCCGCAACACCCGCCGCTGGGAACGAGGCGACAACGAGCCCACCGAACGGTACAAGCTGTATTACTGCAAGACCTTCGAGATTCCCGCCACCGGGTTCGGCGCCACGGCACCCGGGACTGACGCGCTCTCCCCGATAGCAACGGTCAATGCCCACGGGCTCTCGGTGTCACTGGGGTACGTGTCCGGCCGGCTGGTGATCGAGATCTCCGGCCTGGATACCGAGGACGGGGAACCGGAGCCAGGACCCGGGCTGTCGCTGGTCAGGTCACAGGACCCGCCGAGGCAGTACGGCGGGCGGGCATGAACGAGCAGACCCAGCCGGTACCGGTGACCGGTGCCGGGCACCCGCTGAGGCGGGTCCGGTTGCGCCGTGGCCTGACCCAGGTGGAGCTGGCCGGGCTGGCGGGCCTGTCGTACTCCTACATCTCGATGATCGAATGCGGCCGGCGCAAGCTCACCCGGCGCGATCACGTCAACGCGCTCGCTACCGCGTTGCGGGTGCCGCCGGCTGAGATAGCACCGAGCATGATCGCCGGATCTGGCGAGTGGGCGCCAGCGCCCGCGTCGGCGTGCGCGTTCCCGCCGGCCGGCGATGACATCACCATGGCCCGGCACCGGGACCTGGCCGGGCGGTTCATCGGCCATGTGATCAGCGGTGACACCTGCGCGGCCGGGGCGTGGCTGCGCCGCCTGGCGCGCGACCCGGACGTGAACCCCTGGCTGCTGCTAGATCAGCTCACCGCCGCAGAGCACGCCGTACCCGGCCTGAGTGTGCGCCCGTCCGGGGGGAACCGGGCGCGCGTGATATCCGCCGACAGCACCGGGCGGGGGCGGGCTGGCTGAATGCGATAGGGGAGATCACCATGTGCGGCACCATCGGTACCGCCAGGCAGACAGGCGGGCAGGCCCGTCATGACGACCGCCCGCCCGGTACTGCGGCGCGGATTCCGCCGCTTGCGGACCCGCAGGGCAACGACATTACTGCCGGCTGGCCGCTGCGGAGCTTCCTGGAGCTGGGCGCACTCCCCAGCGCCGTGCCGTGCGCCCGCCTGCATACCCGGCACCTGCTCTGGGAATGGCAGCTCACAGACCTGACCGACAGCGCCGAACTGCTCGTCTCGGAGATCGTGACGAATGCGGTACAGATAACGCAGGCCGACGGGCGCACCGCCCCGGTGCGGCTCTGGCTGCTGGCCGACCAGGCGCGGCTCCTGATCTTGGTGTGGGACGCGAATCCTCTCCCCCCGGTGCGCGTGAGTACCAGCGCCGACACCGAGAACGGGCGCGGCCTGCTATTGGTGGAAACCCTCAGCGCACGATGGGATCACTTCCCGCACCACAGCGGCGGGAAGGTGGTGTGGGCACTACTAGGGGCTCTATTGCAACCAGTACAACCGAGTACCCGCAGGTAGACACTAAGACAGAGACCGCCAGCGCGCCTGCCAGTCAAGTGCCGGACGGTTATAGGCCGCGTGTGACCCGCTACCCATGCTTATGCAACAGCCTACCCAGCGCATCACGCTGCCGCTGGCTCAGCGGGCCGAGGCTATCCACGACCCGCGCTATCCACTCTCGGTCATCATCCGAGAGCTGATACCTGGGATCAGCGCAGGCAGAGCAGCATTCCGGCGGGTCCGTCCCCGAACGGCAGGCTGACCGCCGGCTCGCCTGCGGTGTGCCGGAAGTCCCTGCCACGCATCACCCGGACAGGCGTAGGGTGGCTGGTGACGGGGGCGCAGCGGGGAATCCGGCCAAATGTGTGTCACAATCCCGTAACGGGCTTGCCGACACCGGTACGCATCGCATGCCACCTGACCTGTGAAAACAAGCTAGTTCACCGCGATGTTGATGCCAGCGGGCGCGAGGAAGCCGGAGTGAGTGACTTTGTGCCTAGAGTGGACTCTCATGGGGCGGGTGATCTTCATGTGCGGTCCGGCCGGATCGGGAAAGTCCACGGTCGCCCAGAGATACGAGCGGCGGGGCATGACGCGGCTGTCGTTTGACCAGGAGGCGTGGTCTCGCGGCATCACCACGATGCCCCTGCCGCCCGATGTGCACCGCGACATCGAGGGCCTGCTACGCGCCCGCCTGGTGGAGCTCGTGCGTGCCGGGGCGGACGTGGTCGCGGAGGCGTGGCGCAGGGCCGGCCGCCGCCACACCGCCCTCACCCGCCGCCTCCAGGCCCTTGCTTAGCATGCCTGCATCGCAGTTCCCCGTGCGGGCGCGCTACGGTGGGACAAATCCGATGTCGTTGAGCGCCCGGCCGGAGGATAGCGGTGGCAACCCCGAGTTCCTGGTTCGAGGGATTCCCCGACCAGATCACAGCCGAGGACTACGCTGCGCTGCCGGAGGAGTTCTGCAAGACCATCGAAGTGATCGACGGCCACGTGGTCAAGTGCGAGAGCCCGTCGCGGGTACACAACCGGGTCGCGCTGAACCTGGCGATCGCATTCAAGGCGGGGCGCAAGCCTGAGCCGTGCCTCATGGTTGACACGGACATCGACGTCCGGATCACGGACGTGCCGCTGAACATCCGGCAACCGGATGTCACCGTCTCCCGCTGCATACCAGACAGCGAACGGCTCTACAGCCGTGACGTGGTGCTCGTGGCTGAAGTGGTCTCGCCGGGAAGCTCGTTGAAGACGGACACCGTCGACAAGAAGGCCGTCTACGCCGATGCCGGCATCTCGACCTACCTGATCGTCTTCTTGAACGAGGGTCAGGACGGGGTCGAGAAGATCGAGGAGTACTGGCTTGAGCCTACGGGCGTCTACCGTCTCGTGCAGATCCACACCCGCCGGCTCACGATGGAAAACCCGATCCCGCTCGACGTGCGGTTCGGTGAACTGAACCTGGCGTAGGATCACGCCCGATTGCCGACGGCCGGGCGCTCCACAATAAGGGCATGCCGCCCACTCCCGCCCCAGTCCGGCGCCACCACAGCCGGACCAGCCGTGCGTTGCGGTGCTGGACGGCGTCCTCAAACGGGTCTGCAACCCCGAGACCGGCTACACGATCGCCCGCATCAGGGCCGGTAGGGCCCGAAGACGCGCCGTCCGGGTTGCTGACTGACCGCCTGTTTAGCGGCAATAAATGTCTCAATTCCGTTACCGGCTTGCCGGCTCCGTTGCGCATCCTATGCCGTCTGACCAGGTGAAACCGACAACCGTGCCACCCGGTAGGCGACAGACGGGTGGCTTAGGCGGCGAGCGCGAGAACCGCCGATCCGGCGGCAGTGAATAGCGACGTAGCTCTGCCGTGTTCAGCGGCCGGGTCATGACACGGAGTGCTCGTTGAATAAGCGGGCCGACCTCAGCTTCGAACATCCACGCCGAACCGTCGTAGCTGCCGGTAGCGACCCGGGTGCCGTCCGGGCTGAGCGCCACCGCGTTCACATCGCCGTCGTGGTCAAGGCCGGCTCGTGTTGCCGGGTGGATGCGCCACCGGTCACTAGATCAGCGCGCAAGAAGACATCAACACCTCCGCCCCGGGCCTGCACCCCACACGGACCTATCGCCTAACAGTGAACAGGCCCACCCCATCCTGACCTGGTTCGATGCGGCAGGATAGGACTACCTGGGCGCGTATCGGGCGTGCGCAGAACACTCTTTACTGGAGCACCATACATAGCCCCTGGTGCCGACCGGATTTCCGTCATATCCGTTCGATGCACGGCCTGTCGCCTCATCCTCGATTGATGACCTTGATCTCCGCCGGTTCCGCGAGGAGATCCTTCCCCAGCTCGTTGCGGATGACGTACTCCGGGAGAATAGGCGTTCGATACAGCAGCAGCTAGCGTCGCTCCGGCTGGTCACATCCTCAGAGCTTCAGCCCACCCCCACGGGACTGCTCCTAATCGGCCACGAGCCGGAGGCGCACCTGCCAGGTTCATACGTACAATTCCTCCGATTTGACGGTGCACAGCTAAGTGATCCGATACTTAGCGAGCACCGCATATCCGGCACGATCCAAGACACGGTGCTGGACGTGGAGGAGATCCTCCGCGCTAATATCGATACGGTTGTGCAGTTTGCAGGTCTTCCAAGAGAACAGCGGAAATCGTCCGTTCCATTTGAGGCACTTCAGCAACTGCTCAGGAACGCGCTGTTGCACAGGACTTACGAGGCAAGCAACGCTCCGGTTCGCGTCGCCTGGTTCGATGACCGGGTGGAGATCCACTCGCCTGGAGGCCCCTTCGGGCAGGTGACGATCGAGACCATCGGCCAGCCGGGGCTGACGGATTACCGAAATCCGACACTTGCAGTGCTGCCTGCCCCGCTCCCGATAGAATTACACCAGTGCATGAGGGATCCGGGAGGTGGTTGGCGGTGCGGCTGGGTCAGCTGCCGCTGCCGTGGCTGCCGGAAGGCGCGATCAAGATCGTGCCGGGGATCGGCGTGCCGATTTCTGCCGGTTCACCGAGGACGGCATGATCTGCGAGCACTGGAGCCTGATCGACGTCGCCGCCATGATGCGGCAGCTAGGCGCGAGCGGCTGACGTGGCCATGATCCTGGTTACGGGAGCCTCCGGCCTGGTGGGCGGGGAGGTGGTCCGGCAGCTATCGGCGAGCAGGTCCCGGTGCGCGCGCTGGTGCGCGATCCCGGCCGCGCGCCGCAGCTCGCCGTGCTACCCGGCGTCCAGGTCGTCACCGGCGACCTGGGCCGTCCGGGGACCCTCGGGCCGGCCCTCAGCGACGTCGGCCAGGCGGTGCTCATTTCCTCGGCCGACGCGTCGATGGCCAACGTGCGATCCAGCTTTATCGACACTGCGGCGAAGGCCGGCGTCAGCCACATCGTCAAGTTGTCGGGGATCATGCCCGAGCTCGACTCGCCGTTCCGTTTCGCCCGCATGCACGGCGAGATCGAGGAGCACCTGGCCGCGTCCGGGATGACCTTCACCAACTTGCGAGCCGGGGAGTTCATGCAGGCCTACTTCCGCCAGGTCCCCAACATCGTCGCCCGGCACCAGCTACGGCTGCCGATGGCCGGCCAGCGCATCGCCTCGATCGACACCGCCGACATCGCGGCCGTCACCGTTCAGGTCCTGCTCGGCACGGGACACGACAACCAGACGTACCCGATCACCGGGCCCCAGGCGCTGAGCATGGCCGAGGTCGCGGCGATCCTGTCGGAGGCGACGGGCACGGCCATCGCATACGTCGACGTACCGCCCGAGGCGGCCAGGCAGGCACAGCTGAACGCGGGCATGCCGCCGTACCTCGCGGACGCCCTGGCCGAGCTCTTCGCCGAGCGCCGGGCGGGCAAGGAATCCGTGCTGTCCGCCGTCACGCCCGCCCTGCTGGGCAGGCCCGCGACGAGCTTCGCTGAGTTCGCCGCGCGTAACGCCGCGGTATTCCGGGGAGCCCGCTCCGGTCGTGTACCCACAGCCCGAGCCGGTCCAGGACCGTGAGCGCAACCAGCCCGAGAACCAGCCCGGGGATCGTCATGAGAAGCACGACACTCACGCCTGGCCAGCGCACCGCACATGAACGCCGCTCCCGGGCCGCAGGGCGGTGCGCCAGACGAACCCCACCGACACGCCGGCGACGGTCTCAGGTGCCGCGGTGCTGGCGGCGGTAGCGGCCGGGCGCGGTCGCGTACTCGTTGCCCCGTCGCCGCCGAACACGAGATCGGCGGCGGGATCGACGTGACGCGCGAGTATCTGGCCGAACGGCGTCGGCCGCGCCCGCTCGGGGTTGCTGATCATGTGCGGCGAGCCGTGGCAGACGAGCGCGAGATCGCCCTGGTGCAGTTCCACCGGATCAGCTGCCGACTCCAGCTTCAGGTAGCAGCTGCCGCGGACGACGAGGTGAAAGTCGGCCATCGGGGCGGCGTCGAAGGCCAGGCCCCACGGAGCTCGCGGGGTGGTGCGGGCGAAGACCGCGCCGCCGAGCCGGGCTGCCGACAGGACGTCGGCGAGTGCGTCCATGGGTTCACTCTTATCCCAGACGCCGGGTGATCTTCAAACTCTGGCGGCCAGGACACAAACGGCGGCGTCCAGGCGCAGATCCGCCACGACGGCCTCGATAGCGTCAGGCTGAGTTCAGGAGGCATCCACGTGATTCTTGTCATCGGCGCGACAGGCCAGTCCGGAGCGGCGGCCGTCAGCGCGCTCGTCGCCAGGAACATGCCCGTGCGGGTTCTCATGCGGCCGCACCGGGTCGCCGCGCCGGTCGTGCCCGCGGGCTGCGAGCTTGCCCCCGGCGACATCACCAGGCCGGATACGCTGGCCGCCGCGCTCAACGGTGTCACCGGAATCGTCAACTGCGTCGGCGTCGGCCATGACCTGCGG
Source organism: uncultured Actinomycetes bacterium (assembly GCA_963739615.1). Classification (GTDB taxonomy): domain Bacteria; phylum Actinomycetota; class Actinomycetes; order Streptosporangiales; family Streptosporangiaceae; genus Palsa-504. The sequence goes on from CAVUBD010000001.1 coordinate 73,210, forward strand.
ACCCGGCCGGCCACGATCGAGGCCGTCGAGGTCACAGGTAACCGCAACCTGATCGAGGCGGCCGTGGCGGCCGGCCAGGCGCCGCACGTGGTGTACCTGTCCGCGCTCATGGCCGAGCGGGCGCCCTACGCCAGGCCGTTCGCCGCCAAGCGGCTGACCGAGGCGGCGCTGGGTGCGTCGGGCCTGCCGTTCACGATCCTGCGGCCGTCCAATTTCACGGAGAGCATCGCCGGTGACTTCGTCAGCAACGGCGTCGCGAACCTGGCCGGCGGCTTCCCGCATCCGACATCCCCCATCTCGGTGCATGACCTCGGGCAGATCGCGGCGCGCTGCGCGGCGGAACTCGGGCCCTCGGGCCGGGTGCACGACCTGTTCGGGCCGGAGACGATGAGCTTCCCCGATGTCATCAGGCGATGGACGGCCGCCCGGGATGAGACGGTGAAGTTCCGCTCAATGCCGCTGCCAGCGCTCCGCATCCTGACGGCGGCCGCCGCGCCAGTCCGGCCGCTGTTCCCGGTCATCTACTCGCTGATCAGGTCGTTCAACGAGCTGGACTGGAGCGGCGGCGCCGCCGAGAGCCGGCGGCTCGCAGGAGGCGAGTTGCTCGGCGTCGAGGATGCCGCGCGGCGCCACCGCCAGCCGGACCAGCTGCCATCCTGACACCAGTCTGGCCGGGCGGGTTAACCGCAAGGCCGTTCAGATAGCACTGGAGTGCGGCTGGCAAGCCGACCAGCGAGCACCCGCCCGACCTGGATGAATGATTCCTTATGGGTTCAGTTGTCATAAGCGATCAGCGATCCCTTGGCGGGCGTGCTGTCGGCCCAGTTGTGCCAGATGGCGGTGGCCATGGCAAGCAGCCGCTGGGCGATGCGGGCGTAGACGCCCTCCGTGGTGCGGCCGCCGTGCCGCTCCAGGTCGAGCTGGCCTTTGAGGGTGTCACTGACCGACTCGATCCACCGCCGGATCAAGCCGATCGACCCGTGCCTGGGTGCCTCGTCCCGGCGGCCGGGGCGGACTAGCCATCCCGTCAAGATATCTTGACAGACCCCTTCAGCTCTTGCCTGAGGGCTCTTCGGGACCGGGCTTATCCCTGGCTGCCCGGCACGAGCATGGGGACGCCGACGATCGGGCTGGCGGTGAGGCCGGGTACTCCTGCGATGACATCAAGGTTGGTGACCGGGGGCCACCAGATTCTCGGGTGCTCAGATGGCCAGAGCGGTGGCAGGGCGCCTGCCTGGGACGAGGCCGGGGTCCGGCTGGCTAGGGCGGCGGCATGAGCCCGTTCTCGGGGAAGACGGCCGTGCGGGTTGCCATTATGGCCTGGTCGACGCGGTCTGCAGGGTTGTATCCGGACTCGAAGCGGGTGTACTGCGCCTGGGCCCCGTCGGTCATCAGCTCGGGTGCCTGGCCGCCGGTGCGGCGGTATGCGTACTCGCGCCAGGCGGCCGGGATGCGCGCCTGGGGGTCGATCGGATATCCGGCGGCTTCGGCGAGCAGGTGCGCCCAGGTTCTGGGCACGACCTGGAGCGGCTCGTAGCCGCCTCCGCCGGTGAGAAGCCAGCGGCCGCCGGTGACCTGGTGGGCCAGGTCGTGGATCGCGGCGCCCGCTGCGCGCTGCGCGTCGATGGACAACTCCAGGCCGCCCAGCGGGTCGAGCCGGTGCGTGTCACAGCCGTGCTGGCTGACCAGGATCTGCGGCCGGAACGCCCGCAGCAGCGGCGGCACGACGGCATGGAAGGCCCGCAGCCACCCGGCGTCCGTCGTCCCGGCCGGCAGCGCCACGTTGACCGCCGATCCCGCCGCCCCCGGCCCGCCCGTCTCGGACGGCCACCCGGTGCCGGGCCACAGCGTCGCCGGATCCTCGTGCAGGCTGATCGTCAGCACCCGCGGATCGTCATAAAACGCCGCCTGCACCCCGTCGCCGTGGTGCACGTCGATGTCGACGTAGGCGACCCGCTCCGCGCCTGCCAGCAGCAGCCAGGCGATCGCGATCGCCGGGTCGTTATACACGCAGAAGCCGCTCGCGCTTTCCCGCATCGCGTGGTGCAGGCCGCCCGCGATACTCGCGCCGTGCTGCGCCGCGCCGGTCCAGACCGCGCGGGCCGCGGCCAGGGTCGCGCCCGCCACCAGCGCCGACGCGTCATGCATCCCGCGAAACACCGGGTCATCCGCGGTGCCGAGGCCGAAACCCAGAATCGAGGAGTCCGGGTCCGGGCCGCCGGCCAGCCGCACCGCCGCGATATAGCGCCCGACGTGCACCATCTCCAGCTGCACGTCAGTGGCCGGCGCCGCCCGCTCGACTGACACCCCGGCCCTGGCGAGCAGGCCGAACGCGCGGGCCAGTTCGATCGTCAGCTCGACCCGGACCGGCGCCATCGGATGGCCGGGCCCGAAGTCATAGGCAGCCAGCCGTTCGTCCCAGGCCACGTGCAGCGTGCAGGGCACGCGGTCATCCTCCGCAGTCATGGGTGGCGGCGCGTGTGACGAGCGCGGCACGCCCGGCGTGAGGCGCGACATAGACCTTGGGATTTCGCTCCAGGCATCGCTGATGGCTGAGCGCTTCGCAGGACGGGCAGGCAACGCGGAGGGCGGGGTCGGCGTGAGCGAGCTGGTCGGCGCTTCCCATGTCAGCGAGCACGCGGCTGATGGCGATTTCGGATTGTGTCGCGGTATACGCTCTTCGTGACGGCGCTGATCTGAATGGCATCGCGTTCATCTCATCTCGAGTTGCCCTTTCACAGTATCACGGCGCGCCGGACTATACGACGCTCAGGGAATAATTCGAATACCCAAGCGAACGACGTAGGTGATCGCGGAAGGCGACAGAACCCCCGCCTGCAAGTCGGCGCGCCCGTCCTCCCGGGTCCCTGGCCTGCGGTGCAGCGGGGCTCACCGGAGGTGCGGGCCCGCTGATTTTTCTGTCGGCAGGACACGCGGGACGTCTGCTACTGCAGCCAGAACCAGCGCAAATGTCCTGTCTCGTTGATCGTGAGGCATGGCGAGCGCTTCCACCTGCGGTGCCTCAAGTACGTGAGACAGTCGGCGCCGTCGTTCGTCTCGCCGATCATGAGGCAAGTCCGCAAGCCGTAGGTGCTGTCCAACCAGGTCAGTGGTGCGGGTGCCTCATCTCGGTGAGACGGCACGGTTGGTTGCCTCGCCCTCGTGCTAGCTATGTATGACCATAATCTGAGACATCCCACACACATCGACATGCCCATCACTGAACTTGTACGCCGCACCGCGCGACACCAGCGCCAGGCGTGACCGGCCGTGCAGACGACGAACGGCGAATAGCCGACCGGGAGCCCAGACCACGCAGTCATGCGGCAATCATCCACCGATGCCGCAGAGATCGCCTGGCTCCGGGAGATCGGTATCGGGTGATGGGCGGTGACCTGTCTGTCAGGGCAGTTTGCGCAGGTAGGCGTCGGCGGGCTCGGCGGCCCGGAGGCGGATCCGGGCATCGACGGCCTGCACGCCGTCCGGGCGGGCGAAGACCGGGCTCAGCTCGAGCTCGGCGATCTGCGGCAGGTCATCGGCCATCCGGGAGACGCGCAGCAGCAGGTCCCGCAGCGCGCCGAGATCAACGGCCGGAGCGCCGGGGCGCCCGAGCAGGAGCGGGGCGGCGCGGATGGACCGGATCAGCTCGCCGGCATCGGAGTCGGTCAGCGGGGCAAGCCGCGCCGCGCGGTCCGCCAGCGCATCGGCGGCCGCGCCGCCGGCCCCGAACAGCACCAGCGGGCCGGCAGCTGGTTCCTGCAGCATGCTGATCATCAGCTCGACGCCGCCGGTGACCATCGGCTTGACGATGACACCGGCCAGCCGGCGGCCGAAGGTCTCCGCCAGTGAGCGGAACCCGCGCCGGACCGCGTCCGCGCCGTGCAGGTCGATCAGCAGGGCGCCGGCGCCGCGCGCGCGCACCAGGCCGGGCACGTCCGCCCGGAGCGTGACCGGGCCGCCGAACCGGGCCGCCGCCGCGACGGCGGCGTCCTCGGTGACGACCCCGATGCTGTCGGCCAGCGGCACCCCGTAGCAGGCGAGGAGTTCCACGGTCGCGTCCAGCGGCAGCCAGCCGTCGGCCGGCTTGCCGGCCAGGAATTCCGCGACCAGTTCCCGCGCCCGGTCCTGGCGCAGGCCGTCGAGGTCGGGCACGCTTCCCGGCGGGGTCGCCCGCCACATGCCGTAGCGCGCGGCGTGGGCGAGGGCGTGGGCGGCGGACTCGGCGTAGGCGTAGGCCGGGACGGCGGGGGAATCCGCGTCCGGGCCGCGCAGCAGCCGGACCACTTCCACCTGGTCCAGCACCGCGGCGGCGACCGGCACCGGCAGCCGCGCGGCGGGTATCTCGGGAACCAGGTCACTGCCCGCGCTCGAGGCGGTCAGCGCCAGCACCGCGTCGACACCCGGGTCGGCGCCGGCCAGCTCCAGGCACTGCCGGAAGACCCCGGGGCCGGCCAGCAGGGTGGTGTCGACCGGCCCGGCCACCATGGCCTCGCTGGGCAGCAGGTCCCGGAGCTTCCGCCGGGTGCCGGCGGCCAGGCTGGCGACCTGCAGGCCCGCGTCGCCGCACGCGTCGGCGGCGATCACGGCGGCGCCGCGGGTGTTGGATACCACGGCGACCCTGGGCCCGGCGGGAGCCGGCTGCGAGGCCAGCAGGGCCGCGGTGTCGAGCAGTTCGCCGAGGTTCGCGGTGGCGATCACCCCGGCCTGCTCGAACAGGGCCTGCCTGGTGAGCAGCGGCGTAGCCGCCGCCTTGGCGCGGGCCCCGGCCAGGCGCCGGCCGCCGCGGACCGGCCCACACTCACGATCAGGACCGGCATGCTGCGACCCACCCGGCGGGCGGTGCGGGCGAACTTGGGCGGGTTCCCGACCGACTCCAGGTACAGCAGCGCCAGCTTCGTCACCGGATCGGACTCCCACCACTGCAGCATGTCGGTGCCGCTTACGTCGTCCTTGTCGCCCAGCGAGACCAGGGAGGAGATCCCGACACCCAGCCGGGACAGGTGCTCCACCAGGGCGAAGCCCATGCCGCCGGTGGACTGGAACGCCAGGCCGGCGCTTCCCGCCGTCGGATGGCGGGCCGCGAACGTCGCGTCCAGGCACACACCGGGACTGGCGACGCCGAAGGAGGCCGGACCCGCCATCCGCATGCCGTAGCGGCGGCAGGTGCCCAGCACCTCCGCGCGCGCCGCGCCGTCAAGTCCCGCCGCGAGCACCACCAGGGCCTTGACCCCGCGCCGCCCGCATTCCCCGGCGATCCCGGGCACGGCAGCCGCCGGCGTCGCAATGACCGCCAGGTCGACCTGCTCGGGCAGCGCGGCCGCCGACGGCAGGCAGGGCACGCCGTCCAGTTCGGCCGCAGCCGGGTTGACCGCATACACCGGGCCGGAGAAGCCGCCGGTCACGATGTTCCGCAAGATGACCCGCCCGACCGACCCGGGGCGCCGGCTCGCGCCGATGACCGCGACCGAGGCCGGGGTCAGCACAGGCCGCATGCTGGCCACATCGGCCGACCGCTCCCGCTCGGCCACCGTGTCCCGGTAGGTGCCAAGGGCAGCGTCGGCCTCGTCGCGGGGCAGCGGGAACGTCAGGTCGTACACACCATCCGCGAACGTCCGGTGCACCTGCAGCCCGGCGTCGGCGAACACCCGCAGCATGGCCGCGTTCTCGCTCAGCGTCTCCGCGGTCAGGGCGCGGCACCCGCGGCCGCGGGCCAGCGAGACCAGGTGCTCCAGCAGCAGCGTGCCGACGCCACGGCGGTGCATGTCATCGGCGACCGCGAAGGCGACCTCCGCGGAAACCGAGCCGGCGTCGTAGCGCTCGTAAGTGCCGCAGCCGACCACCTCGCCGTCCAGCACGGCGAGCAGCGCAGCGTGGTCCGGCCCGGGCTCACGGCATATCCGGCGCGCCTCCCGCTCCGCCGCTACCGGGCTCAGGCTGAAGAAGCGCAGGTAAAGGTTGTCCGGGGACATCTTGGCGTGAAGGTCCCGCACCGCCGCGAAGTCCCCAGGCCGGGCAGGCCGGATCTCGATCGTCGTGCCGTCGGCCAGCAGAGCATAGGCGCTAGGCTCGCCCTGTGTGCTCACGTCACCCTCCCCGGGTACTGCAGTGACCCGCGATCTCGCACCTAACCCGCATTATCGGGCACGACAGCAAAGCAGGCTCTGATAGCTCAATGATTGCTCAATAAGATCTTTGCGAGCCAGGCGGCCGGGCCGGAACGATCCAGGCGCGCAGCCCGCTGAGAGTACTGAGGATCTCTGCCCGATCGCCGAGATCATCCGTGCCTTCCTGCTGGCGGCCGCGGACGCCGCCGCCAGCGCCCGCTTCGACGCGGCAGGGGCGGCCGGGCGGATCGTCCCGGAGGCGGATGGGCGTGTGGTCTGTTCGCTGCGGCCCTGGCCTTCCCCGATCACGGCAGAGACGGCAATCCGGTATGTGCAGGGGATGCGGTCGGGTGGGCTGTCAGATCCAGCCGCGGGAGCGGGCGAGCTGGACCGCTTCGTGGCGGTTGGCGGCGCCGAGCTTGGCGGCTGCGGAGGAGAGGTAGTTGCGGACCGTGCCGGGGGTCAGGGCCGCGCGTTTCGCGATTTCATCGACGGGGGCGCCGCCTGCCGCGAGTTCCAGGACGTCGGCTTCGCGGGGGGTGAGCGGGCTGTCGCCGGCGCTGATGGCGTCGGCGGCGAGTTCGGGGTCGACGTAGCGGCCGCCGCGGTGAACGGTGCGGACCACGTCGGCCAGGACCTGGGCCGAGACGGTCTTGGGCAGGAACCCGCGGACGCCGGCGGCGAGGGCCCGTTTGAGATGCCCTGGCCGTCCGTAGCTGGTCAGGATGAGGCTGCCGCAGGCGGGCAGCTCGGTGACCAGCTGCTCGGCGACGGCGATCCCGTCCAGGCCGGGCATCTGCAGATCCAGCACGGCCACGTCCGGGCGGTGCCGGCGGGCCATCGCGAGGGCCTCGTCGCCGGAGGCGGCCTGGGCCACGACCTGCAGGTCGTCCTGGATCGCCAGCAGGGAGGCCAGCGCGGTGCGGATGAGGTTCTCGTCGTCGGCGAGGAGCACGCGGATCACGGCGCGGGCGTCTCTGGTGTGACACCGGTGCCGCGCTGGCCCGGGCCGGGCGGCACCGCTGCGGCGCCGCAGGCGGGCAGGCTGGCCTCCAGCCGGAAGTGGCCGTTGCGGGGATGCCCGGTCGTGATGCTGCCGCCCAGGCCGGCCAGCCGCTCGCCGAGCCCGGCCAGCCCGCTGCCGCCAGATCCGGCGGCCGGCGTGTGCACGCGGTCGTTGTCCATGCGGAGCGTCACCGCGCGCGGGGCGCCCGGGGAATCCAGGATGTGAAGCTCGATCGTGCAGGCGGTGGCGTCGCTGTGGCGGATGATGTTGGTGGTGCCCTCGCGGACCACCCAGCCCAGGGCGGCCTGCACGTCAGCAGGAAGGCCCGCCGCGTCGCCGATGACGCGGCAGCTCATCCCCGCGGAACGCAGGACATCCTGCGCGCCGACCAGCTCGGTGCCCAGGTCCGCGGTGCGGTATCCGCTGACGACCGCGCGCATCTCCCGCAGCGACTCATGGGCCACCTGGCGCACCTGGAGCATCTGCCCGGCGGCGTCCTTGTCGCCCCGGCGCGCCAGCTCCGCGGCGAGCTCGCTCTGGACGGCTATCAGGGACAGGTTCCGGCCGAGCACGTCGTGCAGGTCGCGGGCAAAACGCAGCCGCTCCTCGGCGACCGACAGGCGGGCGTGCGCGGTCCGCGACCGGTCGAGCTCCGACATGATCCGCAGCGTCGACGCGGACGAGCGGCAGGTGAGCACGCCGACGCCGACGATGAAGGCGTAGAACAGGGATGCCCAGATGAGGTCCTGCCCGTAGGCGCCAGCGCCGGCCCGGCCGACGCTCGCGGTCAAGCCGCTGGCCGCGGCCGCGCTCACCAGGACCAGGGCGAGCAGCGCGCGCAGGCTGAGCAGAGGCGTGAGCGCCACAATCAGGGCGCCGCCGAAGAGCATGGCTACCAGCATGCTCACCGGGACCTCGGTCCCGGAGGGTTGGGTGAAGGCCGGGAAGGCCGCCGCTCCGGCGAGCACGCCGGCCGCGGTCAGCGCGGCGGCTGAGGCGACCAGCCATCTCTTCGGCGGCGGTCCCGCTGCCAGGTAGCGGCCCAGGCCCGCGTGCAGCAACGCGATGCAGACGCCTGCCTGCGCCACGGACAGCAGCAGGAAAACGGCCAGGCCGGGTCCCCGCACCTGGCGCTGCCCGGCGGCCAGGACCACCGCGAGCACCGGCACGGCGGCGAGCAGCACGTACACGCTGGCCCTGGTCCGCAACTCGAACCACCCGAGACTGCCCCGCTCGTTCCATCGCCGCCACATCACCGTCACCCCTCCAGCCTGTCACGCTTGCTTAGCGCCGTGGTTCCCAGCGGAACCAGCGTCGCGCAGCCCATGCGCCCGCGATGGTCCATGCCGCGAGCACGAGGACCGGGGCTGCTGCCGCGCCGAAGCTCGCGGCAAGGCCGAGGTGATGACCGCCGGCGGCAGTAGTTCCGGTCAGGCCGAGCCGCAGCAGTTCCACCACCGGCGTCAGCGGCAGCGCCTCCGCGACCCATCGCAGCGGCTCGGGCAGCATCGCCAGCGGGAACAGCAGGCCGCTGAACACCAGCGGCAGCCACAGTGCCGGCATCGTCGTGACCTGCGCCAGCTGCACGGTGCGGGTCACCGCAGCGGTGACCGCGGCCAGCAGCACGAACACCGCAGTCCCCAGGATGAGCGCAACCGGTACGAGCGCGGCGTTGGCGGGCGGGTTGAGGCCGAGCACCGCGACGGCGGCGACCGCGGCCACGGCGATCTGCGCCCAGGCGATCGCGATGGCGGGCGCGGCGGTCCCCGCGAGGATCTCGCCGTCGGTGGCCTCGCCCGTGCGCAGCCGCTTGAGCACGAGCTCCTCGCGGCGTGCCACCATCGCCGTCACCAGGTTGTAGTACACGGCAATCAGCAGCGCGAACGCCGTCAGCCCCGTCAGGAGCATTGCGCCGAAGTCATGGGCCCCGCTGGCGCCAAGACCACCCCGCGCGGTGCCCGAGGCTGACCAGGCCCAGCGCCTCGGCCACCGGCCGGGGCGCACTGAGTGTCCCGGCCCACATCCGGCCGGTCTCCGCCACGGTCAGATCCGACGGGAACCCGCCCTCCTGCAGCATGATCCCCATCCGGCGCCGGACCAGGGCCCGCTCCCGCAAGGGGTCACAGCCCAGCACCCGGACAGCGCCCCGGGCCGGGGGCGCCAGTCCCTCCAGCACCTCCATCGCCGAGGTCTTCCCGGCCCCGTTGGTGCCCAGCAACGCGAAGAGCTCCCCGCGGCGCACCGAGAAGGTGACCCCCCGGACCGCATCAAAACCCCGGCCACCCGGGCCGCCGTAGCGCCGCCGCAAGTCCCTGACCGTGATAACGCCGTTGTCGTTCATGTCAGCCAGCATCCCTCCGGACCCGTCAGCGGGATCGTGACATCCGAGACCCCCGGATGCTGGAGGCGGTCGCGGCGGCGATGGTGATGGTCATCAGCACCCAGGACCACGTGGCATTCTGGCTGGCGGACGCGAACCACCCGTCCCACACCAGCGCCCCGGTCAGGACAAGAACGAACGCCACCAGCAACAGGCGCACGCTGGGCTTCTCCTCGGTCCAGCGGCGCATCCGGGCAGTACCGGCACGATCATCCTGAGATCCAGCGCGTTGCGGGTTCTTCATGGCAGACTCCGTTCAGTCACGTCCCGGGATGAGCCCGGGCTCATAGGTCCAGCATCGCGGCGAACCGGGATTCCCGCCCGTGCCCGCCATCACCAGTCCCGGTGACATCCGCCCGGGCCGGCCATGACAAATCACACGTCCCGCGCCTGGATCCCCTTGCGGGCGACGTCAGAACTCTCCGTCGTCCTCGCCATCGCGTGCGTTCGGGTCGCGCAGCGGCCGCAGCTCTGCAGGCGGCTGGGTGGTGAAGGCGTAGCGACCCAGGCAGTTGAGGTGCGCGTGCCCGAGCGGGGACAGCCGGGCGGCAGCCTCGTCGCGCACGGGCTGGCCGCTGCCGCGCAGGCTCTCCACGATGGCGTCGAGGTAACGGGTATTCCACAGCACGACGGCGTTGCGGACCAGGCCGAGGGCGGCGAGCTGATCTTCTTGGCCTTCGCGGTAGGCCTGCCGGATCTGGCCGCGGTGGCCGTGGCAGATCTTGCGGCCGAGGCGGTGGCGGGATTCCTGCACGGTGAGTTGCCGGTTCATCCGCCGCTGGCAGCTGCCGTCAACGGGGTCGGCGAGCGCGAGCAGGTGCAGGGTCTTGGCGATCCGGCCGTACTCGATGAACGCCTGCCCGAGCGGGGTGGGGTGTCCGTCGCGGCCGAACATCCGCAACAAGTCGCAGGCGCGGACCTGGTTGGTGACCAGCGACCCGGCCACGCGCAGCATGTCTGGCCATTGGGTGGCGATCTTGGCGACGTTGACCGTGTTGCGGGCGGTCGGCTCCAGCGGGCCGTAGCCGCCGATCGCCTGCTGCCCGGGTGACAGGTCGACATTGGCCGGTAGCGGTTCGGGCAGCGCCGCGCGCCAGTATCGCTGATCGGGCAGGTCCGCGAAGCGGTAGTTCAGAATCGCGAACACGCCGAAGACCATGTCGCTGCAGGAGGCGTTGCCGGTGGCCACGACCCCGGGCTTCGGACCGGCGTCGAGGTTGAGCAGGGTGTCCAGGATGAACAGCGAGTCACGCGGGTGCCGGGCACCACCATCTGCCCGATGCCGGCGACTTGGTCGTTGACCGCGTTGAGCCAGCTGATGCCGCGTTTGCAGCCGAAGTACTTCGGCGACGGGCCGGCGTTGATGGTGCGAACGGGCACGACGAACCGCAGCCCGCCGACCGAGGCGAGTAGCCCACCGCCCCAGGCGCGCGCGATCGGGATCTGTGCCTGTGCGCCGATGAGCACCCCGCTGGCGGCGGCATGGTTCTCCGCGCGCACGTAGTACTGGTCCACGTGCGCGAGCCGGGCGCGGCTCAACGCCGGCTCACCGGGCTTGATCACGGGGGTCAGCCCGACGTTGCAGGCCTCGGCCACCAGCAGCGCCGCCACGCTCACCGAGAGGTCCTTGGTGCGCGCCGGGACGTCCGCGAGGTGGGTGTAAGCGTCCAGGAACCCGGTCCAGGCGTGCACCTCCAGCAGCAGTTCAGGCAGGTCGACGCGCGGCATCATCGTCTGCGCCGTCGCACGCAGCCAGACCAGGCTGTCGGGTTCGCCGAGCGCGTCAAGGTGGTCGACGACCAGCCGGGCGCGGCCATTCGGGCCGGGCACGACCCTGGCCCGCGCGTCGTCGCCGGCTTCCCCAACGCGGGCTGCGGTCTGCTTCCACGCCGCGTCCAGCGTGATCAGCTGACGGGCCAGGTGCGCCGGCGCCGGGTCGGTGAGACTGAGCCCAGCCAGCACGTCCTCGCGGACCGCCTCCCACCGCTGCCCGTCGAGCAGCAGCGCTCAGCAGGCTCACCCACCACCGCCCCGACGGCCGGGCCGATCACCCCCGCAAGGGTCAGGCCTTTGTCTTCCATCGTCCTCCCAGCCGAAGTGCCTCCAGTGGACGCGCTCGATGAAGAGCAGGGGAACGCCGGTGGTCAGAGATAATCCACAGCCTGCTATCGGGAGCCTGGCGACTATGCCACAGGCCAGGCGGTAATCGCGGGCGTCGACGGCCTACGGTGTCGGGGGGCGCGAAGGCTGCGAAGGCCCCGGTTCTGCTCAGCCGCTGGATCGTCTGGTTCGGCTGTCGGCTCATCCGACGCGGCCACGGCCGTGGCTGGGTGGTCCACTCGCGCGTGGTGCCTCCGGGCCTATCCGGCGTCTTCGTCCTCTGCGGTGTTCTCGCACCGTCGCGATTCCCGGACACTGTATGCGATGGTCACCAGCACGGTCAGGCCCCCGATGGCCACGCCCACGCCGGTTGCCACGCCGGAAAATGGCAGGAGGTCCGTGCATACCAGCACAGCGCCGAGGCCGACGGCGCCAACGCCGAAAAGAACGGTACAGGCGGTGGAAACGCGGCTGGCTGCGGCCTTGAGGGCCGCCGAGCGGGCGCGTGCCTGCACGGCCGCGAGATAGCGTCTGGCCCACCGGTACTCGACGGCGAAGACGGACAGCGCGAGCGCTATGACCAGCAAGCCAGGCCCGGGTGCGACCAGAAGCACCGCCCCGACGGCGAAGATCACGATGCCCGCAACGGTGACCGCGATCCGCCGGAGCAGCCTTACCAGGTCCTTCACGTCTGCAAGCATGCCAGCATACTGATGACGATCTGGCATTCGGGATAGCACGGCGAAGCGGATGGGACGCGCGATCACCACCGTGATGAACCTGGGCACGCTGGACGGGCAAGCCGCACCTCACCTTTGCACATTGCGCGTCGATGCCTGGGTTTTGCGGACGTGCGGTTGAGGCGGCTGTGTCAGGTGGTGAAGCGGTACCGGGTTTGGCTGTAGGGGCTCTTGCCGAACGCGAGGACCTTGGCCGGTTCGACGCCGAAGACGAGTCCGGTCCTGTCGGCGGGGTCGCGGAACCCGTCGTCGGTGACCTGGAAGTCCCAGTCGAGCTTGGACTTCCAGATCGCCGCCAGGCGTTCAAGCTGGGCCGGGCCGGTGATGCGGGCGGCGCTTCCCTCGACTACCACGTCGAGCCCGGATCGGAACTGGTTGGCGCCTGCAGTGAGAATGCATCGGGGGTTGGACTGCAGGTTTTTGGTCTTCTGCTCATGGGAGCCGGTGCAGAAGTGAAGCGTTCCGTCGAGCCAGATGGCCGGGAGAGGCGTGACGTGCGGCCGCCCGTCACGGCGCACGGTGGACAGCCAGAACATCTCGGAGTTCGACAGAGCCTCGGCTACCTCGGCCCACGGTCGGGCTGCGGCGCCGGGCTCGCTGAACCCTGCGTTGAGTTCTGCGGTCGGTTCGGTCTGGGGCATCAGCGTTCTCCTGTACCGGTTTCGCGGTCGCTCTTCCTGGGTGGACGTCGTGCCCGGGCGGAATTCATCGCCGTGACCAGGGTGTCATGGCTGCGCCGGCCGCGGGCACCCCGGCCTGCAGCCAGGGCGTGTCGCCTAATGCGCTCAGCCAGAGTGTGATGGCTCGCAAGACGGCTCCGTGGAGTCCGCGCTCACTGCCGAATCGGTACTCTTGCGCAATGCGACCCCTGAGGTATTCCATCAACGTCACCGTGGATGGGTGCTGCGATCATCGTGCGATGGTCGCGGACGAAGACCTGCATCGTCACGCGGTCGAGAACCTCGTCCGGGCCGATGCCCTCCTGTTTGGCCGGGTGACTTACGAGATGATGGAGGCAGCGTGGCGGCTCCCGGCGCCGGCGGGAGCGAGGCCCGGTTGGATGGAACCTTTCGCCCGGACGATCGACGCGGCCAGGAAGTACGTCGTGTCGGGCACCCTCGACCGGGTCGGCTGGAACGCGGAGCTCGTGCGCGGGGATCTGGGAAAGGCCGTTCAGCAGCTCAAGGGAGAGCCGGGTAAAGGACTGCTCGCGGGCGGCGTGAAGCTTCCGCTGGCGCTGGCGGAGCTGGGATTGATCGATGAGTACGAGTTCGTGGTGCAGCCCAGGCTGGCGGGCCACGGGCCGACGTTGTTCGCGGGGCTATCGAGGCATGTCGATCTGAGGCTCGTGAGCCGGCTGGAGTTCGGCTCGGGGGCGGTGGCGATGCGGTATGAGCCGAAAAGCCAGGCCGCGGCTCCCTTATGTGCGTAGCCAGGTGAGGATCGCGCAGAGTGTGAGCACGGCACAGTCGATCTTCCCGACGCCGTCCGCTTCGGCCAGCACCCGCGTAAAGACGCGATCCCAGGTGCCGTCACCGGCGTAGCGGCGGTGACGCTTCCACACCGTCTGCCACGGCCCGAACTCATCGCGCGGCAGATCACGCCACGCCCTAGTAACCCCCCGCTATCGAAGATCGTTGGGCTTTCACCCATGCCGTCCGAGGATCTGCCGGCCGCGGAGTTTGCCTTCCCGGGACCACTGCGCGATCAGTTCGTCGCCGCGATCGTGGCGGGTGGCAAGACCACGACGACCGGCCTGATGGCAGATTACGAGAATGACGGCGACCTGCTGCCTCGCCCTGGACAGCGGCAAGCGGTGGTCGACTCCGCTGGCGAGCCGGTCGCGGTGATCGAGACGACCGCGGTGCGGGTGATCCGCCTGGGCGATGTGGACCTGGCTCACGCGCTGGGCGAGGGTGAGGGATATACCTCGGTCGCAGAATGGCGGACCGGGCACGAGCGATTCTGGCACTCAGCGGAAATGCGGGAAGCCCTGGGCGACCCCGAATTCGCGGTCGACGACGACACGCTCGTGGTGGCCGAGACGTTCCGGCTAGTGGAAAACTAGCGGTCACGCCGAACGTTCGGTGATGCCGCACCGAGAAGAGCACGGCCACCGGGTGCTGCGCGTGTGCGGCAAAGGCACCAAGGTCGTCCTGGTCCCGCTGCCGCCAGCCGTCGGGCGGGCCATCGACCGCGCCATCGGATCCCGCAGTCGGGGGCCTATCCTGCTCAACAGCCGCGGCGCCCGGATGGACCGCCACGCGGCTACCCGGCGCCTGCGGCGCCTCGCCGGAACGGCCGGCATACCGGTAACCAGGGCGCATCCGCGCATGCTTCGCCATATCTTCGTTCATCACGAGCTCGCTTCACCGCTTACTCTTCTGCCGGGCACACCGCATGACCCTGATCGTCATGCCCCGGGCCGCCACGAATGCCGCGTTTCCGCGGAAACGCTTTGTGCAACTTTTCACAAGCCGTTTCCGCGGAGACGCGCATCGGTCCTCAGACAGCGCGGGAACGTCATGCCGCGGACAGGACGCGCTGGCCGCCAGGCCGGTGAAAGCGCTTCGTGCATAATTTCACAAGCCGTTTCCGCGGAAACGCTCCTCTGCTCGCGGGCAGCGTGGGGATCGTCCTGTCATGCCGCGTACCGGGCAGCTGTAACCATCCGCTAACGTCTGGTCATGCCTTTGCGCGGACGGCTAGAGTCGCTGCGGCCGGTAGATGTCGGAGCGGTGCTCGATAGCTATGACGGTGACCAGGCGCCGCTCGTCGTCAATGCGGTAGATAACGCGATAATCGCCGCGCCGGGCGCTGTGCAGTCCCTCGAGACCGAGTTTCAGCGGCTTGCCGACTCGGTGCGGGCTGGCGGCCAGCGAGCCATAAAGGAACTCCACGACTACGGCCGCCACTTTCTCCGGCAGCCTGGTCAGTGCCCGGCGTGCCGCAGCGGTCCACGCGATCGCGAAATCGCTACCGCTCACCGGCCAGAGATCAGGCGCAGGGCATCCGCTTTGGTGAGCACTGCTGGCTCGCCGGCTTCCAACTCTGCGAGGCTTTCGCGGATATCGCTGAGCAGTGCGGCGCTGTCCATGATGTCGAGTGTTTCCTCAAGCGACTCGAGATCTTCCACGCTCATGACCACGGCGGCGGGGTGGCCGTGCCGTGTGATGATGACCCGGCCATGCTCTCGCTGCAGCCGGTCCACGACCTCTGACAGGTGGTTCTTGACGTCGGCAAGCGGCATCTGCTCAGACACTGACATGGCTATAAGTATAGCCAATTTACTCGCTGGCCGCCATCCGGCGGACGTACCCATTTGCCGCATTCCGCGCGTCTGCCTGGTCAGTCGGGCTGGCGGGTGGTCATGGCGGCGGGCGGATCTGCCCGCGCGAGGGTGTCAGCGCGGCGCAAGGCTCACGGCTCGGTGTATCAGCGGGGGCGACGGGTTCCTCTGCACGGTTGGGGCAGCCGGCGGGCTGCCGGTACCGGGGGGGCTGCGGTGGCACGGTAGGGTCCAGGTTCGTTGTGACAGGCACGGAGTTGTCCCAGCAGCATCAGCACAGGCCGCGCCAGTGGTGCCGACCGCCCGTGGTATGCGTTAAGACCGGAGATCCCGCGTTTCCCGCGTTTTGTAATCAGTGACCTGCGTGCAAGGGAGAAGTGCTTGTCCGAGACACTTTCCGCCAAGGACGGGAAAGCCGCGGCCGGACCGGCCAGTGGCCGGGACCAGTTCCGGCATCACCATTACGGAGCCATTGCTGACCTGCGGCGTACCGGGATCAATCCGGATTTCTGGTACCCGGTCGCTGTATCCGGGAGCGTCCGGAAGAAAAAGACGTTCGCTGCCACGTTCGCCGGTGAGCGGATCGCGCTGTATCGCGGCGAGAGCGGCACGGTGTACGCGCTGGAGGACCGGTGCGCCCACCGGCAGGTACCGCTGAGCATGGGCGTCGTGGAAGGCGACGCGCTGCGCTGCTGCTATCACGCCTGGGCCTACCGCGGGAACGGCCGCATCTCGCAGATACCGTACCTGCCCAAGGGCGTCGGCCGGCCGCCGCGCGGCGTCCGCGCCTATCCGGTCCGCGAAGCCTACGGCTTGGTGTTCGTCTTCCCGGGGATCCGCAGAAGGCGGACACCACAGCGCTACCCGAGCTGCCGGAGTTCGATTCCGCCAGGCACAAGACCATGACGTTCTCCCGCACCGTCCGCTGCCACTACTCGTTCATGCACGAGAATCTCCTGGACATGAACCACCAGTTCCTGCACCGGGGCATCCTCGGCAAGATCCAGCCCACGCTCCTCGGCTATGACACCGGCCCGCACTCTGTGGAGGCCCGGTACCTATTCACCCATGCCGGCGGGAAGAGGAACCGCGGCGCTGGCCTGCTCGCCGCCGACGGCATCGGCGGCGGCAAATCGCCCGACGTCATCACCATCCGCACCGCCTACCCCTACCAGACCCTCCAGTTGGTCCCCCAGAACGCCGAACTTCCGGCGTTCTCTCTCTGGGTGGCCTACGTCCCGGAGGATGCCGGGCAGCGCACCAATCACGTCTACGGCCTGCTCATGATCGAGAAGCCGCCGATCCCGGGCGCCCTGCAACTGGCCTGGCCGCTCATCCGGCGCTTCACCGAGCGCGTGTTCGCCGAGGACCGGATGGCGGTCGAGGCCGAGCAGCGGGCCTGGGACGAACAAGGCGAGGACTGGAACCACGAGGTCTTCCCGCTGATCATCGATGTCCGCGACGTGCTGCGCACCAATGGCGTCCCGATCCGCCCCGAATCCGCCCTGTGCGGCGCCGCCGCGTTCTGCGGCAACTCACCGCCGGCCAGCACGACACCACCCGCCCGACCGGACCCGCCCGGCTGACCCGCCGGGCCGGACCGCCGGCACCGGTTTCCTCAGTCGCGGTCAGACCGGACGGGCGGGACCCCAGCCGCCGGAGCAGCGACCCGGCACGGCTGCCGAACCTCAACGTCGATCAGGCCGCCGACCCGATCTGCGCCACTGCTAGCGACAACTTCACCCGAAGCAGCGGGCCACATACACCCCCTAACTGCCTAGTGACTCACCATCCCGCCGCCCGCAGACTGTCGTGCCCGCGTTCGCCCCGGCACTGCACGCCAGCCGCCAGGTCAGACCTGAACCGGCCCGGGCGAGGCCGACGACCTGCCCGGAACTGGCCGATATGCGCCCGGTTCCAGCTTGACATCACGGGCATTGAAGGACGCGCCGATTCGGCATCGATCCGTTCCTCAGGTAGGAGAGCTAGCAGGTTACTCTCCGTGGTCAACCTGGTCTGCTGCCCGCCACCAGCGTGGAGCTTGCCTGGCTGGACCTTGCTCCGCGTGGCCCGGCCGACCAGCTCCTGGGCCGCGCCGGACGGCTGGACCTGCTTGAACGCTGCCGGGCGATGGTCGCCGCGGCGGCAAGTCACGGCTTGGGGCCCGGCCGCGGGCTGCAGTCCGGCACCACCCGCGCCGGGCATTCCAGCTGTCCTTTTCCCGGCGGCGACTGGCAGGACGTCCGGCCCTGGCGGGATCTGCCGCGCGCGGGGAGGATAAAGCCGCCCGGAGGGCGGCCGGGCACGGGAGAAAGGGGGGACGGCGGTGGCCGAGGTGATGATCCCGGGCCCAGGCGGGCGGCCGGCTTATCTTGCGGTGCCGGGCGGGCCGGGCCCGTGGCCCGGGGTAGTGGTCATCCACGATGCGCTGGGGATGAGCCAGGACCTGAGGAACCAGGCCGGCTGGCTGGCAGGGGCGGGATACCTGGCCGTGGCGCCGGACCTGTTCCACGGCCGGGGGACGGCGGCTTGCATGATCTCGATCATGCGCGACGCGCGCGCCCGGCGCGGCGGGGTGTTCGCCGACATCGAAGCCGTGCGCGCGTGGCTGGTGGCCAGGCAGGACTGCACCGGCATGACCGGCGTGATCGGCTACTGCATGGGCGGCGGGCTCGCCCTGCTGCTGGCGCCGGACCGCGGGTACGCCGCCTCAAGCGTCAACTACGGCACCGCCTCCAAGCACGCCTACACCGCCGGCTTCCTCACCGGCGCGTGCCCCATCGTCGCGAGCTACGGCGGCAGGGACCGGTCGCTGCGGGGAGCGGCGGCCCGCCTGGAGGAGGCGCTGACGGCCGCGGGGGTCGAACACGACGTGAAGGAGTACCCGCAGGCCGGGCACGAGTTCCTCAATGACCACGCGGCAGCCGGGGACAAGGCGCCGGTCCTGTTCGCGGTCCTGGGCAGGCTCATGCCGGGATCGGGATACCATGAGGCCTCGGCGCAAGATGCCCGCCGCCGCATCCTCGCCTTCTTCAGCACGCACCTGCGCCCGCCCGGGACCGACCCTGACGGCCCGGCCGGCCAGGGCAACGCCGGGACGTAACCGGAACCGGCACCGCACAGGCCCCGCCGATCACATAACCCAAAACACGGTCCTGACCAAAGCGCACGTGAACCGCCGTTCTGAACTGGACCGGTCCCTTCGGTCTGGCCGGCTGGAGGCGGGCAGATCGGGTTGATCTGGGTGCGTTCGCACGTCCGGTCTGGGCGGCGGAGCCCGGGGCCTGACGGTCAGCTTCGCCGTGCAATGAAGTCCGGTGGCTGCTGGGCATAGCGGTGGAAGCATCTGGATGGTCCGCTGGCAGACAGCAGTGGCGATCGCGTGGGTACGGCTCCCTGTCCTGGGGCGCTGCCGGGTTGGCCCGCCGAGTCCGGGAGCCGGGCGCCCGAAGCGATGATGTCCAGGACTCCTGCGAGTAACACAAAAACCCCACAACCCGGGTGCTCCACCGTCACATCGGCACCGTCTCAGAGGGTGGCAGGAACAAGGGCCTGCTCGTCACCGGGGTGGTGTCAGCATGGTGGAGTCAGCATGGTGCTTCGCGGTTCTGACGATAGCCCGGCACGGCAGCCATCCGGGCGTGGACCGGGCTTTACCGAACGCGCGGTGTTCGGGGTGCACGACCCGCGGCCAGCGACTGCGGGTTCAGTCCGCGCCGGGCCGCGAAGGTCTCGAAACTGGCCCGCTGGTCAGCTGTGGCCCGTTGCGCCGCATGCAGCCGCCCTGCGTCGGCCAGGCTGGGCCGCACCAGGTTGATGGCCCCGCCCAGCTTCGGGTCGGGCTCCGCCTGCAGGCCGTCGGCCCGGGCCAGGCGCCGGTTGACCTCGTCCTGGGATGGTCCCTGGGCCGGCATCACCCACAAGGGGCCGTCCACGCCCAGCTGGCAGGAGCAGTAATTACCGCCCCAGGGCTGCGCCGCAGCGCGCAGGCCAGCGGCCAGGCTAGTACTGTCCCGTTCCACCTGGACGGCGTCGCTGCCGAGGGCGGCGCTGAACGCGCGGTGACCCTCGGCCATGACGGGATGCCCCTGACGCGCCGACGACTCATGGTTCTCTGTCCTATCGCGTTCGACATAGAAGGCGTGCAAGTGGGCGTGCTGCACGTCCTGCCGGGGATTCCTGCTGATCGCCGCATCGGTGCTGCTGCCGGCCAGGATCCCGGTCGCGGCTTCTGTGTCACGCAGGTAGTCCAGGTTCGGTCCGCTGTCATTGGCGCAGAACACCACGTGCCCGCAGAGCCGGCAGATGGCCGTCTGTACGCCTCTGTCTATCCGGGACCAGCGATCTTGACGGATTTAGTGTTCGGACGAAAATCCACGAGCTGCCCTTTCTGGCCACCAGCCAGATCGTGCTTGTCATCACGCTGGGGCCTGCGGCAGCCCGGGCCGCAGAGCGGACACCAGCACTGTCCGCTACACGACACGGATCCGCCGAAGACCCTCTCGTCTAACATTCCGTCTAACACCGCGTTACAATCTGGCTGTGCGGGATCAGTAGATGCTCAGGCCCGCAGGCCGGTTACGTCGCGGGCGATGATCGTCTTCATGATCTCGGAGGTGCCGCCGTAAATGGTCTGCACCCGGGCGTCGGCGTAGGCGCGCGCGATCGGGTACTCGGCCATGTAGCCGTAGCCGCCGAACAGCTGCAGGCAGCGGTCCAGGACGCGATGCTGCACCTCGGTCGCCCAGAGCTTGGCCTTGGCCGCGTCGACCACCGTCAGCGTGCCCTCGTTCAGCGCCAGCACCGCCTTGTCCAGGTAGGCCTCGAGCACGTCGGTCTCGGTCACCGCCGTGGCCAGCTCGAAGCCGGTGTTCTGGAACGCGGCCAGCGGCTGCCCGAACGCGGTGCGGTGGGTGGTGTACTCGACGGTCCAGTCGATGGCGGCCCGGACGGCGGCCAGCGCCATCATCGCGATCGACATCCGCTCGCGCGGGAGCCGCTCCATCAGGTGCACGAAGCCGCCGCCCTCGTGGCCGAGCAGGTTGGCCGCGGGCACCCGGACGTCGTCGAAGAACAGCTCGGCCGTGTCCTGGGCGTGCATGCCGATCTTGTCCAGCTTGCGGCCGCGGGTGAAGCCGGGCATGCCGCGTTCGGCCACCAGCAGGCTGATGCCGCGCGAGCCCGCGTTGGGATCGGTGCGCGCCACCACGATGACCAGATCGGCGTTGATGCCGTTGGTGATGAACGTCTTGGCGCCGTTGAGCACCCAGCCGTCTTGATCGCGGACCGCCGTGGTGCGGATGCCCTGCAGGTCGCTGCCGGCCCCCGGTTCGGTCATGGCGATGGCGCCGATCCACTCCCCGGCCGCCATCGGCGGCAGCCAGCGGGCTTTCTGCTCGTCGGTGCCCAGGTCGAGGAGGTAGGGGATGGCGATGTCGTCCTGCAGGCCGAAGCCCGAACTGAGCGAGGTCGCACAGACCCGGGCTAGTTCTTCGATGACCACGCAGCGGTAGCGGAAGTCGTCCGTGCCGGCGCCGCCGTACTCCTCCGGGACCGGGAGGCCGATGATGGACTGCTTGCCGGCCGCCAGCCAGGTCTGCCGGTCGACGCCGCGCTCTTGCTCCCAGCGCCCGGCGTTGGGTGTGACCTCCCGTTTGACGAAGGCCCGCACCACCCCTCGGAATGCCTCGTGGTCCGGCTCGTACAGGTTCCTGCGCACGTCAACGTCCTTTCCACACCGGAGCGCGTTTCTCGGCGAACGCCCGGGCTCCCTCTTGGGCGTCCCGCGAGGTGAAGACCGGCGTCATCACCCTGGCCGCCTCATCCCACCGCTGGCTGGCCGGCCAGTCGCCGCCACCGTAGGCGATCTCCTTGGTAGCCGCGAGGGCCAGCCCGCGACCAGGGAAGGACGGCACCTCGCCGGCCAGGAAGGCCTTGAGGTCCATCCCGGCGGAGAACATGCCGCCGGCCCCGGTGAGCACCCCCGCCCGCAGGTCGTCATCGGCGTCAAGCTCGTCGGCCGCGTCACGGATGCCGGCCGCCACCGCCCCGTTCAGGGCGTTGCGCGCCTGCGGCCGGTTGATGGTGATGAGGAGTACCGCACCTGCGCGCTCAACGAGTACCTCGCCGCTCATCCCAACTCCACCTGCTCTGGCTCGGCACCGGGACCCTGCCTGAGACCATAATGGGCGAAGGACGCCTCCACCACCAGTCCGCCATCAGGGAGCATCATGGCCGATCCGCCACTGTCTGCCGGACAGCCCGACGAGCTCAGCCCGCTGGACTACCTGATGCACCGGGGTGAGGCCCGTCCGGCCACCCGGTCCGCGTTCTTGAACCTGGAAATCCTGGACCGCCCGGCCGACTGGGCCGGCTGCGCGAGGCCATGGACCGGGCCAGCCGGGTGATCATCAGGATGCGGCAGAAGGTGGTGGTACCGCCGGTCCCGACGACGCCGCCGCGGTGGGTTATCGATCCCGACTTCGAGCTTGACTACCATCTGCGCCGGATCGCGCTGCCCGCCCCTGGCACGCTGCGTCAGCTCCTGGACCTGGCCGAGATCACGCTGCAGTCGCCGCTGGACACCTCGCGGGCCCTATGGGAAGCGGTGTACGTCGAGGGCCTGGAAGGCGGGCGGGCCGCGTTGGCGACCAAGCTCAGCCATGCGATCACCGACGGGCTGGGCGGCATCGCGCTGTTCGAGCAGGTCTACGACACCGAGCGGGATGCGGCGCCGCGGCCGATGCCGCCGGTGCCGGTGCCGCGTGACCTGAGCGGCAACGACCTGGTGCGCGACAGCCTGCGGCAGCTGCCGGAGACGACGTTCAGCGCCGGGCGGCGGCTGCTGGGCGGCGCAGCGGCCAACGTGGGCCGCCTGGTGACACAGCCGGGTTCGGCGGTGGCGGAGGCGATCGGCTTCGCGGATTCGGCTCGCCGGGTGCTCGGGCCGCCGTCGGCCGAGCCGTCGCCGCTGCTGCGCCGCCGGAGCCTGGCCACCCGCACCCACGTGCTCGAACTGCCGCTCGCCGAGCTGCGCGCGGCAGCCAAGACCGTGGGAGCGTCGGTCAACGACGCCTATCTGGCGGCGCTGTGCGGCGGTCTGGGCCGGTACCACGAAGTGCTCGGCGTGCCAGTCGAGGCTCTGCCGCTGGCGCTGCCGGTCAGCCTGCGGACCGGGGACGACCCGGCCTCGGGCAACAGGTTCGCGGGCGTCTACATCGCCGCGCCGATGAGTGAACCCGATCCCGCCGCGCGGATGCGGCAGATCCGCGAGCAGGTGATCGCGGGCCGCAGCGAGCCTGCCATCGACGTTGTCGGGCGGCTCGCGCCGGTTCTCAACCTGCTCCCCGACGAGACGCTGCTCGGGGTCACCGAACGGATCACGCCGCCGGACGTCCAGGCCAGCAACGTGCCCGGCTACGCGCAGGAGACGTTCCTGGCCGGGGCCAGGGTAGACAGGCAGTACGGGCTCGGGCCGATGCCCCGGGTGGCCATGATGGCGATCCTGGTCTCCCGGGCGGGCACGTGCACGGTGGCGTTCCGCTATGACACAGAGTCGTTCAGCGCGGCTGATCAGCTGGAGAAGTGCCTGCAGCTCGGTTTCGACGAGGTGGTGGAGCTGGGGCGGCCGCGCCGGAGCTCGGGCGGGGGGAACTCATGACCGCCACGCCGCTGCGATTGCCGGGCTCGGTGGCCGAGGTCGATGCTAGTCCGGCAGGCCCGCACGTCGGCGCGTTCTTCGACCTGGACGGCACGCTGGTGGCCGGGTTCACGGTCGCGGCCGTCACCAAGGACCGGCTGCGGCGCCGGGAAGTCGGCGCGGGCGAGTTCCTGCACATGATGCAGCTGGCCCTGGCCTACCGGCTCGGCCGGCACCAGTTCGAGAACGTGATCGAGGGGGCGGTCCATGCGGCCAAGGGACGGCTCGCCGAGGACGTCGAGGAAATGGGCGAGCGGGTCTTCCGGCAGTCGGTGTCCGACCTGATTTACCCGGAGATGCGCGAGCGGGTCCGCGCCCACCTGCGCCGCGGCCACACCGTGGTGCTGAGCTCGTCCGCCCTCAGCATGCAGGCCGAACCGGTGGCCAGGTACCTCGGCATCGACCACGTGGTGTGCAACCGGTTCGTCGTCGACGAGCACGGGATGCTGACCGGCGACATCGTGCGCCCGGTGATCTGGGGCCCCACCAAGGCGGCCGGCGTCCAGCGGTTCGCCGCCGATCATGACATCGACCTGCGGTCCAGCTATTTCTACGCCGACGGCGACGAAGACCTCGGACTCATGTACCTGGTCGGCAAGCCGCGGCCGGTCAATCCGGGACCGGAAATGAGCAAGGTGGCCGCCCGCCGCGGCTGGCCCGTCCTGCGGTTCAGCAGCCGGGACGCCGGCGGTCCGCTGGCTGGGGTGCGCACCCTGGCGAGCATCGGCACGCTGGGCCCGCTGGCCGCGGGCGCGCTGGGCATCGGCGTGCTGACCCGGGACAAGCGCTCCGGCGTCAACTTCCTGACCCGGTACTGGCCGGAGACCGTGCTCACGCTGAGTGGCGTCACGCTCAACGTGACCGGCGGTTCGAACCTGACCGCGCAGCGGCCGGCCGTCTTCTTGTTCAACCACCGCAACAACTTCGACGTGCTCATGGTGGCCGCGCTGGTCCGGGACAACTGGACCGGCGTCGGCAAGATAGAGCTGGCAAGCAACCCGCTGATCGGGCCGCTCGGGAAGCTGATGGACGCCGCGTTCATCGACCGCGCGGACACCGCCTCGGCCGTGTCGGCGCTGGCGGGGGTCGAAGAGGCGGCCGGTAAGGGACTGTCGATCCTGATCGCCCCGGAGGGGAGCCGGATGGACGCCCAGGCGGTGGGACCGCTGAGCGTCGGCCCGTTCAAGAAGGGCGCCTTCAGGATCGCCATGGCCACCGGCCTGCCGATCGTCCCGATCGTGATCAGGAACTCCGATTCGGTGGCGGGGCGCAATGCCTACCGGCTTGTTCCGGGCACCGTCGACATCGCGGTACTGCCGCCCATCGACGTCAGCGGCTGGACCTACGAGGAGCTGCCGAAGCTGATTGAGCAGGTCAGGACGCGGTACCTGGAGACGCTGGCCGAGTGGCCGGCCGGGGAGCCGGGCGCTGACGAGAAGCCGGGCGCTGACGAGGAGCCGGGCGGGAGTGGCGATCCGCAGGGATGAGCGGGATAGCTGACCTGGCGGAGCTGCTGGCCGACGGGACCGAGACGGTGCTGCTCACGCAGGCTGCTACGGCGACAGAAGCGAGGCTTATCCGGAAGCAGATCGCCGCGGCGGGCGGGACGGGCCAGGCGGTGATCAGCCTGGGCGCGCCGGGCAGCGGGCTTCTCGGGCCCCTGCCTGAGGCCCTGCCTGAAGCCTTGCTCGAAGGCGAGGAAGACGTCCGGCTTGTGCCGGTCAGAGTGGCCTGGCTGCCGGAGGAACGCGCAGGCCGGCGCGCGGCTCAGCTGGCCCACATCCTGCCCGGGCAGGACCCGTATCACCCCAGCGAGCGTCAGCAGCAGCGGATCCTGGCCCGCGAGCCGGAACGGGCCACCGTACTCGTCGGCGAGCCGGCCACGGTCGGCTCACTGCGACGGCAGTGGGCCGAGACCACTGGAGGTGATAACCCGGCCGATTTCGGCGGCTACGTGATACGCCGCGCCACGCTGGCGCTCGACCGGGCCGAGTACCGCCTGCTCGGGCCCAGGTACCGGACGCCGAGCCTGGTGAAAGAGGAGATTCTGTCCTCGCGCCGGTTCCGTTCCGGGCTGGGCCAGGTGCACCGGGGCCCGGACCAGGCGCCACCGTCCGCGGCCGAAGCGGGCCGGATCCTCGACGAGCTCGTGGCCGGCTGGAGCCGCCGGTTCATCGACATCATGCCGACCGTGGGGCGGCTGGTCTTCCAGCGCGGCTTCGACTCGCAGATCGACTACGACGAGGGCCAGGTCGAACGGCTGCGCGCGGCGATGGAGCGCCACCCGGGCATCTTCTTGTGGTCGCACCGGTCCAACCTGGACAGCCTCGTGCTCACCGCGGCCATGCAGGAGAAGGGCCTGCCGCCCGCGCACCTGTTCGCCGGCATCAACATGGCGTTCGGGCCGATGGGGGCCATCTTGCGGCGCGCCGGGGTGATCTTCCTCCGGCGCTCGACCGGCGACGACCCGCTGTACAAGTACGTACTGCGCGAGTACGTCGGCTACGTCCTCGAGAAGCGGTTCAACCTCAGCTGGTCGATCGAGGGCACCCGCTCGCGCACCGGGAAGATGCTCCCGCCGCGGCTGGGCCTGCTGTCCTACGCGGCCGACGCCTACCTCCAGGGACGGGTGGACGACATCTTGCTGCTGCCGGTATCGATCTCCTTCGACCAGCTGCACGAGATCGCCGAGTACGCCGACTACGCACGAGGCGGGCAGAAGAAACCCGAGGGATTCGGCTGGCTCTACGGCTTCATCAAGGCGCAGGGCGCCCGTCACTACGGCAAGGTCTATGTGCGGTTCGGCGAGCCGGTCTCGCTGAGTTCGTTCCTCGGACCGCGGGGCGGTCCGGTCGCCACGGATCCCGCGGCCCTGCGGCTGGCCCTGCAGAAGACCGCGTTCGAGGTGGCGTGGCGGATCAACCAGGGCATGCCGGTCACGGCGACCGCCATGGTCACCACGGTCCTGCTGGCCATGCAGGGAACCGCCCTGACGTTCGGCCAGATCCGGCTGGGCCTGGCCGACGCTTTGTCATACCTGGACAGCCGGGGGGTGCCTCGGACGGCTAGCGCACGGGCACTGTCGGCGGCGGAGCCGGTCCGGGCGACGCTGGACGCGCTAGTGGCGGGGGGGCTCGTCACCTGTACCGCGGACGGGCGCGAGCCGGTCTGGCTGATCGGGCCCGAGCACCAGCTCGCCGCCACCTTCTACCGGAACTCGCTGATTCACTTCCTGCTCGACACGGCGCTGTGCGAGCTGGCCGTGCTGCGGGCCAAGGAAGCCATCTCCGAGCCGGTCGGGGCATTCTGGGACGAGATCGCCCGGCTGCGCGATCTGCTGAAGTTCGAGTTCTACTTCAAGGACCGCGACGAGCACCGGCGCCAGGTGCAGGCCGAGATGAACCGGCATGACCCTTACTGGGAAGAGCGGCTGCGCGGCGGGCCGCTCGAAGCGGACGTGCTGCTGGCGGCGATGCGGCCGCTGGTGTCGCACGTCGTGGTGCGGCCGTTCGTCGAGGCTTACCGGATCGTGGCTGACGTGCTGGCCGACGACGCCACGCTGGTCGACAGGGACGAGGTGATTCGCCGGGCGCTCGGGCTCGGGCGGCAGTACGTGGCCCAGCGCCGGCTGCGCAGCTCCGAATCGGTTTCCGCGCTGCTGTTCCAGACGGCCCTCCAGCTGACTGACAACAGGGGGCTGTTTGAGGCGGGCCCGGACGTCGCGACACGGCGGGCCGCCTTTCGCGCCGAACTGCGCGCCCTGCTCCGCCGCCTGGACCAGGTCGAGGCCATCGCTTTGCGGCGTTACCTCACGGAGTCCGTCAGCGTGACGCCGGCGGACTGAGGCCGCAGCGCGCGCAGCGGACCAACGTCCCAGCGCACCGGGACTTTCGGCCGGGCAGCGCGGGTAGCAGCATTACAGATGATGGACGAGGTGTTTACCACCCGCGACCTGAGGAGCCCGACATGGCGGCTATGCGAAGGCTCGCCATCATCGACCGGGCCGAACCGGCGATGCGCTGCATATCCGCGGTCGCGGAGCTGAACCGCGAGTCCGCCGAACAGATCACGACGATCGCCCTGTACCTGCCGGACGCGGCCCCCTGGATCGGCCGGGAGGCCGACGAAGCCGTGATGCTCGGCCGGGAGGCATCCGCAGGCGCCGATAGCCGCCTTGACCCGGCACGGCTGCTGACGGCGCTGACGGCAGCGCGTGCCGGCGCGCTCTGGGCGGGCTGGGGGCTCATCGCCGAGCCGGCGGAGCTGGCCCGGCTGTGCGAGCGCGAGGGAATCGTGGTCATCGGCCCTAGCAGCGATGTCTTGCGGCGGCTCGGCGACCGGGCGGAGCTGCGGCAGCTGGCCGCGGGAGCGGGTATTCCTGTCGCTCCATGGCCGGGCGGACCCGCCGATGAGCGCGCCAGCGCTGCGGGCTGGCCGCGCTATACCGAGGTCCAGGTGGTGGCGGATGGCCTCGGCACGGTCTGGGCGGTCGGCGTCCGCGACGCCAGCATCCGCCAGCGGAACCAGGCGGTCATCGTCGAGTCGGCTTGCGTGCCGCTCGGCGAGACCGGCGAGCAGGCGTTGCGCGACGCGGCTGTCCGGCTGTGCGCCGCCACGGGCTACCGCGGCACCGGCTTCATCGAATTCCTCGTCGATCCGGCGACGCAGCACTTCTCGTTCGTTGATTTCAGTATCGGCACCCCAGGCGGGTATGCGGTCACCGAACTGACCACCGGACTCGACCTGACCAGGCTGGAGCTGGACATAGCCTGCGGCCGGCGGCTATCGGGGGGCCCGCCGCCAGCTCGCGGGCACGCCATCGCGGCCCGCCTGGCCGCGGAGGATCCGGAGCGCGCTTTCGCCCCGGTATCGGGCCGCGTGTCCGCGCTGCGGCTGCCCGGCGGGGCCGGAATCCGCGCCGAGGCAGGTGTCACCGAGGATGAGGAGATCACGGCCGGGTCCGGTTCGCTGATCGCCAACGTGGCGGCCTGGGGACAGGATCGGCGCCAGGCGCTGGGCCGGCTGCACCGCGGGCTGACGCAGGCCATCGCCGTGGTGGACGGCGGGACGACCAACAAGGCCTTCCTGCTCGCCCTGATCAACCGGGCTGAGGTGGGAGCGGGCAGCTACGACCGCCACTGGCTCGGCCGGCTGACGGCGGCAGGCGAGCCTGCCGCGGCGCAGCATCCCGTGGCGCTGCTCCAGGCGGCCATCGAGGCGGCCGAATCTGACCAGGCCGCCGTGCAGGCGGCCTTCTACGCCGCCGCCGCCCGGGGTCGCCCGGAGCTGCCTGCCGATGCCGGGCACCGGATCGAGCTGAGCTTTCGCGGCCACGTCTACCGGATGCACGTGTGCTGCCTGGAACGTGGCCGTTACCAGGTCGACACCGGCGACGGCGTGGTTGATCTCGCCGTTCAGCGCGCCGGGCGCCATGAGCGGACCGTGACGTGCCACGGGCAGCGCCATCGCGTCCTGGTCGGCGATCAGGGGCCGAGGCTGGTCGTGGAGGTAGACGGCATTCCGCACGTCATTACCAGGCACAGCGGCGGGTACGTGCGCGCGCCGGCGCCCGCGCTTGTCGTAGCGGTTCATGTCGCGCCCGGCGATACGGTCCGGGCCGGGGATCCGCTCGTGACGCTCGAGAGCATGAAGATGGAGACGGCGATCACGGCTCCTCATCCCGGCCCGGTCCACGCGGTGTTCGCCAGCGTCAACACGTACGTGGAGACCGGAGCGGCCCTGGTACAGCTGCAGCCACCGGATCAGCCGCAGCCGCAGGCCGCGGCCGGACCGCGGCTGCGCTTCGCCACCGAAGCCAGCCCGGATAACGCCAGCTCCGATGACGCCAGCTCCGATGACGCCAGCTCCGATGACGCCAGTGGCTTCGCGGCCCTGCGGAGCTATCTGCTCGGCTATGACGTCGGCGACGACGCTGCGCGGGCGCTGTCCGGGCGGCGCGAGGCCATGCTGGATCCGGTCGGCTCACCCGGCCACGGCCTGCTCGGCGAGGATCAGGAGCTGCTCGAGATATTCGCCGACATCACCGCGCTGGCCGGGCGCGAGCCCGACGAGGCCGCCGATGGGCACTCCCGAAGCCCGGAAGGCTACCTGTTCACCTACCTGGCCTGCCTCGATCCGGACCGAAGCGGGCTGCCTGAGCACTTCCTCGATCGGCTGAAGAGCACCTTGGCGCGTTACGGCATCCAGTCGCTACGCCGCAGCCCGGAACTGGAGCAGGCGGTGGCGCGCATGTACCGGTCGATCGCGCGGGTTCAGCGGGCCGCGCCGGTCATCACCGCGATCCTCGGCCGGTGGCTGTATCAGCGCGACACGCTGACGGCGCTGATGACCGACGAACGGCTCGCGGTGCTCGACCGCCTGATCACGTCGACGCAGCAGCGGCATCAGGAGGTCTGCGACCTAGCCCGCGATGTGCGCTTCAGGTACGTCGACGCGCCGGTGCTCGCCTCGCTGCGCGCCCAGGTCTACGCGGAAATGGAGCGCTGCCTCGATGAGCTCGCCGCGGACCCGGCCGCCGAGTCCGGTGACATCACCGACCGGCTCGTGTGGTGCCCGCTGCCGATGCGCGCGCGGCTGCGGGACAGGTACCGTGACGCGGACGCCGCGACCAGGGCCGCGCTGCTGCAGGTACGGGTGCGGCGGTTCTACCGGATTCGCGAGCTGCGCCAGCTGCGGTGCCAGCGATTCGGCCCGCACCTGGTATGCCTGGCCAGCTACGCCGAAGGCGGCCAGGACGTGCAACTGGTTCACGGGTACGTGTCCCTGGGCGACCTGCCCGACTTCGCCGCGGAGTTGCGGCCGTTTCTCGGCACGCTGCCACCTGGCCAGCAGGTCGTCGTAGATCTCGAGTCCTGGCGGGCCGGCGAGTGGCTGGCCGGCGGGCCGATGGGGGCCGAGGTCGCCAAGCTGCTCGCACGGACCGATTTCGGCCGGGTGCTACGTCGCCTTGACGTCACCATCACCAGCGCCAGCGGTTCCGAGGAAGCGGGACATGCCGCCGAGCACCTGCGCACCCTGCACTTCACCTACTCCCACGGCGAAGCAGGTTTCAGCGAGGATCCGCTGTACCGCAACATGCATCCGATGATCGCCGAGCGCCTCGATCTGTGGCGGCTGTCGAACTTCGAGCTCCGGCGGATGTCAAGCGCCGAGGATGTCTACCTTTTCCATGCCGTCGCCAGGGACAATCCGAAGGACCAGCGCCTGGTCGCGATCGCCGAGGCATGGGATCTCAGCCCGGCCCGTGATTCGGCCTGCCGGGTCATCGGATTCCCGTACCTGGAGGCGATGCTCACCCAGGCCCTCGCCGATATCCGCCATACACTCGGCCGGGTCCCGCCGGAGCAGCGGCCGCCGAGCAGCCGGGTCATCCTGTACGTGCGCCCGGCCTGGGACGTCGCCCCGGAGGCCTTGCGCGGCGTCGCCCACAGGCTGGCGCCCGCGGCCGTGGGCCTCGGGCTGGAGAAGATCACCGTGCGGATCCGCACGCTTGACCAGGCCACCGGCGAGAGCCGTGACGCCCTCCTGGACGTCGAGGATGTCGCCGAACAGGCGGTTAGCGTGCGGCACCGGCCGGTTTCCGGCCGGCCCATCCAGCCCCTGACCGAGTACGGGCAGAAACTGCTCCGCTCGCAGCGCCTCGGAGTGCCCTATCCGTACGAGCTCATCCGTGCGCTGACACCGCCGCGCGGCGATCCGGCCGATTTCCCGGCCGGCGAATTCACCGAGTACGACCTGGACGGCGGCGGGCAGCTCATCCCCGTCGGCCGGCGATACGGGCGCAATGCCGCCGCAATCGTGGTCGGCGTGATCACCAGTTACACCGCGCTAGTGCCCGAGGGCATGCGCCGGGTAGCGATCCTCAGCGACCCCACCTCGGGCCTCGGGAACCTCGCCGAGGGTGAGTGCCGGCGCATCCTGGCCGCGCTGGCCCTCGCCCGCCGGCTGCAGATCCCGGTCGAGTGGTTCGCGGTCTCCTCAGGTGCCCGCATCGCGTGGGACAGCGGCACCGAGAACATGGACTGGATCTCCGCGGTGCTGCGCGGCCTGATCGAGTTCACCCAACCGGGGCGCCAGGTCAACGTGGTGATCACCGGGATCAACGTCGGCGGGCAGCCGTACTGGAACGCCGCGGCCACCATGCTCATGCACACGCAGGGGATCCTGGTCATGACGCCAGCCAGCGCCATGGTGCTGACGGGCAAGAACTCGCTGGAGTACTCGGGCGGGGTGTCGGCCGAGGACAACTTCGGCATCGGCGGATTCGACCGGATCATGGGCCCCAACGGGCAGGGCCAGTACTGGGCGCCGACTCTCGCGGACGCATGCGCCCTGCTGCTGCGCCACTACGAGCACGCCTACATCGTGCCAGGGGAACGCAGCCCGCGACGGGCGCCCACCGCCGACCCGTTTGACCGTGACGTGTGCCCGTCACCGCTCGACGCCATCACCGGGTCGGACCTGCGCCAGGTGGGAGACATTTTCTCCGCCGAACTGAACGGCAAGCGCAAGAAAGGGTTCTTCATGCGCTCGCTGATGCGCGCCGTGACCGATGCCGATCACGAGCCACTCGAGCGCTGGGCCAGATGGCGCGACGCCGAGAACGCCATCATCTGGGAGGCGCATCTCGGCGGGATCCCGGCCTGCCTCATCGGGTTCGAATCACACGCCCGCCCGCGGACCGGGTACATCCCCGCCGACGGGCCGCCTTCCTGGACGTCGGGCACGCTCTTCCCGCAGGCCGCGCGAAAGGTCGCCCGCGCCCTGAACGCCGCGAGCGGCAACCGCCCGGCCGTGATCCTGGCCAACCTCAGCGGTTTCGACGGCTCACCGGAAAGCATGCGTACCTGGGAACTGGAATACGGTGCTGAGATCGGCTCGGCGGTGACCAACTTCCGCGGTCCGATCGTCCTGGTCGTCGTGTCGCGGTACCACGGCGGCGCCTTCGTCGTGTTCTCCAAGCGGCTCCACGAGGAAATGGAGACCGCCGCGGTCGTCGGCTCGTACGCGTCAGTGATCGGCGGCGCGCCGGCCGCCGTAACCGTCTTCGCCCGCGAGGTCAGCGCCAGGACCGAGAACGATCCCAGGGTGACGGGCATCCGGGCCCGGCTCGCGGCGGATCCGGCCAGCGCCCAGGCCGAGCTGCGGCACCAGCTGGCCGACACCGTCCGGGTGGTCCGCGCTGAGAAGCTCAAGGAGGTAGCCGACGATTTCGACCGCGTTCACGATATCCGGCGGGCCCGGCAAGTGGGGTCTGTGGATCACATCATCGCCGCCGCTGACCTCCGGCCGTTCATCATCGGAGCGCTCGAGCGGCTGACCGCCAGAGTGAGTCCGGCCGTGCCCTGAGATACCGCGCCCTGAGATCAGGCCTGGATGGCGGCGCCGCACGCGACCAGGTCGGCCGCGTCGGCCAGGCCCCACTCGGTGAGCGCCTCGGTAGTGTGGAAGCCGGGCACGGGCGCCGGGCCGGGCAGCTGGCCGGGGGTGCGGGAAAAACGCGGCGCCGGAGACGGCTGGGTGACGCCGTCCCGGCCGGCGTACGTCTGCCGGGCGGTCAGGTGCGGGTCGCCGGCGGCTTCTGTCATCGACAGCACCGGTTCGACACAGGCGTCGGTTCCGGCGAAGGTCGCCGCCCACTCGTCTCTGGTCCGGTCCTTGAACCGGGCCGAAAGCAGCGCGCGCAGCTCAGGCCAGTTCCGCGGATCGTCACGGCCGGGCGCCTCGGTCAGCCCCAGGCCGGCGAGTAGCGCGGCGTAGAACTGCGGCTCCAGGGCACCGACGGCCATCCACTGGCCGTCCGCCGTCTCGTACACGTCGTACCAGGGCGCGCCGCCATCGAGCAGGTTCACGCCGCGCTCGTCGCGCCAGCGGTCCTGGGCCATGAACATCAGCGGCATCGCGAGCAGCAACGCCACCCCGTCCACGATGGCCGCGTCAACCACCTGGCCCTGCCCGGACGTGGCCCTTTCGACCAGGGCCGCGCAGATGCCATAGGCCATGAGCATGCCCCCGCCGCCGAAGTCGCCGAGCAGGTTGGCCGGAAACTGAGGCGGGCCGCCGGCCCGGCCCAGGCCGTGCAGGGCGCCGGCCCTGGCGATGTAGCCGATGTCGTGCCCGGCTGCCGTGGCGAGCGGTCCTTCCTGGCCCCAGCCGGTCATCCGCGCGTAGACCAGCCGGGGATTGCGGCGCAGGCATACCTCCGGTCCGGCTCCCAGGCGCTCGGTCACCCCCGGCCGGAATCCCTCGAGCAGCACGTCGGCGGCGTCGGCGAGCCGGAGCAGCGCGTCGGTGGCGCGCGGATGCTTCAGGTCGAGGACGGCGGACTTGCGACCGCGGTTCAGGAACTCACGCTCGGGCCAGGGATTCCCGGCTCCGGGACGGTCGATGCGCAGCACGGTCGCGCCCTGGTCGGCCAGCATCATGGCGCAGAACGGCCCGGGCCCGATGCTTGCGAGCTCGAGCACGCGCACCCCGGTGAGCGGCCCCCGGCGGCCTGGCGCCGGGGCCGGTTCGGGCCCGCTCATACGGTCGCTACCTCCGGTGCGCTGACTCTGCCGACGTCAGATGTCGAGGCGTTCCTGGCCTCCGCGTATCCCGGCCAGCAGCTGCTCGATGATCTCCCTGGACAGCGACTGCTGCCACTCGCCGAACTGCCCGCGAATGAGGAAACCCCCCGGAGCAGGGTCGACCGAGGTCAGCATGAACCCGGCGGGCAGGTCCCGGATGGGCAGGAAGAACGCCGGGGACCGCAGGGACATACGCCAGTCGAGCAGGTACACCGCTCGCGGCCGCGCGCTGATCGAGCGCCCCTCGGCGGCGGTCTGGAGTTCGAGCCGCACCCACGGCACCCCCATCAGATCGACCTGCGGGACGCCCTCCTTCATCACCACCTGCAGCCGGGGTGACACGGTGGCCAGCCAGTGCGACGCGAACGAGGCGGAGACGAAGGCCTCCAGGAGCACGGGCGCAGCCACCAGCTTCGGCCGTGCGCCCGGCCGCAAGTGCACGTTCCTGGCCTGTATCTCTACCCGCTCGAACTGGTAGGCGTCCCACTGAACGTCGCGTCCGGAGATGACGATGTTGCCGTACTGGCCCACGACCCGGGCCAGGTCCGTTCCCCCCATCGAGATATCGGACAGGGTCAGGGTCAGGTCATGCCCGGAAAACCGGAACGTCCTCTTCTTCCCGACGAGCCAGGCCCGGGCGGCTTCCACCAGAGCGGCGACCGGATCCCCGGGCAGGGTTCCGGGCTGAGGCAGGCCAACCGACGCGGCCGCGGCCGAGGACATGGCGACGATGTCGCTCAAGCTCCGCTTCCAGTCGTCGGTCCACGAACGGTCGAAGGGCCACCACTCAGTCATGGCGCCAGCCTGTCACAGGGCCCGCAGCCGGGCAACGGGGCGTACCCGCCGGGGCGGCGGCACCGGGCCGGCGGCGGGCGCCGGGCGTCATCCCGGCTCCCGTTCGTGACCGGCCGGGATGCGCAGGCCCCGGTAGGCATCCGACGCGGGGATCGCTCCGGTCAGGACCCGGTACACCTCCTGGCAGACGGGCATCTCCATGCCGTAGCGCTTGGCCAGCTCGTGCACGGTAAAGGCGGTGCCGACGCCTTCGGCGACCGTGCGGGTCGCGCCGAGAACCTCCGCCAGCGTCCGGCCGGCGCCGAGTTGCTCGCCGAGCGACCGGTTGCGGCTCAGCGGGCTCATGCAGGTGGCGATGAGGTCACCCATGCCGGCCAGGCCGGCGAAGGTCTCGGCCCGGCCGCCCATCGCGACGCCCAGCCGGGTGAGCTCGGCCAGGCCACGGCAGACCACCGCCGCCCGGGTGTTGTCGCCGACGCCGAGCCCTTGAGCGATGCCGGTCGCGATGGCCACCACGTTCTTGAGGGCCCCGCCTAGCTCGCATCCGATCACGTCGTCGTTGGTGTAGATACGGAACAGCCCCCGCTGCATGACGGACTGCAGCGCCCGGGCCACGTCGAGGTCATCGGTCGCGATCACGCTGGCCGCGGCCTGCCCGGCCATGATCTCCTTGGCCAGGTTGGGACCGGTGAGGGCGGCGGCGGGATGACCAGGCAGTTCGTCACGGATGAGCTGGGTCATCCGCAGCAGCGAACCGCGCTCGAAGCCCTTGGCCAGGCTCACGACCGGGATCCACGGCCGCAGGTGCGGACGGGCGTCAGCGAGGACGGAGCGGAACCCGTGCGTCGGCACGCCGACCACCAGCAGGTCGATGTCGTGAAGAGCCTTCTCCAGGTCGGCCGTGGCGTTCAGGCCAGGCGGCAGCGTGTACCCGGGCAGGTAGCGTGAGTTCGCGTCCCGTTCGTAGATCTCCCTGGCCAGTTCGGGATCGCGGGCCCAGATGATGCAATCGTGGTGCCCCGCCATGAGGGATGCCACCGTCGTGCCCCACGACCCGGCGCCAAGCACTGCGATCCGCATGCCAGATCACTCACCCCTACGTTGAGCCTGACCTCCAAGGATAGAACCAAAGAAGGTGTTTGGGCGACCGCGATATACAGGGTCAGGCCAGCGGTACCGGCTCTTGGGCCTGCCATGGCAGGCTGCGGACGGGCGGAAGGGGTGCTGACGTACCGTTGATATCGCGGCTTGCACTGACTTGCCGGGTGTGGTTATAGCGACAGGCGCGAGAAGGCAAGGAGGTTGCTCTGATGGCCGCGGAGCGCCCGCAGGTGGCCGGCCGATGACCCCTGGGCCAGCGCAGCTAAGGCTGGGAGGATCGTCGTTCGAGCCGCAGCAGCGGCTGGTGATGGCGATCGTCAACCGGACGCCGGATTCCTTCTATGACCGGGGTGCCACCTGGGATGAAGCGGTCGCGATGGACCGCGTGCACACGGTCGTGGCCGAGGGCGCCGATATCGTCGACATCGGCGGCGTGCCGGCCGCGCCTGGCGCCGAGGTCACTATCGAGGAGGAGATCCGGCGGACGGTTCCCTTCGTGGCCGCGGTGCGGAGTGCTTATCCCCGCGTGGTGATCAGCGTCGACACCTGGCGGCACCAGGCGGCCCGCGAACTGCTGGCGGCCGGCGCGGATGTGCTCAACGACACCTGGGGCGGCTGGGACGAGCAGTTGCCTGAGGTGGCGGCCGAATACGGCGCGGGCCTGGTGTGCAGCCACGCCGGAGGGCTGCCGCCGCGGACGCGCCCGCACCGGGTGGCGTACGACGACGTCATGGCGGACGTGCTGGAGCGGACCCTGGCCCTGGCCGAGCGCGCCGTGGCCCGGGGCGTCGACCCCGCGCGGGTCATCATCGACCCGGCCCACGACTTCGGGAAGAACACCTGGCAGTCGCTCGAGGTGACGAGGCGGCTGGGCGAGATGGTGGCGACGGGCTGGCCCGTCCTGGTCTCGCTGTCGCACAAGGATTTCATCGGCGAGACGCTGAACGCCGAGCGCAACGAGCGGCTGGTGGGCACGCTGGCCGCCGCCGCGGTATGCGCCTGGCTCGGGGCCCGGCTGTTCCGGGCGCATCAGGTCACGCAGACCCGCGAGGTCCTGGATATGGTCTCGGCCATCCGCGGCGAGCTCGCGCCGGCCCGTGCGGTGCGCGGCCTTGCCTAGCACCTTCGCGGTGATCTGCCCGGCGGCGCCGCTGCTGGCCCGGGAGCTGACCGGCCGCGATCCCGTGATCCCCGAGCTTCGCCAGGCGTGCGCGGCGGCCGTCGAACGACTTGTCCGGTCCGGGCCCGAGCTGATAGCCGTCGTCGGAGCGGGGCCCGGCACCGCCGCCTGGCCCGCGGCGGCCCGCCCCGACCTCAGCGCGTTCGCGCCGGCGCTCGGCACCCCGGGCTGGCCGCCGGGCCCGGCCCTGCCGCTCGCGCTCGGGCTCGGCGCCCGGCTGCTCGACGAGGGCGGCTACCGGGGGGCGCGGTCGCTGCAGTCGGTGAGCTCCGACGAGCCTGCCGCGGCCTGCCTTCGGCTCGGCGCCGACCTCAGCCGCCGTGCCGAACGGGTCGGGCTGCTTGTGATGGCCGACGGGAGCGCGTGCCGGGGCCTGCGCGCCCCCGGCTACCTGGATCCGCGAGCGGCCGGCTTCGACGCGGCGCTGGAGCAGGCGGTGCGGGACGGCGACCTCGGCCCGCTGCGGGCCATGGACCGGGATCTGGCCCGCGAACTGCTCGTGGCCGGAAGGCCCGGATTCCAGGTGCTCGCCGGAGCGCTGCCCGGCCGGGACCTCACGAGGGAAATCCTCTACGCGGGCGACCCTTTCGGGGTCTACTACCTGGTCGCGTGGCTGGCCGGGGTACTCAAGGCGTAGCTCGCCGGCCAGGCGCCAGGTACGGCCGGGTCCGGCAACCGGCCGGGGCGGTCCAGCCTTTGGTCGCTGCCTGGCGCAGATTCCCGCCGGGTGGCTGGCGTGATGCACGCCGGTGTTTCATGGTGAGCGGCCAGGGAGTGGCATGATAGCGGCGTGCCGATGAACACCCGCCCGGTCAGCAGCGAACGCGATGGCCTGGCCGCCTTCCTCGATCAGCAGCGCCAGGCTGTCCGCAACGCCTGTTTCGGCCTGAGCGACGAGCAGGCGCGCCGCACGCCGGCCTTCAGCTCGCTCAGCCTGGGCGGCCTGGTCAAACACCTAGCGTACGGCGAGCGGGGCTGGCTGGCGCGGATCGAACGGCGAGCGCTGCCCGGTGACGACGACCAGGCGGTGGCGATGGCCGGGTACATGGGCAGCCTCCGGCTCGGCGAGGAGGAGACGCTGGCCGATGCGCTCGCCGACTACGAGGCCGCCGCGGCCGAGACCGACCGCGCCATCGGAGCCGTCGATGACCTGGGCGGGGCCGTACCGCTCCCGGCCGCACCATGGCTCCCCGACGGCTGCACCGTCCGGTGGGTTCTCCTGCACCTCATCGAGGAAACCGCCCGGCACGCTGGTCACGCCGACATCCTCAGGGAATCCCTCGACGGCGGGCTGAGCGGTCCCTTGATGGCGGCAGCGCAGGGATGGCCGGACGATGGGTGGATCAGGCCCTGGCGGCCGCCGGCTTGACCGGTCAGATGCTCTGCCCCTCGCCATCGCCGTGATGCCGCGGAGCGCTCGACCAGCCCGGGCCTCGTCCTTAGCGGAAGCAGCGGCCGGACCCGGGCGAGCGAGCGTGGAGGAGGCCCGGGAACGGGCGCAGCCGGGTTACCCTGTTGTTCTACCTTCCTTCCGGGAGGCGCGGTGATGGTAGGGCCGGGAGATGAACGGGCAGCAGCTGCGGCAGGCCGCGGCCACCTGCTGGCGTCGCACGTCGACCGCGAGCAGGTAGTCGACACGCTCAAGGCCGCATTCGTGCAGGGTCGATTGACCAAGGACGAGTTCGACGAGCGAATCAGCCAGACGCTCGCCGTGCGTACGCACGCTGAGCTAGCCGCGCTCACCGCCGATATCCCCGCCCGGCGGGCCGGGGTCCCGCCGCGCACGCCGGCCAGGCAGCGGACGAACAAGGCCGTCAGGTGGGGCGCATCCGGGATCGGCACGCCAGCCATTCTGGCCGCCGCTTTTACGTTCGCTTCGCTGCGCGGTGATGGCGGATACGCGGCCGTGGCCTTCCTGGTCGCGGTCGCCTATTTCATGTTCTGGCTGTCCACCGGCGCGGACATGCTCTGGCAATGGCACAGTATGTCGGTGCCATCGGCGGGCATGTGCGTCCGATGCGCGCACACCGCCGCATCTCACAGCGCGCCGGCGTCGTGCGACGTCCGGCTGGGTTCGCTGAAACTGCAGGGACGCTGCCCGTGCGCGGGCTACGTTCCGCCCGGGATATCACCAAAGACCGCCGGCCTGCACCTGGTGCCGAATCGCTACCTGTAGCGCTGCTCCTGTACGGCCGGTGCCGGCATCAGCCGGGCGAGGGCACCTTCAAGGTATGCCGACGCCGCGCTCTTCGCTGGCACGGGAGGCGGCTTGGGCGGCCTCCTGGAGGAAGGCGCGGATAATCTCGCGGTGCTCGGCGGGAACGCTGGCGGCCAGCGCCCTGATGGCGGCGTGGTAGGCGGCGAGCTCGGCTGGTTCGCGTTCGGCCGCCTGCGCGGACAGTTCGAGGACGACGTAGCGGCGGTCCCTGGGGTGGGGGCGGCGGTGTACCCAGCCGGCGCGTTCGAGGCGGTCGGCCAGCATGGTGACGGCGCCCGAGGTGAGGGATAGCCGGTCCCCGAGCTGGCGCTGGGTGAGCGGCCCGTCGGCTTCGAGGTGCTCGAGGGCGTCGAGTTCGGTCGCGCTCATGCCTGCCTCGCGGGCGACCGCCGCCCGCAGCCGGTCCCGTTCGAGCCCGAAGCGCTGCAGGCTAACCGCCACGGCGTCACGTGCTGGTGCTGTCATTTGACCTCAGTATAGCAAGTGACTAAACTGCTTAGTAACTAAGCTACTTAAAGATTGAGGTGGTACCGATGAACGGAACCTCAATGGAGACCCGGCCAGGCCGAGCCCATGACCCGGGCCCGCTGAGCAAGGCCTACGAGGTCATCACCGCCGTGTCGATGACGGCCGGCCGCGGCAGGGCGGCCCGCGTCGTCGCCAGTGCGGCCGGGCTGACACCAGGCGACCGCGTCGTTGACATCGGCTGCGGCCCTGGCACGGCGGCACGGCTCGCCGCCCGCCGCGGAGCCGAGGCCACCGGCGTCGACCCCGCCCCCCTCATGCTGCGCCTGGCCCGCTGGATCAGCTTGGTCCGGCGGGTGCCCCGGGTCACCTGGCTCGAAGGGCGCGCCGAAGCCCTGCCGCTACCGGACGGCTGCGCCTCAGTCGCCTGGGCGCTCAGCTCGGTCCACCACTGGGCGGACCGGACCGTCGGCCTCGGCGAGATACGCCGCGTGCTCGGCCCGGGCGGGCGGGCGGTGCTCGCCGAGCGGCTGGCCAGGCCGGGCGCGCACGGGCATGCCGCGCACGGCCTTACCCGTGACCAGGCCGACGATCTCGTCCGGGAGATGGGCGCCGCGGGGTTCACCGGCGCGCACGCCGAGGTCCGGCCGGGCGGCCGGCGCACCCTGGTCATTGTCCGGGGATCGGTGTAATCGGGCACCAGAGCCCGCGCCGCCGATCCGCCGAACGGTCGCTGGCAGATGGCCGGCGTACACGATCACCCGCAGCATCGGCCTGGCCTGGGGGGATGTGCCCGGGGACGGAACGTTCCGGCTGTTCCGCGGGATCAAGATCCGGCTCGTCGACATCGACCCCGGCCTCGTCGATGACGCCGCGCGCTCCGGCGGCAGGCTCGTCGCGCGGGTCCGGCTGACCGACGGACGCGGGAACCCGATCTGCGCTCGGCTGCGGCCCCCGGACATTACCTGGTCAGTCGTCCGCGAACCGTGAGAGCGGAGGTCAGCAACCCTGCGGCGACGGCCGGGGGGCGACGGCGGTACCCACGATGGCCGGGCTGACGAACTTCGGGGCCTTCGGCAACGCGGTGTGCTCGACCTGGGTAATGCTGAAGCCCGCTGCGCGGATGGACCCCATCGTGGGCCGGTTGCAGTCACAGCAGACGACGAGCCGGTTGATCCAGTTCATCCGGTCCTGCCTCCCCGAGGAGAAGATCGCCATAACGGGGACGTCCTGACCGGCCGCGCCGCCCCTCAAGTCCCCGGCTGGTCCGTGATCACGTCGTGCCATTGCCACCACGCGTACGGCGGGCTCTGCGGGTAGCCCTCGGGTGAGTCCTCCCACTCCTCCTGGCGCCCGAACGCGGTCAGGTCGAGGTAGCTCCAGGTGCTCCCCAGGGCTTCGTCGCCGCGGTTGTTGATGAAGTAGGTGCGGAACACGCGGTCGCCGTCGCGGATGAACGCGTTCGTGCCGTGCCACTCGTCCACGCCGAAGTCCTTGTCGAATTCATCAGTCATGGTGTACCAGGGCATCGTCCAGCCCATCCGCTCCTTCAGGCGCTTGACGTCGGGCTGCGGCGCGCGCGTGACGTAGGCGAGCGTGGTGTCACGGATATGCAGGTGGGCGACGTTGGCCACCTGGTCGGCCATCAGGGAGCAGCCGATGCAGGCATGGTCGGGCCAGCCGTGCACGCCGGGCTCGAAGAAGGCCCGGTAGACGACCAGCTGACGGCGGCCCTCGAACAGGTCGAGCAGGCTCGCCGCGCCTTCGGGCCCGTCGAACTCGTACGCCTTCTCGATGGCCAGCCATGGCATCCGCCTGCGTTCGGCGGCCAGCGCGTCACGGGCGCGGGTCACCTGCTTCTCCTTCAGGAGCAGTCGCTGGCGCGCGGTCTCCCACTCATCCGGCGAAACGATCGGGGGTGTCTTCATGATTCCTCCAAGTTGCGACTGAGGTGGTCCTGCAGCGCGGCGAGCGGGCCGTCCCAGTCGCGCGCAAGCGCAGCCAGGAACTGCTGAGCCACCTGCATCGGAGCAGAGCGGAGCCGGTAGCGCACCCGGCGCCGCTCCCCTGGTTCTGCCGTCACCAGGCCGGCCTCGGCGAGCCGGGCCAGGTGCTTGGCGATGGCCTGCCGCGTGATCGGCAGGCGGCGGGCGAGGTCGGTGGCCGTGGCGGGACCACCCGACGCCAGCGCGCTCAAGATGGCGCGCCGGCTCGGATCGGCCAGGGCCACGAAGACCTGTTCGGCGATGGCCTCGAGGTCAGGCGGCATCGAGGTAGTCGGCCAGCTCGCCCAGTTCGCTCGCCCAGCCCTGGACATTGCCGTCGTACGCCTTGTGGTAGGCGTCTTCCGGCAGCTGAGCGAAGCCGGATTCGACCACGGTCAGCCGCGTGCCCGCACCGGCCGGCTCGAGCGTGAACTCGACGTAGGTACGGCGCGGATCGTCCTCGGGCAGGCCGTAGACGGGCCAGGTGAAGCCGAACACCGCCGGCGCCTCGACCCGTTCGACCCGCATGCTGGCGGCGTGGCCGCCGGTCCACGTCAGCTGGGCCGATCCGCCCGGACGCAGGTCGATCGCGGCCTGCTGGCCGAACCAGCCGGCCAGGCCCTCGGCCGTGGTGAGCGCGGCCCATACCTTGGCCGGCGGGTGGGCGATCTCGACGACCCGCTCGATGCGATCAGGAAATCCCATGACAGCCTCCACCGTGTAGCAACTATTTAATTGCTACACTATAGCAACCGCCTGGTTGCGTCAATGGGTGCCGACCGCTATCGTGTGACGTCATACCCCTGATCGGGGGTACAGCGTCACACGAGGACCTTTAGGGCGTCACCGGAAGGGGCTGGCATGGATCGGACCGAGCGCCGGGAGTTCGTACGGAAGCACCGGACCTGCGTTTCGGCTACAACCGCAAGAACGACGGGCCCGCCATGACCGTGGTGTACTACGTCCTGGACGGCGACGACCTGCTGATCTCGACCATGGCGGCCCGGGGCAAGGCGCTCGCCGTGCAGCGCAACCCGAAGGTCAGCCTGTGCATCCTGGACGAGCAGTGGCCGCTGACCTACCTCCAGGTCTACGGCGACGCCACGATCGAGGACGACTTCGGCCAGGCCGTCGACGTGCTGCGCCGGGTGATCGACCTGATGGCCGAGAAGGACGTGGGGTCGGCCAAGCTGCCCGAGATCGAGCGGATGGCCCGCGACGAGAACCGGGTCGTGATCCGGGTCCGGCCCTACGCCACCTTCGCCACCCCGCCGCGCCACGTCTACAAGCCCGAGGACATCGACACGCTGACGCACTTCACCTCCAGCAGCCAGCCCTGGTGACTCCCT
This sequence comes from uncultured Actinomycetes bacterium, assembly GCA_963739615.1. Lineage (GTDB taxonomy): Bacteria > Actinomycetota > Actinomycetes > Streptosporangiales > Streptosporangiaceae > Palsa-504. The sequence goes on from CAVUBD010000001.1 coordinate 116,210, forward strand.
GGATGGCAGGAGGCACGCAGCACGGACCGTTCGGGCCGAAAGATCTTTTTATCCGAACGAGCGCCCGTGCTTGACTGAGGTACGAGTAACCGACGAGCGGCGGGGGGCCGCCGGCAGCCAGCGGGTGGCCAGCCGGCCGGGAGGACGGCCGACACGGCCGCGGCCGCCAGTTCCGCAGGGCCGTTTGCCAGGCAAAAATTAGCAATACTTTTCCGGAAATAATCTGGTGATACCTTGACGGGAGCCCGTCGAAGACAAGGACCTCGCGGTCCGTGACGTTACGGAGTCAGCGATGGCCGGCATGACCAGCGGTCCGATGGCCGGGAAGACGGTCCTGGTCACCGGCGGCACCAGCGGGATCGGCAAGGCCACCGCGGCCGGCCTGGCGGCGATGGGGGCCCGGGTCGGTATCACCGGCCGCGACACCGCCCGGACCCGGGCCGCGGCGGCCGAGGTCGCCGCGGCCGCCGGTAATCCCGCAGTGGATCCGTTCAGTGCCGACCTGTCGTCCCAGGCCGAGGTGCGGCGGCTGGCCGGTGAGGTGGCGGCGGCGTACCCGCGGCTGGACGTGCTGGTCAACAACGCGGGCGGGTTCTGGGCCACCCGCCGGGTCACCGCCGACGGCCTTGAGCACACCTTCGCCGTCAACCACCTCGCCCCGTTCCTGCTCACCGGGCTGCTGCTGGACCGGCTGACGGCCAGGATCGTGACCGTGTCCTCCGGCGCTCACGCGGCCGGGAAGATCGACTTCGACGATCTGCAGGGCGAGCGCCGCTACTCCGGGCAGCGGGCCTACAGCCAGTCCAAGCTGGCCAACATCATGTTCAGCTACGAGCTGGCGCGCCGCCTGGACGGCACCGGCGTCACCGCGACCGTGCTGCATCCGGGCGTGGTCCGGACCGGCTTCGCGGCCGAGGATCCCTCGCCGGTGCTGAAGGTCTTCCTGCCGCTGATCCGGGTCTTCTTGAAGACGCCTGCGCAGGGCGCGGCCACCTCGATCTACCTGGCGTCCTCGCCTGCGGTTGAGGGTGTCACGGGCGAGTATTTCGCCGACCGCAAGCCGAAGAGGTCCAGCCCGGCCTCCTACGACACAGCCGCCGCGGCCCGGCTGTGGCAGGTCAGCCTCGACCTCACCGCGCCATGACTTCCGTGGGCACCGACACCTCGAGCACCTGCCGCAGGTCACCCTGGTGGATCGCGGCGGCTCCACCGAAGGTGTCACTTACGGTTGGGCTTACTGTGTGATCGCGTCGCGTAGTAGCGGCCAGGCGTCCGCGAACGCCGGATGCAGGTCCAGCGCGTGCACCTTGCTCACCGGCACCCATGCCAGCTCGCTTGTCTCCCAGGCGTGAGCGCCAGCGGCCACGCGGGCGCGCGGCAGGCGCCCGCTGGCGTGCAGCGGGACTCGCACCAGATAGGTCCTGTAGGACCAGCCGCACCCCTCCGGGCACTCCCATACGTGCTCGCCGACGATGTCGGCATGGTCCGCCGAGATCCCGCGAATCTCCTCGCGCATCTCGCGCTTGGCCGCCTGCCATGCTGTCTCATCCTCATCAACCGCGCCACCGAAGCACGACCAGGTGTCGCCGGTCTGTACCCACGGCGACCGGTGAGACAGCAGCACCCACACCCGGCCGTCACGCGCCACGGCGAACGGCAGGACACCCGCCGCGCCGCGCGGTCCCCAGTGGGAGCGTTGCCGCACGATGCAAGGACGGTAGCTCACTGCTGCCTCGCTTGCAGCCGCGCCAGGAGCCGGCTGACGGTGGACGGATGCCACCAGCCGCCGCGCTTGGTACGGCGGTCCTCGGCGCCCAGCACGGCGATGATGCGCGTCCGCTCGCCGCGGGCCGGCCTCGCGCGGATCATGCCCGGCTCTAGCTGCATGAACACGCCTATCATCGGCCTCATGGCGGTGCGCACCGGGCCCTTTGGGTCATCGGCCCGCATTTCGCCCTGATCAGCAGCGAATACCCGGCTGCCAGCACGATCACCTCCATATCAACCATGACCGCGCATAGCGCGATTGCGCAGCAGGAGCGGTGGCGCATCTTCTGAATCAGATCATCGGCACTGGCGCTATGGCGACTCGAAATTCCCTACGATGTCGCCCGTCCGGATCTTCTCCGTGCCCGCCACCGCCAGCGCCGACCGGTCCTCCTCCGTCACCATCACGCCGTTCTTCAGCGGCGTCACCAGGTCAGACAGCCGCACCGCGACCATGATCCCGGCCGGAAGATCCGCCTCATCTGCGGAAACACTGACAGCAAGCGGCGCGGCAGGGTAGGAATGCACGGAGGCTCCTTGCGAAGAAGGGTGTGATCTCGACAATCCCTCTTCTAGCAGGAGCCTCACCCGTCTCGCAGGACACCCGGAAACATCCCCGGGACCAGCAGATATCACTCACGGTAACCACAACCAGCTTGCGCCTCAGGCAGTTTTACCCTGATTCCCCGTGGCATTGCGCCCCGGCCGGTACCCGTACGAGTCATCGTGAAAGATCGACTCCATACGCGGCAACAGTTGCAGCGCCACCACTGTTTGAGCGATTCTGTCCCCAACAGTGGGTATGCCTAGAATCCTGGTTCCTCCCTTCTTGGGTATCTCCACCGCACGGACTGGACCAGGAAAGTAGCTCCCCGACGACATGCGATTCCACAGTCGGTAGAGGTTATCTTTCAGCCTCGCCTCGAACTGCTCAACCGTCACCCCATCGGCCCCGGCCGCACCGCCGTTCCTTTTCACCTTCAACCACGCATCCCAGATCAGCTGCTTGGGGATGTCATGCGACTTACCTTCCGACCTCGGCTCACTCATGCGATTCCTTCCCTTGGGTTGATCACATGCATCAGCCTGGACAGCCCCGCCCCTTCGCTCCCTAACCCACTGCGATACGCGGGCAGATCACAGCTACTACAGGCGAGTCCGCCAGCGTCCCCGCAACGGTACTCAGCTCCTCGCGGATTCTGCCGCTTGGAGTTCTCCCTCTCACCCCGGGCAACCCAGAGTTGTATCGGTTCCGCCTTCACACGTTCCGTACGAGAGCCCGGGCCTGGCTCATGCTGCCTGTACGCCGGACCCCACCTGGGCAGTACACGGGTATCCCCCAGGCTCATCCCAAGACAAACCGGCGGCCTTGGTTTCGAAGTCATCTAAACATCTTTCGACGCGTCAACGGCAGAGGACTCACGTCCATCGCTCATCTTCCCGGCCCACACCTGACGCGGTCTCAGCCACGCCTTTTCCCACGACGTTCAGCACGACAGTCATTGGCTAACGCACCTCGGGGTGGTTTCACTGGCGTTCGGTTGGGCAAGGCATGCCCGCTCATAGCCGGGGGCCGGTGACCGCGGTTGTGTGACGGTGTGTAGCGGATGTCGCGGGCTGGATGCGTCTGGTCACCCGATGGCCGTTACGTTCAGTGACGTGACGGGTGCCCGGGGGCCGGGCGGGGTCCGGCGTGCTGGCGGTGGCGTGGTTTCCCGGGTCTGGGCGCGGGTGTGCCCGGACGGGCGGGCTGCCGCCGGTCCGGTTGCCTGGGGATGCGGGTTGTGGCTGGTCAGCCGGTCCGGGATGTCACCTCGGCGGGTTCGGGCGGCGCGGGGGCGGCGGCGGGGTCGCCGGCGGCGAGGGGCAGCAGGCGGAGGCGGGTCTGGTCGGCGACGATGTCGCCGGGTTTGCGGGACCGTAGCTTTTTGATGGTGTAGCGGGGGTAGTGGCGGCCGGGCCGGTGCGGCACGATCCAGCGGCTGGGATGCCGGGTGATGTCGGTGCGCAGGCCGGCCAGGGCGCCGGGCAGCAGCGCGGTCGATCCGTGCCCGGCGATGGTGGAGGTGATGATTTCGGCGCGCAGCGCGGCGCAGCTGAGCCGGCCTGCGGGGACGTCCAGGCCGGCGGTGACGGCGCAGTGGTGTCCGAGCAGCCGCAGCGCGTGCTGCCCGGCGACGGCGTACAGGATCTCGGGGTAGATGCCGCCGGGGTGCGGTGACCGGCACTGGGTGCCGGCGCCTAGCACCGTGACCTTCAGGTCGAAGAACACCAATTCGACGGTCCATCGGTCGCCGTACAGGGCGGCGATGTCAGCGGCGGGATAGGCCTTGATGCCGAGCAGTGAGGTGATCAGCGTGAAGGTCTGGCTGACCTGCACGGTCACCAGCCCGGCCACGTCCGGCAGGCCGGCGGCGGCGCCGTCGGTGACGGTGACGGTGGCATCGGCGTCCGGGTCTGTCAGCAGCGGATGCCCGGCGGGCAGCTGGGTGAGGAAGTCGATGCGGAACTCCACCACGCGGGCCTTCATGGTCCGCCCGCGGCTGGTCAGCCTGGTCAGGTAGGTGCCGTCGGCGAGCGGCTTGCCGCAGCGGGCCAGCTTCCACGACGACGAGGTGCGCCACACGAAGTCCGCGCCGGCATCGCGCATATCCAGTGCCGCCTGATGGGAGGGGAAGCCGCGGTCGGCCAGCCCGGCCGTGCCCGGTCCGAAGGCCGGCAGCAGATGGGCGGACAGTTCCGCTTCGGACGCGCAGTCCTTGCCGACGGCGACCGCGACGTCGGCACGCGTCCAGGCCTCGGTGACCGCGACCATCTGCGCCAGCGGCCGGCTGCCCGCGGCTGACCCGAAATGCTGCCAGCTGGCGCTGGTGCCGGCTTTCCCGCGCAGCGCGAAGTGAGTCCCGTCGGTGGCCAGAACCCGCAGGCCGTGCCACCGGCCGCCGGACCAGCCGCGGTCATCCTCGCACGTCACAGGCCCCGACATGCCGCGCTCACCGGCAGCGCCGCGGGCGGGCGAGACGAAGGCGCTGCCCGGCGGCGGCGCGAAGCTGCCGTCAGGGCCGGGCGGCGGGGGCGCGCCGATCACCGCGGCCAGCAGGAACGCCGGCACCTTCACCCCCAGGAAGTGGGAGGCGTCGCTGATCGAGGACTTGGCGGGCGGGTCGTAGCCGGCGTCGGTTTCCCGGCCGCGGACGGTCACTGCCCGCCACACCGCCTGCATGCTCTTGTCCCGGTGAAACGGCGCCGCCAGCAGCACCTCGGCGGTCAGCAGCGCGGAAGCAGAGCGCACCGCCCGGGCCGGGACAGCGGCGGCGGCCACAGCCGCGCCGATCCGCCCGGGAGTGAACACCGCCGACAGCAGCCCCGCGCCGACCCCGCCGAGGATCCCGCCCGCCGCCTGCGCTGCCTGCCCGGCCAGGCCGGCTGCGTCGATGCCGGGCGCGTGCGCGCCGGCCGCCGCGCCGATCACCACGGTGCCGTTACCGGGCACCGCGCCCTCCGTGACCGTCCCGTCAGCGCCCCGCCACAGGCAGCCCAGCTCCGGCACCATCCGCAAGCTGGCGGCGGCGTCCCGCGGCGGGGTCCGGCGGCGATCGGCCCGCACCTGCCCCCGCGGCCGCGCCGCGCCGGCCGCCGCCCCCTCCCCGGCGCCAGCGGAAACGGGAACGTTGCTGCCGCCGCCGGCCGACGGAACGCCGGCACCTGGTAGCGTCGCACACGGAAGCATCGGGGGGCCCCTCTTCGGAGGTTGGATGAGACCTCCGATGCTTCCGTTGTTCGCGATGCAGGTGAGGGATCCGGCACGGCGTGTCGAAATAACCGGGACACAGCCTATTTGCGTCCGTCCGGCGGGCCCCGCTCCCGCTAACTTAGGGTGACCTCCAGCCCCGCAACTGCGGTCACTGCCTGTTACCAGGACCGTCACGCAACCAGGGCTACGCCCTCAGGATCACTGCAGGTCACAGCCCCGCCCGCCCGACCCCGCGCTCAACCGAACGCCAGTGGGGGTGGTTTGAAGCCTCCTCCTCGTAAGGCGGCTCCGGAGGATCAGACCCCCTCCATCTCCTCGCACAGCACCACAGGCCAGCAGGCTCTCCATCAACCTCTTCGCCTGCCTCCCGCGCTCGTGTTCACAACCGGTTTTGATGCCATCTCCTGTTTTTCGACGCTTCGTCAACGGTTCGCTCTCGCTCGCCTTCCTGATCCCCGCCTGACGGCTCTTACACCGCCTTTTCCTCAATCGCTTCCCACGCCGGGTAGCGGGCGGGAATCTCACCCGCCCGCCCCCACAGATCCGGACGTGAACCTCTCGGTTCATCCGGCTCGTGCCGCTCAGTTGTCAGGTCGTGGCGCAGTACTCCCAGTGCGCGAACAGGCGGGGCGCTCGTTCTGCGACGGCGGCCAGCCATGCCCATGCCCTTTTGCTGCTGCGCTCCAGGCGCTTGTATTTCCTCTTGGCCCAGCGGATCAGATGGCGGTTGATCCGCTTGCACAACGGGATCACCGCGGTCGGGTAGAACCGGGTGAAATAGGCGAGCCAGCCCGCCAGGACCGGATTAATGGCCCTGGCCAGCTCGGCGAGGGTGAGGGTCGTGCGGTGAACATTCAGTTCTCTGACTGCAGGCCGGTGCCGCTGCGATTGCGGTTGCCGGGAAGTCTGCCGGCCGGCTTGGCGTGTCGTGTTGCTCACGGTGGGCCGGCTCTGATGTAGTCCAGGTGTGCCCGATAGGTCCGGTACCGCCGGTGTGCCTGATGAGGTTGCCGTGCTGCGGGCGGAGAACGGGCGGCTGCGGGAGGCGAACGAGCGGCTGCGGGTGCTGCTGGAGGACAAGGACGCGAAGATCGCGGACCTGGAGAAGCGGCTCGCCCGCGTTGAGCGGCTCCTGTCCCGGAACTCGGGCAACTCCGGGATGCCGCCGGGCACCGATGACCTGCCGGGGAAGACACCGCCGGCGCCGGAGCCCAGGCGCGGCGGCGGCCGCAAGCCCGGCAAGCAGCGCGGCGCGCCGGGCGCGCACCTGGAATGGAAGGAGCACCCGGACGACACCCAGGACGTGTTCCCGGCCGGGGGCTGCGCGTGCGGCGCGGACCTGTCCGGTGCGGCCGACCTCGGCGTCCGGTACTCCCACCAGGTCGACCCGGGGGGTCTCGACCGTGCCGATGCGCTCGGCGGCCCAGGTCTTGGCCGTCTCCTTCAGCCACCGCTGGCTGATCAGGCTGAAGCGCAGCAGTCCCGGGATATGGCCGAAGACCCGCAGGTCCCAGTCGTCCTTGGCTGTCTCGCTGGCGGGTGTGGCCAGCGCCAAGGTCACCTGGCCGGCGGTGAAGGTGAGGAACCGATGGGCTTGCGTGCCCGGCGTGATCTGGTCCATCGACAGCTCGCGCACCGAGGCGACCTGCTGGGCGCGGAGGATGTTCACCGCGGCCTGGACGTCTGCGGGCCTGGTCCGCCGCCCGATCTCGGCGGCGCGCTGGAGGCCGTAGAGCACCTCGAGGCGCACGCCCTCGGCCAGGCCAGCGAGCACCGCGACCCGGCAGTCACGGTCGATCGAGCGCTGCCGGGCACACCAGCTGCGGAGCGAGGTTCCCGCAGGCCGGCCAGCACAGTCCCATTTCTTGTAGTGCTGTTCGCACAGGGCCGGCTGGCTATGACGGCTCCGATTGGCCCCACCATGACGGCTTGAAGTGGCCCCACTGTCTTGTGGCGTTTTGCTATGGGATGGTCGTGTCTGTCCCGTCTCCAGTAAGTCGGCCCTGTCTCACTGAAACCGGCCCGTTAGCCGCCCTGTCTCACTGATTCCGGCCCGCTGCGGCCCCGGGGTCTTGTTCTGGGTTAGCTGCTGGCTTCCATGCACGGATGACTTCGGCTGCAAGCCAGTGCCCGAGGATCTCGGCTTCGGTTTCTATGGATGTGCCGTCGCGGAGGTGGTGCGGGTCGGCGCCGCGGGCGAGGAGCAGCACGGTCATGCCGACGTGGAGAGGGCCGCCGCGCTCGACGTGGGCGGTGTGCTCACGGTGGACGGCGTGCCGGAGCAGAGTGAGTCCATCCTGGGTCTCGTCTTCTGCGTCGTTCCCGGCGTCCAGGAGGTCCCGGAGCTGGAGCAGGTCGTGCTGTTCGATTGCCTGGTGTCCTGGCGACCAGGCGGCCTGGTGCGCGGGCCGGATTGCGGCTGTGTCTGGTGAAGCGGCAGCTGGCTTGTGCGGCCGCGGTCGCAGGCTGCGCTGGCCGCGGCGTATCTGGCGACCATTGCGTAGGAGATCCCGGTCGCGTTGTGCTCTGTGATCAGGTGGTCCAGGATCTGCCTGATCGTGCGGGCGGGCCGACGCGGATCACGGAGGTCCTCGTCGAGGATGGCATCGATGATGACGGTGTAGGGGTCCAGCCGCGAGGGGCGGGGCCTGGATGGTCCGCGGGGTTTGCGTGGCCGCGGGGGCTGTGACGCGAGCGCCTGGCGGATTACCCGCCGGTGCAGGCCGTAGTCGTCGGCGAGCGCCCGTATCGACCGGTGACTGGTTCCGGCGTCGCGGCGGATGGCTTCGAACAGTTCCTGGCGTCGCGATCCGGTGAAATAGCGGCGTCTCGCCGGCGCTGTCCTGGCTGAATGCGCGCATCAGTGAGCTGGCGGGCCTGGCGGCCAGGGCGGCAAGCATGTCGATGCTGGGCTGGCCGGTGGCGTCGTCGCGCAGGTAGCGGTTCAGGTAGGCGGGACGCAGGTGATTGGCGCGGGCGAGCCGCCGGATGTAGGTGGCGGGGGTGTCGCCGGCTGCGGGCCGGGGCCGGATGGCGGAGGCCGCACCGCGGCGGCGGGGGGCGGGGCCGTGGTCACAGGGCGCTGGCCCGGTGCCTGGCCGCAGGCCTGGGTGCCGAGCTCTGCTGGGCTGCGTGGTCGATGTCGAGGGTCTCCAGCTGCTTCCTGGTGATGCGCTCGGTGCCGGTCAGGATCGCCTCGATCGCAGCGCCGCGGATCAGGTGGGACAGGCTGCCGATCATCCCGCCGGTGCGCTGGTGCAGGTATTTGTCCAGCGAGGCCAGCGTTCCGGGCTGGTGCTGGTGCAGGCGCAGGGCGTCTTCGAGGGTGACGATCACGCTCTGCCACTCACCGGCCAGCGGGAAAGCGACGGCGGGGATGAGGGTGAACCGCCCGGCGATCTGCCGGCCGCGGATGCCGGTGAACAGGCCCTGGTGCTCCAGGTCGATGCCCGCGTAGACGAATGTTGCCGGCAGGCGCTCGGAGAAGTACTTGAGGGTGTCAGATACTTCCGCGCCGCTGCGGGTGGCCAGCTGCATGTTGTGGATCTCATCGACCAGCACCGCACTGACGCGCATATCGACGGCGACACCGCAGACGGCCTCGATGATGTCGGTTATGTTGGCCCGCGGCAGGACCGGCAGGCCCAGGAAGCGGGCGAATTCCATGGCCAGCATCCGCGGGGTCGCCGCGGGCGGGACGGTCGCGTAGATCACCGGGATGCGGTCCAGCCCGGGATGGCGGTCGTGGTCGATGGCCTCGTGGGTCTTGCCGAACTGGGCGATCGCGGTGGTCTTCCCGGTGCCGGCCGGGCCGGACAGGATCAGGCCCTGACGGGCGCTGATCGCATGCCGGTTCAGCAGCGTCAGCCGGCGCCCGGTGGTGACGACCTTCCGCAGCGTCGAGGTGGCGACCACGCCCAGCCGGGTGTGGTAGTCCAGCCGCTCGTCGTCATAAGCACGGCGGGCATCGTCGTCCAGAGCGGCGTACCGGTCGCCGGCCAGCAGGGCCGGCGGTGCGGGCGCGGCGCGGATGAAGTCCCGCCATCCTTCCAGCGTCGTCAGGTGCCGGTGCGGATCTGAGCCTGTGCGGCCGGTCCGTGGCCAGCCGCCCGGCCTCGCCGGTGTTCACCATCGTTTCCTGGCTTCCTCGAACGGGTCGAAGATCCCGAGCGGGATGACCTTGGCGACAGGCTGGTCGTCTCTGGGGCAGTGCGGGTGCAGCAGCTTCGCCGCTGTCTGGTGCCGCAGTGGGGCCCGGCGGGTCCGTCGGGCCGGCGGTGTCCCGTGCCGATGTGGCGCGAGTGCGGGCGGCAACCCGCAGGTCCCGGGCCGCCGGCTTCTGCCTCCTCGCGGCCGTGACGGGCCCGGGCCGTCACGCCGCCCGCTGGTCCCTGCTCCGCCTCCGGGTCTGCACTGGCGGGCCGTGGTAGGCGCGGCGCAGCAGCTCATCGACTGCCTGGGCGCGTTCCAGCTCGCTGGCATCACCGCGGCCCTGCCCGGCCAGCTGGCCCGACACGTGATCCCAGGCCAGGTCCCCGAACGGCACCGGTACCCGGTCCAGGTACTTCCACGGGCATGTGATCCAGCCGCCGGGTCCGCGGACGAACACCTTCGAGACGTCGTAAGGGTCGCGGTGGACCTCCCACCGGCCATCCCTGACGCCCGAGGGCTGCTGGCGGATCGGGTTCAGCTCCACAGCGTCGTAAGTCCGGTGACTGATCTTGATGCCGTAGGCGTTGACGGCCCGCCAGACCGCGGGCAGCAGCTCGATATGGTCCTCGGCGCTGAGCGGGACCGGAACGTACCCGGCCGTCTCGATCAGCGCCGCGTACTTCTGGTTCGGCGAGAACGTCCGCTGCGGGTGCAGCGGATCCCGCAGTCCCTCATGGGCCCTGTTCTGCCAGACCGAGATGAGCCATTCGTCGAGAAGATCCTGCATCTGCATCAGGGACCACACCGGCTGCACGGCCGCGCCACGGCCGCGCCGGTCCGCGCTGCGCCCCAGGTAGCCGGCGGCGAACTGGCAGAACAGCGTGGCCAGCGAGGAGAACATCCTCTCGATATGCGGCTTATCCGAGCCGCTCGCCAGGTGCGCCGGCTGGATGCTGATTCCCAGATGCGCGCACGAGGACCGGAAATTATCCGAGACGAACACCGACCCGTGGTCGATGACGATAGTGTCCGGCACGATCACCGGCCGGGCCGCGGCGTGCCGCAGCCGCTCGTCGATGCCCAGCAGCCGCTCATACGGCAGCGCCGAATGCGCCATCGCCAGGCTCGCCGGCCACCCGGGCCGCATCGGCTCGGGTGTCAGTGCCCGGGCCAGCAGTACGCTGGCATCCGCCGACCGGGCCGACGGGCGCAGCACCGCCGCGGGCACCGTCCGGGTCGCCACGTCGATCATCGCGGTCAGCTCGACCCGGCCCGGGACGCCGTCATCAAGCAGGACCATCACGTCCAGCGGGGTGGAGTCGATCTCCATCAGCTCGCCCGGCGCCGCCGGCCAGGCCCGGGAGAACATCCGCTGCGGCCGGCCCGCCAGGCCCCGGCGGGTCGACGCGGACCCGGTCGTGTGCCTGCCCGCCGACAGCCGGGAGAACAGCCGGAACATCGTCGCCCGCGACGGCTTCCCGCCCGGGCTGCCCTGCTCAGCGAGGATCTGGCGAGTGCGCCAGATGATGAACGTCGCCGTCCTCGACGACTCGTCCGTGGCCTCGCCGATCGCCTGCCCCATCGCATCGGCGACCGCAGGATCAGCGCGGCCGGCCGGGCTCTGCCTGCGCCGGACCCGCCTGTCGACCAGTCCGGGCAGGCCCTCGGCCTGCCACCTCTGCCGCCGGTGCTTGACAGTGGACGCCGCGACCGGCCGCTCCGGGGTGGACAGTTCAGCAGCCTTGGCCAGCTCCCGCTGGCGCAGGCTCGTGCGCTCCACGTCATAGGCCGGGCGCGGCGGTGTCCCGGCCGCGGCATCCGGGCGGGTCCCGTCAACGACCTCGATGATGTGCGCCTCCCACCACCGTGCCCTCTCGGCCGCCTCCGGCGGCAGGCCCGCAAGCCCAGTCCGCGAACCCCGCTCGCCGCCCGTCCCCCGCGGCGCCAGCCGCAGCCGCCCGCTGCCCGCCAGCTCAGCCAGCGCCGCCTCCTCCACGACGCCGTCATCGCCGGCGAACCGGACCGCCGTCCCCGACGCACCTAGCACCACCCGCGGACGGCCATCGACAATGACCTGATCCCCGGCCCTGATCCCCTCCGCCCCGGCCAGCCCGGCCATCACGTGCTCCCCTCCGGCGACCGCCACGTCATCGAGGTCCCCTCCAGCAAGACCGACAGGTCACAGCTCAGCTCACGCCGCCACAGCAGGTGATAGGCCACCGGCAGGACCACGACCGGGTCACCGGCCTGCCTCACGCCGGCCAGCAGCGGCCGGCCCGCCGCGAACGCCTCCAGCAGCACCGTCGCCGCCGGCTCCCGGCGGCACCGCTGATGCCGGTACCGTGACAGCCACCGCACGTTCGCCCGCACCACCGGATCGATCGTGCCCGCCCGCCGGAACTCCCAGCCCAGCCTGACGGCAAGCCGCAGCAGTCACCCGGAACACCTCGGCGTCCCCTGCCGGGATCCGGTCATCGGGACGCACATCCACCACCACGCCGCCGCCATCGGCCCGCCGCGCGAAGAAATCCGGCGCATGCCGCCGCTGACGTCCGTCCTCATCCCGCCAGTGCAGCCAGAACGGCTGAGAAGCGATATCCGTGATACCGGGATCGAAGTCCATCAGCATCACATGATCGCGTTCCAGCCACGACTCAAAACCCACGTGCCCCAGCGTGGTCGATGACCACCACGAGCCCGGGAAATGCGCGGCCCCCTTCGCCCAGTGAAACGACCGCACCGGCACCGCATCCTCGAACCGCTCGCCAGCGCACCCCGCCAGCGGAACCCGGCGCGCCGTGCCGTCCTCCCGCACGGACTCCACCCAAAACCGCAGTTCAGCACTGCATCCAAGGTCCAGTGCAGGGACATCCACCAGCCAGCCCGCAATCCCGATCAAAATTACAAGCATGTAATTAACGGCACAACAGTAGTGAGACTGGGGCCGCAGCGGGCCGGAAGTCAGTGAGACAGGACGGCTAACGGGCCGGTATCAGTGAGACAGGGCCGACTTACCAGAGACGGGACAGCGAACCACGCCGCTGGTCCAGTTACTGGCGACCGGGTGGTCCCATGCTCATGGCGGAAACCCCCTCAACCTGGTCCCATGCCCCTGGCGGATGACATGCTGCGATGGCCTCAGGGCAGACTTGTGAGCGCTCACACCTCGCAAGAGTTGCGCTCGCGAGCTTCGGCTGACCTTGTGGGGCTCGGAAATACGATCCAGGATGGTGACCTGCGTTTCCGTAGCAGTGGAGGCCCGCCACTTCCGTGGACAGTGACCACACTAGGATCACTGGGCACAGGAGGAACCCCGATGGTGACGAAGTACCAGAAGTTCGGCGACGGCTATAAGGCCGAGGCTGTGAAGCTCTACCGGGAATCAAATCAGACTATCGCGGAGACGGCCCGGAATCTCGGGCTGAAGGAATCGACCCTGGCTAACTGGGTCAAGAAAGACAAGGATAATGAGGCGGTCGCGGTGGGTGAGGCACCGCTGACGCCAGCGGAACGGACGCGGATCAGGGAACTGGAGGCGGACGTCCGCCGCCTCAACATGGAGAACGCGTTCCTGAAAAAAGCGAGTGCGTACTTCGCGAGCCAGAACCTGTGAAATTCTCGTTCATTGGCCAGGTGGCGGAAGAGCAGCGGCAGCTGCCTCCCGGAGTGCGCTTTCCCGTCGTTTTCATGTGCCGCATGCTGGAAGTGACGCGGCAGGGTTATTACGGGTGGAAGAAGCGGCCGGTCTCGGCGCATGATCAGAAGGACGCTGAGCTGGCCGCGCGGATCAGGTACTTGCATCAGGAAAGGCACGAGAACCGGGCCGGCATCGAGCGGATCTTGTGGGACTTGCAGGAGGAGGGGCACGTCACTTCCGAGCGGCGGGTGCGCCGCCTGGCGCGGGCCGCGGGCCTGCAGTGCGTGCATCCCGGGCGGTCGGCGCGGACGACCGTGCAGGACAGCAAGGCAATCGGCGGCCTGGTCGGCCTGGTGGACCGCCAGTTCACCGCCCCGGAGCCGGACCAGCTGTGGGTCGGCGATATCACCTATATCTGGACGTATTCTGGTTTCGCGTACCTGGCGACGCTTATCGACATGTGCTCGAATAAGGTCGTCGGCTGGGCCGTGGATGACCACATGCGCACGGGCCTGGTGCTCGAGGCCGTGGATAATGCGCTGGCCGCCCGCGGGACGGGAATAGGCATAGGCGAGCTTGTGGTGCACCATGACCGCGGTTCCCAGTATACCTCGGGGAGGTACCGCGATCGCCTTTTCGCCGAGGGTATTATCCCGTCGGTCGGGCACACCGGCATATGCTACGACAACGCGGCAGCGGAATCGTTCAATGCGACGATCAAGAAGGAGCTGATCTATCAGCACGTGTGGCGCGACGCGGGCGAGGTCAGGACCCAATGCCATGGGGTTTAGGTATTTGGGTATTAATGCGAGGTTTCCGGTTTTGGTTACGGTGGGTAGTTCCTGGTCGCGGGCATGCCGACGGTCGGCGTGTCATGCCGGGTGACGGCCGGTTCCACGGGCCGGTGAGCTGGCGTCCTGGGGCGGTTTCCGGTGTTTGCGCTGGTCAGGCGGGCGTGTTCGCGAGGGTGATGACGGCGGCGGCGATCCGGGTGGCGGTGCCCGCGCGGCCGGCGCGGGGGAACGTGCTGGCGCACTTGGCCTTGCGGGGCCGGTGCCTGTTCCGGTCGATGACGGTGCGGTGTCCCGCGAGTTCCCTGGCCAGTGCCGTATAGCTGGTTTTCCCGGCGCGGATCGCGGCGGTCACGGCGCGGCGGGTGCGGCCGTGGGAGATCTCCCGGGCCTGGACCCGCTGCCCGGCTCGGCGCCCCTTCCGGGCAGGGGCAGCGGCGAGCGCGGCTGCGCGGGCGACGCCGCGGGTCATCTCGTTCGCGGCGGCCCAGGCGGCGAGTTCCTGCCGGACCAGGCCCGGGGAACCGGAGCGGAGCATCGGCCCGGCCGACGGGCCGGCGCCGTCCAGGCTGGCCTTCGTCTCCCGCAGCGCGGTCTCCGACCCGTCCCACCGCCACTTATAGAGGGCGGCGAGCTCGGAGGCGGGGTATTCCCCGATGTCCATCAGGTCGGTGAGCAGGCAGAACAGCTCCGGGACGTGCTGGCCTTCCACGGTGACCCAGTACTCGATGACGCGGACGGCCACGGTGACGCCGTCGCCGGAGATCTCCGCGAGATAGGACCCGTCGGCGAGGATCTCGCTGATCCTCTTCAGCGGGATGTCGCTTTTGAGCCGGATCAGCACGTGCGTGCGGGCCGTGAGCCGGGCGATCCGGGCCGCGCCGGGATAATTCCTGTCCATCAGCCAGATCCGGTCCTTCGTGAACAGGTGCGGATAGTCCCGCAGGGCCGTGTCCAGCAGTTTCTGCTCGGCGGCGGCCTTGTCCGTGCCGGCCGGGCCGTGCGGCATCCCCAGCAGCCCCCGCGTCGAGGCGTCCGTCAACGGCAGTCCCCTCAGCTGCGGGAACGGCGACGAGTCATCCCCGGTGCCGACCGAGCCGTACACAGCCCGGTTCGCGGGCGTGTCCGGCACCCGGATCAGCGTCCCGTCGACCGCCCCGGTCTTCAGCGGCCTGTTCCTGCCGATGATCACCGCCCGCCAGTCCCGGTCCCGGTGCTCCTGCCACGACGCGCGCAGCACGATGGCCTGCAGTTCCTCCAGCGGCTCCGGGCCCAGCGCGTTCCGCCAGTCCCCGAGCGCCCGCTCCGACGCCGGCGTCCACGGCTTCGACCACGGCACCAGCGCCAGGTCCCCGGCCAGCGCGATCACCGCGTCCCTGATGCCCGCGCCCGGCACGAGCGTCATCAGCATGATGGCCCGGATCATGAACGCACTGGCCAGCAGCCGTTCCCGCTCCCCCTTCACGAACTCCTCCCGCAGGACGGCGCGCTCCGCGATCCCGTCGATCACGCCCGGCCCGGCCGCCTCCTCCAGCCACTCCTCCAGCGGCCCCAGCCTCGCGTGACGCACCGGGCTGCCCTGCGCCTGCACCCGCCCGTCCCGCCTGACCTGCGCCGGCGCGACCGCCACGATCTTGCAGAACATCACCGGCTCGCCCGTCCGGATCCGCTCCGCCCCCCCGGTGACCAGCGCCGACCGGCAGTCCCCGCCCGGCAGCCTGCCATTCCGCAGCGGCGTCGCCAGGTCAGACAGCCGCACCGCCACCATCACCCCGCCGTCCGCAATGCTGCTGGCGGCACCCGGCGAAACAGGGTAGACATGCACAAGAGGCTCCTGTGGCGAGAGTGAACTAGACACTCCCTCTTCTACAGGAGCCTCGCCCGCTTCACAGGAAACCCGCGAAACACGCCTCTCACCACCGGAAACCACCCAGCGTGACCGGTAGGGGCCTCAAGCCCGGCAGCACTTCGTCCTAAAGCCCATGGCATTGGGTCAGGACCGCCGTGTTCGACTACATCGAGCGATATTACAATCACGTCCGGAAACAACGTCGGCTCGGCAAGATAAGCCCAGCGGATTACGAGCGCCAATTTGACAATTGGACACCAAAAGCAGCATAATGGAAATGTCCACGAAAATGCGCGGACTCCAGTCCACGGCCCGTCCGGGTTCGCGGTCACTCCCAGGATGTGCACATACCGGGAGCCGGCCTTGATCACGAACAGGCAGTACAGGCGCTGAAGGGTCACCGCGCAGTCCACGTGGAAGAAGTCAGCCGCGAGCATCGTCGAGGCCTGCGTGTGCAGGAACTGCCGCCACGTCGTGTCGGTGCGCCGCTTGGGTGCCGGGGGGATCTTCAGCGCCTTGAGGATCCGGCGGATCGTCGATGCGCTGACCCGGTGGCCGAGCTTGAGCAGCTCGCCTTGGATCCTCTTGTATCCCCAGCCGTCGTTCTCGGTGGCGATCCGCTTGATGAGCGCGGCGATCTCGGCGCTGACCGGCGGCCTTCCCGTCCGGTTGGGGTAGGTCCACTTGCGGGTGACCAGGCGGCGGTGCCACCGTAGGACGGTGCCAGGGGTGACCAGCCGGTGCGCTCGCAGCCGTCCCGGGAGCAGCCGGATCAGCGCGGCGAGGACCGCCCGGTCGGCCCAGTCCAGCCGGGGCCGCGGATTGGCGCGGCGCAGCACGGCGACCTCATGCCGCAGCACTAGGAGCTCGGCGTCCTTGGAGGCCGACGACCGGGCAAGCAGGGCCAGCCAGCCGCACAGCTGGACGAAGATGAGATAGAGCAGGCGGAGAGACACAGATGATCATGATGCCCTACAGCTGACCCTGATCATCACTCCAGCTCACAGGCCAGGCGGACTTCTGACACTGTGCGTGCCGAGAATCCCGTCCACGGCTCTGACCAGCAGGGTTGCCGTCCCAGCCGTCTGACCGTGATGATCACCGGTCATGTGCCTGCGGTTCGTCTTTCTCCTGATCACGCGGACCGCTACATGGCTGGGGCTGTCCCGGCGCGAGGAGACGTGGCGTATTGCCGAGATCTTGATCCTGCGCCACCAGCTCACCGTGCTGCAGCGGCGGCAGCCGGGCCGCCCGGGCCTGAACTGGGCGGACCGGGCACTGCTCGCGATCCTGCTCGGCGTGCTCCCGAAAGCGCGGCGCCAGGGGCTGCGGCTGCTGGTCACCCCGGACACCATCTTGCGCTGGCACCGGGACATCGTCCGCCGCCGCTGGGCCGCTAGATCCATGCGCGGCAAGACCGGCCGGCCAGCGACCCGCCGGAACATCAAGACCCTGGTCCTCCGGCTGGCCCGGGAGAACCCCGAGTGGGGGTACCGCAGGATCCATGGGGAACTGGCCGGCCTGGGAGTGAAGATAGCCGCCGCGACGGTATGGGAGATTCTCAAGAAGGCCGGAATCGACCCTGCGCCGCGCCGATACGCGCTTACCTGGTCGCAGTTCCTGCGTTCCCAGGCCGAGGCGATCCTGGCGTGCGACTTCTTCACCGCCGACCTGCTCGACGGCACCCAGGCCCATGTCCTGGCCGTCATCGAGCACGCCACCCGGCGCATCCGTATCCTCGGAGTCACCTTGCACCCAACCGGGGAATGGACCGCCCAGCAAGCTCGCAACCTGATCATGGACCTTGGCGAGCAGGCGCATCGGGTCAAGTTCATGATCCGCGACCGTGGCTCGAACTACACGGCCGCGTTCGACGCGGTCCTCGCCGGTGCCGGGATCCGGACCGTGCTCTGCAACGTGCGGACCCCTCGCATGAACGCGATAGCCGAACGCTGGATCGGCGGATGCCGGCGCGAGCTCTTGGACCGCACCCTCATCTGGAATCAGGACCATCTGCGGCAGATCCTGCGTCAGTACGAGACCCACCATAATCAGCACCGGCCGCACCGCTCGCTCGACGCCGCTGCCCCACTGAAACCGCTACCGCAACCGGTCATTCTCGGGCAGTACCGCGTACGAAGGCAGACTCGCGTCGGTGGCACGATCAACGAATATCGCCTGGTCGCATGACGTGGATGAGATTGTCGGCACCCCGGCGACCCTTCATCCGCTGCCGGTGATATCCAGCCTGGCGCTTCGGTATGTCACCGTCAGCGGTTTCGGCTCTGGCAGATTCCGGGCCATGGTGTTGGTGAACTTGTTGTGCCATGGTGTCCGGCGGACTCTTGCGAGGTCTGACGGCTGGACCTCCACATGACTTACACACGTTCCACATTTCAAGTCCACGTCGCGAGGAGGTACTCCAGCTGAAGGCCTGATCGCTGCGGCAGAATCAGCAATCTCAAGCACGCCGAGCCATAGCCGCAGCTGGGGGTCGGGGGGGCCAGATGGACCTGATCGTGCCGGACGCGGCCGCACTGCAGCCGCCGCAACAGTCGGCGGGCATGCTACTGCTGGGCCAGGGCTTTACCTCTAAGGCCGAGTTCCTCAGCCTGGCCCGGGAGACAGCGGCCAACATTTGCTTGGTCGCGCCATTCCGCACCATTGTGCCGGGGGCCACTAACGCCGGGAAGCTGACCATCCTGGCCGATGCCTGCCTCGGAGTCGATCTTGGCATCACCGCCGCGCTGGCCGCCCGACCGCACGCGCTCGGCATCGGCACCGGCGTCCAGCTGGAGCAGGTGCTGGGCAACCTCGTGGTACCGGCGGTGGTCGGCTCGGCGGCCACCCCGGCCAAGGCCAGCGCCTTCTGGGGGCGGGCCCACTTCGGCGGCGCGACCAGCAAGCTGGTGGTGATCATCCGTAAACCGGCGGCCGGGGCGACTCCGGGCGAGTACTACTCGCTGCCGGTCGTCGTGGTCGATGTCGATCCGGACCGGGACTGGTGGCGGCTGATCGTACGCGCCCTGAGCCAGTCGCTGGCCGGCTTGGCCGACGAGTTCACCCGTGACGAACCGGACTGGGCGGCCCCGCCCGCCGACTGGCTCGTTGACCGGCAGGCCCCGAACGCGCCGCCGAACGCTCATCTGCTCGGTGCCAACACGATCCTCTTCAACGCTGCGCAGGGCGCCCAGCTGGGTACTCGGCCGCTGGCCGGCATCTTCCCCGACGCGCTGGATCCGGCCTGGACCGATCGCTACAAGGCCGTCACCCCCTATCGCGCCACTCCGCTGGGCGCGGTGACCGGCGCGGCCGCAAAGACCACGATCAGGGTCGCGCAGGGCGCAGCCGGCTTCCGCACGGGCGTGCTGCGCTGCGACCAGCCCTGCCTGCTGGCTCAGGCGCCGGCCGAGCCACTGGGCACCGTAGGGCCGCCCCGAGGTGATCCGGTGGGCACCCGTGTCGCGGGCGAGCCGCCGGCCGGGCTGTGCCCGGTATGCCACGCCCTGGTCGCCCGGGCGCTCGGCACCGGCAAGACGACGTCGGATGCCATCTCACGGCACATCGACCGGCAGGTCTCGCACTGGGACATGGCCTGCTTCAGCAACCGCACGCCGATCACCTCGTCGACCCCGCAGGTTATCAACGAGACCATGACGCGCGGGGTGACCTGGAAGTTCACGGCGAGCGTCGAGGACAGCGGGCTGGTGATCCGCGATCTCAAGCTGGGCAACCGGCCGGGCGATCCAATGGCGGACTCGGAGGAGGTCGCCGAGTCGATCAGCTTCGCCGGCTTCGGGTACGAGACCTCCTCGGGCAAACACGATCTCGACATCGCCGACGCGCTGGCCAACACGAAGATCCCGCTGGTCTTCGAGGTGGGCCGTAATCCGATCGGCATGCTGCGGGTCGGCGTACGCCTCACCGTGCACTGGCAGCCCGAAGACGGGCTCACCATCCGCGCCGACCTCAGCCTCGTCTGCCGCGACATCGCCTTCGACTTCGACCCGGGCGGGGTCGCTGAGGCCTGCAAGTTCTATCCCGAGCTGGTGCTGACCTGGACCCGGCGAGACTGGAAGGTCGCCCAGGTGCGGCGGCTGCACGGCACGGTAAAGATCGTGGCCAACAATCGGCTCACCGGCACCCACCACGGCCACTCGGGCATGGCGCACGACTCGCAACTGGTGATGCTGCTTGCCGACTCCAACAGCTCCAAGCAAGACAGCGACTATTCCCTAGTCTTCGGTTCGGTCCAGAACTTCCTTACCGGCCGTCCCGAGCTCGCGCACTGGAACTCCGGCCGGATCCTCGGCGCGCTGGACCGCATGGAAGGCGCCGGGGCTTACTTTGCCTGGAAGCACGGCCTGCCGCTGCTGCCGGAGTGGTCCTGGCTGTTCGACTACGGCCGGGCTGTCGGCGTCGCCGAGGACGAGATCATGGAGGTGGTGTGCTGGGAGGACACCGACCCCGACCGGGGGGCGCCGCGGGCCCCCGGCCACGAGCGCACGTACGTCGCACCGTGGCCGCCCATGCCCGACACCAGCCTCGGCTTCCCGGCCAGCAAGCCCCCGGCCATCACCGTGGTGAAGATGCCACGGCAGGGCGCATACGACAACATCCACCTGAACGCCGACATGGGAAAAGATAAAAAGGACCGGCCGGTGATCGCGGCGCCGTTCTGCGCGGACCTGTGCCTGCACCTGCACGTCCGGTGGGGGGTGCACGCGGTCGAGTCCGGCGACGACAAACCATCGTTCCAGGGCTGGAGCAGCGGCACCCATGCCTACTCCCACACCACGTCCGGTGCCCCGCTGGTGCCGCCGAATCAGCGGATATCTTTCGGGGTCAGGCGGCCCGATGCGACCAAGACGACGATCCGCTACATCGCCGAGATCGCCTGGCCCAAGGCGGGCAAGCCGCAAGTCGTGCTCGAGCAGGGACTCGGCTTCGCGTTCACCTATTTCGGACTCGGACTGTTTCGGCGAAGGCTTATCCGCGAGGTCTACGGTGAAGGCGTGCCCGACGCGGTGATCGTCGGCTTCTTGATGGGGTACGACCAGGAGCTCCGGGAGTTCTTCACGAACATCTACACCAAGATCAGGTTCCTCACCTGGGGCTACCCGTCTCTGCTGCCAGCGCCGCAGCAGATCCCGGCCAACTACTTCGCCGATCCCGACTCGGTCCGCGACCCGGTGTTCTTGGAGATGGTGAACCTGTGAGCAGCGACCTGGAGTTCGTCGGGGCGCTGGTCGACGAGGTGCTGGACCTGCTCGCGCCGCTAAAGGATTCCTTTTCCAGCCTGGACGCCTTCGATGCCACCCTGCTGGATTTCGGCTGGGTGCCGCCGGAGCGCTCGGACTACCTGGCCGCGCTGAAGAACGCGCTCGGCACGTTCGTCGACGTGGCCTCGATCGGCACCGCCTTCGACGCGTTCACCGCTAACCCCGGGATCGACACCGCCAGCGCGGCGCTGGATGCGGTCGGCCGCGCGCTGGGCAGCATGCGCACGCCCGATCCGGGCACGATCGCCAGCCAGCTGCCTGCGCCGCTGAACTCAGGCAAATTCTGGGAGGCGTTCCTGCGCCAGCTGGGCGATGCGCTGTTCATCGACTGGCTGCGCCGCCGGATGCCGAAACCGTTCGCGCTGCTCCATCTGACCGGGATCGTCGACATCCGCCAGGTGGTCCCGCCCGGGCAGGGCCGCGTCCCCTACCGGGCGCGGGTGGTCCAGTGGGAGTCGCTTGGCGAGGCGATCGTGCGGCCGGACAAGCGGCTGATCTCCACGTACGGATGGGGTGCCAGCTTCGACGCCTCGCTGTTCCTGGACCGGATGGCGGTGGCCATGGTGGCGCTTGGCGCACGCGCCAGCATCAGGCCCGCGCACGACGAGCTGCGGGATCGTTTCTGGGGCACGGCGACCCCGCCGGCGCGGCTTCCGGCAGTGGAGATCCCGCTGATCCGGGAGGGACGGGCCTGCGACCCGGTCGCGGTCGATCTGAGCCTGGAGCTGATCCCCCTTCCGGCGAAGGGGGCGACCGGCGCGCCACCGTGGGTGGGGATGGCCCTGGTACCCCTGTTCGACGGCTCGAGCGCGCTGAGCTTCCCGCTGACGGCGGCGTTCCGGCTGGAACTGGATGCGAGCGTCACCGGGCTGACCGGACCAGCCATCGAGCTGCGGCCGGGCAAGCCGCCGGAACTCACCATGCCGACCACGCCACCGGATGTCGATCTTGCCGCGAAGGTGATGGGCAAGCCCGACGTTCCCTTCCTGCTGCTCGGGTCCCGCACCTCGCACCGGGTCGAGCTGGCCGGCCTCGCCTTCGGCGTGGAACTGCGCGACGTGCTCAGCCCCACCCCGGAGCTGCTCATCGGCGGCGCGCTGGAGGGCCTGACGATCACCATCCAGCTCAAGGACGGCGACGGCTTCCTGAACAAGATCTTCGGCACTAAACCGCAGACCATCACCGCCGACACCAAGATCATCTGGTCGTCGCGGACCGGGTTGGCGTTCGAGGGCCAGGCGGCGCTGAAGCTGATCCTGCCCATCAACAAGCAGCTGGGCCCCGTCGACCTGCAGCAGATCATCCTCGAGCTTTCGGTCAACTCCGATGCCCGGATCAAGATCTCCGGCGCAATCACCGCCAAGGCCGCGCTCGGCCCGGTGTCCGGCTCGGTCGAAGAGATCGGGGTCGCGCTCACCCTGAAGCCGGACGACAAGGCACCGGTGATCGGCGGCATGGGCGTCAGCTGGGGATTCCTGCCGCCCAAGGGTCTGGGGATGCGGATCGCGGCCGGCCCGGTGACCGGCGGCGGCTACCTGTTCTGCGACCCCGACGCCGGAGAGTACGCCGGCGCGCTGGAACTGTCCTTCAACGCGATCAGCCTGAAGGCGATCGGCCTGCTGAACACCAAGCTGCCCGACGGCAAGCCTGGATTCTCGCTGCTGATCATCATCAGCGCTGAGTTCAGCCCGATCCAGCTCGGCTACGGGTTCACCCTGAACGGGGTGGGCGGCCTGATCGGCATCAACCGGACCATGAGCACCGGGGCGCTCCGCTCGGGAATCAAGCAGCACACCCTGGATGCGATCTTGTTCCCGAGGAATCCGGCCGCCAACGCGCCGCAGCTGATCGCGTCGTTGCGGCAGGTGTTCCCTCCGGCGGAGGGCCGCTATACCTTCGGTCCGATGGTCAAGATCGGCTGGGGCCCGACCTCACTGCTCACCATCGAGGTCGGGCTGATCCTGGAGCTGCCCTCGCCGCTGCGGCTGGCGATCCTCGGCCGGATCAGCGTGATCCTGCCAGATAAGAAGGCCGCGATCATCTCGCTGCGGCTGGACGTGGTTGGCATCGTCGATTTCGACCGCGGCGAGATCTCGGTCGACGCCAGCCTGGTGGACTCGTTCCTCGCCATGTTCTCCCTGACCGGGGACATCGCGCTGCGGATCGGCTGGAAGGCCAACAAGATCTTCGCGCTTTCCGCCGGCGGCTTCCACCCGCGGTTCAGCCCGCCGTCGAACTTCCCCAAGCTCGACCGGCTGGCGATCGCGCTGTCCGACAGCGACAGCCCGCGGCTGCGGCTGGAATCGTACTTCGCGCTCACCGCCAACACCGTGCAGTTCGGCGCCAAGATCGACTTCTACGCCAAGGCCGACACCGTCGTCGGGACCTTCAGCGCGTCGGCGTACGCCGGCTTCGACGCGATGGTGCAGTTCCAGCCGTTCGGATTCATCGCCGAACTCTGCATGGGCATCGAGCTGTCGCATGACAACAGCCCGTTCCTGAGCGCGAAGCTGTACGCGGCGATCTCCGGCCCGCGGCCCTGGCACGTGGTCGGCATCGTGGAGTTCGGCTTCCTCGGCAAGCACCAGATCGCGGTGGACCTCACGGTCGGCGAGGCCGACCAGCCGCCGCCGGAGCTGGTCGATCTGGGGCCGCAGATCGCCCAGGCGCTGGAGGCGGCCGACGCCTGGGCAGCCGAGCTGCCGGGAGCCGCCGGGCAGCTGGTAACGCTGCGCTCGGGCACGCCCGACCTGGCCGGGCTAGTGCATCCGCTCGGCTCACTGAGCGTGCGGCAGAAGGTGCTGCCGCTCGAGACCACGATCGGCAAGTTCGGCCAGGCCCGGCCCGCGCCGGGCACCGCAACCCGCTTCACGATCACCGCGACGGCGCTGACGGCTGGCACCAGCACGATCGCCCAGACCTCGGGCGCATCGCTGGTCGACAACGCGGACGACTTCGCGCCAGGACAGTTCCTCACCCTGACCGATGACCAGAAGCTGACCCGGCCGGCGTTCGAATCCATGCCATGCGGCGTACGCGTCGCTACCGCAGCCCGCCGCTGGCCGACCTCGGGAGCCTCCACCGTACCGGCCGGGGTCGACACCGACCTGGACTACGACACCGACACCCTGGACGCGCCCGAGGCGGTGGCGATGCTGGCCGCGGCGCCGACGGCCCCGGGCGGGCTGGTGAGCCTGGACGGCTGGCTGCTGTCGAGGCTGGTGCCCGGCGGCGCCGCCGCGAACAGCACGCTGCGTACCGACCTGGGCCGGCACGCGGGGCCCGACCAGCGAGTCGGCATCGTCCCCGAGCAATACCGGGTGGCCGGCAAGCAGAGCCTTACGCCCGCCCACGGCGCGCCCACCAGCTTCGCCCAGGCTGCGCAGCGGCTCGACGGCCGCTCCGAGGATCAGCAACTCGTCACCACGGCGGAGCTGGCATGAGCGCATTCGGGTTCCTGAGCTGGCTGCGCAGCGGCGCCTCGGCCGCCATCGCGACGCCACGGTCGGCTGCCGGACCTGGGCTGCGGGCCGGCTTCACCGCCTCGCTGATCGTCAACGACGACCTCGGTCAGCAGATGAGCCCTCGTCGCGAGCTGACCCTGTACGGGCCGGGAGACGTGATCGGCGTCGACGCCCGCCAGGTGCTGCGGTTCTCCCCGCACCCGGAGTCGCTGGACGCAGCGTACGAGCAATTCGCCCACGTGGAGTTCGACGAACCTGCTCTGCCTTGGCTGTTCACCCCGTTCCACGAGGAAACCGACGGCACGGTGCTGCCCTGGCTGGCTCTGGTGGCGGTCGAGGAGCGCGACGGGGTTGCGCTGGGCTACACTCCTGGCGCCCTGCTGCCCGTGCTGCACGTCGACGACGTGACCAAGGAGCTGCCGAAGCTGGCCGAGGCGCACGCCTGGGCGCACGTGCAGATCACCGGCGGGCTGCCGGTCACGGCCGGCGACTTCACCACGCTGCTGGCCAGCCGGCCGATCTGAGCCTGGCCCGGCTGGTCTGCCCGCGGCAACTGAAGCCGTCCACCCGCTACCTGGCATGCGTGGTCCCCGTGTTCAAGGCCGGGGTGCTGGCCGGGCTCGGCCAGCCGGTCACCGGGGTGAGCGCGGCCGATCTGGCGTACGACAACACCAGGCCGGGGCCGGTGGACCTGCCGGTCTACCTGCACTGGTCGTTCACGACCGCCGCCGGCGCGGGCTTCGAGGCGCTCGTGCGCAGGCTCGTCGCCCGGACCGCCGACCAGCTGCCGGGCGTCGGCCAGCGCACCCTCGATCTGGGCGACCCGGGCTTCGGCGCGCCGGGGGTCGGTGAGGCGCTGATCGGCGGCGCGCTGCGCATCCCTGATACCACGCTGGCCAGCGCCGACGACACGTTGCGCGGCGCGATCGAGCAGATCGTCAACCAGGTGGACAAGCTGGCGCCGCCGATCTACGGCCGGTGGCTGGCCGGTGCCAGCCAGGTGCCGACGGGCAAGTCGTGGCTGCGGCAGCTCAACATCGAGCCGAGGCACCGGGTCGCCGCTGACCTGGGCACCCAGGTGGTGCAGGCCGAGCAGGAGGCCATGATGGCCGGAGCCTGGGAGCAGCTGGGCGACGTGCTGCGTGCCAACCAGCTGCTGCGCCAAGGCCAGCTCGCGCTCGCCGTCGCGGCCCAGCTCCACGTCCGGCACCTCACCCCCCTCACCCCGTACGCACTGCTCGGCGTGGCCGGCCCGGCGCTGTCCCGGATCACCTCCACCGAGGCGGACCGCACGCTGTACGGCGTGTTCGCGGCCAGCTGCCTGCCGCTGATCACGTTGCACGCGAGCTTCCGCAAGCTGACCAGGCCGCGCGGGCCGCTGGCCCGGCGCGCAGACGCCGGGCGGGATGTCAAGCGTGGCTTCGGCATCGAGGGCCTGCTGACCAAGCTGATCAACGCCGAACTGCCGGCCCGAACCAGCCAGCCGGTCCCGCCGCGACGCTGGACGAGACGCTGCGCGATATCGTGATCGCCCGGCTCGGCAAGCGGGGGGCCAGCCCGCACCAGCGCGCCATCGGTGACCGGCTCACGCGGCTCCGCGACCGGGCGGCTCCGGCGGGTTGCACGCAGCCGGCCAGCGACCCCGCCGTACGCGCCCTCGACCGGCTGCACCCAGCCGTCACAGTGCCGCCGCGGGTCCTGGCGCAACTGACCCTGCCACCGAGCATCCCAGCCGTCGGCCCCATGCTCGAGCCGATCCTCGGCGCGCCGCGGCTGGACGGCGCGATGTATTCCTCGCTGACTGAACTCGGCCAGGACTGGCTGCTGCCCGGCCTGGAGCACGTGCCGGCCAACACCGTCACCGGGGTCGAGCCGGACGACGCGTTCATCGAAGCGTTCATGATCGGGCTGAACCACGAGATCGGCCGGGAGCTGCTCTGGCGCGGTTACCCGACCGACCAGCGGGCCACGGTGATGGCCCGGTTCTGGGAGCTGGTGATACCCAGCGACGACGTGACCAAGCCACCGGACAAGCCGACACAGATCGCCAAGATCCACACCTGGCGGGCCGCTTCGGCGCTCGGGACGCACAGACCGCGCGGCAGCCCGGGCACTGGCCTGGTGCTGCTGCTCCGCGGCGACCTGATCCGGCAGTTCCCGCGACCCGGCATCATCCTGGCCAAGGCCGAATGGGCGCGAGCCGGCACCGGGCAGCTGCTGCACTATCCCAACGGCCGGCCGATGCGCCGCCCGCTGGCGCTTGCCCCCGACACCACCGCTGTGCCGCTGTTCGCCGGGAGGCTCGAGCCGGACGTGCTGTTCCTTGGCTTCGGTGTGCCTGCCTCCGACGCGCGCGGGGTACAAGACGACCCGAACGGCAATCCGGGCTGGTTCGTGATGTTCGCCGAGCAGCCGACCGAGCCGCGATTCGATCTCGGCGCGGCGGTGGGGGCGATCGATACGGCGACCGGGCGGTACAAGTCCTGGCGCGACCTGGCCAGGGCCGATGTCACCACCGACGCGGCCGGCTACCTCGATCTGGCCCTGACCACGGCCTCGCCGAGCTTCCAGGCGCTGATCCCCAGCAGCGCCCCGGCCTGGGACGGGCGCTCCGACACCCTCGCCGCGATCCTGCTGCACCGGCCGTTCCGGCTGTTCGTGCACGCCAGTGACCTGCTGCCGGCGGCGGCCTGATGAGCGGGGTGCGGCGATGAGCATTGCGGATCTGCGCACCGCGGCGGCCGACGCCCGAGCCGACGCCGCCAAGGCCGAGAGCGCGCTGGGCGAGCTGCGGGCCGAGCGCGCCGCCACCCGCGCCAACCGCGATGCCGCGCTGGCCCGGGCAGACGATGCCGGAGCCGCCAAGCTGGACGTCCGGCTCACCGTGCTTGACGGCGACCTGGCGGCCGCGCGTACGAGGCTGGAGCAGGCGCGACAGCGGCTGGAGGCCACCCGGCTCAACCTGCTGCACGGCACCACCGACCCGTTCACCTTGACCAGCGCGCGGCACCCGCTGCTGATGTTGCCGGTGCGCCTGGAGACCCGCTATGCCTGGGCCGATCCCAAGCACCCGACCGACCCCGCCGCCTTCAGCTTCCTGCCGCCAGCCGGCCTGGCCGGCCAGCCGGTGCTGCTGGTCCGGATCTACCCCGACACGATCCATCAGGACAGCCACGAACCCGAGCTGACCCCGAACGAGATGGGCTGGCAGGCCGACTTTCGCAAGCGGATCATGCTGGCCCGCGATCGCCAGCACTTCGTCGACGCCTGGGCGCAGCTGATCGCCCGCGCCGGGGCACGCCGCGC
The DNA here is from genome assembly GCA_963739615.1 of uncultured Actinomycetes bacterium. Classification (GTDB taxonomy): domain Bacteria; phylum Actinomycetota; class Actinomycetes; order Streptosporangiales; family Streptosporangiaceae; genus Palsa-504. The sequence goes on from CAVUBD010000001.1 coordinate 144,212, forward strand.
GGCGTACCTGGCGCATACCGTGAACGCGCACCCGGCGGGCGTTCGGGCTGATCTGTGGACGCGGGCGGCGCGCGCGACCGGGCTGCCTGACTTCTGGCACGCCGAGGCTCGGCTGGCGGACGGCCAGATCCGCACGTCGACCTCCGGCCTGGTCGCCTGGCCTCTGGAAACGGGTCCCGACCCGGCCGGCTGGAGTGACCCGGGTCCGCAGCCCGCACCCGGCGGTCCGGGCATGGCCTGGATGACCGATTTCGCCGCCGCGCTGCGCAGCGGCATGGCGCTGCGGCTGGAGCTGCCGCTGGAGGCGGGCGGGGTGCCCGCGAGGATCGAGCGGCTCGCCGTCGTCGGGTCCCGGGTCGAGACCGATGCTGCCGGAGGAGCCGCGACGCTGCGCGGGCTGCTCGATGCCCATCACTACACCGCCGGGCTCTGGCTGCCGGCCCACGGGACGCCGACCAACGGCACCCCGCTCGGCCGGGCGCCCACCGCGCGTCCCGGGTCGACCGACGATGTCTACCGGGTCGAGGGCGACCAGGCGCCGCTGAACCCGCCGACCGGGATGGCCGACGTGCCCGGCTCGGCCGGCTTCCGGGCCGCCGAGCTGCTGGGCCTGGAGAACGCGACGTTCGCGCACGTCGCCGGCGCCGACGCGCAAACCGCGCGGCTGGCCGAGCTGGTCCGGCTGCTGCTGGCCTTCGCCTTCGCAGGCCCCCTGACCCGGCTCCTCGATCCGAGCCTGACCAGGAACGACGCCGATCTGCTCGTCTCGTTCTTCGTCGGCGAGGTGCTCGCGGCCGGGCCGCTGCCGACGGTCCGGGTGGCCGATCAGCCGTACGGGATCCTGCCGGTGACCATGGTCGATCCGAACCAGCCGGACCTGGTCAACGACGGTTTCCTCAACCGGGTGACCGAGCGGCTTGGCGTACTGCGCAGCCGCTGGGCCGAGGTGCGCCCGGCGCAGGTCGGCGATATCGGCGCGTCGGCGGGCGATCCGGCCGTTGATCTGGTGGAGATCCTGCGCAACACCGAGACCACCGCGACGGTTGGCGTACGTGCGGTGCTCGGTCCGCAGCTGGCCGCGATGCTCGCGCCGACCCTCGACCCCGGCCAGCTGGCCCAGATCCAGACCGACCTGTCCGACCTGCTGGCCCGCCTCGGCATGGCCGGCCAGCCGGAGCTGCTCGGCCTGCTGCTGGCCCCGGACCTGGCCCCGGTCACCAAGCCGCTGGTCCAGCCCGAGTCGCCGGGCCAGCCGATCGAGACCGCGGCCGAATACTTCCGGCTGCTCGGCTTCCAGCGCCACCCGGTCGGGGACTTCACGCTGTCGCAGCTGGCCTCCGACACCGACGCCGGGTACGCGATCGCCGGCGGCCGCCCGGGCTCGCTGCTCTTCGAGATCGGCCGCCTCGCGATCGTGTCCACCGCCGACCAGGCCGCCAGGGAACGGCTGCTGGCCGGCGGCAGCGTCGCCAGCAGCATCTCGGACCACTGGGATGACGAGCTGCCGCCCGCCCGGCCGCCCGGCGGCCCGAGCACCATCGCCGATCGGCTGGAATACCCCGACCCGCAGGATCCGCGGATTTCGCTGGGCTTCGTGCTGCTCACCGATCCGGGCGGCGAGGCCGCGCGGCTGTGGAGCGTGATCGGTGCCTGCGGCGAACTCGCCAGGCTCGCCCCCCGCCCGGCCGAGCTGGAACGCGTGCTACGCAACGAGCTCGGCCTGCTCTGGCACCGGCTGGACGCGTGGTATACCGCGCTGGCCACCCGCCGGCTGTCCGCGCTTCGCGACAGCGCGCAGACCGGGATCAATCTCGGCGGCTACGGCGTGGTCACCGATCTGCGATCCGGGCATCAGCTGACCCTGGCGACCACCGCGCCGCCGGATCGTCCGGGCCCTGTCTATGACGACGCCGCCAACGGCGGCTACGTCCACGCGCCGAGCCTGCCGCACGCGGTCACCGCCGCCGTGCTGCGTTCGGCCCATCTCGGCCACGCCGCCGCCGGGCACGGTGAGGCGTTCTCGGTCGACCTCTCCTCGGCCAGGGTGCGGCGGGCCCTGGCCCTGCTGGACGGCATCGCCCAGGGTCAGCCGCTTGCCGCACTGCTCGGCTACCGGATCGAGCGGGCGCTGAAGCAGGCGGCACCCGACGGGCCCTCGGCCATCGCCGTGGTGCGCGCCGCCGCCCCCGTCGTCGCCGGGAAGCTGACCCCGCTCGCCGCGGGCGCCGACCCCGGTTTGGTGGCGGCGAACAACGTGGTCGACGGCCGGCGGCTGCTGGAACTCGCCGGCTTCGGCGCCGTCCCCCGGGTCGATCGCGCCATCCTCGCCGCCGCCGTTCCGGCGCTCACCAGCAAGCAGCTCGACACCGTCGTCCCAGCGCTGGTCGAGGCCGGTGATGTGCTCGATGCGGCCGGTGACCTGCTGCTCGCCGAGGGCGTCTTCCAGCTGGTGCAGGGCAATCCGGCCCGCAGCGGCGCGGCCGGCGATGCGCTGAGCGGTACGCCGGTGCCACCTGGCGCCATCGATATCGCCCAGACGCCGCGGCACGGCATCGGCCTCACCCAGCGGATCGCACTGGCCTGCCCGATCCTCACCGCGACCGACCTTCCCGACGCGACCGGCTGGGCCGCAACGCCGCGAGCCCAGGCTTCGCCGATCGCTGAGGCGTTCGTGCGGTCGGTACTGCCCAGCCCGGAACACATCAGGCTACGAGCCGAACTGTCTCATCCCGACGGCTCGATCTCCGAGGTCGATCTCGACCTCGCGAGCCTGCACGCACGGGCCGCGGACGCCAAGCGCGCCGAGCTGCAGCTGGGGGCCCTCGACCTGGTGTTCGCCACTTTCAGCCACCAGCCCGAGACCGAACCTGGCGGTTCGGCGCTGGAGTTGCGGCTGCTCGAAATGCTCGGGCTGACCGATGCCGCGGCCAAGGCCACGGATCTGACGCTGATCCTCGAGCGTGATCCAGGCTGGGATCGGGCCGACTTCGACCTGGTCCCGGCGCTGGAGATCGCCCGCAGCCTGCGCGCGCTTCTGGCGGAAGCCCGCCCGCTGCGCCCCGCCGACCTCGGCCAGCCGCAGACCGCGGCGTCGCATCAGATCGACAGCACCGGCGTGGACGCCGCCCTGCTCGTGGCGCGCACTCAGCTGGCCGGCCTGCGCGGCGATCTGGTGACCGCCGCGGCAGGCTTGCGCGCCGACCTGAGCAAGGCGGTGACCGACGGGGTGATAGCCGACATCGATCCCGCTGCCGTGCGGATGGCGCTCCACGCCGCCAACCGGGTCGGTGTCGCCCAGGCCTGCCCGGCGCCGTGGCACCCGGTCGAGGTGACGACGAACCTGCCAACCACCGTCAGGGAACGCGTACGGGCCGCGCTGACCGACCTGCTCGCCCGGGCCGCCGCCGCCCAGGCTGAGCTGGACCGCCGGCTGAACGCCGAGACCGCCGCGGGGACCGCCGAGCGCGCCGCGGCGAGCGACCCGGCCGATGCCCAGGCGGCCGGGGCCATCGCGGCGCTCGTCGAGCGCGCGGAGGCGATGTTCGGCCGCGGCTTCCCGCTCGCCATCCCGCTGGCGCCGAGCATGCCCGGCGCGGACGCCCTGCTCTCGGCCGCCGCGCAGCCGCACGGGGCCGACGCGGCGAGTGCCCGGCAGGTGCTGGCGCGCGCGGCCCTGGTCCGGCCCGGCGCCGCCCGGCTCGATGCGGTACTGGCATGCGGGGAGATCACCGGAGCGGTGACGCCGGAGTTCGCCGTGCACCAGCAGCCGCACCAGCCGGGCGAGACCTGGATCGCGCTGCCCGGCGTTCCGGCCGGCGGGCGGATCTCGCTGCTCGCCTCGCTGCCGCTTGGCACTGTCACCGGCGGCAACGTGGCGGGCTTCCTTGTCGACGAGTGGGTCGAGGTGGTTCCCGACGCCGAGCAGACCACCAGCGTCGCATTCCATTACGACGCGCCGACCAGCGCGGCGCCCAACGTCTGGCTGCTCGGCGTGCTGCCGCCGGGCCAGGAGAACTGGACCGCCGCTTCCGCTGTGGCGTACGTGGACGAGGCGCTGGAGCTGGCCAAGCTGAGGGCCGTCGGATCCGACGCGATCCCGGTGCTCGGGCAGCTGTTGCCGGCGGCGTACGGCTGGGATCTGAACCCGAACCAGGCCGGGCTGGATGTCGTCCGGCTGACCGAACCGGTGAAGGCGTGAGATGGGCTACCTGACCAGGCTGGAGCCGCGCAGCCGATCCGGCGACCTGACCGTCTCGCTCGCGGCCCGGATCGCCGACCCGTTGTGGATGCTTGCCCGGCAGTGGCAGCTGGGCGAGCTGCTCGGTGACGATGCCAGCACACCGGTCGGTACCGAGCACCTGATGGAGGTGCGCCGGCTAACCAGCTGGCAGCCGGCCGGCGGGTCGCCACACGCCTACGACCCGGCCGATAGGCCGTTGGATGCGGTGGTCGAGGCGCAGCCGCTGATCTGGACGGCTCGGCTGGCGATCGACGTCGGCCGGGAGCTCGTCCGCCGACTCCGGGCCCACGCCCCCGCCGCCGACCAGGCCGCGATCCTCCGCGCATTCCCGCTCGCCGCGGCGGTGCCACCCGGTGCTCTGCCCGACCCGGCCGGGCTGCGGTTGCGCTCCATCGCGGCCGGCCGGATGCCCGACGGGGGTGCGGCGTACCAGGCGCTCGCGCCCGGCCTGGACGCGGGCCCGGCCCGCCTCGACCTGCCGCCAGGGGTGAGCCTCGCCAACCCCGATGCGGTGCTGCGGGCAGCGTCGGAATGGCTGGCCTGGTGCCGCTTGGCTGGGCTGCTGCCGACCCGCGACGCACAGCAGGGCTGGCAGCACGATCGGCACGAGTACGGCTTCACCGTCTCGGCGACCACCAGCCTGGACACCCTTCGCCTGGCCGGCGACGAGCACGTCGGCGGCGGCCTGGACTGGCACAGCTTCGACGCGACCATCACCCATGAGAAGGACCAGAACCTCACGGCGACGACGCGCCGGGCGGCCGCGATCCCGGTCCCGGCAACCTTCCCGGGCATGCCCGATCCGCGCTGGTGGACCTTTGAGGACGGCAACTTCGATCTTGGCCGGATGGACGCCAATCCCGCCGACCTGGCCCGGATGGCGATCCTGGAGTTCGTGCTGGTCTTCGGCAACGACTTCTTCGTCGCCCCCGTGCGCCTGCCGGTCGGCAGCCTGTGCCGCACCACGGCGCTGCTGGTGACCGACAACTTCAACCTCACCACAAGGGTACGCCCGATGGCCAACGGCGGCACCGATCGGGTCCCCCAAGGCGCCGCACGGTGGACGATGTTCACCCTTGCCGACGGGTCGGGCGGGTTGTCGGACTACTTCCTTCTCGCACCGGCAGCGGCGCAGCGGATCACCTCGGCGCCGACCGAGCAGGTGCTGATGCTCCGCGACGAGATGGCCAACCTGGCCTGGGCGGTCGAGCAGCGATACGAAGGAGACGGCGGCGAGGCGGTGGAGCGGGCCGAACAGGATCGCCGGCCGCCGTCACCCGAACCGCCCGAGACCGCCGGCCTGCGCTATCTGCTCGGCAGCGGCGTGCCGCCGCACTGGTATCCCCTGGTCCCCTCCGCGGGCGCGGGCGGTGCCGGAGCAGCTGCCGGCCCGGTGCTCACCGTCGAACAGATGGCATTCGGCGTCGGCGCCAATGCTTCACCCTTCGGCGTCCTGCTGCGGATCGGCGATGTCGTGCACGACGAGGAGGTGCCGCGTGAGGGCAAGCGGCTGTGGCGGGAGCGCGTCCTGACCCGCTGGAGCGACGGGAGCACGGTGGCGTGGCAGCGCAATCGCGCCGGCTGCGGCCGCGGCGAGGGCTCCAGCGGCCTGCGCTTTGATGTCGCGACGACCGAGGCGCCATAGCTGTGCATCATCACATGGGTTCACAATCACTAGGCCGCGAACGGTCGAACCGGAGGTCGGATGTCTGAGCGCGATGTCGCGTCCGCGGATGGGCTCGGGCTAGCGGAGGCGATCGGCGTGCTGCGTGATGAGCTACTGAGGGCCCGGGCAGCGGGGGCGCGTTCGGATATCCAGCTGCCAGTGGAATCGATGACGGTGGAGCTGACGGTCACCGCCACGAGGTCGGTGGATGGCAAGGCGGGGTTCGCGGTGCCGGTTGTCGGCCTGCAGTTGGGCGGGGCGCGTGAGCGCGGGTCGGAGCAGAAGGTGACCGTGGTGTTCAGCGCGCCGGTCGACCGGACAGGCGCAGTGGTGAAGGTCGCCGAAGCGACCGACGAGCTGAAGGGCTAGCCCGCTATGCCTGCGGTGCCGCTGTCAGCTCGGGTTGTGGAGGTGATCGCTGACCTCGGCGAGGGGGTGCACCCCGGTCATCGGTACGGGACGGGGTGCATCGTGTCCGGCCGTACCGTGCTCACCGCGGCGCACGTGGTCGCCGGTGCCGTTAGTGTGAGGGTCCGCAACCCGGACAAGCGCCTCTACCAGGCTACGGTGGAGGCACAGTTTGTCGGCCAGGTGGATGGCCCGCTGCCTGACCTGGCTCTGGTTGAGATCGACGATACGGCCGCGGACCTGCCACCGATGCCGTTGGCGCGGGTGAATCGGGACAGCCCGACGATCATGCCGGTGACGGATTGTCACGTGGTCGGATACCCGTGGTTCGGTGAGCAGCCACGGCCGACTGTTATCCGGGACACCGTCGACGTCTATGGCCGGATCCCGGTTCTGTCGAAGCTGGCCCGAGGGCTGCTGTCGGTCGGCGTCTCTAACCCGCCCCGACCGCTGCCCGAGGCCGAGCGGACTCTGGCCAAGTCCGAGTGGTCCGGCATGTCCGGCGGCCCGGTTGTCGCCGCCGGGTACCTGCTCGGCGTGGTGACGGAGCACGCTCCGCGGGAGGGTCCGGGCTTTATCACCGTGACCCCGCTGAGCGCTCTCGAAGCCGATCCGAGGCATCCTGGCTGGGGCGCCGGGGTGAGGGATCCGGCAGCGTGGTGGGCCCGCCTGGGGACCAGTGGCCTGTCCGCGCTCGCGCTGCTGCCGCGCCAGCCCGAGCCGGCGTACTGGGCGACGATCCGCGTGATCCGTGACCGGACTCCGTCGCTGGCCCGCCGGGCGGACGAGCTTGCCGAGATCCACGCCTTCGCGACTGGCCAGGCCGGCTACCGGTGGCTGATCGGGGACGCGTGGGCAGGCAAGACCGCCCTGCTCGCGGAGGCGGTCATGGCAGAGTTGCAGGGCGATGTCAACGTGGTCGCGTACTTCCTGTCCCGGCGGGAGAGCGACGCCAACAGCAACCTGTTTCTCACTGCGGTCACGCCCCAGCTGGCAAACCTCGTCGCCGCCGGGGAGGAGGTCCGCACTGCAGACATCCACCAGTTCCGTGCCTTGTGGGTCAGGGCGACCCAGCGCGCAGACGACATACACCGGCCGCTGCTGCTCGTTGTCGACGGCCTGGACGAAGACCTGCGGCCCGCCGGATCCCCCAGCGTCGCCGCCGTGCTGCCACAGCTGGCCGGCGATCACGCACACGTGCTGGTGAGCAGCCGCGACCCGGACCTGGACCTGGACCTGCCGGCGGGACACCCCCTGAGGAACATTACGCCGGTCGCACTGGCGCCATCTAAGGACGCCGAGTCGCTGGCCGAGCTGGCGCGGCAGGAAATCTCCGGGCTGACTCGCCATCCCGGGCACCTCGCCATCCACCTGCTCGGACTGCTGGCCGCCGCCGCCGGACCACTGGCCGTGGGTGACATGATCCGGCTATCCCGCTCCTTGGGCGCGTCCACCTCGGACGGGCCCGCCCGGGAACTGTCGCTGGATGACGTGCACGACGCTGACCGGTTCCTGAGCGAGGACGCCGCACGCAGCCTGCAACAGGTCGGCACGCCCGAGAACCCGGAGCGTCAGCGCTACCAGTACGCCCATGCGTCATTGCTCGAGCACGCGCAGAAGGACCGGTACCTGGGTGACCGCCGGTTCCGGGATGCCATCCACCGCTGGGCGGACGACTGGCGTTCAAGGCACTGGCGGGACGGCGGTGGCGCCCCGGTTCCGACCTATCTGCTTGAGTCGTACCCAGCCACTCTGGTGCCCGGATCAGACCAGGACGGCGACCTCGGCCGGCTGGAGGCCCTGACCTCCGACGTCGGTTGGGTCGCCGCGGCGGTCCGCGCGCTGGGGATCGACCGGGTGCTAGGGACGCTGCGGACGGCTGCCTCCGCGCTGCCCGACGACAGGCATCCCGGCGGCGACAACGGCGAGACGGCCACCGCCCGGCTAGCCAGCGCGCTGCGTGCCCAGTCGTATGCGCTGCGCTCGCCGCAGGCCGCGGCGGACGACGGCTTCGTGCTGCGGCAACTCTGCCTGCACGGCCTGGCGATCGGCGACCGGCGACTAGTGGCAGACTGCACCGACCGGCTGCTCCAGCTACCGCCGCCGCAATTGGTGCCAAAGTGGACGACCACGCCCGGCGGCGGCCGCCTGCTGACCCGGCAGTTCGGCCGGATCGTGAGTGCGTCAGTGAGCGCCGACGGCAATCGCACGGTGGTCGGGATGGGCCATGAGGTGCAGCTTTTCGACGGCGACGGCCTCTTCTTGCGCTCACTCGCCCCCAGCGGGCTGCACGTGCGCGCCGCGGCTATCAGCGCGGACGGCCGGTGTATTGCGGCGGTCGGATCCGGCTTGGAGCTCGGCGTGTTCGACTCGCGGACCGGGTCCTTGGCGCGGCGCCTTGGTCCGGTCCGGTCGGCGTCGCTTGGTCTCAGCGCTGACGGTACCGTTGTCGCCTTCGATCGGGAGGGGCAGGCGGGCATCTGGCACACCGCAGAAGCGCAAGCGCGCACTGTGCCGGCGCCCGGGGGCTGGCCGGACGCCGTGGGCGTCAGCCGCGACGGACACCGGGTCGTCACCTGCCGGAAGAACGGGCAGCCGACGGTGTGGGACGAAGCAACGGGCACACTGTACGCACCCGCCGAGGACCACCCGGCCTGCGCGGTCGCGATCAGCGCCGACGGCGCCATCGCGGTATCCGGTGATGCCAACGGCACGCTACGGGCGTGGGACGTGGTGAGCGGGCAATCCATCGGGACCTCGCAGCCGCACCACGACCGGATCGCCGCGATTGCCATCACCGCGAACGGGTCGCTCGCTGTTGCAGGCGACGAAGCCGGCCGGGTGCTCCGTTGGGAGCTCAGGCGGGAGGTCGTGATCAGCGCTGTCGCGCATCTCGGCGCCGTCTCGGCGATCGCGGTGACGGCCGATGGCGGGCGCATACTGAGCGGAGGCGACGACGGTACGGTGTGGGAATGGGACGCGCTGTCGGCGGTCCGGGACAGCGCCTCTGCCGACAGCGCCTCCGCGGGCACTACCCATGTTCTCGGGCTCGGTGGGTCCGTGGTAGTCACCGGCGGGGACAAGGGTCTGCTCCGGGTCCGGGATCTGGTGACTGGCGAACCGATCCGGGACCTGGCTGGCCCTGCCGACGGCGGACCGACTGGCCCCCTACACGCCGTGGCAGCCAGCCTCGACGGCTCTGTCATCGTCGCCGCCGGGCAGGACCCACGGGTCCTGGTTTGGGGACAGTCCGGCCATGCACCCACCGTGCTGCGCGGTCACCGCACCGAACTACATGCAGTGGCTGTGACCCGCAACGGGGCGTTGGTGTTCGCGGGCGATGCCCGCGGCGTGGTGGTCGGCTGGGATGTCGCCACCCGCGCGCTGCTGCCAGTGACCTACGAGGCGCGCTGGACGGTCGCTGCCCTCGCCGTCACTCCGGACGGCCGCTGGCTGGTGTGTGGTACCGACTTGGGGGAAGTGTGGCGGTGGCGGGTCGCGACCGGTACTGGTGAGATGATCTTGCGTCGGCCCGGCGATCCCGGCCAGCTAGATCCACGGGTGAGCGCGGTGGCGGTCAGCCCGGATGGCGGCCGGATCACCGTTGTGAACGGTGACGGACTGCTGCGGACCTGGGTGAACGGGGTAGCCTCACCGGAGGTACCGGGCCGAGGCCTCAACCAGGTGTGGACCGCCGCCGCCGACGGCACGGCGGCCATGATTGACGATCACATCCTATTGCAGGTCAAACCCGTCAGAGGTCCTCCGCTACCCGCCGTGATTACAGCGCCCGCTACAGCGGTAGCCCTAGGTCCAAGCAGACAGGGAGGGCCCCGCGCCCTGGCCGTCGCGCATCCCGGGGGTGCGGTGACCATGTTCCAACTGTCTGGTTGACTCGGCTGATGTTGGAGCGGGCTTGGGCTTCCCTACCCTCAGCAATGATGAGGACCGCACGCTGCCGACGTGCGTTCACAATCCCACCTCACGCTCATAATGATCAAATATGAAGGACCACGACCCCGGGAAGTCCGCACTCTGAAGCATTAACAGGCGGCTACGTTTGCGGGGACAAGAGGCCTTCGCCTTGTCGGCAGTCGTTGCGCAGGCCCGGATTGCACCCGGTGACCGGCCGATCAGCTGATGCGATGAAGGAGCGGGCCTCCGCTCCTGGCGGATGCTGGAAGGTGCATGGCATCCGTCTCCACCAGGCAAGGGAGGCCCACGATGACGGAAGCATATGACGGCCGGCAGGTCGTCGGGATGGACCTGCACCGGCGGCGCAGCGTGCTGGTGCGGATGACCGAGGACGGCCGGAAGCTGGAGACCGTCCGGATTACCAACGGCCCGGCCGCGCTGCGGGCGGTGATCGCCCGGGCGGGGAAGAACCCGCGGGTGGTCATCGAGGCGACATACGGCTGGTACTGGGCCGTGGACGTGCTCGAGGCGGCCGGCGCGGAGGTACACCTGGCCCATCCGCTGGGTGTCAAAGCCTACAGCTACCGGCGGGTCAAGAACGATGAGCGGGACTCAGCCGACCTGGCGGACCTGCTGCGGATGGGGCGGCTGCCCGAGGCATGGATCGCCCCGCCGGAGATCCGCGAGCTGCGGGAGATCACCCGCTACCGGCACAAGCTGGTCAAGGCGCGCACCTCGTACAAGGACCAGGTGCACGGTGTGCTGGCCAAGCTCGGCGTCCCGGTCACCCATTCGGACATCTTCGGCGTGCACGGGCAGGACTGGCTCGATGAGCTGCCCTTGCCGCAGCCGTACGCGGGCAAGGTCGCCTCGCTGCGGCAGCTGCAGGCGGGCTCGGCGCCGAGATCGCCTTGCTGGATCAGGTGATAGGTGACCTGCTGGCCGGGCATGAGGGATACCACGCGATCCAGGCCCTGCCGGGCATCGGCCCGGTGCTGGCCGCGGTGATCGTCGCCGAGATCGGCGACATCCGCCGGTTCCCCGGACCCGGGCAGCTGGGCTCCTGGGCCGGGCTGACGCCCCGGCATTATGAGTCCGACACCAAGGTGATCCGCGGGCACGTCACCAAGCAGGGCTCGCGGATGCTGGGCGGTCACCGAGGCGATCCAGCGGCAGCCCGCCGGATCGCGGCCGCGCCAGGTCAAGGACGCCATCATCGCCCGCCGCGGCAAGGAGGCCCGCAACATCGCCAAGATCGCCGCCGCCCGCGAGCTGCTCACCCTGGTCTTCTACGGCATGCGCGACGGCCGCATCCGCCGCCTCGCCAAGCCGCGGCCGGCCGCATGACCGCCCGCCGGCCAGGCGCGCGGCCGCCAGCTATTCTGTCCCCCGCCACCGGGCGCGAGGCCGCCGAATATTCTGTCCCCCGCCGGGACCAGCGGCCCTGCCCGCCCGGTCCGGCGGCGCGGACGCCCGTCTGATTGGCCCCGCCCGGCCCCTGACGCGAACCCGCCCCATGCCCCCCGGCAACACGTCACGCCGGGGACAAACGAAGGGATGAATGCAGCCAGCGGGCTGCCCGGCCGGACAACCGGCCGTGGGGACGCACACAACCGCATAGACCTGAAACCCGCCGAAGGCCTTCCCCGCAGGGGCACCAATTATCGGCTCGCGGGCACCTGCGTCAAGGACGCCTCCGGCGCCGCTGCGCGGCCCAAAGCCGCGAAGTTAAGAGACCTGTGGTGATGTCAAGGGCGATCGCCTGACGGCGTGGGGTGACGGGAAGACGGGACCTCTGGTAGATCGGGGTCAATCCATCACGATCGTCCCGGACACAGGAGGTCCCGTTGCGTACTCAGTCTGCCACGACCACCATCACCCGCGCCGTCACTGTTGCTGCCGGGATCTTCGCCCCCGGCCACCTGGGCGAATTAACGCAGTACCTGCCGTTCGAGCTGGTCGATGACATCCTGGAGCAGACCAGGACGGTACAGCGGCGGCTACGCGATCTGCCATCCCGGGTCGGGGTCTACTTCCTGCTGGCGCTGGGGATGTACCCCCGGCTGGGCTATGCCCGGGTCTGGGCCAAGCTGACCGCCGGGCTGGCCGGCATGGACCTGCCGCGGCCGTCGGAGAAGGCGCTACGGGACCTGCGCCGGCGGCTCGGCCCGGCACCGATCAAGGCGCTGTTCGAGGTGGTCGCCGGGCCGCTGGCCCAGCCGGGCACGCCGGGGGTGCGATTCGGCGGCCTGCGCACGGTCGCCTTCGACGGCTGCAACTCGGTGAAGGCCCCTGACACGAGCCGTAACCGCTGGTGGCTGGGCCGGATCCGGTACCGGATGGGCTTTGCCGGGTATCCGACGCTGCGGCTGATGGCGCTGGCCGAGACGGGCACCCGCGGCCTGCTCGGCGCCGCACTCGGGTCGGCCTCTGACCGGGACGAGGCCACCGTGGCCCGGCGGCTGCTATACCTGCTGCGGCCGGGCATGCTCGTCTTGCTGGACCGGGCCTTTGATGCGAACGCGTTCCTGGACGAGGTCGCGGCTACCGGCGCGCTGCTGCTGGCGCGGGCCAAGTCCACCCGCCGCCCGCCCGTCCTGGGCCATCTGCCGGATGGCTCTTACCTGTCGTGCCTGGACGAGCTGAAGGTCCGGGTCATCGAGGCCAGCGTGACGATGACCGGCGCCGACGGCAGCCGGGTCCGGGACAGCTACCGGCTGATCACCACGCTGATGGACCACCGCCGGTTCCCGGCCGCCGCCGTGGTCCGGCTCTACCACGAGCGCTGGGAGATCGAGTCCGCGTATTTCGCCCTGCGGCACACCCTGCTCGATGGCCATGTGCTGCGCTCGGGCGACCGGCCCGGCCTGGAGCAGGAGACCTGGGCCCTGCTCACCCTCTACCAGCTGCTGCGCATGGCCATGGTGGACGCGGTGGAAACCTGCCCGGGCACCGACCCGGACCGGGCCAGCTTCACCACCGCGATCCAAGCCGCCAAAGACCAGCTCACCGCCGCCGCCGGCATCTGCCCGGACGGCCCGGCCGACCTGCCCGGTGGAGGCCCGCCACTTCCGTGGACAGTGACCACACTAGGATCACTGGGCACAGGAGGAACCCCGATGGTGACGAAGTACCAGAAGTTCGGCGACGGCTATAAGGCCGAGGCTGTGAAGCTCTACCGGGAATCAAATCAGACTATCGCGGAGACGGCCCGGAATCTCGGGCTGAAGGAATCGACCCTGGCTAACTGGGTCAAGAAAGACAAGGATAATGAGGCGGTCGCGGTGGGTGAGGCACCGCTGACGCCAGCGGAACGGACGCGGATCAGGGAACTGGAGGCGGACGTCCGCCGCCTCAACATGGAGAACGCGTTCCTGAAAAAAGCGAGTGCGTACTTCGCGAGCCAGAACCTGTGAAATTCTCGTTCATTGGCCAGGTGGCGGAAGAGCAGCGGCAGCTGCCTCCCGGAGTGCGCTTTCCCGTCGTTTTCATGTGCCGCATGCTGGAAGTGACGCGGCAGGGTTATTACGGGTGGAAGAAGCGGCCCCAGATCTCCGGAAGCCGGTGAGGTGGGTGTCAGGTGACCTGGGGTTCTTTTATGCCCGTTATGCTGCATAATTGTTAAATCTATGGTAGGGTGCGCTGGCATGCGGGCAGTGACACGGGCGATGCTGGAGGACATGCCTGATCCTTGCGACCTGCACCTGGAGCGAGCGGCCGGCCGGTGCCTGGTGATGGTCGGGTCCGCGGTGCTGGCGGAGTATGCCGAGTCCGATGCGGTGATGCGGAACTTCGCGGTCACGACCGTGCGGCGGGCGGGGTTCACGGGGAAGCGGGTCGCGGAGGTGTTCGGCCTGTCGGCGGCCTACGTGTCGACGCTGCACGCGGCGGCGCTGCGGGACGGCTCGCGGGCGCTGGTGCAGCACCCTAGCCCGGGCCGACCCCCTGAGCTGGCCGGGGACGCGCTGGAGCAGGCGCGGCGGTGGCGGGCGGCCGGGGTCAGCGACCGGGAGATCGGTCGGCGGCTGGGGATGGCCGGCACCACGGCCGGGCGGCGGCTCGGCCCCCGCGTCCGGGACGCCGCCGCCCCGGACGGCCCGCAGCAGGACGATGATGATGCGGCGGCGGGCTGCGAGCCGCTGATCAGCGAGGACGAGGCCGGCGGCGCTGCCGGGACCGGCCCGGCTGCCCCGGCCGGCGATCCTCCTGCTCCTGCTCCTGATGATGGCGTTTGTGTTCCGGGGGGCGCTGCCGGCGGCGGGGCGGGCGGCAGCCTGGTGCCGGGGGCGGGCGGGGCGGCTGTTGAGGGCCGGGTGCGGTCGCGGTATGCGGGGGCGATGCTGCTGCACGCGTTCGGGGCGCGGGCCGGGGCCGGCGATGTGCTGGCCGCCGCGGCGGGCGGGGATCCGGCCGGGGCGCGGCTGCTGGCGGCCGTCAGCGCGTGCATCGGGCTGGGGGCGGTCACCACCGAGCGGTTCAAGCACCTGGCGGCGGCCGAGGCCGGGCCGCTGGCCGCTCTGGTGGCGCTCCCGGAGCTGCGGACGCTGCGCCCGGCGCTGGCCGGCATCGCCGACGCGGCGGACCCGCTGGAGCTGCAGCAGATGTTCGCCGCCGCGATGCTCGCCGCGGACCCGGTGACCTCAGGGGTGTACTACGTCGATGACCACTTCGTGCCCTACACCGGCGCGAAACCGGTGAGCAAGGGGTGGAACAACAAGCGCGGCCGGGCGGAGAAAGGCCGCGCGGACACCCACGTCACCGCGCACGACGGGCGGGCGGTCTGCTTCGTCACCGGGGAGCCGTCCGGGCTGTCGGTGACGCTGCCCAGAGCGCTGGCCGAGCTGAAGAAAGCCGTCCCGCCCGGGACGGCCATCATGCTGGGGTTCGACCGCGGCGGCGCCTACCCGAAGGTGTTCACGCACTGCCGCGCCCAGCAGGTGCACTGGGTGACCTACCGGCGGGCGCCGCTGGCCGCCCCCGCCATGCTCCCGGTCATCACCACGGTCACCGCCGGCGCCCGCACCCGGCAGATCGCCTGGGCCGAGGAGAAAGTGCAGCTCAAGGACTACGGCGAGGCCCGGCAGCTCACCCTGTTCGAACACGGCAAGGTCGTACTGCAGATCCTCACCTCCGACGTCGAGGCGTGCCCGGCGGACATCCTGGACTGGCTGAAGTCCCGGTGGCGGGAAGAGAACTTCCTCAAGTACGCCAGCGAGAACTACGGGATAGACAAGATCTGCGACTACGCCGCCAGCATCGAGGTCAACACCAAGATCACCGCCAACCCCGCCCGCAAGACCGCGAACACCCAGGTCCGCCGCGCGGAAAACGAGCTGGCCGCCGCCGAGCGCGCCCTGGCCGGCCTGCTCTCCGACCCGGACACCACCGCCGCCGCCAAGAACAAGGCGATCCCCGCCGCCGAGCGCGCGATCACCGCGGCGCGGAAGAAACTCAAGGACGCGGCCGCCGCCCGCGGCACGATCCCGGCGAAACTGCCCGCCAGCCAGATCGACCCCGACGCCAGGACCGCCGTGCTGCGCGCCGGACGCCGCGGCCTGCAGATGGTGCTGCGGCTGCTCGCCCACAACGCCGAGCACTGGCTCGCCAACTGCCTCAACGCCTACCTCCGCGACGACGACGAATACCGGGCCGTCACCCGCGAGACCATCATCCGCGGCCTCGCCGGCACCATCGGCTTCACCCCCGCCACGATCACCGTCACCCTCGAACCCCCCGGCCAGCCCCGCGTCGCCCGCGCCCTCGCCCTGCTCCTCGACGAGATCAACAACACCTCGCCAGCCATCCCCGGCGACAACCGGCCGATCACCTACCGCATCGCACCCCAGCCCGGCATTTAACCCCAGCCGCAGCAGCTATTCCGGAGATCT
Organism: uncultured Actinomycetes bacterium; assembly: GCA_963739615.1. GTDB lineage: Bacteria > Actinomycetota > Actinomycetes > Streptosporangiales > Streptosporangiaceae > Palsa-504. Next base: position 160,329 of record CAVUBD010000001.1, read on the forward strand.
GGGCCCAGGGCTGCGGTCAAAGTATTGCCGCTGTTCACGGGGCTGTGATGAGCCGGGTGATGGCGGTGAGCAGGTCTTTGTCGTATTCGGCTTCGCGGATGGTGGCGGCGGTGCCGTCGAAGCCGTGCTGGTGGCATAGCCCGCCGAGGAGGTTGCGGAGGGTGGCGAGGTTGCGGGGCCGGTTCTGCGCGCGGACCTTGCAGTCGTCCTCACGCAGGGTAGTGTCACGCTCCCAGTGGACCTCGTTCTCGATGCCCCAGTGCGACCGGATATAGACGGCGATGTGCTCCGGCCCGGCCTCGCGGGCGGTGAGGCTGGTGATCAGGTACACGGTCTCGCGGGTCGTCTTCGTGACGAGCTTCCAGGTGCTGCCGTTGCCTTTCCAGTACCGGACGGTGCGCACCCGGTGGACCTTGGCGACCTGCCTGACGTGCGGGATCAGGGCCTTTATCTCCTCGGGGGCGTCCATGACGAGGTGGCTGCGGGTCTCCTCGCGGCCGTGGCCCTTGTCCCTGGTGGCGTGCCGGGCGGCGCCGGCCCAGCACAGGGCCTCGAGGGCGGCATAGAGGTTCTTGCGGTTCCCTTTCACCGTGAGCACGAAGTGCGCGTTCAGCTCCTCCCTGGCCAGTTTCGCGAAGTCATCTTGCGTGTGCAGTGCGTCGGCAGTCAGGATCTGCCCGGCGAGGGGGAAGTACTCGTTCAGTTCCCGCAGCATAGGGGGCATTTCCGGAATTTCATTTGTCTTCGCGGGGATCTCGCGGTCGGCGATCACGACGGCGCCGGCCGGGGCGTTCACGGGGCCGACGGCCGCGGCGGACAGCAGGAACAGCGGCGTGCCGTCGCCGCGGAGCGCGCCGCGGATCATCTTGCCGTCGCAGGCCACCTGGGGCTGCAGGGCCGGCCCGGCCGCGGGATACGCCGGAGGCTCGGCGGGGATCCCGGCCGCGAGATAGCGGTTCACCGCGCCCGCCAGGGCCTTCGCCCCGGTCAGGCCCAGGCAGCGGGTCACGGTCTTCGGCGACGGCGCCGCCAGCCGCCCGTCCCCCCCGCGGTGACGGCACCCGGCCAGTTCCAGGGTCTCCTGGTCCGCGTGCGCGATCCACGCGGTGATCGTGACCAGCTTCGTCTTGCCGTGCAGCATCGCCAGCACTACCAGGGTCAGCACCGCCGGGAGGGGATAGCGCAGGCCGTGCGGGCCGCGCGGCTCGGGCAGGCCCTCGAAGCAGTCCCGGATGCTCCCGCCCGCCGCGTCCCGCAGCATGCGGGCCTTCCGCAGCAGCACCTTGCGCGATTCCTCGGCCTCCGCGCGCACCCGCGCGGCTTCCTCCCGCCGGCAGCGTTCGCGTTCTTCCTGCTCAGCGGCCTTCCTTTTCCGGTCATCCTCCCGGGCCAGCCGCGCCGCGGCCTTCCGGGCCCTCCTCCGGGCCATCGCCTCGCCGCCTGCCGCCGCGGCCTCGCGGGCGATGTCCTCGGCGGCCGTGATCAGGGCTTCGGCATCGCCGGCGGTCAGGGGCATGCAAGACTGGCGGTGCAACGGGGCCTCCCGGCAGGTGAAGAGTTGTGAGATTCCCTTCGTCCTATCCGGGACCCCGTTGTCCTGCCCGGGAAGTGACCAGATCGCCGCCAAACCAGTCACGGTCGGTAATCACAGGCCGCGGAAACTGCCCGGCCCCGCTGTCACTGCAGGTAACCGAACACCGGATCCGGCACCTTCTTTCTGCTTTGTTTCCGTGTCGCGATAGCTGCCATCGGCGGGCAAGCGGACCTGCGGCCTGTGCTGTTTGACTACCTCTTCCTCGCTGCCGCTTGTCGCGGAACCACGTGGGACCGGTCTGCCTCCAACAGTGCAGGGCCAACTGCGACACGGGTACCACCGAACACGGCGAGTGCGGAGAGAAGGCATGCCCTCCAGCCGCCGAACCCGGCCAGCAGACCGGCCTCGTCCGCCTCCCGCACCCCGCCCTGAACAGCAGAGATACTTTGTCCTTAGCCCTGAGAAGCGGCCGGTCTCGGCGCATGATCAGAAGGACGCTGAGCTGGCCGCGCGGATCAGGTACTTGCATCAGGAAAGGCACGAGAACCGGGCCGGCATCGAGCGGATCTTGTGGGACTTGCAGGAGGAGGGGCACGTCACTTCCGAGCGGCGGGTGCGCCGCCTGGCGCGGGCCGCGGGCCTGCAGTGCGTGCATCCCGGGCGGTCGGCGCGGACGACCGTGCAGGACAGCAAGGCAATCGGCGGCCTGGCCGGCCTGGTGGACCGCCAGTTCACCGCCCCGGAGCCGGACCAGCTGTGGGTCGGCGATATCACCTATATCTGGACGTATTCTGGTTTCGCGTACCTGGCGACGCTTATCGACATGTGCTCGAATAAGGTCGTCGGCTGGGCCGTGGATGACCACATGCGCACGGGCCTGGTGCTCGAGGCCGTGGATAATGCGCTGGCCGCCCGCGGGACGGGAATAGGCATAGGCGAGCTTGTGGTGCACCATGACCGCGGTTCCCAGTATACCTCGGGGAGGTACCGCGATCGCCTTTTCGCCGAGGGTATTATCCCGTCGGTCGGGCACACCGGCATATGCTACGACAACGCGGCAGCGGAATCGTTCAATGCGACGATCAAGAAGGAGCTGATCTATCAGCACGTGTGGCGCGACGCGGGCGAGGTCAGGACCGCCGTGTTCGACTACATCGAGCGATATTACAATCACGTCCGGAAACAACGTCGGCTCGGCAAGATAAGCCCAGCGGATTACGAGCGCCAATTTGACAATTGGACACCAAAAGCAGCATAATGGAAATGTCCACGAAAATGCGCGGACTCCACCGGCGCCATCGGCCGGGCCGTGCTGGCCACCTTGCTGCCCGCCCGCCGCCCCCGGTACCACTGGCGTTCGGTTAAGATGTGAGTGCGTTCTGGCCTGCGGGGTTACGCCTGATCTGGGCGGGGCCCGCCGGGCCTGGTGGTCACGGATTGCAACGGACGGTTCTCCGGGGCGTTGGTCACGTTGCGTGGCTGCTGCCGGTGCCGCGGCATGGCGGGTGCCGGGGACGCGAGAGGGCCGGCTGCGGTTTCCGTGCGACACGCCTGGCCGGTTACGGGACAAACGGGTCTGATGCGGAAGCATCGGCGGTCTCTGTCCGCCTCTCGCGAGGGGCCCGCCGATGCTTCCGCTTGCGACAGTACCTGCTGCCGCCGGACCCGTCACGACGTCGTGCTGCCCGGAGGGCGGCGGCGGCGCGCCCGGCCGGGAAGGCGGGCCGCGCCGGGCGAAGGAGCCGCCGCGGGACGCGGCGGCGGGCCTGGCCGAGGTGCTGGCGATGCCGGCGATCTGGCGGGACGCGGCCGGCCGGCTGACTGAGCTGCCGGGGCCGGGCTCGGGGATCGTGGCGTGCGGGGCGCTGCCCGGCGCGGTCGCCCCGGTCCCGGCGTGGACCGCCGGGGAGCTGGCGGCGGCGGGGGTGGCGGCGGAGCCGGGGCGGGTGCGGGATGGCACGGGGCTGGGGCTGGTGAGCTGCGTGATCGGCCCGGCGGTGCTGGGTGAGGCGCTGGCAGGCGTGCCGGCCCGGCGGGCGCGGAAGATCACGCCGCGGCTGGCGATGCAGCTGCCGCTGGCGCGGGCCCTGGAACCGGGGACCGCATCTGCGGTGCTGCGGCAGATGGCGCAGCGGCCCCGGGAGGCTGACCCGGGCTATGACCTGCCGGCCGCCTCCTCGCTGTCGGACGCCGACAGCTTCTTGCAGGTCAAGCCGTTCCTGCGGCTGCTCGCCTCGCTGTGCGGGCAGGTCCGGCCGGTGCCGCTGCCCGGCGTGGCACCGCACCTGCCCGCGGCCGGGACGGCGGACGGGGACCGGACGGCGGTCCGGCTGCGCCCGCTGACGCACGCCGCGGGCGGGCCGTGGCGGGACGGCCGCTGGCACGGGCTGCGGGTGCTGGCCAAGGACGGCACCGTCCGCGCGGTCGCCGACCCGAAACGCACCGACCGCGAAGGCGAGCGCGGGCGGTCCCGCAACGCCGCGCACTTCGGCCGCCCGGCCAGCACCGGCGCCGAGGCGGCCCCGCAGCTGCGCATGGTGGAGGTCACCGACGTGTGGGCCCGCAGCTGCGCGGCGTGGGCGGCCGGGCCGTGCCGCATCGGGGAGACCACCCTCGCCGCGCACCTCGAGCCCGCCTACGGGCCGGATGACCTGGACCTGGCCGACCGCGGGTTCCCCAGCAGCCAGGCCGCCGTCGCCAAGATCACCGCCGGGAAGCACTTCGCCTGGCGGGTCTCGTCGGCGTGGAAGCTGCGCCGCTCGGGACGGCCGCTGACCGACGGCACCTGGAAGGCCAAGATCATCTGGCGCGGCCGCACTGTCAAGGTCCGCGTCATCGAGTACCACATGGACCAGGTCTTCGACCTCCAGCCCGGCCACCGGCTGCTGGTGTCCGCGCCGCCGCCCGGCGTGTCCGTCCGCGTCCTCGGCGACGTTCAGGGCGCGGCGTGCGAGCAGCCGGACGACGGCACGATCCGGGTGGAGGTCTCCGAGACCGTCACCATCATCACCAGCCTCACCGACCCCGCTGCCTACCCGGCCCGCGACATTGCGGAACTGTACGGGATGCGGTGGGCCAGCGAGCTGGTCTACCTCGAAGAAAAACAGACGCTCTCGGCCGGGCAGCCGCTCACCGCGGCGACCCCGGCCGGGGCGTACCGGATGGCCGCCGCGACCATCGCCGTGCACCAGGCGCTGCGGATCGCCGGCGCCGCGGTCGCCGCGGCGATCGGCGCCGAGCCCGCCCGGATCAGCGCTACCGCGCTGCGCGACACCGCCACCGCGAGCATCCGCGCCGGCCAGGGCGCCACCGTCACGGCCCTGACCGCCGCGATCGGCATCATCAGCCGCGACATCACCCGGCACCCGCTGCGGTCCGTGACCGCCTGGCGGCCCGGACGGCACTACCCCCGGTTCACCATCAAGAAAGTCCGGACCCGCAAAAGCCGCCACGCCGTCCCGGCCGCGACCCGGCTGCACCTGCTCCCGCTGCCCGTCACCACGCCGGCCGCGCAGCCGAACGCGCCGCCAGCAGCCTGACACGCGACCCCGCCATCCTGGCCCGGCACCGCCGCGCCGGGATGCCGGGCATGCCCCGCTGCCGGAAACGCCCGCAGGAACACGGCTTACCGCGAACAGGAGCCTCAGCAGGCCCGCCGGCACGAACCAGACTCACGAAAAGTAACCGGAACAGCAGCCGCACAGCACCCACGCGACCAGTCGCCGGCTACAAGACGTGACGGCACGCCGATCGCATCCGGGGAGCCACCCAGCACAAGCGATTCATAACCGAATGCCAGTGCCCCCGGTACAGCGCCCGCAAGGTCAAATGCGCCACCTCCCGGTACCTGAACCGCGAGGACGGCCGCCCGGCCCATCCCGCCGCCATCACCGCGATCGACATCGCCATCTGCACCCCGCCCGTCGACCTCAAGCGCGGCCGGACCCACCGCGAACGGAACACCCCGCCTCGTCTCCGCCCGCCCGGCCCGCCCACCCGCCGCCAGCGGATCACCGCCATCATCACCAGCCAGCCGCCGCGCGACTGGAGCGGCCACGAACTCGCCGTCCTGCTGCACGTCAAACCCCGGAACATGCTCACCCAGCTCGGCGTGGAGTCCGCGCATTTTCGTGGACATTTCCATTATGCTGCTTTTGGTGTCCAATTGTCAAATTGGCGCTCGTAATCCGCTGGGCTTATCTTGCCGAGCCGACGTTGTTTCCGGACGTGATTGTAATATCGCTCGATGTAGTCGAACACGGCGGTCCTGACCTCGCCCGCGTCGCGCCACACGTGCTGATAGATCAGCTCCTTCTTGATCGTCGCATTGAACGATTCCGCTGCCGCGTTGTCGTAGCATATGCCGGTGTGCCCGACCGACGGGATAATACCCTCGGCGAAAAGGCGATCGCGGTACCTCCCCGAGGTATACTGGGAACCGCGGTCATGGTGCACCACAAGCTCGCCTATGCCTATTCCCGTCCCGCGGGCGGCCAGCGCATTATCCACGGCCTCGAGCACCAGGCCCGTGCGCATGTGGTCATCCACGGCCCAGCCGACGACCTTATTCGAGCACATGTCGATAAGCGTCGCCAGGTACGCGAAACCAGAATACGTCCAGATATAGGTGATATCGCCGACCCACAGCTGGTCCGGCTCCGGGGCGGTGAACTGGCGGTCCACCAGGCCGGCCAGGCCGCCGATTGCCTTGCTGTCCTGCACGGTCGTCCGCGCCGACCGCCCGGGATGCACGCACTGCAGGCCCGCGGCCCGCGCCAGGCGGCGCACCCGCCGCTCGGAAGTGACGTGCCCCTCCTCCTGCAAGTCCCACAAGATCCGCTCGATGCCGGCCCGGTTCTCGTGCCTTTCCTGATGCAAGTACCTGATCCGCGCGGCCAGCTCAGCGTCCTTCTGATCATGCGCCGAGACCGGCCGCTTCTTCCACCCGTAATAACCCTGCCGCGTCACTTCCAGCATGCGGCACATGAAAACGACGGGAAAGCGCACTCCGGGAGGCAGCTGCCGCTGCTCTTCCGCCACCTGGCCAATGAACGAGAATTTCACAGGTTCTGGCTCGCGAAGTACGCACTCGCTTTTTTCAGGAACGCGTTCTCCATGTTGAGGCGGCGGACGTCCGCCTCCAGTTCCCTGATCCGCGTCCGTTCCGCTGGCGTCAGCGGTGCCTCACCCACCGCGACCGCCTCATTATCCTTGTCTTTCTTGACCCAGTTAGCCAGGGTCGATTCCTTCAGCCCGAGATTCCGGGCCGTCTCCGCGATAGTCTGATTTGATTCCCGGTAGAGCTTCACAGCCTCGGCCTTATAGCCGTCGCCGAACTTCTGGTACTTCGTCACCATCGGGGTTCCTCCTGTGCCCAGTGATCCTAGTGTGGTCACTGTCCACGGAAGTGGCGGGCCTCCAGCGAATGGGCACGCCTGGGCTTCTTCACCCGAACCGGCTTCGGCACCTACAAACTCAACACCCCGCCAGCCGAGACACCCTCGACAAACCCGCCCGACCCTTAACTTCGCGGCATTGCTGCGCGGCCGGGCTCCGCCCGGTCTTTGACCCAGCCCGCCCGCTCGCACGAACGCGGCACCTGCGCGGAGAAAGGGGAAAGCCACGAGGCCAGTCAGCCATGCCCTGCAAACCGTGACCATACTCGAAACCGCAGGTCGAAAGCCCGCTTGACACCGGCCCGCTCCTTCAGGGATGAATATTTATGCATCGCGGTCGTGGGCGGAAACGCGCGCTTCTGCCGCGAGGTGTGCGTGCGGCGTGAGCACTGTTACTGTGCGAGATCACTCTGCGGGCCTGGCATCGTGGAGGCAAATGAGCAAGTCGTCTGCCCGCCGTTTCCTCGTGACTGTCACCAGCTGCCGGTCACCCGCTGCCAGATCTGCCAGCGTACCGTCGTGTACCGGCCCGGCACCCTGACCGAGGTCCTGACTGGGCATTACCGCCGCGCCCATCCTGAAGCACTCGACCTCGCGTCCCGGGAGCCGATCGCGGAGACCCCGCACTAACCCCGCAGATGCCGGCGCCGGCGGCCGCCCGGCCCAGCGACGTTGCCACCAGGACGAGCCCGGAGATCGGCGGCGGATGACGCGGCGTAGCCGAACTCTGGAAGGGCGAGCGCAAGTAGCCGCCGATCTGGCGTGTTTGTGTCCCTCTGCCGGCTGCAGCGATTCGCGGAGCGCCCCGGACGGTCGATGACCGGTTCATTCATGACTTCTCCCGGCCCGCGGGCGTCCCCACAGAATCCCCACAAGTCCGCGGTCACGGCGGCGATCCCCACAGAAAACCCACGGACGGAACGGCATTGCCCGGCACAAGACGGCACGGCTGCTAACATGGCGTTGTCAGCCCTGACAAGCCTTTATGCAGGCAGCACGGGCTGACGCTAATGACAGCCCCGGGCGCTCCCGGCCATGACAGGCCTTCTGTTAACCGGCAGGTCATGACTCTCAAGTTTCTGCTGTCGTTCCCGCGGCTCAAGCCGAGTCGGCCGGAGTCTCCTGGAGGGCCGCGGGAAGCGGTACCTGCCGGGCATGGCTGATCCTGGCTCGCGCCCAGCGGCGGGAGGTTCGACCGAACATTTGTGCCAGCTTTCGCTCGGAAAGTGGATTTCCGGCCTGAACGCTCATCTGGTAAGCCGCTACCGCTTCGTCATTTACGTTATCTCCGGAATCTTCCCGCCTGAGGATGTCGTCATTGCAGGCCTGCTGGCTCGTCCGCCTTCCTTTCTCGGCAGCTGAGCTAAATTCGTTCCGGCCATGGTGCCCGCCGTCGGCCGCGGCTGGGTGCTCACTTGAGACTTCACGTTCCACCGTCCCAGCAGTGCGAATGAGCCAGACCAGGAGCTCATATGAACCCACGAGACTGACCGCAGGCCAGGCCGCGACCGCAGCTCCGACAGGACCATGTGACCAGCCCTGGGCCATGTTCGCCGTCAAAGTGGCCGCGATCCCCAGCCCGAGCAGCCAGCGGGCCAAGCGAGGCACGGGACTCCCGTGCCTCGCCGCGTACAAGATCACCATGCTAGAGGCGTAGACCAGGCCATCGATCGTGGCTGGTTCCAGCCGGGCGGTGAGGCCACTCTCGCCGTGGGTCCGTACGACCGCGTAGGCATGCCAGTACGACACATACGCGGCGACGCTCGCCACCGCGAGTACAGCGACCGCCGTGGAGATGCGAATAAGCCGGTCGATAGCGTTAGCCATGGCCACGTCGCAGCCATCGGTGAGCTGCGAGGAAGCGGTAAGCGTCGTCATCGCCCCGCCCCCGTTGCGTGCCTGGTGGAATGGGGATCGGGCATGAGCTGCTCCTCCATGATCAACTGGGAGGAATTTGGGAGGTCGCAACTAGCGCGGACCGCCCTGAATCTCTCCCAACTGTGCCGAAGAGAAGCCTCTGACCTGGCCTTCCACCGGAAAGCCGTGGCCAGGAAGATGACCGGACCCCATTCACACCGATAGTACAGTCGCGGTTTCACAGAAAGCGACGATCCGGATGCTGCGGGGAGCGGGATGACCGGCGCTGGGGGTCACGCTGGGTGATGGCTATCAGCGGCGTACCGGAGTTACACGGGTGAAATCCGGGGCGGCCGTGCCGTGTTGCCTGATGTGTGACCAACGACAATTACGACACGGCCGCGAAGGCCAGCATAGGTGACGTGTCCGGGTACGCGGACAGGGTGGATGCGCAGGTCAGGGAGGTTCTGGGCCGGGTCCTGGCGCAGCGGCGCAGCGCGGGGACGGCGATGTCGCGTACGTGGAGGGGCTGGCGCCGGGGGTGAAGGCGAACTGCTGGTCCCTGGCCGAGGCGGCCGGGCACGAGTCGCCGTACCGGATGCAGGCGCTGCTCGGTTCGTACCGGTGGGGCTGGGAGGAGCTGCGGGCGGAGCTGCCGGCCCTGGCCCGGGAGTGGCTGCCGTGCGATCCGGGGGATCTGATCGGGCCGGGGATCGCGTTCGATGAGACCGCGCAGCTGAAGGACGGGGACGCGACCGCGTGCGTGGCGCCGCAGCACGCCGGGTGCACCGGGCACGTGGAGAACTGCGTGACGACCGTGTTCTCCGCGTACGTGACCACCTCCGGGCAGGCCTGGGCGGACTTCGATGTGTTCATGCCCGGGCGGTGGGACACGGACCTGGCGCGGCGCCGGGCCGCGGGCATCCCCCGCGGGCTGGACCGCAAGACCAAGCCGCAGCTGGCTGAAGACCAGCTGGAACGCCTGCTGAAGGCCGGCCTGCCGGCCCGGTGGGCAGCGTTTGACGAAGTGTACGGGCGCAGCAGCGCCCTGCGCGGGGCATGCGAGGCCGCGGGCCTGCCCTACGTCGCGGTCATCCCGCGCGACTTCCGGATCACCCTGCCGTCTGGCGCGGTGATCAAGGCCGAGGACGCCGCCGGGGACGCGGTCTTCGAGCGCCGCTCGTGCGGGAACGGGTCCAAGGGACCCCGGTACGCGGACTGGGCGCTGGCCGCCACCGCCAGCCCGCGGCACGTCCTGCTGATCCGCCGCCTGCTCTCCCGGCCGGACAACCTGACGTTTTACCTGTGCTGGGCGCCGGAAGACCAGCCCGCCACGATGACGTTCTTCATCACCATCGCAGGCCGCAGATGGCCTGTCGAAGAGACGTTCAAGACCGGGAAGGACGTGCTGGGCTGGGACCAGTGCCAGGCCCGCACCTGGGACGCGATCTGCCGGCACACCGCCCTGGCCGCGCTCGCCCAGCTCCGCGATGCCGCCATCCGCAACGCGCTGTGCGGCGACATCACCCTCCCGCCCGCTCCACCCAGCGGCAGCGGCAGCCGCGACGACTCTCTCCAAGACCGCAGCGGCCACGATGAAGCCGGGCGCGAAGACGGGGACCAGGCCGGCGGCGCTGACCTGGGCATCCCCCTCGGCGACGCGCCCGTCCCCGCCCGGCCCGGGCAGCCCTGCCCGCCCGGCATCGGCGCCATCAAGCTCACCATCGCCGAGACCGCCCGCCTGACCCGCCTCGCCCGCCAGCACGCCGCCGGGCTCATCACCAGCGCCCGCCTCGCCTTCCACCTGCGCTGGTCCCGGTGGCGGCGCCGCCACCAGGCCCGCGCCCGATGGCACCACTACGCCACCCGCCTCGCCGCCGCAGCCAGCACCTGACCAAGGACGACCGGAAGGAGGTGACCGAATGTAACCGCAAACCAGAACCCATCACGTCACAGTACGCGACACGGCGAACCCGCACCGCGAAACCGCGACTGTACTACCGAGGAGGTCACTGGTTCGATCCCAGTATCGCCCACCGATGTAAGGCCAGTTCAGACGCTTCGCTGTTGCCGTTCCGGGAGGAATTTGGGAGATCGTCTTCTTCTGGCCGGCCCGGAACGGCGCGAGCAGGTTGTCAAGCAAGAGGACAGGGGAGCGCGGGTCGATGCTGGCTCGCTACCGCAGCGAGTTTTCCCAGCGAGCCTGGAGGGCGGCGATCAGATCCTCCCGCATCCGAGGCGAGACGTGGGTGTACAGGCCGCGCATCCCGGGAACGTCGTGGCCTAGCCGCTGCTCAGCCAGGATCTCGGGGATGCCGTCCTTCGGAACTGGCCAGGGTCGTGTGCCGGATCCAGTGCATGCTGATCTGCTGCGCCCGTACCCAGGGGAGGTAGCGGCCGAGGCGTTCCCACAGGTGGTCGTAGCGGCGGTAGGTGATGCGGCGGCCGTTGCGGTAGCGCAGCAGTTGGCCGTCGGCGGGCGCGTGGCGTTCCCCGGCGTGCCCGAGCAGGGCGTGTCGGGTGCCAGAGCTCGTGTGGAGCATCTGAGCTGGGCTTCTATCCTCGGCGCTCGTGCTCTTCCGCCTCGTTTACCTCGCCGTGTCCCGCGGGTTCGCGTGGCTTGCGCTGCTCGCCCGCAGTGACGCCTCGAAAGACCTGGAGATCTTGGTGTTGCGGCACGAGATCGCGGTACTACGGCGCCAGGTCGCCCGTCCGAAGCCGGACTGGGCCGACCGTGGTCTCCTCGCTGCGCTGGCACGACTGCTGCCCGGGCATCTGCGGGCTCACCGGATCGTGACACCAGGCACCTTGCTCGCCTGGCACCGTCGCCTGGTCAAACGGAAATGGACCTACCCGGGCAGGCCTGGACGCCCGGCCGTCTCACCAGAGATCCGCGATCTGGTCCTGCAACTGGCCCGGCAGAACCCGCGGTGGGGATACCGCAGGATCCAAGGCGAGCCGCTCGGCCTGGGCCATCGAGCCGGTGAGGGCACGATCCGCCGGATCCTGGCCAGGGCCGGGCTCGGGCCGGCACCGCGCCGGACGTCACCGTCGTGGCACCAGTTCCTGACATCCCAGGCATCCGGGATCCTGGCCTGCGACTTCCTGCACGTTGACACCGTGTTCCTCAAGCGCCTGCATGTCTTCTTCGTCATGGAGATCCAGACCCGCCGCGTGCACATCCTGGGGGTCACTGCCAACCCGACCGGCTCCTGGACCGCGCAGCAGGCCCGTAACCTGCTCATGAACCTGGGCGAGCGGGCCGCCCGGTTCAAGTTTCTCATCCGCGAATGACGGCCCGGATCAACCGCCGGACCACGGTCAGCGGGCTGATCAACGAGTACCACCGAGCCGCCTGACGATCGCGGGAACCCAGCCCAGCGAGAGCGTACGCGGGTTATGGCACCCCACACGGCACCAGCGCCCGGCCTCCGGCCTTGGGAGGCCCCGGCCGGCGCGCGCCGGCCCAATCGCTAACTCACCGCTGATCAAACGGTCTCACCCAGCAGTGCGTCCACTAGCGCGGCATTACCGTCTTCCTCGCCACCCGAATTGTCCAGCTCGCGGTCTTCGCGTCAATGGCGCTCCCTATCGGTCGCGCCGCACACGATCGGCTACGCCGACTATTGACCCGGCTACCACTCGCAAGGACCTGGCGCCTGCGAGGAAACCGGCAGGAGTAATGATTTACTCTCCGAACTTGACCGCTATCTCACCGTGGCGACACCAGGGGTGAGCCTACTACGCAGCCCGGGCTAGACGACGGCCTCCTGTGTCCCCGCGAGGGCCGGTGATGACGTCCTGTAGCCCTTGACGATGAGATAGATGCCGATCCCCAGCTCCCAGATGAACTCCGGGATCGTCATCACAATCTGTACCGCGCCACCGGCCGCGATGACGTTCAAGATGACGAGGGCTCCCGAGATGATGATGAGCGGCCCACCGACCAGCCCGAACAGGGCAAGGCGCCGGGGCACCAAGCCGGAGGTGTACATGAGCCACCCGAGGATCAGGCCGTTCCCGACACCGACGAAGAAGCCCGGCCCGATCCGGAACGTCCACTGGTAGACGTCAAAGATTGCCTGCCCGAGCGCGGCGGTGGTCCCGCTCAGCGCGTCCTGGCGAAGGGTCGAGATGCCGAGCATACAGACGATGCCGATCGCGATGAACGTGCACTCCATGAGGCGCGCCGTCACGTAAGCGACGGCGCCCGCTTCGTGCACGCGCTTGTGGATCGAGTACGGCACCACGGCCGTCCCGACGTTCGAGATGATGAGGAGCAGTTCGAGCAATGCCCCGATCGCGATGAGCGTGTGGGCATCACTCCCCGCGCCCGTGACGTAGTTCCCTTTGTGGTCGAGCACCGGAGCGTAGAAGAAAAATCGCGCGGATATCGACGTCACGAAGGTGATGATCCACAACCACCCTGTGAAGGTTGCGATCCTCCGGTAGTTCATCCAGTCCCCCCTCCTCTCGTGTTCCGATATGTCTACCCGGGGCACCTCAAACCACACGTGGTCGTGGGTCGGCTCCAGCAGCGGAGCTGGACGGCCGAGGACGGCAGCGCCCGCTCGACCGTCGAGGTCGTGGCGGACGAGCTGGGGGCGAGCCTGCGGTGGGCGGCGGCGACCACGACCAGGACCACGCGGAGCCAGAACCGCTAGCCAGCTCGACCAGCGTGCGAGGAGCGGGACGCAGGTGCAGAAGGAGCAGGATGCCAGGTCGCTCGCAAGATCACCGTGCCCCTGTAGATCTCTACGGATTAGATGCTTGACGGCCTAAGGCTCGTTATGTGAGTTGAAGTTGCGACGCGCCGAGGGCGGTGCTTGATCTGAGTGGACTCCTGCGGCAGCAAGCAGTTGTCAGACTTAACCTCCACCGCAGGAGTCCCCACCATGCTGGCAACTGAGCTGCTGTTCGTCTACATCTACTGCCTGGTTGATGACGCCATCAAGGCGGGCGCACTGTTGATCCCGCGCCGTCCCGGTCCCGCTCCGGCCTGCACAGACGCTGAACTGCTCACGATCGCGCTGGTCCGGCACCTCCTCGGCCGGCGCAGCGAGAACGGGTTCCTGGCCGAGATCCGCCGCGACTGGCCGCACCTGTTCCCGCGCCTGCCGGACCAGCCGGAAGTCAACCGCCGCACCCGCTGGCTATGGGGCGCCTTTGAGCAGCTGCGCGCCGCCTGGGCCGCAACCGTGCCCGCCGATCCGGTCCAGCAGATCGATACTTCCGCGATCCCCGTCAAGCACCCCTCCCGGGTCCGCGGTGCGGACCAGTGGACCGGCCCCGGCAACGACCTGGCCGCCCGGTTCGGCCGCGACGGCGCGCACGCCGAATGGTTCTACGGCTTCCGCCTGGCCATCCGCACCGACCTGGGCCGGCGCATCGTCCGCGCCTGGTCCATCGTGCCCGCCGCCGTCGACGAACGGCAGATCGGCACCAACCTGGTCACAGGCGACGCCGCCGCCATCGATGCGCTGCTGCTGGACAAGGGGTTCACCGGCCGCCGGTTCGCCGCCGAGATGGCCGACGGCGGGATTGACGTGCTCATCCCGCCCACCCGGGTGCAGCGCAAGACCATGCCCAAGACGCTGCAACGGCTGATCGCCAGGCTTCGCAACCGGGTGGAGACCTCTTTCAGGGAGATCACCGACCAGATGGAACTAGCCCGGCACGGTGCGCACACCTTCGAAGGGCTGCTGACCAGGACCGTTGCCGTCCTTGCCGCCCACACCCTCCTGCTCACCGAACTCGGTAACGCGATGTGAACAGGCACATCAACCTACATAACGCGCCTAAGTTAGGGGCACCCCTACAGCAGCCCTAGGGAGCCCAGGGCAACACGGGTAAAGTGCGGGGCAGTTAGCAGGGCCTCACCGGCGGAAGGCCAGGTCACAGAGTCAAGATCGCTACCTGAGCCGCGGCATCGACACCCTGATAAAGAAGCGGTCGCTGGGAGCCAGCTTGGGAGCCTGTCCTTGCCGAAAACATCGTTTTCACTGGTCAAGCGGCGGGCTGGTATTCGTGGATGACGCCTCCGACCCGGTCGCGTCGTCGGACCCGGAAGGCTTCGAGGTCGGTTACCTCGGCTGGGAGCGGTTTGAGCGGAGCGGCGCTGGACAAGGCCATGTGAGGCCGGTGGTCGTTGTGGTGACGCTCGCAGGCCGCCAGGATCCGGCGGAGGTGGGGCAGGTTCCAGATGAGGGTGCGGTCGAGAAGCTCGCGGCGGCATCCGCCGATCCACCGCTCCATGATCGAGTTCATGCGGGGCATCCGGACGCCGCTGCGCACGATCCGCATGCCGGCTGCGGTGAATACCGCGTCGAAGCCTTCATGGAAGGTGGCGTCGCGGTCGTGCAGCACGAACTTGACGTTGGCGCCGGCCTGATCGAGGTCCATGCACAGGTTCCGGGCCTGCTGAAGGATCCACTGGCCGCCGGGATGGGCGGTGGCGCCCAGGATCCGGATCCGGCGGGTGGCGTGTTCGATCGCGGCCAGCACGTAGGCCTTGGTGGCGTCCAGCAGGTCGACGGTGAACAGGTCCAGGGCCAAGATCGCCTCAGCCTGGGAGCGCAGGAACTGCGCCCAATCCGGGCCGGCACGCCGGGGCGCGGGGTCGATGCCATGCCTTTTCAAGATCTCCCAGACCGTCGAGGGTGCGACGGCGATGCCGAGCCCGGCCAGCTCGCCGGCGATCCGCCGGTACCCCTAATGCTCGTTGTCGGCTGCCATGCGCAGCACCAGGCGGACGCCGTGGCGGTGGGTCGGTGGCCGCCCTGGCCTCTTCGGTTTGGATTTGGCGGCCCAGCGGCGGCGGACGATATCGCGGTGCCAGCGCAGGATCGTGCCAGGGGTGATGAACGAGTGCAGCGCGCCGTGGCGTGAGCGAGGGATGAGCGTGAGCAGTGCGGCGAACAGCGCCCGGTCGGTCCACGTCAGCCTCGGCCGTGCCGCCGTCTGTCGCTGCAGGACCGCCAGCTGGTGGCGCAGCAGAAGGATCTCGGCGTCCTTCCACGCCGGCGGACGCCTGGACAGCCGCAGCCACCCGGGTATCTGGACGGCGAGAAGGAACACGAAGCGCAGGCACACGAGTCGCGATCATCGACCACCGGGATGCCTTACTGCAAGTCGGCAGCACCCTGATGACCTGTCTGTACGGGGTTTTCGGCAACCACAGCACCTTGCCGGCCTCAATCAGCTCCGAAAGGAACTCCAGATCCTCGGTGGCGTCGTGCGCCGACACCATGGCGATATCCTTACGCCACCCCCGCGACCACCTTCCTCCTGGCCCGGCGCCGCCGCGCAGCGAAACGCGCAACAGGTACCACCCGCTGGTGAACCCGGTGACGGCGGCCTTGCCGCCCTCGGCAAGCGCACGTCTGAGATCGGGGACCAATCGGTTCCCGACCGTGTCGAGGATGAGGCCGTAGCGCCGCTCGCCACGGGCGAAGTCGGTCGTCGTGTAATCGACGGCGTGATCGGCGCCGGGCGAACGGACGAGGTCGATGTTCCGGGTGCTGGTCACGCCGGTCACCTCGCCCCGTATGACTTGGCGATCTGGACCGCAAAGGTGCCGACGTCGCCGGAAGCGCCATTGATCAGGACCTTCTGCTCGGGCTGGATGTCTGCGTGGTAGCGAAGGCCCTGGAGTGCGGTTACCGCCGCCATCGGAACTGCGGTCGCTTCCTCGAACGACAGGTTCGCCGGCTTCAGCGACATGACGTCCGCCGGCACCGAAACGTATTCGGCAAAGCCGCCGTAACCGTGGTATAGGAGATTGGCATAGACCTCGTCGCCGGGCTTGAACCGGGTAACGCTGCTACCGACCGTCTCCACCTGCCCGGCCATGTCGACGCCGAGGATCTGATGTTTTGGCCGCAGCAACCCCAGGGTGGCGCGCGAGAACAGGGGCTTGCCGCGCATGGAATGCCAGTCCGCTGCATTGACGGATCCTGCCAGCACCTTCACCAGGACTTCACCGGCGTCCGGTGCAGGCTTGCCGGCCTCCGCCATCCGAAGCGTCTGCGGCGGCCCGTACTTCTCATAGATGAACGCCTTCATGACTGGCCCTTCCGGTTTCCGGTAGCGTCGCCAGGTTAGTAAGTGCCACCAGGGCGCCCGATGGCGCCGGATCGGCCGCAGCCTAGCCTGGCTGCCTGCGGTGCCGGGTCATGGCGCCAGCCTGAACGGCGGGTACTGATCCGTGACCAGGGTGAGCGCGTAGCCGACGACGCGGTTGTGCCAGCGGAAAACGCCCTCGACGAAGCTGAACATGCCGCGCGGATAGCGGCCGGTGAACAAGATGGCGAACCAGGCCGCGATCACGACGAAGAACAGCGCGATGTCCAGGAAGAACAGCACGATGTAGTGCGGAAGGGCGAGCAGCCACTTGACCAGTGGCAGCCACCGGTTGAGGTCAGTGGCGGCATCCGGATAGGGGTAGTCCAGCCGGACCCACTGGTGGTCATCAGTGGACGGGTAGTTGTCGTTCGCCAAGACCAGGTAGGTCCACACCCGGTTGATGAAGCGCTGCAGTTCCAGGTTCCAGTCGAACCACCACCGGGGGTACTTCTGCCTGAACAAGATCATCAGCAGCGGGCCGAGGAACAGCAGTCCGCCCGCGCGGCCCCGTAGGCCATGCTGGAATGGCCTCCCGCCCACTCCCAGGTCGCGCCGGAAACGGTGCCGACACGATCCAGATCGGGATGATCACGAAAATACGGAAAAACGAGGTAAGCCGGTTGAGCGGCCGGTCCGGGTACTCGACGGCGAACTGAACAGGATACTGAACTGGATACGGACCCTGATCCGTGGTCATAATGCCCTCCTTGCGGCCAGTTCCGCAATGCATACCCGTTGCCGGGCATCCTCAATGATCCGCTCATCCGGTTCGGCAGCGCCTGCATGCGGACGTCACAGGGCTGTGAGTTACCGCCCGGGCACTATCTGTGTCGTCGCTAGCTTCGATGTATCAGAACGCTCCGGCTCGAACAGCTGACGGATCTCGATCTCGCCCTCGGCGCCGTACTCGCCGGGGTAGATCCGGGCAAGCGCCTCGAACGGCACACGCCTGGCCCATTCGACGGCCTCGTCCGTCGACATCAGTTGCAGGATCCAGTAGCCCGCGATCAGCTCCTTCGACTCGGCGAACGGCCCGCTGATGACGGTGCGGTTCCCCGCGGAGAACTCGACACGCCGCCCCTCGGCGCTCGGGCGAAGCCCCGAAAGGTCGAGGAGCACCCCGGCCTTCTTGAGCTCGTCGTTGTACCCGCCCATCGCGGCGAGGAACTCCTCACTGGGCGCCGGTGAGGTACTTACGGGCCAGCGTCACCCGCTGGCCGGCGCTCACCGCGTGCTCCCGTAGATGACCGTCACGTCGGTGAATACGTCCCCGGCCGGCGCGAGCACGGCCGTCATGTCCGCCTCACCGATCAGGCCCCGGAGGCGAGCCCTGGCGAACCTCGCCAGGGGCAGCCCATCCGGGCCGGTGCCGGAGAATGAGCACACCCTGCTGGGCTGTCGGCGCAGCAGTGGCACACACGGCCCGGAACGCGTCCTGGATGATGTCGGCGAGGGTGCGTGGCATGCACTGTGCGCCTGGTCTACGGTGTCTTGCATGGTCTTGTCCTTCCGGTTTGGCGGGGGGATGAGATCTAGGCCCCGCCGGGCGCACTCACGCCTCGGCGGGGCCGCTGTCGTAACACGCTCGGGTAAAGTCGCACGGAAGTTGCACGCACTGTCCGGACGGCGGCAGATCACGCCGCTCTCAACGGACAAAGCGATGCCCTTGACCAGCACCGGAACGCGCGGCCCGGACGGCCCAGCACGGGGCGGACAAGCGTGTACCGCTTCAAACTCATCGCAGAGTGCCCGACCCTGAGGGTTCATAAGAACAGCTACGCTGCCGGTAGTACTCGTTTATCACGCCACCGGGCACCTTCCGCCGCTGACCTGGCAAGGTGAGCAGAGCGCTGGCTTGGTCGTCTTGGTCGGGTGGTCGTTGCTGGCGGGACTGATGGGCCGGTGCTGGTTGTAATGGTCGGCGTACTCGCCGAGGACTGACTGCAGGTGCCGTTCGTCGTAGATGAGCATCCGGTCGGTGGATTCGGCTCGTGCGGTGCGTATCCATCTCTCGGCGTAACAGTTCGCGCGGGGTCCGCGGCGGGTCTTTACCTCCACCGGGCGGTAGGGCGTCAGGCCCGGCAGCCGACGGGCGGCCCTCGATGGCGGCCTCGGCCTGCGCTACCTCGGCGTCGCCGAAGTCCGCGAGCGACGGCGAAAGCTCGGCCCCTTGCCCGGCGGGCGGGCCGGGGCGGGGGAGTGGCCGGCAGCTGACCGGGCCGCTGCTGGCCACCGCCGCCGGCGGGAGGCTGCGTCAGGGCCACCTGTGGGAGCTGGTGCGCCGCCTGGCCCGCACCCGGGTCGGCGCGTGGGAGCAGCTCTCGCCGCACTGCCTGCGCCATTCGGCGATCACCTTCGCCCAGTTTGGACGCCAGGCGCCTCCCTGCGCGACGTGCAGGACTACGCCGGCCACAAAGATCCCCGCACCACCCGCCGGTACGACCACTCCCGCGACAGCCTGGACCGCAACGCCGCCTACACCGTCGCTTCCTACCTGGCGTGACAGCATCGCGAGCCTACGGCATGCTTTCCTCCATCGGCTGTGCCGCGACCGTCCCTATCGCGCCGTGACCGGCTTGGAGCGCGGCCTGGACGGCGTCGGTGCTCTTGCGGCTCTTACTTGCACGGACGCCATAACGCCCTGGCGCTTGCAGTCACCTCCCCGGGCGCGGGCTCGGCGGGCTCCTTGAAGGCAGCCGGGTTGTCGGGCGCCTCGGTCCCGGCCGGGGCCTGGTGGCCGCCTGTGTCGCAGGGCCAGGCCTTGATGGCCGCCTTGCACCTGGCCATGCAGCCTGGCAGCCAGCGATCATGCCACTCGATCGCTGCGGTAGCCGGGGCCGCTTTGCCCCGGTAGGCGGCATGCCAGGCCGCACGTAGTGCGGTCAGCTCGTCGAGCACGTCATCATGGCGGTACCAGCACGCCTGGAGACTGTCCCTGGCAAGCTCGGGGTGATGGCCTCGGAGCACTTCATCGACCCAGGCCTCGAGTAGGCGCAGGGCCGCTGTGCGCTCCGGCCCTGCTGGCACGTCAGGCCACCAGATGGCCCGCTCGCCCCGAGTCCGGGCCGCTTGCCGCTCAGCCAGCTCACGTACCAGCGTCGTGAGGTCATCGAGGCGGGTTTCGAGTTCAGCGACAGCTTGCGCTGGGTCTTGACGTCCTGGCCGAGGGCGTCCAGG
Source organism: uncultured Actinomycetes bacterium (assembly GCA_963739615.1). Classification (GTDB taxonomy): domain Bacteria; phylum Actinomycetota; class Actinomycetes; order Streptosporangiales; family Streptosporangiaceae; genus Palsa-504. The sequence goes on from CAVUBD010000001.1 coordinate 180,417, forward strand.
CGCCGGTCAAGCCGCTCATCTCGTCGAGCTGTTGCGTCGTGGTGTCATCGAGATGGTTTTCCAGTTCGGCGATAGCTTGCCGCTGGGTCTTGACGTCCTGGCCGAGGGCGTCCAGGCGCCGGTCAAGCCGCTCATTCTCGTCGAGCTGGCCCTCCTGGTCCTGGCTGAGGTCAGCCAGGAGCCGGGCCATCTCGCCTACCTGTCCTTCGAGCTTCTTGAAGTCGCCAGCACGGCGGCTGAGGGTTTCATCAACTTCGGCCAGCCGCCCCCCGATCCTGGCGATCTCCTGGGTTAGGGCCAGGGCCGCCACTTCCCCGCTCCCGGGCGGTCGCTCTGCTTCGCTCATGGGCTGGTCCTCACCCGCCGGCGTTATCTGTGGCTCCGTCATGGGGCTGATCCTCATCACTTGCTGCTTCCTCTCCGCTCCCGATGGCGCCACGCCGGGCCGGCCAGGACGATGATGCTGCCGGCCTCGGACGGCTACCGCGCCCGTGTGGCTCCTGGCCAGGGGAGGCGATGAAGGGGCGCTGAGCCTGGCGGCTGCGGCGGCGGGCCATCCCCGCCGTTCAGCCTGCGTTGTCCCTGCCGCGTAGGTGCCGGCGGGCCACCACGCGCGGTGAGCACGGCGGCAGCGTTCATACCGCCGCGGCCTGGCCCGGGACCCGGCCGGGGTGACCGGCGTGATCGCCGGCGCAGGTTTCCAGTGTGCCCCCCGCCGGGGATGCCCGAAAGGCATGATTTCGTATAGAAATGATAACGGAACGTGGTTGAATGTGGCAGAGGATCACGCCCCGACTGCGGCTACGCCGGCCCATTCGCCGGGCTGGACGTTGAGATGAGGCGGTGCATGGCGCTGGAGGATTCGTGGATCTGAAGCTGGGTCACTACAACAAGGATGGCATCGAGGTCGTCGATGTCGGGGGCGAGATCGATATCTATACGGCGCCGCGGCGGCGTGATCTGCTCATCGATCTGGCCGGCAAGAACAGCTACCAGCTCGTCGTCAACTTGGAGAAGGTAGGGTTCCTCGACTCCACCGGCCTCGGGGTGCTGGTCGGGGGCCTGAAGCGGGTGCGGGCGCACGACGGCTCGCTGGATCTGGTCTGCACGCAGGAGCGGATCTTGAAGATCTTCCGGATCACCGGGCTGACGAAGGTCTTCGGCATCCACCAGACAGTGGACCAGGCCATCGCGGCCAAGAAGGGGCGCCGGTAAGGAACCTGTCTCCGGGGGCGAGGCCGCCGAGGGCATCGGGGCTATCGGAGGGGACGCAGTCACACCGGGACTGCGGGAAAACGGTCCCGGCCCGGTTGCTGGACACGCTGGCCTTTCAACTCCTTTTACGACACTCGCCGGGCGCGCCCGTCCGGTCCGGGCCGCCGCTGGTGATCATGTTGTTAATCGTTCGATTTACAACACGGAGAGCACGTCCGGGGGGGGGAATCAGCCAGGTCGCCGGCCGCGTACGCCCAGCCCGTCTGACCCCTGTGGGGTGCCATAACGCGCGTACGCTCTCGCTGGGCTGGGTTCCCGCGATCGTCAGGCGGCTCGGTGGTACTCGTTGATCAGCCCGCTGACCGTGGTCCGGCGGTTGATCCGGGCCGTCATGTCGGTGGCCTCGCCTGGGTCATGTACCGGCAGGTGAAGGGATCGGCTTCGGTGGGGGCGGTGATGGTTGTAGTGGCTCTCGAACTCGGCGAGGACGGTGCGCAGGTGCCGTTCACCGTGGATCAGCAGGTGGTCAAGGCACTCTCGGCGTAGCGTTCCTGCATATCGCTCCGCAAAGGAATTCGCCCGAGGTGACCGGACTGGCGTTTTGACAATCCGTACGCCGTTGCCGGCGAACACGTAGTCGAATGAGGCGGCGAACTTGCCGTCACGGTCGCGGATGAGAAACTTGAACCGGGCGGCCCGCTCGCCCAGGTTCATGAGCAGGTTACGGGCCTGCTGCGCGGTCCAGGAGCCGGTCGGGTTGGCAGTGACCCCCAGGATGTGCACGCGGCGGGTCTGGATCTCCATGACGAAGAAGACATGCAGGCGCTTGAGGAACACGGTGTCAACGTGCAGGAAGTCGCAGGCCAGGATCCCGGATGCCTGGGATGTCAGGAACTGGTGCCACGACGGTGACGTCCGGCGCGGTGCCGGGCCGAGCCCGGCTCTGGCCAGGATCCGGCGGATCGTGCCCTCACCGGCTCGATGGCCCAGGCCGAGCGGCTCGCCTTGGATCCTGCGGTATCCCCACCGCGGGTTCTGCCGGGCCAGTTGCAGGACCAGATCGCGGATCTCTGGTGAGACGGCCGGGCGTCCAGGCCTGCCCGGGTAGGTCCATTTCCGTTTGACCAGGCGACGGTGCCAGGCGAGCAAGGTGCCTGGTGTCACGATCCGGTGAGCCCGCAGATGCCCGGGCAGCAGTCGTGCCAGCGCAGCGAGGAGACCGCGGTCGGCCCAGTCCGGCTTCGGACGGGCGACCTGGCGCCGTAGTACCGCGATCTCGTGCCGCAACACCAAGATCTCCAGGTCTTTCGAGGCGTCACTGCGGGCGAGCAGCGCAAGCCACGCGAACCCGCGGGACACGGCGAGGTAAACGAGGCGGAAGAGCACGAGCGCCGAGGATAGAAGCCCAGCTCAGATGCTCCACACGAATTCTGGCACCCGACAGGCTACCGGGCGCCGAGTTTGTCCCGTTCCTCGCGCTGGCCGTGATCTTCCTGGCCGGCGCGCTGCTCGTCACCGTCTCCGGCACGGGCACGATCGCGGCGATGCTGAGAGCTCCCTGGCTGCGAAACTGGCTCTATCAAGGTCACCCGTTGTCCGGTGTCGCCCTGTTGCGGCAGGTGCTGGGGGGTGACCCGTCAGCCCTCACCTACAGCCACCAGATCACCGCCGCGGCCGACGCGCCCCCATTCCTGATCATCTGCATGATCTTCCCGCTGATCGCGCTGGCACTGACAGGGCTGGGAGCCGTGAGCCTGTGGGGCAACGGTGCACCAGGCCGGAGTGAGCCGCCGCGAGGCGGCGGCGGCCCGCCCGGCCCCGAGGCGGTGCCTGATCCGCCAGATGGCGCTCAACTGGTCGGCTGCAACCGGTAACGACGCCGGCTTGGCCGCCGATCTGCTCAGACTCCACGGACCAGGCCCGAGCATCGAGCAGGACCGGCGCATGACCGGGCTGGGTGACACCGTCCGCTCGCACCTGACGCCCGGCACGGGGCGACGCCGGGAAACGCCGACCCGGCAACGGGCCTGCGCAGCAGACGAACGCGCAGCTGACCGGCACCGCGGCCCGCACCGAACTGCCGGATATGAGCTCGTGAGCCGGCAGTCATGACATCAGCAAAGCACGCAAATACTCGGCGTTAAGCGATCTGGCGTATGGAGCCACCGTTCTCTCGTCACGTACTGTAGTTCTCTGTGCACTGGTTGACGAGCGAACATTCGTTGTGGGCGACGTCAGAGCGGCCACCGGGTGCGGCTGGGGAAGCCGAAACGCTTGCCTTCCTGCTTGCAAGAGTTAGCAGAACGGACGGTCAACGGGCATACGGCTGCTCTGGGTTGCTATCGGTGCAGCTGGCGCGCCTGTCCAGCCCGTGCTCGCCGGGCGTGCCGTCGCCTGGACGGGCCGAGCGACCGGGAGGCGTCTCAACCGGGGATCGTCAGCGGTTCTCCGCCACGAACTGGCTGGCGGTGAAGGACGCGCCGGCCGGGTCGGCGAGGACGGCGAATCGCACCCATGGCGCATTCTGCGGTTCGGCGAGGACCGAGCCTCCGAGTTCGCGTGCTCGCGCAGTGATCGCGTCCACGTCGTCGACGGCGAAGGTCACGCTCCAGCGCGCTGGGCCGCCCTCGCGGGGCAAGATCGTCGCTACGACGTCCTCGAAGCCCTCGGGTGCGCCCATCTGCTTCATCCCCGCGCGCATGCCGGGGTTGAGCTCCTCGAGATGATCGCCGTAGCCCGGCAGAGCCCACATCGGCGAGCCGGCGTCGATCGTCGTCCAGCCGAACACGGCGCCGTAGAAGGCCCGAGCGGCCTCGACATCGTCGGTGTGCAGGTTGTTGAAGTTCACCGCGCCATGCTCGTTGACTGCCGCCGAGCCGCGGTGCGATCCGGGCTGCCACACGCAAAAGACCGCGCCCTCGGGATCGGCGAACACGCCCATCCGCCCCGCGTCAAACACGTCGAACGGCTCGGAGAGCACCCGCCCGCCCGCCTCGCGCACCCGCGCCGCGGCGTGGTCGGCGGACTCGACGCGGATGTAGGTGTTCCACACCGCCTGTGGCGGCGCACCGGGGGGCTGCGAGGAGATCGCGGCCGCGTCCCTGCCGTCGATGCGGGCCATGTAGTAGTGAGCCCCAGCGTCGGGCGGCATCGTGTCCTCGGTCTGCCACCCGAAGAGCCCGGAGTAGAACCGGGCGGCGTCTACGGGATCGGGCTGGCTGGTGTCGACCCAGCACGGCACCCCGGCTGGGTAGTCCGCGCGCGTGCTCATGACAACAGGCTACAGCGGCTCATCGGGGATCCCGGCACCAAGCCCGCTCGCGCCGGACCGCGCCGATGTCATCGTGGCACCGGACAGGATCACTCACCTCCGGTCCCCGATCAAGCGCTCTGTGCCCGTGACCTGCGCAGTCTCAGATAGGTGGCCCGCAAAGATCCTCAATGAACGGGACTATCCCTTATGCCCCGCCGCATCGGCAAGGACGCGCCCCGTGGCAGGCGGCGTCGCCGCGGCGGCCCCCTGGGCGCTCATCCGCGCCGGCGCAGCCAGGGGGAGTAGCGCCGGTTCATCAGGAAAGCGCTGCCTACCGTGCTGGTGGTGGGCCCGGCGTGGCAGCCATACTGATTTGATGGAATCACGCGACCGGCCGCGCTCGAGACGCAAAGGAACGGCGGAACTGCTGGCTCAGCGCGTCGCAGAGCGGCTCATCGACATCGTGGTCCAGGCAGTGGACATCAATGCGCTGCTCCAGATGGTTGACCTCAACGCGCTGCTGGAGCGGGTAGACGTGAACACGCCGCTCAAGCAGGTGGACCTCAATGCCCTGCTCAGGCAGGTCGACCTCAACACGCCGCTCAGGGAGGTTGACCTCAACGCATTGCTGGCGCGGGTAGACGTGAACACGCCGCTCAAGCAAATGGACGTGAACACGCCGCTCAAGCAGGTAGACATGAACGCGCTGCTCAAGCAGGTGGACCTGAACGCGCTGCTCAAGCAGGTCGATCTCAACGAGGTCCTGGAGCAGGTTGACGTGGACGCCGTGCTGGACCGCGTTGACATCAACGATGTCGTGGCCCGCATCGACATGGAAAGGCTCGTCGAGCAGACAGACCTCGGCGCCATCATCGCCAGGTCGACCGGCGGACTAGCGACCCAGGCACTGGATACGATGCGCAGCGGGGCCGTCGGGCTGGACCGGCGCACCGACCGCTGGGTGACCCGCCTGCTGCGGCGCAAGGAGCCGGGGCCGCTGGCACCACCCGCGCTGCTGGGCCTGGAGGCTCAACCGTGAGCGTCCGTACCCACCCGAGCCAGTGGGTGAGCGCACAGGGCCAGTACGCGGGCTCGGCATCGCGCTTCGCGGCGTATCTGATCGACCTCATCGCAAGCACTGTCCTGTATTTGCTCGCGCTGGCGACCATCTCCTTTGTGGTGCAGATCGTGACTGGCTCGCCGGTTTCCTGGCACCGGAACAACATCGTCGTCGCCATCATCTACGTCGCCTGGCAATTCCTCTACTTCGGCTTTCAGTGGGCGGCCGACGGCAGCACCTGGGGAATGGCGCTGCTGGGCGTGCAGGTGGTGCGGGCCTACGGTACGAGGCTGGATCCCTGGCGAGGATGGGTGCGCTCGCTGACGTTCCCGCTCGGCTTCCTGACCCTCGGCCTGGGATTCCTGGGCATCCTCGTACAGCGTGAGCACCGTGCCCTGTACGACCTCATCGCCGGAACCGCGGTCGTCTACGCCTGGGACGCGCGAGCGGCCCGGCTCCGGTTCCTGGCCCGCCAGGCCGAGCCGGTCGTGGCCGGGGCCGCCGCGCCGACCCCGGCCAAGCCGGTCGCGGTCACGGCCGATGGCCCGAACCCGGCTGGCCAGGCCGGCTCCGAGGTCCGCCCGGATGCCCTCGCGGAATCTGGCCCGCACCCAGAACCATCTGCCACAGGTGAAGCCCCGCCCGGGACGGGCCCGGCCGCCGGGCAGTAGCGCCTGGCATGCCTGGCGCACTGGGACGCCCGTCCGGCTGGCGGCGGCGCGGATGTAGGCGACTGCCGCGAACAGGGCGTACTGCCAGAAGTCGTCGGCCTGCCACCAGGCCACCTCATCGAGCAGGTCCGGTTCGGTCCCGCCATGAAGGGCTGCCGCGGACAGCACCGCGTACTGGAGCTTCGTGTTTTCCCGGCCGCGGAAGGCGCACTCGGGCAAGAACCGCTCGGGTAGTGCCTCCAGCCGCAACTACCGACCCGCAGGCGAGCATCGACTTCTGGTCCTGAGCAGGCAGCCGGCCCTGGCCCCTACCCGGGTCACGGCCAGCTGCCAACCGCCACGCCCGACCAGGAGCACAGAATCCCGGCGCAGCTCGCCGCTGCAGCCACTGAGCGTGAAGCGCAGCTCCACCGGACGGCGCGCTATCCGCCGATATGGCGCGGTGACGACATTTCGGCAGCTGTCAGGTGGGGCGCGCAGAATCGGTCAATCTGGAACGCCGCGATCTGCCGCGGCCGTCCTGTTGCCGATGAGTGTGCTGTGGGCCTGGCGTGATGGCGGCTGCGGCTGCGGCGGCGCGTTCTTAGCTACCTCGGGTTGCGAGCGGCAGGGGCCGGTTGTCGACGATGCGTTTCATCACGATGGTTGAGGTGAGGCGGTGTATGCCGGGCAGCGTGGCCAGCTTCTGGTCCCGCAGTGCCGCGAAGCTGTCGAGGTCCCGTGCGACGACCCGCAGCAGGTAGTCGGGGTCGCCGAAGAGGCGTTCTGCGTGCCGGACCTGCGGCAGCTCGGCTACGGCCGCTTCGAAGGCGGCGACGGTGCTGGCGTCGCCGCGTTCCAGGATGATCTGCACGAGGGCCTCGAATCCCATCCCGACGGCGGCAGCGTCCACGAGGGCGCGGTAGCCGGTGATGACGCCGCAGCGTTCGAGTTCACGCAGCCGCCGGTGGCAAGGGCCGGTGGTGAGCCGCACCCTGTCGGCGAGCTCGGTGACCGTCAGCCGGCCGTCGGCTTGCAGCTCGGCAAGGATCGCTCGGTCTACGTAATCCATATCGAAAGAATATTGCCGAAGATCGCCGCATATCAGCAATACTTGCAAGCATTCGTCTCGCGAAACGACGTAACGTCTTAGCCGAAGGCCTTCGCCTGACAGGATTATGGAGAATGTGCCGATGCAGACGGTGTTCGCGTTGCTTCCGCTGGTGGCAGCGGTCCTGGCGGTGCCGCAGTTCCTGCCGCAGCTGGCCCGGGTCCGCGCCGCTGGCACTACGGCTGGGGTGTCGTGGTCGTGGGCGGCACTGACGAGCGTGAACAACGCCGCCTGGCTGGCCTACTTCGCGCTGTCCGGCTTCTGGACCGCGCTGGTGCCCGCCATCTCGGCGACCCTCTTGTCGGGCCAGCTCGCGGTCGTGCTGGCGCGGCGCGGCGGCGGCCTGCCGAGACGGCCCATGGTGCTCGCCTCGGCGTGGGCGGTGGTGCTGCTCACCGCCGCCGCGGTGTCCGGCCGCACCGGACTGGGCTCGGCCCTGGCCGTCGCGTTCGCGCTCCAGGTCACGCCGTCGGTGTGGACGGTGTACCGGTCTCCGGACACGGCCGGTGTCTTCCGGGGCACCTGGCTGCTGATCTTCGGTGAACTGCTGTGCTGGGGCGTATTCGGCATCCACGAAGCCGACCCCCGGCTGATCATGCTCGGAGCCACCGGTGTCGTGGCCAGCCTGCTCATGCTCGCCCGCGTGTCCTGGCCGCGGGCAGACCGGGCGCCGGTGACCCATCTGGCAGAGGTGCCGTGACCGCCACGGCGGTAGGGTCCCCAGCGTTCGACCGGGGCACGGCCGTGCCTTTGAGATGATCCGTGGAGCCGGACCGAGAGGAACACAGACATGAGCTGGACGATCGAACGCCGCGGGCGCGTGGCCGTGGTGACGATGACGACCAACCCCGTCAACGCGCAGAACCAGGCCTTCTTCGCCGACCTCCACGACGCCTTCGACCGGCTCGAACGCAATCACCCTGACGCCCCGGTCGTGCTGACCGGGAGCGGCCGCCGGTTCTCCGCCGGGCTTGATCTGGATGAGCATTTCCGGCTGTTCGCCGGCGACCCGGCCGCCGTCGGGTCGTGGTTCGCCGGCTACCGGGCGACGAACATGCGGCTGTTCACCTACCCGCGTCCCACCGTCGCCGCCATCAACGGCCACGCCTTCGCCGGCGGGCTCATCACGGCCGCGGTCTGCGACCACCGCATCGCCGTCACCAGCGACGCCACCTTCGGGCTCAACGAGGTGCCGATCGGCATCCCGATGCCGGCGGTCTACGTCCGCATGCTCGCCTACGCCTGGGGCGAGCCGGTCGCGGCCCGGACCTGTCTGCTCGGTGAGATCTTCACCCCCGCCCAGGCCCACGCGCTCGGCATGGTCCGCGAACTCACCCCGGCCACCGGCCTGCTGGACCGGGCCGTGGCCATCGCACAGCAGACACCCGAGGACTGCCTCGAGCAGTACGCCTTCACCAAACGCGCCTGCCAGGCCGCGGCACTACGCGACATCGCCGGCCTCGCCGACCCGCTCGACACCGAACTTCCCCAGTGGATGACCAGCGAGCACGCCCAGCACGCGCACCGCCGCTACTGGCAGCAGCTCAAGGGCCGCCCGGCAGACTGGTGACCCCGGATCCCCCAGGAGGCAACCTCAGGCCCGGGCAGGAGAGCACATGGCGGATGAACCGGACTGCCTGCCGCCCTGGATGACCTGGCAGCAGCCGCCGTTCCCCACCGCCAACCTGCTCCTGCTGCCCGGCCGGAACCCGGCCCTGGCCGGCAGCGGCTTCGCCGGCCACGCCGGCCAGGCCGCGGACTGAGTGCACGCCCACACCAGCCAGCTGCCGCTGGTCATCAACACCCACTGGCACGCCGGCCACGTCGGAGGCAACGCGATGCTGCAGGCCAGGGGAGCCGGGATCTTGTTCCTGATCGTGCCCGTGTCGTGGGTGAGCTTCCTCATCGTCGGCGTGCTGCTCGCCGTCTACGAGATCTTCCTCCAGCGGATCAAGCTCGCTCCGGCCGACGCACCGCCACCCACTAGCGGTCCTGACGACCAGGCGGCCCTCACATCTGGCGTCGGTGAAACCTAGGCTGGAGTCTCGGATTCCCGGCCAGTTGAAACCTTGGCGGTATCGGCTTGCATGGTCGCTGGTGCGGTTTGGGTTAGAAGGACGACCCCGGCGCACATCACGGCGAAGGCGGTCGCCGCCACGGCCAAGATGGCGGCGTCCGGGATGAAGTGCTCGTCGAACAGCCAGACGCTCAGGGCGATGCTGACGAGCGGATCGATAATCACCAGGAACGGCTGGGAGATCCGCAGCGGCCCGACGTGCAGGGCGGTCTGTTCCAGCAGCACGCCCGCCACGCCGCTCACCGCCAGGGCGTACACCGGCCAGTGCGTGAACATCCCGCCCACCCCGAACTGGGTGAGCGTGTCCGTCGCGGTCTTGATGAACACCGCCACCAGTGCCCACATGGTCCCGGCCGCCGAGGCGTACAGGGCGGCACGCCGGCCCGGGGATCCCCATTGCGCCAGGGCCACCAGGACGGCGGCACCAGCGCTGCAAGCCACCCCGGCCGCGATCCAGTGATGACTCGTCGGAGTGGGCTGGCCGCCCCGGGGTTCCCCCGCGACGAGGAATACGGCCAGGCCCACGCAGGCCAAGGCGCCGCCACCCCAGGTGACTAGGAGGATGGACTGGTGGATCCAGAACCGGCGCAGCACCAGCGCGAAGATCAGCTCGGTGACCAGCAGGGGCTGCACGACCGAAATCGGGCCATTATGCAGGGCGAGCGCCTGGAACAAGAACGATCCCGCCAGCGCCGCCCAGCCGAAGAGCCACAGCGGGCTGCGGAACAAGTACAGGACCAGCCGCCAGCCGGACGACCGGCGCGGATCAGCAGTACTGGCGATGTGCTGCGCGGTGACACTGACCGCGTTGGACAAGGCGGTCAGCAAGGCAAAGACGATTACCACGGACGCACCGGTCCGGGCCGCCGCCCCGGCCGCCTGGAGATCGAGATCGAGATCGCTCGCTCCGCGCCGGTACTTCGTCCTCCAGGACGGCCGTTTCGGCAGGACTGCGTGATTCCGGCTCCTTCTGGCTCTAGGGCCGCGATCCGGGCGCCAGCTAGCTCGATCCGCTCACCTGAGGGGCAGCACGGGCCATTGACATGACCTTAACCCAGTTAGGAAGCGTCTGCGGTGGCGGCCTTCTGGGCTTCCTCGACAGCCTCGTCGGAAACCTCATGAGTCTCCGGGACACCGCCCAGGCCGGCGAGCTTGTCGGCTACGAAATTGGCTTCGGTCAGAGGAGCCAGCACGGCGACAGCTGCTTTGCCGCCTTGCATTTCGCTGCCGATCCGCTCGCGGTCGGCATCCTTGAGGCCCAGGTTCTTGTGGTGAAGCGCGCCGAGCAGGCCGCCGCTGATCAGGCCGGCGGCCAGCCCGACCGGGGTGCACAGGGCCACGACCGCGCCGATGCCGGCCCCCTTGCCCCAGCTGCGCTTGCCAACCTTGTCCGCCTTGAGCTCGCCCTTCTCGTTGAGGACCAGAACGCCGATGGCATCCCCCTTCGCCACCCCCGAGTCCTTCAGGCTGGCGGCTGCCGCGTCGGCAGATACCTCGTCGTTGAAGATCGCCACGACCATGGACTTGTTCGACATGAGCATTCCCTTTCTGATAGTCCCAGGCGCGAAAGCCGCGCCGGGCAATAGGGCCGGGACCCCGAACGGGCACCTCGACCCCCGCGATCCTCGTCCTGCGCAACCTCGCGCGGTCCAGTCCTCCGCCATGGAGGGCGCGAAGACGATTCTGCGCGCGACCGATCCGGGGGACATCCCCTTATCCCCATGGCCACCTAGGTGAACCTGGCGCCGGGCGGCAACTCGTGGGAACTCAGGGTTGCGGAGGCCCAAACGGCAGGGGGCTTCGGACCACCCCGAAGCGGTGCGCGCGGTACCGGCGGGCGAGTCCCCTGGGGAAAATGCTCGCGGGGGATGCCGGATCCGGCTTCGGTATGGTTCGGTGGGGGAGATCGGCACGCGAGAACGACGGCGGAGCAGGCGGCAACGGTTTCTCGCGGAGAATCCGGTAACGCGTGTGATCTGTCAACCCAAGGACGGGGATCATGCCCAGGTCGAGCACCGAAAAGACCAGCCCGGACGCAGTAGCGACGGTCCGGAACCGGGCCCAGGTCATCCGCGGCTGGGCTGAACAGACGCTGCTGTGGAAAATATGGGATCGGATGCTGGAAACGGAGTTCATTGACCGCAGCATCGCCCTAGCGGGCAAGGCGTTCATCTCGTTTTTCCCGCTCATCATCGTCGTCGTCGCCTTCGTGCCCGCTCACATCCGCACGTCCATCTTGACCACGGTGATCCATCGCCTTGGCATTGCCGGCCCTGCGCAGGCCACGGTCAGGCAGGCGTTCGCCTCCGCGCAGGACATCCGCCGGGCCACCGGCCTGCTCGGCCTGGTCCTGGCGTTCTTCTACGCCAGCTCGTTCACCACTGCGCTGCATCGCGCCTACCTGCGCGCCTGGCGTCGGCCCCCCGGCAAGCCGGTCGGTACCTACCTGCGGGGGGCCGCCTGGGTGGTAGCAATCTTCGTCTACATGGCGGTGCTGGGCGGCGCGCGCGCTGTCCTGGCCGGCGGCGCTGGGATAGCCCCCTTCGTCGTGGTGGCGCTGGCCCTGTCCACGGCCCTGTGGTGGTTCACCGCCTGGCTGATGCTCAAGGGACAGGTGCGGCTCCGGCCCTGTTCCCCGCTGGCCTGATCACGGCGATCGCCATCTCGGCCTATGCGCTGTCGGCGACGCTCTGGATGCCGAACAACGTGACGAGCAACAATTACCAGTACGGCATCTTCGGGGTGGCGCTCGCCCTGGTCGCCTGGTTTTCCGGCGCCGCCATCTGCATCATCGCCGGCGCCTGCGCGGGAGCTGTGCTGGCAGAGGACCCGGGGCCCATTGGACGCCTAGTCCGCAACGGTGCGGCATCTCCCCTCGTCGAGGGTGCCCTGCCTTCGCTGCCTCCCCCGGTGCGGTCGCTTCGTCTCGCCGATGCGTTCTCCCCGAGCGATGATGACACCCCCAAGAGCCCGGACGACCCGCGGATCCCTCCCCCGCAGCACCCAGTGCGCACGAGTGACGACGAGCGTCATCGGATGGTCAGGACGGCTCGGCCTTCGACGCATTCCGGTCCCGCCGCAGTCTCTTGAAGGCGGCTGAGAACGAAAGATTCCGTTCTCGCCACACGACGCCTGCCACCGCGCCGAGGATGATCACCACCCCGATGGCGATCAGCCACGACATGAGGGCAAAGACCACCCCGATCGGCCCGTATTTCTTGTCGTAAGAGATGACCGTGCTGGAAAAGGTGAGCGAAAAGACGGCCTCCATTCCGATCCAGCAAATGGCGGTGGCGAGGGCCGGCGGGGCATGTCTTTCATTCCCGGCCTTCGAGATCGAAAGCCCGCTCGTAGAGCTCCTGAATTGCGGTGGCCGCAGCGATACCGCCGAGCACGAAAAAAACCCAGCTGCTCCCGGTCACGGCGCTCGAGGTGGCCTGGGACGAGGTGAACAGATGACTCACATCCACGGCGGCCTGCTGGTTGAGACCCAGGTGCCGGATCAGTCCGGTGGCGGCCGACTCGCCTGCCAGGGCATTGACGATGATAAGGAACCTGACGTTCATCAGCTGGGAAATCAGACAGGCAAGTCCGCAGCGAAAACCGCGAGCTGGCCTGAATGTGTGTGTGAAGACAGTCCATGGTGCAACGATAATGACACACATTGTCCGCCTGGCTCCTCGAAGGAGAAGGAGCCCAGATGCACGACTACGACGAGGACAACGACGGCAAGTTTCCTGATGAGAGCCCGGTCGAGGTCCGCTACCCCCGCTCGAAGCAGGAAGAGCAGGCCGACCGCGGCACCTGGCCGTGGCTGCCGGGTTCCATCGCAGAACAGTGCGGCCCGGACCAATGGTACGTCTGCGTAGAGGTCCGCGAGCTGGCGGTCCTCTATGCAGACGGCCGGCGGGCACCGCGCGGTACGGCCAGCCGTAACCTGTACTACCCGTGCTGCTTCAGGGACGGCGCGGAGATCCGGCCGCGCACCGCATCCAGCGGTGCCGCCCCGGCGAACCTTCTATCAGCGGGGCATTGGCGTGCTGAACCCGCCTGCGGTCCCGGGTGCTTAGAGGTCTTCGAGGGCGCATGATTCACTGATGGTCTGCAGCCAGGTCGGCTTCAGGAACGAGATGAAGTTCTGCGCGGCGCTCAGTGCCTCACGCAGCCCTTCGAATGATATATACCGGCAGACGTCGA
>CAVUBD010000002.1:0-206150 GCA_963739615.1 uncultured Actinomycetes bacterium
TCATGGGTTAGCGGGCCCCCTCCGGGCGGCGGGAGGATGGGCCGGCTCAGCCTGCCGGGTTAGGGAGCCTGCTTGCGGGACCTGGCCGCCATGCCCGCCGCGCCGGTCAGGCCGAACACGATGCCGCCGTGCCACAGGGCGCTCACGATCGGGGTGATGATGCCGCCCCCGGTGACCACGGAAAGCACGAGCGCGATCGCGGCGCACGCGAGCGCGGGCACGACGGCGAAGCGCCACGGGTTGCTCCTGGCCCAGCGGATGGCCCGGCTCGGCCGGGCCCGCCACAGCGCACCGGCGGCGGCCACCACGAAGAATGCCACCGCGCCCATGGCGACAGAGCCGCTCAGGGCGCCCAGGCCCAGACCGGAGCCGACGATATGCAGGCCGAGGTCACCGATGGCCACGACCCCGGCGGTCAGCGCCGCGGCACCCCATGGCGCGCCTGACATGACGGCAGTGGAAACCGTCATCTCCTCGCGCCGGGAGAGATCCTGATCATTTCGAGTCGGCGCGGACATCCGAACCCCTGCCTTTCGGAACCCCTAGCACGATATTCACGTCATATCGTGTCTTGGCTGCAGACTATCACGGCATTAGGCATTCGCACGCCGCGACGCGCGGGCGCGGCAGGCGGCGGCCCGGGTAGCCATTCCTTGGCTGAAGTTTTGGCCGCACCAGACAGGCATGACCAGCGCACCTGGCGGGAAATCTACTGGCGAGGGCCGATTCCGGGCAAAGGTAGTGGGAGATGCACGAGGGCGACATTGCCAGTGCGGAATCGTCGCCGCCTCCGGCCTGCCCGCCGGCCAAGCCGCATCGCCTGCTTCGCCGCGTCAGGGCCGGGGCCTGCTGACGTACCTGGTGGTGGCGGCCCTGGCCGCTTCGGCAGGCGTCGGGGCCACTCTCGCCGTACGGCATGCAGGCCCCGCGTACCGGGCCGCCACCGGAACCCCGGACTCCGCCGCGGCGCAGGACAGGCCAGCGGCGATGAACGACGGAACCGTCTACAGCGAGGTCGCGCCGGGCATCGTCGATGTGAACGCTAACCTGCAGTACCTTGAGGAGACGGCGGAGGGCACGGGCTTCGTCATCAATGCCGCCGCCGGGCTCGTGCTGACCAACAACCACGTCATCGACGGCGCCACCAGCGTGGCGGTCACGCTGGTGGCATCCGGCCAGAGTTACCAGGCCAAGGTCCTCGGCTACGACCGGTCCGACGATGTGGCCCTGCTCCAGCTACCGGACGTGCCCGGGCTCAAGGCCGTCACGATCGGCGACTCCGCGCACCTCAGCATCGGCACGCCGGTCCTGGCCATCGGCAACGAGGCCGGACAGGGCGGCTCGCCGACGGTCGCGCCCGGGGTCATCAGCAGCCTCGACCGCACCATCGAGGCCAGCGATCAGAGCGCGGGTCTGAGCGAGACCCTGCACGGCATGCTGCAGACCAACGCCGACATCCGGCCGGGCGACTCCGGCGGGCCCCTGGCCAATGCCGCGGGCCAGGTCATCGGAATCGACACGGCGGCCGGCGGGGGCGCGGTCTACTCCGGCTACGCCATCCCCATCGACCAGGCCCTCTCGATTGCCAACCGGATTTACGCCGGGCACGCGAGTCCGGTCATCCGGATCGGCCTGCCCGCGTTCCTCGGCGCGCTCGTCCCGGCCAGCAGCAGCGCCAGCCCCCGACGGCAGGCCAGCGACGAGCATCGCCAGGCCGGCAGCGTGACCAGCAGGGACCGCACCTGTTCCGCAGGTACTGCCGCCGTGGTCCCGGCCAGCATCGCGCCGGCCAGGTCCGGCGCGCTTGTCGACGGGGTCCTCTGCGGCACGGTGGCGGCGTCGGCCGGCCTCTTCGCCGGGGACGTCATCACCTCGGTCGGCGGGCGGCGCGTCACCACCCCCGGCTCGCTGACCGCCCTCATCGACCGCTACCGCCCGGGCAGCCAGGCCGCGCTGGCCTGGGTCAGCCCGGGAGGCAGCGTGCATACCGCACTGGTCACGCTCACTGCGGGCCCGGCCGGGCTAGGGGCGGCGCGGCTCCCGCCGGACGGTTCCCGGAGCGGAAATCATCAGGAAACGCTCAGCTTGGGCACAGTCGGGCGGGGCTAACGTGAAGGCGGCTGTCGCCGGAGGTCTAGAGCCGGCATAACCGATCGCGACGTACTCTGGTCTGGTCGAGGGCGAGGAAGATGCGAGAGAACGAGAGCGACAGCGAAGGCAGCTGGAAGCAGCCGCCCGAGTACCTCAACCCGTGGGCACCACGCGACCGCCGCGACACCGGCGCCCCCGGACCTGAACCTGGCGCACCGGGGAACGGCCCCCAGGACACCATCGCTTTCGGCAGCCCAGGCGCCGGGACCCAGCCAGGCTCCGCGCAGCAAGAGTCCGGGTACTGGATCCAGCCGGAATACGGCCAGAGCGGGTACGGCAGCCAGGGCGGCGGGTACGGCAGCCAGGGCGGCGGGTACGGCAGCCAGGGCGGCGAGTACGGCAGCCAGGGCGGCGAGTACGGCAGCCAGGGCGGCGAGTACGGCAGCCAGGGCGGCGGGTACGGCAGCCAGGGCGGCGGGTACGGCAGCCAGGGCGGCGAGTACGGCAGCCAGGGCGGCGGGGGTCAGGGTAGCGGCGGGGACGACCACAGCTTCGGCACCGCGGGGTGGGCGCTTCCCGGTGCCCCGCCGCCGGAACGTCCGAGGCGAGGCGGGCGGTTCCTGGTCTATATCGCGGTCGCGGCCCTCGCGGCGAGCATCGGCGCCGGGGTGACGGTCGCGCTCGGCCGCCAGAATACGGGATCGGCTCCGGTAATCTCCTCCACCGACGTCCCCGGTCCGCGTGACAACGCCTCGGGCAGCGGCTCCTCGTCCGCGGCGCTCAACCGGGCGCTGGTCGAGAAACGAGTCATTCCCGGCCTGGTCGACATCTCCGCCACGCTCAGGTACAACAGCGAAACGGCCGAAGGCACCGGCATGATCTTGTCCGCCACCGGCCTGGTCATGACCAACAACCACGTGATCGACGGGGCCACCAGCGTGACCGCCACCCTGGTCGCCAATCGGGGCAAGCCGTACCGGGCGCGGGTGCTCGGCTACGACAGCGCCGATGACGTGGCCCTGCTCCAGCTCGTCGGCGCCCCGAAGCTGACGCCGGTGAGCTTCGGTAACTCCGCCCAGGTCAGCCTGGGCACGCCGGTCCTGGCGCTCGGCAACGCCGAAGGAGTGGGCGGGGCGAAGGTGACCCAGGGCATCATCAACGCGCTCAACCGGTCCATCCAGGCCAACGACCAGGGATCGAACAGCACAGAAGACCTGAACCACATGCTGCAGACGAACGCCCTGATCCAGCAGGGTGACTCGGGCGGCGCGCTGGCGAACAACGCGGGACAGGTCATCGGGATGATCACCGCCGCGAACACTTCCGCGTCGAACCAGTTCGGGGCGTCCGGGGGCACGCTCGGATTCGCGATTCCCATCAACAGCGCGCTGTCTCTCGCCCGCCAGATCGCCGGCGAGAAGGCGAGCTCGAGCGTCTACATCGGGCTGCCTGGTTTCCTCGGCGTCGAGGTGGCCCAGAGCAGCAGCGGCAATCCGCACCAGCAGGCCGCCGACGAACAGCAGTCGGGCAACGGCGGGGCCATCCCCGTCGGCCACGGCCCGGCCTGCCAGACCAGTAACGCGCAGGTCAGGATACCGAACCAGATCGCCCCGGCCGGCGGGCGCGCTGATCCTCGGCGTCTTGTGCGGCACGGTGGCGCAATCGCAGGGCATGGCCCCGGGCGACGTGATTACCTCCGTCGACGGCCACCCGGTCACCACGCCGGGCTCGCTGACCGGCATCACGGCCAAGTACCACGCCGGCGCGGTAATCTCAGTCGGCTGGCAGAGCACCGGCGGGGCCAGGCACACCAGCTCGATGACGCTCGGCGACGGCCCGGCCCGCTAGCTCAGGGCCGGGTAAGTCAGGGCCGGGTAAGTCAGGGGCCTGTCAAGTCCAGCCAGGACCGCAGCCGGGACTCGCAGTCGGCGATCTTGGCGATCTCCACGTACTCATCGGCCGTGTGCGCGATCTCCGGGATGCCGGGGCCGTAGTTCACCGCCGGGATGCCGAGCGCGGCGAACCTGGCGACGTCGGTCCAGCCGAGCTTGGCCCGCGGCGTCCCGCCGACGGCCGCGACGAACGCGGCCGCGGCCGGGTGGCCCAGGCCGGGCCGGGCCCCCGGCGCGACGTCGAGCACCTGCACCGGCCAGGCGGAGAACACCGACCGGACGAAATCCGCCGCCTGTTCCCCGTCGCGGTCCGGCGCGAACCGGTAGTTGACGATGACCGCGCATTCGTCGGGCACGACGTTCCCCGCAACGCCGCCCCGGATCCCGACGGCGTTCAGGCCCTCGTGGTATCGCAGCCCGTCGACCTCCGGCTCCCGCGCGGTGTACGCGCGCAGCACGTCCAGGATGGCGCCGGCTTCATGGATCGCGTTGCGCCCCATCCAGGACCGGGCGGTGTGCGCCCGCTTCCCGGCCGCGGTGACCTCGGCCCGCAGCGTCCCCTGGCAGCCGCCTTCGATCTCGGCGGACGTCGGCTCCATCAGCACCGCGAAGTCGCCGGCCAGGAGTTCGGGGCGGTGGCGGCTGAGCCGCAGCAGCCCGTTACGGTCGGCGGCGACCTCCTCGCAGTCGTAGAACACGTAGGTCACGTCCCGGCCGGGCGAGGTAACCCCGACGGCCAGCCGGAGCTGGACCGCCACCCCGGCCTTCATGTCGGTCGTGCCGCAGCCGTACAGCCGGGACCGCTCGGCATGCGAAGGAAGATTGCCCGCCAGCGGCACGGTGTCGACGTGCCCGGCGAGGATTACCCGCTCGGGCCGCCCGAGCATCGTGCGGGCCACGATCGCGTTGCCGTCCCGGTGCACGGTCAGATGCGGGCACGCCCGGAGCACGGCTTCGATGGCGTCCGCGAGGGGACCTTCCTCGCCGCTGACCGACGGGATGTCAACGAGTTGCGCGGTCAGCGCGGCGCCATCGAGGCCGAGGTCGAGATCCACCCGGCCAGCTTAGGTCACCGGCTCATCGCCTTCGCGGCGTCGCGCAGCGCGGTCACGATGACCGCCACCGCGGGGCGGCGCACGCTCGCCGTGCGGGCCACGGCGTAGATGTCCCTGGCCAGGTCCAGGCCGTGCGGCAGGTCCCGGACGGCCACCCGGCGTTCGGCCGCGGCCACGGCCATCCTGGGCAAGATGGCGATGCCGATGCCGCGCGCCACCAGGGCCACCATCGTGGACATGCCCTCGAACTCCGACAGCACCGGCGGCGTCACGCCCACCGCGGCGAGCAGCCGGTCGACGGCCTGCCTGGACGACTCCCCCGCCGGGGCGGCCAGCCAGGGCTCGTGCCGCAGCGCCCGCAGGTCTACCTCACGGCCGGGGTCGGCGGCCGGGTGGGCGCGCGGTACGACCAGCACCAGCTGGTCGCGGATCAGGTGGCAGCAGGTCAGGATCGACCCGCCCGTCTCGATGTCCTCGGCCAGGCGGCTGGTCCAGTCGTCCACGATCGCCACGTCCACCTCGCCGGAGCGCACCTGCCGCAGCCCGTCGCGGGCCCCGGTCTGCCGCAGCACCAGCGTCAGCCGCGGATGCGCGCGCAGGCTCCGGGCGAGCGCGGGCGCGAAGGCCACGGCCGCGGAGGCGAACGCGGTCGCCACCACCCGGCCGGCCTCGGCGGCCCGCGCGGACAGGTCGGTTTCCGCCTCCTCGACCATGGCCAGGATGCGTTCGGCGTGGCCGGCCAGGCGCCGGCCCGAGTCGGTGAGCTCGGCCCGGCGTGCGGACCGGTCGAGCAGCGCGGTGCCCGCCTCCCTTTCCAGCGCGGCGAGTTGCTGGGATACGGCCGACGGCGTGTAGCCGAGGACGGCGGCGGTCCTGGCGATGCTGCCGCGAGCAGCGAATTCCTGGAGCAGCCGGAGCCTGTGCAGATCGAGCATAAGTCAATCTTAGTCTCAGCGACAGATATCAGCGCTTGTGCTAATGGTCTATGCAGCGGAAACTTGAGTAAGTGCGCAGGGTTGCCACCGTAAACGGGACTCCATCCGGTCGGTCCCTTCACCCATATCCCGCAGCTAGGAATGCCAGCCTCAATGGCTCTTACCGTCACGCCCTCGCCGCCCTTCCCACCCCCGCCCCGCTCCCTGCTTGGCCCCGCGACGATCCCGGTTTCCGCGACGCTGGCCGCGAACGAGATCATGGACGCGCGGCGCCACCGCGGCGAGCCCGTGCTGCCGATGGGGTTCGGCGAAGCGGGACTGCCCGCTCACCGGCTGCTGCGCGGAGCACTCGGCCGGGCCGCGGGATACACTTCCTACGGCCCCGTCGCCGGTCACGTCTGCCTTCGTGAAGCGGCGGCCTGGTACTGGGCCAGGCACGGCCTGCCCACCGACGCGGACGCGGTGGTCTGCGGGCCGGGCAGCAAGGCCCTGCTGTACGGCCTGATGGCGGCCATCGGCGGCGACGTCGCCATCACCCGCCCCAGCTGGGTCAGCTACGCGGCGCAGGCGAGCCTGGCCGGGCGGATGGCGCACTTCGTGCCCGGCTCATCCGGCGTGCCCGACGCGGAGAAGCTGGCCCGGACGGTGGCGGCGGCCCGGGCCGCGGGCCGCGAGGTCCGCATCGTCATCGTCACGCTGCCGGACAACCCGACAGGGACGCTGGCCTCCGCCGAGGCGGTGCGGGCCGTGTGCGCGGTCGCGGAGACGCACAACCTGATCATCATCTCCGATGAGATCTACCGCGACCTCATGCACGACGAGGCTGCCCCGTTCGCCAGCCCGGCCTCCATTTCTCCCGAACGAACCGTGGTGACCACCGGCCTGAGCAAGAGTCTCGCCCTCGGGGGCTGGCGCCTGGGCGTGGCCAGGCTGCCGGACGGATGGCTCGGGCGGGAGCTGCGCGCGCGGCTGCTCGGCATCGGCAGCGAGATCTGGTCCGCCCCGGCCGGGCCGGTGCAGCAGGCCGCCGCGCTCGCGTTCAGCGAGCCGCCCGCGATCACCGAACGGATCGCGCTCAGCCGGCGCCTGCACGCGTCGGTGGTCCTGGCGGTCGCGGCGAGGTTCGCCGCGGCAGGCGCGGCGGTGCCCGCGCCGCAGGCAGCGTTCTACCTGTACCCGGACTTCGCGCCGCTCGCGGACGTGCTGCTGCACCGGCATGGCATCACCAGCGACGAGGGCCTCGCCGCGCTGCTGCTGCACAAGTACGGCGTCGGCGTGCTGCCAGGCTCGGCGTTCGGCGAGGAGAGCCGCCGGCTGCGGCTGCGGGTGGCCACCGCGATGCTGTACGGCGACACCGACTCCCATCGCACCGCCGCGCTGAACTCGCCCGACCCGTGCTCGCTGCCCTGGATCGCCGCGTCCCTGGCCCGCCTAGAAGAGGTGCTGGCCAACCTCGTCTGAGATCGGGAGCAGGTCGGGACGCTTAGCGGGAACGCCGTCACCGCTGGACCTGCCGGTCAGCCGCCTGCGCAGCCACGGCATCGCGTATTCCCTGGCCCAGCGGGCGTCCTGGCGGCGCGCGGTGAGCCACCGCTCGCCATCGGCGGCGGGCGGCAGCGGCCCTCGCCCGTCCCAGGTAACCGGGACGCCCAGCACCGCGCAGGTCCGCAGGGCCACCCGCCGGTGGCCCTCCGAGGTCAGGTGCAGCCGGTCCGGGCTCCAGGCCCGCGCGTCAGCCAGGGCCCGCATGGACCACAGGTCAACCAGGTCGCATCCGTATTCGTCGGCGATGCCGCGCAGGTGCATGTTGTAAGCCGCGATCCGGCCCCGCAGCAGCCGGATCACCGGGAACATGCGCGGATCGAATCCGGTGAAGATCAGCACCCGGCAGCCCGCGGCCTGCAGCCTGGCCACCGCGGGCTCGAAGCGGGCGGCGAGCACGTCGATGTCGGCTCCTGACAAGATGTCGTTGCCGCCCGCGGCCAGGCTGACCAGGCCGGGCGCCATCTCGATCGCGCGCGGGACCTGCTCGGCGATGACCTCGCCCAGCAGCTTGCCGCGGATGGCCAGGTTGGCGTACCTGAACCCGGGCTCCTGTTCGGCCAGCGCGCCGGCCACCCGGTCGGCCCAGCCCAGGTACCCGCCGTCCGGCCCCGGGTCGTGGAGCCCCTCGGTGAAACTGTCACCGATCGCCACATAGGTGGCGATCGGTCTCAACAGGTCACGTTTCGGCATCCCTTCCATGATGCCATCCCCGGCCGGAGAAAACGGGTGAGGCCAGGTGGCATGGACGGCCGGCCGGCGGAGAGAAACTGGGATGATGCGGACGAGACTAGCGCGCGCGGCGATACTCGCGGTGGCGGCCGGCGGCCTGGCCGCGGCGGCGGGGTGCAGCAACCCGGCCGGGGGTGCGCAGTCCTCAGGCCCGGCTCCCCCGGCCAGGACGCTGGCGCCGGCGCCGACGGCGGCCGGAGGGGCCCCGGCGTCCGGGCAGGCGTCCGCGGCCGGAGGGCAGCGCGGCGACCCGGGCGCGGCCTGGCCGGCCTTCGGCCGGGACGCCGCGCGCACCGGGGTGGCGGCCGGGGCGGGCCCGGCCGGGCCGCTGAGCGTCGCCTGGCGGGCCGGCCTCGACGGCGCCGTCTACGGGCAGCCGCTGCTGGTGGGCAACCTGGTGATCGCGGCGACCGAGAACAACTCCGTCTACGGGCTCAGCGCGGCCACCGGCGCGGTCGCCTGGCGCACCCACATCGGCACGCCGGTGCCGCTGGCCGATCTCCCGTGCGGCGACATCGACCCGCTCGGCATCACCGGCACGCCCGTCTATGACCAGGGGAACGGGCTCATCTACGCGGTCGCGGAGACCGCCGGGTACCACCACGTGCTCGTCGGCGTCTCGGCTGCCGACGGCGCCATCCGGGTGGAACGCGACATTCCGGCACCGGACGGCCAGCCGCGGTACGACCAGCAGCGGCCCGCGCTCGCGATCGAGGACGGGCGGGTCTACGTGGCGTTCGGCGGCCTGTACGGAGACTGCGGGCCCTACCGGGGCTCGGTGGCCGGCGTCTCGGTCAGCGGCAGCGGGCCGATCATCTCCTACCTGGTGCCCACCAGCCGCGAAGGCGGCATCTGGGGCACCGCCGGGCCGGTGGCCGGCCCGGGCGGCACCCTGTACGTCAGCGCCGGCAACGGCTCGGTGACCAGCACCGCGTTCGACGGGAGCGACTCGGTGACGGCCCTGTCCCCGGCGCTGCGCCAGGTCGGCATCTTCGCCCCGGCCACCTGGTACCACGACAGCGAGGGCGACCTGGACCTCGGCTCGGCGCAGCCGGTGCTCTTCGCGAACGGGATGCTGCTCGCGCTGGGCAAGAGCGGCACCGCGTACCTGCTCAGCGCGGCCCGGCTGGGCGGCGTCGGCGGGCAGGTCGCGCAGGCTGGCGTCTGCTCCGCCTACGGCGCGGCCTCGGTCCAGGGCAGCACCGCGTACGAGCCGTGCGATTCGGGCGGGATGGCCGCCGTCAGCGTCGCCGGCGGCAGGATCCGGGTGCTCTGGCGCGGCCCGGCCGGCGCCGCGGGCTCCCCGGTGATCGGCGGCGGGGCGGTCTGGGTGGCCGACTACGCCGCGGGAACGCTGTACGAACTCGACCCCGCGACCGGGGCGACCCGCTACTCGCTGAGCCTGGGCACGAGCCTGCCGCACTTCGCGTCGCTGTCCATGGCAGGGAACCGCGCCTTCCTGGGCACGAACGAGGGCGTGCTGACGGTCAGCGGGGCGTGACGTGGTGGGGTCCGGGTCGTGATAGTGAGGACCGTTCGGCCCAAAAAGGTTTTCCTAGCGGGGTACGGAGGGGTGCTGGGGGTACGGCGGGGGCGGCGGCGCGGGCAGACTTGGGGCATGGACTACATCGAGTCACCGACTCCTTCGTTCCTCTTCGACCTGGACGGTACGCTGATCGACAGCGTGTACCAGCACGTCATCGCCTGGCGCACCGCGCTTACCGCGATCGGCATCGACCTGTCGGTGTGGCGGATCCACCGGCGCATCGGGATGAGCGGCGGCCTGTTCGTGTCCGCGCTGCTGCGGGAGACGGGCCGGTCGCTGTCCAAGGCCGACATCGACCGGCTGCAGCTGGCGCACGCGGCGGAGTACCGTGCGCAGATGGACTCCGTCACGGCCCTGCCCGGCGCGCGCGAACTGCTCGGCACGCTGACCGGGGAGGGCGTCCGGTGGGCGATCGCGACCAGCGGGTACGCGGCGACCGCGCGGCCCGCGCTGGCCCTGCTCGGGCTCCCTGAGGACACCCCGATGGTGACCAGGGACCTGGTCCGGCACGCCAAGCCGGACCCCGACCTGTTCCTCGCCGCGGCCGCCGAGCTCGGCGTGGAGCCCAGGCACGCGATGGTCGTCGGGGACAGCGTGTGGGACCTGCTCGCGGCCCGGCGGGCCGGCGCGCTCGGGGTCGGGCTGATGTCCGGCGGCTACGGGCGGGAGGAACTCGAGCGGGCCGGCGCCTACCGGGTCTACGCCGACCCCGCCGAGATGCTGGCCCGCATCGACGAGCTCGGCGTCCGCACCGGCCAGAGCTGATCCGTTGGAGAGGGGCCGGGCGGCAGGCGCCGTCCTACGCCAGGAACTTGTCCTGGTATCGCATCACCGGCACCTCGGTTCTCAAGGTCAACGCCTATATCTGGCGTCGTTAGGGGCCGTGAGAACGGCCGTTTTACCGCGCGGATAGAGGTTATATGGATGGGTACGCGGTCACGGGGGCGCCGCCTTTCGGTGCTCGTCGTTAGTCGGGAGGCGAGTTGGAGTGCCTAGGGTACGTCGGATCATCGTGGGCGTGCACGGGTCTCTGGGCAGCCTGCAGGCGCTGCGGTACGCGGCGGACGAGGCCAGGCAGCGGGACGTGCCGCTGCTGCCCGTCCTCGCGTGGATGCCGCCGGGCGGCGACATCGCCGAGCGGCGGCATTCCTCGCCGTACCTGCGCAAGATCTGGCGGGAAGACGCCTGGCGGCGGCTGTGGGCCGCGTTCGACGCCGGGCTGGGCGGGGTCCCCGCCGACCTGTGCGTCGAGCCGCACGTGGCGCGCGGTGAGTCCGGCCCCGTGCTGGTCGGTACCGCGGACCAGCCAGACGACCTGCTGGTGATCGGCACCGGCCGCCGGGGCACCCTGGGCCGCATGGTGCACCGCTCGGTGAGCCGGTACTGCCTGGCGCACGCGAGGTGCCCGGTGCTCGCCGTCCCGCCGTCCGCGCTGATGGATGAGATGAGCCACGGCCTGCGGTCCTGGCAGTTGCGCCGGCACGCCCTCATCCCCGACACCCCCGAGGCCTGAGCCCGCCCCCTCCCGCATGGGTTCTGTTAGGAACCTGACAGCGGGTGCATGGGTCGCGCAAGTGGCCTTTTTCGCAGGGGATGCTGAGTCTTTACTGAGATTCGCCTGGGGTTTACGCCTGCCCAGGTGCGTACTACCACCAGCGGCACATCACGAGGAGTCACCGTGTGGGACCTGTTCTATGTCGGGCTGACGATCGTCGTCTTCGCCGTCCTCCTGCTCATCTTGAAGGGGGTCGAGACCTTTGAGCGCTGAGAACTGGATCGGGTTGATCGGCGGCGTCCTGCTGACGGTCTACCTGTTCGTGGCCCTGATAATGCCTGAGAGGTTCTGATGAACAGCACAGCCGCCGGCTGGCTGCAGTTCGTGCTGCTCGTCGCGGCGCTCGCGGCATGCCACGTGCCTCTCGGCAACTACATGGCCCGCATCTTCACCGCCAAGAATCACTGGCGGGTCGAGCGCGGCATCTACAAGCTCTGCGGGATCGACCCCGAAGCGGACATGCGGTGGAGCGTCTACCTCCGCTCTGTGCTCGCGTTCTCCGTGGTCAGCGTGCTGTTCCTGTACCTGATCCAGCGGACGCAGCACTGGCTGTTCCTGTCGGTCGGGATGGGCAACGTCACGCCGGCTACCGCGTGGAACACGGCCGCCTCGTTCACCACCAACACCAACTGGCAGAACTACTCCGGCGAGTCCACCATGAGCTACCTGACCCAGATGTCGGGGCTCGCGGTGCAGAACTTCATGTCGGCCGCGGTCGGCCTGGTGGTCGCGATCGCGATGATCCGCGGGTTCACCCGGTCCAGGACCGACAAGCTCGGCAACTTCTGGGTGGACGTGACCCGCGCCGTGATACGGCTGCTGCTGCCGCTCTCGGTCATCGGCGCGATCGTCCTGGTGGCCGGCGGGGCGATCGAGAACTTCGCCTCCTACCACGTGATCAGCACGCTGTCCGGCGCGCACCAGACCATCGTCGGCGGGCCGGTGGCGTCGCAGGAAGTCATCAAGGAGATGGGCAACAACGGCGGCGGCTTCTTCAACGCCAACTCGGCCCATCCCTTCGAGAACCCGAGCCCGTTCACGAACATCTTCGAGATCTTCCTTATCCTGCTGATCCCGTTCAGCTTGCCGCGCGCGTTCGGCAAGATGGTGGGCAGCAACAGGCAGGGCTATGCGCTGCTCGCCGCGATGGTGATCATCTGGGCCGTGGCCGTCGGCGGGATCAGCTTCTTCGAGATGCAGCACGCCGGAATCGCGCCGCAACTCGCGCACGGCGCCTCTGAAGGCACGGAGGTGCGGTTCGGCACGCCAGGCTGCTCCCTGTTCGCGGCGTCCACCACGGTGACCTCCACCGGCGCGGTGAACTGCTTCCATGATTCGCTGACGCCGTTCGGCGGCGCCATCACGCTGATGGACATGGCGCTCGGCGAGATCGCGCCCGGCGGGATCGGGGCCGGCATGTACGGCATCCTGGTCCTGGCCATCGTCACGGTGTTCGTCGCCGGGCTGATGGTCGGCCGGACGCCGGAGTACATCGGCAAGAAGATCCGGCCCATCGAGATGAAGTACGCGGCGTTGTACTTCCTGACCCTGCCCGTGCTCATCCTGACCGCGGCCGGGTTGTCGATCGGCACGAACAAGGGCCAGAGCGCCATCTTCAACCCAGGCCCGCACGGGCTGACCGAGATCATGTACGCGTTCACCTCGATGGCCAACAACAACGGGTCGGCGTTCGCCGGCCTGGGCACCGCGGCCACCTGGTACCAGGTGTCCGGCGGCGTCGTGATGCTGCTCGGCCGGTTCGCGCCGGAGATCTTCGCCCTGGGCCTGGCCGGGTCGCTGGCCAGACAGGCCCCGGTGCCGGAGAGCGCCGGCACGCTGGATACCAGGACGCCGCTGTTCGTCGGCATGCTCGTCGGCGTGATCCTCATCCTCGTCGGCCTGACCTACTTCCCGGCGCTCGCGCTGGGCCCGTTCGCAGAAGGACTGCACTGATGTCTGTGACAACGACAACCCCGGGGGCCGTTCCGGCAGGCCCCAAGCAGGCCGGAACCGAGCCGCACCGGATCGGCGGCGGGCTGCTCGACCCGAAGATGCTCTGGCGGTCGACCCCGGACGCGTTCAAGAAGCTGGACCCGCGGGTGCAGATCAGGAACCCGGTCATGTTCGTGGTCGAGGTCGGCGCCCTGCTCTGCCTGTACACCGCGATCCGCACGCCGTCCGTCTTCAACTGGACCATCGTGGTCTGGCTGTGGCTGACCGTGGTCTTCGCCAACCTGGCAGAAGCGGTGGCCGAGGGCCGCGGCAAGGCGCAGGCCGCCACGCTGCGGCGGGCCAAGCGCGAGACGATGGCCCGGCGGCTGCTCAACTGGCAGCCGGGCGCAGCCCAGGCCGCGCTGCGTGAGGAGTCCGTCGCAGGCACCGAACTGCGCCTCGGCGACTACGTGGTGGTCGAGGCGGGCGAGCATATCCCCGGGGACGGGGACGTGGTCGAGGGCGTCGCCTCGGTGGACGAGTCGGCGATCACCGGCGAGTCCGCTCCGGTCATCCGCGAGTCCGGCGGCGACCGGTCCGCGGTCACCGGCGGCACCACCGTGCTGTCCGACCGGATCGTGGTGCATATCACGTCCAAGCCGGGCGAGACCTTCATCGACCGGATGATCGCCCTGGTCGAGGGCGCGAAGCGGCAGAAGACGCCGAACGAGATCGCGCTGAACATCCTGCTGGCCGCGCTGACAATCATCTTCATGCTCGCGGTGATCACGCTGCAGCCGATGGCGTTCTACGCGAAGGCGCCGCAGAGCCTGGTGATCCTGGTCGCGCTGCTGGTGGCGCTGATCCCGACCACGATCGGCGCGCTGCTGTCCGCGATCGGCATCGCGGGCATGGACCGCCTGGTGCAGCGCAACGTGCTGGCCATGTCCGGGCGCGCGGTGGAGGCGGCCGGCGACGTGAACACGCTGCTGCTCGACAAGACCGGCACGATCACCATCGGGAACCGGCAGGCGACCGAGTTCCTGCCGGTCGGCGGGGCCACTGCGGCGCAGGTCGCCGACGCGGCGCAGCTGTCTTCCATGGCGGACTACACGCCGGAAGGCCGTTCGATCGTGGTGCTGGCCAAGACCGGGTTCGGCCTGCGCGAGCGGCACGAAGGCGAACTGGCCGGGGCCGAGTTCGTCGAGTTCACCGCGCAGACCCGGATGAGCGGCATCGACCTGGCCGATGGCCGCGAGGTCCGCAAGGGGGCCGCCTCGGCGGTGACCCAGTGGATCCGCGACGGCCACGGTACCGTGCCCGCCGACCTGGGCCCGCTGGTGGACGGCATCTCGGCGGCCGGCGGCACGCCGCTGGTAGTGGCCGAACGGGCCAACGGCAGCGCGCGGGCCCTGGGCGTGATCCAGCTCAAGGACATCGTCAAGGAGGGCATCGCCGAGCGGTTCGCCGAGATGCGCAAGATGGGCATCAAGACCGTCATGATCACCGGCGACAACCCGCTGACCGCCAAGGCGATCGCGGACGAGTCCGGCGTCGACGACTTCCTCGCCGAGGCGACGCCGGAAGACAAGATGGCGCTGATCAAGAAGGAGCAGGAGGGCGGCAAGCTGGTCGCGATGACCGGCGACGGCACCAACGACGCGCCCGCGCTGGCCCAGGCCGACGTCGGCGTGGCCATGAACACCGGCACCTCGGCCGCCAAGGAGGCCGGGAACATGGTGGACCTGGACTCCAACCCGACCAAGCTCATCGAGATCGTGGAGATCGGCAAGCAGCTGCTGATCACCCGCGGGGCGCTGACCACCTTCTCCATCACCAACGACGTGGCCAAGTACTTCGCCATCATCCCGGCCATGTTCTCGGCAGTGATCCCCGGCCTGGCCAAGCTCAACATCCTGCACCTGTACAGCCCGAAGTCGGCGATCACCTCGGCGATCATCTTCAACGCGCTGATCATCATCGCGCTGATCCCGCTGGCGCTGCGCGGCGTGCGCTACCGGCCGGCCTCCGCGCAGTCCATGCTCCGCAGGAACCTGGTGATCTACGGCATCGGCGGCCTGATCATCCCGTTCATCGGCATCTGGGCCATCGACCTGATCGTCCAGTACATCCCCGGATTTGGAAAGTGACCGGCATGAACCGCCTACCCGTCATCGTCAGGCAGCACGTCGCGGCGTTCCGCACCCTGCTGGTGTTCACCGTGCTCTGCGGGCTCATCTACCCCGCGGTCATGGTCGGCATCTCCCAGGTGGCCTTCCACAAGCAGGCCAACGGCTCGATGGCGAGCTTCAACGGCCGCGTCGTGGGATCGAGCCTGCTCTGCCAGGAGTTCACGGACGCCAAGGGCAACCCGCTGCCGCAGTACTTCCAGCCCCGGCCGTCGGCCGCGGTCAACGCCACAGACAAGACCGACTACGGTTGCGACCCGGGGTTTTCCGCGGCGTCCAACCTCGGGCCGAACAACCCGGCCCTGGTCCAGCTGATCAGGCAGCGGCAGCAGCAGATCGCGGCGTTCGACCACGTCTCGGTGTCGCAGATCCCGCCGGACGCGGTGACCGCGTCGGGCTCCGGGCTGGACCCGAACATCTCGCCGCAGAACGCGGCCATCCAGGTCGACCGGGTAGCCGCGGCCAGGCACCTGCCGGTGTCCGAGGTCAAGGCGCTGGTGGACAAGTGCACCCAGGGCCGGGCGCTCGGCTTCCTCGGCGAGCCAGGGGTGAACGTGCTCGACCTCAACATCGCGCTCGACCAGCTGGCCGCGAAGTCAGGTAGCTGAGGCGCCGATGGCCGAGCTCGCCTCGGAGCCCCGGCCGGGAGATCCCCAGCCGGGGCCCGAGGGCCCGCAGTACCCGAACGGCATCCTCATCGTCGAGGACGAGGCTGATCTGGTCCGCGCGCTGCGCATCAACCTGCGGGCCAGGCAGTACCAGGTAATGACCGCGGGCACCGGCCGGGAGGCGCTGGCCCTGGCCGCGAGCCACCCGCCAGACGCGATCATCCTCGACCTCGGCCTGCCCGACATCGACGGCACCGAGGTGATCGTCGAACTGCGCCGGTGGTACCGGGCGCCGATCATCGTGCTGTCCGGCCGGACCAGCCCCGGTGACAAGATCGGCGCGCTGGATGTCGGCGCCGATGACTACGTGACCAAGCCGTTCGCGATGGCCGAACTGCTGGCCAGGCTGCGCGCCGCGCTGCGCCGCCCCGATGGGGAAGCGAGCCACGATCAGCCGCCCCAGGTCACCATCGGCGCGTGGCGGATCGACCTCGTCGCGCACCAGGTCAGGCGGGCATCCGCCGACGGGCAGGGCGCTGCCGGCGAGGGCGGCGAGCCGGTGACGCTGCGGCTCACGCCGACCGAGTGGCGGATCCTGGAAACGCTGCTGCGTCGCCCCGGCCAGCTCGTCGCGTCGGCGCAGATCCTGACCGGAGTCTGGGGCCCGGGATTCCAGCAGCGCACCAACTATCTCCGCTTTCACATGGCGCGTCTGCGCCGCAAGCTGGAAGACAATCCGGCGCGCCCGCGCCACCTGCTCACCGAACCCGGCATGGGCTACCGCTTCCAGCCCTGACCCGCCGACGTCCCACCCTGCCACGCCCCGACGATGGAGCATCGTTAGCGGTCGCCGGGGCTCTCTTTCAAGGGGTTTTCCCACATTCCCGCGCATCGGCGGTACGCAGCTTGCCGACTATGACGCAAAATGTGAAGCGCAGGGCTAACCAGGTAGCTCGTGAACGTGCCTGCTGTGGTCAACGGTGCCGCGGGTTTAGCTGATCCGGTGTGGGCTAGGGGGCGAAGATGAAGGCGCTGGCCATGGACGACCCGCGCGTGATCGGCGAGTACCGGTTGCGAGCGCAGCTTGGCGCGGGCGGCATGGGCCGGGTCTACCTCGGGCTCTCGCCCGGTGGCCGAGCGGTGGCCATCAAAGTGGTCCATCCCGACCTGGCCAGCGACACCGAATTCCTGCGCAGGTTCCAGCAGGAGGTCGCCGCGGCCCGGGCGGTCAGCGGGATCTACACTGCCCCGGTCGTGGCCAGCGGGCTGAATGAGCGCCCGCCGTGGCTGGCCACCGCGTTCGTGCCCGGCCCCTCCCTCGAGCAGGTCGTCACCGAGCACGGACCGCTGCCCGACGGCCCTCTGGCCGCTGCTGGCCGGCCTGGTCGAAGCCCTGCAGGCCATCCACGCCTGCCGGGTAGTGCACCGCGACCTCAAGCCCGCCAACGTGCTGCTCGCCACCGACGGGCCCAGGGTCATCGACTTCGGGATATCGCGCGCCGCGGATGGCACCTCGCTGACGGCGGCTGGAGTGGTGTTCGGCACGCCGGGATACATGTCTCCCGAGCAGGCCGAGGGCAAGGCCGCCGGGCCCGACAGTGACGTATTCGCGCTCGGCTGCGTGATCGCGTACGCCGCGACCGGAGCGGGCCCGTTCGGCTCGGGCACCGCGGCCGCCGTGCTGTACCGGGTCGTCCACGGCGAGCCGGCCCTCGACGGAATACCGCCGCGCCTGAAGGAGATTGTCTCCGCTTGCCTGGCCAAGGATCCGGCCGCCCGCCCCCCGCTGCGGGCGCTCTCCGCCGCGATCGCCAGCGGCATGGACGCGACCGGGCCCTCGGCCGTCTCCTTCTGGCCGCGGTCAGTAGCCGGGATTATCAGCGCCTACCAGGCCAGGCTCGAGCAGGAGACGAGGCCAGGCGGCCAGCCCGCTGAAGCCGAGGAGTTCTCCTGGGCCTCGGCGGTGCACCCGCGGACCACCCCGTCGGACCCCGGTAAAAGCAAGGGGCCGCCGCTGCCGCCGCAGGCGCCCCCGCCGAACCCGGGGACGCGCTGGCCTTACGCCAGTCCGGGACCGCAGGCCAGTCCCGGAGCCCAGGCCAGTCCGGGACCGCGGGCCAGTCCCGGAGCCCAGGCCAGTCCGGGACCGCGGGCCAGTCCCGGAGCCCAGGCCAGTCCGGGACCGCGGGCCAGTCCCGGAGCCCAGGGCTATCCCCCGCCTTCTGGTTACGGCGGCGCGCAGGCGTCACAGCCGCTGCCTCCGCCGCCGCGCGGTTACCTTCCCGCCAGCGGCGGGCTGTCCGCCAACGGCGGATGGCCGCTGGGCTCCGGGCCGATGGGTTACCCGCAGCCCTATCCGCCGGGCTCGCGCGGAGCGATCTATGCGCTGCCAAGCAGCATGGTCACCGCGGTCAGGCTGATGTACGCGGGGGCGGCCTACGCGCTGATCTACGCGATCGGCGTCGTGATGGTCGCCAACACCATCATCAGGAACTACCCCTACACTCGCACGAGCCTGGGCGGAGTGGTGTTCCTGACGGTGCTCCTGTCCGTCATCGAGATAGCACTCTGGCTTGGGATCGCCCGGGCCTGCAAGAACAGAAGGAACTGGGCCCGGGTTACCGGCACGGTGCTGTTCGGCATCCACACCCTCGGCGCGCTCGCCGTCCTGGGCCGCTCCGGTCTCGGCCTGACGAAGGTGCTGACTGGTATCGGCTGGCTGATCGCCTGCGGCGCGGTGATATTCCTCTGGCAATCTCCGTCCAGCGCGTTCTTCAGGACCCCGCCGTCAATCGGCCGCTGAACCCAGCGCCGTATGCGATGCGTTCGGATTCCGTATGCCAGCGTATGGATGGCGTTAGCGACCATCCATCGCCGCCGCGGGCCATCTGCCAGGCGGAATTCCTGACCGGCTGGCCGTGCTTCACAATGGGAGCCAGCGAATAAGGGAAGAAGCTGGCTAGGTATGCGGATAAGGAAACGGGCCGGAAATGGCTGATGGCAGCGACCGGACAAGAGCCGACGGCCGACCGGGACGCGGACACCTGCGGATTTACCTCGGGTCCGCGGCGGGCGTCGGCAAAACCTACGCCATGCTCTGCGAGGGGCACCGTCGCGCCGAACGCGGCGCCAACGTGGTCGTGGGATTCGCGGAGGCGCACGGGCGCCCGCATACCGCCTCGCTGCTCGACGGCCTCGAAACCATCCCCCGCGCCCGGCTGGAGTACCGCGGCGCGACCTTCGAGGAGATGGACCTGGCCGCGCTGCTCACCCGCCGCCCGGAAATCGCCCTCGTGGACGAGTTCGCGCACACCAACGTCCCCGGCTCCTGCAACGAGAAGCGGTGGCAAGACGTCGAGGAACTTCTCGACGCCGGGATCGACGTGATCTCCGCCGTTAACATCCAGCACCTGGAATCCCTTAACGACGTGGTCGAGAAGATCACCGGCGTGCCGCAGCGGGAAACCGTGCCTGACGCCATCGTCCGGGCCGCCGACCAGGTCGAGATGGTCGACATGACGCCCGAGGCGCTGCGCCGCAGGATGGCGCACGGGAACATCTACCCGCCGGAGAAGATCGACGCGGCCCTCACCAACTACTTCCGCAGCGGGAACCTCGACGCGCTGCGCGAGCTCGCGCTGCTCTGGCTGGCCGACAAGGTCGACGAGGGCCTGCAGCGATACCGCAACGAACACAAGATCACTGGTGCGTGGGAGGCCAGGGAGCGGGTCGTGGTCGCCCTCACAGGCGGCCCGGAAGGACGGGCGCTGGTCAGGCGGGCCGCGAGGATCGCGGCCCGCTCGGCCGGCGGTGACCTGCTGGCGGTGCACGTCACCAAGTCCGACGGCCTGACCGGTGCTGATCCGGCCGCGCTGGCCAGCCAGCGGCGGCTGGTCGAGTCGGTGGGCGGCAGCTATCACCAGGTGGTCGGCGACGACATCTCGGAAGCCCTGCTCGCCTTCGCCCGGGCGGAGAACGCCACCCAGCTCGTGCTCGGCGCGAGCCGGCGGTCGTGGGCGATGGCCATGCTCACCGGCCCGGGCATCGGGTCCAGGACCATCCGCGGTTCCGGCGACATCGACGTGCACATCGTCACCCACGGGCACATGGGCCGCGGCCGGGGCCTGCCGCGGCCGCACGGCGCCATCACCCTGCGCCGTAAGATCGCCGGATACGTGCTGGCCGCCGCGCTGTCGCTGGTGCTGACCGTGGCCCTGGCCAACCTGCGCCAGGCTATCGACCTCACCAGCGACGTCCTGGTGTTCCTCGTCGCGGTGATCCTGGTCGCCCTGGTCGGCGGATTCGCCCCGGCCGTGCTCGCCGCCATCGTCGGCTTCTTGCTGCTTAACTACTACTTCACCCCGCCCATTCACCAGTGGACGATCGCGCAGGCGAACAACGCCCTCGCGCTCGGCGTCTTCGTCGCCGTCGCCGTGCTGGTCAGCTCGGTGGTCGACATGGCGGCCCGGCGCACCAAGCAGGCGGCGCGGGCCAATGCGGAATCGGAACTGCTCGCCACCACGGCCGGCAGCGTGCTCCGCGGCCAGCAGGGACTCAGCGCGCTGCTCGACCGGGTGCGGGAAGCCTTCGGCATGGAGTCGGTCACCCTCCTCGAGTGCGCGCCAGCCGATGGCCAGCCGCCCGCGGAGGCCTCGACTGGCCCGATCAGGAGCATGTCCGGCCGCTGGCACGTGGTCGCCAGCCGCGGTGAACCCGCGGTCAGCACGCCCGAGGAGGCCGACGTCGACGTACCGGTCTCGGACAGCCTCTCGCTCGCCCTGCGCGGCCATCCCCTGCCGGCCGCGGACCGGCGCGTGCTCGGCGCTTTCGGCTCGTACGCCGCGGTCGCCCTCGACCAGCAGCGGCTGGCCGCCGAGGCCCAGGCCGCCAAGCCGATCGCCGCCGCGGACCGGATGCGGACTGCGCTGCTCGCCGCCGTGAGCCACGACCTGCGCACGCCGCTTGCGTCGGCGAAAGCGGCCGTGACCAGCCTGCGGTCCAGGGACGTGGACTGGGCCGACGAAGATCATGATGAGCTGCTCGCGACGGCGGACGAGTCCCTCGACCGGCTCACCCATCTCGTCGACAACCTGCTCGACATGAGCAGGCTGCAGGCCGGCGCGCTGTCGCTGTTCCCGCGCCCGGCGGGCCTGGACGAGATCGTGTCCCGGGCCCTCGATAACCTGGACCCCGCGGCGCGGGGCATCACGGTCGACATACCGGTCTCCCTGCCCGAGATCAACGTCGACCCGGCGATACTCGAGCGCGTCATCGTGAACCTGACGGAAAACGCGCTCCGCTACGCGCCGGCGGCCCAGCCGCCGCTGCTGACGGCCAGCGCGCTCGGCGACCGGGTGGAGCTGCGCGTGGTCGACCGCGGCCCGGGCATCCCCGAGGCGGACAGGGACCGGATGTTCGTGCCGTTCCAGCGCCTTGGCGACACTGACAACACGACCGGGGTCGGCCTCGGTCTCGCCTTGTCGCGCGGGCTGACCGAGGCCATGGGCGGGACGCTTACCGCCGAGGACACGCCGGGCGGCGGGCTGACGATGACGGTATCGGTGCCGGCCGTGACCGACTCGGACTACGGCTACCAGCCCGGCCACCGGGAGCGCGAGGCCGCGGGAGGCACAGCCACAGGGGGAAACGCGCCGTGACGAGGGTGCTTGTCGTTGACGACGAGCCGCAGATTCTCCGCGCGCTCCGGATCAACCTGAGGGTCCGCGAGTACGACGTCCATGTCGCGGCCACCGGAACCGAGGCGCTCGAGGTGGCGAGCCGGTATCCGCCCGACCTCGTGATCCTCGACCTCGGCCTGCCCGACCTGGACGGCGTCGAGGTTATCCACGGGCTGCGCGGCTGGACGAAGGCGCCCATTATCGTCCTGTCCGGGCGCGCCGACAGCACGGACAAGGTCGAGGCGCTCGACGCGGGGGCGGACGACTACATCACCAAGCCGTTCGGGGTGGAGGAACTGCTCGCCCGGATGCGCGCCGCGGTCAGGCGGACCGGAGCCCCCGAAGACCTGCCCAGGATCCAGCTCGGCCACCTGATCGTCGACCTGGCCGCCAAGCGCGTCACCCGGCAGGCCGCCGTCCCGGCGGGGGGGCGGCAGTGGCAGCCCGGCGGGGGGCGGTGGCAGCCCGGCGGGGGCAGGCGGCCCGGCGGGAGCAGGCGGCGGCGCCGCCACCCAGCCCGATGACATCAGGCTCACCCCGACCGAGTGGCATCTGCTGGAGGTGCTGCTCCGCAACCCGGGCAAGCTGCTCAGCCGCAGCCAGCTGCTGACCGAAGTGTGGGGGCCTGGATACGCCGACGCAACCGGCAACCTGCGGCTTTACATGGCTCAGCTGCGCCGCAAGCTGGAGCCGGATCCAGCCAGGCCCCGTTGGCTGATCACCGAACCTGGCATGGGTTACCGCTACCAGCCGAGCCCCGATGAGAAGGCTTCCTGACCTGCTACCAGGGGAAAGGCTGACCGTCGCGGGTGAGGGTGCCGGTCGGGCCGCCGTTGGGAATCGTGACCGCCCAGATGACGCTGCCCGCGGCCTGAGCCAGCGACCGTCCCTCCGGGTTGCTTTCGCTGGCGGGCCAGCCCGGGCAGACCGCGTTGACCAAAATGCCGTCCCGGGCCAGTTCCGCGGCGAGCAGGCGGGTCAGCGCGTTAAGGCCGGCCTTGGAGACGCCGTACGCGGGTGAACCACCGGTCATCACGGCGATCGAGCCGCCCTCGCTGCTCACGTTGACGATCCTCGGGCGCATGCTGGAGCGCAGCATCGGCAGCAGCGCATGAATCACCCGCCAGGGACCGAACAGGTTGATGTCAATCGCCTCCGCCACCGTGGCCAGCTCGGCGTTGCTCGCCGTCGCCCACCGGTCATACATGGTCGAGGCGTTGTTCACCAGCACATCGACGCGGCCATAGCGCCCCTTCACCCATTCGGCCATCGAGGCGACGCTGTTGGAGCTGTCCACCTCAAGCTGACAGGCGACGATCCGGACACCTTCCGGGTCGAGTTCCTTCGCGGCCAGTTCGCCCTTACGTAGATCCCGGGAGCCGAGCACCACCGCGAACCCGAGCAGGGCGAGCTGGCGGCATACCTCGCGGCCGACGCCGCGGTTACCGCCAGTCACCACGGCCACCGGCAGATCAGCGTACACACGCATCACCGTCGCCAGCCATGACCGTGACGTTTCTCATGGCTGTCATCTTGCCATCCGCTGATCACCGCCCTGACCCTCAATGCATCAAATCGTCATCTAAAGCGGAAGGGGCAGCAGGGCCGGACGCGAACTGCAGCGCCGCGGCGCCGGCTGCGACCAGGACGACGAGGATGGCCTCCGGCCCGTAGGCCACCGAGGAGAGCGCGTCGAGGGACAGCGCCGCCAGCCCCTCGACCACGGTCAGCCGATGCTGCTCGTCATG
Source organism: uncultured Actinomycetes bacterium (assembly GCA_963739615.1). Classification (GTDB taxonomy): domain Bacteria; phylum Actinomycetota; class Actinomycetes; order Streptosporangiales; family Streptosporangiaceae; genus Palsa-504. Next base: position 23,504 of record CAVUBD010000002.1, read on the forward strand.
CACCGAGACGGCGGTACTCGCAGGCGCAGTCGTCATGGGCCCAGGATGTCACCGGCAGCTGATCACATGAGTGACGTGAGACTACCGCCAGGTAACGACCAGATCGTCGGGTCGGCCGGCTAGGCCATGGCCGCGATGACGATAACGATCGCGACGACCAGCACGCCCCCGATGGCAAGCAGGGCAGGAGATACAGGCGAGCGCCGCGAGCGGGGAGCTTCTTCTTCATCGCGTTCGACAAAAGCCCGGAAGCGCCCGGTATTCGCACTCGGATCTTGCTCAAACTCCGACATGTGCATGACTGTAGCTGGTCAGCGGGGTCGCGATGGCGAGAACGGGCAGGATATCACTCAGCGCAACGGCACAAGCGCGTCCGCCCGGTCGACGAGCCGGGACAGCACGATGACGCTCCTGGTCCTGACCACGAACGGCTCGGCCCGGATCCGCTCCATCACGTCCTCGAAGTGCCTGACGTCGGCAGCCCTGATGTGGATCAGCGCATCGGCGTCTCCTGTGACGGTGCACGCGTCCACCACCTCGGGATACCGTCGCACCCCGGCCGCGATCTCGTCGGGAGAGGTGCGGCCGCCGCAGAACAGCTCCACGTACGCCTCGGTCGTCCAGCCCATGGCCGCCGGGTCCACCCGGGCCGAGAAGCCGGTGATCGCACCCGCGGCCCTGAGCCGGTCCACCCGCCGTTTCACGGCCGGGGCCGACAGGCCCACTTCGCTGCCGACCACGGCGTAGCTGGCCCGGGCGTCCCTGATCAAGAAGGCGATAATGCGCGCATCGATGTCGTCCACGGTCTGCCCGCCCCTCAGAGTCAGTCGATGCCGTCATACAGGGCCGGGATATCCGGCGGCCTCACCTGGGCCAGGTTGTCCTGCGCGGGATGCACCAGTCCGGCCGGTCCCGCCGCGAACGCCCGGAGCATGTTCTGGGTCGCCCGGTCGACGAAGCGCCCGGCGGCCAGGGTGAGTCCGTGCCCGCAGGACGGGCCGCGCATCGCGCACACCCAGCGCATGGTACCCGAGGCGAACACGCCCGCCCCGCTGGCGACCGTGTAGTACACCGAATCGGAGAAGGTGGAGAAGCCGTCACAGGTCAGCGGTGAATGCGCGAGCACCTGTATCGGCCTGGGGAACGGGACGGCCGGGTTCAGCCGGTCATACTCGGGGCCCACCATGCCGGGGAAACGCTCGCCCCTGTAAGCGCCTGTGCCGGCGAAAATCCAGCTCGACGGGTCATAGACCACCCACGGCGCGCTCACCGGGTTGCACTCATAGAACACTCCGGTGATCGTGCTCTCCGGCCGCGGGTCAGGCGGGTCACGCCACTGCTGCGTCGTTTCCGCGTCATCGGTGCCGTACAGCGGATCGATGGCGGCGTCCTTATAGCAGATGATGACGCGGTCCCCGGCCGCGAACCTGATGTGCCGGTAGATGGAGTTCGCGCCGAGGAAGGCCAGGTTGGTCCCTGCGTTGCGGGCGGCCAGGAGGGCGGAGCGCATCGCCTGCGAGTAGTACTCGTCGTGGCCGAGGGAGATAACCGCGCGGGCGCCCGCCAGGATCCGGGGGTCCTGGTCGATGTCGACGTCGGTCTCGTAGGCGAGCGGGACGCCGGTGCGTTCGGCCAGCGCGATGGCGGCCTCGTCGAAGGCCAGGAACCGTACCGCCCCGTCGCCGTCGTAGGGCCGGTCGAAGCTCACCGCGTAGCCTCGGTCGGACGGCAGCCCGTTGGGGCCCTGGTAGAGACTGTAGCCGCCCCAGGCGTTATACGCCTGCCACGTGGTGTTGTCGTTGAGGATGACGACCGCCCCGGCCGTGCTCGCCGACCGCACCGTGATCGGCACGTACCGCTGGGCCCCGGTGGACGCGTCCAGGCGCAGCAGGTAGGAGCCGCGGCCAGTTCGTGGTGGCGATCGTCATCGACGGCCGCCACGGGGCGGTCACCATGTGGGTACCTGCCGTGATGTTCACGGCCGTCTGCGATTGCCCCCGGACCGGCCCCGACGCCCAGACCATGCGGGCCTGGTGACCGGAATACCAGCCGAAGCGGAACGCGTCCACCCGAAACGACCTGGCCGTGGTCGACACGTAGAGGCCGAAGCTCTGGCCGGGCAGGACGCTCTGCTGATCCGCGTACCCGTTGATCGCGTCGGCGGCCCCGAGATCGGTGATCCGCCATGCGGACGTGCCCGGGCGCTTGTTCTCGGCCGCGGGGAAGGGCTGCGCCGCGGCCAGTGGAGCAGACGTAGCGGGTTCGTGCCCGGTCGAGGCGGAACCCGAAGACCCGGCCGACCCGGTGCACGCCGCGACCCCAAGCGCCGCCACCAGCACTAGCGCGAGCACCACCGCGACGTCGGCCGCGCGCCGCAGCCGCGTCCGCCGCGCCGTCATCAGCCTCACAGCACCCCATCATGGCACTGGAAAACTGCTGTCCGGGCACAGAACGAGGCTCGGCGTCCCGCTTTCGCCGAGCCTCACTAAGTGTGACGCGAAGCCTGCCGCACTGGTTGACGCAATCGGGGCAGACTTCGCAATTAGCGCCACTGACATTTCATGAATCTTGGCGGCGCGGGCCGGCTGAGGTCCGCTGAGGGACCGGCCGGTCCGTGACCTCGCCCCTGTATCGTCGCGGTATGGAGAATGACGACGAGATCATGGTCCGCGGGATGTACGGGCCCGACGTCACGTTCCTGGGGGTGCCGCGGGCCGGGCTCGACTCGCTCGACGGGCTGGATGTCGTCTTCATCGGCGCGCCCTACGACAGCGGTGCCTCGCACCGCCCCGGGGCCAGGTTCGGGCCGCAGGCCATCCGGATCACCGACTACCTGCCGCACGACGGGTCCAGACCGCACCTCGCCCTCGGCGTCGACCCGCTGGCCGAACTGCGCGTCGCCGACCTCGGCGACGTGCTCATGCCGCCGGTCGACACGCAGGGATCGCTGCGGCGGCTGGAAGGCGTCGTGCAGGCCGTGGCGTCGGCAGGCGCGATACCGGTGATCCTGGGCGGCGACCACACGATCACCTGGCCCGACGCCACCGGAGTAGCCAGGCACGTCGGCTGGGGCCGGGTGTCGCTGATCCATTTCGACGCGCACGCCGACACGGGGGACACGCAGTTCGGGTCGCTGTACGGGCACGGCACGCCGATGCGGCGGCTGATCGAGTCGGGTGCGGTGCGCGGCGACAGGTTCTTGCAGATGGGGCTGCGCGGGTACTGGCCCGAGCCGCCGACGCTGGCGTGGATGGCCGAGCAGCGGATGCGCTCGTTCGAGATGAGCGAGATCGTCTCCCGCGGGGTCGACGAATGCCTGACCGAGGCGTTCGGCATCGCCGTCGACGAGTGCGAGGGCGTCTTCCTGTCCGTCGACGTCGACGTGGTCGACCCCGGCATGGCCCCGGGCACGGGGACGCCGGAACCCGGCGGCCTCACGGCCAGGCAGCTACTCGACGCGGTGCGGCGGATCGCCATGTCGCTGCCGCTGGCCGGGATCGACGTGGTCGAGGTCTCGCCGCCGTACGACCACGCCGAGGTGACCGCGTTCCTCGGCAACCGGGTGGTGCTCGAGGCGCTTTCCGGCATGGCCTGGCGGCGCCGCGAACTGGCCGGCGAGCAGCCGCGCCAGCCGGACGCGCCGCTGCTCGAAGGACGCTAGCGCATCGTGACGCCGAACTAAGCGATCAGTCCTGATAGTCCTGACTTAGGGCTCTGGGCGGACAGATCGACAAGATCTATAGTCGGTGCATGCTCGACGTGACGAGGCTGCGCGTGCTGGTCGCCGTGGCCAAGTACGGCTCCGTCACGGCCGCGGCCCGGGCTCTCAACTACGCGCAGCCTTCGGTGAGCCACCACCTGGCGCGGCTCGAGGCGGAGACCGGGACCAAGCTGATCCAGCGAGCGGGCCGGGGCATCAGGCTCACCGACGCCGGCCGGCTCCTGGCCGAGCGCGGGTCCGAGGTGATCGGCAGGCTGGACGCCGCGGAAAACGAACTGGCCACCTACACCGGGCTGCGGGCGGGCCTGCTGCGGCTGGCGGCGTTCCCTTCCGCGCTCGGCACGATCGTCCCGGCCGCGGCGGCGATGCTGCGCGGACACCAGCACAGCGTGGACCTGCGGCTGACCGAGGCGGAACCCCTCGAGGCGGTCCGCATGCTCCGGGCCGGATACGTCGACGTCGCGCTGGTGTTCCGCTACGTCCCCGACGCGCTGGGGAGCGGCGAACGCGACCCGAACGGTGGCGACGAAGACGAAGGCGGCATCGACATCGCCGAAGGCCTGCGCGAACGACTCATCCTCGAGGAGGACGTGCACCTGGTGACCTCCGCTCATGACCCGGAGCAGTCCCCGGCGGACCTGTCCAAATACGCTCGCCATCGCTGGATCGCGGGCTGCGGCCGCTGCCGCGCCAACCTGCTCCGGCAGTGCGCGGTGGCCGGGTTCACCCCGAAGATCGCGTTCACCACCGACGACTACGTCGCGGTCCAGGCCCTGGTCGCAGCCGATCTGGGGGTGTCGACGCTGCCCGCGCTCTGCCTGCGCGCCGCGCGCCATCCCGGGATCAGGACCGCCCCGCTCGGCGGAACTCACCGGTACGTTTTCGCGGTCAGGTACGGCGACCCGCCCGATCCGCCCGCGGTGAGCGTGCTCATGGATGTCCTGCGCGCGGCGGCCGAGCCGGAGCCGGCCACCTGACATGACCAGCCGCACGCGGCACACCGGGCGGTGGACCCTCGAGGACCGCTTCGTCTCGCCCTGGCATTACCTGCCGGTGGAGATCGGGCCCGGGACGGCCGCGCTGCGGGTCGAGCTCGAGTACGAGCGCACCGACGGAACGGTACTCGACCTCGGCTGCCTGGGCCCGGACGGCTTCCGCGGCTGGTCGGGCAGCGCGCGTGAGTCGTTCGTGATCGGCGGCGATGCCGCCACGCCCGGGTACCTGCCCGGCGAGATCGAGGCCGGCACGTGGCAGGTGATGATCGGCGTGCACCGCGTCCCGCCGGACGGCGTGCCCTACCGGGTGACGGCCGAGGCCGTGCGGCTCAGCGCGGACCTGCTCGGGCAGGCCGCGCCCGCTCCCCCGGCACCGGCCAAGCGGCCGCCCCGGCGCGTGCTGCCGGCCGGCGACGGCCGCCGCTGGCTCGCGGGTGACCTGCATACGCACACCGTGCACTCCGACGGCGTGCTGACCGTCTCCGAACTGGCCGCTCTCGCGGCCGGACGCGGCCTGGACTTCATCGCGGTCACCGACCACAACACGGTCAGCCACCACGGCGAACTGCCGGCCGCGGCCCGGCGATACGGGATCACGCTGCTGCCCGGGCAGGAGGTGACGACCGATTACGGCCACGCGGGAGCGCTTGGCGACGTCGGGTGGATCGACTTCCGCCGGGAGCCCGACGACTGGCTGGACGCCACCGAGGCGGGCGGCGGGCTGCTGTCGGTCAACCATCCGTTCGCCGGGCCCGTCAGCTGGGTGCACCCGATGCGCCGCCGCCCGCCGCTGATCGAGGTCTGGCACTGGAGCTGGCTCGACCCGCGCTGGACCACTCCGCTGTCCTGGTGGCTGGCCTGGGACGCCACGGCGGTCCCGGTGGGCGGCAGCGACTGGCACCGGTCGGGATCGGACGCGCCGCCCGGGCGTCCGACCACCTGGGTGCAGTGCGCGGGGGACCAGCCGGGCGACGTCATCGACGGCCTGCGGGCAGGCCTGGTGGCCATCTCAGCCGAGCGAGACGGCCCGGTGCTGCTGCAGCACGACGGCGGCCTGGTCGCGGTCGGCGCCGACGGGCTGACGCTCGCCGGGCCGCAGGGACCCTGCGCCAGGGTCCGAGGCGACCTGGCCCGGCTGGCGGGCGCGGCCGGGCCGCACCGCCTGCTCGACCCGAGCGGAGCGACGCTCGCCCTGACCGCGTAGGGCTGGGCGGAGGGCGATGAGTACGGCGGGGCGGCCGGCTCATCGTCGTGTCGGTCAGCTACGCCGCGGGCGGGTATCACGAGGAGATCTCCGACCCGGCCCGGCACGCGACCTCGACGCGGATGCCCACCGCCGGCGACTTCCGGCAGATGCGGGACGCTTACGCCCGTATCGCGCCGGATCCTGACCACTTCGAGGAGTTCGCGGTGAAGGCATCGCAAGCCGCGGGGAACCTCAAGGGCTGGACGGCCGAGGAGCTCGGCGGCCTGGTCGCGCCGACCCTGCTGGTGTTCGGGGACCACGACTTCATCCGGCTTGAGCACGCGGTCCAGATGCACGGCCTGATCCCAGGCGCGCAGCTCGCGGTCCTGCCCGGCACCACCCACATGGGCGTCATGCGGCGGGCCGACCTGATGCTGCCGTTGGTCCGCGACTTCCTCGGCGACGCCGGCTAGGGCGCCGCGCGCCGGGCCAGCAGGTCGAGGCGGGCCCGCAGCAGAGCGCGGTGGGCCACCACGTCGTCGACCTGATCGGGCTGCTCGGGGCATTCGCCCGCGCCGATGGCGCGCTCGAGGCGAAGGCGGGCGTCGGCGGCGTCGATCACCTCGAACAGCACCAGCGGGTCAACCGCGGCCGCCCGTTCGGTATCGGCGCGCAGCCCGGCTCCCTTGGCGACCCAGGCATCCTTGATCTTGCCGCCGCGGCCATGGTCGATCAGCACGCTCACCGCGTGCTGCTTGTCGCCGTAGGCGAAGGTCAGCGTCAGCGACTCCTGGCGGCCGCCGACATCAGCGTAGTGCCAGCAATCCAGGACCCGGGGAGCGCCGACCGGGCCGGCCCAGGGGGGATCAGCCACGTCATGCGCGCGGACCCGGGCGGCCGCCTGCCCGGCGGCGGTGCGCAAGTCAGGTGAGCCGACCGCGGCGAAGGCACGCAGCAGCGCGAGCGCGGCCGGAGTCGAGGCCGCCTCGGCAGCGGGAACGAGCGTTCCGGTGAGAGCATCCATGAGCGAGGCCTGGCCGGCGGCCGAGGAGGCCAGCGCCCCGATCAGGTCAGATACCCACAGTTCCGCGTCTACCGGGTCATCGAGCTGGCCCAGCACCTCGCCCGCCTCGGTCAGCACCCCGGCGAAGGTCTCTTCTACCGCGACGGGCGCGAACAGGTGAGATACGTCGGGCTCGCTGCGATCCTCGTCCGCGCTCATGCCGTGCAGGATAAGCGAAGGACCCCGTCCGGCGGACGGGGTCCTTCGGCATCGGGTACCTACGGCACCTGTACGCCCTGGCTGCCGCCGCCCAGGCCCGGCAGGGCACCGGTGATGGTGCTTGCCCCAGGCAGTCCGCTGGTCAGCGAGCCGCCCGGCAGGGTGTTGGTAACGCCGCTCACCGTGCCGGTCACCGAGCCGAGGCCCGAGGTGCCGGTGCCGGTGCCGGTGCCGGTGCCTGAAGTACTCCCGGTCGAGGCCAGCGACGGCGTGGAGGTGTTAGCCGAGGGGGCAGGAGAGGAGGAGGAGGCGTCGCCGGTGACGCCGCTGAGCGAGGGAAGCCCGCTGGCGGCGTTACCCAGGCCGGGCACCAGGCTGCTCGCCGTGGACATGCCGGGGACGGCGCCGCTGACCGTGGACAGGCCAGGAAGGGCACCGGTCAGGGCGCTGGTGCTGGTCTGCGGGCTGGCGGCGGGGGCCGTGAGGTCGGCGGCGGGGGTGGTGAGGCTGCCGCCGGTCGCGGCGGACGAGGAGGAGGAGCCGCAGGCCGCGCCGGTGGCCCCGGTCAGCGCCGACGAGAGGGGCAGGTTGCCCTGTCCGCAGAGAACGCTGCCGGCGGCCGGACCGCCGAGGGTCTGGGTGAGCCCGCTCAGTGACGAGGCCGGCGTGCTGGCGGCCGGTACCGCTTGCGCGAGCGCGGGCGCGGCCAGGCCGATCGTGAGAGTGCCCGCTGCTGCGGCACCGCCGAGCAAAATACGCCAGTTACTCTTTGAAGTATTACCTAGTCAGAAGGCGTGTCGCGGGTAATCATCACGGCGTCAAGCAGCCGTTCGTAGGCGGCCAGATCGAGGTGATCCGGGCCATCCGGCGCTCCGCCCTCCCGCTCCGCCTCCCGCCCTGGCTTCCGCCCCGCCTTCCGCCCCTGCTTCCGACCCGGCACCTCCGGCCGCCAGGGCCAGCGCGTGCCTGAGCCGGTCCGGCCACGACCAGCCGAGCAGCTGGCCGGGCACCAGGCCTGCCACCAGCGCGCCCCTGGCCAGCTGGTCCGCGGGCCGGTCCGTTACGGCGTGAGGCGCAGCGGCAGGTACTCCAGGCCGCGCAGGGTCGACCCGGGCGAGCGGTAGACGGCTTCCCCGGCTTGCCGCAGGCCGGGAAAGCGGCGCAGCAAGCGCGGGAACAAGACCTCCCCCTGGATGCTCGCCAGGTGCGCGCCCAGGCAGTAATGGGCCCCGGCCCCGAAGCTGAGCGACGGGACCTGCTCGCGGGTCACGTCGAACACCTCGGGTTCCGGCACCCACTCCGGGTCCCTGTTAGCCGCGGCGATCAGGCCGAAGATCATGCTGCCCGCGGGGATGTCGGTCCCTGAGAGCCGGGCCGGCTCGAGCGCGGCCCGGACGACGAGTTGCACGGGCGGCTCGTACCGCAGGATCTCGGCCACCGCGCGGGGCGCGATGTCGGCCCGGTCCGCGACCAGCCGGGCTTGCCGCGGATGGTCGATCAGCAGCTTCGCGCCCAGCCCGACCATGCTCGCGGGCGAGTCGAACCCGGCCCCGAAGAGTCAACTGCAGGGGCGACGACGCGCCAGGAGACGGGCCTCGATCCGGCCTTCTTCTAGCGGCCGCGGCAGAAGCAGGCGGCCAGGTGGTCGTTGACGATGCCGCAGGCCTGCATGGTCGCGTAGGCGGTGACCGGGCCGGTGAAGGTGAAACCATGCCGCCTGAGCTCGGCGCTGAGCGCCTTCGAGGCCGGTGTCGCCGATGGCACCTCGGCCAGCGTCCGCGGGGCATGACCTTCCTCGCCCGCGTACTTCCATACCAGCGCCGTCAGGCCGTCGGGCAACTCCAGTACGGCCCGGGCGTTGGAAATCACGGCGCTGATCTTCGCGCGATTGCGCACGATGCCCGGATCAGCCAGCAAGCGGGCCACGTCCTCGTCCCCGAAGGCCGCGATGGCCACCGCGTCGAACCCGGCGAAGGCAGCCCGGAAGTTCTCCCGCTTACGCAGGATCGTCAGCCAGGAAAGCCCGGACTGGAAGCCCTCGAGGCAGAGCCGCTCGAAGATCGCCGTATCGCCCCTGACCGGGCGGCCCCACTCCTCGTCGTGATAAGCGAGATAGTCCGGCGTACTCAGGCCCCAGGGGCAGCGCAGCTTGCCGTCAGGACCTTCGATGACGCCCCGCTCCGGCGCCGCCGCCGGGCCGCGGCCGGGGTCCGGCTGGTCGCTCACCAGGCCTGTTCCTCCGCGGCGGAGAGGGCCTGATCCTCCGGCGATGCCAGCGCGGGGTTGGGCTGGGTGGCGGTCCGGCCGGGCGCCTCGTCGGCTTGTCCGGCGGGCTCCTCCACGTGCTGGCTGACCGCGGGCGCGCTGACCGTAGGCGCGCTGGCCGCGGACGCATCGGCCTGCTGCGCGTCGGACCGGCGGCCTGTCTCTTCGCGCGCGGCTGCTTCCTGCTCGGCCCACCAGTCGTACGTGTCATAAGAGCCCTGCGGTCCCTGGACGTCGCGCGAAACCGGAACGGCCGCGGAGGGCTGAGGGATTTCGCGGAGCACGGTGGTGGCCTCGGCCTCGGCAGGCTGCGGGACCTCGCGGGGCCAGGTAGCGGCCTCGGCAGGGTGAGTGGCCTCCGGGGGCTCAGCAGCCTCGGAAGGCTGAGTGGCCTCCGGGGGCTGAGCGGCTTCGCGGGGCTGGGTAGTGGCCTCGGAAGGCTGAGTGGCCTCCGGGGGCTGAGCGGCCTCGCGGGGCTGGGTAATGGCCTCGCGGGGCTGGGTAGCGGTCTCGGGAGCACGGGAGACGACGAGGATCCCTGGGGGCTTGAGGAAGCTGAGAATCTGAGTTTCGCCGGCGTCGCCGGGGTCCTCGAGAGCCTGAGCTGCCGCGGCATCGCCGGGGTCCGCGAGAGGGTGAGCGCCAGCGGGGACCGCGGGGGCCCAACGAGCGTCGGGCCGGGTGGCGACCTGGCGGTCGGCGAGCGCTCCGGGGTCAAGGTTCGCGATCTGCTGCCGCAGGCGGGCGATCGTGACGTCGCGGTCGCGGATCGCGCGGGCGATGTGGTCCAGGGCCTCGTCGGTCACCTGCATGTTGTAGCCCCACAGGGCGGTAGGCGGATGCAGCAGCGCGACATCGGCGGCGGATACCGGGCCGAGATCCAGCGGGGCGTGGTCGGCATGCTCAATGGCCAGCTCGCCACCGCGTCCGGTGGCGGCGACGAAAACGCCGGCCAGGATGGCGAGGACCGCGATCAGGAATAGAACAGGCACATACGAATCGTGCCATGCCCGCCCCGCGATGTCGCTTCGGCGGCGCAACTCGGCCGGAATCTGAGTAATTACTGGCTGGCGCGGGGTGGGCCGGGGGCCAGGCCGTAGCCGCTGTGGGCCTCGCGGATGATCGCGACCACTTCCTCGGGATCGTCGGCCAGGTGGATCAGCGAGAATTCCGCGGGGCCGATGTTGCCCCCGGCGAGCATCGCGTCACGGACCCAGGAGAGCAGCCCGGACCAGTACGACCGGCCCACGAGCACGATCGGGAACTTGGTGATCTTTCCGGTGGCGACCAGGGTCAGCGCCTCGAACAGCTCGTCCATGGTGCCGAAGCCGCCGGGCAGGACCACGAACGCCTGCGAGTACTTGATGAAGCACGTCTTCCTGACGAAGAAGTAGCGGAACTCGAGCCCGACCTCCACGTAGTCGTTCAGGCCCATCTCGGTGGGCAGCTCGATGCCAAGGCCGACGGAGACCCCGCCGCCCGTGACCGCGCCCCGGTTGGCCGCCTCCATGACCCCCGGGCCGCCGCCGGTGATCACCGCGTAGCCCGCCGCGACCAGGCCGGCCGCGATACGTTCGGCCGTCTCGTACTCCTGGCTGCCCCGGGGGGTCCGCGCCGAGCCGAAGACAGAAACCGCCGGCCCCAGCTCGGCCAGCAGGCCGAACCCCTCCACGAACTCGGCCTGGATCCGCAGCACCCGCCACGGATCGGTGTGCACCCAGTCGGCGGGCCCGCGCCGGTCGAGCAGCCGCTGATCGGTAGTGGTCGCTGGTATCTGCTTGCCGCGCAGCGTGACGGGTCCCTGGCGACGGACCCGCCGGTACGGCTCGGAATTTCCGTTCATGATCTACATAGCGTAACCACTAAGCGTCGACGCCGTGGTCACGCAGGATCGCGTTCAGGGCCGACTTATCGTGCCGGGACCCCTCGGGTAGCCGCTTGAGCACCAGCAGGCACGGCAGGCCGAACTCACCGCCAGGGAAGGTCCGCGGACGTGTCCCGCCCACGCAGACCGACCAGGCCGGCGCCTCACCGCGCGGCAGCTCGGCGCCGGTCTCGACGTCGATGACGTGCGTCGTCGGCGTGAGGATGGCACCGGCCCCGAGGGTGGCGCCGCGGCGCACCCGCGCTCCCCCGACGACCATGCAGCGCGACCCGATCATGGCCTCGTCCTCGACCACCACCGGCACGGCGTTCGGCGGCTCGAGCACGCCGCCGATCCCTACCCCGCCGGACAGGTGCACGTTCTTGCCGATCTGGGCGCCGGAGCCGACCGTGGCCCAGGTATCCACCATCGTGCCCTCGTCCACGTAGGCGCCGATGTTGACGAACGACGGCATCAGCACCGTCCCCGGCGCGATGTAAGACCCCCACCGCGCGATCGCGCCAGGCAGCACGCGCACGCCGTCCAGGCGCGTCTTCAGCGGGACCCGGTCCTGGTAACGGAAGTCGCCCACCACGGACCTGGCCATCGGCAGCACCCGGAAGGCCAGCAGGATGGCCCGCTTGGCCCGCTCGTCCACCACCACCTCGTCGGTCGCGGGATCGATATACGCGACCCTGGCCTGCCCGGCGTCGACCGCGTCGACCGCGGCGACCACCGCCGCGCGGGCCTGCGCATCGGCGGGCGTCAGCTCGGCCCGCCGCTCCCACAGTTCGTCGATCACCTCAGAAAGAGGTGACCCGGGGCCCTGCGTCCCCCCGGGGGCCGAAGGCCTCCCAAGGGGGCCCGGGGGCCTGCGTCCCGCCCGGGGGCCGAAGGCCTCCCAAGGGGGGCCCGGGGGCCTGCGTCCCGCCCGGGGGCCGAAGGCCTCCCAAGGGGGGCCTGGGGGGATGGGTCCCCCCAGGAGCGGGGGGGTCTGGGGGGGTCGTCCCCCCGGCTGGCACTGCGGGGGTCTGGGGGGGTCGTCCCCCCCGAGGCCAACACTGTTCATGGTGCGCGAGCTTAGCGGTACGGTCTGATGGTGTGCCGCCCAATCCCGCTCGGCTCCGGGCCAGAGTCATCGTCGGGGGCGCACTCGCGGGCGTGCTCGCGGTAGCCGGGTTCGGCATCTACGGCGCCCTCCGGCCCGTCAGCCCCGCCCTCCCCCCGCCCGGCTGCCAGGCGGGCACCGGCCTGCAGGCGATCACGCTCGACCCCGGCCAGGCGGTCGTCGCCGCCACCATCGCCGGCGTCGCGGCCCGGCACAAGCTGCCCAGGCAGGCGGTCACCATCGCCTACGCGGCCGCGCTGCAGGAATCGAAGATGCAGAACCTGGACTACGGCGACCGCAACTCGGTCGGCGTCTTCCAGCAGCGGCCCTCGGAAGGCTGGGGACCAGCGGCCGACCTCAAGGATCCCGTCTACGCCACGACGAAATTCTTCGCCGCCCTCGTCCGGGTGCGCGGCTACGCCACGATGCCCGTCGACCGGGCGGCCCAGGCCGTGCAGCACAGCGGGGACGGCTCCGCCTACCAGCAATGGGCGTCGGTGGCGGCCCAGCTGGCCGGCTACTTCACCGGCGGGTCGCCGCACGGCGTGTCGTGCTGGTTCGCGCCGCCGTCCGAGCCGCACCTGGCGGGCGTGGCGCAGAACCTCGCGCACACGTTCGGGCCGCAGGGACAGAGCGGGGTGGTGGTCAGGATCACCACGGACCGTTCGGCCCAGAAGAACGGAAGCGTCGCGGTCGTGCAGGCCCAGCGGGACGCGGCCTGGACGGTGGCCGGCTGGCTGGTCGCGAACGCGCAGGACTACGGCATCAGCGAAGTGCGGTACGCCGGTTATGACTGGAAGGCGGCGGATGGCAGTATGGGCTGGCAGCGCGACTCCGGCCCGGCCATCTCGACGGCGGCGAAAGACCCGCCGCGCGGCAGTATTGTCGCTGGCTGAGGCGGCGCCGGCCACGGAGCCGCCATACTGTGATAGCAGCAGGGACCAGGACAACGACAGGAGTTCACCAGTGACCTACATCATCGCGCAGCCCTGCGTTGATGTGCTTGACCGGGCGTGCATCGAGGAGTGCCCCGTGGACTGCATCTACGAGGGCGAGCGCATGCTCTATATCCACCCCGACGAGTGCGTGGACTGCGGCGCTTGCGAGCCCGTCTGCCCGGTCGAGGCGATCTACTACGAAGACGACGTGCCGGAGCAGTGGAAGGAATATTACAAGGTCAACGTCGATTTCTTCGCCGACCTCGGCTCCCCCGGCGGCGCCTCCAAGACCGGCAAGATCGGCAAGGACTACCCGCTGGTGGCCGCGCTGCCACCGCAAGCCGCGGAGGAATGACGCTCGCGGCCCGGCTCCCCGCCTTCACCTGGGACAGGATCGAGCCGCTGCGCGAGAAAGCCATTCATCATCCGAACGGTCCGGTGGATCTGTCGATGGGAACGCCCGTCGATCCGGTGCCCGACGTGGTCCGTGGTGCACTGGCGCAGGCCTCGAACTCGCCCGGGTACCCGGCCACGTGGGGCACGCCGCAGCTGCGTTCGGCGGCGGCGGGCTGGCTGGCGCGCGCGCACGGGGCCGGCGTGCCGCCTGAGGACGTGCTGCCGGTCATCGGCACCAAGGAGTTCATCGCCTGGCTGCCGGTCATGCTCGGGCTAGGGCCGGGCGACGTGGTGCTCTACCCGGAGCTGGCCTACCCCACCTACGACATCGGCGTGCGGCTCGCCGGGGCGGCCGCCATCGCCTCGGACAGCCTGCTGGCCGCCGGGCCGGCCCGGGTGAAGCTCGTCTGGGTGAACTCGCCGTCCAACCCGACCGGGCGGGTGCTGCCGGCCAGGCACCTGCGCAAGGTGGTGGAGTGGGCCAGGGCACGCGGGGCGGTGGTGGCCTCGGACGAGTGCTACCTCTCGCTCGGCTGGGAGGTCTCCCCCGTCTCGGTGCTGCACCCCGACGTGTGCGGCCCGTCGCGGGACGGCGTGCTCGCCGTTCACTCGCTGTCCAAGCGATCCAACCTGGCCGGTTACCGTGCGGGCTTCGTGACCGGCGACGCCAGGCTGGTGGCGGACCTGCTGGCGATCAGGAAGCAAGCCGGGATGATCATGCCCGAGCCGGTCCAGGCCGCGATGACGACCGCGCTCGACGACGACGCGCACGCCATCGCGCAGAAGCAGCGGTACGCGGCCAGGCGATCGGTGCTGCGCGCCGCGTTCGCCGAGGCCGGCTGGACGATCGACCATTCCGAGGCCGGGCTGTACCTGTGGGTCACCCACCCGGCGCACGACTGCTGGTCGGCGGCCGAGCTGCTGGCCGCCCAGGGCGGCATTCTCGTCGCGCCCGGCGAACTGTACGGGGCCGCGGGCATCCGCCACGTCCGGGTGGCGCTGACCGCCACCGACGAGCGAATCGCCGCCGCCGCGCGGCGGCTCCGCGCCCTGTCCTAAATCCGCGTCCTGAAACCCGCGGGCCATCACGCCGAAACACGCAATAAATCGCCGTCTGGGCGCATTAATACGCAACGATTCTGCACTGACACGCATGATCAGCGGATGTTTTCCGGTACGGCTAACCCCTACCCTGGGCTCATGATCACTACGGAGCGCAGCGTGGCCGGCCCGCGCCGCCGGCGGGCGACGGCACGCGGGTACCTGATGTGCCCGCCCGCGCATTTCGCCGTCACGTACGCCATCAACCCGTGGATGGAGCCGGACCGGCCCACCGACGCCGCCCTGGCCATGCGGCAGTGGGCCGAGCTCAGGCAGGTCTACCTCGACCTCGGTCATGAGGTCCGGCTGATCGAGCCGGTGCCCGGGCTGCCTGACATGGTGTTCGCCGCCAACGGCGGCACCGTGGTCGGCGGCAGGGTACTCGGCGCGCGGTTCCGTTATCCGCAGCGCGCCCAGGAGGCCGGCGCCTACCTGGGCTGGTTCCGCGACCGCGGCTACCCCGGGGCGCGGATGTCGGAGCACGTCCACGAGGGCGAGGGCGACATCTTGTTCACCGGGCGCGCGCTGCTGGCCGGCTACGGCTTCCGGACCGACCAGGGCGTCGCGGCCGAGCTCGCCGCCACGTTCGGGTGGCCGGTGGTGAGCCTGCGGCTCGTCGACCCGCGCTTCTACCACCTGGATACCGCGCTGTGCGTGCTGGACGGCGACACGGCCATGTACTACCCGGCCGCGTTCGACGACGCCGGGCGAGCGGCCATCGCCGGGCACTTCGCCGAGCTGATCGAGGCCAAGGACGAAGACGCCGAGGTGCTCGGCCTGAACGCCGTCAGCGACGGCCTGCACGTCGTGCTGCCCGTCCAGGCCCGGGGCCTGGCCGCGCAGCTTGGCGAGCGCGGGTTCGCCCCGATCGGGGTCGACCTGTCCGAGCTGCTCAAGGGCGGCGGCGGCGCCAAGTGCTGCACGCTGGAACTGCGCTCATGACCTTTGACGAGGGGGACATAATGACTGAGACCATCACGAGCCTGCAGAAGCTGGCCAGCGAATACGGCGCGCACAACTACCACCCGCTGCCGGTCGTCGCCGCCGAGGCCGAGGGTGCCTGGGTGAGCGACGTCGAAGGACGCCGCTACCTGGACATGCTGGCCGCGTACTCGGCGCTGAACTTCGGCCACCGCCATCCGCGGCTGATCGCGGCCGCGCGGCGGCAGCTCGATCGTCTCACGCTGGTCAGCCGCGCGTTCGAGCACGACCAGTTCGGGCCGTTCTGCGCCGAGCTGGCCGAACTAGCCGACATGGACGTCGTGCTGCCGATGAACACCGGCGCCGAGGCGGTCGAGACCGCGATCAAGGTCGCGCGCAAGTGGGGCTACACGGTCAAGGGGGTGCCCGCGGACCAGGCCGTGATCATCGCGTTCAGCGGGAACTTCCACGGGCGCACCACCACGATCATCAGCTTCTCCACCGACGAGGACGCGCGGGCTGACTTCGGGCCGTACACGCCGGGATTCCGTATCGTCCCCTACGGCGACGCGGACGCGCTGGCCGCGGCCATCGGCGAGCTGGGGACGCGGGTGGTCGCGGTGCTGGTCGAGCCGATCCAGGGCGAGGCCGGGGTGCTCGTGCCGCCGGCCGGCTTCCTGGCCGGGATCAGGTCGCTGTGCACCGAACACGGCATCTTGATGATCGCCGACGAGATCCAGTCCGGGCTCGGCCGCACCGGCTATACCTTCGCCTGCGCGGCGGAGAACGTGGTGCCAGACGCCTACCTGCTCGGCAAGGCGCTCGGCGGCGGGATCGTGCCGGTCTCGGCGATGGTGTCGAGGTGGCCGGTGCTCGGCGTGCTGCAGCCGGGCCAGCACGGGTCCACATTCGGCGGCAACCCGCTGGCCTGCGCCGTGGCCAGGGAAGTGATCGCCATGCTGCGCACGGGCGAGTACCAGGCCCGGGCCCGGGTACTCGGGGAGCGGATGCACGCGCGGCTGGCGGCGCTGCCTGCTGACGTGGTGCGGGAGGTGCGCGGCCGCGGGCTGTGGGCGGGCCTGGAGTTCACCTCGCTGCCGGGGCGCGAGGTGTGCGAGCGGCTCGCCGCCCGCGGCGTGCTAGCCAAGGAAACGCACGGGAACGTGATCAGGCTGGCGCCGCCGCTGGTCATCAGCGAGGCCGACCTCGACTGGGGCCTGGACCGGATCGGGGAGGTGCTGTGCTAGCCCGGGGGGACGACCCCCCGGAGCCCCCCGATCATGGGGGGAACCTTCCCCCCATACCCCCCTTGGGGCGCAGGCGGCGGTAGCCGCCGGCGTAGTGCACCAGCGGGCCGCCGGACGGCGGGCCGGCCGGGCCCGCGGCGGGTGGCACTGCCACGGCGGCGACCTGGCCGACGATGATGCTGTGGTCGCCGCCGTCGTGCACGGCGACGGTCTGGCATTCCAGGGTGGCCAGCGCGCTGTCGAGCAGCGGCGCGCCGGTGACGTGGCCGAGGTGGTGCGGCACCCCGTCCAGCTGCCCGTCCAAGGGGCGTCCCCTGGTGGCCAGCCAGCGCGCGGTCTTCTCCGCGTCCTCGGCGAGGACGGATACCCCCCACGAGCCGGCCTCGACAACCGCGTCGTGAAAACGGGCGATCTTCTCCGCGCAGAACAGCACGAGCGGCGGCTCCAGCGACACCGACGTGAACGCGCTGACGGTCATGGCGTGGCCCGCGCCGGTCGTGACGACCACGATGCCACCCGGAAACTGGCCGGTGGCCTGGCGGAACGAGAACCTGGTCGACGTCGCTCACCTGGCCTGCGCCCGCCACACGCGGAACGAGGCGACCACGCCCGCGACCACGCTCACCGTCCCGCCGTAGAGGTACCACTTGCCCGGCGTCGAATTGGTGATGATGACGCTGCCGTTCGCGACCGGCATGGACAGCACGAACGACGCGATGATCCAGCCCATGGCAGGCATCAACGCTCCGGTGACCGAACCCATGCCCCAGCCCGCCAGCAGGCACGTCGCCAGGATCGCGGCGCAGAACGCGATCGCGGCCAGCGGCACGGGCCCGGCCGTCCGGCTGTACTGGAAGCTGCCGATCACGCCTTGTATCGCGCCGAGCACGAGCAGCACGCCGTAGCCGCCGACGGTGCGCACCCGCGTCCCCTGCTTGCCCGTGGCGGCGTTCATACCAGCAGGTTACTGTGCAAACAGGCCGGTCTCGCGGCCCGCCGGACGGCCGGCCAGGAGGGTGTAGTACTCCACGCCGAGCGCCTCGCGCCTGACGTGGTCGGACAGGGCGAAGAACGGGGGGGTAACCGTGATCTGGGTCGCGTGCGCGCGCATGGCCGCGAGCTTGCGGCCGAGGTAGGCGCGGGCGTCGACCTCGGTGGTGACCTGATCAGAATCTGGCGCGGCGGTGGCGTAGAACTTCGCCGGGCGGCCGGTTCCGGCTAGCTCGAACGCGCGCCAGGCGACCCGGTGCGCCTGGATGTGATCGGGATGGCCGTAGTAGCCGTTGGCGTCGTAGGTCACCAGGACCTGCGGCCTGACCTCGCGGATAACCTCGGCCAGCGCCGCCGCGGCCTCGTCCACGTCGGCCCGCCAGAAGCAGCGCGGATCGTCGTTGCCCGCGGTGCCCATCATGCCCGAGTCACGCCACCGGCCCGGGCCGCCGAGGAAACGGTGGTCGGTCACGCCGAGCGCGGCGCAGGCGGCGGCAAGCTCGCCGATCCGGTACTCCCCGAGCCGGTCCTCCTTCTCCGCGGCCAGGTGCGCCAGCGACGGCGGGATGATCTCCCCGAGTTCCCCCAGCGTGCAGGTGACCAGCGTGACCTGCGCGCCTTCGGCGGCGTACCTGGCCATGGTGGCGCCGGTGCCGATCGACTCGTCATCGGGGTGCGCGTGCACGAGCAGCAGGCGCTTGTTCGGTTCGGCCATGTTAACGAGCCTATCGGCAGGCCAGGGAATGGCAGGATGCTGGCATGACCGAGAGTTTCCCGCGCCAGGAAGCCAGGACGAGACGGTTCACGCTCGGCGTGCCGCGGGCGTTCCGCATCTCCCCCGACGGATCCCGGATCGTCTACCTCCGCACCCAGGGCGGCAGCGATCCGGTGACCTGCCTGTGGACCATGGACCTGCACTGCGGGGCCGAACGGCTGGTCGTCGATCCGAGAACGCTTGGCGGGGACGAGACCGACCTGCCGCCGCAGGAGCGGGCCCGCAGGGAACGGGTCAGGGAGCAGGCCGGCGGCATCGTCGCCTACGCGACCGACGCGGACCTCACAGTGGCCGTCTTCGCCCTGTCGGGGCGGGTCTACGCGGTCAGCCTGACCGGCCAGGCCGCGCCGCGGGAGGTGCCGGCCCGCACCCCGGCGCTCGACCCCCGCCCCGATCCCGCCGGACGGCGGCTGGCGTACGTCCGCGGCGGCGCGCTGCGGGTTACCGGGCTTTCCGGGGAAGAGCCGGACCGGGTGCTCGCGGATCCGCAGGGCGCCGCGGGGGTGACGTTCGGGCTGGCCGAGTTCATCGCGGCGGAGGAGATGGACCGCCACCGCGGCTACTGGTGGCGTCCCCCGACGGTTCGGCGCTGCTGGTCGCGCGGGTGGACGAGACGCCGGTCAGCCGGTGGCACATCGCCGATCCGGCCCACCCGGAGCGCCCGCCCGCCAGCGTGGCCTATCCTGCCGCGGGTACCCCGAACGCCGGCGTGTCCCTCGCGCTCGTCCGGCTGGACGGCTCCAGCGTGCCGGTCGATGTCGCGTTCGATTACCTGGTGACGGCCAGCTGGGAGGGCTCGGGCCAGCACGATCCGCTCGTCGTCGTGCAGAGCCGGGACCAGCGGACGATGCGGGTGCTGGCCGTCGACCCCGGGAGCGGCCAGGCCCGCCTGCTGCGCGAGGACACCGACCCGCGCTGGCTGGAGATCGTCCCCGGCGTGCCCGCCTGGACGCCGGACGGGCAGATCGTGTGGACCGCGGACGAGCCGGGCACCCGCCGGCTGGTGATCGGCACGCCCGGCGTCCCCGTTACCCCGCCGGGCCTGCAGGTGCGCAGCGTCATCGGCGTCGACGGCGACACCGTCTTGTTCCAGGCGTCCGCCGAGCCGACCGAGATCGGGCTGTGGGCCTACGGGCCGGACGGGCTGAGCCAGGTCAGCGAGGGCCCCGGCGTCTACTCGGGCGTCCGCGCGGGCGGCACCACGATCGTGGCGGGCCGCGGGCTCGACGACGACGGCGTGACGGTCCGGGTGTACCGCGACGGGCACCCGGTCGCCGACGTCGCCTCGCGAGCCGAACGCCCGGGGCTGCCCGCTCCCCGCCCCGTCCTGTTCGGCGCGGGATCGCGGGATGTGCGCACCGCCGTGCTTTTCCCGTCCTGGTACCAGCCCGGCGGCGGCCGGCATGGGCAGGGCCAGCAGGGGCAGGGCCAGCAGGGGCAGGGCCAGCAGGGGCAGGGCCAGCAGGGGCAGGGCCGGCTGCCGGTCCTGCTCGATCCGTACGGCGGCCCGCACGCGCAGCGGGTGGTCAAGGCCCGCGGCGCCTACCTGACCTCACAGTGGTTCGCCGAGCAGGGCTTCGCGGTCGTGATCGCGGACGGCCGGGGCACGCCGGGCCGCGGCCCGGCCTGGGAGCGCGCGGTCGCCGGTGACCTGGCCGGGCCGGTGCTCGAGGACCAGGTCGACGCGCTGCGCGCCGCCGCGGACCGGTTCGCCGACCTGGACACCGGCCGGGTCGCGATCCGCGGCTGGTCGTTCGGCGGCTACCTGGCCGCGCTGGCGGTGCTGCGCCGCCCGGACGTCTTCCACGCGGCCATCGCGGGCGCCCCGGTCACCGACTGGCAGCTGTACGACACCCACTACACCGAGCGCTACCTGGGTGATCCCGACCGGGACAAGGACGCCTACGACCGCTCCTCGCTCATCCCCCTGGCCGAAGCCGGAGCGGCGCCGCCGCGCCCGCTGATGCTGATCCACGGGCTGGCCGACGACAACGTGGTCGTCGCGCACACCCTGCGCCTGTCCGCCGCGCTGCTCGGGGCCGGCCACCCGCACACGGTCCTGCCGCTGTCCGGCATCACCCACATGGCCTCGCAGGAGACGGTGGCCGAGAACCTGCTGCTGCTCCAGCTCGACTTCCTGCGCCACGCGCTCGAGGCCGGCTAGAACTCGAAGCGGCCGCCGCCGGCGGCGGCGATGTGGTAGCTGAACGTCACCTGACCGCAGTGTAGCCAGCGTCACATACGACGATGAGGTCTCGATCACTGCAATTGCCCTCTGGAGGGAATAAGTTCATGGACATCGGACACGCGAAAGGCCGGACCAGTGCCGGCAGGCGACGCGTGGCGTTAGGCTTACATCGAAAACAGCGAGGACGCTGAGGATGACACAGGCACCGGAAGCGCCAGCCAGATCACGGGCGCAGATCTCCGAGCGCACGTTCCGCAAGGACCGCTGGCGGCGGGCGCCGCGCATTACCGCGGTCTTGCTCACCATCTGGGTGGCGTACGCCACGTTCCACGTTTTCCTCGGTCGCTGGTATTACGTGCCCGCGGATCATTACCTGACGCCCTTCTACTCGCCGTGCGTCAGCGGCGAATGCGTGCCCGGCTCGAGCAGCCTGGGCCACTGGTTCCCGGCGGTACCGCCGGTCATCCCGTACGCGGTGGTGTCGCTGCCGTTCGTGCTGGGCTTCCGGCTGTCGTGCTATTACTACCGGCGGGCTTACTACCGGGCCTTCTGGCGCTCGCCCGCGGCGTGCGCGGTGCGCGAGCCGCACGCCAGGTACACCGGCGAGACCCGGTTCCCGCTGATCATGCAGAACCTGCACCGCTACTTCTTCTACCTGGTCATCCTCATCTCGATCCTGAACACCTACGACCTGACGCAGGCGTTCCGCGGGCCGAACGGTAGCTTCGGGCTCGGCCTCGGCACCCTGATCATGACCGTCAACGTGGTCCTGCTATGGGCATACTCGCTGAGCTGCCATACCTGCCGGCACATCACCGGCGGCCGGCTGAAGAACTTCTCCAAGCACCCGGCCAGGTACTGGGCCTGGACGAAGATCTCCTGGCTGAACGCGCGTCATATGCAGCTCGCCTGGATCACCCTGGGCACGCTGATGCTGACCGACCTCTACATCCTGCTGGTAGCCAGCGGGGCCTTCGCAGACCCAAGAATCTTTAATTAACCGAACGGGCAGTGGTATGAGCGACCCAGAATTTGATCGCTATTCCTACGATGTCGTAGTCGTCGGCGCGGGCGGCTCCGGATTGCGCGCCGCGATCGAGGCGCGGCTGCGCGGCAAGAAGACCGCGATCATCTCCAAGTCCCTGTTCGGCAAGGCGCACACGGTGATGGCCGAAGGCGGCTGCGCGGCCGCCATGGGCAACGTGAACCCGAAGGACAACTGGCAGGTCCACTTCCGGGACACGATGCGCGGCGGCAAGTTCCTGAACAACCCGCGGATGGCCGAATTGCACGCCAAGGAGGCCCCGGACCGGGTCTGGGAACTCGAGGCCTGGGGCGCGCTGTTCGACCGGACCCCCGACGGGAAGATCAGTCAGCGGAACTTCGGCGGCCATGAGTACCCCCGGCTGGCGCACGTCGGCGACCGCACCGGCCTGGAGATGATCCGCACCCTGCAGCAGAAGATCGTCGCGCTGCAGCAGGAGGACGCGGTCAACCTGGGCGATCCGGAGGCGATGATCAAGGTCTTCGCCGAGACCACGGTCATCCGCCTGGTCAAGGACGGCGAGCGCGTCGCCGGGGCGTACGGGTATTTCCGCGATACGGGGCGGTTCGTCCTGTTCGAGGCGCCGACGGTCGTGCTTGCCACCGGCGGCATCGGGAAGACGTTCAAGGTCACGTCGAACTCGTGGGAGTACACCGGCGACGGGCACGCGCTGGCCCTGCTGGCCGGGGCGACCCTGGTGAACATGGAATTCGTGCAGTTCCACCCGACGCATATGGTCTGGCCGCTGTCGGTGGCCGGCCTGCTGGTCACCGAGTCGGTGCGCGGCGACGGCGGCGTGCTGCGCAACTCCGAGGGCAAGCGGTTCATGTTCAACTACGTGCCGGACGTGTTCCGCCCGATGTACGCGGAGACCGAGGAGGAGGCCGACCGCTGGTACAACGACCAGGCCAGCAACCGGCGCCCGCCCGAACTGCTGCCCAGGGACGAGGTGGCCCGGTCGATCAGGGCCGAGGTCAAGGCGGGCCGCGGGTCTCCGCACGGCGGCGTCTTCCTCGACATCGCCTCCCGGCGGCCGGCCGAGGAGATCCTGCGCAAGCTGCCGTCGATGTACGTCCAGTTCAAAGAGCTGGCCGACGTGGACATCACCAAGGAGCCGATGGAGGTCGGCCCCGCCCAGCATTACGTCATGGGCGGCGTCGAGGTGGACGCCGATACCGGCGCGGCCCTCGTGCCCGGCCTGTTCGCGGCGGGCGAGGTGTCCGGCGGCATGCACGGGTCGAACCGTCTCGGCGGCAACTCGCTGTCCGACCTGCTGGTATTCGGCCGCCGGGCCGGCGCGGGCGCCGCTGACTACCTGGATCGCCTCGGCGGCACCCGGCCGGCCGTCGCGGACGCGGACCTCGCGGCGGCCCGGGCCGAGGCCCTGGCTCCGCTGGAGCGATCCGGCGGCGAGAACCCGTACACGGTGCACCGTGAAGTCCAGCAGACCATCAGCGACCTCGTCGGCATCATCCGCCGCGAGGACGAGATCAAGACCGCGCTCGGTGAACTGGACAAGCTCCGCGAGCGCGCCGCGACGGTTACCGCGAGCGGCGGCAGCGCCTACAACCCGGGCTGGCACCTGGCCCTGGACCTGCGCAACATCCTGCTCATCGCGGAGTGCGTGGCGCAGGCCGCGCTGGAACGGCAGGAATCACGCGGCGGCCACACCAGGGATGACTATCCGGGCATGTCGCCGGAATGGCGGAAGATCAACCTCATCTGCTCACTGGACGGCGACCGCGTGGTCCTGCGCCGCCAGCCCATTCCGGCGATCCGGCCCGATCTGCTCGCGCTGTTCGACCTGGCCGAGCTGAAGAAGTACATGACAGAAGACGAGCTGGCGGGATTGCCAGAGGGGAACGACTGATGGGCTACAAGGCGTCGCTACGAGTCTGGCGCGGGGACGCGGGCGCCGGGGCGCTCGCCGATTACCAGGTCGAGGTCAACGAGGGCGAGGTCGTCCTGGACATCCTGCACCGGCTGCAGGCGACCCAGGTCGGCGACCTGGCCATCCGGTGGAACTGCAAGGCCGGAAAGTGCGGGTCGTGCTCGATGGAGATCAACGGGCGGCCCCGGCTGGCGTGCATGACCCGGATGTCGGTGTTCACGCCGGAGGAGACGCTGACGATCACGCCGATGCGGACCTTCCCGGTGATCAGGGACCTGGTCACCGACGTGTCCTTCAACTACGCCAAGGCCCAGGAGATCCCGTCGTTCACCCCGCCGCCCTCGGTCAAGCCGGGCGAGTTCCGGATGCAGCAGGTGGACGTGGAGCGGTCACAGGAGTTCCGCAAGTGCATTGAGTGCTTCCTGTGCCAGAACACGTGCCACGTGATCCGGGACCACTCCGAGAACGAGCACGCGTTCTCCGGGCCCAGGTTCCTGATGCGGATCGCCGAACTGGAGATGCACCCGGCCGACATCGCCGACCGGCGCGAGATCGCCCAGGACGACTTCGGCCTCGGCTACTGCAACATCACCAAGTGCTGCACCGAGGTGTGCCCGGAACACATCAAGATCACCGACAACGCCATCATCCCGATGAAGGAACGCATCGCCGGCCGCAAGTACGACCCCCTGGTCTGGCTCGGCAGCAAGATCACCCGCCGCACCGCCAAAGGCACCCCCAAGGTCCCCGGCAAGGCGTAAACGGGCCTTCGCGGGGGGTATTTTTCGCCCGGGATGGGGGTCTGGTGTGCTGGGGAGTGGTACCGGTGGTCGTTCGGAATGATGGGTTGTTGCGCGCGGGAGTGAAAGGGCTGGCATGTCGCATCTGACGTACGGAGAGGCCGGGATCGTCGGGCTGATCCAGGGAGTCACCGAACTGTTCCCGGTGTCCAGCCTGGGCCACAGCGTGCTCATCCCGGCGATCATCGGCGGCCAGTGGGCCAAGGACCTCAACGTGTCCGCGGCCAACTCGCCGTACCTGGCGTATATCGTCGGGCTGCACGTCGCGACGGCTCTCGCCATGATCATCTTCTTCTGGCGGGACTGGGTCCGGATCGTCGTGGGGTTCTTCGCCTCGCTGCGGCACATCGCGCGGCCCGCGCCCGGGACTAGGCGGTGGGAGCCGCAGAACGCCGACCAGACACTCGCCTGGATGATCATCCTGGCCACGATCCCGATCGGGCTCGCGGGCGTCGCGCTCCAGCACCTGTTCACGCACGTGTTCAGCAGGCCCGTCCTGACCGCGGGCTTCCTGTTCGTGAACGGCCTCATCCTGCTGGGCGGCGAGCGACTGCGGCGCCGCGGCGCCGACACCGAAGCGCAGCAGGTGGCGGCGGACAGGGAAATGGCCACCGCGGCGGTCGGCGCCGGCGCCGGCCGGCACTCCTCCGGGCAGCGGGCGGTCAAGCAGCAGCAGGCCAGCCTTGCGGTCGAATCCGACCGCCGGCTCGTCCGGGTCGGCTTGCTCGGCGGCGTCGTCCTCGGCGCGACGCAGATCTTCGCGCTGCTGCCGGGCATCAGCCGGGACGGCATCGTCATGGTCAGCGGCATGCTCCGCGGGCTGAGCCGGCAGGACGCGGCCAGGTTCTCGTTCCTGCTGTCGGCGCCCGTCATCTTCGCGGCGGGCGCGCTGAAGGTTCACGACCTGACCGGGCCGCTCAGCCACGGGATCCGGCCCCAGGTGCTGTTCGGCAGCCTGGTGTGCGGGATCAGCGCCTACCTCGCGCTCAGGTTCCTGGTCCGCTACTTCAGCGACGCGTCCCGCACGCTGACGCCGTTCGCGATCTACTGCCTGGCCGCCGGCCTCGGCAGCGCTATCTACCTGACGGTTCGCTAGCTAGCCGGTCTGGGCTGGCCGGTTCTGGGGGGACGGCCGGGTGAAGCCGATCGCGCCCCGGCCGATGTAGCTGGCGACGCGGATCGGGAAGCCGGTCGCGTAGGCCTCGATCATCTTGCCGTTCCCTATCACCAGGCCGACGTGCCCCGGAGAGGTGACTGTGCCGTCTGAGCCGGCGAAGAACACCAGGTCGCCGGGCTGCACCTGGGAGGCGGGCACCTTTGGCTCGGTCGCCCACTGCTGCTCCGAGGTGCGCGCGAGGCTGATCCCGGCGGCCCGGTAGGCCATCATCACCAGGCCGGAGCAGTCGAAGGCGTCCGGGCCGGTGCCGCCCCACAGGTACGGCTTGCCGAGCTGCGCCTCCGCGAACCCGATGGCGGCGGTCACGGCCTGGTTCGGCGAGCCGACGGCCGGGATCGCGCCTGTCGTGGTAGCGCACCCGGCCACCGTGCTGCTCGCCGGCAGCTGCGCGGACACCACGGAGAAGTTGCCGCCCGCGTAGGCGCTCGCGTAGTACAGCACGCTCTGCACGTAGGACTGCAGGTGGTTGTAGGCGAAGATGGCCCCCGCGGGGTTGGTCTGCACCTGGGACTGCAGCAGGTACTTGGCCGCGCCCGCGATCGCGTCGGCGGGGTTGTAGACGTCCGCGTTGGGGCCGCCGTCCTCGTCGGTCGCGACGCCGTTGACCACCTGGCTGCCCGGGTGCACCGGCAGGCCGCCCCAGGCGTTCCCGGCCGCGCCGCCGATGCCGATCTGCATCGGCCCGGCCGCGCCGAAGGCGTTGGAGCCGCTGTGCACGCCGGGCAGGGTGGTCTGGCCGTTGTCGCTTTCCACCGTCCCGATCCCGGCCAGGATCGTCCACGGCACGCCGTACTGGCTCCCGACCTTCTTGTACCAGAACAGGTAGTTGGCCGGGATGGCCCTGGCCTTGGCGCTGCCGCCGGCTGCCCGGTGGTGCCCGTCTGCTGACCAGAGCATCCGGCGGTGGCGGCGAAGAAGCTGTTGGTGCCGATCAGGATGGGCACCGCGAGCAGGCCGAGCCCCAGGACGCCCACCAGCCCGATCACGCCGAATACGAGGATCCGGGGGGCCCGGTCGTTACCGGCGATGGCCTGCCCGGCCTGCTTGGTCTCGGACCGGATCAGGAGCCTGTTCGTCATGTGTTACCGGCGTTCGACAGCTCGATGTCGTTGACCTGCCAGCTGGTGCCCGAGCCGGTGACGGTGACCGCGTACTGCGGGCTGCTCTGGGTGGTGCGGCCCGAGCTGACCAGCCGCTGGCTAGTGCTGACGATGAACGTCAGGCTGGAGGGCCCGAAGGCCCGCAGCGAGCTGATGACCGCGGTTCCGGTGGAGACCTGCTTCTGGCTCGTCCTGAGCTTGGCCACCCCGGGGGTCGAGTACGAGGTCTGCAAGGTCGTGGCCAGCTGCCCGGTGATCAGCCCGTTCATCTGGGCCACGTACGCGGCCGCGTTCTCGGTGTAGGTGTAGGTGTTGTAGTCGACGCAGAACTTCACCGTCACCGCGGCGGCGTCGGCCAGGCCCTGCTCGGTGAACGGCAGCCAGGAGTAGATGTTCACGGCGCCGGCCGTCGCGGGCGACGTCGTCACCGCGGGCGGTGGCGTATTCTGCGCGGCTGGCGTCGAAACGGGCACGGTCGCCGCCGCGGCAGGCGAGGCGGCCGCGGCGGGCCGGTGCGAATGGGTCAGCTTCGGCAGGATGAGCCAGTAGCCGAGCGCGGCCAGCACGACCACGATGACGGCGAATACGGCCTTCTGCTGGACCGGATTGAGATCCACGGTGGCCGCCGCTACTTGTCCCGCCGTATCGGGCGCAGCCAGAACGGCCGCGCGGGCGGTTCATCCGGGCCGTGTCCGTTGCTTCCGCTGGCTGGCTGGCCGCCGCGGCCGGCGGGTTCGGCGGGCGGGGTCGAGGGTAGCGGCTTCGGCGCAGCACCTGAGCGCTGCCTGGCGGTCGCGGCGGGCCACCCGCTCGACGGCCAGGCCGGGCCCTGCGGCCGGGAACCGCCGCCGCCGAACAGCGGCGCCGATCCTGTGCTCCCCGATCCCGTGCTTCCCGATCCCGTGCTTCCCGATCCCGCGCTCCCCGATCCCGCGCTCCCCGACCTCGCCGGGACCCGTGATGACCCCGATGGCGCCGCGGAGCCGACGGCGGACCCTGCGGACGCGGGCCGGCTGCGCGTGCCCGCCCCGCCCGAGCCCGCGCCGCCCGCGGCTGAGCGGCCGGCGCCGCGGGACCAGGCGGACGCCGTTCCCGCCGGTCCGCTGCTGCCGGCTGACCTCGGCGGCAGGTCGAGCGGCGGGGCGACCCGCCCGGTGCCGCTGTCCGCCTCCGGCAGGTTCCTGGCCCGCGCCGAGCCCCCGCCGCCGACTCCGCTGACCACCCGGCGGGAGCCCGTGCCGGCCTCGCCTTCGCCGTCCGCCGGGGGCGGGGCGTCGGGCCGGAACCGGGACGCGTACGCATCGCTCGACGGGCTCGGAACCGAGCCCGCCCCGGCCGTGTCGGCGGCGGCTGCCCCCGCGACGGCGGCCGCACCGCTGGCCACGCCCGCGGCCACCGCGGCCGCCTGGCCCGGGTTCCGGCGGGCCCACCTGGCGGCCCGGTAACCCGCCACCCCGGGCACGGCCACGGTCGCGGCGTCCAGCGTCGACCGCCGGAACGTGGCGCTCGCCTCGCGCAGGCTGTACTCGGCCCTCTCCTGCGAGCCGATCGTGCCGTAGCCGACGGCGGAGAACAGGTGCTGGAAGGGCTTGCGGTAGATGAACACGGCCACCGTGACCAGCGCGATCATCAGGATCTTCAGCGCCCAGGGCAGGACGGAGTCGGCGGTCCCCATGATGAGCGAATAGCAGTAGAGCAGCACGCTCAGCACGATAGCGATCGCCATCTGTTTCATCAGCACGCCCACGAGCATCTCGAACCAGCGGATCGCGATGACCCGGCCGAACCCCGGATGCGTCCCGATGATCAGGAAGAACGGCCCGGCTATCAGCAGCAGCAGGAAGCCGAGCTTGAGCACGATCAGCGTCAGCGCGATCAGCAGGATGAGCATCCCGGCCACCAGCGCGGCGAACACCGAAGCGAAAGCGATTTCGAGCCGGGTGGTCCACTGGTTGCCCTGGAACACCGGGTACACGCCGGGATAGTTCTGCTGGATCCCGTTGGCGATGCCGGTGTAGGTGGCCTGCTTGGCCTGGATCAGCGCGTTGGTGGGGGTCTCGTTGGCCGCGATCGCCTGGGACCACAGCAGCGACCTGCCGTATTTGTCGACGACGGTCTGGTTGGCGCTGCCCGGCCCGTTGTACTGAGTGCTGCCGAATTCCCCGTACAGCCAGGGCTTGCAGACCAGCACCGACCACAGTTCGTTGGCGTTCTGGTCGACCAGGCCGTTGCCCGAGGTGAAGGCGTAGTTGGCGGTGACGGCCTGCGGGTCGCCGGCCTGCACCGGCAGGCAGTCGCTGCTGGCCGGGGCGGGCAGCTTGGAGAACGCGGTGTTCAGCACCTGGGTCGTGCCATTGGCGACCGCAGTCCCCACCCCGGTGAAGGCCGCGGGCCTGCCGATCAGCGCGATGGCGGCCACGCAGGCCACCACCATCCACAGCGTGCCCTCGATGGTCCGGGTCGCGCGCTTGCGGATCAGGCCCTGCCAGGCCAGCCAGAGCGCGCCGAGGATGACCACCGGGGCCAGGTAGGGGAAGTAGATGGCGTTGCCGAGCGCGCTGATCAGGCGGTCCGCGGCGTTCTGCAGCCACATCAGGATGTTGTTACCGGCCGCCGACTGATAGACCGTGATCGTGACCCGGTCCATGGCCTTCGACGCGTCGAAGACCATGCCGGCCACGTTGTTGCCGATCAGCGAGGTCATGTCGGAACACTGCAGGCCGTGGGCGGCCCAGAACTGGCCGGCGACGCCGTAGTTGTCGTACAGCGTCTTGCCGCCGGCCGCGGCGGCCGGCGGGCTGACCATCGCGTCGATGCCGCCGGTGGCCTGCTCGGGCTGGGGCAGCGACGGCTCGCAGATGTTGTTCAGGCTGCCGACGATCCCGCTCGAGCCCTGGGCGCACAGCCCGACGAGCCCGCCGATATCCCCGATGCCCGGCACCTGGCAGACCCCGCCGGGCAAGGCCGGCGTGACCACGGCGGTCGTGGTGGCGGTCGCCGCCGGTGTCGCGGCGGCCGGTGTCGCGTGGCTGGTCGCGGCCATGGCGGGGGTGGCCATGGCCAGCAGCGCCACGGCGGGCAGGAGCAGCCGGATAACCCAGCGCACGGCGTGACGGCGGCCTGACCGGGAGTCAGCGCGGTCCCGCGCGCGATGCTTGAGCGAGATAGCCATCAGGGGGGCTCCTGGTTCTGTCTCTGCTACGACGACGCTTCGGCCGGCTGGGGCGGTATGTCGGTGCCCGGGGGCGTGCGGGCCGGCTGGCTGCGGGCCCGGGTGGGGTTGGTGTCGATCCAGTCCCTGAGCTCGTCGGAGACCAGGTCGATCCCGATCCGCCCGGCCCGGTCATCCAGATCGCGGAAAATGCACTCGCCGTTGCCGAGCGAGCGGAGCACGGCCTTGTGCTCATCAGAGGGCGCTACCCCGAGCAGCGACATGACGTTCGCCACCTCGCCGCGCTCGGTCGACCGGAACGCGAACACGCTGGACAGGCAGTTCGTGACCTGCTCGTTCAGCAGGTCCCCGGCGTTCTGCGAGACCAGGATCAGCGCGGTGTTCCGCGACCGGCCCATCCGCGACACCTCGGGCACCAGCTTGGCGCCCTCGGGGGTGGACGTGATCGCCCAGGCCTCGTCCAGGAAGATGGCCTTGGGCGCGGTCCGGTCGATGCCGTTCAGCAGCTTCCTGGCGAACTGGGAAACCAGGTAGAGCAGGGCGACCGAGAGCCGCTGCTCGTAGGAGTAGTCGTCGCGGCCGGTCGTGGTGTCCGGCAGCGTAAGCCCGGCCAGGGTGAAGACCGTGGTCCAGCCTTCCGCGTCGATCTGCTGGTTCACCGACGGGGCGAAGCACAGCCGGGCCAGCCGCATCTCCGAAATCGACCGCATGACCGCGCCGGTGTTCTTCCAGGCGGGATCGTCGGACTCCTCCAGGTGGGTGATGACCTTACCCAGGCTGGGCCGCTCGGTCCCGGCCACCGCGCCGACCGCCTGGATCATGGCGCTCTCGCGTTCCTCGCTCATCCGCGGCAGCAGCAGCCGCAGCGTTTCGGTGGCCATCGTCCGCTTCTCGGCCAGGTCCATGCCGAAGGAGAAGGGATCGAGCAAGCCGGGCGCGGCCGCGCCGAGCGGCAGTACCCGCGCTTTGCGGCCCTGCCGACTCAGGTACTCGACCAGCGACTCCGCGTCGCCCTTCGGGTCGATCACCGCCACCGTCGCCCCGCGCAGCGCCAGCTGGTAGATGAGCAGCATGGCCAGCGTCGTCTTCCCGGCGCCGGGCTCACCGGTGATGGCGATCGCGGTGGGCCGGTTACGAGCCGCCGGGAGCAGCGGATCGAAATGCACGATAGAGCGCGCCCGGCCCAGAGTCTCGCCGATATACGGCCCGATCCAGCCGGACCCCGTGTCGACCCGGTCGCCGAGTTCCACGGTCGCGGTCGGCATTCCGCCCGCGATGGTATAAAGCGGCTGGCGCTGCACGTAGGAGTTCAGCCTGATCCGCTCGCCGGGCAGTGATTCGCACAGCAGCGAGAACTGATCACCCGTGGAGTTGACGACATCGATTCCTATATCACGGTAATGCTCGACGACCGCCTCCACCCGGCGGACGCACAGTTCTCTGGTCGGGGCCGCCACAATCAGGCGGTGCCAGCCGTAAACGAACGGCAGGCGTTCTTTGGTAATGCCGTGCTCGAGCATCCGGGCCGCGGCGATCTGCTCGGCCAGCGCAATAGGCGCCTCCGCGCCCGCCTCGCGAATGTGCGCGTCCATATCACGCGCGTGGGCGAGCCTGCGGCTGACATCCTTACTCGCCTTCGCGGGCGGAATGAGCTTCATCCGGGAGCTGATCTCGACCGGGAACGGCAGCGAATCGGCGTAATGCAGCCATGGCTCGCCATCCGGGAAGGACATCATATCGGGAAAGCGGGCGAAAGAGACGAAGGCGGCGTACGACTCCCCCGACAAATGCTCCAGGCACAGCAGGGTCCGGCCGTTGTGGATCTGCCCCTCGAAGAGCATGTCGATCTCGCCGAGGCCCCAGCGCCTGCGCTTGGTCGCGGACGGCAGCGGCTCGACCGCCGTCGCCATCAGCGTGTGCCTGACCAGCCAGGCGATCTCGCCGGAGGTGGCGTGCCTGGCGGAAAGCGCGCTCGCGTTCAGGGCCCGGCCGAGGCGCTCCGCCGCGTCCGTCCACTTGGCGATCTCCGGCGGGCCCACCGCCTCGTCGGCGAGCCCGAGCCCGCTCTCACCCCGCGCGTACACGCCGCGGAACTGCGAGATCACGCCGCCAGACAATTGCGCCCGCACACCCCGCTGGCCGAGCCTGACCCCTAGGTAGATCTCCTTGCCCCAGAAGTCCTTCGCCCAGACGTGCTGGTAGGTCTGCTCCAGGTAGTCCCGCCAGCCAGGACCGCCGTCGGAGGTCGCGTCAAGCCCCGTCGCCCACGCGTGCGCCGGGTAGGAGCGGTGCGCGATGCGCAGGTGCACTTCGGCGTCCGGCATCCTGATCGCGGCCAGCGCGACGGTGATGTTCGTCGCCAGCGCCTCCCGCTCCTCGGGGGTGGTGAACTCATACGACACCGAAGGGATGCGGTAATACGCCCACGCGTGCGTGTCGGTGAGCAGGATGCGATCGTCGAAATACCTGATGCCCAGCCGGGCGCGGCCCCTAGAACCCTTAGACCCCTTAGTCCGAGTGCTCACCAGGATTCCTTCCGGGACTTCCGGGAACCGGGATCGCCGCCAGGCCCGCGACGAGCACGCCGGCCAGCGCCGTATAGGCCAGCCTGGTCTGCGCGTTCAGTGCGGAGGGCATGCCAGGCTCGGCTGGCATGGCCGGCTCGCCTGGCTCGCCTGGCGCGGCTGACCGTGCGGACAGGAGATCGTCCCACGGCACCCGGACGATGGCCCGGCAGCGCCCTCTGGCCGCGGATTCGGCCATGAGCACATCCGGCATGGTCCGCCTGCTCACCCCATTGACCACCGTGACGGCGCGGCCGGCCAGCTCGCCGTACCCGTGCGCGCTCAGCCACTGCTGGGTGTTGGCCAGCGAGGTCGCCGCGTCCGGGCTGGCCGGAGCGACGAGCACGAGCTGGTCAGCCAGGGAAAGCACCCGCGTAAGCCCTATCGCCGCCGGGTCGATCATGGTCAGCGGATACCGTGCGGCCAGCAGGTCAGCGAGCCGCTGGTAATCAGCTCCCTCCAGCGGGCGCCTGTCGGCGGCGCGGCCGTCGGGGACGCGGCCGTCTTCCGGCGGATCCGCGATTACGTCGAGCCTGGCCCTTTCGCCTGGCCCGGCCCTTTCGCCTGGCCCGGCCCTTTCGCCTGGCCCGGCCCTTTCGCCTGGCCCGGCCCTTTCGCCTGGCCCGGCCCGCTGGCCGGCCTCCGCGGTCGCGAGCAACGCGGCGATCGAGCCAGCCGGCGCACACCGCGCCGCAAGCGAGGCAGGGCCAGGGTTCAGGTCAAGCGCCCCGACCGGTACGCCGCGCGCGGCCGCCAGGATGTGACCGGTCATCAGCGCCGTTACCGTCTGCCCGGCGCCTCTGGTGCAGCCGAGTACGACGATCCGGCGGGCGCCGGCCAACGGCAGCCTGGCGCGGTCCCGGTCCAGCGTTTCCCTGTCGCGCTTGCCCGGTCCCTGACCGCCGGTGACCACCTTCACCTCGCGCCGCCAGCTCGTGCCACCGCGACTGCCCGGGCCGCTGAGCGCCCGCTCGATGGATGGCAGCGGGCGCTCCCGTTCCCGCTCCCGTTCCCGTTCCACAGCGACGAACCTGGGGGGTGCGGGCGGAGCTTGCGGAGGCGCGGTGGCCTGCGCCGCGGAAGTCGCAGGCGTTGCAGCGGGAGGTGCCGGGGCAGCGGAACCGGGCGCGCCCGGTTCCGGCGGGGCGGGTGCTTCAGGCGCGGATTGCGGTGCCGCCGGTACCAGTTCCGCAGGCGGTGCGGCGGGCGGTGCGGGTGCGGCAGCTACGGGCGCGGCAGGCGGAGCCTGCACGGAGGCGACGAGCGGGGGGGGCTGAACCCGCAGGAACCAGCGAGCCAGGGGCTTCGACGATATCGCGGGCGCCTGCGGCCACACGGGCGCCAGTTCGGAAGAAGACGGTGCTGGCGGCGTAGCGGGTACGGCAGACCCGGAAGCAGGTTCAGACCGGTGAGCTACACGTGGCCGCCGGGCAAAAGCAGGCCCTCGAACAGGAGCGGGCCGCTCAGCAGGACCAGCCGGAGGGTCGGCCGAGACGGCAGGCTCGGTAGCCGCAGCGGGCGCGGGTCCGGGTTCGGGTCCGGGAACGGGCCTACCTCGGGGAACGGGCCTACCTCGGGGAACGGGCCTACCTCGGGGAACGGGCCTACCTCGGGGAAGGGACCCGCTTCGGGGAAGGGGCCTGGCTCGTGGAACGGACCGGGAATGGCGAAGGACCCGGCCGCGAGCGACGGCCATGCCGTTGAGGTGAACGGCTTGACATGCGACTCACCGGGGTCGCGCCCACCCGGGTCGCAGTCGTGGGAGACTTCCAGGGCCTTGGAATCCTGGCTCGCGGGAGGCTGGGAAAACATCCACGCTGGGCGGTGACCAGCCTCGGAGCCCTGATCGCCGCTAGGCGCGGACGGCCCTGCCTCCGGCTTGGAGCCACGAGACCACGGGCTGCGCGGCCATGACCGGCTGGCCTCGGTGCCGCCGGACTCGGGCCCTGCTGTCGCCCGCTGGGGCACCGGCGTCTGCGCAGGCTTGGCGGGCGCCTTCGCCACCTTGGCGGGCGCCCGCTTGGACTGGGGTGTTACGGGCCGGGCGGACCGGGGGTTCACCGGGGCGGGGACGGCCGGTTTCGCGGCTACCGGCTGCGCGGCCTGAGAGACAGCAGGCTGAGGGGCCGCAGACGGCGCCACGGCCGGCTGAGATACCGCAGCGGGAGACACGGCAGCAGGAGCGGGAGACACGGCAGCAGGAGATACCGCGGCGGGAGACGTCGCAACGGGAGGCACGGCGGGCACGGCAGGCACGGGGTCGGCCAGCGGCGGCTGCGAGGTGCCGGGGCGGACGGCCGACTGCTGGGCCGTTGTCAACGGCGGCGCGGCGGCGCGGCGGGCCTTCAGCGACCGGGCCAGGATGACCAGCGCTGCAGCCTCTCCAGCGGCCGCCGTCACCGGCGCGGCGTTCTCAGCCTGCTCAACTTCCACCACGGCCTCAGCGGCGACCGGCGCCTTCTTGGCCTTCTTCGGCCGCGCCTTCGGCGGATGCAGGTGCCAGACCCGCGCCGTCACGAGGATGTCGTCCTTCTCCGCGAACGGCGCCATCCGGCACCAGGTCCGCGGCTCGGCGACGTACCTGAGCTGCGAGCTGACCAGCTCAGGCAACCGCTTACTTTCAATGACCGGCCGGGTCGTCAGCCAGGTGAGGACTCCGGGAGGCAATACGTAAAGCCATACCAAATTATGGTTAAACGGCAAACCAATCGCAATGAGGAAAAGCACATAGGGAACAGTGATCCCGACAAAGACTCCAATCCAGGTGATTGGCAGAGGTGCCGGCAAACGAAAGTCGTAGAGCTTGTATAGCCTTTTTTCGATCCGCCAGATATTTGTATAAGTGGGAAGATCCACTAGGTCGCGCTCCTTCTGTGAGAACGGGATCAGTGGACTCCGAGCGCGTTCGCTATGCCAGTAGCCAGCGTCTGCACGATACTTGGCGTATAGAAAACCACCGCGATAGCCACGGCGAGCACCATGAACTGCACGAATCGCGTAATCTCACGGGTGAAGAGAAAAAAGATCGCCACGATCCCCACTATGCCGAGGAACAGCGGGCCGAACAGGCCCTGCAGGTACGTAACCAGACCTTGCGTACTCAAGGCCACTGGAGCCATCGCAGCGGTGATCTGAGTAGACATAAAATGTCCCTTCCGGGATCAAATGACCATCTAGAGTGTGTCGCGGCATGCCATTGGAGCAGGTACAAGTAAAGCCCATGTACGTCCACGGGCCGATGCGGACACGGCGGGCACGTTGCTGCGGCGCACTGCTGCGGCAGCGGCCGGCGAGCGGGCACTGGTCGGCAAGATCGGCCGGCGGGCTGGTGGGAAGCCCGCCGGGTACATGCTAGTACGCCAGAAACAGTCCGGTCGGCGGCGGTGGCGGGTAGGCCGGAAACGGTGCGAGCGCACGCGGACGTGACGGCATCAGCCGTCCGCGTCTTGGTCATTGGGCTCCCACCGCCTCGATCGACGCACTGATTTCTTTTACATACCATTTTACGCCGCTTTGTTGAACGAGCGACATGCGGTATGTGACCTGGAGTGTTGCGCCTGTAGCGGCGCCCTGGCTGAGCGGCTGCCATATGACGCTTACCGTTATCTGCCGGCTGGTGCCACCGGGCGGCACGTGAAGGGCGGCGATCGAGTCAAAGGACACCGTGCCGCCAAGCCCGGTCAGCGACACGCCCGGCGCGAGGAA
This sequence comes from uncultured Actinomycetes bacterium, assembly GCA_963739615.1. Classification (GTDB taxonomy): domain Bacteria; phylum Actinomycetota; class Actinomycetes; order Streptosporangiales; family Streptosporangiaceae; genus Palsa-504. The sequence continues at coordinate 59,875 of CAVUBD010000002.1, forward strand.
CTTGTTCAGTGCGGCACTATCGCCGTTGGCGAAGGCCTGGAAAAATGCAGGCAGCTCATTGTTCAGCTGACTTTGCGCCACCGGGTCCGAACCCTGGGCAACAGCCGGCGGCAGCGAAATCTGACCCGGCGCCGGCAGCCAGGCAGGCTCGCCAGCGACCACGACGGCGCCGCCTGCGGCGGCGATCGGCACGCCGAGCTCCATGAGCTGCCCATTGACCAAGGCGAGCAGCGTAACGACCGCGTGCTGCGGGTCTTGCACCGCGATGCCCGCGACCTGCTCGGTCTGCAGGCTCAGCTGCCCGGCGCCGTTCCAGCCAAGGTCCGGGTTCGCGGCCGCCACGCGAGCAGGCACGAACGCCGCGAGCAGCTGCTCCCGCTGGGCCTGCGCCTGCGGGCTGAAGTTGAGGTACACCCGGCCGAACTCCGCCGCGTACGCCTCGGCCAGGGCGACGGGAAACTGCCCGCCAGCCACGGCCGCGGATCCGGTGCTGGCGCCTGGCGACGTGGCAGGTGAGCTGAAAATGATGGCGGTCACCCCCCGGAACGCCACGACAAGCAGCGTCGCCCACAGCACCGCCCGGAGCGGCCACAGTAGCCACCTGCCTCCGGCCCCGCTCCAGCCGCGGCCAGGCCCGTGGCCAGGAGACGGACACTCATCACCCGGCGGATCGACGTCATCGAGCGCCCGGGCCCGAGGTCGCGCCCAGCTCCGGTCCGGCGACCCGAGTTCCGGCGATGCGAGATAGTACACGGACGATCGCATTCCGTTACCGGAGTTCGGCCCGCGAACCATTACACCTCCGCACGCTTCCCCGCCTGCGGATGCAGGCGGGGCCGTTCCTTCGTGCCGGTCTCGCGGTCCATTGTGCGCCTTGAAGTCTCGGTTTGGAACCGACTGCCGCCGATCGCCGAGAACATCTGCATGGACAAATGACCAGCAACCAGTAATACGGGGCGGCCACGCAATGAGTTCAACCAAGTTCGCAACGTGTTCAAGCGACATGGCGGCTGCCTCCACGACCCAGGGGCCCGGCCACATCGGAGGGCGCGCGCGCCCCAGACCGGGCACAGGCTCGGGTTTGCCGACATCACCGCAGCTAACGATGCCGAAGGCGAGCGGGCGCGGGGCAGGCAGACCTCCTTTCCCTGCATGTTCGAATGAAGTCATGTACATCTCATATCAGTGGACGTATAATCGCTATTATATTCGTTTCTTACCGTGCCCGCAACCAGAATAATGCCGATTGCCGCGAAATGTTAACGAACCATTACGGTCTGTCGCAGGCGATCCGCGGCAGCGGCGGGGCACCGGCGTGCTGCTGGCCGGGATGAGTTCCATCGGCGGCTACCACATCACCGGTAGACGTGACCGCGCCTCTGCCGGTATGCCGCGCTGTAAGCGGGGGCCGCTACCCTGTGTCCATTCACGAATAGGGGAAGGATCACTGTGGCCGACTCTCAGCAGTTGCAGGAGCGCACGCTTGTCGTGCTGAAGCCGGATGCCGTCGTCCGCGGCCTGGCCGGACGCATCACCCAGCGGTTCGAAGACGCGTCGCTGAAGATCATCGGCATGAAAATGCGCGAGATGGACGCAGACTTCGCCCGCAAGCACTACTTCGACCTGGAGGAGCGGCTCGGCGCGGCCGTCTACGACGCCACCGCCACCTTCATGCAGCGCGGGCCGGTCATCGCGTTCGTGCTCGAGGGCGAAGACGCGGTCGCCACCGTGCGCAAGATCGTCGGGACCACCTACCCGAACGAGGCCCAGCCCGGGTCGATCCGGGGCGACTTCGCCCATCAGTCCAAGGCCGTCGCCGCCGCTACCGGCAAGGCCGTCGCCAACCTCGTGCACGCCTCGGGCAACCGGGAAGAAGCGCAGTACGAGGTGGACCTGTGGTTCGACAAGACCGAACTGTTCGAGTACCGCAGTGCCGCCGAGGCCCTCAACTGGTAGCGGCCCGGGCTGGCTTTGCCCGCGGTTCCGGGGTTACTGATGCGTTATGTTGGGCGCCCCCTTGCGCAGGACGAAGCCAGCCGTCCAGCCCTCCCTCGGCACCCTCGAAGGCCACGAAGTGCTGACAGCAGGAAGTGCGGAAGATCACACTGGGCCGCATGCAGGTTGTAACTTCTTGATCGCATCAGTTACTAAGAGTGTTATTGTCTTGTGATCAGGGTCACAGGCCGTTTGGTAAACCCGCCGATGGTTTTCTCGCGCAAGTCCTGCGCGCCCGGCGGGGCTTTCTGGCATTCTTGAGCGCCAGCGGTACTTATGTGCGGCGGCCCGGGCGGCGCATCAGGTCAGCGCGGCGGTTCGGCGGCGCAGCATTGTTTGCCCGCGCGGGCCGGGTATGGCCGAAACGAAAGGATTGCGTTGTCGCGACACCGGACCGGGGCTCGCAGCAGTCGGCGTAAGCGGGGCTTGATCCGACGTTTCGGCATTGTTCTCCCGGCTGCTGTTATTGCCGTGATCGTGGTCATCGCGGTGGCGGTGGGCGCTTTGGTCTTCAGCCCGGGAACGAGCGCGTTCAGCGCCGTCCAGGCCATCGAGCTGGTGCCGGGCAGCCACACGATGGCCGCCCTGGAAGCCGAGCGCGAGCAGCTGATCGCGATGACTACCGCAGCGCGCACGCTGACCGTGGTGGCCAAGCCGAAGCTGGCCTCGCCGGCGGAAGTCGCGGCGGCCAACCCGGCGGCCGCGACGGGGGCGGGCACCGGCTCGGCCGGCGGTGCGGTCACCTACGTCACCTCCACGCCGCCCGACCCGGGCACCGCGCAGTCCACCGCCTACGCCATGATGGCCAGCTTCGGATTCAGCCCGCAGACCTACTTCGGCTGCCTGCAGGACATCTGGAACCGGGAGAGCGGCTGGCGGTACGACGCGGAGAACGCGAGTGGCGCCTACGGTATCCCGCAGGCGCTGCCGGGCAGCAAGATGTCCAGCGCCGGAGCGGACTGGCAGACGAACCCGGCGACCCAGATCAGGTGGGGACTGAGCTATATCAAGACCACGTACGGCAATCCCTGTGGCGCCTGGGCCTTCGAAGAAGCCAACGGGTATTACTGATCGTAGATTGCCTACGGCATCCCGCAGGCGCTGCCCGGGTCCAGGAAGCCGATTTAAAATCTTTGCGTGACATCATGCCCTCTATCAGGGGTGACATAACACACGATAACGGCCAGCGCCCCGAGCCGGTTACCCGGACCTGCGCACTGGCTGCGCGCTAGCGGCTTACGCCTTCGGCTGGAAGGTCTCCATCATCTCGTCGAACACCGACTTCAGCTGGGCCTGATCCCACATGCTGGTTGGCGCGGTCATGTACAGCGCGTACGACTGCGGGCCCGCCGAGGTCTGAGCCACGTAGAGCAGGTCGATGGCCGTCTGCGGGACGCCCCGATCGTTCCAGGTGAACTTCCAGAAGGCCCCGGGCTGGCCCCGGATCGTCAGCCGCTGGAGATTGACCTGCTTGTAGCCGGGGAAGCTGGACACCGACTGGTTCTTGATGTACTCCGCCTCGCGCAGCATGTCACCCATGTAGGTGTGCGGCGTGAGGTCCACGAGCAGGTTCGTGTTGGCCGCCGACGGATCCCTGAGGTACGTCTGGTAACCGCTGGTGGACCTGGTCCAGCTGGTCGGCGCGGCCAGCGTGAAGCCCGCCTTCTCGCCGGTCGCGGCCGACCAGGAGTAGGTCGCGTAGCCGGCTGGCAGCGAGCTGGGGGGCTGGTCGTTGATGGCGGCCACGATCTGCGGGGGCGAACCGGCGGGCGCGGGCGTCGTCGGGTTGCCCCCTGGCGTCGCGGAATTATTGTGCTGCAGCAGCAAGACCGCGGTGATGCCGGCGCCCACGCCGATCAGGGCCAGCACCGCGACGGCGATCTTCCACCCCAGCCCCGGCTTCTGCCGCCGGACCGGTGCGTACCCCGGGCCCGGCTGGGGCTGACGGCCGGAATCAGCCGGCGGCCCTGGACTGTAGCCGGGCGGTGACTGGTATCCGGCCCCGGACGGGGGCCGGGCTTCGTAACCCTGCTGGGACGCCGAGCCCGACCTGGGCGCGGGGTCATACCAGGACGAGAAATCAGGCGGCGGCCCGGCCGGCCGGGCCGAGGACCCTGACCCCGGCGCGTTCCCCGCGGATCCGCCGTGAACCGGCTGCGGCGCGGTCGGCGCAGCCTGGGCCGGGGTCGGCTGGCCGTGCTGGTCCCTCGGCGGGCCAGTGTACTGGTCCCTGGGCGGGGCGCCGTACTGATCCCTGGGCGGGCCGGTGTACTGGTCCCCGGGCTGGCCGGTGCCCGGCGTCGCCGTCTCGCCTGGCTGCGGCATCCTGGGCCGGACGGGCCCCGGCCCCGGCGGTTTCAGCTGCGGTGACGCGGAAATGGCGGTGGGGACGTAGCCAGCCGCAGAGCCCGGAGTCCGGTCGGCAAGCAGCGGCAGCACGTCGGTGATCATCCGGGCGGCCCGGGCCGCGTTCGGGCGGTCAGCCGGCTCGCGGCGCAGCAGCGCGGCGATCACCGGTCCGAGAGCGCCCGCCGTCGGCGCGTCGGGCGCGTCTTCGTTGATGATCGCGGACATGGTCGTGACCGCCCCGCCGCGCTTCTCGAACGGGCCGTGCCCTTCGACCGCCGCGAACAGGGTCGCGCCGAGTGACCACAGGTCGGACGCTGGCGACGCGTCCTCGCCGCGGATCCGCTCGGGTGCGGTGAATCCAGGCGAGCCCATCACCATGCCGGTCTGGGTGAGCTTGGGGTCGCCCTGGAAGGTGGCGATGCCGAAGTCGGTCAGCACCGCCCGGTCGTCGTGGCCGAGCAGGACGTTGCTCGGCTTGACGTCCCTGTGCATTACCCCGGCGGCGTGCGCGACGCTCAGCGCGGAGAGCAACTGGCGGCCCATCTCGGCGGCCCGGCGCGGCGACAGCGGCCCCGAACTCGCGAGCACCTGGTCCAGCGACTGCGCGTCGATCAGCTGCATGACGATCCAGGGACGGCCTTCGTCCTCGGCTACGTCGTACACGGTGACCACGGCCGGGTGGTTGAGCCGGGCGGCGGTCTTGGCCTCGCGCAGGGTCCGCTGGTACGCGTGCGCCCGTTCCTGATCGGTGAGCGTATCGGCGATCTTGACCTCCTTGACCGCGACATCACGGTCCAGGAGCTGATCGCGGGCACGCCAGACCACGCCCATGGCGCCACGGCCGATGGGGGCCTGCAGACGGTACCGCCCGGCGATCACCCGCCCGGTGTCCGCCAAAGGGTGCATAGGCGGACCCTACACGGTGTTCGCTGAAAGGTCTCTGGGGGACGGCTAAGCATCGATTAAGTGTCGCCAGATTGTTTACTGTCAGTCACCGCGAGCCCCGCCTGTCCTCACGGATGCGCGCCGATCTGCAGCACCGGCCCGGACGGGTCCGCGAAGAAGTCGTTCCCCTTGTCGTCGACCACGATGAAGGCGGGGAAGTCGCGCACCTCGATCTTCCAGACGGCCTCCATGCCGAGTTCGGGGTACTCGAGCACCTCGACCCTGGTGATGCAGTCCTGGGCCAGCCGCGCCGCCGCGCCGCCGATCGAGCCGAGGTAGAACCCGCCGTACTGCTTGCACGCGGCCGTCACGGCCGCCGACCTGTTCCCCTTGGCCAGCATGACCAGCGAGCCGCCGGCTGCCTGGAACCGGTCCACGTAGGAATCCATCCGCCCGGCCGTCGTCGGCCCAAACGACCCGGACGCGTACCCGCTAGGCGTCTTGGCCGGCCCGGCGTAGTACACGGGGTGGTCACGCAGATACGAAGGCATCGGCTCGCCCGCGTCGAGGAGTTCGGCGATCTTGGCGTGCGCGATGTCCCGCGCGACGACCAGCGACCCGGTCAGCGAGACCCGGGTGCGCACCGGGTACCTGGTCAGCTGCGCCCTGATCGCGTCCATCGGCTGGTTCAGGTCGATGTTCACCACCTCGCCCTCGTCCTCGGCCGACTCGGGATCCGGCAGGTACTGCGCCGGGTCGGTCTCGAGCTGTTCGAGGAACACCCCGTCTTTGGTGATCTTGCCGAGCGCCTGCCGGTCGGCCGAGCACGACACCGCGATCGCGACCGGGCAGGACGCGCCGTGCCTGGGCAACCGGATCACCCGCACGTCATGGCAGAAGTACTTGCCGCCGAACTGGGCGCCGATGCCGATCTTCCTGGTGATGCCGAGCACCTGCTCCTCGAGCTCGCGGTCCCGGAACCCGTGCCCCGCCGCCGACCCGGATGACGGCAGCGTGTCCAGGTATTTCGCCGACGCGTACTTGGCGGTCTTCAGCGCGAACTCGGCGCTCGTCCCGCCGACCACGATGGCCAGGTGGTACGGCGGGCACGCGGCCGTGCCCAGCGAGCGGATCTTCTCCTCGAGGAAGGACAGCATCCGCGCCGGGTTCAGCACGGCCTTGGTCTCCTGGTACAGGAACGACTTGTTCGCCGACCCGCCGCCCTTGGCCATGAACAGGAACTTGTACTCGTCCCCGCCAGTGGCGTAGATCTCCACCTGGGCGGGCAGGTTGCTGCCCGTGTTCCGCTCGTCCCACATGGTCAGCGGCGCCAGCTGCGAATACCGCAGGTTCAGCGTGGTGTACGCGTCGTAGATGCCGCGCGAGATGTGCTCCTCGTCGCGCCCGTCGGTGAGCACGTGCTGGCCGCGCTTGCCCATCACGATGGCGGTACCGGTGTCCTGGCACATCGGCAGGATGCCCCCGGCCGCGATGCACGCGTTCTTCAGCAGGTCGCGGGCGACGTACCGGTCGTTGGGGGACGCTTCCTCATCGTCCAGGATGGACCGTAGCTGGCGCAGGTGCGCGGGCCGCAGCAGGTGGGCGATGTCGTGCATGGCCGCGGCGGTCAGGCCGGTGAGCAGTTGCGGCTCCACTTCGAGAAAATTTCTTCCGAACGAGCCGTGGTGCAACACTGCGTCACCTGTCAGCTTGCGGTAGCTGGTGCCGTCGCCGCCAAGCGGCAGCAGGTCGGTATACGTGAACTCGGGCACGCGTCTGCACCTCTCTCCCGGCAGGGGTCTCCCGCTAGCTTAAGCCCGGCCCAGGCCGCAACTGATTCCGTAGCTTGCGGACGCAAACGGGCGGGAACCGGTGGTGTTTCAGGTTGAGACATGACGAAACAAACGGCATGTCTCGCTCCGCGCGACTTGTACATGAATGGGGGAACTTGTATCGTGACGCTATGCGGCGGCGCCGCGCCGTGCGGTGCCCCCGTCCGCGCGATGTTTGCTAAGCACGCGGTGCCCCCGTCCGCGTCCGGCTCAGCAGCGGCGCCGCCGCCGTACTCCTCGTCCAGCTGCGCGGCGAACCGCAGTAGCGCGGGCAGGGCGGCCGCGATGGCCTGCCGGTCGCCGGCGCTGAGCTGATCCAGGGCCCGGGCCGCCAGTTCGGTGCGCAGGTCGCGCCAGCCCGCGATGCGCTGCGCGCCCTTACCGGTCACGCTGAGCCGCACCGAACGCCCGTCGGCTACCGCGCGGCTGCGGTCCAGCAGGCCCGCGGCGGTCAGCCGCCCGACCAGCGTGCTCACGGTGTTGGGAGCCAGCCGCAGCTCACGCGCTGCGTCGGCGACGCTGAGACCGGGCCGCGCCGCGGCCAGCCGCAGCAGCTCGGACTGGGCCGCGGGCAGCGGCTCGTCCGGCCAGGCCAGCCGGGCTGCCCGCCGCGCGATCCGCCGGATCGCGCCGACCGCGGCCAGCAGTTCCGCCGCCAGGACCTGGGTGCCGCCCGCCGCGGCCTGCGTGCCGCCGGACGAGCCGGATATGTCGTTCACAGAGCTAAAATATATAAGGTCAGAGCTTGGTGAAGTGGTGGAAGCACTCGTAGTAGGGGTCGGTGGAGTGGGCGAAGTGGGCGGCCTCCGAGTGCTTGACCGCCAGGTAGGCCGTGCTGCGCAGCGGACCGAGCGCGTCCATCATCATTTCGTCGGCGGACAGCGCGTCCAGGGCCGCGGCGAGCGAGGCGGGCAGCCGGTGGGTGCCGCCCGCCGCCCGCTCGCTGTCGGTCAGCGTGGCCGGGTCGACGTTCACCGCCTCACCCGGGTCGAGCTTGCCGCGGATGCCGTCCAGGCCCGCGTAGATGAACGCGCCGAGCGCGAGGTACGGGTTGGCACTGGAGTCGGACGGCTTCAGCTCCAGGTTGACCGAACTGCCCGGGTCGCCGCGCAGCCGCGAGCAGATCCGGATGGCGGTTTCCCGGTTGTCCATCCCGTAGCAGGTGTACGCGCTGGCCCACATCTGCGGCGCGAGCCGGCGGTAGCTGTTCACGCTGGCGCAGCTCAGCGCGACCAGAGCGGGCAGGTGCGCCAGCAGGCCGCCGATGAAGTGGTAGCCGACCTGGGACAGGCCGTAGCGGTCAGCCGGATCGGCGAACGCGTTGCGCCCGCCCGGCGCGCCGTCGGGCAGCAGGTCGGTGAGCGAGGCATGCAGGTGCGTGCCGTTGCCCGCCTGGTCGGGAATCGGCTTGGGGGCCAGGCTCGCCCACAGGCCGTGCCTGAACGCCACGCCGCGGACGCTCTCCCGGTAGAGCACGTGGTTGTCGGCGGCGCGCAGGGCGCCCGCGTGCCTGATGGAAAGCTCGTGCTGGCCGTGGCCGAGTTCGGGGTAGTAGTGCTCGACCTCGAGGCCCTGCTCCTCGAGCGCCGCGACGAGTTCCATGGTGAAGTCGTGCGCGAGGTGGAAGCCGGTAGCCGAGTAGCACAGGCTGTCGTCGAGCGGGATGAGCCGGTCCGGGATGGACGGGCCGCCGGGCGAGGACTCGCGCCGGCCGATCGTGAACTCGGGCTCGAAGGCCGCCTGCATTCCGTAGCCCTCGCCGGCCAGTTCCACGATGGCCTGCTTGAGGAAGGTCCGCGGGCACGCCTCCCACGGCGATCCGTCCGGCTTGACCAGGTCCGCGAGCATCGCGCCGGCGCCTGGCGCGTAAGGGAGCGTCACGAAGGTTTCCGGGTCGGGCACGATCCTGACCTCGCCCACCGGGCCCATTCCGGCGACCGGCTGCAGCTGGTCGAGCATGGACATCGCCATCATCGCGACCGTGTGCCCGATGCCGCTGGCCATGCGTTCCCGCAGCCGCGTCGTGCCCGCGGCCTTTCCGCGGATGATGCCGCCATGGTCGGCGTACAGGAACCGGACCAGCCGGATCTCCTCCTGGCTGGCCCGTCCCGTCACCGTTTCGATCGTTCCGTCTGTCATGGAACATGGGTAGCACGTTCAACCCCGTCGCGTACAGCAGGTCGATAACATGCCCCACCGGCCAGGACGCGGTAGTTTCAAACCATGAGCCCACGGCAGGCGCCTCGTGACTTGCGCGCGTCCGACGCTGACCGGGACCGGGTCCTCGTTCTGCTCGCCGAGGCGATGAGCGACGGGCGGCTCACCGCGGACGAGCACGCGGACCGGGTCCAGCGTGCCTTCTCGGCCCGGACGCTCGGTGAGCTCGCCGAGCTGACCGCCGACCTGGCCGTGCCGTCCGCGCAGCCGGTGCGCCTGGACGGAGGCAAGGTCATCGCCGGGATCTTCGGCCCGGCCCGGCGCGACGGCCGCTGGGTGGTGCCGGAGAACCTCACGGTGACGGCCATGTTCGGAGAGGTCGAGGTCGACTTCACCCAGGCGATACTCCAGGTCAGCCGGGTGCAGCTGTACGCGACGGTGTTCGGGGGCAAGCTGCGGCTGATCGTGCCTGACGGCGTGTCCGTCGTCGTGAGCGGGCACATGGTGCTCGGCCGCAAGCGCGGCGGCACCCCGCCGCCCGCAGGCCCCGACATGCCGGTGATCGAGGTCAGGGCGCTGGTCCTAGGCGGCGAGCTGACCGTGCGCACGCCGCCGAAGAACCGCCGTTTCCGCCTCTTCAGCCGGAGCTGACCCAGCCCTATTTGACGGGGCTCAGCCGGAGTTTATCGGTGCCTGGCGACGGTCTGGACCTGTTCGACGTGGCTCAGCCGAAGTTGACCGAAGAATAAGCGCGCAGCTTCCACAGCTGATGCTCGCTCTTGATGCTGCGGATGGTGCCCGAGCGGGAGCGCATGACCATGGAATGAGTGGTCGCGTGCCCGCGCAGGTACCGCACGCCGTCGACCAGTTCGCCGTCGGTGACCCCGGTGGCCGCGAAGAACACGTCATCGGAGGTGACCAGGTCGTCGGTGGTGAGCACGCGGTTCAGGTCGTGGCCGGCGTCGAGCGCGCGGCGGCGCTCTGCCTCGTCCCTGGGCGCGAGCTTGCCGAGGATGACCCCGCCGAGGCATTTCAGCGCGCAGGCGGCGATGATGCCCTCCGGGGTGCCCCCGATGCCGAGCATCAGGTCGATGCCGGTGCCCTCGCGGGCGGCCATGATGGCGCCGGCCACGTCTCCGTCGGTGATCAGGTGAATCCGGGCGCCGCTCGCGCGGACCTCGGAGACGAGCCCGGCGTGCCGGGGGCGGTCCAGGATGATCACGGTGACGTCCTGCGGCGAGCAGCCCTTGCCCTTGGCCACGGCCAAGATGTTGGCGGCCGGCGGCGCGTCGATGTCCACCATGCCCGCCGCCTCGGGGCCGGTGGCCAGCTTGTCCATGTAGAACACGGCGGACGGGTCGTACATCGAGCCGCGGCCGGCCACCGCCAGGACCGAGAGCGCGTTCGGCATGCCGTTGGCGGTCAGCCGGGTGCCGTCGATCGGGTCGACCGCGACGTCGCAGGCCGCGCCGGTGCCGTCGCCGACCTCCTCGCCGTTGAACAGCATCGGCGCGTCGTCCTTCTCGCCCTCGCCGATGACCACCACGCCGCGCATCGACACCGAGTTGATCAGCAGCCGCATCGCGTTCACCGCGGCGCCGTCCGCCCCGTTCTTGTCGCCCCGGCCCACCCACCGGGCCGCGGCCATCGACGCGGCCTCGGTCACCCTGGCGAGTTCGAGCGCCAGGTTGCGGTCGGGGGCGTGGTTGTCTGGCTCGTGCGCCTGCTTTTCCGCGCTCATGATGGCGTCCTTCCCGCTGACGGTAGAACCAAATCCTATGACCCGGGCTGCGTGAGCTCGGCGCCTCACTTCGTCTCGTCGTCGCCTGAGTCGAACGTCACCTCGACGTGCTGCTCGGGACGCCGCTGGTTCTGCAGGGCCTGCAGGGCCATGCTGGTGCGGTCGGCCTCGGTGAGCGGCGGCTGGATGATCGACCGCGGCCACAGCCGCCGCGATAGCACGACGTTGATCTCCGCGCTGTAGACGGTGACCTCTACGGCCAGGTAAATCCAGGCCAGCAAGCCGAGCACGGTAGCGAATACGCCGTAGACGGAGTCGCTGTGCAGGAAATGGTGCACCAGGTAGGTGCCGAGGACCTGCAGCAACGTCCAGCCGATCCCGCCCGTGATGGCCCCGGGCAGCAGGGTCCTTGTCGGCACCCCCTTCGGCGTCAGGGCACGGAAGGCACCGATGTACATGCCCGCGTTGAGGGCTGCGGCCAGCACCTCGGCGAGGACGACAAGCACGGTGGCACTGTGCTCGATGTGCAGCCGGGACGCCACCGCCGGGCCGTAGGTGTTGAGGCTGGCCAGCAGGGTAGTCGCGATCACGCCGCCGCCGAGCAGGCAGAGGAACAGGCCCGCGCGCCCGAGCCGCTGGAAATAGCCGGGCCTCGCGGGCCCGGGCAGGTTCCACACCTGCTCCATCGTGAACAGGCCGGCCTGGGCCAGTCCGGTCGCGCCCCAGATCAGGCCGACCAGGCCGACGATCAGCCCGATGACGCTTGAGCGCTGGAGCTGGTGCACATTCTCCGTCAGCGTATGGCCGATGAGCGGGACCTGGCTGGCCACCGCGTTCAGGGCATCGGTCTTGAACGACGGGTCGACCGAGGCGGCGTAGCCCAGGATCGTCACCAGGACAAGCAGCAGCGGGAAGATGGAGACGAACGAGGAATATGCAAGGTTGGAAGCCAGGACGCCGCCGTTGTCGTCCCCGTACTTCTTCGCCACCGCGACGATGAAGGCAGTGAGCGTGAAACGCTGCTGGGTGGCGTCCGCTTTCCTGATCACTCGCTCGACTGGGTTCATCCGCCGCCGCCTTGCTCTCGCCTGCCCGTGGGTTGCCCAGCCGGGAGGACGTCAAACCGAGCAGGCCAGCGTGAGAACGGCGCAGCGTCAGAACGGCGCGGTGTCCCCTTCGGGCCCCGCCGCGTCGGGGTTGTCGCGCTTGGCCATCGCGGTGGCGAGCCTGGCGCGCGCGCCATCCAGCCACTCACCGCATACCGCCGCGAGCCGCTCGCCGCGTTCCCACAGCTCGAGCGACTGCTCCAGGGTCAGGCCGCCCGCCTCGAGGCGCTTGACCACCGCGGCCAGCTTGTCCCTGGCCTGCTCGTAGGAAAGCGCGTCAGCGCCGCCGTCTGCCACGCCCCCGACCCTATCGGTCATCGCCGTCAGCCCCGGCCCGGACGGTGAGCTGATCGGCGGCGAACCGGACCGTCAGCGTCTCGCCCGGCTGCACCTCGGCCGCGCTGCGGACCACGCCGTCGCCCGCGTGCTGGACGATCGCGTAGCCGCGGCGCAGCGTCGACGCGGGCGACAGCGCGAGCAGGCGGGCCCTGGTATGAGCCACGTCGTCGCGGCCCCTGGTCAAGCTGGTGTCCAGCGACATCCTGGCCCGCTGCAGGAGCGCATCGACCCGTTCGGCCTGGCGCTCGATTTCCCGTACCGGGTCGGCCAGCGCGGGCCGGGACCTGACCGCCGCCAGCCAGGCGGTCTCGCGGTCGAGCCAGCCGGTCAGGGACCGGCGGGCCCGGTCGCGCAGCTGGCTGACGAGCGCGAGCTGCTCGGCGACGTCGGGCACCACCCGCTTGGCCGCGTCGGTCGGCGTGGAGGCGCGGACATCGGCCACGTAGTCGAGCAGCGGCGTGTCCTGCTCGTGGCCGATCGCGCTCACCACCGGCGTCCGGCTGGCGGCGACCGCCCTGATCAGCGTCTCGTCGGAGAAAGGGAGCAGGTCTTCGAGCGAACCGCCGCCGCGGGCGATCACGATCACGTCCACCTCCGGGTCCGCGTCGAGGCGGCTCAGCGCGTCGATCACCTCCGGCACCGCGTACGAGCCCTGCACCGCGGTCTGCTCGACCCGGAACCGGACGGCGGGCCAGCGACGGCCCGCGTTCTGCATGACGTCGCGCTGTGCAGCCGAATCGCGTCCGCAGATGAGCCCGATGACACCGGGGAGGAACGGAAGAACCCGCTTCCGTTCGGCAGAAAAAAGCCCTTCTGCGGCCAGCTGGCGGCGCAGCCTTTCCAGCCGGGCCAGCAGCTCGCCGACGCCGACGGCGCGGATCTCCAGTGCGGTCAGCGCGAACGAGCCCCGGTTGGCGTTGAAGTCCGGCCGGGCCCAGATGACGACCCTGGCCCCGTCGGCCGGCGTGGGCTCGGCGGCGTCGAACACCTGCCGGGAGCAGATGACCCGCACCGACACGGCCGCGATCGGGTCGCGCAGGGTTAGGAACACGGCGTTGCCGCGTACCGCGCACTCGGCGATCTGCCCTTCCACCCAGACCCGGCCCAGCCGGCCGATCCACCCGCCGACCAGCTGAAGGACCGTCCGGACCGGAACGGGGGACTCAGCCGACGTCTCGAGCGACACTAACCTTCTGCCTCCAGCTTGGCGATCCGGCGCTCGAACATGACGATCAGCTCGGCCCGGGCCTCGTGCGCCCGCTCGTACTCGATCAGCTGCCCGAGCTGCGCGACGTCAAGGCTCCGCAGCCGCGCGCGGAGCGAGGCGACGGACAGCTCGTCGTAATTGGCCAGCGGCAGCCCGGTCGCCGCGGTCTCGCTCTCCGCCATAGCCGGAACCTCAGCCGGAACCTCAGCCGTCGCCGGGCTGGCGGCCGCAGCCGGGATTTCCGCCGCGGGGGGATTCTCCTCGTCGTCGAGCAGCCGCACGTTCCCCGTCTTATCGAAGTCCCTGGGCTTCACTAGCTTCGGAGCCGGAGCCAGGCTGATCGGGGGCTGGTGCTGCCGGGGCTGGTGGTGCTGCCACCTCTTCCCGTGGGGCGGCCGGCTCGGTGATCGTCATCTCCGTCGCCGTCTCCGACGGCTCGGGCTGGCTGGTTGGCGGCACGCTGTGGTATGCGGGCGTCTTGTGCCTGAGCTTGTCGGTGATCAGCAGCAACTGGCCGATCCCGGCGAAAACGCCGCGAAGAGCCTGCGCGGGGGCTTCCTTTATGCGTTCGCTGACCTGCGGAACGCGCATGTCACACTCTCCCTAGAAGATGGGGTGCCTCACAATCGGCGACTGGCACCTCCCGGCCCCCAGGTAGCCTTCTCGGCGGCCCCTGGCGCCTATGCACTGCCGTTAGCCAGCGCGTGTTCCCTGACGGGTAATCTTCGCGCCTTCTGGCCGTGCGCCGCAACACCAGGGACTGGAGCATCCCCTTTGGCGTGTCTTTGCGGCTCGTACGTAACCTAGAGCTGTGACTAGTGCTGAGGTGACGGTCTCCAGCCAGACGCCGCGACGGGTCCTGCTCGCCAAGCCCCGCGGCTACTGCGCCGGGGTTGACCGGGCGGTGCAAGCGGTCGAGACGGCCTTGGACCGGTTCGGGCCGCCCGTCTACGTGCGCAGGCAGATCGTCCACAATACGTACGTCGTCAGCTCGCTGGAGAAGCGTGGCGCGATCTTCGTGGCGGAGGTCGACGAGGTGCCGCCCGGCGCGGTCGTCGTGTTCTCCGCGCACGGCATCGCCCCCGAGGTCCGCCTGGACGCGGAGCGCCGCGGCCTGCGGGCGATCGACGCGACCTGCCCGCTGGTGACCAAGGTGCACAACGAGGCCCGCCGGTACGCCGCCAGGGACTACGACATCTTGCTGGTCGGCCACACGGGGCACGAGGAGGTCGTGGGGACGGCGGGCGAGGCGCCGGCTAGCGTCCGGCTGGTGGACGGCGCGGCCGGGGCGACGGAGGTGGAGGTCAGGGATCCGTCCAAGGTGGTCTGGCTGTCCCAGACCACCTTGTCGGTGGACGAGACCGTCGAGACCGTCAACGCGCTGCGCGAGCGTTTCCCGGCGCTGCTCGATCCGCCGAGCGATGACATCTGCTACGCCACCCAGAACCGCCAGGCCGCGGTCAAGGTCATCGCCGCCCAGGCCGAACTGGTCATCGTGGTGGGCTCGCCCAACTCCTCGAACTCGGTCCGGCTGGTCGAGGTGGCCAGGGACTACGGCGCGGCCGCCGCCCACCTGGTCGACGACGCCGGCGAGGTCGAGGAGCAGTGGCTGGACGGGGTGACGACGGTCGGCGTGACCAGCGGAGCCTCGGTGCCAGAGGAACTGGTCGCCGCCGTGCTGGTCAAGCTGGCCGCCGCCGGGTTCGGTGACGTGGAGGAAGTCGAGGCGGTCGAGGAGCACATGACGTTCGCGCTGCCGCGCGAGCTGCGGACCTCAGGAACCGCTTAAAACGCCGGTCAGTGCCGGATTGCGGTCCAGTGCTCCGCTAGGTGGGGCACGAGATCCATCGGTCGTTCGTCAGGAAAGAACAGCCGGGCGCCGTCCAGCGGGAGGTCCACGGCGATGCAGCGGCGCGGCGCCCGCAGCGCGCCGATGACGTTGCGCCACAGGTAGGCGTTGGTGCCGACGGTGGCGGCCATGCGTGCCGGGTTCCTCGCCTGGATCCGGCTCGCGGGCGACCCGGTGGTACGGCGGATCCTGCTGATCGACGCTCCGTCCGTGCTCGGCTGGGAACGATGGCGGGCCATGGAGGAAGACCACGCCCTCGGCCTGATCCGGATGGTGCTGCAGCTCATCGCCAATCAGGGCCGGCTGCGGCCGGAACTGGTCGGCACCATGGCCCATGTGCTGCTCGCCTCGGTCAACGAGGTCGCACTGCTTGCCGCCCGGTCCGAGGACAAGGAAGCGGCGATGCAGGCCGACGCCGACGCCAGCGACGAGCTGCTAAGCCGCCTATTCCCTGGGGAACCGAGCTAACCGGCGCCGGGCCCAGCCGTCCCGCACCGCCTCGACCAGGCCGGCGATCACCGGGTGCGCGGGCGGCCGCGGCCGGTAACCGCGGCCGAAGGCGATCGCGACAACCAGGGCCGTTCCCGTGAACAGCCACGGAGCCGAGGTCCCCAGCGTGACCAGGATGCCGGCGGCGGCGGAGAAGGCGTCCGGCGCGGCGATCAGCTCGACGCAGACCGCCGCGACGAGGAACGCCAGCGGCGGGCACACCACGACCGTGCGCAGGCCGGCCGTCCTGGTGTAGGAGGCGACCACGCCGCAGCTCATAACGAACAGCGCGTCCCCCAGGGCGCTCCAGCCCGTCCAGGACGCTATCAGCAGGCCGGACAGGCACGCCGCGACCAGCGCCACCACCGCGCCGCGCCCGGTCAGCCTGATCGTGCCCGGCGGCTCGAGGCGCGGCGAGTGCCGCGTCCCTGGCTGGCCGGCCGGAGCCCGGGTCTGCGTCATCGAACGGCACGCACCAGGCCGGGCCCGAGCTCGGGTGCGGCCAGTTCGGGAGCGGCCAGTTCGGGAGCGGCCAGCGCCCTGGTCGTTTCCTCCACCGGCGCGGGCGCGGCCAGCTCCGCGTCGACGACGCCGAGTTCGTTCAGCTTCCTGGCGCTGACCAGCACCCGGCCCTCCAGCGAGCCAACCGTCTGGTTGTAGGTGGACACGGCCGTGGTCAGCGCGCGGCCCAGCCGGTCCACGTGCCGCCCCAGGCTGCCGATCCGCTCGTACAGCTCGCGGCCCAGGTCGAAGACCGCGCGGGCGTTCTCGGCCAGCGCCGCCTGCTGCCAGGCGTACTGGGCCGTGCGCAGCATCGTGACCAACGTGGTCGGAGTGGCGATATGCACCTTGCGGGTGAGCGCGTACTCCAGCAGCCCGGGGTCCCGTTCCAGCGCCGGGGCCAGGAACGCCTCGCCGGGAATGAACAAGATCACGAACTCGGGGGACGGGCTCAGCGCCGCCCAGTAAGCCTTGGCCGCCAGCCGGTCCACGTGCTCCCGCAGGTGCCGGGCGTGCGCGTCCATCCTGGCCGCGCGCATCTCGTCCAGATCGGACTCCGCGGCTTCCAGGTAGGCGGCGAGCGATACCTTGGAGTCCACCACGATGTTCTTGCCCCCGGCCAGCCGTACTACCATGTCCGGGCGCAGCGCGCCGTCCGGGGCGGGCACCAAGACCTGCTCATCGAAATCGCAGCGGGCGCTCATCCCGGCCAGCTCGACCACGCGGCGCAGCTGCAGCTCGCCCCAGCGTCCCCGGGCCTCGGGCCGCCGCAGCGCGGTGACCAGCGCCTGCGTCTGGATCCGCAGCTGCTCGGAGGTCTGCCGCGCGATGTGGACCTGCTCGGCGAGGGCGGCGTGCGATCGCGACCGGTCCTCGTCGGACGCCCGCAGCTGCGCCTCGACCCGGGCCAGGGTTTCCCGCAGCGGGCCGACCAGGTGCTCGACGGCCGCGCGCCGGGTCTCAAGGTCGCTGGCCGCGTTCGCGTTCGCCGCCTGCAGCCGTCCCTCAGCGACCTCGAGGAACCGCGCCGTACTGGCGTCCATCGCCTGCGCGGAAAGGACCTGGAACCGCTCCGCGAGCTGGCCCTCGACCAGGGCGGCGCGGTCATCGGCGGCGCGCGCTCGCTCCTGCGCGGCGGCGAGCCTGCCGCGGGCGAACAGGTATCCGATCGCTGCCCCGATGACGATCCCGAGCAGCAGTCCGGCAAGCAGCGAGATCGCACTCATATGCAGCCATGGTCTCACCGTAAGTCGCGAACCCCGGGCGGCGACACGCCCGCCGTATCAATTCTCCCGAACGGTCCCTGGTATCAGCCCTGGACCACCTTCCGCCACAATGGGGCCGATGACCCAGGCGTCAACGGCCGGACTGCTGGCCGGCTGACGTCCAGGCGGCCGCGTGCGGCACATCTTCGGCTATCCGGGCGAGTCCGTCATCGACTTCATGGAGGCCGCCAGGCACCGGGGCATCGAGCTGGTGTCAGCGGCGCGCGAGGGCACGGCCGCGTTCATGGCCGAAGCGGCGGCGATGGCCACCGGCCTGCCCGGAGTGTGCCTGTCCACCCTCGGCCCCGGGTCGACGGCGATGCTGAACGGCGTGGCCGCGGCCAACCTGGACCGGGTGCCTGTGCTGGCGGTCTGCGGCCAGATCGAGAGTGTCCGCGAGCAGTTCTTCACCCACCAGGTCGTCGATCACGGCCGGATGTTCGCGCCGGTGACGAAGCTGGCCCTGCGCCTGGACCCGGCCTCGGCGACACGGTCATCCGCAAGGCGCTGCGCACCGCCGTCGCCGAGCGTCCGGGCGCCGTCCACCTGACCGTCTGCGCGGACGCGTGGGCCGGCCCCGCGGCTGGGCCGGCCGCGGTCACGCTGCCCCCGCTGGCCCCGGCGGCGGGATCGGCCGGCGTATACGGCGACGGTGACCCGCTGCGGGTCCTGCGTGCCGCCCGCCGCCCGGTGATCCTGGCCGGCGTCGCGGCGCTCCGCTGCGCGGCCGGCCCTGAGCTGCTCGGCCTGGCCGAGCGGCCGGCCTCCCGGTGGTGGTCTCGCCGATGGCCAAGGGCACCTTTCCCGAGGACCACCCGGTATTCGCCGGCGTTCTCGACATGGCGGGTCGCCGTGTCGTGTGGGACCTGCTGGCCGGCGCCGACCTGATCCTGGCCGCCGGTTTCGACCCGGTGGAGCTGATCAGCCCGTGGTCCGTCACCACCCCGGTCATGCACCTGGACACCACGCCGAACACCGATCAGGTCTACGCCAGCGCGTACGAGCTGGTCGGACACGTCGGGGCCATCCTGGGCTGGATCACGGCGCACTGGTCCGGGGAGCCGCGGTGGAGGCGATGGGATACCCGGCGACGGGTACCCGGATGCGCCAGACCGACCTGGCCGCGCTGGCCGAGGCGATGGACTGCAACGGCGTCCGGGTCGACACCCCGGCGGGCCTGGAGAAGGCCCTGTCCGGCTTCGGCGCCCGGCCGGCCGGCTCGCGGCCGCTGGTCGTCGAGGCGCGGATCGACCCCGCCCAGTACCGGGTTCAGTTTTAGCTCCCCGGCGCCACTAAACTCACGGGGTGAGTTTGTCTATCGGCATTGTCGGCCTGCCCAACGTCGGCAAGTCCACCCTGTTCAACGCGCTGACCCGGGCAGGCGCGCTCGCGTCCAACTACCCGTTCGCCACCATCGAGCCGAACGTCGGCGTGGTCGGCGTCCCCGACCCGCGGCTGGCCGAGCTGGCGAAGCTCTATGACTCCGCCCGCGTGGTCCCGGCCAGCGTGCGGTTCACCGACATCGCCGGCCTGGTCCGCGGCGCCTCGCAGGGCCAGGGCCTGGGCAACCAGTTCCTCGCCCACATCCGCGAGACCGACGCGATCTGCCAGGTGGTGCGCGTCTTCGCCGACCCGGACGTCACCCACGTGGACGGCGACGTGTCGCCGGAACGCGACATCGAGACGGTCGTTACCGAGCTGATCCTGGCCGACCTGCAGACGCTGGAGAAGGCGCTGCCCCGGCTGGCGAAGGAGACGAAGTTCGCCAAGGATCCCGCACGCGCCCAGGTAGCGGCGGCCGCCGCCGCGGCCCAGCAGTTGCTTGACACCGGGATCCCGCTGTCCTCCGGCGCCGCGGCCGCGGGCATTGACGTGCCTGCCCTGCGCGAACTGCAACTGCTGACGGCCAAGCCGTTTCTTTACGTGTTCAACATGGACGTGTCCGAACTCGCCGACGAGGATCTGCGCAAGCGGCTGTCCGCGCTGGTCGCTCCCGCCGAGGCCATCTTCCTGGACGCGAAGACCGAGGCCGACCTGGCCGAGCTGCCCGAGGACGAAGCCGCGGAACTGCTCGCCGAGGCCGGTCTCGGCGAGCCGGGCCTGGCCCAGCTGGCCCGGGCCGGGTTCCGTGCCCTGGGCCTGCAGACGTTCCTCACCGCGGGCCCGAAGGAGACCCGGGCCTGGGAGATCAGGGCCGGGGCGACCGCGCCGGAGGCGGCAGGCGTCATCCATACCGACTTCCAGCGCGGCTTCATCAAGGCCGAGGTGGTCTCGTTCGGCGACCTGATCGCGGCCGGCTCGCTGCCCGCGGCCCGCGCGGCGGGCAAGGCCCGCATCGAAGGCAAGGACTACGTCATGCGCGACGGCGACGTCGTGGAGTTCCGCTTCAACGTGTAGTGCGGCCGGCGGTCAGGTGCAGGCGTATCGCTGGCATTGCTGGCGTATCGCGTCGATCACGTTGACTTCGGTCGAGGTAGGCCGCCAGGGCTCAGGCTCCGGTCCGGGCGTGGCCTCTGAGGCGCGTTCTGTGAGTTGATGTGCTTGCTCACTTCGCGTCATTGAGTTCGGTGAGCAGGAGGGTATGGGCGGCTAGCACGGCGACGGTCCTGGTGAGCAGCCCTTGGAAGGTGTGCGCGCCGTGCCGGGCGAGTTCCATCTGGTCGGTGATCTCCTTGAAGGAGGTCTCTACCCGGTTGCGGAGCCGGGCGATCAGCCGCTGCAGTGTCCTGGGCATCGTGGCGCGCTGCGCCCGGGTGGGCGGGATGATCACCTCGATCCCGCCGGCGGCCATCTCGGCGGCGAACCTGCTGCCGGTGAATCCCTTGTCCTGCAGCAGCGCGTCAATCGCGGCGGCGTCGCCAGTGACCAGGTTGGTGCCGATCTGGCGCTCGTCGACGGCGGCGGGCACGATGGACCAGGCGCGGACGATGCGCCGGCCCAGGTCGGTGCGGATGGCCAGGCGGAAGCCGTAGAACCATTCGGCGTGCGCGCCGTCGCGGCCGAACCGGGCGGCAAGGTCGTTTCCCAGGCCGGTCCAGCCGTCTGGGCCGCGGACCCGGGAGGGGTGCTTGACCGGGAGCGCGGAGGTGCGCCTGCTGGACCGGATCAGGCGGCACGGCGGCCGCCCGGGCGGCGCGGAGCTGCTCGAAGGCGCCCCACAGCCAGCGGGTGCGGCGGTTGATCTCCGGCTGGCCTGGCAGGCGCGGGAACAGGCGGGGCCAGTCGCGGCGGATCTCGGCCAGGAACCCGTTCTCGCTGCGGCGGCCGAGCAGGTGCCGGACCAGCGCGATCGTGAGAAGCTCGGCATCAGTGCAGGCCGGGGCGGGACCGGGACGACGCGGAATCGAGAGGACGCCCGCCTTGATCGCGTCATCAACCAGGCAGTAGACGTAGACGAACAGCAGCTCAGTTGCCAGCATGATGGGACTCCTGCGGCGGAGGTAACTCTGACAACTGCTTGCTGCCGCAGGGGTCCTCACAGATCAAGCACCACGCCCGGCGTGTCGAATTCAACTCACATAACGCGCCTGAGGCCGTGACGGGCTGGTCTTTGTCTTCGCGCTGGCGGGCGTGGTATGCGGCGTTGGCGAAGCACGCGTGGATGGCGTAGTCCAGGTCGAGGCGCTCGCCGTACCAGCCGGGCACGATGGTGCCAGGCGTGATGTCGGCGTCGTGGCAGTCGCCGGTGGTTCCCGCCAGGTCCGGCGAGGCGGGGCTGGCGGGGATGACGGTGCCGTCTGCTCTGGCGAAGGTGAAGGCACCGCCGGGCTTGGAGGCGATGAGGTAGCCGCGCTTGTGGGCGAGCATGTGGTGGTACTTGCACAAGCTGATCAGGTTCTTCAGGCTGGTCCGGCCGCCGTTGATCCAGTGCTGGATGTGGTGCAGGTCGACGCGGCGGGACTCACAGCCGGGGAACCGGCAGCGGCAGTGGTCGCGGTCACGGGCGGCCCGGCGCAGCGCGGCGGACGGCCGCCGGCGCCGCCGGCCCAGGTCCAGGAGGGTCCCGTCGCGGTCGTGCCGCATCCAGCTCAGCGCGGCGGTGCAGGTCAGCATCTGGGCGGTGCTGACGCTGATCGCTGGCCCGTCCTCCACGTGGCAGCGGGCCGGGTCCGCGGGGTGACCGGGCGCCGACGGCGCCGGCGGGGGCGTTTCCGCGGGAACGCCGACTGACTGTTCGCCGGCTCCGTCCGGCGGGGCGCTGGCGGTGACGACATTGGCGCCGACGTGGACGATGACCTGGTACACCTCGGGGTTGTCAGCGGCCGTGACCTGGCCGGCCAGGAACGTCTCGGCGATGACCACCAGGGCGTCGGCCAGGTTGGAGGACGTCACTATCAGCGGCTCCCGCTCGGGAGCGGCGGCAGGCCCTCCTATCGATGCGGCCGGCGTAGCGGGAACGTTTCCGTCCTCACCGCCGTGGGGGTGCTCCAGGTCGGCGGCGGCGGCGCGGAGTGCCCGCAGCAGCACCGCGCCGGCCAGCGGCGGCAGCCGGAACGTGCCGGCCAGGGACCCGTCGTCCTCGAACCGCCAGGTCAGCCGTTGCTGGACTCGCGCCTGAGCGTCGTCGGCGTGGCTGACCTTGCGGTGGGCCCGGGCGAACCGCTCCAGCTGGTTGCCGGTCATCGGCCCGGCGATCTCGGCCAGGCCTTGATCGGTGTCCGGGGTGGCGATCCGGGTCAGTGCCCGCACCTTGGCGTAGGACAGCCGGCCGGCCTCGAACTCGCCGCGGATCACCGGCAGGTCCCGCAGCGCCCGGGCGACCCGGACGTGCTCCCTGGCGGTCCCCGATGACATCTGGCATTTCCAGGACAGCCACGCCGCGCAGCTGTTCATCTCCCAGCTGCCCCACCCGCGTCGGGCGTCGAAGTCGCCGAGCAGGACCAGGAACCGGCAGGTGACCGCGGCCACGTGGCCGGCCAGCTCGCAGATCTGCGCTTCCAGCCGCTCCAGCGGGACTGGCCCCGGCGGATCGAGGTCGGGCTCAGAATCAGGGACGGAGACCGCGGTGGCGGGACAGGCATCCAGCAGTTTGTTATCGAACATGAATTTGATGTTAGCATCTTGGTCTGACATTTTCCGCGGCCGTACCTGTTGCAGCCCAGCAGGCTATGGCTCTGCTGATCGCGTCGAGGTTCCGGGATTCCCGAAAAGATCTTCAGGTTCGTGCCAACATTTTGGATGAGTTTCACCTCTTCTACGCGATCGCTCTGAAATGTGGAGGTGAGGCGTGGTATTTGAGCTTCCTGCCGCTTATGTCGGTATCAAGCAGCTTGCCGCACATTCGTCTCCGGCTCAGGGAGGCAGCGTAGTGACTGACCAAGTAGATCGCGGCGGCGGCGATCGCGGACACCAGGCCCGCACGCGCATGGTGTCACAGGACACGTTCTTCACGTACTACTGGCCGCGTCTGGTCCGTTTCCTGATGACGCAGGCGAGCGATTCCGGCTGGGCCGAAGACGCGGCCGCCGAGGCGATGTCAGCTGTCATGGATAACTGGGACCTCCTGCTCACCTATCCGCGCCCCGACTCCTGGCTGTTCAGGGTAGCCATTCGCAAGCTGCGCAAACTGGAACAGCACGCAGAAAGAGGCGCGCAAGGCTCGTAGCAAGCGTGAAATTCTATCGACATCCTGAGGGCAGCGTGGTGCTAGCAGTAGGCAGGGGCCAATGCCAGCGGCTTTAAGGCGAAACGGTTGAGCGTCGGTTCCGCTCCTGGTTGCGCTGTGTGATCGTTCCTGGCCGCAGGCTTGTTGTTCAGGTTTCCCGCGAGACGGGCGAGGCTCCGGATAGAAGAGGGATTGTCTGGATCAACTCTTCTCAACCGGAGCCTCACGTGTCTTCTTACCCTGTCCCGTCGTGTGCCGTGCCCGTTTCCGCGGGGATGATCGTCGCGGTGCCCGCGGAGCTGCTGGCCTCGCCGCTGAAGAGCGGCAGGAATCTCGGGGACGCGGACCGGTCCGCGCTGGTCATCGGGGGCACGGAGAAGATCCGCACATGCGGCGCGGTGGTGTTCTGCAAGGTGGTCGCGGTCGCGGGGGCGCAGGTCAGGAGGGACGGGCAGGTCCGGGCCAAGGGCAGCCCGGTGCATCACGCGACGCTGGGGCCGCTGGAGGACAAGGCCGGGCCGGGTGCCATCGGCACGATCGCGGGGCGGGCGCCGCTGGGCGCCCGGTTCGTGAAGGGGGAACGGGAAAGGCTGCTGGCCAGGGCGTTCATGATCCGGGTGATCGTGCTGATGACGCTGATGCCGGACGCGCGGATCGGGGACGTGATCGCCGCGCTGGCCGGGGACCTGGCGCTGGTGCCGTGGGCGCGGCCGTGGCGTCCGGCGTCGGGCCGGGCGGCCGGGGACTGGCGGAACGCGCTCGGCCCGGTTCCCCTGGAAGAGCTGCGGGACCTGGTGCTGGGATCGGCCTGGCGGGAGCACGCCGGCGGGGGCTGCCCGGGTGCGGTGACCATCGGGAAGAAGAAGCCGCTGAAGGCGGGATCGCTGGACGGGACGCTGGTCCGGGTGCCGGACACGCCCGCGAACAGGGCGTTCTTCGGCACCGTGGGCACGGGTGATGATTCCGGCCCGTACCCGTGCCTGCGGGCGCTGCCGCTGACCTGCTGCTCGTGCCGGGCGCTGTTCGCGATGCCGCACGGGCCCGCCGGCACGGACAAGGCAGAATCGGAGCAGGCCCTGCTCGATGAGGCCATGGAACAGTTCCCGTTCCTGTTCGCGCCGGACTGGATCTGGCTGATGGACCGCAACTACCACGGGGCCGCGCGGATCGCCCGGATGATCCGGTCCGCGCACGTGCTGATCAGGCTCAAGAGCGACATCCCGCTGAAGCGGACCTCGCAGATCCTGCCCGACGGCTCGTACCGGGCGGAGCTGTCCGGCGACGGCGTCACGGTCGCGGTCCGCGTCATCGAGTACTGGGTCACGGTGGAGGGCCAGGAGGTGCCGGAGATGTTCTGCCTGGTCACCGACCTGATGGACTGGGAGGACTACCCCGGCCCCGAGCTCGCCTCGCTCTATAAATGGCGGTGGGACGGATCGGAGACCGCGCTGCGGGAGGCCAAGGCGCCGCTGCGCGGCGCCGGCCCCGGTACGGGGCCGATGCTCCGCTCCGGGTCCCCGGACCTGGCCCGGCAGGAACTCGCGGCCTGGGCGGCCGGGGTCGGGATGACCCGGGGCGTCGTCCTCGATGCCGCGCTCGCCGCCGCGCCCGTGAGGAAGGGAAGGACGGCCGGGCTCCCGGTCCGGCCCCGTGACCTGTCCTTCGCCCGCGCCCTCCGGGCGGTCCTGTCCGCAATCCGCATCGGGAACACCTGCTACCAGGCCGTGACCAGCGAGATCGGGAAATACCGGAACGTCGTCGGCCGGGACCGGCACCGCGCCCGCAAGTCCAAGTCCCCGTCATCCTTCGCGCACGCCACCGCGAAGGACACCGCCACCCGCATCGCCCCCGCCATCATCACCATGGCCAACACTCCAGCCTGACCAGCGGAAATACCGTAAACCTGCCCGAAACGGAACCCTGCCGGACCGTGGACCCGGCCGTCCCCGGCACGACACGCCGGCCTTCGGCATGCCCGCCGGAAGGCAACTACCAGCAGTAACCAAAAACAGGAACTACCCGCAACCGGTCAAACATCTAAAGCCCGCGGCATTGAGGCAGGGGCTGAATAAACGATGTTGCCGTTTTGGTCGCTGATAGTCGCGACGTAGGTACCGGGACCGCCGTATTCGGTCTGATTAGACTGCCACCAGTAGACATTCGCCCCTACCCACTTCAACGGGTCAGTATTGCTGTGACTGCCGTCGATGTACGTCTCGGCGGCCGAGCCGTAATAAGGTATCTTCCACACCGCGACCTGATCGAGGTAAGCGTTCTGCGGATCGGCCACGTTCTGGGCCTCTACCGCGAAACTCGAGCAGCCGTCGAACGGACCGTTGGTTTCAGCGGCTGCGGCGAAACTGGGCGAAATTCGTCAGGACGTAGTGTGCGCGCCAGTCATCATGGCGGCGAGGTCGTCGGGATGCAGGAAGGACGGCGGGGGCGGCGGCCCCCAGGCGTACAGGCCCTGGGCGCCTTCGAGGTCTTCAGGGGTCCAGAGCTGGTCGTCGACGATGCAGTCCATGTCGCTGTAGTACTCGCTGAAGTTGCCGGCCGGGTCCTTGAGGTACCAGAAGAAGTTCGAGCCGCCGTAGTGCCGGCCCAGGCCCCAGACATGGCGTTCCGGGTTGCCCTCGAGCATGCGCTGGGCGCCGCGGCCGACTTCGTCGATGTCGTCGACCTGCCACGAGGTGTGATGCAGGAAGGACACCGGCGCGCCAAGGACGAGCACGTTGTGGTGGTCGGTGGAGCAGCGCATGAACGTGCCCGCGCCCTTGATCCGGTCGCTGACCTTGAAGCCGAGGCCGTGCACGAAGAACGCGGTGGTGGCGTCGGCATCGGTGGACCCGACGACGGCGTGCCCGAGTTTGCGGGGCAGCACGCGGCCCGTCCGGACCACTCCTGGCGCCCGCCCATTCGGGCGTTCGAGCCGGCCGGGGCCGTTGTAGGGGGTGGCAGGCACGGCCTGCTGCTCCAGGCGGGGGGCGATCTCAAGGTAGGCGCGGGCGCCGGTGGCCTTCTCCACGGCGCTGATCTGGCCGGGGCCGCGGTGGACCTGGATGCCTAGCCGGGTGAGCTGGCCGGCCGCGCGGCCGAGGTCGTCTTGGTCGTCGACGCCGATGTGCAGGTCGATCAGGCGGCGGGTCGGCGCCGGCACGACGCGCAGCTGCCGGCCGCCGTCGCGGGTGGTGAACCAGCCGTCGCCGTCGGGGGCGAGCCCGAACTCGTCGTAGTACGCGGCGGTTTGCGCCACGACGGGCACGCCCATCGTGATCGAGGTCAGGCGGTGCAGAGCCATCTTTACCCTTTCACCGCTCGGGAGAGAAAACGGTGCCGGAGTTCGCCGATGCCCTCGATCCGGCTGGTGAGGACGTCGCCGTCGGCGAGCCAGCGTTGCGGGCTGCGGCCGATCCCGACACCGGCCGGGGTACCGGTGAAGATGACGTCGCCGGGCAGCAGCGGCAGGCTCGCGGACAGCATGGCGATGAGCGCGGGAACCGGGAAGATCAGGGCGCTGGTGCGGCTGTGCTGGACCTGCTCGCCGTTGATGGCGCAGCTCAGCTCGAGGTCGTTCGGATCGGGAAGCTCATCGAGGGTCACCAGCCAGGGCCCGATCGGACCGAAGCCGGGCAGCGACTTGCCGAGGCTGAACTGCGCCGGGCGGCCGGCCAGTTGCCGGATCCGCTCGGAGATGTCCTGGCCGACCGCGTAGCCGGCCACGTGGGACAGCGCGTCCTGCGCCCGTACCTGGTAGGCGCGCCGGCCGATCACCACGACCAGCTCGACCTCCCAGTCGGTATGACCGCCAGGCGGCAGCGTGATGTCGCCGTACGGGCCGGTGATGCAGGAGCTGAACTTGGTGAACACGGGCGGGTCGCCGACCGGGACGGCCATGCCGGACTCGGCCGCGTGGTCGCGGTAGTTCAGGCCAATCCCAAGCACCTGCCGCGGAACGGGCGCCGGGGATCCGAGATCGCCGGCCTGGACGGGTGATCCGTCTGCCCACCGCGCGCCGGCGGCCCAGGCCAGGAACGGATCCCAGTCCTCATAAACGGCCTGAGGGTCCGGGCCGAACCGGCCGCCGCTGAGTTTCTCCACGTCGTGGGCTGCTTCGGAGCCTGCCTCTCCGGTGATCACGACGAGGCGGCCGGACAGGTTGGCGATGCGCATGGCAGCGAACTCCAGTCGAGGTGCGGGGCGGCGGGTCAGACCAGCGGGGTGATGCGATCGGCCGACCATCCGATTTTATGCGGAACATCGCGGAAGCGGCCGCGGGTGACGAGATCGACAGGATGGCCGCCGGGGAACAGCCACGCTACGCTTTGCCTGCTTTGTGCAAGCGGGGGAGGCGCCGGTGATGACAGGACCGCAAGACCCGGCAGCGGCGGGCGGTGACCGGCTCAGGGCGGGCCTGCCGGCATACCGGGCCACTGACCCTCCGCCCGTGCCCAAGACGAGCCAGGCCCGAACCCGGCTGAGGGAATGGCAGCGACGGCTGCGGGCGGCCGCTCCCCCGGGTGCGCAATGCGATCTGGGAGCCTTCTTCTTCGGCGCGGATCAGGCGGGAGGCCGGGATCTGCGCTCCGGGGCTCCGAACGATAATCCCGCGTCTCCGTCCTCAAGCACGAACGCGGAGAACATCGCGTCCCCGCGCCTCAGAGGGCGACGACATGACGGTCGAGCACCGCCTGCATTACGGCCCCCTCCAGCACCGCTCGCAGGGCATTTGCCGTCAGCACGGTGTGGTACATCGGGCGGCCGACCGGGTTCCGCTATTCGTGTTCGTACTTGAAGGAGATCCGAAGCTTGGTGCGGTAGGTGATCGCCCCGGCGTCGTCGACGCGGATGTCCTGGTCCACAACCTCAGCGACCCGAAGATCGCGGATCGTCTGACGCGCGGTCCCTACCGCCTCGGCAGCGGCTTCTTCCCACGAGGTGCTGCTGGTCCCGATGAGGTCAATCACCTTGTACACGCTCATGACGGCTCCAGTTGAAATGGCTTCTAGGGCCATAAGATCACAGCATCACAGAATCGGGAAGTTCAGCTGATGCCTAGCCCGGCCGGGCACCACCCGCGACGTACCGAACGACCGGATGGGGTGACAGCGTAGTGTTCCCAGTATCGGTATATGTCCGGCTGGCCAGGTCGTTGAGGTCGGGCGGCTCGGGTCAGTCGTGGCCGGATGGAATCCGGAGGTGCTTCAGGCATGCATAGTTCGTCTTGGGCGTCTGACGCCAGCGGGGTGATTCCGGCACTCGGGATCTGCCACGGATACGCAGGGCGCTGCCGTGCTTGAGGGTGTCTGGCCGGTGCGGTGGATGGGCCGGGAGGTGGTCGTGGCCCTGCCGGAACACATCGACGTGTCCAATGCCGGCGAGATCCGGGAGGGGCTCCTGTCGGTCATCAACCGCGGAGCCACCGTACTGATCGCGGATCTGACCGCGACGGTTTCGTGTGATTACGCGGGCTCGGATGCCGTGGTGCACGCCTACCAGCGCGCTGTCGTCAGCGGCACGCGGGTGCGGATGGTGGTTACCGCACAGACCGTCCGGCAGATGCTCAGCCTGAACGGGCTCGATCGCCTCGTCTCGATCTACCCCTCCCTGGAAGCGGCGGTGCTCGGGCCGGACCAGGCTCAGGCCAATAGCCAGGCGCTGCGCCGCCGCGCCGCGCGGGCAATCCACGAGCGGCAGGCAGCCGGGCCATCGGACCAGCCCGAAGCTCCGGCCATCAGCACGGCCGTGCTGCTGAGGCTGATCGACGCCCTGGCCGACGCCGTGGCGCTGACGGATGACGATGGCGTGCTCGTGCTTGTGAACCGGCGACTGGAGGACATGTTCGGCTACGAGCACGCCGAACTGGCCGGCTATCCGGTCGAAACCCTCATCCCAGCCGACCTGAGGGCGGCTCACCGCCGCGACCGGGGCAGCTACGCGAAGGCACCCACGGCCCGGCCGATGGGCGCTGGGGCCCGGCTGGTCGGGTTGCGCAAGGACGGCGCCACGTTCCCCGTAGAGGTCAGCCTCAGCCCGGTGCCGACCGCGACGGGCCACCTCACCCTCGCCGTGATCCGGGACGTCACCGAGGCCGGGCGGCACGACCTCGCCGACCTGGCCAGGGCCGCGGTCGCGGCAGAGTACGCACACAGCGGCCAGGAACTGCTCAACAGGATCACGACCAGCCTCTTCCATGTCGGCCTGAGCCTGCAGACCGCGATCGACGTGTCCGTTGACGTGGCCAGGCAGCGCATCGGAGAAGCTCTCCAGCGCCTGGACGATACGATCCTCGAGATCCGCGACAACGTATTCACCACCCGCGACTAGGCCATCCGGCCCCATCGGGAGCTACGGCAGCAACCCGTGTTCGGGGAACACGGCCCTGCGGGTGGCCGTGATGGCCCGGTCGACCGGGTCGGAGGGGTCAAATCCGGACTCGAAGCCGGTGTACCTTGCCTGGGCCCCGTCGGTCATCACCTCTGGTGCCTGGCGGCCGGTGCGGCGGTATGCGTACTCGCGCCAGGCGGCCGGGATGCGCGCGTTGGGGTCGATCGGATACCCGGCGGCTTCGGCGAGCAGGTGCGCCCAGGTTCTGGGCACGACCTGGAGCGGCTCGTAGCCGCCTCCGCCGGTCAAGAGCCAGCGGCCGCCGGTGACCTGGTGGGCCAGGTCGTGAATCGCGGCGCCCGCTGCGCGCTGCGCGTCGATGGACAACTGCAGGCCGGCCAGCGGGTCGAGCCGGTGCGTGTCACAGCCGTGCTGGCTGACCAGGATCTGCGGCCGGAACGCCCGCAGCAGCGGCGGCACGACGGCATGGAAGGCCCGCAGCCACCCGGCGTCCGTCGTCCCGGCCGGCAGCGCCACGTTGACCGCCGATCCCGCCGCCCCCGGCCCGCCCGTCTCGGACGGCCACCCGGTGCCGGGCCACAGCGTCGCCGGATCCTCGTGCAGGCTGATCGTCAATACCCGCGGATCGCCGTAAAACGCCGCCTGCACCCCGTCGCCGTGGTGCACGTCGATGTCGACGTAGGCGACCCGCTCCGCGCCTGCCAGCAGCAGCCAGGCGATCGCGATCGCCGGGTCGTTATACACGCAGAAGCCGCTCGCGCTTTCCCGCATCGCGTGGTGCAGGCCGCCCGCGATACTCGCGCCGTGCTGCGCCGCGCCGTTCCAGACCGCGCGGGCCGCGGCCAGGGTCGCGCCCGCCACCAGCGCCGACGCGTCATGCATCCCGCGAAACACCGGATCATCCGCGGTGCCGAGGCCGAAACCCAGAATCGAGGAGTCCGGGTCCGGGCCGCCTGCCAGCCGCACCGCCGCGATATATCGCTGGAGGTGCACCATCTGGAGTTGACCGTCAGTGGCGGGCGCCGGGGGCTCGACCGACACCCCGGCCCTGGCGAGCAGGCCGAACGCGCGGGCGAGCTCGATCGCCAGCTCGACCCGGACCGGCGCCATCGGATGGCCGGGCCCGAAATCATAGGCAGCCAGCCGCTCATCCCAGGCCACGTGCAGCGTACAAGGCATGAGGTCTGCCTATGTTTCTGGCGCTGCGTTCAGCTGCGGAACCGGGTGCCGGCGGTGGCGTACTCGGCTAGCAGGGGTACCGGGGTGAAAGCCGGGTCACCGGTAGCGGCGTGCATCGCCTCCAGAACGGTGACGACGTGCGCCGGGCCGGCATCGTCGAGCATCTGAAGCGGCCCGCGGGGGTAACCGCAGCCGAGCATCATCGCGATATCGATGTCGGCCGCACTGGCATAACCGTCCTGGAACATCCGGACCGCGTCGTTGAACTGGGCGTAGGCCAGTGCCGCGGTGAGGAATCCCGGCCGGTCCCGGGAGGCGACCGCGCTCAGGCCGAGCTTGGCCGCGAGCGCGGCTGCCTTGGCGGCCGTGCCCGGCGCGGTGATGTCCGGCAGCACAAGCTCGGCGAGCTTCGGCTTGCCGTCGCTATCGCCGATGAGGTGGATGCCGACCACATCGGCCGTGTGCCCCGCGGCCAGGGCCGCGTCCAGGACGCGGTGTTTCGGGTCGGCCGCCACGATGACCAGGTCGGTCTGGGGTGTTGGCTGCGGCACGACGCTGATGCCGGCCTCGGCGATCTGGCTGGCCAGCTCGTCAAGCAGGCCGTCGGAGTCCCTGATCACCGCGACCTCGGCGGGAAGGGGCGGAGCGGCCAGGCCGGGATCCTCGGCGTCGGCCGCGGGGGTACCTGGCCGCTGATAGTCATAGAAGCCACGTCCGCTCTTACGGCCGAACAGCCGGGCGTCGCGCAGCTTGCGCAGCAGGGGCGCGGGCGCGTACCTGGTGCCGCCGAATTCAGCCTGGAGTACCTCCAGGACCGACAAAGACGTGTCCAGGCCGACCAGGTCGAGCAGGGTCAGCGGCCCCATCGGCAGGCCGAGCCCCACGGTGGCCGCCGTATCGATGTCCTCGCGGCTGGCCTGCGCCGTTTCCAGCAGCCGCACCGCGTGGTTGAGGTAGGGCACAAGCAGCGCATTGACGATGAACCCGGCCCGGTCGCTGGCCTGGACGGGAGTCTTGCGCAGGTCACGGGACAGATGGGTCAGCGCCGCAACGACGTCAGGTGAGGTCAGCACGGTGGAGATGACCTCGACCAGCTTCATGACCGGAGCGGGATTGAAGAAGTGCAGCCCGGCTACCCGGGCGGGATACCGCGTGGCGCCCGCGATCTCGGTGATCGACAGCGAGGAGGTATTGGTGGCGAGGATCGCATCGGCCCGGCAGGCCTGATCGAGCTGGTCGAACAGGACCCTCTTCAGCTCCATACGCTCGGGTATGGCCTCGATCACCAGGTCGGCGCTGGCCACGCCGGCCGCGATGTCGTCGGTGGGCCGGATCCGGGCGAGTATCCCATCCCGCGCGGCGGCGGTCAGCTTGCCCCGGGCGACCGCCTTGTCCAGGGAGGCGTGCAGCCGGGCCATGCCCGCGTCCAGGAAAACGCGGTCGACCTCGATCGCGACGACGCGGCGGCCGCTGCGGCCGAGCAGCTCGGCGATGCCCGAGCCCATCAGCCCGAGCCCGATCACCGCCACCTCGCGGATATCGGCTGGCTGGCTCACACTGCTGGTCATGTTGTTTACGCCTTTCGCGGTTCCGTCGCTTGCGTTCTTGATAAGCCGCCACGGCCGCCACCGAAACGGCGGCCCGCCCGGCGAAGTCAGCAGGCCTTGAGCCAACCCGACGCAACGCGCGTCAGGTCAGAGGCTTCGGTCCTGTGCGGGCTGGACCAAAGACTCTACGCAGGGGCTCCGTCCGGGGAACGGTGCACGGGCACGGGCTCGATGTGCCAGATGTCGCGGCAGTAGCCGAGAACTGTCCGGTCGGAGGAGAAAAATCCTGACCGCGCCGTGTTCAGGATCGACATCCGGGTCCACTGGTCCTGGTCGGCCCAGGCCGGCCCGGCGGCCAGGTCGTGGCAGTCGATGTAGGACCGGTAGTCGGCCAGGACCAGGTACTCGTCCCAGTTGAGCAGCGAGGAGAGTACCGGCTCGAAGGCTTCGCGGTCCCCGCCGGAGAAGGCACCCGAGGCGAGGGCGTCGATGGCCTCCTTGAGCTCGGCGTCATCGCGGTACCAGGCGCGGGGGTCGTAGCCGTCTTGCCTGATGGCGACGGCCTGGTCGGCGGTGAGACCGAACAGGAAGAAGTTGTCAGCGCCAACCCGGTCGCGGATCTCGATGTTGGCGCCGTCGAGTGTGCCGACAGTGACGGCCCCGTTGAGGGCCAGTTTCATGTTGCCGGTGCCGGAGGCCTCCTTGCCGGCGAGCGAGATCTGCTCGGAAATATTGCCCGCGGCGACAATGAGCTCGCTGACCGAGACGTTGTAATCGGGCAGGAAGACGACCTTGATCCGGCCGGCGACGTCGGGGTCGGCGTTGACCACGGCGGCAACCGAGTTGATCAGCTTGATGGTGCGCTTCGCCAGGTGGTAGCCGGGTGCGGCTTTGGCCGCGAAGATCACCGTGCAGGGTGTCAGGTCGGCGGCCGGATCTGCCTTGATCCGGTTGTACAGGGTGACGACGTGGAGCAGCTTGAGGACCTGGCGCTTGTACTCGTGCAGCCGCTTGGCCATGACGTCAAAAAGCGAGCCGGGATCGATGGTGATGCCGGTGACGGCGAGGGCATGGGCGGCCAGGTCGAGCTTGTTCAGCCGCTTCAGCTCGCGCCACTGCTCCCGGAACCCGGCATCGTCGACATGGGCCTCGAGCTCTCTCAGCCGCTCCAGGTCGGTGAGCCATCGCTGGTCTCCGAGCCGTGCGGTGATCAGGCCGGACAGGCGGGGGTTGGCGAGGTGCATGAACCGGCGCGGGGTGACGCCGTTGGTCTGGTTCAGGAACTTCTCCGGCCACAGGTCGGCGAAGTCCCGCAGCGTGGTCTGGGCGAGCAGGCGTGACTGGAGCTCGGCTACGCCGTTGACGGCGAAGCTGCCGACGACCGCCAGGTTAGCCATCCGGACCCGGCGCTCGGGGCCCTCCTGGATCAGCGACAGCCTGGCGATGCGCTCGTCGTCGACCGGGTGGCGGCTGCGTACGTCGGCAATGAAGAAGCGGTTGAGGGCGTAGATGATCTCCATGTGACGGGGCAGGAGCCGCTCAAACATCGGCACCGGCCAGGTCTCCAGGGCCTCGGGCAGCAGGGTGTGGCAGGTGTAGGCGAAGGTACGGCGCGTGATGGACCACGCCTGCTCCCAGTCGACCCCGTGCTCGTCGACGAGCAGGCGCATCAGCTCGGGTATGGCCAGGACCGGGTGGGTGTCGTTGAGCTGGATGACCACTTTGTCAGGGAAGGCCGCCCAGTCGCTGTTGCGGAACCGGAACCGGCGGATGATGTCCCGCAGCGAGCAGGAGACCAGGAAGTACTGCTGCTTGAGCCGCAGTTCCCGGCCTGCCTCGGTGCTCTCACTGGGGTAGAGCACCTTGGTGAGGTTCTCCGAGCGCATCTGCGCCTCGACGGCCTCCGCGTAGCGCCCGGCGTTGAACAGGCCAAGGTCGAACGACTCCCGGCCGGCCCGGGCCCGCCACAGCCGGATGATGTTGACCGTCTCGGTGCCATAGCCAGGGACCAGCATGTGGCTGGGCTCACCGCCCACGGTCTCCCCCGGCACCCAGCGGGCCCGCATCCCTTCCTTATCGTCGTCCACGGGCTCGGTGTGGCCGTAGAACCCGACGACCTGGCGGTCGTCGGGAGCGGGGAACTCCCACGGGTTGCCGTAGAAGGTCCAGTCGTCCGGATGCTCGATCTGATCGCCATCCTCGAAGACCTGCTTGAAGATCCCGAACTCATACCGGATGCCATAGCCGACGGCCGGCATGTCCAGGGTGGCCAGCGAGTCAAGCAGGCAGGCGGCCAGCCGGCCCAGGCCGCCGTTCCCTAGTCCCGGCTCCACATCCAGGGCCTCCAGGTCCTCCATGGAGAAGCCGGATGCGGCCACGGCCTGGCGCGCGAGGTCGGCGGTACCGGTGTAGGTCGCGTTCTGCCTGAGCTGGCGGCCCAGCATGTACTCCGCCGACAGGTAGTAGACGAACTTCGGGTTGGCCTCGTAGTTCGCCCGGGCCGTCCTGGCCCGGCGGTCGGCGAGACGGTCGCGGACGGTCACCGCCAGGGTCCAGTAGGCATCCAGCAAGCTGGCCGACTCGGCCGTCGTCCCCCTCTCGTAACACAGGTTGTCGGCAAGATCCCTCTCGAAATCAGCCAGGGTTTTACCCGCCCAGCGGGCCTGCGGCCTGGATTCCATGGAGGTCATGGGGGGAACCTAACCCTTTCGCATGGTTTCGCGAGCATCGGGTGCGGATTACATGTTCCGCGGGAGGCGAGGGCGCCTAAAAGAGGTCGGGAAAGAAGATCTTGATTTCCCGCTCCGCGGATTCCGGGGCATCGGATCCGTGCACGATGTTCTCGTGTACTTCCAGCGCGTGATCTCCGCGGATGGTACCCATCGAGGCACGCACCGGGTCGGTGGAGCCGGCCAGCACGCGGAACGCCTCGATCGCCCGCGGCCCCTCCGCGACCATAGCGACCAGCGGCCCGGATGTGATGAAGTCGACGAGCTGGCCGAAGAACGGCTTGAGCGCATGTTCCGCGTAGTGGGCCTCGGCCCTCTCCCGGTCCAGCGTCCGCAGGTCCATCGCCAGGATCCGCAATCCCTTGCCCTCGATCCTGGACAGCACATCCCCTATCAGCCCCCGCCGCACGCCGTCAGGTTTGACGAGGATCAAGGTACGTTCGGTCATGAGTTCCTCCTATGCGGTGGCACCGCGGTCGAAAGCCTATCGGTGTGGCATGATCACGGCGGCGGCAGTTTGATCACGACGGGGGCGCCCGGGCTGAGCAGGTGTGACTCGCCCCGGATGGTGACGTTGAGCGGCGTGCCCTTTTCCACCAGGTAGCGCTCTTCGTCATGGGTGAGCCTGACCCGGAGCTGCCTGTCGCAGAATCGCAGCGAGAATGCCAGTTCGCGCCAGGCGTGCGGCAGGTTGGGGGCCAGGGACAGCTGGCCGTCGAAGTCACGGACGCCGCCGAACCCGAAGACCAGTGCCGACCACACCCCGGCGGCTGAGGCGATGTGGACTCCGTCCGAGGCGTTGCCTGCGACGTTGCCCAGATCCATGAGCACCGCGTACTGGAAATACTCAAGGGCCTGGCGCTCTTTGCCGATCTCGGCGGCGATGATGCTCTGGACGCACGCCGACAAGGACGAGTCACCAGTGGTGATCGGGTCGTAGTAGTCGAAGTTGCGGCGCTTCTGCTCCATGGAGAACTCGTTGCCGAGCAGGAACATCGCCAGCACGATGTCGGCCTGCTTCAGCACCTGGTGCCGGTAGATCACGAGCGGGTGGTAGTGAAGCAGCAGCGGAAACTTCTCGCGCGGCGTGCTGTCGAGGTCCCACGGCTCGCGGTTGAGGAACGTGTCATCTTGCGGGTGAATCTTCCGTTCCTCGTCGAAGGGCACGTGCATGGCCGCCGCGGCCCGCTCCCACGACTCGAGCTCGCGGGGCTGCAGCCGGACTTGATCGACGAGCGAGGCGTAATCTTCCGGCCGCTCCTCGCGCAGCCGGCGCACGGTGGCGGCGGCGAAGTTGAGGTTCAGCCGCGCCATGAGGTTGGTGTAGGTGTTGTCGTTGACCACGGTGGTGTACTCGTCAGGACCGGTCACGCCGTGGATGTGGAATTTGTCATCGGCGCCGTAGAAACCGAGGTCCGCCCACAGCCGGGCGGTCTGGACGAGCATCTCGGCGCCGATCTCGCCGAGCAGGGGCAGGTCGCCGCAGACCTCCGCGTGACGCCTGATCGCGAGCGCGATGTCGGCGTTGATGTGGTACTGGGCGGTGCCCGCCTGGAAATTGGATGAGGCTTCCTCCCCGTTGATGGTCCGCCACGGGTAGAGCGCGCCTTTCTGGCTGACCTCGCGCGCCCGTTCCCGCGCGCGGTCGAGCATGCTGTGCCGGAAGCGCAGCAGGTTACGGGCGATCCTCGGCTGGGTGTAGGACAGGAAAGGCAGCACGTAGATCTCGGTGTCCCAGAAGTAGTGCCCCTCGTAGGCCTGCCCGGTCAGCCCCTTCGCCGGGACCCCGGCCCCTTCGGCCCGCCAGGACGCCTGGGCGACCTGGTAGAGGTTCCACCGGATCGCCTGCTGCTGCCGCACCGGATTGAGCCGGGCCTGCACGCGCACGTCGGCGCGGTCCCAGAACTGGTCGAGATGGTGGCGCTGGCTGGTGACGAGCACCTCGAATCCTTCCCGGACCGCCCGGTCCAGGGTCCGGCGGCACCGGTTGACCAGCTCGGGTACGGGGATGCTCCGCGAGGTCTGGTAGGTCGCGTACTTGGTGATCCGGATCGGTACGCCCGGCAATGCATCCGCCGTGACCAGGACCTCCCTGACGCCATCGTCCAGGGACCCCACCGCCTGGTAGGAGCACGCCGCGTCGATCACGTGGTCGACGCCGACGCCGAGGGTCATCCCGCTGTTGGTCGTCTGGTAGCCCAGCAGGATGCGCAGGCAGGCCAGTTCGGCTGCCTGCACGTTGAGCACCCGGTGCGGCAGCGCGGTGGCCAGGCGGGGGTCGCCCGGCCGGTACTCGGGCGCGCCCTCCGCCAGATGGGCGTCCTGGCGCTCAAGCACCAGTGAGGAGATAACCACCGGCGCGGCGGCGTCGAGCACGGTCACCTCGTAGGTCATCGCGACCAGGTGGCGGTGCTCGAGCGAGACGATCCGGCGCGAGCGGACCTTTACGTGCTTGCCGGCCCCGGTGGCCCACACCAGCTCACGCGTCAGCGTCCCGGCCCGCATGTCCAGGACCCGCGAGTAATCATGGGTGCGCGCGGTCGGCAGGAAGAACGGCTCGTCGTCCACGTAGAGCTTCAGGATCGTCGCGTCGGGCACGTTCACGATCGTCTGGCCGGTCTTGGCGAGCGCGGGCGCCTCTTCCGCGTGCACGATCGGCCAGGTCTCGTGGAAACCGCTGACGAACGTTCCCGGGCACAGCGCCGGGCGCCCCTCCTCGAAGCTGCCGCGGACGCCGACGAAACCGTTGCCGAGCGCGAACACGGTCTCGGTGCGGTCCACGAACTCATCGGGGTACCGCGCCTCCACTACGCGCCACTCATCGGCAGGGTAGAGATACTCAGGCGGCAGCGTGATCTTGCGCTTAAGCATGGTTCGACCGTAGTCCGGCGGTCAGCGTAGCGACAGATGGCGCAGGTCCCGACTTCCGCCGTTGTCCGGTCCGCCCGGGCCTTGCGGCCCGGGCGGCCGGCCTCACCCGAAGAAGACCTCGGCTTCGGCGTAGCGCTCAGGGGGCACCACCTTAAGCTCGCGGGTCGCGTCGGCCAGCGGCACGCAAACGATGTCGTTCCCGCGCAAGGCCACCATCGTGCCGAACGTGCCGTCGTGCACCGCGCCGATCGCATGGACGCCGAAGCGCGTGGCCAGCACCCGGTCGAACGCCGTCGGCGTGCCGCCGCGCTGGATGTGGCCGAGCACCGTGCAGCGGGCCTCCTTGCCGGTGCGCTTCTCGATCTCGCTGGCCAGCGTCTGCCCGATTCCGCCCAGGCGCACGTGACCGAACGCGTCCAGCCGCTGGTCGGACAGCTGAACGTCGGCCTCCTGGGGAGTCGCGCCCTCGGAGACCACCACGATCGGCGCGTACCTGGTCTGGAACCTGTGCTGCACGTACGCGCAGACCTTCTCGATGCTGAACGGGTTCTCCGGGATCAGGATCACGTTGGCCCCGCCGGCCATCCCCGCATGCAGCGCGATCCACCCGGCGTGCCTGCCCATCACCTCGACGATGAGCGCGCGATGGTGGCTCTCGGCCGTGGTGTGCAGCCGGTCGATGGCCTCCATCGCGATGTTCACCGCGGTGTCGAACCCGAACGTGTAGTCGGTGGCCCCCAGGTCGTTGTCGATGGTCTTGGGCACGCCGACCACCTTGACGCCTTCGGCGTGCAGCCGGGTGGCCACGCCCAGGGTGTCCTCGCCGCCGATCGCCACTAGCGCGTCCACGCCCAGCCCGGCCAGCGTGTCCTTGATCCGCTCGACTCCGGACCTGCCACCCGCGGCGGCGCTTCCGGCCAGCGGGTTCGTCCGCGACGATCCCAGGATCGTCCCGCCCCGGGGCAGGATGCCCCGCACCGCCTGCACGTCGAGGGGGACGGTGTCGCCGTCCAGCGGGCCGCGCCAGCCGTCGCGGAAGCCCACGAACTCGAACCCGAACTCCGGCGTTCCGCGGCGCACCAGTGCCCTGATGACCGCATTCAGCCCCGGGCAGTCTCCGCCGCCCGTCAGCACTCCTACTCGCATAAGACAACGTCCTTCCGTATGAGGGTGCTTACCATCTGATGTCCCTGATCAGGCTCGTGGTCGCCGGCGCAGCGCGGGGAACAGCGGGCCGGGGCCCGGGGGGCGCGGGGCCAGCCGCGCCTTGCAGTCCACGGCGAGCGCTCCGGCGGGGCTGACCAGGATGGGGTTGAGGTCGAGCTCGACAAGTTCGGGCACATCCTCGGCGATGCGGGCGACCTGCTCGAGCACCGCCACGAGCGCCTGGCGGTCCGCCTTCGGCGCGCCCCGGTAGCCGTCAAGCAGCGGCGCGGCCCGGAGCGAGGCGACCAGGGCGTCGGCTGCGCCCGGCTCGAGCGGCGGGACGGCGAAGGCGCGATCCCCGAGCAGGTCGGTCATGACCCCGCCGAGGCCGACCATCACGACCGGGCCGAACTCGGGGTCAGTGGCCAGCCCGACGATCGCCTCGACGCCCGGCGGTGCCATCGGCTGGATCACCGCCCCGCCCATCTGCGCGCCGAGCCGCGACTCCATGGCCTGGTATGCCGCGCGTACTGCCCCGGCGTCGCGTAGTCCGAGCGCGACGCCGCCGACGTCGGTCTTGTGCACCACATTGCCCGACCGGGCCTTCAAGACCACGGGGAATCCGGCCGCCTCGGCCGCCTCGGCGGCCTGCGCGGCGGTCGTCGCGCCGCGCGTCGGCAGCACGGGCAGGCCGCACGCTGCTAGCAGACGGGCCGCCTCGTCGAGCTCGAGCCAGCCCCCTGCGGGACTGCTAGCCAGCTTGGCGGCGACGATTTCCCTGATCGCCGGGTCGTCGGACGGTTCTGCTGGCTCCCCCGCCGGCCGCAGCGGGCGCCGGCGCCACTGCGCGTAGCCGCAGACGTGCGCCAGGGCCGCCGCCGCTCGCTCCGGTGACCCGATCTCCGCCACCTGTGCCGCTTCGCTGGAAATGAGCGGGGCGCCCGTCTCGACTGAGCATGCGACGACCGGCTTGCCGGCCCGGTGCGCGACGCGCGCGATGGTCTCCCGCACCTCCGCAGCCGAGATCGTCATGGTCTTGACCACGACGGTGATCACGGCGTCGATCGCGTCGTCGCCGAGGACGATCTCGAGCGCCTGCTCGAGCATGGCCGCGGTACCGTCGGCGGTGAGGTCGACCGGGTTGGCGGTCGCCGCCGCGACCACGACGACCTCGCTGAGCGCGTGCTGCGTCGCCTGCGAAAGCTCAGGGACGGCCAGCCCGCCGCTCTCGCACGCGTCGGCGGCCAGGATGAGCGGGCCGCCGGAGTTCCCGACCAGCGCGACCCGCCGCCCCGCGGGCAGCGGCGCGGCGAGCAAGATGGCCGAGACGTCAAGCAGTTCCTCCAGCCGGTCGACCTTGATGACCCCCGCGCTTTGCAGCAGGGCGGTGACGGTGATTTCCGGGGTCGCCGCGGCGGCGGTGTGCGAGCGGGCACCCCTGGCGCCCGCCGATGTCCGGCCCGCCTTCAGCGCCACGATGGGCTTGGTCGCGCCGACCCGCCTGGCGATGCGGGCGAACTTGCGCGGGTTGCCGAGCGACTCCAGGTACAGCGCGACTACCGAGGTCTGCTCGTCGTGCTCGAAGAAGCACAGCAGGTCGTTCGGGCTCACGTCGAGCTTGTTCCCGACCGACACGAAGGCCGACAGGCCCAGGCCGGCGGCGCGGGTCTGCTCGCCGAGCACGATCCCGACCGCGCCGGACTGCGAGACCAGAGCCAGCCGCCCGGGCAGCGGATCGAGCGAGGCGAACGTGGCGTTCATCCGGACGCCGGGATCGGTGTTCATGACACCCAGGCAGTTCGGGCCGACGAGCCGCATCCCGTGCGTGCGGGCCACGCTCAGCAGCTCAGTCTCGACCGCGGCGCCCGAGCGGCCCGTCTCGCCGAAGCCCGCGGTGATGATGGTGACGGCGCGCACGCCGGTCGAGGCGGCCTCGTCGATCACGCCGGGGACCGCTGACGCGGGAACGGCCACGACGGCGAGGTCGACCGGCTCGGGCACGGAGAGCAGTGCGGGAAACGCGGGCACGCCGCAGATCGCCCGCGCCGCGGGGTTGACCGGGTAGACAG
The DNA here is from genome assembly GCA_963739615.1 of uncultured Actinomycetes bacterium. Lineage (GTDB taxonomy): Bacteria > Actinomycetota > Actinomycetes > Streptosporangiales > Streptosporangiaceae > Palsa-504. The sequence continues at coordinate 101,081 of CAVUBD010000002.1, forward strand.
TGCCCGAGAAGTCGCCGACCAGCAGGGACCGGACAACCTGATGCCCGGTGTTGCCCGGGTGGCGGCCCGCTCCGACGACTGCGATCGAGCGCGGCCGAAGGACCGCCGCGATGCTGGCGACCTCCGCGGTCGCCTCCCGCTGATCACAGGACGCACGATAGGCCGCCGTCGGCCGCAGGTCGATCTCGACCCGCACCGTCGCCCCGCCGCTGTGCCGGGTGCAGCGCAGGCCAGTCGCCGCGAACAGCTCAAGCAAGGCCGTGTTCTGCATCTTGACCTCGGCGGTGAAGCGCAGGACCCCCCTGGTCCGCGCGTACTCCGCCAGGCTCTCGAACAGCAAGGTCGTGACGCCGTGGCCCTGATGGGCGTCGGCGACGATGAAGCTGGCCTCGGCCGCCCGTGCCAGCCCGTCGGGGCGGTCATAGCTGGCCAGCCCGATCAGCTCGTCCGATATCAGCGCGACAAAGGCCATCCGGACGTCGTAGTCCACCTCGCTGAAGTGCGCGGCGGCGGCCAGGCTGAGAGTCGGTGCGGCTAGCAGCACATGCCGGTGCAGCGTGCCGGGCGACACGGCCGCGCGCAGTCCGGCCAGCGCAGGTGCGTCGTCCGGCCTGATCGGGCGGACGACAACCGCCTCGCCGTTCCTGAGCAGCCCGTCGAACTCCCACTCCGGCGGATACCCAGCTGGATCCGCGGCGTCTTGCCCAGCACTTTCGGCGGTAGCCATCGTCATCTCCTCCGGCATCTAACGTCGTCGCGGCACCGCGACCTCGCCAGGGCCGGAGGTCCCATACCGATCCGGTGCGCGCGAGCGGACTGCGAGCCGGTCAGCCGCCAGGCTGACCGGCTCGCAGTTACCAGCACCTACTTACAGTCGCTCGAAGATCGCGGCGATGCCCTGGCCGCCACCGATGCACATGGTGACGAGGGCGTACCGGCCGGACGTCCGCTTCAGCTCGTAGAGTGCCTTGACCGTAAGGATGGCACCCGTGGCAGCCACCGGGTGGCCCAGTGAGATGCCGCTGCCGTTGGGATTGGTCCGCTCCGGCGGCAGGCCAAGCTCGCGCACGCAGGCGAGCGCCTGGGCCGCGAAGGCCTCGTTGACCTCGAACACGTCGATCTCGTCGATCTTCAGGCCGGTCTTGTCCAGGACCTTCCTGACGGCCGGTACCGGACCGATGCCCATCAGCATGGGCTCGACGCCGGCGTGGCTGTAGGCGACCAGGCGGCCCATCGGCTGCAGGCCGTGGCGGCTGGCATAGGCGCCGGTGGTGAGCACGACGGCGGCGGCCGCGTCGTTCATGCCCGAGGCGTTCCCTGCGGTGATCGTGCCGTCCTTGGAGAACGCGGGGCGCAGGTGGGCCATGCCCTCCACGGAGGCGTCCGGCCGGATGTGCTCGTCGGCCACCACGTCGACGGTGCCCTTCCTGGCGGGTGCCTTGACGGGCGTTATCTGCTCGTCGAAGTAGCCGGCCGCCACCGCGGCGGCGGCCCGCTGGTGGCTTTCGGCCGCCAGGGCGTCCTGATCTTCGCGCGAGATCCCGTACTCCTGGGCCACGTTCTCCGCGGTCACACCCATATGGCAGGCGTTGAAGGGGTCATGCAGCGCGCCGCCCACCGCGTCGACGGCCACGCCCTCTCCCAGTCGCTGGCCCCAGCGCATGGCCGGCAGCCAGTAAGGGGCGCGGCTCATCGACTCGGCGCCGCCTGCCACCGCGACGTCAGCGTCACCGAGCATGATGACCTGGGACGCCGAGACGATGGCCTGCAGCCCGCTGCCGCACAGCCGGTTCACGGTCATGGCCGGCACCTTGATCGGCAGGCCGCCGTTGACGGCGGCGACCCGGCTCAGGTACATATCCCTGGTCTCGGTGTGAATCACGTTGCCGAAGACCACGTGGCCGAAGTCCTCGGGATCGACGCCGGACCGGCGCACCGACTCACGGATCACGGTCGCCCCCAGGTCACACGGCGGGACGCCGGCCAGGCCGCCGCCGTATTTGCCGATGGCGGTCCGGACCGCGGACACCACGACTACATCGGTCTGCTCACTCATGACATTCTCCTCACATGTCCGGGCCGCCGTTGACTGCCCAAATCTGCCCATGCGGTAAGCAGACTGGTCCGCAGCCAGGAAACACAGCGCGGGCGATCTCCGCTAGGCCGGCCAGGCTGGCCGGCCGGAAACTTCCTCTGATACATCAAGCACCCGACCCGGCAACTCCCGCGAACATGAGCGGCAGATTGACGATTGACCTCATCGTCATCAGCGCCGTCCTCTCGTCCCGGATCCGATGTCCCTGCGCCCTGCGCTGCCCTGGTGCCTGCTTTTCGATACTGACCTGAAACAGCGCGCGCTGGCAAGGGGACGAAGGTCCCGCACCTTAAGGCCCGTCGGTCCTGAGACGCAGCCCGGCTACCTGGTCTCCTGATCACAATCGCCTGGCGGTGACGGTCCGGCATCACCCTGCCACCGCTTCGGCTTCGTATGGCTGACCATCGAAAGGATCCCGCCCGGGTGACGCTATTCCCGGCTGACCATCACCACGAATTAAGGACCTTCGGCCCTACCGCGGCAGCGCCGATCGGGGTCAGCTATGATAGTATTTGTTTGCCACTTTTAATACTTTACATTTAATGACATTGCAATAGCGACTTTCGCCCAGATATTCAACCCGGCCAAGATGGCCGACAATTGGGAGGTGCCCGTACCGTGGACTTTGACCTGACTGACGAGCAAGAGCTGATCCGGGAAGCGGTGCGGGAGTTCGCCGAGACCGAGGTGGCCCCGATCGCAGCCGAGATCGACCGCGATCATCGCTTTCCCAGTGAGCTGCTGCCGAAGATGGCGGCCCTGAACCTCATGGGCATGCCCTTCCCGGAGAAGCTGGGCGGCGCGGGGGCGGACTATGTCAGCTACGTCATCGCGGTTGAGGAACTGTCGAGGGCGTGCGCGAGCACTAGCTGCATCCTGTCGGCGCACAGCTCACTCGCCACCTGGCCGATATACAAGTTCGGCACCCCGGCGCAGCACGATAAGTACCTCGCTGAGATGGCATCGGGCCGCCGCCTCGGGGCCTTCGCCCTGACCGAGCCAGGCGCGGGGACCGATGCCGGGGCCGGCACCACCACGGCGACGCTGCGCGGCGACGAGTACGTCCTCAACGGATCGAAGATCTTCATCACCAACGCCCCGTACGCCGAGGTGTACATCGTCTTCGCGAAGACCGATCCGTCGCTGGGGACGCGCGGGATGAGCGCGTTCATCGTCGAGAGGGACACCCCCGGGTTCTCCGTCGGCGAGGCAGAGCACAAGCTGGGGATCCGCGCTTCGAGCACGCCGCCCCTGTACTTCACTGACTGCCACATCCCGAAGGACGCGCTGCTCGGCGGGGAGCACGACGGCTTCAAGATCGCCATGCAGACGCTCGACGGCGGCCGGATCGGCATCGCCGCGCAGGCGCTCGGCATCGCCCAGGCCGCTCTCGACGCGGCGGTCGCCTACTCCAAGGAGCGCGTCCAGTTCGGCAAGCCGATCGCCACCCTGCAGGCCATTCAGTGGATGATCGCCGACATGTCCACCGAGGTCGAAGCGGCCCGGCTCCTGGTCTACCGCGCCGCCTCGTGCGTGGACAGCGGCCGCCCCTATTCCACGGAAGGGGCGATGGCTAAGCTATTCGCCTCTGAAACTGCCAGCCGGGTGGCCGGCAAGGCAATCCAGATCCACGGCGGATACGGTTACACGGAAAGCTATCCGGTGGAGCGGAATTACCGTGACGCCAAGATAACCGAAATCTACGAGGGGACTTCCGAGGTGCAGCGTATGGTTATCTCGCGGGCCGCGCTGCGGTGACGGTAACCGTCCCCGGGCAGGCGAGCCGATAGGCTGGCGCTAGAGGTACGGCGAGCATATTCGAGCAGGCATCGTGTCCGCCTATCGCGGTGGCTGACGTCAGGAGGATCGTGATGAGGATTGTGGTCGCCTATAAGTGGACCAGCGACCCGGAGGAGGCCACCGCACGTGCCGACGGCACGGTGGACTGGAGCCGGGCCAAGCCGGGCCTGAGCACCTATGACCCGGTGGCCATGGCGATGGCCCGTCGTCTCGCCGAGGCCGCAGGCGCCGAGCTGATCGGCGTGACCGCAGGCAGCAAGGGCGTCGCCGCGCCCATCGCGTCCAAGGCCGCTCTTTCGCGCGGCCTCGACCGGGTGGTGATCATCGAGGACGAGTCGCTGCGGGAAGCCGGGAGGTTCGAGCTGGCCGCGGTGGTCGCCGAGGCGGTCAGGCACATAGGCGACGTGGACCTGGTGATCACCGGTGACTCGTCGGTGGACGTGGCCGCCAAGATGGTGCCGACCGTGCTGGCCGGCGAGCTCGGCTGGCCGGCCGTCGCCGAGGTCACCTCGGTGACCGGCCAGGCCGGCGCGCTGCGCGTGGAGCGCGCGATCCCGGGCGGCGTGCAGGTGCTTGAGATCTCGGGTCCGGCCGTGCTGGCCGCGTCCGCCGATGCCGCGGTGCCGCGCGTGCCCAGCATGAAAGACCTCCTCGCGGCGGGCAAGAAGCCGGTGGAGAAGCTGGAGCTCGCGGCCCTGAAGGTGCAGCCCGCAAACGCGGTCATGAAGATCACCGGCAGGTCGCGTCCGGAACGCAAGGCCCGCAAGGGCCAGATCCTCGACACCAGCGACCCGGCGGCCGCCGCCGCCGAGCTCGTCGCCGCGCTGCGCGGCGCGGGAGCGCTGTAGGAACCCGCAGGACGCCCGCAGGACGAGAGAGAGAGGATTCGACAGTGAGCGTCAACACCTGGATCGTCGTCGGGGATCAGCCGGCGATAAGCAACCTGATCACGTTCGCGCGCACCCTGGGCGGACAGGTCGCGGCGGTCGTCGCCGGCCCCCGGCCGGTGGCCGAGACGGTGGCGGCAAGCGGTGTGGACAAGGTCGTATGGTGCGGCGATCCTGGTGATGCGCCGGTGGAGGCGGCCGCCCCCGCGGTCGCCGCCGCCGTCGCCGCCGATCCCCCCAAGATGGTGCTCGGCGGCCGCAACCCGAGCGACCGGGTGCTCCTCGGCGCAGCCGCGGCACGGCTGCGGGCGGCGGTGCTGACCGGGGCCCGTTCGGTCGCGGCCGACGGCGACGGGGTCATCGTGGTCAACGCCGTTTTCGGTGACATCTCGGATGAGACCGTCGCCGTCTCCGGCCCGGTAGCCCTGCTGCTCGAGGGCGGTTCGGTCCCGTCGGCCAGCGGCAGCAGCGTCCCCGTCGAGGAGGTCACCGCCACGCCGCTTGGCATGAAGGTGATCGAGACCAGGACGTCCGGCTTCGATACGGTGGACCTCAACGCGGCCCATCACGTGATCGGCATCGGCCGCGGCCTCAAGGCCAAGGAGGACCTCGCCATGATCGACGAGCTCGCCGAGGCCGTCCAGGCGGAGGTCGCCTGCTCCCGCCCGGTGGCCGAGGGCCTGAACTGGATGGGGAAGGACCGCTACATCGGGAGCTCGGGCGCGCACATCGCCCCCCAGCTCTACTTCGCCATCGGGATCTCCGGCCAGCTGCAGCACATGGTCGGCGTGCAAGGGGCGGAGACGATCGTGGCGATCAACTCCGACGAGAACGCCGCGGTCTTCAAGCAATCCGATTACGGCCTCGTCGGCGACCTTTACAAGCTCGTGCCCGCGATCACCGCCGCCCTGAAGTGATGGTGCCAGATGTCAGAAACGGCTGAGCCTGACTTCGAGGTCATCGTCATCGGCGCCGGGGTCGCCGGCTGCGTCACGGCGTACCAGCTTGCCCGGCAGGGACGCTCGGTGCTGCTGATCGAGCGGGGCGAGGCTCCCGGCTCGAAGAACCTGTCCGGCGGCGTGCTGTACTCCCGGGGCATCCAGCAGGTCTTTCCTGATTTCCTCGACGAGGCGCCGGTCGAGCGCCGGATCACCCGCAATTACATCAACTTCATCAACGCCGAGAGCTCGGTCGCCATCGACTACAAGGACACCAGGCTGGCCGATCCGGTCAACGCCGTCACGGTGCTGCGGGCCAAGCTGGACGCGTGGCTGGCCGAGAAATGCGAGGAGGCCGGCGTCATCGTCATGCCCGGGGTCCGGGTGGACCGGGTGCTCACCGAGGACGGCGCGGCCGGCCCGCGGGTCGTCGGCGTCCAGGCCGGCGACGACGAGCTGCGGGCGCACGTGGTCGTCGCGGCCGACGGCGTGAACTCCTTTATCGCCAAGGAGGCCGGGCTGCGCAAGAACGAGCCGCTGAACCATCTCGCCGTCGGCGTGAAGTCGGTGGTCTCGCTGCCCAGGGAGACGATCGAGGCACGATTCAACCTGACCGGCGACGAGGGCGCGGCCATCGCCGCGGTCGGCGACTGCACCGAGGGAGTAGGCGGCGGCGGCTTCCTTTACACCAACATCGACTCCATCTCCATCGGCATAGTCGTGCGCCTTGACGACCTCACCGCGAAGAAGAAGGTCGTCACTGACATCTTCGACCACTTCGTCGAGCACCGGTTCATCGCTCCCTACCTCGAGGGCGGTGAGCTGATGGAGTACGGCTGCCACCTGGTCGCCGAGGGCGGCATGCACATGATCGGCGAGATCACCATGGACGGCATGGTCGTGGTCGGTGACGCCGCCGGGCTCACCCTCAACACCGGCCTGACCGTGCGCGGCATGGACCTGGCGGTCGGCTCAGCGGTCGCTGCCGCCGAGGCCATCGGCTCCGCCCTGGAGCGAAAGGACACCTCCAAGGCAGGCCTGGCCGGATACCGGGACAGGCTCTTCGCCTCTTACGTCGGTCAGGACATGAAGACCTACGCCAAGGCGCCCACTTTCCTCGAGGTCGAGCGGATGTACAAGCAATACGGCGAGCTCCTCGCCAACGTCTTGTACGGCGCGTTCAACCTCGACACCCAGCCTCGGCGGCATATGGTCAGAGTCGCACGCAAGTCGCTGGCTCAGTCCCCGCTGAAAATAAGGCAACTGGTCAAAGACGGCATCGCAGGAGCGCGCGCACTATGAAACCACTGTCCGTCACCGAGCGCCTGACGAAGAACCGTTTCAACCTCGACGAGGAAGAAAGCCACATCGAGGTCAACCAGGAAATCGCCAAGGCCACCGGGACCGGGAAGGCCATCGTGGCCTGCTGCCCGGCCCACGTGTATTCCGAGGAAGCCGACGGGACCATCTCGGTGGAGTACGCCGCCTGCCTGGAGTGCGGGACCTGCCTCGCCGTCGCGGCTCCGGGGGCCCTGAAATGGCACTACCCGCGCGGCGGGTTCGGTGTCCAGTTCCGTGAAGGATAGATAGCGGGCCGGCCAACCTAACCCAAGCCAACGTGCCCTTTCTGCCGTGGCGCGGCAGAAAGGGCACGTTGATTATGTCCGGTGCTGCGGCCCGGGACCTGATGGTCCCGGGCCGCAAGCCCGGATCAGTTACTGCTCCAGGACGTAGGTGCCAGGCGCGGGGCACACCGGCGGGAATTCCTCGCTGCCCAGCGTCTGCGGGGCTTCCTTCATGTCGCCGCTGCGGTCCGCCAGCCACGTGGTGTAGTCAGGCCACCAGCTGCCATGCACCGTCTCGGCCTGGGCCAGCCACTGGTCGTGACTGGGCGGCAGGTCGGCCCCGGTCCGGAAGGTCGCCTTCTGGTTCGACGGCGGATTGACCATGGCGGCGATGTGCCCGCTGGTGGACAGCACGAACCGCTTGCTGCCGCCGAGCAGGTAGGTGGCGCGGTAAGCCGACGGCCAGGGCGCGATATGGTCGTCGATGCCCGCCACGATGTAGGTGTCGACGTTGATCTTGGAGAGATCCACCGGGGACCCGAGCATGGTGGCGGCACCCGGCTTGATCAGCGCGTTGTTCATGGCGATGTCGATGAAGTCGCGGTGCAGCGCCGCGGTCATCCTGGTGGTGTCGGCGTTCCAGTAGAGGATGTCGAACGGCGGCGGGGTCTTCCCCTCCAGGTAGTTGTTGACCCAGTAGTTCCAGATCAGGTCGTCGGGCCGGAGCCAGGCGAACACCTCGGCGAGCGTGCGCCCGTCCATGTAGCCGCGCGAGCGCGAGCCGGCCTTGGACAGCGCGGCCGTGCTCTCGTCCATCAGCGAGACGGTGGTGCCCGCCTCCGTCATGTCCAGGAGCGTCACGCCCAGGCACAGGCTGGCGATCTGATCGAGCTGCCCGGTCTGGGCCAGATGCGAGCTGACCATCGATGAGAGGATGCCGCCTGCGCACAGGCCGATGACGCTGACCTTGGGGGACTTGGTGATCTCGCGTATCGTCTTGACCGATTCCACCCAGGCTCCGCCGTAGGTGTTCTTATCCCAGTCCCGAGCATCCTTGCCGGGATTGCGCCAGGAGATCGTGAACACCTGGTATCCCTGCGCCACGAAGAATTCGAGCATGCTGCGGCCGGGCGCGAGGTCCGTGATGTAGTACTTGTTGATCATCGGGGGGACCATGAGCAGCGGGAACTGGTGCACGGTGGGCGTGCTCGGCTGGTACTGGATGAGCTCGTAAACGTCCGTGCGGGCCACCACGGCCCCCGGCGTCAGCGCGAGATCCTTGCCGAGCTCGAACGCATCGGGCGCCACCATGGTCGGGACGTGCGGGGTCGAGGACATATCCGAGACCAGCGCCTTCATGCCCCGGACCGCGCTCAGGCCGCCGGTGTTGATGAACGCCTTCCATGCGGCCGGGCTGATCGCCGGGTAGTTGCTCGGCGCGGCCGCGGCGATCAGGTTGACGAGCATGAACTTCAGGCGGGTGTCGTCCCGCCAGTCAAGCTCGGCTTCATCGAGCAGCTTCTCGGCGGTCTGGCCGGTGGCCAGGTAAACCTGCAAGGTGCGCTTGAGCAGCGGATTCTCGCTCCAGGCGGGATCTGTGAAACGGCGGTCACGGCGCGCAGGAGCGACCTCGGAGCTTCCGACCACGACTTTCCCGAGTTCCGCGGTCAGCGAGCCGGCGAGCCGGGCTACCACCTCGGGCTTGCGGGCCAGCTTGACCGCCCAGCGCGCGGCGCTCATATCCGGCACGAGTCCGCGCAAGCCGCCGGGGATCCCTGGGGACGGGGCCACGTCATGTGGTTCAGCTACGGCACTGGCGTCGGGCTCGGCCGAGGCGCCGGGCCCGGCCGACTGGGCGGCCGGCTCGCCGGTGTTCGAGTTCGGGTGGTGAGAGCTTTTAGCCACCACGTAGATCACGTCCTTCTGCTGGTCTGCAAGGTAGTAATGGCATCCTCGGCGACTTCGGGAGATCACCATTCGGAAGCAAGCCATCGCTACGGCCCAGCACATCAGGCCCCGCCCGGAGTCCCGCAGAGTCGGCAGGCCCGACAAGGCGGGACGTTCGTCCCTTGGCCACGTGGGGTGGAGTTACCGGAGGAACTCCGCCACCATCGCGGCCATGTGCTTGGGCTCTGAGACCAGGTTCAGGTGCCCGCCGCGGTAGATCTTCAGCTCGCTTCGCGGGATCAGCCGGTGCATGATCCGCGCGTTGGCCAGGGGGCTCAGCGGGTCGTCGTCGCCCGCGAGTATCAAGGTGGGCTGGCGGAGCATCGGCAGCAGCGGCAGGCTCGTCCAGCCGACGGCCGCCAGCAGCTGGTAGTAGTAGCCCCGGCCCGGTCCGGGGCCTGCCGTCGCGCGGAGCAGCTCGCTGGTGCGCGACGGGTCCTCGCGCATGCTCCCGCCGTAGATCTCGCCGGCGATGCGGGCCGCGTGGTCCGGACTGCGGTGGCGCCGCGGCGTGAGCATGTGCCGCAGGACACGAGGGTGGCCGGGCACCATCAGCGCCCCCGTGCCCGTGGCCACCAGCACCAGGCGCCGCACCCGGGCCGGGTATCGCAGCGCGAACTGCTGCGCCAGCCCGCCTCCCCAGGAGATGCCCAGGACATCGGCCTGCTGGTAGCCGAGCTTATCGAGCAGCTCGGTCAGCATGGGCGCCAGCGTCCACAGGTGGTAGGGGAAGACCGGCTGGGGGGATCCGCCGATTCCCGGCATGTCGAACCTGATCACCGGTTGCTTCGGATCGAGCGCGTCCACGAACGGCTGCAGCATTTCGAGCCTGGCGCCGATGCCGTTGCACAGCAGCAGGGGCAGCCGCTGCGGGTCCCCGCGCCGCACGGCGACCCGCAGCACCCGGCCAGGCAGGGTCAGTTGCTGGATGCGCTCGGCGGCCGCGGCAGGCCGGCGCCAGCGCTTGGCCAGCGCGCGCAGGCGGCCCGACCGCCCGCTGCTCGCGGCTGCCCCGGCCTGGGACGGGTCCTGGATCATCGCTATGTCCTGCACTCCCGCCGTGTGGCACCAGCCCGCGGCGCAGAGTCTGCGCGCGTAGCTCACTCCTGAACGTAGCGCTCAGCCGGACTTGCCACCTAACCGGGCCACCGTGATATGGGCCACGTCACGGCTGGCCGGAAACGACGATCTTATAGACGCTGGCCTGATAGGTGCCTGCGGCGTCCGGCGCCAGCTTGATGAACCAGATCAGGAGGTAGCGGACGTGCACGGGCGGCTGGGGACGCAACTGGACCGGGCCGCCGGCGTTGGCGGCGGTGGCCACGACCGGGAGCCAGGCGGGCACGGGCTTGCTGCCCGCGCGCAGCTGGAGGCTGGCGCCGTTGCCATTGAGCGATACCTGCACGGAAGTGACGGTCACCGGGTGGCCCAGGTCGAGCAGCAGGCCGGTGCCGGCCGGCAGGTCGTAGAAGTCGGGGCTGACGTACCAGTCGCTGAGCCAGGGCGTCGCCGCGTGGCCGGAAAGCGCCAGCGCGGCGTGCTGCGGGTTCTGGCCGCCGGCCAGGCCGCCGGGGCCGAAGGCGGCCACGCTGGCGATGGCGAGGACCCGCGACGGCGGGGCGGGTGGCGCGGTGCTGGCGGTGGTGGCGGGAGAGGCCGGGCTCGGCCGGACGCCGGACGCGGTGGCCGGCGACGCATGGACCCTGGCGCTTGCGCGGGAGGCTGCGGCGGGACGCTGCTCGTGCCCGGCGCTGGCGGCGAATTTATAGCTCGCCACGCCCAGGACGGCCAGCACCAGCACGACAAGCGCCGCGGCCAGCTTGACCCGGCGCCGCTCCCGTCTCCTGGCCGGCTTGGGCAGCCGGAAGGCTTCCGCCGCGGCGGCCTCGCGCTCGGCTCGCTGCGCCGCGTCATGCTCGTTCACCAACGGTGCGAGGTCCTTCCCGGCAGGGCCATGCAGGATTGGTTCCCTGTACGAGCGGTTTGACGCGCGGGCCTGGTCACGGAAAGTCAGGAGGCTCAGCCGCGGCTGCCCTCGATGGTGAGGTTGTAGACGCGCGCCTGGAAGACGCCGGACCCGGCCTGGGGCAGCGCGGTGAACCAGATCAGCACGTAACGAGCATGAACGGGGACGGTAAGGCGTACCGCGAGCGCGTCGCTCGCATTGATCGCGACCGCCGCGGCGGGCAGCTCCGCCAATGACGGCGTGTTACCCGCGCGCAGCTGGAAGGCGGCGCCGGGATCCGGGCCGAGGGTAATTTCCGCGCCGGTGATCGTCATCGTCTCCCCCATGTCCAGCAGCAGGCCGGTGCCTGGCTGCCCATTGGCGAAGCGCGACGAGCCGTATCCGTTGGTCATCCACGCCGTGGCCGGGTTGCCGTCGGTCGCGAGCCGCGCGAGCGCGGCGTTGTCACCGTCGGCCGCGCCGTGCGGGCCGAACGCCGTTACCCGGGCGGGGGTCAGCGCGCTGGAAGGAGCCGGGTGCGCGGGGGCGGCAAAGACGAAGTAGTAGACGGCGAAGCCGGTACCGGCCAGGACCAGGGCGGCCAGGACCAGGGCGGCCAGCGCCGGCACCCATCTGTTCCGCCGCGGCTCGATTCGGGAGAACGCGCCATCTCGCCCGGTCCGCCCGAACGGGATGGGCGGCGGTATGGCCTGCGCCGGGGCTGGCTCTACCTGATAGGTCGCGTCGAAGGCACTGATCAGCGGACCGGGATCCACGCTCAGGACGATCGCGATGGCGCGGATGTCACGGCGGGCCTGCGCCTGGCTGCCGGGCAGCAGATAGTCATCCCGCTCGATCGCGCGGATGATCGCTTCGCGGACGCGGGTGTAGTGGCTGACCTCGGCCACGGTGAGGCCCTTGCGGTGCCGCGCCCGCGCTAGTACCTCGCCGACGGTTACGGCGTGACCCTGCGGTCCGTCGCCGATGTCCCTGCTCTCGGAAATCGAGGCCTCCGGGGAATTCCGCCCTTTTATACCCACCGTGAACTATAACTGTCTCTTCGTCCAGAGGCGGACGCTGAGGCGGGTCAGGAGGCGCCGGACTCCCGGAGGGCGGCTCCCTTGGCGCGGGCCTGGTCGGCTAGCCGGTCCGCGAACGCCATCAGCTTGGCGCGCAGTCCTGGGTCGGCGGTACCGAGGATGCGGACCGCGAGCAGGCCCGCGTTGCGGGCCCCGCCGACCGCCACGGTCGCGACCGGGATGCCGGCCGGCATCTGGACGATCGAGAGCAGCGAGTCCAGGCCGCTCAGGTTCTTCAGCGGGACGGGGACGCCGATCACCGGCAGCGGCGTGACCGAGGCCAGCATGCCGGGCAGGTGCGCGGCCCCGCCGGCCCCGGCGATGATGACGCGCAGGCCGCGGCCTTCGGCCGACGAGCCGTACTCGATCATCTCCCTCGGCATCCGGTGCGCCGACACCACGTCGGCCTCATAGGGAACGCCGAACTCGTCCAGCGCCTCGGCGGCCGCCCGCATCACCGGCCAGTCCGAATCGCTGCCCATCACCACCCCGACGACGGGGGCGGCGCTCACTCGCCGTCCTCCGTGCCCCAGCGCAGGTAGCTGGCGGCCCGGCGGGCGCGATCGGCGAGCTCCGCCGGGTCATGGCGGGTATTGTCACCGGTCACCGTCACGTGGCCGATCTTGCGGCCGGGACGCACCGGCTTGCCGTACATATGCACCTTCACCCCGGGATCCGCGGCCATCACGTGGATGTACCGATCGTAGATGTCCGCGTCGTCGCCGCCGAGCACGTTGGCCATCGCGGCGGCGGGGGCGGCCAGCGCGGGCGAGCCGAGCGGCAGGTCGAGCACGGCCCGCAGATGCTGCTCGAACTGCGAGGTCCGCGCTCCTTCGATGGTCCAGTGCCCGCAGTTGTGCGGGCGCATGGCGAGCTCGTTGACCAGCAGCCCGTCCTCGGTCTCGAAAAGCTCGACCGCCAGCAGGCCGGTCACGCCGAGTTCGGCCGCGACCCGCAGCGCCAGCTCGGATGCCCGGGCCGCCCGGCCGGGCGGCAGGCCAGGCGCGGGCGCGATCACCTCGCGGCAGATGCCGTCGCGCTGGATCGTCTGCACCACCGGGTACACCGCGCCCTGCCGGTGCGGTGAGCAGGCCGCGAGCACCGCGAGCTCACGGCTGAACGGAACGTACTCCTCCGCCAGGAAGGCCGGCCCGGCGGTGCCCGCCGCCGCGCCGAGGGCCAGCCCAGGGTACGCGAGCACCTCAGCGGCCTGCGCCGCGGACTCGCACACCCACACGCCCTTGCCGTCGTAGCCGCCGCTGACCGACTTCAGCACGACCGGCCAGCTGCCCCCGGCGAACTCCTCGACATCGGCCAGGTCCTTGACCGGCGCGAAATGCGGGCAGGCGACGCCGAGCCGGGTCAGCCGCTCGCGCATCACCAGCTTGTCCTGGGTCAGCCGCAGCGCCGCGGCGCCCGGCCTGACGGTCACGCCCGCCTGCTCGAGCGCGGCCAGGTGCGGGCCTGGCACATGCTCGTGGTCGAAGGTGAGCACCTCGCAGCCGGCCGCGAACGCGAGCAGGTCGGCCCGCGAGCGGTAGTCCCCCAGCTGCGTTCCCGCGCAGACCTGGGCGGCGCTGTCGCCGGGGGAATCAGCCAGGACGCGAAAGCCGACGCCGAGGCCGATGGCGGCCTGAGCGGTCATCCGGGCCAGCTGGCCGGCGCCCACCATGCCCACCACGGGTGCGCCGGGCGTCAGCGAACGCGGCACGGAATCGGTCACGGACCGTACCCTAACTGACCGGCGGGCATGCAGGTTGACGACCGCACGCAGGCGGGCCCGTTCGGCCCGTTTATTGCGGTTTTTACCGGCGAAACGAATGTTAACTTTCGGGATACATCAGGCTGGGTAAAAACTCATATGATCACGCCATCTACCAGGGTGATCAGGCGAGCCAGCCGAAGGAGCACGCTGATGGCGACACGCGACCGAGATGTCCCGGTGAGGGATGCGGGCGCAGGGCCGGGGGTTCTCGTCCGCGAGGGCAGCTACGGCACCCAGGTCATCGCGGTCGAGCCGGGCGGCGCGGAATTCATCCCGCTGAACGAGCGGCACGGCAAGCCGCTCCAGCTCTTCTGGACCTGGACGTCGCCGAACATGGAGTTCGCCACGATCTTCGTCGGCGTGCTCGCGGTGGCCGCATTCGGCCTCGGCTTCTGGCAGGCGGTGCTCGCGCTGGCGCTTGGCAGCCTGATCGGCGGCATCACCCAGGGGATCCTGTCGCTGCGCGGGCCCCGGTACGGGGTGCCGCAGATGGTGCTGAGCCGGCTGGGGTTCGGCTACTGGGGCAACATCTTGCCCGCCGGGCTGAACTCGGTCACGGCCGGCATCGGCTGGTTCGCGGTCAACAGCGTCAGCGGCGCCCTGGCGCTGAACGTCCTCACCCACCTGCCGCAGGTGCTCTGCCTGCTGATCGTCGTGGCGGTGCAGGTCGTGGTGGCGTTCTTCGGCTACAACCTGGTGCACGTCTTCGAGCGGTACGCCTTCCCCGTCCTCGCCGTCATCTTCCTGATCGCGGCCGGGGTCATCCTGAGCAAGGCCCACCCCGGCGCTCACCACCAGACGATCCCCGGCGCGTTCCTGATCACGTTCGGCGCCTCGTTCGGCTACGCGGTGGGCTGGAACCCGTACGCGTCCGACTACACCCGTTACTTCAAGCCCGACACCAGCAAGGCCGCCATCGCCCTGTGGGCCGGCCTCGGGCTGTTCCTGTCCTGCGCGCTGCTCGAGATCGTCGGCGCGGCCGCCGCCACCGTGCTCAACCCGGCCAGCGCGCTCGGCGCCAACCCGACCGGAGCGTTCACCGGCCTGCTGCCCAAGGCACTGGCCGACCTCACGCTGCTGGCCATCGCGCTCGGGGCCGTCTCGGCGAACGTGCTCAACATCTACTCAGGCGCGCTGTCGTTCACCGCGCTCGGCATCAAGCTGCCGCTGTCGCTGCGCCGGGCCATCGTGGCCCTCGGGTTCGGCGCCATCGGGTTCTTCCTGGCCTGGAGCGGGCTGCACAACGCGGGCACCAAGTACGAGAACTTCCTGCTGATCATCGCCTACTGGATCGCGCCCTGGCTCGCCGTCTACCTCTGCGACCTGCTGCTGCGGCCCAACCCCGACGAGACGCTGCTGTTCTCGGAAAAGCACAAGAACTGGGCCGGGCCTGCGGCCATGGCGATCGGCATGGGCATCTCGATCTGGCTGTTCTCCAACCAGACCGAGTACGTCGGGCTGGTGCCCAAGCACATCGGGTCGGCCGGCGACCTGACCTTCGAGGCCGGTTTCCTGATCACGGCCGCGATCTACCTGGGCTGGCACGCCATCGCCGGGACCGGACGCGAGATCACGGTCAGCGCCTGACGCTCCGGGGTTTCACAGCATCACGTCAGGGAAGGCTGAGGCGGCACCTAGCCGCGGCCGGTAAAGTATGCGGGTCTCGCCGGGCCTGCGCCGACGGGCCCTGGCCGAAAGGAAACCGCTCTGTAATGGTGAGCATCCGCCGACGCTTTGCTGAGCTGATCCCTGAACTGGCGAAATTCGGCGTCGTCGGGCTTATCGGGTCGGTCGTCGACCTCGGCGGTGCCGCGTACCTGCACGGTGCCGTGGGCGTCGGCCCGATGGTGTCCAAGGGCCTGTCCCTGTGCGCGGCTACCGTGATCACCTACCTCGGCAGCCGGTTCTGGACCTTCCGGCACCGGGTCAACCAGGCCCTGCTCCGCGAGGGGGTGCTGTTCGTCGCGCTGAACGTGGTCGGGCTGGCCATCGCCGAGATCGTCATCGCGGTCACCACGTACGGGCTCGGCAAGGAGGGGGTGCTGGCCTACAACGCGGCCAGCGTGGCCGGCACCGGGCTCGGGACGATTTTCCGGTACTTCTCGTACAAGAAGTGGGTCTTCCTGGCCGGGGATCCCGGCGCGGCCGTGGCCGCCGGGGAAGCCGCGGTGTCCGGGATCGTCGATCCGGCCGAGGCCAGCCCGGCGGGGGCGAGGCTGGCCGGGATGTCGCGGCCGCACAGCTACGGGCCGCCGTGGGAGGTCCTCACCGACGCCGGAGAAGCCTCCGCCCCGCGCCGGTAGCGTCTCAGGCGCGGCCGCCTCAGGCGGGGCCGCGCTGCCTCAGGCGGGGCCGCGCACGAGGACGGTGCCCGGCCGCGGCGGGTGCCTGGGCAGGAAGACCGCGAACGTGGCCGGCTTCGGCTTGACCAGGACGACGCGGCCGCCGTCGGCCGCCGCCATCGTCCGGGCCAGCGCCAGGCCCAGCCCCGTCCCCTCGGGACGGCCGCTGAAGCTCCGCTCGAAGATGCGCGGGACAAGCTCCGGCGGGATGCCGTTACCCTCGTCCCTGACTTCGATCACGACAGAACGCGCGTTCTGCGACGTCTGCAGGGTCACCGTTCCGCCGCCGTGCATCAGCGCGTTGTCCAGCAGCGTCGCGAGCACCTGGGCCAGGCCGCCCGGGGTGACGTGCGCCTGCAGGCCGCGCACGCCGATGACCACGAGCTTGCGCCGCACCCGCCGGAACGCGGGTTCCCACTCGACGACCTGCTGGTGGATGATCTCGTCGATGCCGGTAAGCGCGGCCGAGGCCGCGGTCGCCCGGCGGGCCGGGCTGAGCAGCTGGGTCACCACGTCCGCCAGCCGTTCGGCCTGGGTGAGGGCGGCGCTGCCCTCCTCGCGGACCACCTCAGGGTCGTCCGCCGCCGCGATCATCTCCTCCAGCCGCATCGACAGGGCGGTCAGCGGCGTGCGCAGCTGGTGCGAGGCGTCGACCGCGAGCTCACCGTCCGCCGCGAGCAGGCTGCTGAGCCTGCGGGCGGAGCTATCGAGGCCGTCGGCCAGCTGATCCAGTTCGGGAACGCCGTACCGGCGGCCCAGCGGGCGCGGGTCGCCGGCCCCGAGCCGCCCGGCCGCCTCGGCCAGCTCTTCCACCGGCCGCGCCAGCCGCCCCGCGAGCACCCCGGTCAGCCACGCGGCCAGCCCCGCCGCCACGATCATCAGCCCGGCGATCACCGCCACCGCGCCCGCCCCGCGGGTGGCCGCGATCACCAGCGCAGGCCCCCCCACCACCACCTCGGCCACCCCCGCCACCCCCAGGCAGCACCACCACACCCTCGTCCGCATCAGCTACCCCATGCCCGGGCCATGGGGGGCCGTCAGTCGCCGCGTTCGAAGCGGAAGCCTACGCCGCGGACGGTGGTGATGTAGCGGGGGCTGTGGGCGTCGTCGCCGAGCTTGCGGCGCAGCCAGGAGATGTGCATGTCGAGGGTCTTGGTGGACGTCCACCATTTGGCGTCCCACACTTCGCGCATGATCTGCTCGCGGGTGACCACCTTGCCCGCTTCCCGCAGCAGGATGCAGAGCAGGTCGAATTCCTTGGTGGTGAGGTCGAGCTCGACGTCGCCGTGCCAGGCCCGGCGCGCCTCCGGATCGATCCGCACGCCGAGCGCGGCCGAGCCTTCCGCCGTTCCCCGGCGGAGCAGGGCCCGGACCCGGGCCAGCAGTTCGGCCAGCCGGAACGGCTTGGTGACGTAGTCGTCCGCACCCGCGTCGAGGCCGACCACGGTGTCCACCTCATCGGCGCGCGCGGTGAGGATCAGCACCGGGACGGCGTACCCGCCGGCCCTGACCCGCCGGCACACCTCGAGCCCGTCGAGCTCGGGCAGGCCGATATCGAGCAGGATCAGGTCCACGCCTTCGCCCAGAGCCCGGTCGAGCGTGGCCGGCCCGTCCGCCGTGACGTCCACCTCGTACCCCTCCCGGCGCAGCGCACGGGACAGGGGTTCGGAGATCGAGGTGTCATCCTCGGCGAGCAGCACGCGGGTCATAAACTAATAGTAAAGCCACGGTAAAAAGTTCACGTCTCGCGGGGCGGCTGTCACGGTCCCGCAGCGGCCTTACGTGATGACCCGGGATTCCTCGGCGGGAATGCCCTGATCCTCGGTGCCGGTGCCCAGCTTGGATGGCCACCAGTTCCACCGGCCGAGCAGTATCACCGTCGACGGCACGAGCAGGGTCCGGACGAGGAAGGTGTCCATCAGCACGCCGAGCGCGAGACCCGCCCCCACGTCGCGGAACTGGGTGGATCCTTGCTGTGCGCCCACGATCGCGAAGACGGAGAAGGTGCCGCCGAGTACCAGCCCGGCCGAGGTCACCGTGGTCCCCGTCGCGACCAGGGCACGGCTCACCGCCTCCCGCAACGGAAGCAGCTGCGCTTCCTCCCGGATCCTGCTCATCACCAGGATGTTGTAGTCCTCGCCCAGTGCCAGCAAGAAGACGAACATCAGGAACGGCAGGAAGAAGACCAGCCCGCCGTCCCCGGCGATGTCAACGAAGAGCAGGACGGACAGGCCGAGCGCGGCCAGGTAGGACAGTCCCACCGAGAGGATCAGGTACAGCGGTGCCACCAGGCTCCGCATGACCAGCGCGAGCAGGATCCCGATCACGACGATCGCTATCGGGATCACGTGGGCCAGATCGCTGTTGGAGATGCTGCTGATGTCGTAGATGGCCGGGGCCTGGCCGCCCACGCCGTAATCCGCGGCGCCGATGTTGCGCATGACGGAGGCGGCCGTCGCGCGGACCGCGGGGACGGCGTTCATCGCGGCCGTCGTCGACGCGTCTCCCGCCCGCAGGCCCGTCTCGAACTGAACCGTCAGGCCATCCGGGCTGACGTACAGGCTCTCGGCGCGGTAGAGCTGGTAGGCGGCGGGCGAGATGGCAGCACCGGCAGGTGCTGCGGGCGGCAGCAGCTGGGGCGGGCCGAGCTTGTCGTGCAGGCTCGTCAGCTGGGCGGCGGTCAGCTCGCCGCCGTTCGGATTCAGCGGGCCGGTTATCCCGGTGAACAAACCGCTCGCCGCGAGCTGGCTATGGGCGGTGGCGAGCACCTGCGGGTCGGTCCAGGCCGGCTGGCGGAGCCGGTAGATGATGTTCGTCGGGTTCGCCGACGTGTTCGGGAAATGGGCGGAAAGAATCGCGGTTCCGGCCGCCGAGTCCGATCCCGCCGGGGCACTGGTGTTCCCCCCGAATCCGGACGGGGTGTACGCGGTGACCGCGATGGCCAGGCCGCCGAAGACCACCAGGCCGGTCATGAGGGTGGCGGCCGGGCGGCTGACGATCCGGACCGCGACCCGGCCCCAGACGCCGGCCTTCCCCGTGCCCGCCTGGGTCTTGCTGGGCCAGAACACCGCCCGGCCGAAGACGGAGAGCAGCGCCGGCAGCAGCGTGAGCCCGGCCAGGAGCATCACCACGATGCCGATGGCCAGCGGAATGCCCAGGTTGGAGTAGAACTCGAAGGTGGCGAAGAGCAGCGAAAGCAGTGCCGCGACCACGGTGGCGGCCGAGAACGTGATCGACTCGCCCACCCGTTCCACCGCCGCGATCACCGCCTGCTTCTTGTCCAGGCCGCTGCGCAGGTTCTCCCGGACGCGGAAGACCAGGAACAGGCCGTAGTCGGTGCCCGCGCCGAGCACCAGCACGATGAGCAGGATCTGGGCGAGCGGCGACACCTTCAGGCCATGATGGGCGGCTTCGGCCACGAGCGGCCCGGAGATCAGCACGGCGAACAGGGCCGGGATGAGCGTGACCAGCGGGGCGAGCAGGGCCCGGAAGACCAGCAGCAGCAGCACGATGATGAACGCCAGCGACAGGTACTGGATCTCGGAGTCGGTGGAGCCCGACTTGTTCTGCTGGTCCACGTTGATCGCGACCGCGCCCGCGAGGTGCACCGACAGCCCCGGCGGCGGAGCGTCGCGGGAGATCGTGGCGCGCATGTCCTTGACGAGCGTCGTGAGCCCGCTGCCGCTGCCGCCGCCGCTGACGGTCGACAGCACCTGGAGCTGCGCCGCCTGGCCGTCGGGCGAGTGGCCGAGGTCACGCACTCGCGCGACGGTGGACACCTGGCCGAGGTCATGCTGAAGCTTGCTCAGCCAGGCCTGGTCGGTCGCGGTCAGCGGACCCTGCGCGGACGCAGCGACCACCGGCACCGGCGTGAGGGTCGACGCCCCCAGCGGCCCGGCCAGCTGCAGAGCGTGCTCGCTCGGCGCGCTGGCCGGCAGGAAGTTGGCGTTGTTGCCCTGGGTGACGCTGGACAACGAGGGCAGGGCCCGCGGCACGCCGAAGGCCGCCACTACCCATACGAGAATGACAAGCCATCGGAATTTCACTGCAAAGGAGCCGATACCCCCGAATATCGCGTGTGCTCGCACGGCCCGAGCTTACTGGGCCCGACCTGAGAGCCGCCTGAGATCGTCTTGCTCCCTGCCGGCCGGGCCGGGCCGGTCAGGCCGGGCTGATGCCGTGGCGGCGGCGGGGCGGGGTGCGGTCCTTGCCGCGGGCGACGGCGAACCGGCGCTGCAGTTCCGTCCGCAGGTCTTCCGGCTCGACCACGTCGTCGACGACCAGTTCGGCGGCGAGGCGGACGATGTCGATGTCCTGGTCGTAGTCGCGGCGCAGGCGCTCGGTCTCGGCCGCGCGGGCGTCTGCGTCGGCGATCTGCTCGAGCTTGCCCGCGTAGACCGCGTTCACCGCGGCCTCCGCGCCCATCACGGCGATCTTCGCGGTCGGCAGGGCCAGCGTCGCGTCCGGATCGAAGCCGGGGCCCGCCATCGCGTACAGGCCGGCGCCGTAGGCCTTGCGCACCACCACGCAGATCTTCGGCACGGTGGCGTCGGACATCGCGGCGATCATCTTCGCGCCGTGCCTGATGATCCCCTGCCGCTCGACGGCGGTGCCGACCATGAAGCCGGGAACGTCCGCCAGGAACAGCAGCGGGATCCCGAACGCGTCGCACACCTGGATGAACCGGGCCGCCTTGTCGGCCGAGTCGACGAAAAGCACGCCGCCCTTGAACATGGGATTGTTCGCGACTACCCCGATCACCTGTCCGGCCAGCCGGGCGAACCCGGTGAGGACTTCCCTGGCCCACAGGGCGTGGATCTCGAAGAACGAGTCCTCATCGACCAGCCCGCGGACGAAACGGCGCATATCGAACGCCTGGCGCTCGCGGGCGGGCACCAGCGCCCGCAGGTCGGCCGGCTTCGGCTCCCGCGCCGGCGCGGCGGGCGGCGGCTGCTCCCAGTTCTGCGGCAGGTAGGACAGGTACGCGCGGACCGCGTCCAGCGCTTCGGCCTCGGTCGCGGCGAGGAAGTGCCCGCTGCCGGACACCGTGCAGTGCAGCCGGGCGCCGCCCATCTCCTCCAGCGTCGTCTTCTCGCTGACCACCATCTCGACCATCCGGGGGCTGCCCAGGTACATCGACGCGTTGCCGTCCACCATGGCGGTGAAGTCGCAGAACGCCGGGATGTACGCGCCGCCGGCCGCGGACGGCCCGAACAGGGCGCAGACCTGCGGGATCGAGCCGGAGGCCCGGATCTGGGTGCGGAAGATCCGGCCCGCGCCACGGCGGCCGGGGAACATCTCCACCTGGTCGGTGATCCGCGCGCCCGCGGAGTCGACCAGGTAGATCATCGGGATGGCGGCCTCGTAGGCCTTCTCGATGATCCGGATGATCTTCTCGACCGTGCGCGCGCCCCACGACCCCGCCTTGACGGTGGAGTCGTTCGCCATCAGCGCGACCGGCCGACCGCCGATGGTCGCGGTCCCGGTGATCACCCCGTCGGCGGGCAGCCCGTCCGCCAGGGCGTTGGCGTACCGGCCGTCCTCGCTCAGGCTGCCCTCGTCGGCGAGCAGCGCGATCCGCTCCCGGGCGAACAGCTTGCCGCGCGTGGCCGCGGCCTCGTGGTAACGGGCCGCGCCGCCCCGCTCGATGATTTCCCTCAGCTCGGCGAAGTCCGTCATGACGGGATGGTACTGGTCCGGGGCCCGGCGCGCAGGACCTGGGAGGGCAGCGTGCGGCCGACGATGCGCTCGGCCTCGGCGGCCGCGGCGATCATCGCGGCCAGGTCGACGCCGGTGGCCACCCCCATGTCCTCGGCCATGTGCACGAGTTCCTCGGTCGCGATGTTGCCCGTCGCGCCGGGGGCGTACGGACACCCGCCGAGGCCGCCGACGGACGCGTCGAAGTCGGCCACGCCGAGCTCGAGGGCGGCCAGGACGTTGGCCAGCCCGGTGCCCCTGGTGTTATGGAAATGCAGGTTCAGGCCCATCTCGGGGTAGGCGGACCGGAACGCGCCGACCAGCGCGCGCACCCGGGACGGGGTGGCCATGCCGGTGGTGTCGCCGAACGAGGCGGAGTCCGCGCCGTCGGCGATGGCGCGGCCGGCCACCGAGACCGTCCTGGCCACCGGCACGTCGCCCTCGTACGGGCAGCCCCACGCGGTGGACACGATCACCTGCACGGTGGCGTCGCGGGCGTGCGCCACCGAGATGATCTCCGCGATCTCGTCGAGCGACTGCCCGGTGGACCGGTTGACGTTCTTGCGGTTGTGCGTTTCGGACGCCGAGACGACCGCCTCGAGCTCGGTGAAGCCCGCGTCCAGGGCGCGGAGCGCGCCGCGCAGGTTCGGCACCAGGGCCGAGTACCGGACGGCGGGCGCCCGGACCGCCCGCTTCCACACCTCGTCCGCGTCCGCCATCTGCGGTATGGCCGACGGCCGCACGAACGACACCGCCTCGATCCGGCGCACTCCGGTCTGCGACAGCCGGTCAAGCAGCGCCACCTTCGCGTCGGTCGGCACCGGCTCCTCGTTCTGCAGGCCGTCCCGCGGCCCGACCTCGCGGACCGAGATCCGGTCCGGCAGTTCCCAGCTCACGCCCTCAAGGCTAGCCCGCCGCGCGCATTCAGCGAACTCTGTGACATCTCAATGAGAACTCAGCAGGCTCCTTACGGCTTTCTCCAGGTCAGGACCTGCTACTCACCAGGCCAGGACGGCCGCCGCTTCTCGACGAAGGCGGCGATCCCCTCCCGCCGGTCGGCCGACAGCGCGGCCGTCCGCCAGGCGGCGTCCTCGACGTCGAGCCCGGCGTCCAGCGCCAGGCCCCAGCCGTGCCTGATGGCCCGCTTGGCGGCCCGGACCGCCACCGGGGAGTTCGCCGCGATCTGCCCGGCCAGTTCCAGCGCCGCGGGACCGTCCTCGCCGCGCGGCACCCGCCGGTCGACGAGCCCGAGCCGGTCCGCCTCGCCGACGCCGACCCGGCGCCCGGTCAGCACCAGGTCGGCGGCCCGGCCCAGGCCGATCCGCCGGGCGGCCAGCTGCGTACCGCCGCCGCCGGGCACCAGGCCCACCGTCACCTCGGGCAACCCGAACACCGCCGTGTCGTCCGCCACGATCAGGTCGCAGGCCAGCGCCAGCTCACAGCCGCCGCCGAGGGCGAAGCCGTGCACCGCGGCGATCACCGGCTGCGGCTGCGCCAGCACCGCCCCGAACACGGCGCGCATCGCGGGCCGCTGGCGCACGATGTCCGCGTCGGTCATCGTGGACCGTTCCTTCAGGTCCGCGCCGGCGCAGAAGGCCCGTTCCCCGGCGGCGCTGAGCACGACCGCGCGCACCTCGGGGGCGGCGGCGATCCCGGCGCAGGCCCGGGTGAGCTCGGCGGCCAGCTCGGTGCTGATCGAGTTCATCGCCTCGGGCCGGCTGAGCATGATCTCGGCCACCACGTCGCCGTGGTGCCGCGACACCTTGATCGTTCCCATAACGGGAGGCTAGCGGTTCAGGGCTGGTTCCGCTGCTCCCGTTCGAGCCGGTGCTGCTCTTCCTCGCCTTCCCTGACCCGCAGCC
The DNA here is from genome assembly GCA_963739615.1 of uncultured Actinomycetes bacterium. Taxonomy (GTDB): domain Bacteria; phylum Actinomycetota; class Actinomycetes; order Streptosporangiales; family Streptosporangiaceae; genus Palsa-504. Next base: position 125,003 of record CAVUBD010000002.1, read on the forward strand.
GGCGGGTGGTCAGCTCGTAGGTCGTCGTGCGCCAGCGCAGCACCGGCACCATCAGCCACAGCATCAGGGCCAGGATCGCCACCGCGGCCACCACCAGCCGTTCCACCCCCGCCGCCTTTCCTGCCGGGATCACCGCCTCCACCAGCAGCGCGGCCGCCAGCACGATCACCGCAAGCAGCGCCGGGCCGATCAGCGTCTTCCAATGCGGATGCAGCAGCAGCACCGACTGCTCGTCATCGGTGAGCGAGGGATCGCGGACCATACGCCACATGGTGGCATGCGCCCCAGGGTGAGCATAAAATCCGCTGGTGAACCGGGTTCGGCTGGCGGGCGCCGCGCGGCAGCACTGGCTGTTCGGCCTCGCCCTGGCCGGCGCCGTCGCGGTGCGGGTGCTGGTGATGCTGGCCTTCCGGCCGATCATGTGGTTCGGCGGCGACTCAGCGTCGTACCTGGCGACCGGGCTGCGGCTGGTCCCCGACGCGAGCCGGGTCGGCGGCTACGCGGTTGTGCTCTGGGTGCTGCGGCCGCTGCACAGCTTCGCCGTGGTGGCCGCCGTCCAGCACCTGACGGGCCTCGCCATCGGCGTGCTCATATACCTGCTGGCGCGTCGTTACGGGCTGCCGGGCTGGGCCGCGACGCTGGCCGCCATCCCGGTGTTCTTCGACGCCTATCAGCTCGAGCTTGAATCGGACGCGGTACCGGACGCATCGTTCGGCCTCTTGATTTTCATCGCCCTGTACCTGATGCTGCGCTCCCCCGGCGAACGGCGGCTGAGCCGCGCGGTCCCCGCCGCCTTTTTGCTCGGCGTGGCCACGATCATCTGGCCGGTCGGGCTGGCGCTGCTCGCGGTGCTTGCGGTGGCGCTGGTGATCCGGCGGGCCGGATGGCGGGTGATCGCCGCCGCGGTCCTGGCCGGGGCGGTGCCCGTCGCGGCCTACGCGGGCTGGTTCGACCTTCACGAGCATCAGTTCAGCCTGACCCGCAGCGACGGCGTGTACCTGTGGTCGCGGACGATGTCGTTCGCGGACTGCGCGGCGATCAAGCCGCCAGGCCGGCGAGGTGTTCCTGTGCCCGTCTGGCGGGCCGCGGATGGCCGCTTCACTCTACATCTGGTCAGGGAACTCGCCGCTGCTGCGGGTGCCCGGCGGGCGGTTCTCGGCGCAGGCGAACGCGCTCGCGCTGAACTTCGCGCTGCGGGCCATCGCCGCCCAGCCGGGCGGGTACCTGACCGCGGTCGGGCATGACCTCGCGCTGAGCTTCTACTGGGACCGGCCGGTCCACCCGGACGCCGGGATCGTCGACAGGTACCAGTTCTCCGACGCCACCACGGCCTGGGTGCCCGCCGGCCTGGGCACCATCGGCGGCGGGACGGTCGCCGGGGACCAGGCCGCCTACGCCGGCGGGCGGCCGGCCCCGACCCGCGCGGTCCAGCCGTTCGCGTCGTGGCTCGTGAGCTACCAGCGGTACGCCTACCTGCGCGGGACGCTGCTCGGGGTGATCATGCTCGGCGCGCTTGGCGTGATCGTGGTCAGGCGGCGCTCCCAGGGGGCCTTGCTGCCGTGGGCGTTCGCGGCGGTGATCCTGGCCGTGCCGCCGGCGATCGCCGACTTCGACCTGCGCTACCTGCTGCCCGCGGTGCCCGCCGCGTGCCTGGCGGCGGCCCTGGCGTTCGCGCCCGGGGCCTGCCCGCGGGGGCCGGGCCAGGCGCGGTCAGCGCACGTGCACGACGTCGCCGGCCGCCACCGCCAGCTCCGGGCCGCCGGCGTCGACCCGGACGAGCAGCCGGCCGTCCGGGTCGACGCCGGCGGCCAGCCCGGAGAGCGGCTGACCGCCGGGGCGTTCCACCTGGACGCGGCGGCCGATCGTGCCGCACAGCCGGACGTACTCGGCCCGCAGCCCGCAGCGTTCCGGATCGCCGCCGGCCTGCCGCCAGGCCAGGTACCAGCGCTCGAAGGCCGCCAGGATCGCGGTGAGCAGCCGCTCCCGGTCGCCGGCGGAGGCGCCGGCTGAGCTCAGGCCGGCTGAGTTCAGGATGGCGAGCGACGTCGCGGGCAGCGCGCCCGGGCCCGGCGGGGGCAGTTCGGCTGGCTCGGTGGACACGTTGAGGCCGATGCCGACGACGACCGCGTCGCCGGCCGCCTCGGCCAGGATCCCGGCCAGCTTGGCCGGGCCCGCGAGCACGTCGTTCGGCCATTTCAGCTCCGCTTCCACCGCGGCCACCTCGCGCACCGCCGCGGCGACCGCCACCCCGGCCAGCAGCGACAGCCAGCCCCGGCGGGCGGGCGGCACGGTCTGCGGCCGCAGCAAGACGGAGAACGTCAGGGCCGCCCGCGGCGGGGACACCCAGGCGCGGCCCAGCCGGCCGCGGCCCGCGCTCTGCTCCTCGGCGGCCAGCACCGCGCCTTCCGGCGCGCCATCGGTGGCCCGGGCCAGCAGGTCGGCGTTGGTCGAGCCAGTCGCAGCCGTCACCTCGACGGCACGCCACAGGCCGCCCGGCCGCACCACGGCGCGGCGCAGCGCGCCTGCGTCCAGGGCGGCGCGGCGGACCTGGGCCGGTGTATCGTCCTCAGCTCGCATAACGACCCACTATTGTTCAGATTTCAGGAGGAGGGAAATCGTTGACCGGTCTCGGGACGAGCCAGCGCCGCGGCACGGACGGCGACGGCGTGCCGGAACGCCAGCGGAGCTGGCGGCTGTGGCCGCCGGAGATCTCCCGGGATCCGGGGCCGCTGGCGGCCTCGGCGCGACGGGCCGCGGCCGGCCTGACCCCCGCGGCACTGTGGCGGAACCACCGGCTGTTCACCGTCGCCGCCTGCCTGTCGCTGATCCCTCGGGTCATCGCCGCGCTCGGGTTCTCCCCCGCCCTGCTCATCCAGGACTCGTTCTCCTATCTGCAGGAGGGCGTCCATCTCACTCCCCTCTCCCAGCTCAGGCCCGCCGGGTACCCGCTGATGCTCCGGTTCCTCGAGCCGTTCCACAGCCTGGCGCTTGTGACCACGCTGCAGCACCTGATGGGGCTGGGGCTGGCCGCGATCATCTACGCGGTGCTGCGGACGCGCGGGCTGCCGGCCTGGGGGGCGACGCTCGCGGCCGTGCCGACGCTGTTCGACTCGCGGCAGATCTGGCTGGAATCCTCGATCCTGCCCGACACCCTGTTCACGTTCGTGCTGATGATCGCGGTGGCGATCCTGCTCATCCGGCCCAAGCCGGCCATCTGGCAGGCCGTGATCGTGGGCCTGCTGGTCTCCTGGGCCTCGGTCATCCGCGGCAACGGCGCGCCGGTCTTCGCGATCATCGTGATCTACCTGCTGATCCAGCGGGTCGGCTGGCGGGTGCTCACCGCGTGCCTGGCGGCGTTCGCCGTCCCGCTGGCCGGCTACGCGCTGATCTTCTTCTCGGAGTACGGCCAGCTCAACATCACCAATAGCAGCGGGCTGTTCCTGTGGTCGCGCACCATGTCGTTCGCCAACTGCTCGATCATCAAGCCGCCAGCCGACCTGACGACGCTCTGCCCGCAAGCGCAGCCCGATCACCCGACTTCACCGGCTCCGCCCTGGTCCCTGTCCGCGTTGCTTGATGAGCGCACGCCGGCTGACTACCTGTGGGCCGCGGGCGCGTGGTGGCGGGTTGATAACCACCCCGGCGTCAACGCCTACAACAACAAGCTGGCCATGCAGTTCGCGGAGCGGGCCATCGCGGCGCAGCCGGCGGACTACCTCAAGACGGTGGGCGAGGGCGTCTTCCTGACGTTCTTCGCCACCGACAGGTCCGAGAGCTACCTGTCGGATCATTTCACCGTGGCCCCGCATGTCACGGCGCTCGCGCCTTACATGAAGAGCTTCGAGTACCGGTACGCGCACACCACCGCGAACACGCACGTGGTGCAGCCGTGGGCGTTCTTCATGTTCCTCTACCAGGAACCCGTCTGGTTCCCCGGCTGGGTCTTCTTCTTCGTGATGGCGGCCGGTCTGGTCATGGCGATCAGGCGCTGGCGCGGGTGGGGCAAGTACGCCGCGCTCGCCTGGGGGGTGGCGGCGGTCAACCTGGTGGTGCCGATCGCCGCGCACGAACTCGACTACAGGTACGCGCTGTCCGCGGTTCCGTTCGCCTGCCTGGCGCTCGGGCTGGCGTGCATTCGCAAGCCCGCGCCCGGGACGGCCGGCGCGGCCAGGGCGGCCGTCCCCTCGGCACCGCCGGCCAAGCTGCCTCCAGAGGAGGAGGCGGCGGCCTAGCCGCCGTATCGCCCAGGTAACCGTGGCAGCACGCCGGTAGGCTGCCGACATGGACGACACGCAGTGGCGCACGCACCGGCTCGAACTCGACGATCAGACGCTGCGCGAGTGGGACGCCCTGGTGCTCGCGGCCGACGCCGAAGGGATCGTCCTGGACCGGTCGGCGTTTTACCCGGGCGGCGGCGGTCAGCCGCCAGACCACGGCATGCTGGTGTGGGGCGGCGTGCAGACCAGGATCGTGGACGCCCGCAAGGGCGATGACCTGTACCTGATCCCGGCCGAGGGTGACCCGCTGCCCGTTCCAGGCACCCCGGTGCGCGGGGCACTGGAGGACGAGCGCCGGACCGCGCTGATGCGCACCCATTCGGGCCTGCACGTGCTGTGCGGCGTCGTGTTCCGCGACTTCGGGGCGCTGGTGACCGGCGGCAACATGGAGCCCCTGACCGCGCGGATGGACTTTAACTTGCCGGATGTCCCGCCCGGCTTCCGCGAGGCCGTCGAGGCCGCGTGCAACGCCGAAGTGCTGGCCGGGCGGCGCATCGACGTGCGGATGCTGCCCAGGGACGAGGCGTTCGCCCTGCCGGACATCATCCGGACCGCCACCAACCTGGTGCCGCCCGAGGTGAAGGACGTGCGGATCATCGACATCGTGGGCCTGGACCAGCAGGCCGACGGCGGCACCCACGTTGCCTCCACCAGCCAGGTCGGCCGGATTGAGGTCGTCAAGATCGAGAGCAAGGGCAAGGGGTTCCGGCGGCTCCGCATCCGCATCGCGGACTAACGCCGTCAGAGCCAGGCTGCGACTGAGGTCAGCCGTCAGCCGGTGTTCTGCAGGCCGGCCGCGACGCCGTTGACGGTGAGCAGCAGCAGCCGCTCCAGCCGGTCACGCTCGTCGTCCGGGGTATCCGCCGGCAGCCCGCGCAGTGCGGTCAGGGCCCGCAACTGCAGGTAGGACAGCGCGTCGACGTAAGGATCGCGCAGCGCGACGGCCCGGGCCAGCACATGGCGGTCGGCCAGCAGCCGGTGGTGGCCGGTGGCGGCCAGCACGAGCCGCCTGGTCAGGTCGTACTCGGTGAGCACCCGCTCGGTCAGGTCATCGCGGCCGCCCAGCGCCAGGTAGCGGGCCCCGATCAGCCGGTCCGTCTTGGCCAGGCTCATCGCCGCGTTATCGAGCAGCACCCCGAACAGCGGCCACTCGCGGTACGCGCGCTGCAGCTCCGCGATGCCGTCGGTGCCGGCGTACGCGATGGCGGCGAGCCCGCTGCCCAGGCCGTACCAGCCGGGCAGGTTCAGCCGGGTCTGCGACCAGGCAAAGACCCAGGGGATCGCGCGCAGGTCGGCCAGGTCTATGGTGGCCACCGCGCCCGGCCGGGCCGGCGCGAGGCCGCGCTTGGCGGGCCGCGAGCCGATGCGCAGGCCGCCGATCTCCCCCAGCGGGCTGATGCGCGCGAACCAGTCGGCGAAACCGTCGGCGGTGACCAGCCCGCGGAAGGCGGCCCGCGCGGCCGCGTCGATCCGGTCGGCGACGCCGCGGTAGGTGGCCGCCGCGGCCGCGGTCCGGTCGGCTATCTTCGCGGACGAGGCGAGCATCACCGCGGAGCTGACCTGCTCCAGGTGCCGCTTGGCGATCGCCTGCTGGCCGTACCTGGCGAAGATGACCTCGCCCTGCTCGGTGACCTTGAACGAGCCGTTGACCGAGCCAGGGGCCTGGGCCAGCACGGCCCGGCCGGCCGGGCCGCCGCCCCGGCCGAGCGCGCCGCCCCGGCCGTGGAACAGGGTCAGCCGCACGTCGTTGGCAACGGCCCAGCTGGCCAGCTGGGCCTGGGTGTCGAAGAGCCGCAGGGTGGCGCTGGCGGGCCCGAGTTCCTTGGCCGAGTCGGAGTACCCGAGCATCGCCTCAAGGACCCGCCCGTGGACGGCGAACCGCGCGCCGACCGCGGGGAGCGCGAGCATGCCGGTCAGCACGTCCGGCGCGTTCTCCAGGTCGATCGCGCTCTCGAACAGCGGTACCACGTCGAGCTCGGGGGTCCGGCCGCCGGCCGTGGCGTAGCTGGCCAGCTCGTAGACGGCGGCGATGTCGTCGGCGGACCGGGTGAAGCTCACTACGTAGCGGCGGCACGCGTCCACCCCGAACCGGTCCTGGATCCAGGCCATCGCGCGGAACGTGGCCAGCACTTCCTCGGTCTCCGCCGACCAGGTCTGAGCCGACCAGGTCTCCGCCGACCAGGTCTGGGCCTGGCTGAGGCCTGGTCTGGGCGGCCTGGTCTGGGACGGCCTGGTCTGGGACGGCCTGGTCTGCGGGCTGGCGAGCCGGTACCGTCCGGGGCGCCGGGGCGGCCGCCGTCGTCGATGCCGGGCGGCCCGGCGGCCCGCAGTTCGCTCAGCGCCCGGGCGTGCACCTCGCTGTGCTGCCTGACCTCCAGGTCCGCCAGGTGGAACCCGAACGTCTCGGCCAACCAGATGAGGTGCTGCAGTTCACCGTACGCCTGCCGGGCGGCGCCCGCCCCGGCCAGCGACTCCTGCACGATGCGCAGGTCGGCCAGGAATTCGCGCGGCCCCCGGTAGGCGAGGTCGGCGTGGCGTACCCGGGTCGCGTTGATCCGCTGCGCCGCGTAAAGCAGGTAGGTCCGGTACGGCTCCTGCGGCGATCGTTCGGCGATCTCGGCTAGCAGTTCCGGGTGGGCCGCGGCGGCCGCGGCCAGCGCCCGGCGCAGCCCGGTCGCGGGCGGCGTGGTCGCCTCGTGCATGGTCAGCGCGCGGCCGATCCTGGTCGTGGTGACCTCGAGGGCGCGCAGCACGTGGTCGGCCTGGATGGTGGCCGCCTCGCGGGTGACGTTCGCGGTGACGTACGGGTTGCCGTCCCGGTCCGCGCCCACCCAGCTGCCGAACCTCAGGAAGGCGGGCACCTGGGACGGCGCCCGGCCGCTTGACGGCCCGGCCAGCGCCCGGTCGAGTTCGCGGTACACCGTGGGCACCACCCGGAACAGGGTCTCGTCGAACGCGGTCATGACCGTGCGAACCTCGTCGATCGGGTCCATGGGCTTGACCCGCAGCTGTGATGTCCGCCACAACAGGTCGATGTCCTCGCGCAGGACCCGGAGCGCCTCGGTGACCTCCCCGGCGCCGGCCCGCGGGTCATCGAGCACCGCGAGCAAGACGTTGACCCGGCGCAACGCCGCCACGACGGCACGCCGCCGCGCCTCGGTCGGATGCGCGGTCAGCACGAGGTGGACGCGCAAATCCGCGAGCAGCTCGACGATGTGCTCATGTCCCGCCTCGTGCTCGATCTCGGCGACCGCCGCGGCCAGCGATTCACGCATGGGCTCCTGGCCGGAATCGTTCTCCCGCAGGCTGCGGATACGCTGATGCTCCTCGGCCAGGTTGGCCAGGTGAAAGTAGACGGTGAAGGTCCTGGCGACCTGTTCGGCCCGGTCCAGGCTCCAGGACGCGACCAGCGCCGCGATCTCGTCCCCGGCGGCCTCGTCCCCGGTGATCTCGTCCCCCGGCTGCCCATTACCCCGCCCGCCTCCCCGCCCCCCGCCACGGCGGGCCGCGATCACGGCATGCCGCAGCCGCTGAACGTCGGCGAGCAGATCCGGGCCTGCGGAGTCGCGGATGACCTCCCCGAGGAGGTCGCCGAGCAGTCGTATATCGTTCCGCATCGGCCCGGGCAGCGCGGCCCGGTCGCTTTCCCTGTCCCTGTTCACGGTCAGAGCGTAATCCGTCGGGCTGACCTGCCAGATAACCTATCCCCCATGACGCAAGCTGCCGAACGGCCCAGCCCCGAAGTTCCTGATCCGCACACGACCGCGGGCAAGCTCGCCGATCTGGAGCGCCGCCGGTATGAAGCCGTGCACGCCGGCTCGGAGCAGGCGGTGGCCAAACAGCACGACAGGGGCAAGCTGACCGCGCGGGAGCGGATCGAGCTGCTCTGCGACCCGGACTCGTTCACCGAGTTCGATGAGCTGGCCCGCCATCGCGCCACCGACTTCGGCATCGCCGACACCCGGCCGTACGGCGATGGCGTCGTCACCGGGTACGGCACCGTGGACGGACGCCCGGTCTGCGTGTTCAGCCAGGATTTCACCGTGTTCGGCGGGTCGCTCGGCGAGGTCTACGGCGAGAAGATCGTCAAGATCATGGATCACGCGCTGAAGACCGGCTGCCCGGTCGTCGGGATCAACGACGGCGGCGGCGCCCGCATCCAGGAAGGGGTGGTGGCGCTCGGCCTGTTCGCGGAGATCTTCTACCGCAACGTGATGGCCTCCGGCGTCGTCCCGCAGATTTCCCTGATCATGGGCCCGTGCGCGGGCGGCGCCGTCTACTCGCCCGCCATCACCGACTTCACCTTGATGGTCGAGGGCACCTCGCACATGTTCATCACAGGCCCCGACGTGATCAAGACGGTGACCGGCGAGGACGTGAGCTTCGAGGACCTGGGCGGAGCGCAGGCCCACGGCGCCAAATCCGGCGTGGCCCACTACCAGGCCACCGACGAGCAAGACTGCATTGACTACGCCCGTGAACTGCTCTCGTACCTGCCGTCCAACAACCTCGAAGACCCGCCCAGGCAGCAGGTTGCGGACGTTGAGGACGGCATCAACGAGATCGACGACGAACTCGACACGGTCATCCCCGACTCGCCGAACCAGCCCTACGACATGCACGAGGTGATTACCCGCGTGCTCGACGACGGCGATTTCCTCGAGGTGCACGCCGGTTTCGCGCCGAACCTCGTGGTCGGCTTCGGCCGGATGGAAGGCTCGTCCGTGGGGGTGGTCGCGAACCAGCCGATGCACTACGCCGGCTGCCTCGACATCGACGCGTCGGAGAAGGCGGCCCGGTTCGTCCGGACCTGCGACGCGTTCGGCATCCCGATCCTGACCTTCGTGGACGTCCCCGGGTTCCTGCCCGGCATCACCCAGGAGTGGCAGGGGATCATCAGGCGCGGCGCCAAGCTCATCTACGCCTACGCCGAGGCCACGGTACCGAAGGTGACGGTGATCACCAGGAAGGCCTACGGCGGCGCCTACGACGTGATGGGCTCCAAGCACCTGGGCGCGGACGTCAACCTGGCCTGGCCGACCGCGCAGATCGCGGTCATGGGCGCGCAGGGCGCGGTGAACATCCTGTACCGCCGCGAGATCGCCGCCGCCGACGACCCGGACACGCTGCGAGCCGAGCTGATAACCCAGTACGAGGACATGCTGGCGAACCCCTATATCGCCGCCGAGCGCGGCTACGTCAACGCGGTCATCCGCCCGGCAGAAACCAGGCTGGCGGTCACCCGGGCCCTGCGTACCTTGCGGACCAAGCGTCAGACCCTTCCGCCCAAGAAGCACGGGAACATACCGTTGTAGCACCTAGTCGCTCACGAAGCGCATTCGGTTAGATTCAGCCTGTTGGCAAAAGTGGCACATCTGGCACGCGCACATGCCCGGCTAGCCTACAGTCAAATGTGATGACCGAATTCGCCGCCCCGCTTCCCATCCTGGCCCGCTACGCGGTCATGGTGGACGTCGGCTATATCTATGCCGCGGCAGGCGAACTGCTGTTCGGATCGAGTTCACGCCGGGATTTCCGCGTGGACGCCGTCCCGTTGATCCAGGTGGTCACCAAGCATGCCGACGAGCTGATCCGCGGCGAACTGCTCCGCGTCTACTGGTACGACGCGGCCCGCGACCGGGTGCCGACCATCGATCAGCGGGTCATCGCCCAGATGCCCTGGGTCAAGCTCAGGCTCGGCAACCTGAACGCCCGCGGCCAGCAAAAAGGCGTGGACGCGCAGATCCGGGCGGACATGGAGGCGCTCGCCAGGCACCGCGCCATCACCGACGCGGTGCTCATCGCGGGCGACGAGGACATGGTGCCCGCGGTGGAGGCGGCCCAGGCGTACGGGGTGCGCGTGCACCTGTGGGGCATCGAGCCGCCCTACGGCACGAATCAGGCCGAGCGCCTGGTCTGGGAATCGGACACGGTCGACGTCCTCGACGCCTCGTTCCTGCGGCCGTACTTCACCAAGAACCCGGCCGCCGTCGAGCAGGTCAGGTCCGACCCGGTGATGGGACCCGCGCCGACCGTGCCCTCGCCGGCCCAGCTGTTCGGCGAGCGGCACACCCGGCCTCAGCCAGTCTCCCGGACCGGAGCCCACCCGGTCATGCAGCCCTCGGGCACCGGCGGCTGGCCGTCCATCGGCAGCACCGGCCCCATGCCCCGCCTCGGCCCGGACCGGACGCGGGTGGAGGAGGCCGGCGAGCACGTGGCGCAGAAGTGGATCCTGACCCGCGGCCGGGACAACATCCGGGACCTTCTCCCCGGCCCCATCCTGCCGCCCGTCATCGACAAGGAGCTGCTGGTCGACGCCGAGAAAGAGCTCGGCCTGTCGCTGCGCCCCTACCAGGAGGCCCGGGAATGGCTGCGGGACGCGTTCTGGGAACGCGTACACCGCGAGTTCGGCATCAGCCTGGGCAGATCGGCTCGCTAGCATGCCGCTTGTCACGCCCGCTCGCGGAACGGCTGCGGGGTTTATGCTGAACGGGTGATGGCTAGTGCGCATGGAAACGACGATCGTCCCGCCGGGGAACCGGTACTGCGGGTGATACGCGGGGACGCGACCCCTGAGGAGGTCGCGGCCCTGGTCGCCGTCGTGATGGCGCGCTCTGCCGACGCCGAGACAGCACCCAGGGCGGCCCGGCCGGCCTGGTCCGACCGGTCCGCGGTGCTGCGCCGCCCGCTCCAGGCCGGCCCGGGCGGCTGGCGCCGCTCCGCGCTGCCCGGCTAGCTCTCTATCTTCTGGCTCGCTCTATCTTCTGGCTCGCTAGCTCAGGCGTTCTATGATCAGCGCGCGGACGCGGGCGGCGTCGGCCTGACCGCGGGTGGCCTTCATGACCGCGCCGACCAGGACGCCTGCCGCGGCGACCCTGCCCTCGCGGATCCTGGCCGCGACGTCCGGGTTGGCCGCGATGGCCTCGTCGACGGCCGCGATAAGCGCGCCCTCGTCGCTGACCACGGCCAGCCCCCGGGCCGCCACCACCTCGTCGGGGCCGCCCTCGCCGGCCAGCACGCCGTCGATCACGTCCCGGGCGAGGCGGTCGTTCAGGGTGCCCGAGGCGACAAGCTCGGCTACGCAGGCCACCTGAGCCGGGGTGATGGCCAGGTCCGTCAGCTCGGCGCCCGCCTCGTTGGCCCGGCGGGCAAGCTCGCCCAGCCACCACTTGCGGGCGTCGGAGGGCGAGGCGCCCGCCGCGACCGTCTCGGCCATCAGGTCCAGCGCGCCGGCGTTGCGCAGCGCGGCCATGTCCAGGTCGGACAGGCCCCACTCCTGCTGCAGGCGCGCCCGGCGGGCCGAGGGAACCTCGGGCAGCCCGGCCCTGATCTGTGCCACCCAGTCGGCCGGCGGGGCGACCGGGACCAGGTCGGGTTCGGGGAAGTACCGGTAGTCCTGCGCCTCTTCCTTGGACCGCCCCGGTGTCGTGGTGCCGGTGTCCTCATGGAAATGCCGGGTCTCCTGGACGATCCGGCCGCCTGTGTCGAGCACGGCGGCCTGCCGCTCGATCTCGAACTGGACCGCGCGCTCCACCGAACGCAGCGAGTTGACGTTCTTGGTCTCGGTCCGAGTCCCCCACCGGCCCGAACCGCGCGGTGACAGCGAGGTGTTCACGTCACAGCGCAGCGAACCCTCCTCCATCCGCACGTCGGAGACCCCGAGCGACCGCAGCAGGTCCCGCAGTTCGGTGACGTAGGCGCGCGCCGCGACGGGCGCGGTCGCGTCCGTCCCCTCGATCGGCTTGGTCACGATCTCCACCAGCGGGATGCCGGCCCGGTTGTAGTCGACCAGCGAGTACTCGGCGCCGTGAATCCGGCCGGTGGCCCCGCCTACGTGCAGCGACTTGCCGGTGTCCTCCTCCAGGTGCACCCGCTCGATCCCGACCCGCACGGTTCTTTTGCTGCCGCCAGCCACTTCGGGTCCGCTAGCCGCTGACCGCCCGTCCCATCCGTCATCAAGGTTGACGTCCAGCCAGCCGTCGGTGCACAGCGGCTCGTCGTACTGGGAGATCTGGAAGTTCTTCGGCATGTCCGGGTAGAAGTAGTTCTTCCGCGCGAACCGGCACCAGCTCGCGATCTCGCAGTTCAGCGCCAGGCCGATGCGGATAGCGTACTCGATCGCCATCCGGTTCACCACCGGCAGCGAGCCAGGCAGGCCCAGGCAGACCGGGCAGACCTGGCTGTTCGGCTCGGCCCCGAAGGTGGTCGTGCAGCCGCAGAACATCTTGGTCCTGGTGCCCAGCTCCACGTGGGTCTCCAGCCCGATGAGCGGCTCGTAGCGCTCTACCGCCGCGGCGAACGGGACCAGCGTGTCCATCGTCGTCATGCTCCGTCCCTTTCCCCGGGCAGTCCTTTCGCCTGGGCGAGCAGCGGCTGCCCCCAGCGGCCGGTGAAGGCCGCCTCCGCGGCCGCGGCCACCCGGTACAGCCGGTCGTCGGCCAGCGCGGGCGCCATGACCTGCAGCCCGACCGGCAGGCCATCTTCGGGCGCCAGCCCGCACGGGACCGAGATCGCGGCGTTGCCCGCCAGGTCCGACGGGATCGTGCACAGGTCGGCCAGGTACATCGCCATCGGGTCGTCGGCCCGCTCGCCCAGCGGGAACGCCGTGGTCGGCGTGGCCGGCGAGACCAGCACGTCGACCTGGCAGAAGGCCGCGTCGAAATCGCGGATGATCAGGGTGCGGACCTGCTGGGCCTTGCCGTAGTAGGCGTCGTAGTAGCCGCTGGACAGCGCGTACGTGCCGAGGATGATGCGCCGCTTGACCTCGGCGCCGAAGCCCTCCGCACGGGTCAGCGCCATCACTTCCTCGGCGTCCCGCCTCCCGTCGTCCCCGGCCCGCAGGCCGTACCGCATCGCGTCGAACCTGGCCAGGTTGGACGAGGCCTCGCTGGGCGCGATCAGGTAATAGGCGGGCAGGGCGTACTTGAAGTGCGGGCAGGACACCTCGGTGACCTTGGCGCCGAGCGACTCGAGCAGCTCGACCGCCTCGGCGAACCTGGACAGCACGCCCGGCTGGTAGCCGTCGCCGCCCAGGTCGGTGACCACGCCGATCCGCATCCCGCTCACGTCCGCCTCGCGCGCCGCCGCCACTACCGGCGGCACCGGCGCGTCGATCGAGGTGGAATCCATCGGGTCGTGCCCGGAGATCGCCTCGTGCAGCAGCGCGGTGTCCAGCACGGTCCGGCCGAACGGCCCCGGCGTGTCCAGCGAGGACGCGAACGCCACCACCCCGTACCGGGACGAGCCCCCGTAGGTCGGCTTCGTGCCGACGATCCCGCAGACCGCCGCGGGCTGGCGGATCGATCCGCCGGTGTCGGTGCCGATCGCCAGCGGCGCCTCGTACGCGGCGACCGCGGCGGCGGAACCGCCGGACGAGCCGCCGGGGATCTTCGCCAGGTCCCATGGGTTGTGGCTGGGGCCGAACGCCGAGTTCTCCGTCGACGAGCCCATGGCGAACTCGTCCATGTTGGTCTTGCCGATGATGACCGCGCCGGCCTGCTTCAGCCGCTGCGTGATGGTGGCGTCGTACGGCGGATGCCAGCCGCCCAGGATGCGCGAGCCGCAGGTCGTCGGCATGCCGATGGTGGTGAAGACGTCCTTGACCGCGACCGGCACGCCGGCCAGCGGGCTTCGCCGCGTGCCGTGGCGGCTTTCTTCGTCGACCGCGCGCGCCTGGGCCAGCGCACTGTCCGCCGCGACGTGCAGGAAGGCGCGCACGCGGTCGTCGACGGCGGCGATGCGGTCCAGGTGCGCCTGGGTGACCTCGGTCGCGGAGACATCCCCGGCGGCCAGGGCCGCGCTGAGTTCCGCGGCGGTCATGCGGGTGAGTTCCATCGTTAATCCTCCCCCAGGATCCGCGGCACCTTGAAGCGCTGCTGTTCGACCGCGGGCGCCTGGCTCAGCGCCTGCTCGGGAGTGAGGCACGGGCGCGGCTCGTCGTCGCGGAACACGTTGGTCAGGCCGGTCGCATGCGAGGTCGGCGGGATGCCCTCGGCGGCGACCTCCTGAACCTGCGCGACCGCCGTGATTATCTGATCCAGCTGCGGCGCCAGGTGGTCAAGTTCCGCGTCGCTGAGCGCGATCCTGGACAGCCGCGCCAGGTGCGCGACCTCGTCACGGGTGATGGGCATGCACGCCATCTTAGGGCGGGCTCGGGGGCAGGCTGTAAGCAATAACGCCGTTACCGTGGTCAGGCCCGGTCATTTCCCGGCCTGCCGTTCGTCGTTGCTATGGAGGAAGGAGGCTGGCTGCCATGAGCGCCGACGTCCAGGCGGCGGTCGACGCCGCGTTCCGCGACGAGTGGGGCCGGGTGGTCGCCACGCTGATCCGCACCACCGGCGACTGGGATCTGGCGGAGGAATGCGCGCAGGACGCCTTCGCGCTGGCCCTGGCGCGCTGGCCGAAAGACGGCATTCCCGGCCGGCCAGGTGCGTGGCTGACCACGACCGCCCGTAACCGTGCCATCGACGTGCTGCGCAGGAAGGCGGTCGGAGCCGCCAAACTCCGGGAGGTCGCCGCCATGTCGTACGAGCCGGACCCGGTTCACGACCGCGAGAGCGACCACAGCGGGGTTCCCGACGACCGGCTGCGGCTGATGTTCACCTGCTGCCACCCGGCGCTGTCGCTCGAGGCCCGGGTAGCGCTGACGCTGCGAACGCTGGCCGGCCTGACCACCGCCGAGATCGCCCGGGCCTTCCTGACCAGCGAGGCGACGATGGCCAAGCGGCTGGTCCGGGCCAAGCGGAAGATCCAGAACGCGGGGATCCCCTACCGGGTACCCCCGGCGCACCTGCTGCCTGAACGTATGTCGGCCGTACTAGGCGTGCTGTACCTGCTCTTCAACGAGGGCTACTCGGCCACGGCGGGCGCCGATCTGGTCCGGCAGAACCTCAGCGCCGAGGCGATCAGGCTGGCCCGGGTGCTTATCCGGCTGATGCCCGACGAACCCGAGGGGACCGGGCTGCTGGCGCTGATGCTGCTGCACGACGCGCGCCGGGCGGCCCGCCTCGATGCGCGCGGTGACCTGGTGACGCTGGAAGATCAGGACCGCGGCCAGTGGCACGCCGCCGAGATCAGCGAGGGGGTCTCGCTGCTCGAGGCCGCCCTGCGGCGCGGCCGTCCGGGTCCGTACCAGGTACAGGCGGCGATTGCCGCCTGTCACGCGACCGCGACCACCGCCGGCCGCACCGACTGGCCGCAGATCGCGGCGCTGTACGGCCGGCTCGCGGAGTTCCTGCCCACCCCGGTGGTCGAGCTGAACTACGCGGTCGCGGTCGGGATGGCCCGCGGTCCGGCCGCCGGCCTGGCGCTGGTCGAGGCGCTGGAGGCCGCCGGGAAGCTGGCCGGGTATCACCTGCTGCCCGCGACCAGGGCCGACTTGCTTCGCCGTCTGGGCCGCCGTCGCGAGGCGGCCGCCGCCTACGCCGAAGCGCTCGAGCTGGCCAGTACCGACGCCGAGCGCCGGTACCTCAGCCGCAGGCTGACCGAAAGCCGGCGGCACGGCTTAAGTCCCGTCGCGCGACCCCTGCCCGGCGCGGAAGCCGTCGGGGCCGACGGCGAGGAGGGTGCGGAAGGCGGCCTCGTCCAGGACCGTGATGCCTAGCTCGACGGCTTTGTCGTACTTGGTTCCGGCGTTCTCGCCCGCCACCACGAAGTTGGTCTTCTTGGACACCGACGACGTGACCTTGCCGCCGGCCTGCCGGACCGCCTCGGCGGCCTCCTCGCGGCTGAACTCGGCCAGCGTGCCGGTGATCACCACGGACACGCCCGCGAGCGCCCGGGCCGCGGCCCGGGATGGATCGAATCCCGCGTCTTCGAGCTGCACCCCGGCATCGCGCCATTTCGCGATGATGGCCCGGTGCCAGTCCACGGTGAACCAGTCGTGCAGCGAGGCGGCGATGGTCGGCCCAACCCCGTCCACCGCGGCCAGCGCGTCCGCGTTCGCTGCCTCGATCGCGGCCAGCGAGCCGAACTCGGCCGCCAGCGCGCGCGCCGCCGTCGGCCCGACGTGCCGGATCGACAAGGCTACCAGGATCCGCCACAACGGCCTGGTCCGCGCCTCGGCCAGGTTAACAAGCAGCCTGGTGGCGTTGGCGCTCAGCGTGCCCTGCTTGACGACGAAGAACGGGCAGGTTCCCAGCCGCTCCGCGGTGAGCGCGAACAGGTCGCCCTCGTCGGCGACCAGGCCGCAGTCAAGGAGCGCGCTGACCGCCTCGTAGCCGAGGACCTCGATGTCGAAGGCGCCCCGGCCGGCCACGTGGAAGAGCCGCTCGCGGAGCTGGGCCGGGCAGGACCGCGTGTTCGGGCAGCGCCAGTCCACCTCGTCTTCCTCACGGCTCAAGGTGGTACCGCACGCCGGGCACGCGGCGGGGAACTCGAACTCCGTCTCGGCCCCGGTGCGCAGGTCGGCCACTGGCCCGAGCACCTCGGGGATCACGTCGCCGGCCTTGCGCAGGATCACCATGTCGCCGACCAGCACGCCCTTGCGCTTGACCTCGTCGGCATTGTGCAGAGTGGCCCGGTCGACCGTGGATCCGCTGACCTTGACCGGTTCCATCACCGCGAACGGGGTGACCCGGCCGGTGCGCCCGACGTTGACCCTGATCTCGAGCAGCCGGGTGGTGACCTCCTCCGGCGGGTACTTGTAAGCGATGGCCCACCGGGGCGCCCGGCTGGTCGAGCCGAGCGTCTGCTGCAGCGCGATCTGGTCGATCTTCACCACCACGCCGTCGATCTCGTACGGCGGATCGTGCCGGTGCTCGGCGTAATAGGCGATGTACTCACGGACCCCGGCCATATCGGGCACGACCTGGTACAGGCGGCTGACCGGCAGGCCCCAGCCGCGCAGCCGCTCGTACCAGCCGGACTGGGTATCGGCCCCAGGGGGGTTCGGGGGGGCGGGCAGCCCCTCCCCAGGGGGGTTCGGGGGGGCGGGCAGCCCCCCCAAGAGCCGGGGGGGTATGGGGGGGGTCGTCCCCCCCGGGACAACAACTCCGATGCCGTGGATGATGGCGTCGAGCGGGCGGCTGGCGGTGACCCGCGGGTCCTTCTGCCGCAGCGATCCGGCGGCGGAGTTCCGCGGGTTCGCGAAGGCCGGCTTGCCCGCGTCGAGCAGGGACTCGTTCAGCTTCCCGAACGCCTCGACGGGCAGGAACACCTCGCCCCTGACCTCGAGTACCGCCGGATAGCCCGAGCCGGTCAGCCGGGCGGGGATGGAGCGAAGCGTCCGGATGTTCGGCGTGACGTCCTCGCCGGTGCGCCCGTCTCCCCGGGTGGCCGCCTTGACCAGCGCGCCGCCGGAGTAGACCAGGTCGATCGCCAGCCCGTCGATCTTCAGCTCGCACAGGTAGGGCCCCGTACCGCCCAGCCGCGTCGCCCGGTCCGCCCAGCCGCCCAGGTCCTCATCGGTGAACACGTTATCCAGGCTGAGCAGGCGTTCGAGGTGCTCGACCGGCGTGAAGAGCGTGGATACCGTCCCGTGGACGGTCTGGGTCGGGGAGTCAGGCGTGCGCAGGTCCGGGTACTGGTCCTCCAGCGCCCGCAGCTCGCGCATCTTGGTGTCGTACTCGATGTCGGAGATGGTCGGCGCGTCGAGTACGTAGTACCTGTGATCTGCCTCGGTGATGTCCAGGCTCAGGTCGGCGTGCCGCCGTCTCGCATCCGCGGGCGCCGCTTCAGGCTCCGGGCCGGCGCCGGGCCCGCCCGTTTCGTTCTGGCTCACTCCAGGCTACCCCCGTGTTTCTTCAATCAGCTCTGGCAGCATGCTGGCCGCCTCCCGGCACCGCGTCAACGCGGCGCGCGCCTGAGCCGCAGACACTCCGGCCAGGCCGCAGGCGGGCGTGATCACCGCCTGCTCAGCGCAGGTGGTCAGCGGCAGCCCCAGCCGCTGCCAGAGCCGGATGACCCGCTCGGCCGTGTCGAGAGCTCCGGTAGCCGCACCGGGGCGGCTAGTCTGCACGGCCGGCGGCTTCGGCTGGCACGGCCGGGACCGCGCCCGTCAGCAGCCCCATCCCCGCCTCGGCCGCCTCGCCTATCCCCTGCTCTTCCCCGCGCCGCAACTGGCTGAGGTCGAAGGCGACGCCGTCCGCTCCCGCCGCCCTGATGATCCCGAACGGGACGGCGGCGGCGCAGCAGTGCACGACGGTGTAGCGCCGGACGGCGGCGAGCACCTCGGCGAGCCGATCCCGCAGCGGCTCAGCCTCGATGGCGGCCAGCCGCGACATGCCGCTCGCGGTCGGCACCGCGCCTTCGGCCACGGCCGGAAGCGCGGGCTCGTCGAACTGGACGACCAGCCGCGCTCCCGGCACGCGCTTGGCGAGCTCGGCGACATGCGCGGCCGCGCCTTCCGCCAGGGAAGCGGTGAGGTCGGCCACGGCGCCGGGATCGGCCACCGCCTTGGTCATCGTGTGCGGCAGTTCCAGCGTGGCCGCCAGCGTCCACGGCCCGCACAGCTGGACCTTGAGCGGCCCGGCGAAGCCGTCGAGCATCTCCTCGAGCACATCCAGGTCGGACGAGAGCATGGACCTAGCCCGCGCCAGGTCACGCCCGGGCCGGTCGGTCAGCCGCCAGCCGCGCAGGGTGACTTCGGCCGGCATGTCGACAAGCAGCGCCGCGGTTCGCCCGGCCAGGTCCGCTCCCGGCCCCCGGTCTGGCAGCTCGGGCAGGTACGGGAAGGCCGGCAGCTCGCCGGCGACCACCCGCATCGTCTCGCCCGGATCGGTCCCCGGCATCGACCCGATGCCGGTGGCGCTGCCTGCCGGCCACGGATAGCCCGGTTTGTTCTGGTCATCAGCCACACGTCGAGCTTAGAACCGCCTGCTGACAAACCTCGACTTACCGCAGGGACGCCGGGACGCCGGGACGGGACCTCAGTCGCCGTCGCGCTCCTGCCACCACGGATACTTATCGATACCGAGATCCGGTGGTTGCTCGTCAGGCCCGTCAGGCCCGTCAGGCCCGTGCCCCGGCCAGTCCCCTGGGCCGTCCCGCCTGTCCCGGCGGAGCGCCGACATCGCGATCACGACGATAACTCCGACCGTGATTCCGATGATGAAGAAGATGCCTGTGATGACCGCTACCGAGGTCATGGCTACCGTCCCCGGCCTCGTGGCAGGAAGTGAGAGCCTGAGCCACCGAAGCCAGTTAGCCGTCTCGTGCCGCGCGCCGCTGCGCCAGGCGCCGCGTCCGAGAGGGAATAGAGCTGATCCTCCTTCCGTACCGCTATCGCCACCATCGCGACCACCCCGATCGCGACCCCGCCGAAAAATACCGCGAGGATCAAGTACGCCACTGATGCTGCTGATGCCGCGCTGCCTCCCACGACAGCCTCCCCACACATCCTCCCGACGCTGCTTGGCACCGCCGGGACCTGCGGTCCGCGGCCCTCGGCTCTGAAGGCCTTGTGCTGGCGGGTGCACGACTAGCGACAAGCCCGCCAGCTGGGCATACCATACGATTCGCTGGGCTGGTGTGGCTCATCAGATCAGTCTGGGCGGCATGGTATGTTCTTCTCTGACCAAATAGTTGGCTAGTTTGACCCATCCCAACATTTGGTATGTG
Source organism: uncultured Actinomycetes bacterium (assembly GCA_963739615.1). Lineage (GTDB taxonomy): Bacteria > Actinomycetota > Actinomycetes > Streptosporangiales > Streptosporangiaceae > Palsa-504. Next base: position 144,838 of record CAVUBD010000002.1, read on the forward strand.
CCGGGTGGATACCCTTACTTATCGGACTCAAACCTGACCTTCCTATGAAGTGGATGATTCCTCTAGGGTGGGCTAGTCCGGTGGTTGGGATGAGGGGTATAGATGGGAGTAGCGGTGACTGAACCCATGTACTGGCGGATAGCTCAGGAATTCCGTCAAGCCATCGAGTCAGGCGGCCTCCCACCCGGACATCAACTCCCGACGGAAACCGAGCTCAAGGAGCAATACAATGCGTCGCGCAATACCATCCGCGACGCCATCAGATGGCTCACTCACCGAGCTCTAGTCGAAAGCAGGCCAGGTCAGGGCACCTTCGTGGCCGAGCGTCCAGACATCATCACGACGACGCTCTCCGCCGACGCGGAAACCGGGCTGCGCCGCGGAGCACGCTCGGCGGCGTTGCCGCCGGTCAGCGGCGAGGCCGGCCCGCCAGGTCAGACGGCACTCGGGTGGAGGTGCAGCGCGCGGACGACGCGGTGGCCCGTGAGCTGGCTGTCGCAGCATTGGCACGGCCAGGGTCATGTTCCGGAAGGCGTTCCGCGTTACGTCCGATTGGACCTGACTGTCCGGCCGACTGGAGCCATCCAGCATGTCCTAGTGCAACCTAGTAGCTGGACTGCTAGGATAGAGCCGATACGCCCTGCCATCTGACTCATCCCAACATTTGGTATCTTTCAGGATTGTGCCCAGTAAGGCTGGGTACAAACCCGCCGATGCCAGATATTCCAACAAGTTGGATGAGCCAGATGATCTGGATAAGACCGGCAATCCCGGCGGATAAGCAGTGAGGAGGGTCGATGGCGAACCCCATGTACCGGCATATCGCCGAGGACCTACGCGCGCAGATCGAGGCGGGGAAGCTCAAGCCGGGCCAGCAACTTGAGACCGAACTCGAACTTCGTGAGCGCTACAGCGCCTCCCGGAATACCGTCCGCGACGCCATCAAGTGGCTGATGAACCTCGGCCTGGTCGAAACGAGACCAGGCCAGGGCACCTACGTAGTGAAAAAAATCGCCCCCTTTGTCAGCACCTTGTCCGGCGACCCTGGTACTGGCGACAGCCTGGTTTTCCAGTACCAGGTGAGTCAGCACGGCCGGAGGGCCTCCAGCAGCCAGGTTCAGGTCGAAATCCAGAAGGCTAACGGCGGGGTTGCGGCCGAGCTCGGGATTCCCGAGGGCAACCAGGTGGTCAGCCGGCACCAGCGACGCTTTATCGACGAAACGCCATGGTCGCTGCAGACCTCGTTTTACCCCATGGGGCTGGCCCTCAAGGGGGCGAACGATCTCCTGCTGGCCGACAATATCGAGCAAGGCGCGGTGAAATACCTGGCCGACACCCTCGGCCTCCGGCAGGTCGGCTACCGGGACTGGATCACCGTACGCGCACCTGATGCAACCGAAGCGAGATTCTTCAACCTGCCGGCCGACGGCCGGGTGGCGGTATACGAGATCTTCAGAACCGCCTTCGACCAGACTCGGACACCCATGCGAGTCACGATCACCGTATTCCCCACGGACCGGAACCAGTTCATCGTTTACACCGGGGCCGTACCGGACCCGCAGACCACCCCGCATGCGGACGATGAATAGTCGTTAGCCGCTCGCTACGGCCAGCTAACACACCCAGTCAGGTACAACTCCTGCCCCGGCGGTGGTTCGGGGCGCAACTAGGACCTAACGTGAAACAAGGGGACCTGGGCACCGCGGGTGCCACGGCCACACAGGAGCGTACGGGAACGCCAGCCGCTGGCGCCGGATCATCGCCAGCTAGCCGCGGGACGACTACACCTCCCGCCCCTACCCTCCCGCTCGGAAAAATACTCGTCGCACTCGGGATCGCCGGGCACGATGGCCCGAAGGGCTCGAAGGGATCGAACTGGCAGGTTCTCGCCCAGCCTAGGTTCCCCTGGTACTTCAGTGGCAGCGTTGTCTCCAACTTCGGGACCTGGCTGCAGAACACCGCCCAGGTGGTGCTCGCCTACCAGTTGACGCATTCGGTGTTCTGGGTCGGCATGGTTACCTGTGCCCAGTTCTCCAGCCCGCTGTTCCTCGGCCCGTGGGCCGGGGTCCTGACCCTTCGCCTCGGGAATTGGCGCACGCTGATCGTCACCCAGTGCGCGTCACTGCTTGTCGCCGCCGCGCTAGCCGGATTGTGGTTCGGTCACGCGCTCACCATGCCCTGGCTGGTCTCCGGCGCCCTGGCCATCGGGCTCGCGTTCACCTTCGCGCTGCCTGCCCTGTCGGTGACGGTGGCCGCGTTGGTGCCGCCGGCCGAGACGAAGCGGGCACTGGCTCTGGACTCGGTGTCCTACAACCTGGGCCGGGCGGTGGCCCCCGTGTTCAGCGTGCTCATCTTCACGACCATCGGCTTCGGCTGGGCCTTCGCGCTGAACGCCATCTCGTTCGGCTATTTCACGGCCGTGCTGGTCTGTATTCGCCCGCGCAACCCGAAGGCAGAGATCAACCGGCCGCGTGTCACTAACGGCTTCCGTATCGCCTGGCAGGACCGAAGGATCCTCATCCTGCTGCTCATGGTGGCCGCGGTCACCGTGGCCGCGGACCCCATCTTGGTACTCGGCCCGGCACTGGCCAGGTCGTTCGGTTTCTCGGCGGACTGGTCAGGTATCTTTATCACCGCGCTCGGCGCCGGGAACGTGATCGGGTCATTCCGTCGCACCACGCAGGCGCCGTCCATCCGGCGCGCGGCCACCATGCTCAGCGTCCTCTCGCTCGCCATGATGGTGTTCGTGCTGGCGCCCTGGATCGGGATCAGCGTCGCCGCCGCCTTCGCGGTCGGCATGGCCTGCCTGCTCGCGGGGGCTGCGACCCGGGCACTGCTGCTGCATCACGCGGGACCGGGCAGTCAGGCCGCGGTCATGGCTGCGTGGGCGGTTGCCTGGGCCGGGAGCAAGCCGATCGCGTCGTTCGCCGACGGAACCCTGGCGGGCCTGATCGGCCTGCGGCCCACCGGGATCCTGCTTGCCCTGCCTGCGCTTGTGCCTGCCCTGGTCTTGGTCCTATGTCCCGCTGCCGGTAAGCGGCTAGCGCACAACCTGGCCTTTGGCCTGGCCAGCTGACTCTGAGGAGGCTTATCTAGGCGCACTCATACGAAGGCTGCACGATGCTCCGCCGACGGGGGTCGGCAAACCTGTCAACTAACGGTTAGGTTAGGTTTTACTTCCCCTCCGGTGCGTATGAGCTTGTCTTCGCGCCGGGCGTCTGCCCAGATCAGGGAGGAACGCCGCGGCCCGCCCGGCTGAGTCCTAGCCTGACTTCACCTCATCTGGAACCGTACAAAGCGTCATGATCGTCGCGGGCCGGTGATAATCGGACTGAAGGGGAAGAGATGGCGCCGTTTACGGGGGCCTCAGTCCTTGGAGCTAGGTGCCGTCCGGCTGCCGTGAGGAGGTGCAATGGCTAAGCATCGCGCTCGCCCATCCGCGCAGTATCGCTATGAGCACTACGACCCCATGGCGTAGAGCGGCACGATCTGTCCGGCCCGCCATCAGGTCGCCTAGTCCCCGCCGCGGCTAGGCCACCGTGGCACAAGGCCGGTCGTGCATCGGCCAGCAACACCTCAGCGGACGCATCGGCACAGGCCATCGGCCTGTGCCGATGCGGTGTGCGGTAGCAGTCCGGACGTGAGCACTCAGGAGGGGAACTGCATACGTCAGGGCCTTTCAATATCACGTGGCAATCCAGGTGAACTTCTGCTGGATGACGTTTGATGTGACCAGCCGACTGCCCGGAAAATGGCGTAGCGATGTCAGCGCAACTAGTGCAAGCGCCGATTTCCGCCCGTTCCCGCGTACGCCTGTCTTGTCTCGTGAAGCGGAACAAGTAGAGCACATATCGCGCGGCCGGGTACATGCTGATCAGGTACGCCAGGGCCTACCCTGGCTATACAAGTTCTATCGCGGATATTTCCTTCAGCTGGCTAGGGAAACATGCGCGGAACGCGTCGTGCCAGCCATCGATGACCGATATGGCATTGTCCTGAATGTCCAGCAGGGAACCGGGATGCGGTTCGAATGCCATATTGACTCGAATCCGCTGACTGGCCTTCTCTTCTGCACCGATCATCCCCTGGGCGGCGGAGGCGAGCTCGTCTTCGCGCACGATCCAGCCGCGTCTGACGTCCGGACAGTGGACCGGGATTGCTCCGTTATACGCCCGCAGGCGGGCCATCTGATCTTCTTCGACGGACGGCGGTATCCGCATTATGCCCGCCCGCTGACGAGCGGATCCGATCTGCGGATCGTCGCGGTAATGAACTTCTACACCGAGTCCTACCCTGAATCGACACGCCCGGTCGAGCTGAACCGTCACCTTTACGGCAACGGACTGAGCGCCCCGGTTCTTTCCGCGGAAACGCGCGCAGGCGCCGTTAGGGCGGACGTGCCGCCGATGGTCGCGCTGCCGAGGACGGTGTCGCCGTCGTAAAGGACGGCAGCCTGGCCCCTGGCGACGCCGCGCGCGGGCTGGCGCAGCCGGATATGCACCGCCTCGCCGTCCAGCCAGGCGGTGCAGGCATGTACCTCGCCGTGGGCGCGTAGCTGGACCAGGCAGTCGCGCGGCTCCAGCGGCGGCTGGCCGCCCGTCCACACCGGCTGGCTCGCGGTGATCCCGGTAACCTCCAGGGCCGTACCCGGGCCCACGGTCACCGTCCTGGTCACCGGCTCGACCTCCAGCACGTAGCGGGGCTTGCCGTCAGCGGCGGGCGTGCCGATGCGCAGGCCCTTGCGCTGGCCGACGGTGAAGGCGTAGGCGCCGTCGTGCTCGCCGAGGACGGCGCCGGCCTCATCGACGATCTGGCCGGGGGCCTGGCCTAGGTGGCGGGCCAGGAAGCCCTTGGTGTCGCCGTCGGCGATGAAGCAGACGTCGTGGCTGTCCGGCTTGTCCGCTACGGCCAGGCCGCGCCGCGCCGCCTCGGCCCGCACCTGAGCCTTGGGCGTGTCGCCGAGGGGAAACATGGCGTGGCGGAGCTGATCGGAGGTGAGCACGGCCAGCACGTAGGACTGGTCCTTGCCGGGGTCCGCGGCCCGGCGCAGGATCCCGTCGCTGACCCGCGCGTAGTGGCCGGTGCAGACCGCGTCGAAACCGAGCGCCAGCGCCCGGTCGAGTACCGCGGCGAACTTGATCTTCTCGTTGCAGCGCAGGCACGGGTTCGGGGTCCGGCCTGCGGCGTACTCGGCCACGAAGTCCTCGACCACGTCGCGGTGAAAGCGCTCGGCCATGTCCCATACGTAGAACGGGATGCCGATCACGTCGGCGGCCCGCCTGGCGTCGCGCGCGTCCTCCAGCGTGCAGCAGCCGCGTGCCCCGGTCCGGTACGACGAAGGGTTGGACGACAACGCCAGGTGGACGCCGGTCACCTCGTGACCCGCGTCCACCGCACGAGCCGCGGCCGTCGCGGAGTCCACCCCGCCCGACATCGCCGCGAGCACCCGAAGATCGCTCACCGGTAAAGATTACCCGCGATCAGCGGGAGGCAGCGCGGCGAGCGCGGTCGACGACCTCGCCGATGACGGCGGCGAGGTGGTCCACATCGCGCTGGGCGGAGGTGTGGCCGAGAGAGAAACGCAGCGAGCCCCGGGCGCGCGAGTCGTCGGCGCCCAGGGCCAGCAGCACGTGGCTGGGCTCGGCGACGCCCGCGGTGCACGCCGACCCGGTAGAGCAGGCGATCCCGTTCGCGTCGAGCAGCATCAGCAGCGCGTCGCCCTCGCAGCCGGGGAAGGAGAAGTGCGCGTTGCCCGGCAGCCGGTCAGGTCCGGGAGGCGGCCCGTTGAGCACCGCGTCGGGGACGGCGGCCAGCACCTGGCGGACCATGTCATCGCGCAGCTCGGCCAGCCGCTCGGCTTCGTCCGCCCGCTGCTTGGCGCAAGCGCCCGCGGCCACCGCGAAGGCCCTGATGGCGGGGGTGTCCAGGGTGCCGGAGCGGATGTCGCGTTCCTGGCCGCCGCCGTGCAGCACGGGCACCGGCCCCACCCCGCGGGCCAGGATAAGCGCCCCGACGCCGACCGGCCCGCCGAGCTTGTGCCCGGTGACGGTCAGCGCGTCCGCTCCGCTGGCCGCGAAGTCGACCGGCAGCTGCGCGACCGCCTGCACCGCGTCGGTGTGAAACGGCACGCCGTACTCGTGGGCCACCGCCGCGAGCTCGCTGACCGGCTGCACCGTGCCGACTTCATTGTTCGCCCACATCACGCTGACCATGGCCACCTGCTCGCTGGCCTGGCCGATGGCGGCACGAAGGACGTCCGGGCGCACCCTGCCGACCGGATCGACGCCGAGCCAGACGGCCTCGGCCCCCTGGGTGTCAGCTAGCCAGCGGACCGAATCGAGCACTGCGTGATGTTCCACCGAGGTGGTCAGCACCCGCCGGCGGCCGCCCTCGTGACGGGCCCAGTACAGGCCCTTGACCGCGAGGTTGTCCGCTTCGGTGCCGCCGCTGGTGAAAACGATCTCACTGGGCCGGGCGCCGAACACCTCGGCGAGCTGCTCCCTGGACTCCTCCACTACCCGGCGGGCGCGCCGGCCGGCCGCGTGCAGCGACGACGGGTTGCCGAGCTGCGCGAGCTCCTCGGTCATCGCCGCGATTGCGTCAGCCCGCATCGGCGTCGTCGCCGCGTGATCCAAGTACACGGGACTGGTGCGGTGTGAGCTCATGACTGCGTACAGCCTAGCGGTCGCGACGAGACAGATTAACGGGCAAACGGGGCGCTAATTGCGCTTGGCGATCTCCTCAAGGAGCTGCGGGACCACCTTGAACAGGTCGCCGACGACGCCGAAGTCGGCGAGCTCGAAGATCGGGGCCTCGGGATCCTTGTTGACGGCGATGATCGTCTTGGAGGTCTGCATGCCGGCCCGGTGCTGGATCGCCCCTGAAATGCCGATCGCCATGTACAGCTGCGGCGAGACGGTCTTGCCGGTCTGGCCGACCTGGAACTGATGCGGGTACCAGCCGGCGTCCGTCACCGCCCGCGACGCGCCCACCGCGCCGCCCAGCGCGTCCGCCAGCTGCTCGATGACGCCGAAGCCCTCGGTCCCGCCGGTGCCGCGCCCGCCCGAGACCACAATCGAGGCCTCGGTCAGGTCGGGACGCTCGCCGCGCTCGGCCACGACCCGGTTGGTGATCCGGGCGCCGGTGCCAGCTGAATCCAGCGCTGTGGCGGCCAGCGATCCCGCGGAAAGCTCCGCCGCGCCCGGCGCGGGCTCGGGCGCCACCGCGTTGGGCCGCATGGCCACGATCGGGGTGCCTCGCCTGACCCGGGAGTGCACGATCGTCGCGCCGCCGAAGACCGACTGCTCGGCGACCGGGCCGTCGCCGCCTGGCTGCAGGTCCACCGCGTCGGTGAGCACGCCGGAGTCGATCTTGACCGCGAGCCGGCCCGCGACCTCCTTGCCCTCGGCCGTGCCGGCCAGCAGCACCAGCGCCGGGGACTTCTCCCGCACCAGCTGGGCCAGCAGCTCCGCCGCGGGCGCGACGACGTAGTCGCCGAAGACCGCGTCGGCGGCCACGTACATCCGGGCCGCGCCGTATTCGGCGCACCGCGCCTGACCCTGCTCCGCGCCCGGCCCTGTCCACACCACCGACGGCTCCCCGAATCGGCGGGCCAGCGTGATCAGCTCGAGCGTGACCTTCTTGACGTCGTCGTCCACATGCTCCGCGAGCACCAGGATCTCAGCCATGTCGTTTCCTCCCCGCCCTCAGATGAACTTCTGCGCGGCGAGGAACTCGGCGACCTTGACGCCGCCGTCGCCTTCGTCCTTCACGACCATGCCGGCTTGCCGCGGCGGCCGCTGAGTGTGGTCGACCACCTCGGTGGCCGCGCCGCCGAGGCCGACCTTGGCCGGGTCGATGCCCGCGTCCGCGAGGCTGAGCGTCTGGACCGGCTTCTTCTTCGCCGCCATGATGCCCTTGAACGACGGGTAGCGCGGCTCGTTGATCTTCTCGACCACGCTGATCACCGCGGGCAGCTCGGACTCGACCTCGAAGTACCCGTCTTCTGAGACCCGGCGGACGCGGATCGCCGAGCCGTCGATCTCCACCTGGCCGGCCAGCGAGACCTGCGCCACGCCAAGCCGCTCGGCCAGCATCGCGGCCATCACGCCCATCCGGGCGTCGGTGGACTCCGACCCGCAGATCACCAGGTCGAAGCCGGTCCGGGAGAGCACCTGGGCGAGCGCATACGAGGTGGACAGCGCGTCCGAGCCGGCCAGGCCGTCGTCCAGCAGGTGCACGGCCTTGTCCGCGCCCATTGACAGCGCCTTGCGGATCGACTCGGTGGCCTTGTCGGGGCCCATGGTCAAGATGGTGACCTCGGCCTCGGCCCCCGCCGCCCGCTGGGCCTCGGCGATCTGCAGGCCCTCCTCGACGGCGTACTCGTCAAGCTCGTTGATGAGCCCGTCCACCGACGCGCGGTCCAGCGTGGCGTCTGAGGGCTTGAGCTTGCGTTCGGCCCAGGTATCTGGCACCTGCTTGACGCACACCACGATGTTCATGGACTACACCGACCTCCTTCGTTACTGCCATACAGACTGCCAAACCGCCGAGCGGCGCGCATCACCGGGTCCGCACCAGGCATGTTACTCGCCGGTAGGACGCCTCGCGGCAGCCGGGCCCCGTCCAGCACCTGTGCGGTCACGTCAGTCCCCTCAGTGGTAGAAGTGGCGGACGCCGGTGAAGTAGAGCGGGATGCCCGCGTCCTGGGCGGCGGTGATGGTCAGGTGATCGCGGATCGAGCCGCCCGGCTCCACCACCGCGACCACCCCGGCCTGCGCCAGGATCTCGAAACCGTCGGCGAAGGGGAAGTACGCGTCGCTGGCCGCGACCGCGCCCGCCGCCCGCGCGCCCGCGCGCAGCACCGCCAGCCGGGACGAGTCCACCCGGTTGACCTGGCCCATGCCGACACCGACCGAGGCTCCGCCGGACGCGAGCAAGATGGCATTTGATTTGACCGAACGACATGCCTTCCACCCGAACGCCAGGTCGGCCAACTGGCCGGGGCTGGCCGCCGGGCCCGCCTTGAGCTCCCAGTTCACCGGATCGTCGCCCGGCTCGTTCACCCGGTCCGCCGACTGCAGCAGCATCCCGCCGCTAACCGGCCGCCACTCTACCGACGCGGCGGCGGGCGGAGCGCAACGCAGCAGGCGGATGTTCTTGCTCGCGGACAAGATGTCCAGGGCCTCGGGGTCGAAGCCGGGCGCGATCACCACCTCGGTGAACACCTCGGCGATCTGCCGGGCCAGCGCTGCGGTCACCGGGCCGTTGGCCGCTATCACCCCGCCGAACGCCGAGGCCGGGTCGCAGGCGTTCGCCTTGGCGTGCGCGTCGGCCAGGTCCGGACCGACGGCGATCCCGCACGGATTGGAGTGCTTGATGATGGCCACGCACGGCTCGGCGAAGTCGTACGCCGCGCGCCTGGCCGCGTCCGCGTCCACGTAGTTGTTGTACGACATGGCCTTGCCGTGCAAGAGCTCCGCCGACGCGATGCCGTCGCCTGAGCGTGAAACGCCGGATCGTTCGGAAGAAAGATCTTTTATGTACAGGGCCGCGCGCTGGTGCGGGTTCTCGCCGTAGCGCAGCACCTCGGCGCGGTGCCACAGGCCCCCTGCCACCTGCGGCCAGCCGGCGTCGCGGGCGGTCTCGTCGGGCGCGTACGCGGACGCGAACCAGGACGCGACCGCGACGTCGTAGGCGGCGGTATGCGCGAAGGCCTCGGCGGCCAGGTGCTGGCGCTGCGCCAGCGTGAAACCGCCCTCGGCCAGCGCCGCGAGCACGTCCGCGTACCTGGAAGGGGAGATGATGACGGCGACTGAGCCGTGGTTCTTGGCCGCGGCCCGGACCATCGACGGGCCGCCGATATCGATCTGCTCGACGCAACTGCGCGGCGCGGCGCCCGAGGCGACGGTCTGCTCGAACGGGTACAGGTTCGACACCAGCAGCTGGAACGGGTCGATGCCGAGCCGGGCCAGCTGCGCCTCATGCTCGGCGTTGGCAGTGTCCGCGAGCAGGCCGGCATGCACCCTGGGGTGCAGCGTCTTCACCCGCCCGTCCAGGCACTCGGGGAACCCGGTGAGCTCCTCCACCGGCGTGACCGGCACCCCGGCCGCGCTGATCCTGGCCGCGGTGCTGCCGGTGGACACGATCTCCACCCCGGCCGCGTGCAGCCCGGACGCGAGGTCCTCCAGGCCGGTCTTGTCATAGACGCTGATAAGCGCCCGTCTGATCGGGATCCTGGTCAACTGCCGATCCTCACCTTCCTGCCCTGGACGGACCAGCCTTCGCGGACCATCCTGCCCACCGTGCCGACGAGGAGCGCCCGTTCGGTCACCTTGATCCGCTCGTGCAGCGTGACCTCGTCATCGTCGTCCGCCACGGCCACGCAGGCCTGCGCCACGATCGGGCCCGCGTCCACGCCGTCGTCGACGATGAGGACGGTGCAGCCGGTGACCTTTACCCCGTGGGTCAGCGCGTCACGCACGCCGTGGGTTCCGGGAAACGACGGTAGCAGCGCCGGGTGGGTGTTCAGGCACCGGCCGCCGAACGCGTCGAGGAACGGCTTGCCGACCAGCTTCATAAAGCCGGCCAGCACGATCAGGTCGGGGGCATGCGCGGCGCACGCGCTCGTGAGCGCCGCGTCCCAGTCCTCGCGGGCCGGGTGGTCGGCCAGCCGGACCGTGAAGGCGGGGATGCCGGCCTTTCACGGCGCGCGCCAGCCCGTTGATGCCGGCCCGGTCCGCGCCGGCCGCGACGACCTCCGCCCCGTAGTCAGGGTCGCGGCACGCGTCGATCAGCGCTTGCAGGTTGGTCCCCTCACCAGAGACGAGTACCACCAAGCGCGCGTGCATGCGGCCACCCTAAGGCACGTAACGGGGTGGTCGCCGGAGGGGGCAGAATAGGTGCCGATGGCCAGATACCAGCCGCCTGGCGGGCGCGGGACGCAGCCGAGGGGGCTGCGCCCGGCCCGGCAGCTGCCGCCGCCGGATCCCGCCTCGCGCCAGCGCGGGCTGGCGGCGCTGGTTCTGGGCGGCCTCAGCCTGCTCGGCCTGGCCCTGGGGCTCGGCAACGTGCACCGCGGCGTCTACGTCGCCGTGCTGACCCTGCTGCTCGCGGTGACGGCGATCTGGCTCGGCGCCGGGGCGGGCCGGCGGGCGCGCCGCAGCGGCACGGCCCGGCCGCGCGGGGCGGTCGGCGGCATCGTGCTCGGCGCATTCGGCCTCGCGGTCAGCGCCATGTGGCTGCTGGTACTGGCGGTGTTCTGGCCGCAGCTGGACACGTACTACAACTGCATGGCCGGGGCGAACACGGTGACCGCCCAGCAGGCGTGCCACAACCAGCTCAGCAACTCGGTCGGCGGCGAGATCAGCGTCCTCCAGAACGGCCGGTGACCCGGGTCCCGCGATCCTTCGTCAGTTTTGGTTGCCCAGGCGACTAAAACTGACGAACGATCGTCGGCCACGCCACGGTGCAGGGCGTCTTCGACGTCGAGACGTTCTCGGTGTCGCCGGGCGGCACCGCCACGTTCCCGCCGACCCACCAGTACCACCTCGGCCTGTGGTTCAACGATCCCGGCACCCCGTTCAACCTGGGCTGCGAGCCTGGCGCGGCGAAGCCGATCGTGACGCCGTTCAACGGCGAGCAGCACGCCGGAATCCAGGTGCTGAACACCTCCGAGTTCCCGGTGGACGCGGGTCCGCTCTCGCACGTGCACCGCTGACCAGCCGCCATCACTCAGAGGTAGGGCTCGCCGTCGTCGTCGTCCTGGTCGTCTTCGCGGTCGACCCAGGGATTGACGTAGATGCGGTGGCCGCCGGCGTCGTCGGTCTCGTCGTGTATCCCCGGCGGGCGCCCCCCCGGGATCCCCCCGATCCTGGGGGGAAGCCCTTCCCCCCAGACCCCCTCGGGGGACCCTACGGGCCCCATTCGCCTGGTGGCACGCCGGAGGATCAGGTAGTTGGCGGCGGCGGCGGTCAGGGCGGCGGTGACGCCGATCTCCAGGATCGCGACCAGGCCGACCCGGAACCCGGACGGCCCGACCTCGGCCAGGCGGCCGTCTCCGAGCGGGCCGCCTGCGAACGCCGCGGCCAGGCCGGCCAAGGCGCCTGCCGCCGCGCCCGCGGCGAATCCCCACAGCGGGGCCGCCTCTAGCGTCGGCGTCGGCGCGATCCGCACTGTCACGATCCCGGCGAACACCCCCGCCAGGTAGGGCATCGCGAGCACCGCCACCGGAACCCAGACCGGGCCGCCCGGCCGGGCTCCCGACGGCAGCGCGGCGAGCATCGGGAACACCGGCACCGGGCCGAGCACCGAGCCGGTCGGCGTGACGGCCGTTCCCGCACCGAACGCGAACCCGGGGCCGAGCGCGTAGGCCGCCGCCCAGATGATCGCGTTCGGGGCGTAGGCCAGCTGGGCGAGTAGCAGCAGCGCCGCGCCGCCCGCACCGGGCGCGAGCGCGTCGCTGGCCGCCTTGACCTCTGGCAGGTGCACCGCGAGCGAGCCGGCCGCCAGCACCGCGCCGACCGCGACCAAGATGGCGGTCGCTCCGAGCATGCCCATGACGATCGAGCGGAGCCTGGCCGGCATCAGGTGAGCCAGCCGCGACCACGGGGCCAGCCCGCGGGCGGCGCCGAGCCCGCCCGCCACCAGGGCCAGCAGGAAGGACGCGGTCACCGCCTGCCACAGCGAGGGGGCCGCGGCCGCTGTCCTGCTGGCCACCGCCAGCGCCGCGGCCAGCAGGGCGTAAGGAAGGGCGAGCGCGACCGCGGCGTAGCCGACGTGGCGCAGCCGGGTGACCGCGCCGGCTCGCACGATCCACCGGCCGGCCATCGCGAGCAGTGCGCCGGGCAGCAGCACCAGCCCGAGCGGGAGCAGGCCGATCCGCCCGGCACCCTGGACCGTGACGCCGACATGGTGCGCCACCAGCCATAGCAGCGCCGCGGTGCGCAGCACCCCGCCCAGCCCGGTGCCGATACCGACGTGCGGCGCGGTGATCCAGCCGATCGCGGTGAGCGTGGTAAGCGCGGCGAGCCCGGTGGCGGCGGCCGCGCAGGCGGCTATGCCCCCGGTGACGACGAGCGGCCGGGCGGGCTGCGTCCCTGGCGGGGCCGCGGAGCCATCCTGGGACCCGGGGAGCTCCGGGTCAGGAACCGGCGGTGCTTCGGCGGAAACACTCACAAGCCGATCCTGGCAACGATTGCCCGCCATCCCTAACAGGCGCGCCGCCCGCGGGCCCACCCGATCAAATCGAACGGCGGGCCGCGGGCGCCTGCGCGCTAGCTCGACCGGGTGCGCATGATGTCGCGGACCAGGCCGGCGGTCTCGCTCGGGGTCTTGCCGACCCGGACGCCCGCCTTCTCCAGCGCTTCCTTCTTGGCCTGCGCGGTGCCCGAGGAGCCCGAGATGATCGCGCCCGCGTGCCCCATCGTCTTGCCCTCGGGCGCGGTGAACCCGGCCACGTAGCCGACGACCGGCTTGGTCACGTGCTGCTCGATAAAGGCGCCGGCCCGTTCCTCGGCGTCGCCCCCGATCTCGCCGATCATCACGATCGCGTCGGTCTCCGGGTCCTCCTCGAACGCCTGCAGGCAGTCGATGTGCGTGGTCCCGATGACCGGGTCCCCGCCGATGCCGACCGCGGTGGAGAAGCCGATGTCCCGCAGCTCGTACATCATCTGGTACGTCAGCGTGCCGGACTTGGAGACCAGGCCGATCCGGCCCTCGGTGGTGATGTCGGCCGGGATGATGCCCGCGTTGGACTTGCCGGGAGAGGCGACGCCCGGGCAGTTCGGCCCGACGATCCTGGTCCGGTTGCCCGCCGCGCTCGCCCGCGCCCAGAACTCCGCGGTGTCGTGCACCGGGACGCCCTCGGTGATCACGATGCACAGCGGTATCCGGGCCTCGATCGCCTCGATCACGGCGTCCTTGGTGCCGGACGCGGGCACGAACACCACGGACACGTCCGCGCCGGTGGCCGCCATGGTGTCGGCGACCGTGCCGAAGACCGGGATATCGGCACCGTTCAGTTCGATGGCCTGACCCGCCTTGCGCGGGTTGGTGCCGCCGACGATCTGAGTCCCCGCGGCGAGCATGCGGGTGCCGTGCCTGCGGCCCTCGGAGCCGGTGATGCCCTGGATCATGACCCGGCTCTGGCCGGTCAGGAAGATAGCCATCTCATGCTCCCTTCGATGCCGTGCTGGCCAGTTCGGCGGACCGGCGGGCGGCGCCGTCCATCGTGTCCACCTGCTCGACCACGCCTATCGCCGCCTCATCCAGGATCCGCCTGCCCTCGGCGGCGTTGTTCCCGTCCAGGCGCACCACGATGGGGCGGTCGACGGGTTCGCCGCGCGTGTGGAGCATGCCGATCGCCGAGACGATCCCGTTGGCCACCGCGTCGCAGGAGGTGATCCCGCCGAACACGTTGACCAGCACGCTGCGCACGCTCGGGTCCGACAGCACGATCTCCAGGCCGTTCGCCATCACCTCGGCGGACGCCCCGCCGCCGATGTCGAGGAAGTTGGCAGGCTTGATCCCGCCGAACGGCTGGCCCGCGTAGGCCACTACGTCCAGGGTGGACATCACCAGGCCCGCGCCGTTGCCGATGATGCCGACCTGGCCGTCGAGCTTGACGTAGTTGAGATGCTTTTCCCTGGCCCTGGCTTCGATCGGGTCGGTGTTGCTGACGTCGCCGAACCGCGCGTGCTGCTGGCGGAACCCGGCGTTGTCATCGAGCGTCACCTTGCCGTCGACGGCCAGCACCTGGCCGTCGTCGGTGAGCGCCATCGGGTTGACCTCGACCAGCGTGGCGTCCTCGTCGGAGAACATCGCCCACAGCCGCTCCGCCAGCAGCGCGGCTCCCGCCGCGGCCGCCGCCGGGATCCGCCCGGCCGCGATGATCTCCGCCGCCTTGGCGGCGTCCACGCCGGTCAGCGCGGATACCGGGATCCGCGCCACCGCGTCGGGGGTGCTGTGCGCGACCTCTTCGATCTCCATGCCGCCCTGAACCGAGCAGATCGACAGGAACGTGCGGTTGGCCCGGTCCAGCAGGAACGACAGGTAATATTCGGCCGCGATGTCGACGGCCTGGGCGATGAGCACCGTGTGCACGGTGTGGCCCTTGATGTCCATGCCGAGGATCTGGCCGGCCTTGGCGTAGGCCTCCTCCGCGCCGTTCGCCAGCTTGACGCCGCCGGCCTTGCCGCGCCCGCCGACCTTCACCTGCGCCTTCACCACCACAAGCGGGTGGCCTTGCGCGGCGAACTCCGCGGCGATCTCACGTGCTTCTTCGGCTGTCCGGGCGACCTTACCGGCCTGCACCGGAACGCCGTACTCGGCGAACAATTCCTTCGCCTGATACTCAAACAGGTCCACTCTTAGTCCTCACTATTTCCGCTGTTCAAAAGCACTGTCATCCTATCGATAAAGATCTTGGTAGCCTAACTGGTAGCCTAACGGTTCAGCTTTGGCCTCCGTTGGTCTTTCCTCTGCTCTCGAACAGCGGACCGAGCGCAATGGCAGCGGTGCGCGTTACTGGCCGGAGCTGGTGCCTATATACGACCTCGGTTGTCCGGGTGCTGGCGTGGCCCACCGCATCCGCGATCTGCTCAATGGGTACGCCGGAATCCGACAGGAGCGAAACAAAGGTATGACGCAGCTCACGCGGCGTCCAGTCCCGGCCCAGGCCCGCCATCTCGGTGATCCGCTTGAACTCCATCCGGACGTCGGTCGCGTACATCGGGCCACCCAGGCTCGTGCAGAACACCAGGTTGTTCTCCTTCCATGCCGTCCCGGCCTTCGCCCGGTCGGCCGCCTGCTTCAAGACCAGCTCCCGCAGCGCCTCGACGGCGATCTCGGGGATCTGGAATACGCGCCGCGACTTCTCGGTCTTGGTTTCCCCGGTGCGCCGTACCGATCGGTAGACGGCCACGGTGCCGGCCTCAAGGTTCACCTCGGGCCAGCGCAGGGCGCGGGCTTCCTCGGTGCGGATGCCGCCGAGCATGCTCACGGCGACGTATGGCCACAGGCGCTCTCCCTTGGCTGCGTCCAGCACGGCAAGAGCCTGCTCCAGGTTGAGTGACCTAGACGGCCGTCCCGGCTTTCCGGTAGGCACGGCAGCCAGGTCCGCGACGTTCCGGACGACGAGGTCATTGACCATCGCGTTCCGGATGGCCTGGATCAGGATCATCCGGGCCAGCCTAACGCTCCTGGTTGACAGGCGCTTAGCCAGCTTGCCAAGAGCGAAGTCGACGTCCCGGACCTTCAGCTCGACGAGCTTGACGTTGCCGACCAGCTCGATCATGTGCCTGGTCATGATCCGGTAGCCCGTCACGGTGCTCTCTGCCTGCGTGTTCAGGGTCTCTAGCCAGTCCTTCAGGCACTGCTCGACGGTGTAATTGGCGGGTGTGCGGACGCCTGCGGCGAGTTCCTGGTGCTTGGTCCGCAGCTTGTCCTTGACCTCGGTCTTGGTCCTGCCGCGAACGGTGATCCGGTCGCGACGGCCGTCTGGCTTCCAGCCGACCGTGATCGTCCCGGTCCAGCGGTCACGGCTCCGGTCGTAGTAGATCGAATCCTCGCCCCGGGCGCGGCGCTTGGTCTCTGCCATAGAGCTCACTTCCTCGATGGGGTCACCATCCGGAATTCCTCTAGGGCATCGAGCGGGATGATCGGCCTGCGGCGCGAGCTTGATACTCCGTAACCGCTCCGTCCGTATGACGTCATCGGCGAGATCGCGCTAAATGCCCAGCTTCGCAGCAACCTCCTTCACGCTGACCAGACCAGCTACGCTGGGCCTGGTACCAGGGCAAACGCCGTGGTCAACATATCGACAAGAGTCTTCGAGTTATCTTCTGGCAAGGGTAGTTGTTGCAGGTTGTTGCTGATCGGAGTCGTCCGAGGACTTTCTGGAGCGTGATCGCGTGATAGGAGAGTGCGACCGCAGGGTCGAGCCGGTACCAGAGACATCCTGGCAGGATTGTCGCACTGGTAGCGGTTAATCTGGCTGCGCTGAACCATCAACAACGGTCTTCAGCATAACTGCCGTGATCGACATTTTCTCGCTCCCCGGGTCGCCCCGGGTGCACGCCAAATTTGCAGGTAACCAAGATCATCTTCACGATGGTGCTGCTCAGATGGCATCTGTCTGGTTGCGCATCGTGCACCAGATGGCCTGCTCCGGGGCGGGATAGCTCGCCTGCGCGGCGCTGACCAGCATGTACCGGATCTGGTTGCAACACGTACAACCAGGAGAATCCCGCTACCAGCAGAGACGCATCCAGCCCTACATATCTGTCGCACACCCGGTCGCCCCGTCGCACGTCGGCTTCGCTCCTCCTCAGCCGATGTACCGGATCACGTGTCCGAGTCGCGCATCCGGGCGGATGCTTCCTGCATGACACTCATTAATACTCTCCGAATGGGACTAACTCTGAAATGTTATCCGCACGGCTAACGACATTGCATGGACAATGACGTGATCGGAGGTGATCTAGGTGGCAAACGAACCGGCGCGCTGGCCGCCTACCAGCCTGCTCGGCGGCCTCAGGGCGCCGTCGCGTGACCGGCTGCTGGTGCTCGGCACGCTCGCCAGATATCCAGGGCCCGGACACGCGCTGATGCATGAAGGCGACGTAACCACCTTCGTTCTCGTACTCCTGGACGGAGTGGTGAAGGCCACGGGGGCGACCTTGGACGGCCGGGAGGCGCTGCTCGCCATCCGGATGGGCGGCGACCTGGTAGGGGAGCTGGCCGCGCTGGACGGACAGCCCCGCTCCGCCACGGTGATGACCGGCAGCGCGGTCACGGCCCGCCTGATCCGGAGCGCAGAATTCCTCGACTGCCTGCGTCGCGATCCCCACCTGGCGCAGGCGGTTGACCGCTCCATCACGACCAAGCCAAGGTGATATCGATCGGGCCGTGCCGGTCCCAGCTTGCCTCCCTGAGTGCGACCGGATCGAGCGATGGCTCTGCTAGCCCCCACGGGTGCGGGTCGGCGCGGCGGAGCCAGGGGAACATCAGCGCCGCCGACGCCGCCCCCATCAGCCGGAAGAAAACGCCTGGAATCTGCGGCATCGATAACCTCCTCGATCCCTTGCCTGGATTACGGAGTCAAAGCGCCGCGGGTTGATACACGCCTCGTCTTGTGTTTGCGTGCGCGGCCCGGCCGCAGTCGTCACCGCCAGGATCGGGGAGTCATCCGCTTCACGAACGGTGGTGCTCACGGGCGGCCTCCCGCCGCATCACCGCGAGTCCGAGCTGTCACCGAAGGGGACGGCTCGCCGCCGCGGAGGGGGTCGAGATCGTCGGCACGCTGCGCAGGCACGGCGTCGGCTTCAAGAGCCTGCACGAGGCCCTGGACACCACCCCCGACGGGCGGCTGATTTTCCACGTCTTCGCCGCGCTGGCGGAGTTCATCCGCGAGCTGATCGTCGAGGGCACCCGCGAGGGACTGGACGCCGCCCGGGCCCGCGGCGCGTGCCTGGGGCGGCCGTCGGCCATGACCGCCGAGCAGATCCGCCACGCCCGCGACCTGCTGACCCGGCCGGACAACACCGTCTCCTCCATCGCCCGGCTGCTCGGCGTCAGCCGCGCCACCATCTACAAGTACGTCCCCGAGGTCACCACCGGACGCGCAACCGCCGCCCTGCCTCCCGGACAGGAGTAGCTGGCGAGCAACTCCCTGTTCTCAGGAGTCAATTCGTTCTCAGGAGTCAATTCGTTCTCAGGAGTCAATTCCGCGGCTGTGGCTACCGGGCATCTGCGCTGGTTATCATCCCGTGCCCGTGCGCGGCAGCCCTCGTCTCCTCGAAGGTGCGGGTCGCGAGGGAACGAGGCACGTCAGGGGCCGACCGGGTTACCGCCAGCCCGGGGTCGGGCCGCCGGGCCGAGAGGCGGGCGTCACGGTCACTGCCGGGCAGTGTTATGACGTGTGGTGCCAGGTGCAGGGTAACCCGGAAGCGCCGGAAGGAGTTCGGGAGCACAGCAGGTGCACTGGGCTAGCCTAAGCTCATGGTGACACCGGTCCTGGTCTTTGACGCCACGCACGACAACATAGGAGCGCTGCCGGCAGGCGCTCAGGTAGCCGGCTATACCACCGGGACCGGCACGGGCATCCGGTGGACGGACGCCGACTTCGCCGCGCACCCGGGTGCCGTGCGGATCGACCAGGACCCTGCCGCCTCCGACCCGACCGCCGACGTCCTGGACATCGAGGCGGGAGCCGCCACTCCGGCCAGCGCGCCCGGCTGGGTGACGCGGGCACTGGCCAGCCGCAAGAGCCAGGCCCGGCCCGGGCAGCGGTCCCCGGCCGTTTACATGAGCCAGTCCCAGGTCACCGAGGTGGTCAACGCCCTGATCGCCGACGGGATCAGCTCCGGCGCCGGGCTGTGGATCGCTCATTTCGGCCTGACGCAGGCACAGGCCACTGCGATGGTCCTGAATGCCAGCGGCCCGTTCCCGGTGATCGGCGTCCAGTTCCGCAACACCCCGGCCTTCGACGTCAGCGTGTTCAGCCCTGACTGGCTCGCCTCGGGCGGCCAGCCGCCCCCGACCGTGCCCGCCTGGGAGACCGCCATGATGAACGTACTGCCCACGCTCCAGCAGGGAGCCCAGGATCAGCCCGGCCAGGTGTTCTTCGTGACCCGGGTCCAGGCGCTGGCCGGGGTGATCGGCACCGTCAACAACCTCCCGGCCGCCTCGAACCTCGCCGAGGACGGAGTGTTCGGGGCGGCCACCACCGCGGCAGTCAAGGCGGTGCAGCAGCTGTTCGGCATCACCCAGGACGGCATCGTCGGGCCGCAGACCTGGAGCGTGCTGGTCACCGGGTCCGCCCCGTGAGCACCCGACGAGTTATCAGGGATAATGGCCCATTATCCCTGATAACACGCTGGCCGTCCTGCGTGTGATCTTCAGAGTTTGATGACGCTAAGCCTTCAGTGGTGTCTGGCGGCTACAGGCCGCCGATGACGAGGGGCTCCCGGGCTGTCTCGATGACTTCTCTGGTGATGCTGCTCAGCTTGTTGATCTCCATAATGCGCCGTGTCTGGGCGAAGAGGCGCTGGACGAGGCGGAAGTTGCCGCCTGTGGTGCGGGCGACCGCGGCGAGCGCTTCGGTATCGGTGAAGTCGCTGGCGGACAAGGTCAGGCCGAGCTCGGCCCAGTGGTGCTGCAGGACGAAGGTCAGCTCGGCTGCGGACAGTGGCCGGTATGCGTGGACGAAGCCGATCCTGCTGTAGAGCTGGGGGTAGCGGGCGAGGCGCTTCTCGATGCCGGGCATGCCGATGAGGATCATGCCGAGCCGGCTGCGGTCGTAGTGGTCGCGCAGCTGCTCCAGGGCCGGGGTCTTGAGCCGGTCGGCCTCGTCGACGATGAGCAGCTCGACGAACGGCGAGATGGCGTGCGGGCTGTTGTAGGTGCGCCGGTCGTGCGGGTCGGGGGTGCGGATGGTGACGAAGTCCCAGGCCATCCTGGTCAGCTCTTTGTCGATCATCCGCGGGGTGGCGCTGACTGTCGGGGTGTAGAGGAGGGTGTGCCAGTCGGGGTGGTCGCGGCCTTCGGTGAAGTGCCGTGCGGGCGTACGCAGGAGCGGCTCCAGTTCGTGCCAGCTGGCGTAACGGCGGGCGGAGAGCGTCTTGCCGACGCCTGGCGGGCCATAGCACAGGCCGATGTAGCGGTCTCGCCGGACGGCGTTGGCGAACTCGGTGAACCGGCGGTGTTCCTTGGTGACCACGAAGCCGGCGTCGTCCGGGGGCTCCTCGGGTCCGGTGAGCTCGTCTGCGGGAAGGCTGATTCCACGATCCCGGCAAGTTCGCCGGTTCGGTCGTCGGGGCCGTCCACCTGGTTATTCCTCCCGGTAGCGCTTGAGTCGCGGCTTTGGGGGATCGCTGGCCGCCTGCGTAGCGGGTTCTGCTGCCGCCGGCGGGCGGAGCTGGGGCGGCGGGATGTGGACGGCGATCAGCCGGTCGACCACGGTGGCTCGTTCGCCGAGTTGCCTGCGCAGCTCGCGACGCCGGGCGTTGCGGGCGGCGGTGATGTCCTTCAGGCTCACGGTGGTGCCCGCGAGGTCGGGGCAGATGGCCCGGCACAGGTACTGGCCGTGGTGGTAGACCCGGATCTCGGCCAGGTCGCGGGGGTCGTAACGGATGATGACGTCCTCGCCGACGTAGGCGGCCAGGACGGGGTCGATGTAGCGCAGGCCCTGGAAGTGGATCCCGTCGGGGTGGAGCTTGCGGGGCTTGGCGACGGTGAGCAGCAGAAGGTCGAGCTGTTCAAGGGATTCCGGCATGCGTGGCAGGAACGCGCCGGCCTCCCAGCGGTCCTGGGGCGGCTGCCCGGTCTCGCCGTGGGGGCGGTGGTGTAGACCTCCACGATGAACCTGCCGATCGCCGCGTCGAGCTCGGCGAGCGTCATCCGGGCCTGCCCGGCGCGGTCTTTGGTGCCGCGAGGCGCGTATCCAGGCAGTGCTGCCAGGCACATCTGGGTGATGGTGTCCATGTAGCGCTCGATCTTCCCGCGCCCGGGGCTGGCCCGGAAGGGAGAACACCGCCTGGATGCGCAGGGAGGACGACGCCGCTCGCGTGCTAGGCATAGCCCAGGTGCACGCCACGCTCGCGCTCGCCGCCGCCACCGCGGTGGGGCCAAGGGATATCGACAACCGGGCATGGGTCGGCGCAGCCGGTGCCAAGCTCAGCCGCCCAGGTCCCGAACCCGGGCCGCGCCATTAGGCAGAACCATCGCCCGGTCATATCTGCGCCCCGTAGCTTTCGCCCATGCCAGAGCACAGCGCCGGACCGCCCGGCGATGAGCCCGGAATCCGGCCCGAAGTCGTCCAGGCGATATTCAGTGCCCTGGTCGACATGGACCCCGGCAAGCTCGCGCCGCTCGAGGCGAACGGGATGAGCTGGCTGCGGCAGGCCGCGGGCTGGCTCACCCGTGCCCTCGATGAGGGATCAGGCCCGGGGCCATTCCGCGAACCGCTCCCGCAGCCTGACGACGTCCCGCCGGCCGAGCCCGAAGGGGGTGAATGCCTCGTCGGGCATCTGGTCGAGCCGCTGCCCGGCCTCGGCGAAGTCCCGGTCGTCCAGGCCCGGGTCCAGGCGGCGGGCGAAGCCGATCACCTGCTCGGCGCTGTAGCGTGCGAGGGCAGCGGCGGTGTCCACGTAATCGCGCTCGTAGGAGCGGCTGGCCAGGGCGCATACCTTGCCGCCGATCACGTCTTCCAGGTCCAGGACGGGGCCGATGTCCATGGTTACCGGTCCGCGGCTGCGGTCGAAGTAGGCCATCTGCAGGGCCATCTGCCTGCCGCCGGGCGCGGTGATGATCCACTCAGCTAGCCCCTCCCCCATGCCGGGGAAGATGTCGGCCAGCCCGGAGGTCTTGTCTATCCGCTCGGTATCGAAGCCGGCATCGCATAGCGCGGCCTCCACCATGTCGGCGGCAGCTTCTACGCTGTGCTCATGGTTGGTGAACAGGTCCACGTCCTCGGTGAGCCTGCTGATGACGCCGTGCTGATCAGGGCGTTGCCGCCCTCCAGGGCCAACCCGTGCCGGGCGGCGGCGGCGCAGGGCGATGGCCGCGACATTGCGGTGCAGCTCGTCGAGCGGCATCAGGCAGCTGGTGCCGTGACGGCGCGCAGCACCGGGTGGCGCTCCTCCCAGGCCTGCCGCACGCCCTTGGGCAGGTGCAGGTCCGGCCAGAGGTCAACGGCCTGGTGCGGCTGAACCTTAAGCTCCGCCTGCGGCCGTGGCCCTGACCCTGGCGCGCGCTGTGGCCGCCGAGGCGCTGGATGCGGCCCAGCGTGCCCGCATACTCAACCGGTATCTGCTCGCCGCCATGGTGACCACCGTGCACCTGATCGCCCGCGCCGTGGCGAGTTGCTACACCCGCGCGTCCATCGGCTCGCGGGCGGACTGATCTTTCAGAGAGCAGGCCAGGGATGGATGACGGATTCGAACTCCGGGGAACACCCGGCAAGGGGGAAGGCGTCTTCGCGACCCGGTCCTTCCGGGCCGGTGAGACCGTGATGGTCGGTGTCATCGACCGTGAACTCGACCACAACGACGCCCACGCCTCCCAGATCAGCGCGGATCGGTTCGTCTTGCACGGCGGGCCATCGCCAAGGTGAACCACTCCTGCGAACCGAACTGCGGTATTCGCCTCAACCCCAGCGGCGCTCACGACTACGCTAATTTCCGGCCGCATAGTCCGAAGACCCCTTATCTAGTGCACGGTCTCACAGAGCCAAGCCGAACCGACGTCAGCGGGCCACATGCGCACCGCCATTCTCATCCATGGGAGCGGCCCGCAGGGTCCATCCAAATCTAGTGCGGCGAGGATTACTCCGGCTGGGCGGTGCCGGCGGGCGGCCCGGACACGTCGGCTTCGAGCAGCGCGCGGCATACGTCGATGATGTCCACAATGCCGACCAGGCCGACGAATCCCATGACCGGCAAGTGCCGGAAACGCTCGCTCGTCATGACTTTGGCCGCGTTACGGATGCTTGCCGTGGTGTTGACGACGATCGGGCGAGTAGTCATCAGCTGATAAATCCGGACGTCGTTCGGGTTCTTCCCGTCCGCGACCGCGCGAGAGATGTCAGCCTCGGTGACGATGCCGATCGGCTGGCCGGTCTGCATCTGCGTGACGATGAGGGCGGTCACGCCCGCACGCTTCATCATGTAGGCGGCCGCGGCCGCGTGGTCGTTCTGTTCCACCGTCGTCACCGGTGGCCGCATGATGTCCGCGACCGTAGCCGGGGGCGGCGCCGGATGCTGTGCTGAGGCGTCTGCCATGATCTGCTCCCTTGGAGATCCGATCACACTGTTAGGTATTCGATCACACCGTTAGGCCGAGGCCGCGCGCTTGGGCTGGCCGGTCAAACGACTCACCGCGCTGTCAGCGGTGCCGCCGCTCCCAGAGCCGCAGACGGGGGCCGATGAGGCGCATCTGAGGCTGGAGATGGGGTGCCGGTAACAACCGAGCCGTCAGCACCGCTACGGCGTCCAGTTTCCTGAACGCGGCTGGCACGATGGGCGGGTGACGATCAACGAGCCGATCGAGGCAGGCCGACGGGAGCGGCGAGTCCTGACGCAGCACAAACACGGCGGACGGCCAGGGTGATCATGGCCACCCTGGCCGTCCGCCGTGCTCTGCTCTCTGGTCTCTGGTCTCAGATGGCGTCTCCGCCGTCCGATATGGTCATGGCGGCCAGGTGCCGGTAGACCGAGGCGCGGCTGACGCCGAGCACCTTGGCGATCTCGGTAGGGCTCTCGCCGCGAGCGCGGCGCGCCTCGGCGGCGGCGAGCTTGTCAGGATCCATCACGGTCGGCCGTCCGCCTCCGCGGCCCTGGGCGCGTGCTGCAACGAGGCCGGCCATGGTGCGCTCGTGGACGATGTCCCGCTCGAGCTCGGCGAACGCAGCCATCATCGTGAAGAAGAGGTAAGACCTGAATACGTGAGAAAGGGGCCATGACGCGATCTTCAGTTAGGTGACAGGCATGGTGGGCTGCCTGGAAGGAAGCTGTCATGCGCTGCCAGGCAAACCGTGAGTAGCGGATGCCCAGGCCCTCCCCGATCCGATAGCGATGGGGGTGGTTATGCGGCCTCGGTGCCGGCGGCCTGCTCACCGTCGTAGGCGGCGAAGGCGTTGTAGAGGGCGCGACGGGAGACGGTCCGCTGCTGGCCGCTGGCGGTGGTGTATGTCAGGCCCTTGGCGATGCCGGTCACTGACTCGCCGTCGGCGCGGCGGCACACCGGGCTGGGCCCGCCGGGTCGTGCATCTAACGTTCGTTTGATTCCATCACGCACCGGCAGGCCCGCCCACACAGCCGCTCAAGATCGCTTCACGGCCCCTTTCTCACGTATTCAGGTCCCACTCCTTGAACCGCGGATACGCGGTCCGATCGATCGACGCCACCACACACCCCGAACACGGCCAATAGCGATGCCGAACACCCTAACCAGCTCGCCACCTGCTAGTACGCCGGTATCTACCAGGCCTCATCCCCGACCGCGGCAGGTTTGATCCGTATCCTGGCCGACCCTGGGTAACGGCTGACGGGCTGACAGCCGGTGGATCTCGAATTTCGAAGTGACGCGACACCCCGCCTATAAGCGCGGGCCCGCTGATCAGCGAGGCCGCGCACCGCCGCGGACACCCCGCGCCTGGACGGTGAGCGCGCGATCAGTAGCCGGAACCGCCCTTGCTGGCCGAGGCCGAGGCGCTCGCCGCGGGCGTGGCGCCCGAGACCGTCATCTCGTACCACAGGCCGCCCGAGAGGTTTTTCCCGTTGCCCTTGGCCTGCCCCGGGGCGGTGTCCCCGACGTAGGTGTAGAGCGGATGCCCGTCGTAGGTGGCCTGCTTCGTGCCGTCTGACCTGGTGATGGTGCCCAGCGTGCCGGTCACGCCGGACATGGCGGTAGCGGGGCCCCTGACCGGCGGCCAGTAGGTCGCGCAGGTCCCGGTGCACTTCGACGTGGTCGAGGTGTCCGGGGCGAACCAGTACAGGGTGAAGCCCTTCGAGTTGACCACTACCTGCTGGCCGCCGATGGTCTTGGCCTCCAGCGTGGTCCCGCCCGAGCTCGAGGCGGGAGCCGACGAGGCCGACGTGGCCGAGCTGCTGGCGCCCGCGGCGGGGGTGTTACCCGAGGCGGCCGAGCTGCTGCTTGAGCTAGCGCACGCCGACACGGTTAGCGCGAGGGCAGCCAGTCCGGCGGCTAGTCCGGTGGCACCCCATATCTTTCGCATTCGGATATCTCCCCTTCACGTGCAAATAATCTCCCGATAGGGATCACGTGCGGACAGGCCTTTTACCTTACACCTAGGCCACGTGACCGCCGATGAGGCTGCCCACCGTGAACGTCACCGCCACGGCGAGGCCCAGGGCGGCGGCCAGGACGGACGGGCCCGCCAGGTAGGCCCAGTTCTCCTGAAACTGCGACGAAGTGCAAAGTGTTGCATTCGTGCTGGTCACGGCGCTGCTCTGCGGTACCAGGGACAGGCATCCATACTCTCTGGAGCCTGGGATTGCAAGCCTGTGACCAACGGCAATGCTCCACCTTGCACCTGACCGGGGCTTCGGGAGTCCTGGGCCGAAATGGGCGCCGCCCCTCCCCTACGGCTTCGCGCCGTCGAGCACCACCTCGACGCCGTTGGCGCTGACGTCGTCCCCGGGTCGTGGGAAGATCCGGCCGGATAGTCCCACGACCCGTACACAGCCGGTACCAGCCTCCGGCGCCGGATGGACGCTGGCCGTGGCAGTCTGGGTACACGGTGAGCGTGTCCCGGGCGCACGGCAGCGCCGGAACGAGGACATGCCGCAAGCGAACGCGGACGAGGAGGTGGGCGCATGGAGGCAGCCGTCGGGGACCGGCTCCACGTGCATGGCAACATCGTGGGCCATCCGGATCGGGCGGGCGAGATCGTCGAGGTCCGCGGAGCGGGCGGGGAGCCGCCCTACCTGGTGCGTTTCGACGACGGTCACACGGGCCTGGTGTTCCCCGGCCCGGACGCGATCATCGAGCATCCGCACACGAAGGGCAAGAAGGGCTCGGCGAAAGGCTTGAGCAGCCCCGCGAACCGGTACCCGCCGCACCTACTCAGAACAATGCGCGCTCATGCCGCCGGCCGGGCGTGGAGAGGATTCCAGTACAGCCCGTTCAGCCTCGCCGTATACCGGGGATCAGGCCTCAACGTCATCATCCGGCCGGAGGCATCTACAAGCCGCCTGAACCGGGTACACGTCGCTGGATGGTTCGTCATTCACGCCTCGTGGTATACTAAGAGTACAACGGAATGGGCCGATCGGCCAGCGCGGCCAGCAGCCCGGCAGCCATACGGTGTAAGTCCCAAATTGCGGCGAATGCGCGCGCGCCCGCTCCGTTGTGCGCAGACCTCGCCCCCGGGTAACGGGGGCTTTTGCGTGTCGACAAGGTGTCCGTAAGAAGTAACAGGCTGGCCACAACGTGACGACCTCCGCAAATCGAAAGACTGGTACTCTCTGATGCTCGATAGCTTCAGCAAGGTTCTTGTGTCCGGCGGCTTGGGATTCATCGGGCGGCATCTGACGGACGCTTTACACTCGCTGGGGAAAGAGGTGAGCGTCCTCGACAGCTCCCGTACCGCGGTGACGTACTCCGTTCCCCCGGGGGTCAAAGTGTATATGGTCGATATCCGTGACTCCCACGAGGTCGCCAAGGCAGCGGAAGGAGCTGACCTCGTATTCCACGCGGCCGCCAACCCCAACGGAACCCTGTCGATCATCCAGCCCCGTCTCGACTTCGAACTCAACGCCATCGGGACCTTCTCGTTCGTCGAATCGCTCCTGACCAGTGGGATCCGCAAGCTCGTGTACCTCTCGTCCGCCTCGGTTTACGGTAAGCCTCAGCACTTCCCCATGAGCGAGGATCATCCCACGCGACCCTTCGTTCCCTACGGCGCCTCGAAGCTGTGCGGCGAGCTCGTCTGCATGGCCCTGCATCATGCGTGCGGCCTCCCAGTCGTGGCCGCCAGGCCGTTCTGCGTCTATGGACCAGGCGAGAACCCCGATAACTCGATGGTCGAGGTCGGCCGCTTCCTTCGCTGGCATCTCAATGAGATGCCCATTCAGGTCGTTGGCGACATCGACCGGAAAACCCGGGACTTCGTCCATGTTCGTGATCTCGTCGCCGGCCTCATGATTCTTGCCGATCAGGGCCAGGAGGGAGAGGTTTACAACATCGGTTCCGGTACCGAGACATCGATGCGCCAGCTTGCGGGAACGATTGGCGCAGCAACCAGCCGAGAGCCTTCGCTCAACGTGATATCTGACATCGAGGATGACACCTACCGTCTCGTTGCGGACATCTCAAAGATCGAGGCGCTAGGCTACCGTCCCGTGATGTCGTTGCACGACGGCGTGCGGGAATTGGCCGCGGACCTGGGCGAACGTCCGGAGCTTCCCGGGACGCCGACCATATTCGTCCGAGGCCAGCACGCTGAGTTCTGACGAGAAGGGCGAACGAGTCCGTGACGATGATGCTCACGGTCAGGCCTTCTCGGCGACGGCGTCAGGTGCCGGTAAACCGAGGCCCTGCTGACACCGAGCGCCCTGGCGATCTCGGCCGGGCGCTCACTGCGGGCGCGCCGGGCTTTGGCGGCGGCGAGCTTGTCAGCGTCCATCACGGCCGGGCGCCCGCCAGCGCGTCCTTGCGCTCGCGCGGCGGCTAGGCCGGCCATGGTGCGCTCGTGGATGATGTCCCGCTCGAGCTCGGCGAACGCCGCCATCATCGTCGGGCGCCCGCCAGCGAAGCCCATCAACACGGGACAGGGAGCGAGCGCGATCGCCCCGGACGGTAAGACCGCCTACGTGGCAAACAGCCGCGTCAATACGGTGACGCCGATCGACACCGCGACCACGACCAGGACAGCCGTTTAGCCCCCGGGTCACCGGACTATTGAGCGGACTGGTCTCAGCGGACAAGCTCATCCACCATTGAAGTCGGGGTGTCGGTAAGACTGGTGTCACGAGGTACACGCGATTGCGTTGAGCGTGCTCAGCTACTCTGAGCCGCACTGCGTTCGGAACGCGGCTAGCGAGGGCCCTGCCAGCCAGTCGGCACCAGGGTCAGGTCGCGGCCGGGGGGATGCCCGTGAGGTCCAGGCGGCGGTCGGTCCGTAGCTGGATCTCCCCGTACGGGGTCATGTTGGTGTGGAAGACCGGGGTGAGGCCGCGCCGGTCGGCGTCGGTGAGCACGCCCGCCCATCCGGGTAGCGCGAGGGTGTCCTGGATCATGATGGTGTTGATCAGGCCGAGGCTGCTTTGCAGGATGTGCAGGCACAGCATCCCGAGTTCCTGCTCCTCGCGACGGTTGGAGGCGAGCTCGCCGCGCTTGCCGAAGCGGATGTAGTCGTTGACGCCGTTGTAGTTCTCCACCACGTTGAGGCCGGACTCGGTCTCGCGCTGCAGGTCGCGGTCACGGAGCCAGCGGGCCAGGAAGATGGAGCGCTGGGCGCGCCCGGTCTCGAGCATCGCAGCGTAGGCCGGGTGGGTGGTCTCTGAGGTGAAGCGGCGCAGCAGCGCCTCGGTGGAGGCGGTGCGCAGCCGGATCGCGGTGGCGTACTTCATCATCAGGTCGTAGTTGTTCTCGATGACGTCCCACCGGGCGGGTCAGCGCCGGCGCGAGCGCAGGGTAAGCGTACTGGTCGCCGCGGCCCGGCACGTACAGCTTCATCGTGCTGATCTGCTTGAACCGGGCGATCAGGTCGAAGTCCAGCAGCCTGGTGATGCCGAACCCGACGAAGCTGGCGCCGTGGGAGTCGACAAAGTTCTGCTCGACCTCCATGTCCGTGCCGTGCCGCATCGCCCCCTCGACCATCGCGTGGACCTCGGAGGCGGAGCAGCTGATCAGCTGGCTGTGCACGGCCATCGACCCGGCCACGTCGACCGTCCAGTAGATCAGGACGCCGCGCTTGGCCCTGCGGTAGCGCGAGTGCCACTCGGTGAAGATGTTCTGGTCGAAGGCGGAGAAGTGGGTGGAGTCCGATGCGACCGCGGTCGTCCCCTCGCCCCGCAGCGCGGCCTGCCGGGAGGCGAAGGTGGCGTTGGCGATGATCCGGGCGGCCTGCCGGCAGGCATCGACGGTGAGGTAGCGGCGCCGCGCGTACCGCAGGTCGTCCTCGGTGTGCGGGTGGTCGCCGGCGGCGGCCGCGCGGATCCCGGTCCCGGTGCCGTAGGCGTAGACCAGCAGCAGGAGCCGCTCGAACAGCACGTGCGGGTCCAGGTGATTCTGGGTGCCGGCCGGGGTGAAGACGCTCAGGCAGCCGGTGCGCAGGCAGGTCTCGGTGAGCATGTCCATCAGCGGCACCACGCCCCACCGGGCCCGGATCGCCGTCTTCAGCCGGCGCAGGTTCCGCGGCTCAGGCGCGGCGTCCAGCGGCGTGAGGTGGATCGCCCCGGCGTTGCGGCGCTCGGCGATCTTCAGCCAGGCCACGCCCTTCCCGCCGAGCGCGTCGTTCAGCGCCGACAGCTCGGCGTCTAGCTCCTCCCGCAGCTCGCCGGTGAACCGCCTGGGGTCCAGCGGCTTGCGCAGCTGGGCGTAGTTCTCGGCCCGCCTGGCCTCGAAGTCAGCCGGCAAGTCGAGGTCGGGGTTGCGCCACTTCTCGGCGCCGGCCACCCAGATCTCCTTGCACCGCAGCTTCTCCCGCAGCGCCTGGAACACCCCGCACTCGTACACGGTGCGCAGGATCCGGCGGCGCCTGCCGCCGCCCTGGTACATCAGCTCCGCCAGCTCAGCCGGGATGATCCCCTCGACCGGGACGTGCTCGCCGGGCGCGTAACACTTGACCCGTCCGGGCACGTCTGCCTTGTACCGCTTGATCAGCGCGAGCATCCGGGCGGCGGCCTCAGCGGGGACCCGGCTGGCGGTCAGCGCCTGCTCAGCCTGCCGCAGCGCCGTGCCGATGATCCGCCGGACCCGGTCCCAGGCCGGCGGCTCGATCCGCTCGCCCTTCAGGTGCGCCAGCAGCTCCTCGCGGACCTGGTTTACCTGCCGCTCCTTCTCGCACACGTTCGCGGCCAGCCACTCCGCCGCCTTGTCAGCGTCCGCGACCGAGCACTCCCGGAACCCGAAGTACCCCCGGATATCGGCCCGGTGAGCCTTGATCGTCCGGCCGTCCCACTCATAGAACCCCAGCTCAGCCGCAAGAACGTCCACCAGCCGCGCGACGTGGGCGACGGCCTGGTCCGGAATCTCGCTGCGGCCTGCCGGGAACCGGCCGTGCACCGCATAGAACCGGAGCAGGAGAGCGAACCCGAGCTTCGTCGCGCCACGCCGCCCGGACAACTGCTCCAGCTCATCACCGACGAGGGTCCAGTTCCCGATCAGCTCATCTTCATCCAGCACACGCGCCACGAGGCGTCCGGGCTCTCCCGCAAGTACGGCGGCGACCAGCCACCGCAAGCCCAACGAATCCGGATCAATACTGGCCGCGCACGATCAGCAACGTCCGGTATTCGCCAAAGATCCTCGCCGGCCCGCAGAGGGCACTCCTGACCTGGCTCAACGCAATGGCGTGTACCTGGTGACAGCAGTCTTACCGACACCCCGTATCGGGGCACATGTAGCCCGGGCTCGCTGTCGCGACACCCGGCGTGTCGCACGGGGTCGGCGCGGATCCGGTCGCCGGGGCGGATCGGGCCGTCGCAGTGGCCGCAGCGACCCGGGTACCGGGCGGTCATCGTGATGGGCCGACCGACCTGCCGTTGCTCGCGGGCGCGGGCGTCGGCGCCGGTGCAGTGGCTGCACGAGTAGCGGGGCAGGTCGGTGAGCGGGCACAGGTCCTCGCCGCTGGCTGTCATCAGGAAGCTCCGCTATGGTGGCGGGTGAACAGAGGAGGGCCGTATGGGCGCGCCGCGCAAGCCCGTCCGGCTCCGGAAGGTGTGCTGGGCGCCGGTCCTGCCGAGGTAGGCACATATCCACTCATCTACGCAAGGATAACGACCTGACCTGCCATCCGGCAGTAACTGTGAGTTACGCTTGCCGCGTCCTGGTGTGTTCCCGGCGCCGCGGCTGGGAGTCTTCCGGCGGGGCGCATTCGTAGTGGAAACTCTCGCCAGCGGTCCGGGCGAGGACGTCACCCGGGATGATGTCCCGTTCGCATCCTGCGCAGCGGCCCGGGCGGTTCGCCGCCACCGTCAACGCCGCTCGAAGGTTCGCAGGCTGGTGTAGGGGAAACGACCGTTACCCCGACACGGCCGCGCACCGGCAGCGATCGACTCCGGAGCCTGGCGGGGCCTCGCCGCACTATACGAGCGGCCCTCCGAGCCCGCCCGGCTTGACCGGCTCCTGCCTTCGGAGTGGCGAAAATCCATCGCCTTCATGACCGGGGAGAAAAACGTTCACTCATGGCACACAAGCGACGTTAAATCACGCCCCCCTGCAGATGAGACGGCTCTCTCCGCGGAGTACGGACTCATCCGGTGGTGGGTGACGGCGGTTGCCTGCGCCGTCACGGATCCGGAGCGGGTCAAGGGATGGGGCGGGTACGCGATCGCCGTCCGCCTGGTGCTCGCTGCGATAGGCCAGGCCGCGATGGTGAGCGGGTCCTCCGTGACCGAGTTCGGCACCCGGAACCTGAGCCTGCACTGCGCACTGAGCCACCGTACGGTGGCCCGCGTGCTCGAGCTGCTCCGCGACGAGCCTGACCCGCTGATTGACCTGGTGAGCCGCCGCCAGCCGGTCCGGGCGGACCGGTACCAGCTCCGGATACCTGACCGGTACGCGGACAGTGTCCGCTGGCGGCGGCAGCGAGCTGGCCGCATTGACGCGATACATCCGGTCTTCTTGGTCCTCGGCAGTACAGCAGGGCTCGTTTACGAGGCCCTCGGCCGGGATGAGGCACGCGGCGCCGAGGTGGCCCGGATAGCCAGGTTGTCAGCGTCGGCGACGTCCGGCGCGCTGCGGGTGCTCGCCGAGCACGGGCTCGCCGAGCACGGCTCGGGCGGCTGGCGCCGCGGGTCCGCCGGCCTGGACGACGTTGCCGAATCGACCGGCGCGGCCGACCGGCGCGGCCGACCTGCAGCGCGAGCGGGAGGCCAGGTACAAGAAGGACCGGGAGGACTGGCGGGCCCGGCTCCGGCAGTACGCAGGGGCCCGCGCGGTGCGCGTTGACCCGCGCGACGGCTGGCTGAGCCTGGACGACGGCGACGAGTACGACGAGATGTGCCGGTGGCCGGTGCTCAGCGACGATTTCGTGCGCGGGCCGCCTTCGGCCGAGGCGCGGGAGAGCGCGTAAGGGGCCCCTTACGGATATCTTGCCAGTAGACCCTGTCCAGCCGGCCCAGACAAGGGTCAGGACACGCACCAGCCCGGCGGCCTCATCCACCCTGAATTCCACGAACCCGAAGTCGCCGAGCTCGGCCATCCGCTCCCGGGGATCGTCGGCCTGCACGGCCCTGCTGAACAGCCGGTCATACGGGTCCTCGCAGATGCGCGCCAGGACCCGGACCAGGACATCCAGGGCCTCCGGGGGAAAGCTGCCCATCTGGCGGAGCGCTCGCTCTTCCAGATGGGCCCGGTAGCTCACGCGCCGGGGCGATACTGCCGGAGCGCGTCCTCGAGCAGCATGCCCCCGCCCGTGCCCGCCCGGGCACGCTCCCTGGCCTCGTAATAGCCCGGCTCCGCCACGGCGATCGCCCGCCAGGCCCACAGCCGCAGGAAGCGCCGCAGCTCCGGCCACGCGGCCGGATCGTGCGCGTCGTCCACCGCCCGCCGGTACTCCGCCAGGAACGTCTCCCGCTCGCGATCGGGCAGCGCACGGAGGATCTGCTCAGGATCGAGCGGATCCTCATGCTGCGGCGGATCGACAGGCAGCGCGGACATGCTCCCATGCTAACGCCCGGCCACGCCCCGGCTCCGTAGTACGCGGACGCCCGCGCGGCGCGGGAGAGTCCTGCCTGGTGGGGGTGTCGGTAAGACTGCTGTCATCAGGTACACGCGATTGCGTTGAGCCAGGTCAGGAGCGCCCTCTGCGGCCCGGCTGAGGATCTTTGGCGAATACCGGGACCCGGCTGATCGTGCGCGGTCAGTATTGATCCGGATTCGTTGGGTTTGCGGTAGCCGGTCGCCGCCGTACTTCGGGTGTCACCGGAATACGCCGGGAATCCGCCGTAGATCTTCAAGTGCGCTGGTCAGCGGTCGGTGGGTAGGCTGCTGATCGCGCGTTCGCGGTCGGCTTGGGTGGGCAAGCTGTACCTGCGTGTTTGATCTAGGCGTTTGTGGCCCATGAGTTCGGCGACGAGGACGAGATCGTGGCTTTGGCGAACGAGTGTGGTGCCGAAGGTGTGGCGTAGGACGTGGCTGGTGAACTCGTCGGTCAGGTGCGCGTCCTCGGCGATGGCGCCCAGGATGTCGTCGGCGCCGCGGGCGCCGAGTCGGGGTACCGGTAACAACCGGGCGGTCAGCACCGCCATCATCTTCGCCGCTGCCCGCTGCGCTGCCCCCGCCGCCGGATCCGGCCTCATCGGCCTGACGGACCCGGGCGTCGGGCCTGGTTCTCAGCAGCGCTCAGCTGGACTGGTCCCCTTCGCTCCCACTGCCCGAAGTGCCCTCCGCGGCCAGCGGCAGGCCGGGGCCGTGCCAGAGGGCGTTCCACGCGGCCGACAGCCTCACCGGCAGCCAGACCTGCCGGCCGACCGGGTCCCAGGGGCCTCGCCACCATACGGTCACGACGTGGCGGGCGGTGCCACCGTAGCGCAGTTGGAGCCGACGATGCGTCGCGAGCACCATCCAGATGAGCAGGCACGTCGCGACGAAGGAGAGGACCGAAACCCAGATCTGCGGCGCCCTGCCAGCCAGCACGCCGACGGCGATCAGCAGCCAGAGGGTCAGGTGGGCGGCAGTGAGGCCCCAGGCTCCGAGATAGACGACGCCGTGCGACCGGGTGGAGAACAGCGGTGCATCGACGGGCGGAGGGAAGCGGACGGCCTTC
Organism: uncultured Actinomycetes bacterium; assembly: GCA_963739615.1. Lineage (GTDB taxonomy): Bacteria > Actinomycetota > Actinomycetes > Streptosporangiales > Streptosporangiaceae > Palsa-504. The sequence goes on from CAVUBD010000002.1 coordinate 179,294, forward strand.
CAGACTCGGCGCAGCCGGGCTGGAGCTTCGGCCGCCGGCCCGTCGATTGCGGGGTCGGGTGCCCCAGGGGAAGCCGTGGCCTCCGACATCGCGTCCTCGGGGTCGGAGGAGCGCATGGCCGATGAGTCATTCGGTGCCGCCGGTCGTCCGTCCACCGGGCCCGGCACTTGTCCTGACCCGTCGCCCGCCGCTGCCCTAGTCAACGATGGCCTGCGTCGCAACGTCGGCTGCCGCGACTGTCGAAGGTCGCTCGAGACTCCGGCCGGACACCAGCTTGGCGCTCATCTTGATTGCCTTGATCGCGCCCGTCGCCCCGGCCTGCAGGGTGAGGCCTAGCGCGAGTACGAAGATGCCCACGACAAAGAGCAGATGGGAATCGAGCATCAAGATGCCGACGCGGCCCAGGAGATACGCGGGGGAGCACACGACGGCGCCGATGGCACCGCCGACGACGGTAGCGGAGAGCTTGTCGCGCCGGGAGTAGGTCGACTTGATCCCGACGAGGCGTGCCGGCACGGCCACGTACGTCAGCATCATGACCCCGACGACGAGGCTGAGCGAGACGGCGAACCACCACTTCCCCCATCGCGGGAAGACCATGGTCGCCACCCCGAGCGCCAACCCGATCGACAGCCCCCATGCCAGGACGACGCGGAGGTGCGAGCGCGCCTCGGCGAAGGCCTGCCGGATCTGGGGCTGACCGGGCTTGGCGATGGCGAAGGCGAAGACCGCGTTCAAGAAGAAGCTGGCGGCCGTGATGGCGGCGATGGCGGCGATGAGCGGGATGAGGACGGGGCCGCGCAGCACGTTGAACGACGTGCCGTGCAGGACGTGCGCCTTCAGATCCAGCATGGCGACCCAGATCCACATGGCGGGCAGGATCTCGATCAGCGTCAGGCGCCAGTTCGAGAACAGCAGTTTCATGCCCTCGAAGAGCATGGCGAAGGCACCGACGAGGAACGCCAGCGGGGCGAGGATGCGGCGCGAGCGGCTGAGATCAAGGACGGCCTGTTCCACCATCGAGTCATCCCCGTCGCGGATGGCGAGGACCAGCTCCCGTACCCGGGCCACCAAAGTGTCCCGCCGCCGAGCTGCCGTTGGCCGAGCCTGCGTCACAGGTTCCCCGGCACCCTCGGCAACCTGGGGCGGCCTGCCGGAGTCGGGATCGGGAGGGCCTGGACCCGAGCGGTGTGAACCGCCGTGCTCGGCGGGTTCGATGGTCATGACTCATTATGGGTGTTGGTAACGGTGCCTTTAGGCTTCCGCCTCGCGCTATGCCGAGCTGCGGCGCTCGTCTCGCTCGCGTACGAGGTACCAATCCAGTGGGTTGGGGCCCTCCCGCGCCAGGCGTGCCGCCGCAACCAGTGCGATCGCGACCACGATTACGGCCTGATGGGTGCGCCTGTCCTTTGCCAGACGTGCCGCCGAAGCCCGCGCGACCAGCCGGATCGCGTTCTTTCGTCCGCTCGCCGCCCGCGGCCGCGGGCCGCTGCCGGTTCCGGCCGCCGACGCGTGCATAGCGCCTTCCTTCGTGCTGGCAGGAGCTAAGCTTCCGGCTCTGTCCCCATTCGGGCCAGGAGATGGCCTGAGGTGCTCGTCATACGCGGCCAGGCCCGCCTCAAGCGTCCACGGCCCGCGGAGCCATTGAAGCCGCGGCGGGACCTCAAGGAAATCCAGGTACGGATGATCGCCGCAGCCGGGACAGATGAGCTCATACGCGCTCGTGTAGCCGCCTTCTATCCGGCCATCTACGATGCGGGCCTGCCGGCGCCGCAAGAAGGCCGTCCTGCCGTGGCCGGGCTGACCGGCAAGCGGGAGTGTCATGTCGCCGTCAGGCTCTATGCGCAGCCACGGGTCACGACGATCGTGCGGGCGCGGTGCAGAGACAGCGCCTGGACGGACAGCCGACCGGGTACCGGTCATGATGTCCGGGGCCTGGGGACTGCTCACTACTCACCGCCAGTCACTTGACTCACCGCCAAGGTGAGTTCGTAAGTAATCACTACGTGCTCGCCGCGCCTCCTCAACTTCACCAGAGACGATGAGTCATCGTCCCAGGCGAGTTGGTCTCACGGAGGCTGAGGGAAGATCAGAACGACTCGCCGACTGCCAGTCGGCTCCGCAGGCCCTGGCCCGGGCCCGATCGGCTCGCCAGGCGGCCATCGGCAAACTCAGGAATCCACCGACTGTTGCTTATACCGACCGTCTTCGGATGACTTCAGGGCAGCGTCAGCGACTCGAATGATGTCGTTCCGCAGCGGCTGCCACTGATCGTCCAACGTCCAGACGTAGGGACGCCGGAAGGGTGACACCACATAGCAGACGGTCCCGTCGAAGAGATCTTGCGGGCTAGAGGCATTCGCTGCCCCTGTCGTTACTTCTGCTTAGTGGCGTCAGTGCTGGTAGGACGCGCGGCTTTGCCTGGTGGTGCACCCTGCCGCGAACCTGACATGGCCTCTTGACCAGTCCGTGTCATCGGGGAGCGGGGACTTCCTCAGGGTCTGCGCCCCACGCCGGCCAGCACGTGGCCCTCGCGGCGGCGCAGTACTGGCCTGGGCATCCAGGCCCGCCAGGTCTGCGCCTCGGCGACGCCGGGTCCCACCAGATCCAGCCCGGCGAAGAACGACTCGACGTCGGCGCGGGAATGGTTGTGCCAGGTCCCGGCCGAGTACTCCGCGGACAACTGCTTGGCGAGCGCCGCGTCGTCATAACACGCCACCGAGATGATCAGGAAGCTGCCCGGCGCCATCAGCCGCGCGTATCCCGCGGTCACCACGCGGGCGGCATCGGCGTCCAGGAAGTGCAGCACCGCACCCAAGATGACGGTTACAGGCGTGGCCGGGTCGATGACGGCTCGCAGTTCCGGATCTGCCAGGACGGCTGCGGGGTCGCGCAGGTCCGCCGCGACGGCGGCTACCCCGTCGCTGGTGGCGAGCAGTGCCCGGGCGTGGGCCAGGACTACCGGGTCGTAGTCGACGTAGGCTACCCGGGCCGCCGGGTTCACCGCCCGCGCCACCTCGTGAGTGTTCCGGACTGCCGGCAGCCCTGCGCCCAGGTCGATGAACTGGCTCATGCCCTGGCCTGCTGCCCAGGTGACGGCCTGGGTGATGAACAGCCGGTGCTCCCGCACCAGGTCGCGCAGCTGCGGGTAGATCTCCAGGAGCCGTTCCGCCTGCTCCCGGTCCGCAGCGAAGTTCTCCTTGCCGCCAAGCCAGTAGTCATAAACCCTAGCCATGTTCGGTCGGCGTGCGTCGAACCTGGCGGTCACCGCGAGACCTCCGCCTGGCTACCGCCGGGTACCTGACGGCCGCGATCACTGATCAGCGGCCACGTGGTGCCGTTCTCGCCGCGGATGCCGGGCATCCCGGATGCGCTACGGCTGCCAGTCGTACGGCGGATGTCGCCGGGCCTGCGATGTGCCAGCAGGGGCACGCGGTCGCCGAGGGCCATGTGGTCCCGGTTGGCGAGCACCGCGAGCATGGCCCGCTGGGCCGGGGACAAGTACGGTCTCCTGGCCGGAATGACGTTGCGAGCGGCATGGCCGCGGGTCACCCCCTTGTCGACGGTCACCGGTTCTCCTGTTCTCGACGGCCCGCATCGGGATCGCGGGCTGGCCTTCGCGTCGCCTGGCCGCGGCCCTGGCGCCAGGTCTGAACGTGCTACCCCGCGGCCGCGCCGACAGGTGGAAGCTTTCCCGCGGTTTCGCTCATCTGCCCCGGCTGCGGGACACGGCGAGCCGCCCCCCTGATGCCGCAAGCACGGCCGACGGCGTGCGCTAGCGAGGGAGGTTCCCGGCATGTCCACCACGTGCCTTCGCTAGCCGCCCCCGGCGGCTGGCGGGAACATCTCCTCCAGTTCATCGAGCAGGCAGCGCAGCGTAGGGCGCTGAACCTTCGCCTGGCCCGCATACGCCGTGGGCATGGGACCGCGCAGCAAGATGATCACCTCGGGCTGCGCGGCGCGGAACCGCTCCAGGCGCGTCACCTGATCCGACTCACCCGCTGCCAGCGACAGCGCCTGGCCGGGTCCGGCTGGTCACGGCAGTCTCCTCGGCAGGGAGGCCAGCGCGTCGCGGACCCTGCGTAGCGTCCCAGGGTCAGTCACCCAGCCCGGTCCTGTGCGCGTCCCCGCCGTGGCGGGCTCCGGTCGCGCCGCGTCCCGCACGGCCGGCGGGAGGACTTCCCGCCCGGGCAGCGGTGTACCGCCCCAGCCGGTCACCGGCCGGCCTTCGCCCGTACCGGCAGGAATGCGTGGTCGTGCGCGATCATCCAGGCGACGTCATCCGGACCGGACGCTTCATGCCTGCCGCCCTTGCCGTCGAGGCGCTCGTACCACCACGCGCCGTCGTTGAAGTCGATGCGGTAGCCGTCGCCCCACCGGCTCCGGAGCGCCTTGAGGACCTGCTCCGTACGCGTAGCGCCTGCCACTTTCTGCTCCCCGGCAGCGTCCTCTGTCGCCGCCCGCTGTCCCTCAACCTCCTGCATAGCCTCCACGATGCCCGGGCCTGGCCGTCCGGGGCCAGGAGTGTGCCCGAGTGTGGCACGCGAATTTACACGGTGAGGGCTAGGGCAGAGAGGAGCTCGCGGGCACCCGCGCCGAAGACGGCGATCTCGGCCAGCCGCGCGAATGTCTGGGCGTACATGGCTATCTCCCGCGGCTGGGTGATCGTCAGGTGGCCGGAGACCAGTTCCACGGCGACCTGCTCGTTGTCGAAGATCCAGAAGTCCTCAACCGGCCGGGCCTCGCCCCGGTCCAGCGCGGCCGGGATGATCCCGAGGGATACCGACGGCCACGCGGTGATCTGCGCCAGCCAGGTCAGCTGCCCGGCCATGACCTGCGGGCCGCCGAACCCGTTCCGCAGCGCTGACTCCTCCAGCAGGAACGCGGCCGTGCGGCCACCACGCCGCAGCACCCGCTGACGGGCAAGCCGGGTCGCCACCGCCGCCTCCACATCATCGGGCAGCCCGCGCCGCTGCTGGGCCGCCCGCAGCACCGCCCGGGTGTAGGCCTCGGTCTGGATCAGCCCCGGCAGCACCCAGCAGCCGTAGGCGCGGAACTGCCGGGTCCGCTCATACAGCGGCAGCCGCGCTTGCTGCGCGCGGTTCAGGCCCGTGCCCTCCATGCGCCGCCACTCGACCCACAGGCCCTCAGCCGCCCGCAGCGACGCGATCAGGTCTGGGGCCTGATCCTCGGCGCCGCACACCTGGCACCAGACCCGGATCGCCTCGGCTGATGGCGGCCGGGTCGCGTGCTCGATCTTGGAGACCTTCGTCCGTTCCCACCCCGCCCGGACGGCCAGCTCCCGGGCCGTCAGCCCGGCACCAACCCGCAGCTCACGCAGCCGGTCAGCCAGGACCTGGCGGGCCTGCTGAGCACTCGACGATGACGCCTGCATCCGGGGCCGCGCGTTAGCGGAGCTGGTATTCCCCGTGCGGCACGGCGCGTTCCCACACCGCCTCGAAAGCCGCAGCGCACTGTTTCACCACCACCGGATCATCGGACAGTCCGGCGCCCTGGAAGTCCCCTATCCCGGAGAAATAATTGAACTCCACCAGCCGATTGTCGAAGACCCAGCAGTCGTTCCCCGGCAAGAGCAGGTCAGAAGAGTCCCGGCGGGGCAGCCAGCGCGCCAGCTCACCCGCGGCGAGGTTGGACCCCGTGGTGGCGTACTCGAAGCCGATGTACTCGGTCACCGGCTCCGAGACCACCCGCGCCCTGCGGACCAGCACCCCCCGCCCGGTCACCTCACGGATAAGACCAAGCCACGGCCGCACCAGCCGGCGCTCGAACTCCTCCCGGTCGCCCGTCAGCCACGCCTGAAACCACGGGTCCGACGGCGTGTAAACATCGCGCAGCTCCAGATGGACAGCCGACACCGTGCACGCCCGCAGCAGCTCCTCAAACGGCGGCACCGCCGGGTCAGTCACGCCGGGAATGCGGCCCCGGTCCCTGCCTGCCGCGCTCGTAGGTTCCATTGACCGCCTCCATGACGATCGCTCTCATCACCGGCGGCAGCTTCACGACCGACTCGCTCGCGCCGACCGGGCTGTGCCTGGCGACCTCCGCCAGCTCCACCGGATCGGTAACTGTCTTCCCCTGGAACCACATCTCGCCGGTGTCCTCATCCACGAACACCGCCGGGCACTGGCTATCAGGAGTATCCGGGGTGATACCAACGAAACTTAGCCGCATCACGGCCTCCAGCATCGAGAGTGTGCCAAAGTGGGTCTTCCCCGCCGACGGTAAACCCTTGCGCGGAGCCTGGCTAGTACACGCCATAGATCAGCAGAAAACGGCACATCTCACGGCGGGTGAGGTATCCGCTAACTGCCACTGGCCAAAAGCCGCAGACCGGATGCTGCCCGGCACTGACTGCTGGGTGTTTGACCACCGGGTCGTGCGATGGAACTTCCAGCGTGGCGACAACACCAACCAGCGCACTACACCTTCAACGCAGCCCACGGGCCAATGGCCTTGCTTTAGGGACCCAAGCGAGCCGATCTCGGCGCATCACATAGTAGTTTCTGCAGGTCGCAGGCTTGCGGCACGGCTTAACGCAAGGCCATTGAGCCCACGGGCTATCCGTGACAGTCGGGTGCCCACCACATGCCGCCAGTGACGGTCCTCGCAGTGCGAGCGACCTGGGAGTGCACGTCCAGCTGCATGTCGTCGTCGCGGGACGTGTGCTGCAGCCCGTACATCACGGCCAGGTCCGCCTCGTGCCACTGGCCGGTCTCCAGGCCGTTGACCCGCGTGTTATGCGATCCGGTGCGTGCGGTTCGGTAGCCCACCTCACGCCGCCCGGCCAGCCTACGCAGCAGAACTGACCATGGTCATCGATGGTGCATGGGTGTGAGCTCAGATCGACCATGCATCAAGGGTGACAAAACAGTCGATCAAGATCAGAAACTAGAAACGGACAAAATGGTGTATATCAGACAGATGTCCTGTTCAGATGAAGGCTTCGCTGTCCGCGTGAACCTTGCTGACCTGTGCCAGAAAGGCTGAGGCATTTGTTCCTGTGCCCGCCCCCGTCGTGGTGGCGGCCGCTGCGGTCGCGCGGCAGATGCGGGGTCCGGGGATGCCGCTACCGGCCGGGCAGCGCGGCGGGCCCCTGATCTAGGCAGTCATCATCCAGCTGATCCTGTTCCTGATCGGTCCAGGACAGTAGCTCGCGTACCTGAGCGTCGAGATCCCTGCTCAGCGCGGGTGCTTACACCGTACGAGTGCTCGGGTTCGTCCCAGTGTCGCGGACGTCCTGCTCCACTTGGGCAGCGGCTTCCTCGGCGACAACGACCTTGACCTGGATCTGCGCCCAGCTGATGCTGCCGTCGTCGGCTGCGTTGGACAGGTCGAGCAGCAGCCTGCGGACGGCGTCGCGGGTTGTCGGCTCGCTCATGCTGGTCATCAGGCTGAACGCGATCTCGCGCTCTTTGAACTCAGGCGATCGCTGCGTGGTCGCCGCCGCCCGGCGTGCCTCCAGTCGGACTGGTCGAGCCGGAGGCCGAGCCGATGGGTGCGGTTCCCCACGTCTCGATGCTGTCGTCGCCGTCTCTGACGCCCACAGCGGCAGCATCGCTGACGAGGCCTCCGGTCGACTTCGGCGGCGCGAGACGTAGCCCGGACGAGCCGACCGCAATGTCGCCGGGGCGCGTGACCGTTCGGTCTAGGTCGTCCGCGCCGACGAGTCTGAGCTGGCCACCGGTGACTGCCTCGAAGATGGCGCGCTGGAGGTCGGACTCTCCTGCAGGGAGGAGCGGGAGCCGTGGACTGCTCCAGAACAGGTCGCGGAGCTCGTCGAGCGGACGTCCGTAGTCCTTTACATCGAGGTTATGCAGCAGCGCCTTCGCGGTCAGGGCCGAGGTGTTGAATGCTTTGCCCTGCGCGACAAGTGCCTCCCAAATGGCAGTGCCGTCGAGGGACGACTTGTTGCTGTCAGGCTCGAACGCGCCGGTCCGGTCGACGCGGGCCTCGCCGTCCTGGTCCCCCTCGCCGAGGTAGAGGAAGTGGCGGTAGGCACGCCGAACGGCGCTGTCGAGGTTGCGGCGGGCGTCGGCGCGCTCGCCGCGGGCCTGCTCCGCGAGTTCGTCGTCGGCCCGGACCGCGTCCATGACCGCGACCCGGTCCCAAGCGAGGTAGGCAGCGGCGGCGCCTCGAGCGGCAGCTCGCCCCTGCGCGTTGAGAATGGCGAACACCGCGGACGACGCCCACTGCACGGGCACCTTGTCCTGGCCGAGACCCATGACTGCGCGGATCGCGTCGCGGGTGTTCTTGTCGGTACCGTTGAGGAGAGTGAATTGCCGAGGGTCGAGGACGACAAGCCGCGTGGTGCGTGCGTCGTCGATGCCAGCGGTGGTAAGCACCGCGAGTGGATCGCGGGCGAGGTCGGCGGCAACGAATAGCTTCGTCTTGAACGGGCCTGTGGCTGCGAGCCGTTGCGCGGTGTTGGCGAGTTCCGCATCGCGGTCTTCGTCGGTAACGCTGGTCCGCGCCGCCTTGACGAGCATGTTGAGGGTGCGGCGCGTCGACATGAACAGGCGAGGGGCCAGCCCGCCCTTACCGGCGAGATGCTCGACGCTCGACAGTCCGCCGCCCTCCACGTCGAGGAGCTCGGCGATGACGGTGTCGGCTTCGCCGACCGGGTAGCGGCTGTCGGGTACGAACATCGCAGCCTTGAGTTCGACCTCGGTAGCTCCCTGCCGTCCTCCGGCGCGAGCGCCGATGACGGAGCACAGGAACAGGCAAGTGGCGGCGCGCTCCGCGGCGCGCGGGTTCAGTGGGCCGATGATCCCGTCAATGCGAGCACGGTCGAGCTCGCGGGCGGCCCCCTTCTTGTCGTCGGCGGCGACGATGTCCGCGCTGGCGATCTGCCGGTAATTCGCCTGGGTGCGTGTGTCCACGATCAGACCGCTGTTGATGACGGCTTCGCGCACAGTTGGGTCGGACAGGGGAAGGTCGCCGGGTCCAACGAGCAGCGGCGCCCACGCGCCTGCCTTGCCGCGCTGGTACTGCGAGTGCGCGGTCGCAGCGAAGATCCGGATGGTGGAGCGGACACGCTGGAACCCTGCGAGCTTGGCCCACTCCTGCTCGGCCATTGCCATCAGCTGCGGGTGGAAGGGGTAGCAGCGGGCGACCTCGTCCGGGAACTCCGACGAGGCAGTCGTTGGCACGTTGTCGAATACCTTCGTGCGCCAAGGTCCGGTCATCTTCGATGTAAACGCAGCCGCCGTCGCCTTGAGGACCTCGGCGGGGGCAGTCCCGTCGAACAGGCGCCGACGCAGGATCGCCGCGAAGTCGGTATTGTCGTTGATCGTCGCGGTCTCGCCATTACGGATGAGCAGGTCGTCGAGCTCCTGCCGGCGCTTCTGCCCGGCCTCGTCCAGGTCGATGTTGTCGGCCTCTGACGCGATCATGACGACCACCGCGGCGACATGCGGAACATCATTCACGCTGTCGAACAGCGCCCGCAGGAACGCCATGTCTTTGATCGCGAGGTCGCCGTTCGCGGTGAGCGACAACTGCCGAACGTAGTCCAGGATCTCGTCGACGAGGATGAGTACCGGCCGTCCAACGGCGGTCAGGGCCTCGACGATCCGGTGCTTGTCGGCATACCCGTCCCGGTACCGCAGGTACAGGTTGTTGTCTCCGCCGAACAGCCGCCACAAGAACCGCTCGTGCAGCGTCTGCGCCGGTCCGTCGAACTCAGCCACGCCCTTGCCCGCCGTCATGTTGTCGCACGCGAGAACGACGACGACTGGATTGTTCAGATCTATGGGGAGCCGCTCGTCCAGGATCTGAGCAGCATTGTCGAATGCCGCCCGTCCGATGTCGGTCGGACCAATCGCACTTGGGTTCTCCGCGAGGTGCCAAAGCCCGATCAGGCCGTGCGACTTGCCACCGCCCATCGCCTGGTCAAGCCGCCAGAGAGCGCGTGCTCTGGCGTACTTTTGCCCACCCCCGAGGCGCACCGCAACCTTCGCCATCAGGTCTGCGAATAGTGGGCTCGGGTGGGTGATCTGGCCGTAGTACGAAGCCTCTGCGTACGGAGGACGGTCGTTGACCGTGCCGTGTACGGCCTGGAACAGCGACATCTGGACATCCTCGATCTGAGCCCGACGCGTGCACGACCTCGTCCCGAAGCTTGAGGACCTCCCACCACGGGGTCACAGCGCTACTCACGTCGTTTCTCCTACGATTTCCATGTCGAAGAGGCTCCCCTGCCGTCCCATTGCTTCGGTATCCCGCTGCGCTGATACGACGCCGCGTGTCACGTTGCCGATCCCCCGTCTTGCGCGGACTAGCGAAGTCCACGCAATCGCGTCGGGGTCTGCCTCGGGCAGCAGGGACGACAGGTAGCCGAGGGTCGCCCATAGGTAGGCGTCGTCCTCGTCCCGAGAGGCTGACGCCAGCACCTGCGCGACCTCGTCGAAGCCGGCAGGCCAAGCCTTCGCCATTGCCATGGCCACGTCGATCACTGAGGATGTAGGCGAGATTGTTCCGTTCCAGTCCTTGGCCTGCGCGAACCGGACGCCCTTGTCGCCCTCGGCGAGCACTCCGTCGATGTCGGCCATCGATAGGTCTGTGGTCAACGCTTCCCAACGTGCCTCGGACTTCGCGGCAAGAGATCGGCGGTAGAGCCGCGCCCAGCCGAGCGCGAAACGCGTCCGGGCGTCGAAGGTGTCGAGCGGCAGGTTGTCGATCGGGACCGACGTTGCATCGCTAACCGCCTTGCGCGCCACCACGAGGTATTGCGAGATGGACACTGGCTCGCCCAGGTGATCGAGGACCTGGTCATACTTACCCACGACTTCCATCGCCGGACCAGCAGACGCCATGCGCTGGTCCGTGGGCGCTAGTCCGGCGGCGTCCCACACGGGTATCCGCGATTGGACCTCGCGTCGAACTTCCGCTTCCACCAAATTCGCTCGACCGTTCGGACGGACTGCGGGTGCTGGGCGGCACGACATCGTCAATGTCGTCACGATGTTGGCCGAGCCCGCACTGCCGCCCTTTTCCGTCTTAGCGGGCCAGGAGCCGGTCAGGATGAGGCCGGCGCGCGTGATCGCGCCGAGCAGACGGTGCCAGACTTCGATGTCGCCGTGGCCGAAAACGATCGTGACAACGCCATCAGTTGAAACGACTCGCCGCGCCTCAGTGAATGCCCTGGCGATCATGTCATCGTAGTGAGCAGACGTCCGATGATCGAAATGCGTGGATCGAGCGCGAAACTTCTTGACGATCGCCTCTTCCGCCTTCTCCTGTACTCCATCCGGGTCCGCAGTGAAACAGAACCAAGGCTGCGTCGAAAACAGGGCACGCTTGAGCCAGACGTAGAACAGGTCGGAGGCATCCGAGTACGGGATCATTTCGTCGTATGGCGGGTCAGTCACCACAGCTGAGACGGAGTTATCCCTCATCGGAAGCGATGTTGCCGAGCCGCGACTGATATCGGCGGGCACGCCGGCGGCCCGACCAGTTTGGCTGCGCAAAGCCGTCATGGTCCGCTCGACTAGAGAGCTCCAGGACCCCGGTCCGTCTGTCACGCCCGTCTCGAAGTAGTCGTACGAGAATGAGATGCTCGCCTCATTTCCGAAGATGTGGTTGACGCCTGTCGAGCGGCCATCGTTGTAGACCATGAGCGACGTGCCGCGAGTGGACCGCTTCATCTTGCGCACGAGGACCGCACAGGCATAACCAACCAGGGCCGCGGTGTACTTTTCGCTGATGCCATGATCGACCATCATCTCGGTGCCAAGGTCGCTGATCACGCGGCAAAGGCGGACGAAGCTGAGCGTCTGCCGGTCGTTGCATAGGTCGCCGTAGGACTTCGCCCCGTACAACGAGGGCTGAACAACACTTCCGTTCCCCGACTGGGATACGTTCATCCGGCTTGGCTGGTATCCCTGGCGCGAAGGGCGGTTCTGTAGCGAGCAGTTCTTCGGCGAGCCGGATCGCGGCGAACTCTTCGGATGTGGGCTCGCGGAAGCTTTTCCCATACTCGGGGTCCAGGTCGGCCGCGAGTAGTAGCGCGTCCTCACGGAATCCCTCAGCGGACAGCCGTCGGTGCAACGCCGTGGAGTGGACATGGTCGCAGAATGGGCAGATTGCGCTCTTGGCGCCTGTCTTGCTGCCACCGGGCGCTCGTAGGGTTGGCTGACCGGTAGGAGCGCCGGCATGCACTGTCGCCCTGAACGTGCCCGTCTGCCTGTCGACATCTACGCAGTAGTGCTGCCCTGGGTCACCCGTCGCGGGCTTCGGATGCCTGAGCACGACCGCGCCGGTGAGCGGGAACCGCCGCCCGCACTCCTGGCACGGCAATGTGGATGCCCACAGGTAACCCCAAGGACGCCGACCGCCGACCTCTGGGTAGACCTCGGCGATCTGTTCGTCGTGTCGGCGGCCCACCTCATTGAGCACCGCCCGCACGTCATCGAGGAGCCGACCGCCACTCAGTGTCAGGCCCGATCGAGCAGCGAAAGGCAACGAAGGTTCGTCGCCCCAGTCCTGCAGCGGGAAGTCAGCCAGCAATTGACCTGCCAGAGTGGCGACAGGTGAGTAATCGATGCCATATGCCCTCACGGAGAGCCGAGCCGCCTCAAGAGGGATCATCGCTCGTCCGCTAAACAGGTCCAGCATCGACGCGCCATCGGGATGTGCTGCGGCAATCTCTGCCCTGAGTTCAGCGTTCATGCCGTCGCGGGCCTTCATCGCCCCTCGAACAAGGTTTTGTAGCCGTCTCTGCTCTTCGACATCTTCCGGCCAAGGGAGCAGGCTCGTCAGCACGGCGGCCTTTGCCTGCGCGAGCGGTCGTTTGGCAAACCATGTGAAGAGCGCCGCTTCCTGGTTGCCGCTGCCCCAGCCTCCGCCTGACGCCTCGCTGACCTCAGCACAGGGAAACCACCGCTCGATCATGCGCACGAGGCGTGCTCCTCGGTGTCTCGGGCTGCCTTTAGGGCGCTGCCGGGCACGTGTACTATGACGTGCCCGGTGGACAGGTCGCCGAAGGTGCGGACAGGATCGGCGTAGGCGCCGTACAAGCTCCCCTTGCCGTCGCGGCACTGGTCGACGACGTAGAGCCAGAAGTCCTTGCCCTGCTGAGTAGCGACAAGGACCTCGTTCGCGGTGAGACTGACGCCCTGGCTGCTCGCCGACTGCCACACGCCCTTGACCTCGACGAGGCGCTGGTCACGTCCGTGACTGGCGTGCAGGTCGTAGCCGCGACCCTCGGAGTGCACATCGGCGACGGCGAAGCCCTGCTCGCGCAGGTGCTCGGCCACGAGGTCCATCGAGATCCGCTCACTGTCGGCCTCCGTCGGGTCGGCCGACTGCGCGGCGGCGGTCACCCGTGCCCATACGATCTGTCGGGGCTCGGCGATGCTGACCTCGCTCATCTGCCGCAGGTCCATGAGCCGTTGCGCAGTCATGGCCTTTAGCCTCTTTCGCTCCGCGATACGTATATCCCGGTCGCGGATGTCGTTGGTGAGTTCGTTCGGAAGCAGGTCGAGTTCGCGCTGTGCGACCTGCAGCCAAGCGTCCAGGGCCTGCGCTCTGCGTGCCTGCTCCTCCCGCGCTGCCATCGCAGCGCGGGCGGCGGCATCATGGACGCGGGCAGGGTGTGGCACCCCAGCAGACGCGTCGGCGGAGGTGAGGTTCGCGAGCATCTCCCAGCGGACCGGGCGGGCGCCGGCGCTGTCGACGCGGATGAGGCACGACCAGGTGCCCTTGCGTCGGCCGCCGGCCTCCGGTGAGGTCGGCCTCGTACGCAAAGAGGTCATAGTCCGTGGAGCTGGTCTGATCGACGAGCGCACCGCCGCGGAACATCGCCGGAGCGAGCGCGTCAGCGCAAAGCGCCACAAGCGCCCTGAACGGCGGGTCGCCCGGACCAAGGTTCACCGCGTCTGCGACGGCGGCGCCACTGGCGCGTGCCTGCACAAGAGAATGACCGCTTGTGGCAACAAGCGCGGTGGAGCCCGCCTTCCGCTCGCTGGGCGGCGCGAACTCGGGCGGGAGCTGCGAGCCGTCCGGCAATGCGAGGCTGAACATGCCTTCGCCAGCGGCGTGAGGGCTGACCTTGATCGCACCGCCTGCCGCGGCTCGGTTCAGGAACGCCTCGACGATAGCCGGGTTGATCCGTTCGAGTTGCTCATTCTGGAGCGCGGCGACGGCTTGGGCGATGTCGACGCTGGTTTTGAGGACACGCTCTTGCTCGTCAGCGCGTTTCGCAGCGTCGGCGAGTCGGCTGGCGGTTACCGCGCGCGACGGCGGCGAGCGCCCGGGCGCGCTGCTCCTCGTCGCCGAAGGTGTCGGCGAGGACCTTGCCGAGCTCGTCGTCAGCGAGGCCCACGAGCTCACCGACAAGGCTCAGGCTGTCGAACATCCGGCCTTCGAGCTGGTTCGCTGCGGTGACGAAGTTCCCCAGCAGGACCTCCAGTACCTCGCCCTCGCGGGTTTCTGTCGCGATCAGGTTGTAGAGCTCGACGTCGCGTGTCTGTCCGACGCGGTGAATCCGGCCCATCCGCTGCTCAAGACGCACGAGCGACCACGGGATGTCGTAGTTCACGAGGACGTGCGCGGTCTGCAGGTCGATGCCCTCGTTGCCGGCGTCGGTGGACACGAGGATCTGGAAGTCGCGCCGGGCGAACGCGTCGCGGGTGTCGTCGCGGACGTGGTGGTTGTCGCGCCCCGAGTACCTGCGGGCGGTGAACCTGGCGTGCGTGAGCCGCCGGACGAGCCAGTCGGCGGTGTCCGCGTACTCGGTGAACACGACGGCCTGTTCGACCGTTGCCAGGCTCGATCCCGTTCCGCCCAAGGCAGGCGAGGATGAGCGGGTCCCACTTCGAAACGGGCAGGTCCGGTGTCCTCGACGATTGGCTGGAGCCGGGCGAGCAGTGCGTCGATTTCCTTCCGCTCGGCCTTCGCGGCCTTCGAGCCCTCGTGGATGACTCGGGCCTCGTCGCCTTTGGCGGGGTCGTCGCCGTCTGGGTCAGCCTCGATCGCGGCGGCCGACGGCATCGCGGTGCCCATCCCGTCGCGGCGGCGTTTGAGCGTCTCGGCGAGTGCGTACAGGCTCGACGCTGCGCGCTTGCCGTAGACCATGCGACCGAGCGGAACGGCGATCGCGCGGGAAGTACCGGTCGACCAGGTCGAGAGCTTCGGCGTAGAAGTCCGCCTCGATCGGCGTCAGAGGCACGCTGTGGTTTTCGGCGTGCCGACCCTTGAACAGCTTGGTCACGCCGTCGAAGTCGACGAGGTCTTCCTTCATGCGGCGCAGGAAGTGGACGCGCCCGGGCCTGACGCTGCGGGACGGCTCCTTGTTGCTCTCGACCGGCGGGTACACGTCCGGATCGACCAGGTGCAGCAGGGCTCGGAACAGCCACTCCTTGCCGCGATGCGGCGTCGCGGTCATCATGAGCGCGCGCGGCGTGTTCAGCGCGAGCATCTGCCCGGCCTGGTAGTACGAGACGGCGGTCGGAGTGAGGCGGTGGGCTTCGTCGAACACGACCGCGTCCCAGCCCATCCGGTCCGGGTGGACGGCGTCCTGGACGGACGGGTTCACCGATAGCAGGTCAAGACTGACGATCCACAGGTCGTGGCCGCTCTCGAGACCGTGCTCGCGGACGGTCTGGGCGGTGATAGCGCGCAGACCGCCGCCGAAGAACCGCTCGAAGTCTGCCTGCCACTTCGTCACCAGGTGGGCGGGGACGACGACCAGAGCGCTGCGGATGAACCCGAGTCGCTGCATCTCCCGCAGGTACAAGCCCGCCATGATCGTCTTGCCGGTACCTGGCTCGTCGGCGAGTAGGAACCGCAGTCGTGGCTGAGGGAGCATCGCGCCGTAGACCGCGTTCATCTGGTGCGCATAGGGACGAAGCGGCGACGACGCCAGGACGGCCGAGCGCGCGCCCGAACCGGCGGCGCGCATCCACGCGGTCCAGAGGCCGGCGAGCAAGGCTCGGCTGTCTCCTGCGCCGTCCTCGACGAGGATCTCGCAGGCTGCGGCTTCCGCGTCTGTCAGATCGATCTTGGCGAAGGTGCCGTGAGGGCTCACCTCGACGAAGAGCTGCCATCCGTCGCTGGTCGGCATCGCGACATCGACGCGGACGTGGCGCGGCAGGTCGGGGCGTTTCGAAATGTGTACACGCTGGCCCGGCTCGAACATCATGCCCCCGGGCTTTGTCACCTCGCCACCTCCCCTGGTTCCAGTTGGTCAGGCGAGCTGAGGTTTACCAGCCACTGGGACCCGTCCGGTCCGTGATGCTCTAGACCATACCCGGCCCGCATTGGCAGGAGGGCATCCATCAAGGTGCGTTTACCCGCACGCGCGGGTTCGACCCGGCAGTGGGACCGGATCCAGCGCTCAACCACCCGCAAGGCGACGCTGGCGATCGTCATCACCGCGATCACCAGATATGCAGTCAAAGGCAAGCGATCACGGAGCGTCGTTAGAGCATTGCCGTGTCCGTAATTACGGATACGTGATTCAGCTTGAATCCAGAGTGAGCTATTCATCATATGAGTTCGTCGCCTAGCTCAGTTTCCTGCCATGGATTCTGAAGGATGATCTCCAGACGTTCTACAAGCTCATCGGCCGGGGTCACAGGCGGTACGGCCCTGAAGAGGACGATTTCAACGCCGTGGCTCGACATGCCAAGTCCGAGTCGCTGCTGAGCCTGGCGTCGAGTGGTTGGCGGATTAAACCAAAGATTCCGCGTGCCGTCAGGAAGCGGCCTCTGTATGTCGGTAAAGAATGCTGCTGTTACAATTAGCACGGTACCTATTCGCAGGTTCTCTGCTGCATTGAGGCGTTCCTCGAGCCGCATACTCCCAGTAACAGTCGATACCGGCAGTCCATGCGACTCTATTGCCGCTGCAAGATAGTCGACTTCCTGAACCAGGCCAGTGACAATCATTACTGGATACCCCCGGCCGAATGCCGATCTCGCCTCTTCGACCGCTGCGAGTAGCCGTCCGTCCGGCGGCAGGTCATCGAAGTCATCAAGCATTCTCCAGATGGCCTCGATCATCCGCTGGTCGACGGCTTCAGACCGAGCTTGCTTTATCTTTGATTCCTCGCCCTCCTCCTGCGGTGGCAACTGCTCCGGATTTTCTAGTCTTCGCACACGGTTCAGCAGCGCAAATTGGATTGCAGGGCGGGTAAAGAAGAGATTCGGAACAGCGGAGGGAAGCTGATCGAAAAACCCGATAGCCTTCCGTACAAGCTCGGCCTCAGCCGGATTTCCCGGGTACTCGTGAATTCGGACCGAAAACTCCGGCGCTACAGGCCGACCCTCACGATCCGTAAGAGGGAATGTCCATCTTCTCTTATCAGGAGCCGGGAACAAGGCAGCCACTCTCTTACCCGTGAAGATGACCTGATGGGCGCGAGCTGCTAGCGCTCGGAGTGATTGTCCAAGCTCAGAGCTTACTGAAGCGGCCACCTCGTCTACGACGAGCAGAGACGGTGCAGTATTCGCAGCGTCTTGATGGCTAGCGGTGACCGGATTACTGAGGCGGAGCAGATGACGAGCCCGGAATCAGGCCACGGCAGCGGACCTTTATCCAATGCAAGTCTGAATTCTGCTGGGGTGGCGTAGACAGTAGTAGGAGCTGTACCGATCTGGTTGACAAGATGGATCATTTGTCTCACGAGAGCCACGTGCGGTAGTACCACAATGACTTGGGCGCCGGCAACGGCACGCTCCGCTGCGATCACCGCCAGAGCAAGTGATTTCCCTGCCCCGACCGGCGCGTCAAGCTCAACAACGTGCGGCGCCGATCCTGAGCGGTACTCCTCAACAAGGGCGAGCTGATGAGGGAGGAGATTCTGGACCAACGTCATGACCTCGCGCCCTCTCTAGCTTCCACAGCCCGTGCTTTGCGGAGCAGCCATGTCCTAGCGTTGGCCAGGACCTGGACGTCGGCGTCGGTGATCGGCCTGCGGAAATGAAAAACGTCATTACGGATTCCTGCAATTCGCCCCAGGTATCCCCATGCAGAGTCGCGATTGCTTCCCAGGATTCCGCAGAAAGCCTCTGTGTAATTCGCGCTATTAATAACAGTCTGCACCAGCTCAGCGCATGTAAGTTCCTCGAGCTGCGCCGGTATGCGATCCTCTCTATCCTTGTAATTACTCGCCACTGCTCTCCGAATATACTTGGCATAATCTTCCTTTGCAACGGCAGCGCCGACCAATCGACGAAGCACTAGCTCAATTTCCTGGATCAGGATAAAGGGATGGGTAAGACTGTACAAGTACTGGATAAGATCAGTAGGAGTCGCTACTGCGACTAGCCGATCCGGGTCTCCCACCAGCACCGCCCCATCACGATCTAGATAAAAGAACGTCCGCTCAAGCTCATCTGTCACTCGGACGAACTCGAGGTCCTCGATGCAGTCATCAACCTCCAGGCGATCAATATCGACCTTACCTAGCTCAGCAACTCGTTTAGCGAAAGACCGATATGAGAAGACGCCGAGCACAAGATCGGCCTCCATCACAGGCAGTTGCGAGAATCCATGCTGCCGCATTAGTTCCAGAGCGTCGCGCACATGGGCATCAGGGCTCACCGACAGGACACTCTGCTCATCAGGCAGGAGACTGTTCACCAGATGGAACATCCCCACAAAGGAGCTATCTTGCCCCTGAGTCTCCGAATCTGGCTTAACGGTCATAGGCTCTCCGGTTATCTGCCGCGTCTCCGCCTTCTTCGGTCCGGTCTGACATCCTAGCCTCGATGATTCACGCAGGGGTCGTGGGCTTCCCCTCGTAGCGTGGGAGCATCGGCATGCTCGGCGTCCTGGTCCTCAACAAGAGCATCACCATGACCGTGCTGGCCGGTATCGCCCTGGTCCTGGCCGGGGTAGCACTGACACGCCGCCGGGCGGATCAACCCTGGATTAGACGCCTAAAGTTCGGGCGCATCTTCACCTAGCTGGCTATAAATCTCAGCCACATAGCTCCTTAGCAGCTCTGCAAGCTGGCCCGGACGATCTCCTAGTGCACGACCCTCAGTGAGCAACCGCCTCTGCTCTTCCGAAAGCCGAAACCTCTCGTGAAGCCCTCCCATCTCGGGATCGATGGGATCTGCGAGAGAGCTCGGTACCGGCCGATATTGGCCGCGTCTCTTCCTTCGAGTCGAACTTCGTCCGCCATGGCGGACATCCTAGGGCGTCCCAGCAACCGTCATTGGTCTTCTGCCCTGCGGGCAGTCGCTGGGGCGACCGCAGGTGTGCCACAGCAGCCGCTCGTGTGGGGCGCGTTCAACTGGTGGACGCAACCTCGGCGAGTCCCTCTCTGCAGTCGACGATCTTCGTTGATTCAGCCGAGGAGAGTACGCATGGTGCTCTCATCTGACGGTGGAACAGCGGCAGCTGCGCTGCCGCTGAAGGCCAGGGCTTGTCGCTACGGCAGATCGGGCCGCAGGTTGGCTGCTCTCACGAGCTGGTCCGGATCATCGCGCGAGGTGGCCCCAGCCGGCCGCAGCGCCGGATCGATCCCTGGGTGCCGGGGCCAGGCGGGCTGCGGTTGTGCGACCGGAGGAGATCAGCCTCGGCCTGCACGCCGGTAAGGCGCTCACCGTGATCGCGGCCCGGCTAGGCAAGGCTGCCTCGACGGGCGCGGGAGAGACCCACGTCTATCGGCCTGCTTACATGAACAAGCGGTAATCGTAGGGAACAGGTAGCAGACCGGGCATGTGCTTGAGGACCGGGCGAGGGTCTGCGCGTAGCGGATGGTGCAGGGCAGCGAGTCGTGGAGCGCGTCGTTGTTCCAGTTCATCTTGGTTAGGGCCAGGATCTGGCCGGCGAGGTCGATGAGCGGACCGCGGCCGGCGTGCCGGGTCATCAGCACGGGCCGTGGTGTTCCCTTCTTCCTGCAGGAAGTTGCCATGGCCGGTGAGGGTGGCCGCGGGGGCATTGCCGGCGATCCAGACGAGGGCCGCGTGGCCGTCGAGGGGCAGGACGGTGCCGCGGTCGACCGCGTATCCGGGCTTGCGTTTGCCGGTGAGCTGGACGCCGCGCCGTTGGGCCGCTCCAGGGTGACGCACGCGAGCTCGGTGGTCGCGCCCCAGGCGTCGAAGCAGCCGGCGACCTCATCGGGGGTGAAGGGGGTCTGCTTGTGGATGACAAGCTGGCGGGGGATGACGCCGACGTGGCGGTCCTGGTACAGCGCCAGGCTGCGGGCCATGACCAGGCGCATCTGCTCGCGGCTGAGGTAGGGGTTGTGCAGGTCGTTTCCCTGGCCGACGTCGTAGGCGATGAAGTGCATGCCGCCGCCGTCGGCGTCGAACACCTGGCTCAGCAGGTCACGAAGCTCGTCGACCGTCTGTGGCCGGCCGCAGCGCTAGGACAGCCCGATGTAGGCGGCCTGCGGGTCCAGCTGCCCGGCCTGTGTGTGCAGTTTCCACGGTACCCACCCGGCTTTGGCGTACAGGGCGGTGGCCAGCCGCCAGGCGACGCTTGCTCGGCACCGGTAGCGCAGCGCCTCATCGGTGATGATCTGGGTCGGGAGGCCGAGTTCTGCTGCGGTGGCCTTGACCGCGTCGTGCAGGTCGAACGGCCCGTCGGTGAAGTAGGGCGCGAACCGCGGCGGCAGGTAGAACACGATTACGTCGAAGGAGTCTCTCACCAGCGTGACGCGCGTAGTCCGTCGCTGAGCGCGGCGGCAAGCATCTGCGCCGACGATGCGGCGCGGCGCACCAGGGTGTCCAGGCCCGGAGGGAGGGTGATCTGGGCGCGGTCGGGGGCGGGCTCGATCCGGCACCCGAAGATTCGCCGCCAGCCGGGATAGGGGGGGAGGTACTCGGCGCGCTCGCGGGGCTGCTGCGGGTACCACAGCTCGCGGAGCAGGCCGCGGAGTGCTGGCAGGTCCCCATCGGGCGCCAGGAGCGCCACCCGCACGCTGGGGTGGGGTCCGTTGCTGTTGCTGGCGGAGTAGGGGCCGAATTCGGCGAGCCCGGTGAGCGGGTTCACCGCGCGCTGCCCAGGGTCGACCGGGTCGAAGGCGAGCAGGGGTTCGGGCAGCTCCCAGTACCCGGCCCACGGGCCATGCGATGTGATGCCGGTACCGGGCGCCAACCGGGTCACGGTCATTACACTCCAGGCTGTCGCTGGTGATGAGCGGCTGGCTGTACGCGGTGACGGGCCGATCACCATCGCCGCATCGCACCCTGTACCGGCTGGCAGGTGCCAGGTCTCAACGGCGCGCGGCTGCGAACCGACCAGCACCCGCACCCACGCGTCGAGGATTTCGCTGGTGCCGGAGTTGTAGCGGCGGGCGAGCCGTTCGCGGACGAACCCGGCTGCGGCATGCTGCTGGGCGGCGCGCCAGCGGGTGTGCTCGGCGGAGCCGGGTTTGATGCCGGGAGGTGCCGGGAGCGACCCGGGCGGCGCGATCCAGATCTCCGGGGTGATGAGCAGCCACCAGCCGCCACGCGCGCTTCCACGTGTACCTCGATGGCCTCCGCCCAGCTCACGGCGGTCCCGAGCACGGTGCCCGCCAGAATCCCCCCTGCGGCGCGGCGCAATCCGGACAAGTGCGGTTCCGCCTCGTCGCCGACCCGGACGAGGTGGCCGCGCCGGCCGCAGGACATGCCGCAGCCCGCGGGCGCGGCCCAGGCCGAGGGTCAGTGCTTCGGTCAGCAGCCCGATCTGGGCCGAGTCCGGGTCGTCGGCCGGCCACTCCAGCGGCATCGTGTCACCCGCCGGGGCCACTCCGAGCGGGTCAACGGCCGCAGCCAGGTCGATGTCGGTGCCGAACGCGACCAAGGCGCCCCCGCGTAGCCGGGCGGTGACCGCGCGAGCCCGCGTATCGCGCAGCGCAGCGCGGAGTTCGCCGATGTCGGCGGGGTGGTGTTCGATGAGGCGGCGCGCTGCGGCGGCAGTTCCAGCAGCGGCAGCGCGTTAGCCGTAGCACCGGCCACGGGCGCGTCGGTCGGACGGGATCGCTGACGGTGCTCCGGGGCTGTGCTCGGCCGGCGCCCGTCCACGCAGGCGCGCAGCTGTTCCGGCAGGCGGATCAGGCGGATCAGCGCGCCGAGCAGCTCGGGGAAGTTGTCCACGGCCACGGAGCGGACATCCACGCCGCATCTACTGGCGGCGGTCAGCAGTTCGGTGACCGGCGGGGCCAGCGTCTCACCGGGCCGGTGTGTCCATATCAGGCCCTCGGGGAACGGATGCGGCGAGTTCAGTGCGTCGGTCAGCACCTGCATCACAGAGCTGTCCCGTCCGCTGTAGCCGCTCCACGATCAGGCCGGACTGGCCGCAGATCGTACGGAGCGCCTCGGCGAGTTTCTCGTTCTGGCCGCGCAGCTCGGCGGGCGCGTTCTTCAGCTGCACCGACCGGAAGTCACCGTGCAGCTTGATAACCAGCGGCCAGCGGCCGCGGACCAGCGCGCGGCAGGCCGCGTCGGCGTCATCCAGGCTGGCGACGGTCAGCGGGCGCCGCGGCTCGACGAGCGCAGAGTCAAGCACCTCACGGGCTGCCTGCTCAACCAGGTCATCGAAGTTGGTCGTCACCACTACCCGGGCCGCGCCAGCGGCCATCAGCGCCGCGAGCGCGTAATGGCCGAAATTCGGCCGCGTCCGGGCGACCAGTTCCTCGATCAGCCCAGCCCGGTCCGACGGGTCCGGGTAGACCAGCTCGAACAAGGCGGCGTACTCCTCCGGGTCACCGGCGGGCGGCATCCGGGATACGGTCGTAGTACCGGTCGAGCTGCTCGCGCAGCCGGATATCACCGAGATCAAGCTCCTCGATGTTGCACCCCTGCTCGGCCGCATACAGGTCCCGGATGAACCGCGTGATCAGCGCGTCGCCGGTGGGGATCCCGCTCATCGCGGATGCGCCCGCCCCCGAAGCGCACGCCATCCGGGCCACGCGGCGGCTGAGGCCAGCGCCAGGTCGGCAGCCTGCCAGCGAACGCCGCAGGCACGATCGCTCCGCGGGCGGCGGGACTGCCGGGTTCACGATGCGTAACCCATTCGGGGAATAGGTCAGGATCTCCGCGGCCGTCAGCAGCGGGCACCCGGTCTCGGCGGCGTGACGGCGCTGCGGGTCAGCAGCTCCCCGAGGTCGATGCGGCCCTCCACGACAGCCACCAGGTCGGATCCTTCCGCGAGCAGCAGGCAGGTACCGACCCCGGTGAACTTGTCGACCGCGGCCTTGGAAAAGCCATGCATGCTCACGAACAAGCCGCTGGTCTTGTGCGTCTTGGTCGAGCACCTTGCGCTCGAACCGGCCAAGTCGGCGGGGGCAGCCTGCTGCCGCCGCCACCGCGCCTCTAGCAGGTAGTCATCGGTGTCGAAAGAGAACGCGCCGTCGATCTGCTCACCGGTCAGCACGAACGGTCCCGCGGCTCCAGGTCGAACAGGCGGAAAAGATCGTACAGAAAACGTTCGAGCTGGAGCCCGCGGCGGCGGCGGTCCTGCTCGCCCTCCAGCGCCCACAGGCGCTGCTGCAGGGCAGTGAGCTGCGTGGCGAGTTCCCGGTGAGTTGCTGCGGCGGCAGCCGCCGCAGCGCGCTGCCGGGATGCTGCTTCACGCTCGCGACCAGCTCGGCGTCCGGGCGGCGAGCCGCCGCATCCGGGTCACCGCGGCACGGGCTTCTGCGACCTTCGCCCGGCCATCGTCCTCGCGCAGCAGATGGAGAAGCTGCATCGAATTCCGCGACGATCCACCATCAAGTCCACGGTGACGTCGCGGCCACCGCTGCTCGGAAGCGATCCAGGCGGTCGACCAGCTGGCCCACGCTGACCCGCTGGGCTGCCCCGAGTCCATCGGTCCCGGCGAGCAGCTCCGGCACGCTGCCAGTTCCGCCTGCAAGAACCGCCGGCGAGTGCCATTCCCGCCGAGTAGATGGCCGCCAGCGGCATCCGAGCCAGCGCGGGATAGGCTTCCGCCGCGATCCGCTGCGCCGTCACCAGAGCCACCCGGACATGAAGCCGTGGCCACCAGGAGCACTGACCAGCGCGGCACGAATGTGCGCGCCCGCGATGGAGCCGCTCACGGGGCACCTCACTTCAGCGAAGCAGAAAAGGTAGGAGACGAAAGGTTACTCCTCTTGCCGCCGGTTACGCCTGTGACACGCTGGAGCCCGCGGCGACATTTCCTTCCGGATCAGGGTCAGCCGGTGCGCCGCCGCATGGCCAGCGCGCAGTCCTGGCGGCCGCAGGATGGCTGAGCTGCGCAGATACTTGGCAGGTGCATCGCAGGTATAGGACGGGTAAGAGACAGGGCGTCGCGATACCAGTTCTCCGACGGACTCCAGGCCTGGCCGTGCCGCGATTCGGCGCCATCGGCCGTTCCGCTACCGCGATCTCGACTCGACCGCCTGCACATCTCCCGCAGTTGCGGCGGCCTCCGCTGGGCGGCTTCTGCATTGCGGCGGGTCTCCGCGGGGTGCCCGGAGGAAGCCGACTGGGAGCCTGAGTGGAGCCAACGGTACAGCGCCGCGGCCGCACCCAGCACGCCGGGCCTCAGGATACCTGGTCAGACGGCACATCCAGCCTCGTCGCCATCATCCAGCCACTCTGCGGCTTCGCCGATACTCGAACAGGTCCACAGGGGGTCCGTTCTTGGGTTCCGACTCGTTCCGCCGCATCGGCTGCGGCGTCCATGCGAAGCCTACGCCTCTTCCCTGCCCCGCGTGCCTCCCGGCCCGCCCAGGCGCCGTGTGAGCTGACTCTCAGCCCGCCCTACGCTGGTTCTCGGCGACCTTGGAGCCGAATGCCGCGCGGACCCATGCGACGATCTCGGTCGTGGACGCGCCCGGCGTGAAGATCCGGGCCACGCCCATCCGGGACAGTTCCTCGATATCGGCGTCCGGGATGATGCCGCCGCCGAATACCACGATGTCCTTGGCATCCCGCTCGCCCAGCAGCTCGATGACGCGGCCGAACAGCGTCATGTGCGCGCCGGAAAGGATCGACAGCCCAACCGCGTCCACGTCCTCCTGGATCGCGGCGGCCACGATCTGCTCGGGCGTCTGGTGCAGCCCGGTGTAGATGACCTCGACCCCGGCATCGCGCAGGGCCCGGGCCACCACCTTCGCGCCGCGATCATGACCGTCCAGGCCCACCTTGGCTACGATCACCCGGATTTTGCTCATGACCGCAAGCCTAGCCCGAACATGCCGTCCTGGTTAGCCGAGGTGCACCTGCTTGCCTCAGTCCACGCACGGGATGCCGTTCTTGGCGTTGACGGCACCGCCCTGCGCGCCGCCGGTGGGGACGGGAACCGGCGAGCTCGACGGCGCGGGAGCAGCGGAGACCTCCGCCAGCGTGGCGTCCGCGCCGAGCAGGACCTGCACGTGTCCGGCCGCCACCGTGGCGCTCGCCGTCGCGGGCACCTTGAACAGGGCGGCGATCTTGCCGGCGTTCGCCGCGAGCCCGCGCCGTAGAGCACCTCGGTCGTGGCCAGGGCGGCGGTCTTCCCGAGGGCTCCGGCCATGTAACCGTCCTTGATCAGCGCGGACTGGACCTGCCCGGCCAGGCCCTGGATGTTACCGCCGTTGTAGACGTCGACGGTGGTCTTGGCGGCGGCCGCCGTGGTCGCGGGCCCGGGGCTGGACGAGGCCGAGGCCGGGCCGGCCGCGACGAGCTCCCCGCCGACGGGTCGAAGGTCTGCTGGACGATCTGCTGGATGTAGGCCGGGTTACCTGGTTCGCGTCCTGGCCGCCGATGATCTCGTAGGCGACGATCGGCAGCGTGCGGAAGGTCAGGTTGCCGCTGGTCAGGCTGCGCATCTGGCTGGCGAAGTCCAGCAGGTTCCAGCCCGAGTCGGTGATCACGTACTGCCTGGCCACGGAGAGCAGCGAATTGATCTGGGTCAGGTCGCTGAGCACCCCCTGGGTGCGCAGCTGCTCATCACCGAGTCGAGGAACGCCTGCTGGCGGTGCGTGCGGTCCAGGTCACCGTTGGGCAGGCCGTCACGCTGGCGCACGAACGCCAGCGCCATCTGGGCGTTCAGGTGCTGGTGGCCGGCCCTGTGGGCGTAGAAACCTGAGTTGGCGTCGTACGGGACAGGGTGCTTGAGGCACACCTCCACGCCGCCCAGGTCCTTCGCCAGCTCGTAGAACCCGTCCAGGTTGACCTCGGCGAAGTGGTCGATGTGCACCCCGGTGAGCAGTTCCACCGTGGCCACCGCGGCCGCGCGGCCCGCCTCGTTGCCCTCGAAGGCCACCTGGCTCTGGCTCATCCCGGGGTCTTGCTGCCTGAGCTGTGACTCCTTGGCGGCCATGGAGACGCCGTAGGCCTGGTCGATCTTGCCGGCCTGCTGGGTCCCTAGCATGTCGGAGAAATTGACCCAGTCGTCGCGCGGGATGGAGAAACCGACGGCCTTCTTGCCGCCCGCGGGTATGTGAATCAGGATCAAGGTTTAGTGGCGTTCCCGCCGACCCCGTTCGCCACGCCCTGCCTGCTCCCGGCGTGCAGTGAATTGAGGACGTCATTCGGCAAGATGTTGCCGTCCCAGTCGGTGCGGCTCTCCAGGCCCATCAGCAGGATGTTCTGGGCGCCGATCGACGGGCCCGAAGTGATGGCGTGCGAGCCGCCGATGCTGCTCACGTCGCGCACGACGAAGTAGGAAAAGCCGCTGATGGCCAGGACCAGGGCCGCGGCCGCGCAACTCAGAACGTATTCCGCTTTCCCGGCGGCGCCCCACAATCAGGTGGGCGAGCCTGGCCTAAGCATGGCATTTTTCCTCAGCACTCACAGCTCTCGATCGTGCCCATCCGGAGAAGCCTACCGTCGCGTCCCCGGTACCAGTGCGTCAACGGCTAACATCCGAATCAGATATGAGCGACCCCCTATGGCGCGAAGAACGCCCGAAGGGGTACGGCCGCGAGCCCGGCGTCCGGCCGCCC
>CAVUBD010000003.1:0-180202 GCA_963739615.1 uncultured Actinomycetes bacterium
GGCACGACGGGCCCGGCGGCGAAGGCACGCTGCAGCCGGGCCAGGCAGTCCAGCGGGACCTGGGCAGCGGCCCGGCCGCTGCGCTGGGCCGCGATGAGCCCGCCCAGCAGGACGGCCATCGGCGGTCCCTCGTCGGCGAACACCCGGACATAACCCTGCGGGCAGACAATAGTAAGCGCCCCGGCCAGGGCGGCCACGGCGACGTCCTCCTCACCGCTGGCCGCCAGCGCCAGCGCCCGCAGCGCGCCGATCTCGATGAGGCTGCCGACCCGGTCCTGGGCGGCGGCCACTTCGTGAGCCGGCCGAACAGCGCCAGCGCCTGGCCCGGCAGGCCCTGGGCGAGCAACAGGCGGGCCAGCACGAGATGTTCCGCTTCTCTGGGATAGTCCGGCTCGTCATCCGGGCTGAGGCCGCGCTCCCGTGTCCAGCGCGTGGCCCCGGCCAGATCGCTCCAGGCCAGCAGTAGCCGTGCCCGCTGCGCTGGGACCGGGTTGACCGGGCTGGCCGCGCCCGGCGAGAGCTCGCTCGCTTCCTCGATTGCCTCCCGTGCCCCGGCAGGGTCACCGGTGGCCTGCCGGATCCACGCCAGCGTCGCCAGGCCGGCGGCCAGCGGCGCGCCGTAGACGAACAGGCGGCATAGCGCGATGCCCTCAGTGACATATCGGAGGGCGCTGTCGAGCTCGTTCCGCTGGTAGGCCACCTCCGCCAGGCCCACATACACGAGGCCGAGGGTCGGCGCAGATTCCCGACCAGGCGCCGTTGCGGCGTGCAGCGTCCGCTGGAAGGTCTCGACTGCCGCATCAAGGCGCCCTTGAGCACGCTGAACCTGGCCGAGCTGATAGACCACCCATGCGGTCAACGTGGGCTGGCCCAGTTCCCGCCACCCGGGGATGCAGGCCACGAAAACGCTCTCAGCCGCCGCCACCCGGCCACGCAGCCACTCGCCTGCAGCCAGACTCGACTGCGCGACCAACCCCAGCAGCCACTCGTCCTCGCCGGACTCGGCCATGGCCTGGGAAGCGAACGCGACCGTGGCCTCAGCGTCACCGCGGAGCTGGGCGAGAAAGCCACGACGGAGTGCGATCAGCGCGGGTATGTTCACCAGCAAGCTGCGGGCCCGGCCGACAGAAGGCTCAAAGGGCTCATCGGCCCAGCCCGGGGATGCTCGCTCGGCCGCATCGAGCAGCGGCTCCACCGCCTCCAGCTGGCCGCTGTAGGACGCCAGGAACGACTGCGCCAGCAACAGCCGGGGCCGGGACCGGACAAGCTCGCCGGGGAGCGCCGAGATCCAGCGTTGAATCGTCGCATCTTCGCCGTGCAGATAGACAAGCCCGTCGAAATGCTGCTCTACCAGCCCGGCGGCCCACGCCATCTCCCCGGCGGCTACCGCGTGCCGGATCGCGTCATCGGCCAGCCCATGGTCGGCGCACCACGCGGCGGCATTGCGGTGCAGTTGCGCCACCCGGGCGGGCTGTTCGGCCTGCAGGCGGGCGCGCAGCAGATCGGCGAACAGGTGGTGGTAGCGCCACCAGCCGCGCACCGCATCCAGCGGCACCAGGAACAGCCCCGCCGCCTCGGCGTGTTCCAGCAGCGCCTGGCTGCCCTCGCGGCCGGTGACCGCGTTGCACAACGGGCCGCTCAGCCGCTCCAGCACCGAGGTCTCCAGCAGGAACGTGAGTACCTGCCCGGTTTGGCGCTCGAGCACCTCCTCGGCCAGGAAGTCCAGCACGTAGCGGTGGCTGCCGGTGAACGCCGCCACGAACCCGGCCATATCGGATTGCCCTCGCAGTGACAGGGCGGCCAGCTGCAGCCCGGCCGCCCACCCTTCGGTCCGTTCCGCCAGCGCTGCCACCGCCGCCTCCGGCAACCCCGCGCTCTGCCATGCCGCCACGCGGACCAGCAGCCCTCCCGCCTCGTCGGCGGTGAACCGCAGGTCGGCGGCGCGCAGCTCGGCCAGCTGGCTGTGGGCCCGGAGCCGTGCCAGCGCCAGCGGCGGATCGGTGCGGCTGGCTAGCACCACACCCAGCCCTGGCGGCCGGTGCTCGAGCAAGAACCCCACCTGCTCGTGCACCGGCCGAGAGTCGATCACATGGTAGTCATCGAGGACTAGCAACACCTCGTCGCCCTCGGGCGCGGTGGCCAGCTCGTTGATAAGCGCTGTTACCAGCGGCTGAAACGACGGGGGGAGGGCGGGCCGAGCAGCAGGCTCACCCGCTCGCCGATCCCGGGACTTGCCCGGTCCAGCGCAGCCACCGCATGACGCCAGAACCGGGCCGGATCATTATCGGCCGCATCCAGCGAAAGCCACCCGGCGGGATGGCCGCCCTGGCGTGCCCACTCGGCTAGCAGCACTGTCTTGCCGTATCCGGCCGGCGTGAGACCAGTACAAGCCCCCGCTCCAGCCCCTCATCGAGCTGCCCGGTCAGTCGCGGGCGTGGCACCAGGCCCGGCCGCGAGCCGGGGACGTATAGCTTGGTGGCCAGCAGCGCATCCCGCTCGGACGCCACAGCGTGCGATGAGGCCGCCGCCGCAGAGAGTTCAGTCATCGCTGTGCGTCTCTCGCCATCCTCCGTTTCGCTGTCGCGCGGTGGCGCGTCTGGCAAGTCCATCTCACGGCCGCCAGCCATCTCGCATTATCCCCCCCGGCATCCCGCGCATAACCTCCCCCCTGGGAACTTCCCCATCGCGGCCGTAGGCCAATACCGGCATCCGGGGCCCAACACCACAACCGGCGCGCCGACACCAGCGGACCGGCCGCCCACCGCCGGACTGGCATGAGCGGCAGCCGGTTCCCGCTGCGAAATCCGCGTCCAAGGGGTCCTGGACGGCTGCTGGGCAGCCTGGTTCGGGGGCCTGCTAGTCAGCAGCGACGGCGACCAGACGGTCATCTGCGGCCCGGTAGCCAACCAGGTCGCCCTGCACGGGCTGCTGACCAAGGTGCACGACCTCGGGCTCGTCCTGATCTCCATGCACCGGATCGACCCAGATTGACCAGCGTGGCACAGGCGCCCGCCCGCGCCCGCGGCGCACCGAACGACCATTCTGCGCGCCTCCAACCGACCGTACCGAAGCGATTGTTCCAGTACAGATCGGCGGATCTCGCGCACCAGTTCTCGGCCGACCGTCACTATCCGTGACATGAGCCGGAGGTGGCCATACGCCGATTGGCGCCACGCCGAGCGCGTCGGCGGCAGCGTGAGCATGGCGGAGATGCCACAACGGAAGTGCGCCGAGTGTCGCGTAGCACTCGGGCGCTGGAGCCGTATATCTGAGGCGCTGAGCTGTGTGTGCTCGCATCGTCAGCGGGTGGGGCCGCGCGGCCTCGGTGGTGGCGGCCGTGGCACTGGTGGCGGTCCGCCTGGAGCCGGGCCGGGCTGTCCTGGTGTCGCTGGTCGCGTGGCTGGCCGGGCTGACTGGGGGAAGGACAGCCTGGCGAGCTTGGCGGCGGTGGTGGCGCGCTGGGCCGGGTGCGGCTGTGCGGGTGGTGCCGGGCGGGTAGCAGCGTACAGCTGTTCGGCGGCGGCGCGGGCTGCGGCGGCCTGGGCTGCGTGCTGCTGGGATTCGCGGAGTTCGGCGACGGCTTCGGCGAGTGCGGCCAGCCGGGTGATGAGCACGATCGGGGTCATAGACCGGTCGCCGGTCAGGTAAGCGAACGCGGATAGCAGCCGGGCGGCCTGGCGGAGCTGGTTCCCAGCCTGGGACGGTGGCGGAATATGAGCGTAAGGCGCGCGTGCCGCGCGGTCGTAGGCGTCGGCGGCTTGGCGCAGGATGCGGCTGCCCAGCATGGCGGCGGCCACGTGCACGGTATCGGAGGTGGCCCACGCGGCGTCAGTGGCAGCAGCCGGGTCGGTCCAGGCAAGGGTGCGGATCTGCGCCGTGGCGTCGGCAGCGATTCGGGTGGCGTGCTCCCAGATCGCGTTCCGCTCGGCGGCGGTCAGATTCAGATGCGGCCGGCCGGGAGTGACCCGATCCGGGGTCCACCGCTGCCGCAGCTTGGGCCAGCTCAGATCTGCCGCGAGTTTCCCGCCGCCGTACCAGACCGGGCCGCCGTCCTTGGTCGTGTCGCCAGGCAGGGCGACCGAGTACCCGGTGACCTGACCCGGGTTGCTGACGCTGAACCGCTTGCGCACCTGCACCCTAGCCTGGTCCAAGCGGGCGAAGAACTCGTCCTCGCTGCTGGCGGACGCGGCGGCGGTAGTAACCTGCCGTCGCAGTATGACCCTGGGGGCCTCGTCCAGGCCACAGCGGGCAGCCTTGTCGTTCTCGGCCCGAGTCGGCCGGCGAGCCGCCGTGCAGTCAGCGGGCGCGGTAGAGCGCAGCCCGTACCGCTGCTCGGCAGCCAGGCAGGCAGCGCGGACCTTGTACCGTTCCCACGACAGGCTCGGCTTGCCGCCGTCCTGCCGGGCCAGCATCGCCACCAAGTGGATGTGATCGTCGCCGTGGCGCACAGCGACCCAGCGGACGGCCTCGTCTTCCTGCCCATACGGCGACAAGCCAGTACGGTGCATCACCTCGTGCGCGATAGCGGCCCACTCGTCATCGCTGAGCATCCGGTCCTCGGGAGCGGCGCGCATCGAGCAGTGCCATACCGGCCGCGCGTAGGCCCGCTTGCCGAGGGCGGCCTGCGGCTGCAACAGCAGGCCGGTGAGATTGGTGAAGTCCCGCGTACCATCTGGGCGTAGCGGAGGTTCCAGGTCAGCGGGATGCCGCCAGCCCGCGACGATATGGGGATCAGTATGTTCTTCATGGCGGCCAGGACCGAACAGGTAATACAGCAACGGCTGGACGTGTTCCCCGCGCGGGGTACTGATCTTCCCGATCACGCGGTCACCGTTGCCGCATCCGCGAACCTCACCCCAGGGCCTTGCGCACGGCGTCGGCTACGGCGTCGATGTGGTCGGCGCGGCGGATGCTCTCGGCCGCGTAGCGGGGCAGGTCTCCGGTGGGCTGCCCGGTCGCGTTGAGCTTGGCGGCTGCCTGGTTGAGGTTGGTGGCGATGCGGCGGACCAGCCCGGCCGCGCGCATCAACTCGATCAGCACCTGCCTGAGCGACTCCTGGCCGTCGGCGTACCTGCCGTTCGCGGCGGCGGCTAGCACCGCCTGGCCGACGCAGGCTCCCCGGGCCAGGCCCGCCCGCCCGGCCGCTGCGATGATGACCGCGTATTCCTCGCCGGTCAGCGTGAACTCCACCCGGCGGGTACGCGGAACCATCTGCCGTGCCCGCCGTCGGCCCTGCCCGCTGACGCCGGTTCCGCTGCCGCTGATGGCGCCTGTCATTTGCTAGTCCTCCCCGTCTGCGGCATTCAATTCCCGACCGTCTTTGTTTGATCTCCCGCCGATTCCCCCGGGCGGGAGACTTTACCGGGCCGCTGCCCCGGTGCCAGTGTACGTCTGGACCGCGCCCGGTCCAGACGTAAAGGGGGGTTTATTCCACATCTTGCTGCCGGTGGTTCCGGGCTGCTTTCATCCAGAGCAAAACGCGCTGGTTAACGACCGCGGATTCGGCCTACTCGCCGCTGAGATAGCGGTCGCTGACGCACATGCGAGGGCGAGATCGAGTCCTAGATGACCCCAAGCCTCCAGGTTCCTGCCGGGGCGCCGGGCGTGCTGAGCCGCAGGCCAGCGGCCAGACGTATGTGCTCCGTGAGGCTACCGTGGCGCAACGGCACCAAGCGGCGATCACCTCGTGGACGCGTTTACGTGAGTGCTTGAACGCGCAGAACGGGACGTATCCCTGGTTTACGCGGCCAGGCAAAAAAATCTGCCGTACTAACCAGCGCTATTCAGTGCTGCCGAGGGATGTCCAGTCATGCGGAGTGATGCCGGATGCCGTTTAGCGCGGTCTGCGATAGCGCACGTTGATTTGCCGCCCGGCCGCAGATACGTAGCTTTAAATCATGCCAGGGGACCAGCATCACCGTGAAAACGGGGACCGGGAATGAGGAACCGGACGGGCATCCAAGCCGCCCAGCCGGAACTAGCCAGGTCATGCCCGTCCCTGGCCGCGCCCAGCCAGCACGACGAGCGCCACGACCACGACGGGCACCCCGCAAACGACGGTGAGATCAGCCTGGATGCCTACATCGTCCGGCTGGTCGATGCCGCCCCGCCCCTGTCCAGCCAGCAGCGTGACACGCTCGCGCTCCTCCTGCGCCGCCCCCGCCGCCGGTAACCGCCAGGACGCCCCGGCTCCCAGCATCAGGGCCCGGGCATCCTGGCCGGGATCAGGCGGCGTCCGGCTGCCGCCAGGTGACCGCGACCGTAGCCGGGTCGAACGGGCGGCGGGCACCGCGGCCCGGGGAGTGCAGCGTGACCGACATCAGCGTCTTGATGACCGCGCGCTGGCGGCTGAGGTCCAGGCCGGCCCAGACAGCGGCGGCGTTCTCGGCGGCAACCAGCGGCGCCAGCACGTTCTCCCGCGCAGCGTGCTCCAGTTCGCTGCCGATCTCATCCAGCCTGAGGTTGGCCCGCCCGGTGGCGGCGAGCATCTGCGGCCGGGTGATCAGGCCCAGCGCCCGGTCGGCGGCCATCTCCTCCAGATTCCGGCGGATCGCCGCCGCCTCCTCCCGCAGCGCCACCACATCCGGGCCGCTCTCGGGGACCGCGACCAGGTCGGCGGCATCGGCGCGGGACAGCCGTCCCACTACCAGCCGGGTGATGAAGTCCTCGACCGGACCGGCCTTCCGGGCCACGTGGGTTCCGGGCCAGGCCCGGTCCCGGGTCGGCATCGAGCAGCGGTAGACCCGGTGCCCGGTATGCGACGGCCCCCCGGCAACCACGTTCCCGCACGGGCACAGTGCCAGGCCGCCCAGCAGCGTCCGCACCCCGCGCGGCGGCTTGCGGGACGGGTCCTCCAGGATGCCGCGGACCGCCCGCCACGTCCCCTCGCTCACCAGCGGCTCCCACTGGCCCTGGCCGACGATTTCCCCGTGGTAGACCGACAGGCCCGCGATCCGCGGGTTCAGCAAGATGCTGCGGATGCTGGCCCGGTTCCACCGGGTGGTGCCGCGCCGGTCCCGCTGCGGCGGCGCCAGCTCCAGCCTGGTCCACTCCCGCATGACCCCGCTGACCGTCCCCCCGCCCAGCAGCGCCGCGCACGCCTCCGCCACCGCCGGGCCCTCCACCGGATGCGCCGTCACATGATCGTCCCGGTACCCGAACGGGCGCGGCCCGCCGGTGAACCGCTGCCCGTTGACCGCCGCGGCCTCGTTGGCCAGCTTCTGTCGCTCGGCCTTGCGTTCCTGCTCGGCCTTGGCCACCGCGATCAGGATGCGGGCGTGCAGCCGCCCGGAGTCGGTACCCAGGTCGATGTTCCCGTCCACCTCGGCGAACCGCACCCCGGCCCTGTCAAAGCGGGGGATCAGGTACTCCAGATCCAGCGGCTCGCGGATGAACCGGTCCCACTTGAAGCACAGCACTGCGTCCACCGCCCGCGCGTCGACCAGCCGCATCGCCTCTTCGTACCCCGGCCGGTACTTGCCCGGTTTGGTCGGGTCCTTGCGGGTGACCCCGATGTCGTTGTCCGACAGCCGGTAGACCACCGTCCAGCCACGCTCGCGGGCCTTGTGCTCCAGCTTGGCGAGCTGGTTGGCCACGCCGTGCCCGTCATGGGCCTTGTCCATGCTGATCCGCACGTAGATCAGGCAGCGGATGACGCCGTCGGGCGGCCTGCTGGCCTCTGCTAGCTGTATTGCGTCGCGGATCGTCATATGTGTTAATATAACGGATAGGAGCCGAAATGCCGCCACGACCACCGGCTCAAACAGCACCTTGGGTGGACAGTCGAGCGGCCCAACCCGGCACTTTCCGCTGGACCACCACCGAACCAACCAGGTACCCGATCTAATGGGCCGATAACACCTAGATCGTTGACCGGTTATAGATTGTTGACCGGTTATTCGGCGCTGGTCGTCCGAGGCTGGGACTGTGATGTCCGCTTGATGCTTGAGACATCAGTTTCGCTGATGCTTGACACTCCCGTTCATGCTGTGGGGGCTGAGCTGTTCGCCGGCAGCGATGAAACGCGCCGCCATGGCTTCCGCCAGGAGCTGGCGCTGCGGGTGAGTTTCGCTGCGTCGCGCCTGGGCTGGTTAACGGCATCCGGGATAGCATCCAGCGCAGGAGGCCAGCGAGATGACATCGGTTCGGGTGGCTGCGGTGCAGGCGAGCTACGTGCTCATGGACCAGGCCGCCACTCTTGACCGGGTTGCCGACCTGACAGCTGAGGCAGCAGCGCAAGGCGCCCACTCTCCTGACCGCTGGCCTGCCTGGCCGCCGCGCAGGTCTTGCTGCGCTATGACGACGAGCGGCACTGGCTGCGCGCCGCGCCGGAGCGCATCGGCCACCTGTTCCCGCGGCTGCTGGGCCAAAGCGAGGGCACCCAGGAGTTCTTCGCCAGCCCGGAGCTGGGCCTGGAGCTGATCCGCCCGGCCCGCAAGGACGAGAAGGAACCCAGGTAACTTCCCGAACTGGCTGCGCCAGCGGGTCGAGGCCATCATCTGGACGCTGAAGAACCAGCTCGGCCTCGAACGCCACAGCGGCCGGGCCATGGGCCCGCATCGTGCAGCGAGGCCGGGGGGAACCCTCCTCGCTGATCCCCTGGCCGAGTGGCCCGCCACGACGACGCCCCCGGGCATGCGCGCCAATGCCCCGGCGGGCGGCCCGCAGCGGCGTTTACGTAGGTGGCGGAGGCGGACGGGAATCGAACCCGCCGACGACGCGGAGCGCCGTCCACCAGTTTTGAAGATAGATCACGCGCACGAGGACACGCGGCCCCTGACCTGCGGAACCCAAAGTTTCTACAGGTCAGGGGCCGTTGACATCTCGCCCGACAGTCCCGGTCATTCCCCGGCGTTTCCGGACAGTTTCCGGCATTCCTGTGACATGGCGGTGACACGCAAAGGGCGGCTGGCCAGCGCAGACCGTGGCCTACGGACCTGCTACCACCCTGATGCCGTAGCCGTCCCCCTCATCGGTCCGCTCCCGAGGCCGACGCGCCGGCTATGTCGAAATCCACCAGATGCAGGCTCGCCTGCTCTACGGTTGCCGCATGACCGCCAGACGCCTCCGCGTAACCATGGTGATCATGGACGTCCTCGACGTCCTGATGAATGCATCACCTGATGCTCCCGCATGGGGCCTGAAGCTCTGCCAGCAGACCGGCTACGGCACCAGCACTGTTTACCCAGCGCTTGACCGGCTCATGAAAGCAGGGTGGATCAGCGACCACTGGGAAGACCCGCCTCCCGACGACCGGCCGCGCCGCCGGTTCTACGAGATCACCTCTGCCGGCCGCCAGCAATACGCCGTCGCGCTCCGGAAACGTGACGAGCGGCGCGCCGGATGGCTTCATCCCGCATCGCAAACTGGAGCTGGAGCGTGAGCGGGCATCGCACGGAGCGTCCGATGGCGAGGTTGGCTCGGGCGCCGCTGCTGTTGCTGCTCGTCGGGCTATCAATGGTCGGGTACGGTCTCGCGGTCGCGCATCTCCCGGCTCGGGTAGCTGTATCGGGGACGGTGGCCGGGGCGGCATGGATAGGGCTGCGCCTCTTGCCCCCGGCGCCGAAGAAGTATGCCGACTGGACGCTTGCCGGTCTCTCCGTCCGCGGCCTGACGGCCCTGGCCACCCTGCTTGCCGGCCGTATGGGTCCAGCGCTGCGCGCCGAGTGTCGTGCGCACCTGGCCGGGGAGAGCGGCCACGATCCGGTCACCTGGCGAAAGGTCAAGGAAGCGCTCGGCTTCGTCGCCTCGGCCATCCAATGTCGGCTCGCCGACGCCGTTGCCGTCGCCTGGACGCCGGGCGACGCGGTCCTGAAGTCACGGCGGCTGTCGAACCTGTTTGTCTTCGCACCCACCGCAGTGGTGTCCCTGTTCATCCTCCATCACGAGGGGACGCTCGGAGTCCTTACGAGCGCGGAAAGCATCAGCGCGATCGGCGGCGGCCTCTACGGCTTGATCCGGGTCGGCCGGTGGTGGCGCGACGTCAAGCCTCCGGAGCCAAAGGCCAGGCGCGTAAAGGAGTGATCGGAAACAGCGCAGCCAGCGGCAAACGGCGCGTTCGGCTAGATTTCTACACGTGAGCGAGGACAACGAGCCCGACTGGTCGACCCAGCTGGCCAAGGCCGCAGAGCAGTTCATACGCGATGCCCGCCGGGCGAAGACCAGTGGCGGCTCAGCGCTGTCTTTCGCGCAGCGGGTGGCGCTCGCTGTTGACGCTGGCCTGCGTGAACTCCTGCCGTCCCCCGAGTCGCTGGTCATCAACTGCGTGGTCTACGCCCAAGTCGCCACGGCCACCGCAACCGTCCCCAGCCCCACGGTGAACGCAACCGCCACGGCGGCCGGACAGGGCATGGTGACCGCCAGCGGAAGCGTTGTGCTCCCCCCGATGAGCTTCAGCGGGCAAGGGACGGTGGAGGATCGGCGCGGCTGGTTCGCTGGGATGAGCGCCGGGCAGATTGTCGCCGTGGTGCTTGTGTGGCTGGTCGCGTACGCACTGCCCGTCTACCTGTACTCGCAATCGCCGACCCCCTCGACGCTAATTGAGGGCGACCTGGCGACCGTTGCGCTCGCCTACCAGATCACCTGCCGGATCCTCGACAAGCGCAAGTAGCGGGTAGAGCCGAGTTGGCGCGCCGCGTGTCCCAGGTGCCCGCGCACGTGCTGATGTGCTCCTGGCCTGCGTTTGTCCCAGGGACACGGCCGGTTTGTCCCAGGTCGGCCGACGCCACCGCGCCACGTCACGGAACGTGAGCACTGTCGGCCGTCCCGGCCGCCTGTCACGCACCGTGACGGCAGCGAGGCGGGGAGAGGCGCCAAGCTCTTATGACCGGCTTCGCCGGTCCCTCTCCCCCTCCGTAACCCTGGGACAATTCGGACATACTGGGACATTCCTGGGACTACGGACGGTAGCCATGACGCCTGTGGCTACCGACAGTGATTCGAGGCCAGGTAGAGGGTAGAGGCATCGCACGGGGTAGACCGCGACAGACCCCATGGGGTCCTGGTCGGCCACGATCGCGGCCGGATGGCCCTGCGGCCCTGCACGGCCTTGTTAGTGCAGGTCAGACCCGCAGAGGCACAGGCGGCGCAGACTCTGCCAGGTAGAGCCGTTTCGCGTTTCCGCTGGTCAGCGAGTGCAGAGCCGGCTCTGCACTCCGGCGCCCTGCCTCTGCCAGCTCTAGCGGCTAGCGGCCCGATGCCGTGGCAGCGCCAGCGACCCCATGGGGTGCCCCGCCGCTGTCACCACCGCCCGGTGACGCTACCCGCTACCGCGCAGGTCAGGCGGTAGCGGCTGGTCGCGGCAGTAGCGGCCAGGTCGCGGCAGATTGCGTTTCCGCTGGTCAGCGACGGTCGCGGCGGCGCTACCTCGGGTAGCGGCAGCGTTACCTGTTCCGGGGCTGCCGTTACCTCAGCTCGGCCGCTCTGCGACGAACACTCCGCGGCCCTGGACGGCCTGGACGAGCCCCTCATCGACGAGGATCGCGATGGCCTTGCGGACGGTCACCCGCGCGAGGTCGTGTTCCTGGGCCAGCGTGTTCTCTGACGGGATCGGCCGACCGGGCGGGTAGTCGCCGCGCTCGATCGCCTCGCGGAGGATGGCCGCGAGCTGCCGGTAGACCGGCACCGGGCCTTCGTGGTCGATCGTCACGAGATCAAAGCTAGCCGACCAGCGAGGACTGCCGCTAGGTGCCCATGTATGCACTCACGTGTAGACAACCGCAATCAAGTACGGTTACCGTTCGGGTATGGCTTCACCCCGCCAGGAACGCAGGCAGCGGCGGCGTGACCGCGACCCCGAGCGGTACAGGGCTCTGCGCAGCGCCGAGCGGCTCCGCTGCAGGCACCGCCAGAAGGCGCAGGTATTCGACCACTACGGCCGGTCCTGCGCCTGCTGCGGCACCACGGACGAACTGACCGTCGATCACGTGCACGGCGACGGCGCGGAGCATCGCCGCTCGATGCGCTCCGGCGGGAACGCCATCTACCACTGGCTGGTCGTGAACGGCTTCCCGCCCGGGTTCCAGACCCTGTGCGGTCCCTGTAACCGAAGCAAGGGCCGCGGGTCCGCGTGCCGTATCGACCACGGGAGGGACGCTGATGCCGTCGCCCTGGCAGCCTGAGACCTGCACCCTGGACCGGTCGTTCCGGCAGCTGGCCGGCGACTGGGCGCCCATCTACGCGCTGTGGCACCGCGACGGCACCTACCACGCCCGGCGGCTCTACGGCCACAGCGAACAGGTAACCGCAGCAACCCCTGCAGCCCTCGACGACGCGCTCGAGGCGGACGTGCGCCTCTACCTGCGCGGGAAAGGAGGCCGCAGCATGGCCGACCCCTACGACCCTCAGCAGGCCGTCGCCGAGCTGGACGCCAACTTCGGCGACGCCTACGACATCGCGTTCGCTGAGGGCCGGTACATCGCCCGCCGGATCGACGGCACCGGGCAAACCCTCACCGCGGACGCTCCCGAGGACCTGGACGCCGCGATCACGGCGGACCGCGAGGCGTCCGGCGACGACCTGGACCAGGCCGTGATCCGCGCTTACCAGGGCCGCGGTATCGAGATCCTGCACGTCGGGTTCTGGCAGGCCGTGATCGGCGAGCCGAACGGGGAAATGATCGTAACCAGGGACGAGCTTCCGGCGCTCCTGGACAGGCTGCGCGAGCTGGACAACGAGGGCATCCTGCCGGACTAGCTGGCAATGAAGGTGCCCTTGCCGACCCTGGAGACCACCAGGCCGCGGCCGCGGAGTTCCCGCATCGCACGCCGCACCGTCTGGTACCCGATGCCCCACTGGTCGGCCAGGTCCCGTTCAGCGGGTAGCTTCTGGCCCGGCCGCAGCTCGCCCGAGGCGATCCGCGCGGCCACGTAGTCGGCGGCCTGCTCGAACAGCGGCACGGCCGAGTCCGGGTCGAAGGCGGGCCGATCGGATGCCATGTGATCAACGATAAAGCCCCTGCTAGCTGCGGAAATACTCCGATGGCCTCGCGTGGCCTCGCATCGCTACGCGAGGCAATGTAGTTTGTAGAAATGCGTGATTGGGAGAGGCCGCTTGACGAGCTCCGCTGGCACTGGGGCGACGCGTACCTGATCAGCTTCTACGAGCCGGATAAGTGGGTGGCGCAGCGCCGCGACAGCCGCGACACGCTCACCGCAGACAACCCGGCGGACCTGCGTGACCGGATCACGGCGGACTACACCGCCCGGCCGGTGCCCAGGCAGCTGGCCGGCGTCGACCGGCCCGAGATCCCCAGCTGCCGTTTCCTCCCCGAAGGCTAGCCAGCTACAGACCAGCGCGGCGGCGCCCGCCCTCAGTAGCCGCCGCGCTTGGCCCGCGCCGGGCGGAATCTGAGTCGAGGGCCTCCGTTCCGCCTGGCGCGGTGCCAACAGCACCGTGCCGTCGGTGACACCTGGTGACATCCGAGCCGCCTACCTCAGGAAACGCGCTGCCCAGCTATTTTGAAGACCGAGGGGGCCACCAGGCACCCGGACGCCTCCGCGTCGACTTTACTGCGCGGCGAGGGCCCTGGTCAGCTTGATGAAGCGGGAGCGGTCCGACGCGCGCGGGTAGGTGGATGTGCTTGCGCCGGCACCCGCGAACAGGGGATCGTAAGCTACGACATTTACGTCACTGTAGAAACGCAGCTAAAAAGGAGCCCCGGGAGATCGGGTACGAGGCTGCGGCGGCCAGGCGTCGCGGCCGGCCCGGGACATGCTCCGCGCAGATCGGAGAAGGAATCCGCGCAGATCGGCGAAGGAACATGAGGGGTTTCAGGAACTTTCTTATGCGCGGCGACGTGATCGTCATCGCGATCGGGCTGGTGGTGGCGCTCGCGTTCAGCATGCTGATCACCGCCTTCACCACGTACATCATCAACCCGATCATTCAGAGCTTCGTGCCCAGCAGCCACGGGTTCGGGGTGGAACTTCGCGCAGGCCACCCGAAGACGCTGGTGGACTTCGGCTCGTTCCTTTCCGCGATCATCTACTTCGTCATCTTCATAGCCGTCGTGTACTTCCTCATCGTCGTGCCCTACAAGCATGTCCAGGCCCGGCGCGGGCAAGTGGTGTTCGGCGACCCGGCACCCGTCAAGACCTGCCCCGCCTGCCTCTCAAGCGACCTCCCGGCGGGCGCCTCCAAGTGCAAGTACTGCGGCACCGACCAGCCGGCTGTCGCCTGACGTTCGCGCTCCCTCGTAGGATGCGGTGAACCTGCGAGATAAGGGAGACGCGTGAGCGGCGGGCATGTGTGGTGGGAAGATGCGGTCGTATACCAGGTGTACCCGCGGAGCTTCGCGGACGCGGACGGCGACGGCGTTGGCGACCTGCCCGGGCTCCGGTCCCGCCTGGGGTACCTGGCCGATCTCGGGGTGGACGCTATCTGGCTGACCCCGTTCTATCCGTCCCCGCTAGCCGACGGCGGCTATGACGTCAGCGACTACTGCGCCGTGGACCCGCGGCTCGGCACGATGGCGGACTTCGACGGGCTGGTCGCGGACGCCGCCTCGCACCGGATCCGGGTGATCGTCGACCTGGTGCCCAATCACTGCTCGAGCGAGCATCCCTGGTTCCGGGCCGCGCTGGCGGCAGGGCCGGGCAGCCGGGAGCGGGGGCGGTTCATCTTCCGGGCGGGACGCGGCCCCGACGGCGACCTGCCGCCGAACAACTGGACATCATCGTTCGGAGGTCCCGCGTGGACGCGCGTGACCGAAGCCGACGGCCGCCCCGGACAGTGGTACCTGCATCTGTTCGACACGGGGCAGCCCGACTGGAACTGGCACGACAAGGACGTTCCCGCCTTGTTCGAGGACGTGATCAGGTTCTGGCTCGACCACGGCGCGGCCGGGCTGCGGGTGGATGTGGCGCACGGCTTGTTCAAAGACCCCGATTTGCCCGACGTCATCGGCGAGCATCCGCTGAACTCACCCTCCCCGTACCGGCACCGGTCCGAACTGCCCGAGCTTTACCGGTCCTGGCGCGCCATCTTGGATACCTACCCGCCCGACGGTTTTCCCGGCGCGCGGACGGCTATCGGCGAGGTCTGGTACGACGCGCCCGAGACGCTGCGGCCTTACCTCGAGCCCGACGGCCTGCCGCAGGTCTTCAACTTCCAGCTGATCCTGGCGCGCTGGCAGGCGGCCGCCTTCCGCGACGCGATCGACGGGGTGGACGCGCTGACCGGGGGGTCCCGCGCTCCCTGGGTGATCGGCAACCACGACGTGCCCCGGCCCGCGAGCCGCTACCGGCTGGATGAGGGGTTCACGCCGCCGATAACCGCCCGGCTTATCGCCCTGGGCGACCGCAACGCCAGCCAGGGCGCGCGGCGCGCGCGGGCCGCGGCCCTGCTGCTGCTCGCCCTGCCCGGCTCGGCCTACATCTACCAGGGCGAGGAACTCGGCCTGCCCGAGGTCACGGACATCCCGGACGGCGGGCGCCGCGATCCCACGTTCCGCCGCACCCAGGGCCGCGTTCCCGGGCGCGATGGCTGCCGGGTGCCTCTCCCCTGGATGCCGGACGGGCCCGGCTTCGGCTTTTCCGGAGGAACGGACGGTAGTGCTCCGGTGGCGGCACCGTGGCTGCCCCAGCCTGCGGACTGGGGCCGCTACAGCGTCGAGTCGGAGCTCGGTGACGAATGGTCGTTCCTGAGCCTGTACCGGGCGGCCCTGCGGCTGCGGCGGGAGCACCCCGCCCTGGGGCGCGGCACGATCCGCTGGCTCGAGGATCCGGACCAGGCCGAGGGCTCCGGGCTTATCTGCTTCGCCAGGGAACCGGGCTTCATCTTCGCGGCCAACCTCGGCGCGGCTCCGGCCCGGCTACCCGGCAACCGCGAGATCCTGCTCGCCAGCGCTTTCGTGGCCGACGGCACCCTGCCGCCGGACACCGCGGTGTGGCTGTCCGCCTGACGCCCTCTAACCTGGGAGGCATGTCTGGAGACCTTGGCCAGCCAGACGCACGACGGCACTATTATCGGGCGATGACGGGGGCTGACGAAGGGACGTTCGCGGTGCGGGCAGAGCCAGCGGCGGCGGCGCAGACGACGGCAGCCACCGGACCCATCGGCAATGGGTCACGGTGGCTGCTGCCTGCCGGGATCCTGCTGCTCGCCGCCGTGCTCGCCGTCTACCTAGCGGACCTGGCCGCTCACCTGCCCTACATGGCGGCAATGCGCGACCTGGTGGTCTACCGGGACGGCGGGCTGATCGTCAGGCACATCGCCCCCGCCTACGACGGCCACCGGGCTTCGCCCCTGTACGACTGGGTCGGGCCGAACGGCGTCCAGTTCACCTACCCGCCGTTCGCCGCGGTGGTCTTCGCCGCCGCCTCGGCCCTGCCGTGGACGGCACTGCGCTGGGCCATGACGCTGGCCAGCACGGCCGCGCTCGTAGTGTCGCTCTGGCTGACGTTCGGCGCGCTTGGCTACCGCGACCGCCGGGTGGTCAGGCTGGGCGCGACGCTCGGCGTGTCCGCGCTGGCGCTGCTCACCGAGCCGGTGCAGCAGACGCTGGGCCTGGGCCAGGTCAACCTGCTGCTGATGCTGCTGATCACCGCGGACCTGCTGACGGCGGGCGCGCCGACCCCGGGCGGCCCGACCCGCTGGTGGCACGGCATCGGCATCGGCGTCGCGGCCGGGGTGAAGCTGACCCCGCTGATCTTCATCCCCTACCTGCTGCTCATCCGCAGGTACCGGCAGGCGGCCATGGCCACGGGGGTGTTCGCGGCCACCGTGGCGCTCGGGTACGCGATCCTGCCCCGCGACTCTGGTGACTACTGGGCGGGCAGGCTGTTCCTGAACGCCAACCGGATCGTGTTCCTCGGCACCAGGGGTAACCAGTCGCTGCGCGGCGTCCTCACCCGGCTGGCAGGCAGCGTGACCGCCGGCACGACGCCCTGGATCGCGGCGGCCGTCCTGGTCGTCGTGGCCGGGCTGCTCACCGCCGCCGTCCTGTACCGGGCCGGCCAGCCGGTGGCCGCCATGCTGGCGTGTGCCCTGACCGGCCTGCTGGTTTCGCCGCTGAGCTGGGATCACCACTGGGTCTGGGTCGCGCCGGGGATCGCGCTCCTGGCTCACCTGGGTGCGCGAGCCAGGGGCCTGGCCCGGGCCGCGTGGTGGGTGGCCGCGGGCGCTCTGGTGCTGGTGTTCGGCGCGTGGCCGCAGTTCTGGGACGCCCAGGCCGGGCTGACCCCGGCGGGCCTGGTCTGGTACGGGCAGGCCACCTATTTCGCGACCGGCGACCAGCCCTGGTACCACGAGTTCCACTGGCACGGCCTGCAACTCCTCGCCGGGAACGTGTTCGTGCTGACCGGCCTGGCCGCCTTCGCCGCGTCGGCCGTCGCGGCGCTGCGGCTACGGCGGGCCAGGATCCCGGGAGCGTAGCCGTGCGCGATGACAGCTCGGTCGCGCGGATCAGGGCACGCCTCGCCGCCCGGGTTGTCGCCGCCAACAAGATCAAGAGCCCGCTCGTGGCGGCGGCGCTGCGCGACGTGCCCAGGCACCTGTTCCTGCCCCACCTGCCGCCGGAGTCGGCGTACCGCGATGACGCCATCGTGACCAAGCGCGACGCCGACGGCCAGCCGATCAGCTCCTCATCTCAGCCCGCCATCATGGCGATCATGCTGGACCAGCTGGACCTCGCCGCGGGCCAGCGGGTGCTCGAGATCGGCGCCGGAACCGGCTACAACGCCGCGCTGATGAAGCACGTCGTGGGCTCCTCAGGCGCCGTGGTCAGCGTCGACATCGACGCGGACCTAGCCGGCCAGGCCCGCGATCACCTCGCCATCGCGGGGTACCCCGACGTCATCGTGGTGGCCGCGGACGGCGC
Organism: uncultured Actinomycetes bacterium; assembly: GCA_963739615.1. Classification (GTDB taxonomy): domain Bacteria; phylum Actinomycetota; class Actinomycetes; order Streptosporangiales; family Streptosporangiaceae; genus Palsa-504. The sequence continues at coordinate 17,819 of CAVUBD010000003.1, forward strand.
CGAAGGCTACCCGCCCTACGCGCCTTACGACCGCGTGATCGCCACCGTCGGCGTCAGCGACCTCGCGCCCGCATGGCTGGACCAGACGGCCCCGGGCGGCCGGATCGTGGTGCCGCTTGATGTACGCGGAACGCAGCTTGCGGTCGCGTTCGAGCGCGCCGGGCCGGGCGGACGCTGGGCGAGCATGTCGCTCGCGCCCTGCGGGTTCATGCGGATGCGCGGATCGCTCGCCGGGCCCGAACGCACCGTGCTTATCCAGCCGGGCCTTTCCGTGATGCTGCCCGACGGGCTCACGCTGGCCGACGGGCAGGACGTCGACGCCGAGGCGCTCGCCGCGTTCCTGGCCGGGCCGTCCGTGCCGCTCCCGATCGGCGTCCGGACCTCGGCCGCGCACGTCGTCTGGGGACTCGGGCTGTGGCTCGCGGCCCGTGACGTCCGGTCATGCGTGGTGGCGGAAGAGCGGCCCGCCGACTCGCCCGGGCGCCGCCAGGCGCCGCCAGGAACTGCGAAGGCGTCGTGGCCGGGCACCGTCTGGCTGGCGCGGGCGCCGGTACGCAGCCGGGGGCTGCGGCTCACGGCCGGGATCCTGGACTCCGGCGGCATCGCGCTGCTGGCCGTGTCTTCGGAGCCAGGGGCCGGCGCGGACCGGCCGGCGGAGCGGTTCACGCTCGAGGTAACCGGGTACGGCCCGCACGCGCCCGGGCTCGCCGCCGACCTCGCCGCGCACGTCGAGGCGTGGGACGAGGGGGGCCAGGCCGGCGTGGCCGGGCTGCACGTCGACGCGTACCCGCGATCGGCGGCCGATGAGCCAGGCCCGGAGGGCGAGGCGCTGATAATTGAGCGGCCCGGCACGCGCTTCACCGTGTACCACAACTAGCATTGACGAACGTGACAAGCAGCCATGGCGACCACCTGGAAACTGAGCAGAAGTACGACGCCGACGCCGGTTTCGCCGTCCCCGAGCTCGGCAGCCTGCCCGGGCTGAGCGGCCGGCGCCCGGATCCGAAACGGTATTACCTGAGCGCCACTTACTTCGACACCGAGGATCTCGACCTCAACCAGCACCGGATCACGCTGCGGCGGCGCGTCGGCGGCACCGACGAGGGCTGGCACCTCAAGCGGCCGGTACGCAAGGACACCAGGCAAGAGCTGCACGCTCCGCTGGACGAAGGTTCCGACGGAGCCGTGCCGGCCCGCCTGACCGCCCAGGTCGAGGACATCACCGCAGGCCGGCAACTGCGTCCCATCGCCATCCTCGACACCGAACGGACAGTGGTGACACTGTCAGGGAAGTCAGGTAAAGCGCTGGTGGAGGTCGCCGACGATCTCGTGACCGCCACCCGGTTCGGCGGGCCGGGCGAGGAGCCCGTCGCCTGGCGCGAGATCGAGGTCGAGGTCATCACCGCGGGACCCGAGGCCACCCGCATGCTGGAGACGGTCGGCCAGGTACTGCGGGAAGCCGGCGCGAAACCGTCATCCTCCGGATCGAAGCTCGCCCGCCTGCTTCAGAGCTTATCCATAGCTAATTCTGACGTGGCAGACACACTATTCGCGTTGGCTGAGAATCTAGGCGGGGATTATGTCCCCGACGTGGGCATACTAGGCACAAATTCGGCCACTGACCGGGGGCGGCGTGGCCCGGATGACGAGAACGAGCGAGCCTGAGGACTATGGACAACGACAGCCAGGCAGGCGGTGCGGCCAGCACCGCCGCCGCGGCGAGCGCGGCGGCCAGCGCTCGTAACGCTGGCATTCAGCGGGCGGACGGCACGCCAGTGCGCGTGCTGGTCGTCGATGACGAGCCCAGCCTGGCCGAACTGCTGGCCAGCGTGCTCCGCTACGAGGGGTGGAACGTCCTCACCGCGGGCAGCGGCGCCGACGCGGTCCGGACCGCGCGCGAGTTCCGTCCCGACGCGGTGGTGCTCGACATCATGCTGCCCGACTTCAACGGCATCGAGGTCATGCGGCGGCTCCGGGCGGAGATACCGCAGGTCTGCGTGCTGTTCCTGACCGCCAGGGACGCGGTGGAGGACCGGGTGGCCGGCATCACCGCCGGCGGGGACGACTACGTCACCAAGCCGTTCAGCCTGGAGGAGGTCCTGGCCCGGCTGCGCGGGCTGCTGCGCCGGGCCAACCTGACCCGCGTCCACGCCGAGGGCTCGCTGGCCGTCGGCGACCTGACCATGGACGAGGACGCGCGTGAGGTCCGCAGGGACGGGGACCTCATCGACCTGACCGCGACCGAATTCGAGCTGCTCAGGTTTCTGATGCGCAATCCCAGGCGGGTGCTGTCCAAGGCGCAGATCCTGGACCGGGTGTGGAACTACGATTTCGGCGGCCAGGCCCACGTCGTCGAGCTGTACATCAGCTACCTGCGCAAGAAGATCGACGCGGGCCGGGTGCCGCTGATCCACACCGTCCGCGGCGTCGGCTACGTGCTGAAGCCAGCGACGTAATGCCCGCCGCGGATGCGCCGCGGCCGCGCCGCCTGGCGCGACTCGCGGCCCTGCTCTCCTTCCGCACCATCAGCGGCAAGCTCATCATCGGGCTGATCGTCCTGCTCGGGGCGGCCAGCATCATCGTCAGCGTGGTCACGGCCGCGTCGCTCAGCAATTCGCTGATGTCCTCGATCGATAACCAGCTCCAGTCCGCGACCATGCGCTGGCAGAACTGCCGCTTCCCGCAGCAAGGCGGGGAAACCGATGCTTACATTTCCGCCACCGACAACCCGGCTCCTACCTGCGTCGGCCAGGGCTACGGCACCTTCGAGGCTGAGCTGACCGGCACTACGTTCTCCCATGTCAGCGTGGTACTTGGCCAGTGCCGCCTGTCCCCGGCCGATGAGAAGGCGCTGCTGGCCTTGCCCACCAGCCCGCTGCCGCCGCCCGGGCAAGGCGGGCCGGGAGGGCAGGCGGGCCCGCCCAGCCGGCCCACACCCTCAGCCTGACCTCGCTTGACGGCGCATACCGGTTCACCAAGGTACAGGCCAGCTCCGACGACATCCTGATCACCGGGCTGCCCCTGGATCCGGTCGAAGGCACGCTTAACCACGTCGAGAACACCGAGCACGTGGTCTTCGCGGTCGTCCTGCTGATGGCCGTCGTCCTCGGCGCCGGGCTGGTGCAGCTCTCGCTGCGGCCGCTGCGCCGGGTCGCCGCCACCGCGACCAGGGTGACCGAACTGCCGCTGGACTCCGGTGAGGTCACGCTGCCGGCCGGCGTTCCCGACAGCGACCCCCGTACCGAGGTGGGCCGGGTCGGCGCCGCGTTCAACCGGATGCTGTTCCACGTCGAGCGGGCGCTGGGCCGCCGCGCGGCCAGCGAGGCCCGGCTGCGCCGGTTCGCGGCGGACGCGAGCCACGAGCTGCGCACCCCGCTGTCCGCGATCCGCGGCTACGCCGAGCTGGCCCTGCGGCATCCCGGCCCGGTGCCAGGGGACGTGACGCACGCGCTGAAGCGGGTCCAGTCCGAGTCCAAGCGGATGTCGGTCCTCGTCGATGACCTGCTGCTGCTGGCCAGGCTCGACGCGGGGCGTCCCCTCGAGCATGAACCCGTCGACCTGTCCCGGCTGGCCATCGAGACGACCAGCGACGCGCGGGTGGCCCGCACCGACCACCGCTGGCGGCTCGACCTGCCCGACGAGCCGGTCCTGGTGCAAGGGGACGAACACCGCCTGCATCAGGTGATGGCCAACCTGCTGAGCAACGCGGGCAAGCACACCCCGCCCGGCTCGACGGTCAGCGTCGCCCTGGCCGTGGCGGGCACCGGCGAGTCCACGGGATCGCGGAGTCCCCTCGATTCTGGTGACACCGCGGTGCAGCGGGGCGTCCTGCCGCCGGGACCGCGGGTCGAGCTGAGCATCACCGACGACGGACCCGGCATACCGCCCGAACTGCTGCCCGAGCTTTTCGAGCGGTTTACCAGGGCCGATACCTCGCGGGCCAGGGACGCCAACGCCGCAGGCAAGAGCACCGGTCTCGGCCTGGCCATCGTGGATGCCGTCGTGGCCGCGCACGGAGGCGGCATCACCGTGACGAGTAAGCCTGGCGTGACGCGGTTCGCCATCATCCTCCCCCTGCTGCGCGAGCCAGCCGATCAACCCCAGGGGTCCCCGGTCTGACCCGCGGCCGCCTGGCCGCCAAGGAGATATGGCGGGCGTGCCGGACGGACGGTGTGCTAGTCCTAAGGCATGGATTCCGGTCAGCGGCGGCTGGTGGCGACGATGCCGTTGCACGCGATTACCTCGACGTACGGCGAGGAAGGACTGCGGGAGCGGTTCGCGGCGGAGATCGCCTCGTTTCCAAGGGACGACCAGGAACGCCTCAACCGGGCCCTGGCGCTCGCGGCCCGGCTGCACGCGGGCGACCGGCGGGAACGGGAACCGTACCTTAACCACCTTCTCCGGGTGGCGATCCGGATCATGTCCCACTACGGCGTACATGACGCCAACGTGGTCATCGCCGGGCTGCTGCACGACGCGGTGGAAGATCATGCCCCCGAACTTGCCGCCAGCCTCGCCGGGAGCGCAAGCGCGGCGGCAGGCCCAGGCGACAACCGCAGGGCCGCGCTGGCGGCGCTGGCGGCGGAGTTCGGGCCGCGGGTGGCCGAACTGGTCGGCGCGGTGACCAACCCGCAGTACGCGCCGGGCCGCGATGCGCACGAGCAGTACCGCGAGCATGTCGCGGACAGCCTGCGGCAGCACCCGTGGGCGCGGGTGATCAAGGCGTCCGACTTCACCGACAATGGCGTCGGGCTGATCCACGCCTCCGGCCCCCGGCTGCGCACGCTGGCGGGCAAGTACGCTCCGCTGGTCCCGGTCCTGCGGGAGCTCATCGAGCTCCCCGATACTCCCCTCGACGCTGCGGCCAGGCAGCAGATCATGGCCCAGCTTGACCGGGCCGCGGAGCGGTTCGCGGCGCTGTTGCCGTCAGGTGAGGGGCTGTCATGAAACCCGGCTTCCAGCACGCCGGGACGTAGTGGAACCCGGGTTTCACTACGCCTCATCGCTGGCGGCTCGCACGTAATCGAAGGGGGGCAGGCTTCATGGCGTTTACCGTCCTTCGAAACGCGGCGGGCGTTTCTCGGCGCGGGCGCGCTGGCCTTCCGCGCAGTCATCGCTGGCCCAGCATGCGTCGAAGGCCTTGATCAGGTCGCCGTCCGCCGCCGCGGCTTCGAACCCCTGGTTCAGCGCCCGCTTGTTGTAGGCCAGGGTGAGCGGGGCCAGGGCCGCCAGCTCCCGGGCCCAGGCGAGCGCGGCGGCGCGGTCGCCCAGCCGGCTGGCGAGCCCGCATCGCAGCGCGCCGGCGGCGTCGAGGGTGTCGCACCCGACCAGGACGGCCTGGGCGGTGCCGCCGCCGCACAGCGCGGCGAGGCGGCCGATGGTCCACGGGTCGACCGCGAGGCCGAGGCGCGCGGTGGGGATCGCGAACGCCGCCGACGGTGCCGCTACCCGCAGGTCGCAGGCGAGCGCGAGCTGGGTGCCGGCGCCGATGGCGGGGCCGTTGACCACGGCCAGCACCGGCACGCTGACGACGGTGATGGCGGTGAGCATCGAGTAGAGGGCGTCGCGGAACGCGGCGTCGTAAACGGCCCCCTGGTGAGCGGCGCCGAGATCGGCGCCGGAGCAGAAGACCGACCCCGCTCCGGTGAGGACGATGGCGCGGGCGCCTTCGTTCGCCTGCTCGCGTACCGCGTCTCGCAGGCCGTCGCAGTGCGCGGTGTCCAGGGCGTTGCGGCGTTCCTGGCGGTCGATCTCGATGACGGCGACACCGGCGTCACGGCTCTGGCTGATCATGACATGAGCTCCTACAGGCGGCTGGGCGTGATCGGCAGGCCGGTCGGCGCGCTTTGCCATGAGCCTAGCGGCCGACGGCGCTAGCGCACCGGCGCGAGTCCGCGCTGGAATCGGCCGTCACGAAGGGCGGTGTGCACACCGGCGACGTCATCGCCGCCCGGCACCCCGGCGGCACCTGCCCGCGCTGCGGCGCCGAGATGAGGCACGGCACGGTCGGTGGCCGGTCAACCTGGTGGTGCTCCCGTGAGCAAGTCCTCAGTGAACGCGACGGCCAGGCGATGGCGGGATAAAGTGCCTGATGGCGTTGGCCACGCCGTCGGCCAGCCACAGGCTCCCGTCGGGCGCTACCGCGATGCCACCGAACTGCTGGGCGCCGGACACCGGCCACAGCGTGATCTGGCCCGCAGTCGTGATGCGGCCAACATGAGTATCGGTCGTAAACCACAGGGCGTTACCAGGACCCGAGACAATATCGAACGGGTAAACCCCGCGTGGCAGCGGGAACTGCGTGATGGCGCCGCTGGTGGCTATGCGCCCGATCCGCTGGCTGGAACGCTCGGTGAACCACAGCGCACCGTCCGGACCCGCGGCGATCCTGGTGGGACCTGACCCAGGCGGCAGCATCCACTGCCGGTACTCGCCGTCGGTGGTCAGCCGGCCGATAGCATTTTGCGTGTCGGCGACGCTGGTCAGGTTATCCTCGGTAAACCAGAGGGCACCATCAGAACCCATCGCCAGACCACGCATCAAGATGTCCCGCGTGGCCGGATGCGTGGCATAGCATTCGACTTTCAGACTGGGCCTGATACGGCAGATCTGACCGCTGTCGTCGGTGTACCAGACTTCTCCGCCCTGGCCTACCGCGAGCGCATCAGGCAGCCCCACCGCAGCACTGATGCTGGCTTGGTGCCAGACCTTCATGGCGCCGTCAGGGCCGATCTTCCCGATTTCCGCCAGGCCGGTGAACCATATGCTACCGCCCGGGACGTTAACGATGTCCTGCGGGTCATTGTTAGTACCAGCTTGAATGGGATATTGGACCATGGCGCCGGTCGCGTCGACGCTGACGATAAGGTCCCCGCCATTCTCGGTAAACCACAGAGTGCCATGAGGTCCGAATGCCAGGAACGACGGAAGGTCGCCGTTCTGCAGATTTATAGTCTTGGTGTTCTGAAAGTAGCTGTTCTTGGCTGGCGTATTCGCGGGCCCGGCTCCGCCCGTGCAGCCGGCCAGCAGGCCCGCGACCATGGCGACGGCAGTGAGCCGGCTGCAGTACCGGCGTCGCTATCCGTCCGGGCATCTCATACCCCTCCGAGATTACAGATAGCAGTGCGTGATCCCGCTGGCAAGCCGCCGTACGCAATTGCTCAGCCCTGACCAGGCGTGATCACGACGGCCTGGCGCGGCCGAGCCAGGCCAGGACCGGCCCGGCGTCGGCGACCGCGCTGCGGAGGCCGATATCCCAACCACTCAAGCGCCTAGTCCGCGGGCCCGTTAGGTGCGAAGGTCCCCTCGCGAGAACCAGCCGGCGGCGGCGACGGCCCTCCCGGTCGGCTTTGCTCATAGCGCGCACATAACTTCGCTTCAGCCGCCCCGGATCATGGTGGGCGATTCTCAGTGGCATGAGAGGTTTGCAGGTGGACATAGTGGTGCCAGTTCGCAATGAGGAACGCGATCTCGGGCCAAGCATCCGGCGGCTCGCCGGTTATCTGCGAGAAAGCTTTCCCTTCACCGCCCGGATCACGATCGCGGACAACGGAAGCACCGATGCCACCTGGGCGATCGCCACCGGGCTGGCCGGCGAGCTGGCCGAGGTGCGGGCCGTGCACATGGAGTTGCCCGGCCGCGGCCGCGCTCTGCGGGAGATCTGGTCGCAAAGCGAGGCCGAGGTCCTGGCGTATATGGATGTCGATCTATCGACAGACCTGAACGCGCTGCTCCCGCTGGTGGCACCGTTGCTTTCCCGACATAGCGACCTGGCCATCGGCACCCGGCTCGCTCGCGGGTCGAGAGTGACCCGCGGGCCCAAGCGCGAGCTGATCTCCCGCTGTTACAACGTGATGCTGCGCGCCTTCATGGGCGTACGTTTCTCGGATGCCCAGTGTGGCTTCAAGGCCATCAGGCGGGACCAGGCGCGAGCGCTGCTGCCGCTCACCCACGATACCGGCTGGTTCTTCGACACCGAGCTGCTCGTGCTCGCCGAGCGCGCCGGGCTGCGCATCCACGAGGTCCCGGTGGACTGGGTTGATGACCTCGACTCGCGGGTGGACATCGTCGCCACCGCCCTGGCTGACCTGCGCGGGATGTTCCGGCTCGGCGTCGGCTTCGCCCGCGGCTCCATCCAGGTTCCCCAGCTGCGCGGCGGCTCCAGGCCAGGCGCGTCCCACGAACTCCCGCTGCAGATCGTAAGGTTCACGGTCATCGGGCTGGCCAGCACGATCGCCTATATCGTGCTGTTCCTGCTGCTCCGGGGGGTCATGTCGGCCCAGGCCGCCAACCTGATCAGCCTGGGCGTAACCGCGGTCGCCAACACCGCCGCCAACCGGCGGATGACGTTCGGCATCAGCGGACGCCTGAACGCCGCCCGGCACCAGGTCAAGGGCCTGATCGCGTTCGGCATCGGGCTGGCCCTGACCTCTGGCGCACTGGCCGCCCTGCACGCGGGCTCGGCCCGCCCCGGCCGCCTGGCGGAGATCTCCGCGCTGATCGCCGCCAACCTGGTCGCGACCGTCCTGCGGTTCGTGCTGTACCGGCACTGGGTGTTCCGCGGATCCCGGCATGCGTCACAGGGCAGATCCGGTGATCGTGACGGTGCCGCGCAGCGTGGCCCCGTAGAGCCGTTCGCGCCATTCGAGCCTGCCAGCCACGGCAAGGTTCAGCTAAGCGCCATGACTAGGCAAAGGGAGAGAACCAGTTGAGCGCGACCACTTCCATTCCGCGGCACCTGACCGGCATCCGCCGCCGACCGGGCGGGAACCGGGCCCGGCGGCTGCTGCGCGGGCCGGAAGCAGATCCCAGCTGGGCCCGCCCCGCGCTGTTCGGCCTGCTTGCGCTCACCGCCTTGCTCTACCTGTGGGATGTCACCAGGAACGGCTGGGCCAACGACTTTTACGCGGCCGCGGTCGACGCGGGCACCAGGAGCTGGAAGGCGTTCTTCTTCGGCTCATTTGATCCCGCCAACTTCATCACCGTGGATAAGACCCCGGCCTCCTTGTGGGTGATGGAGCTATCCGGCCGGATCTTCGGGTTCAGCCAGTGGTCCATGCTGGCCCCGCAGGCCCTGGAGGGCGTGGCCTCGGTCGCGCTGCTTTACGCCGCGGTCCGGCGCTGGTTCGGGGCGCCCGCCGGCCTCATCGCCGGGCTGGCGCTCGCCCTCACTCCCGTCGCCGCCCTGATGTTCAGGTTCAACAACCCGGACGCACTGCTTGTGCTGCTCATGACCGCGGCGGCGTACGCGCTCGTCCGCGCGCTTGAGCAGGGGCGGACGAAGTGGGTGGTGTTCTGCGGGGTCCTGATCGGGTTCGCCTTCCTGACCAAGATGCTGCAGGCGTTCCTGGTGGTGCCGGGGTTCGCGGTGGCCTACTTGTGGGCCGGGCCGCCCCGGCTCGGCCAGCGGATCTGGCAGACGGCGCTGATGGGCGCGGGCCTCATCGCCGGAGCGGGCTGGTGGCTGCTGGCCGCCGAGCTCACGCCGGCCGCCGACCGGCCTTATTTCGGCGGCTCGACCAACAACAACATCTTGCAACTGGCGATCGGATACAACGGCCTAGGCCGCCTGACCGGCCACGAGACCGGTTCCATCGGCGGCGGCGGTAACGGGCAGGGCACGTCGTTCGGCGGCTCGACCGGGATACTCCGGCTGTTCCATTCCGAGTTCGGCGGGCAGATCAGCTGGCTGCTGCCCGCCGCGCTGATCTCGCTGGCCGCAATGCTGTGGGTGTCACGGCGGGCAGCGCGGACCGACAGGACACGGGCCGCGGCGCTGCTGTGGGGCGGCTGGGTGCTGATCACCGGCCTCGTGTTCAGCTACATGAACGGCATCATCCACCCGTACTACATGGTGGCCCTCGCGCCTGGTGTCGCCGCCCTAGTGGGCATCGGCGCGACCGCCATATGGCAGGCACGGCTCGGCCTGGCCGGCCGTATCACGGCCGCAGTCGCAGTTGCTGTCACCGCGGTATGGGCCTACGTGCTGCTTGACCGGACCCCGGCGTGGCTGCCCTGGCTGCGCTGGGTCATCGTGATCGCGGGAGTGGCGGGCGCGGCCGCGATCCTCGCGGGCCCTCGTCTCGCCGCCGCACCGGGGGCTGCGAGCTCTCGCCGGGGGCGGCTGGCGCTGGTAGGCCTGCCGCTCGGGCTCGCGATGGTCGCCGGGCTGGCCGGGCCTGCCGCGTACACGCTCGACACGGTCAACTCCTCCTACACCGGCGCGATCGTGAGCGCCGGGCCGCAGGCGACCGGGTCCGGCGGCGGTCCCGGCGGCGGCGGCTTCCCCGGCGCCAGGGCAGGTCAGTTCAGGGCAGGTCAGTTCAGGGCAGGTAACGGTACGGGCACGGGGACGCCACCCGGAGGCACCGGGTTCGGCGGTCCGGGCGGAACGAACGGGACCGTCGGTGGTACCCGAACGGGCGGTGGTACCGGAACGGGTGCGTTCGGCGGGACCGGCTCGGCCGGTACGCGACCCGGCGGCTTCGGAGGGCGGCGGGCTGGGGGGCAGCACCACGGTGAGCAGCGCCCTGGTGAAGCTGCTGGAGCAGGACGCCTCCGGTTACAAGTGGGTGGCCGCAACCGAGGGCTCGGAGGCCGCGGCACCGCTCGAGCTGGCTACCGGTGATGCGGTCATGGCCATCGGCGGGTTCAACGGGACCGACCCGTGGCCCACGCTGGCCGCCTTCGAAAAGCTCGTGGCCAACCACGAGATCCACTACTACGTGGGCCAGGGCAGCGAGAGCTTCGGCGGCGGGCGAGGCTCGTCGGCGATCGCCACCTGGGTCGCGGCCCACTTCAAGAGCGAGACCGTGGGCGGGCAGACTGTCTACAACCTCACCGAGCCCACGTCGTAGGCCGGTCTTAAGCGAAAGGCCCGGAGCAGGCCACGACCGTCAGTCCTAAGTGACCCGCCGGATGGTGGCCAGCCAGGCCTGCGCCAGCGGGATGCCGAGCCCGGGCAGCCCGAGCTCGAAGGTCTGCGCCTCGATGCTGGCGACGGTCCACCCGTCGCTGAAGGCGGCACGCAGCTCGTCCTGGGTGATCCGCCGGGGCCCGGCGGTCCCTGGCTGGCGGTCGCTGAAGCAGATCAGGTAGCAGCTGCCGCCATCGCGCAGCGCTGACGCCAGGCTGGCGACGTACCTGCCGCGGTCGCGGTCGTCGAAGACATGGAAGACCCCGCTGTCGATGACCGTGTCGAACGTCACGCCGAGGTCCCGCAGGCGCAGGGCGTCGGCGACTTCGAAACGGGCGCTCAGGCCTCGTCCCGCCGCCTTGCCGCGGGCCTGCTCGATAGCATGCGCAGAGATATCGATGCCGATGGCGTCCGCACCGTACAAGGCGGCCAGCAGGGTCTGCTCACCGGTTCCGCAGCCGGAATCCAGCAGGCGCCCGGACAGCAAGCCCTTCTCCGCCAGCCGTACGAAAGCTGGCTGCGGCCGGCCAATGTCCCATGGCGGAGGTGCGCTCCCTGTGTAGGCCGCGTCCCAGCTCGACGTCGTCATCGTGACTTAATACTAGACAGCTGTCCTGATCGCGAGCACGGTCGCTCGTTCTGCACGCGCCGTTATGCCGCAGCCTGCTTACGGACCACGCCAAGGCGCGCGCTCGCCACCTCGACCCACTTGACCGTGAGGTCGCGGTTCATCTCCATCATCCGCTGAACGAGCTCGAAATAGCCTTCCATTGCCGGGATCAGGTCGGCCTGCGGCAGCCAGGTGAACAAGTAAGTCTGGTCGGCGACCTTCCGTGCGCCTTGTGCCCAGAGGCCAACGACCTTCTGCACCGCGCTGGGCGCCTGGCTCGCCGCGGGAAGTTCCACCGTGACCTCCAGGACGCCCCGTTCGGGCAGGCCGGACGACATGCGCCCGGTCCTGCCGAGCAGCGCAAGCGACGCGCGGTTGCCGGCTTGCACGATCGTGCGCAGCCGCGTGACTTCGGCCGGGCGCCGCTCCATCAGCGCCGAGACGAGCACGGTGCCGACGCCGCGTCCTTGCCAGTCGTCCACGACCGTGACGGCGATGTCGGCGGTGGCCGGATCGTCGGAGTACTGCAGGAGGCGTGCGACCCCGACCGGCTCCTCCTTGCCCGCCGGCGGCAGCACGATAAGCAGGAGCGCAATGTGATGCACCCCGTCAACGCTCTCGACGAGCAAGTGGATCATCGGGTCATCGAGTTGATTGAGTATCTGGAGGAACCGGCGCTGGCGTGAATCGGGCGACAGGCGGCGGAACATGTCGCGCAGTGTCTCGGCGTCCGTGGGCAGTAGCGGCCAGATCAGCGCTGGCGTGCCGTCTCGCAGGAGAAATTCGCCGGGCAGCGCCTGGCTGGAGACCCGGTCGTGCACAGCCGCGTAGTTGCGGGAAGCGCCCGGCGTCAAAATTTGCCCGGCGGCAGCCTCTGGGCCGACCTGCTTGCTCATGATCTAAATTCCCCTGATCGTCGGGCGCATGCAGTGGCGTGGCGTTATCAGGGTAGCTCATACTTGAGCTCCATCCTCCGATATCAATCGTTTTCACCATTGTTTTACTTGCACGTTTCGAAAGGTTACGAATTTGTAAACACTATCCTGGTATCACCTCCGGATTGCCCGCAGGCAGGCGCGGCATCCCGCCTCCCACCAGGGAGAACCCTGGCCGGAGAAGCGCGCCAGGTGCGCCGCGGGCCCCAGCATCCGTCGATCCCTTGCACGTGCGGCTCCGAAATCTGCTAGCCGTGGCAAGAAAATGCCCAGTTTAGGCAGGTACGCACGGTGCAGCAATATTGCCATCTATTTAATTTTCGGTCCCGTCCAGTATGAGTTTACCGCGTTTAGCGCACTAGGCACATTGAGGATTACCGCTCAAGGCCGGTTAGCTTATCCGATAGCAGGATGCCCCAGGCGTGCCGTCTTCGCCGCGCAACAGGTGAGTTGCGGACATCTGCACTGCCAGAATGATTATTTCAGATCTTCGTTCGATAACTGGATCTCATCGGACTTTGATGGCTTACTGCAGCCATCGTGGTGCACGTCTCAGATCTCCGCCAGTGTGCGCTATGATGCCCTAGCGCAGCGTGGTGCGACCGGAATCTCGGAGGATCTGGCTTACGCGGAGGATGCCCGCCTGCTGGCGCACGCTGGATGAGATCGCCGCCGCCCCTGTGCATAGGCCGGCGGTGTGCATGCCCGGCTGGTGGCCTGGTGATGGCTGGCCGCCGCACGCGTTCGCTGGCCTAATGTGCCTAGTGGTCCTGACCGTCCGCGAGCGGCGTGGCCGGTGTGAAAAGGCATGGTGGCCGACGTTCAGGTCAGTCCCGGGCCAAGGGGCCACCCCATCGAGGGTGCCGGACCACGGTCTTGGCTACATCGGAGAGGCGCAGGTTGCGGTTGCGGGCGTAGCGCCGCAACCGGAAGGCAGCCTCGGCCAGGTCGACCCCGGCCCGCTCGGCGATCACGCCTTTGGCAGGTGCACGCACCGGTCCGCGAGCCCGGCCAGCAGGCCGGCGACGTCGTAGTCGTCGACGAGGGTGTCGGCCATCTCGACGAGCGACTGGACTACCTCGGCTTCTCGGGTCATCTCAACCCGCCCTCCTGAGCACCCGGCGGTCCGTTACGGCCCGGCGCCGGATACCGCCCGGGCCGTGGCATCCATCGTAGTAGCGGCGTCTCCCGACCCCACAGGAGCGAGTTCATCCGAGCCGGAGCCTGCGGCCGATGACGTCCTGGGCCACATCGGCCAGCAGGCAGTCGTTGCTGAAGGCGAAGGCCCGCAGGCGGATGAGCGCTTCGGTGACGCTGATGCCCGCCTGGACCGAGACCATGCCAGCCGCATTGTGCACCGCGAAATGGAAGTCGGCGCCGGCCTCCAACTCGATGGCCACCGCGCCGGGGGGCGCTCCGGCTTGGGCCTCCAGCACCCAGCGGGCAGCCACGTCGGCCATCACCAGCGCGTCGGCGTGCTGGTCGTCGCTCAACGGCCCAGACCAGTCCCGGTAGAGGTTGAGCGCCCCCAGACGCACCGAGCCCACCCGCAACGGGAACCCGAACACCGCTCGCACGCCAGCGTCCAGCGCTGGCGGGGCGAAGGCAACCCACCGGAGAGTCACCGGATCGGCCAGGTCAGGCTCGGTCACGACCCGGTCCTGCTGGTAGGCGTCTACGCACGGGCCCTCGCCCAGCGTGTATTGCAGCTCCTCGATCAGCTGGCTCACCTCGTTGGTAGCGCACAACGACCCGCGCGGCACGTCACCCGACATGAGCATGACACCGGCACCACTCACCCCCGCGATCCGCGGGCACACCGCGCACAGCCGGGCTGCCCGCCACGAGCCTCCCTCAGCGGCCAGCTCGGCCAAGATCCGATGAAGCCTGTCGCCTGCCATTCAGGGAGACCAGCCCAGCCAAGGATCCGGCAGGCCACCGACAGCGCCGAAACCGTCGCTCACCTGCTCGCTCCTTCGCCTGAGGAAGGAAAGCGTCAGCAGGGACCGGACGAAACGCCTCCCGGGCCCGGCACACCGGGCCTCTCGTGACCAACACTACGCTCCAGGCGCGCCGCGAGCAGCCCGCACCAGGCACCGGCGCCGCTGCCCCGTGGCTGGATCCTGGCCAGCCGGTCCCGGCGGGTCACCTGAGCACGTGGCCGAGGTGAATGTCGCGGCAGCGCAGCCCGGTCACTCCAGAGAACGGAGCGCTACGATCAGCACGACTGACACCGGCCTGAACTTCCTGACACGGAGGGGGTCAGGTGTTCGATTTACCGCGGACCGTTAGATAACTGACGAGAAGGACCTCTCCAGACGGGGGTGCCATGTTCCACGTGGATTCCGAGGTGGGCCGGCTGCGGCAGGTGGTATTGCACCGCCCTGGCCTGGAACTCAAGCGCCTGACCCCGGACAACGCCGCGGACCTGCTCTTCGACGACGTGCTGTGGGTGAGCAGGGCCCAGGCCGAGCACGATGCGTTCGCCGATGCCCTGCGCGTGCGGGGGGTCGTCGTGCACTATTACATCGATCTGCTCACCCAGACCCTGGAGATCCCGGACGCGCGCGAGTACATCCTGCACCGGGTGTTCGACCCGCGCTGGCACGGGCCGCTCGCCGCCGCCATGCTGCGCGCCACGATGGGCGGGCTCGACTCGGCGCGCCTGGCGGAGTTCCTGGCCGGCGGGATCACCAAGCGCGAGATTACCGAGCTTGGTCCGGCGCCTAAGAGCATCGCCTTCCATTCACTTGATCCCGACGGGTTCGTGCTCGCCCCGCTGCCGAACCTGCTCTACCAGCGCGACACCTCCTGCTGGATCTACGGCGGCGTCTCCATCAACGCGATGCGCCTGGCCCGGATCCCGGAGACCCTGTTCGACGAGGCCATCTATCGCTGGCATCCGATGTTCGCGCGGGCAGACTTCGAAATCTGGTATCACGGTGCCGACGCTGCGCCTGCCACCATTGAGGGCGGTGACATCCTGGTCATCGGCAACGATGCCGTGCTGGTCGGGATGAGCGAGCGCACCACGCCGCAGGCGGTGGAAGCGCTCGCCCGCCGGCTGTTCGCAGTTGAGGCGGCCCGTTGCCTGGTGGCCATCGACATGCCCAAGACGCGCGCGTTCATGCATCTGGACACGCTGCTGACGATGGCGGACTACGGAGTGTTCACCAAGTACGCCGGGATGGGCATGCTGCCGTCCTACACGGTCGAACCGGGTGCCACGGCCAGTGAGCTCAAGGTCACCGATCATCCGCCAGCGGACATGCACCGGGCCATGGCCGCCGCGCTCGGGCTGCCTGCCATCAAGGTCCTGACGGCCGTGCAGGACGTCCATTCCGCCCAGCGGGAGCAGTGGGACGATGGCTGCAACGTGCTGGCGGTCGCGCCGGGAGTAGTCCTTGCCTATGAGCGCAACGTGACCACCAATACCTACCTGCGGGACAACGGCATCGAGGTCATCACGGTGCCGGGTGGCGAACTCGGCCGGGGCCGAGGCGGCCCGCGCTGCATGAGCTGCCCGCTCGAACGCGACGCCTGAGCCGGCCGGGCGCCCGCCCGCGCGGGCCGGCCATGGTCACGCGGACGGTGATACCGGCGGGGACGAGCCCGCCGACGAGGCCGCGGACGGGGAGGAGGACGCCAACGCAGATGCAGATGCGGAAACGGACGGGGATGCGCTCGCCGACGCCGACGCCGATGCAGACGCTGATGCCGACGCGGACGGCGAGGCCGACGCGGACGCGGACGCCGACGCGGATGCCGACGCGGTTGGCGACGGCGAGGCCGACGTGCTCGCGGTGGCGGATGGAGACGCGTACGCGCTCGGGGTCGCTGACGCGCTCGCGGATGAGGACACCGTCGCGGAGACGGACGCGGAAGCGGACGTGCTGGGGGCCGTCGGCCTGACTGACGCGGACTGGGCCGGCGAGGAAGTCAGCGCCGCGGGTCGTGGCGCGACGGGGGCTTGGGGCGAGTGCCCCGTGGTCGAGGTCAGGGCGAAACCAACCACGGCGGAGACCGCGAGAAGCACGCCGATAGCCAATGCCACTGCCAGCGGCCGCCGCAAGCGGCGCCGCGGACGCCTCCTGGCACGTGGGCCGGGCGGCCCTTGGAGCAACCCGGGCGCCGGGACCTTCGGCAACTGCCCCGACGTGACGGTCAACGGGTTGCCCGCCGACGCGGCCCCGAACCGGCCGCCTCCGCTGGTGCCCGGTGCCGCGGAGCCGACCGCCATGCTCTCCGCCGCGGAGTTAGCTGCCATGGCTCCCGTCGCCGCCTGGCCGAATCCAACCGCCGCGCTGGGCGTACTTGGCGCGGGACCTGCGGTGGTCTGCTGGGCAAACGCGCGGATGATCGATTGAGGCAGCCAATCCGCGGCGGGCTGGATAGCACCCGCCTCGGCCAGCAGGCGGTCAGCGGTGGGCCGCTGACTCGGGTCCTTGGCCAGGCAGCGCTCGACCAGCGGCCGTACCTCGGCCGGCACCCGATCAAGGTTGGGCGAGCTGTGGACGACGCGATACAACAGCGCCGCCGTGGTCCCGGTGCCGAACGGCCCCTGGCTGGTGGCGGCGAAAGCGAGGACCGCCCCCAGGCTGAACACGTCACTTGGCGGCCCGACCTCATGACCAACGGCCTGCTCCGGGGACATGAACCCCGGTGAGCCGACCACCAGCCCCACCTGAGTCAGCGACGTGGATTCGATGGCCCGGGAGATACCGAAATCGATGACCCGCGGGCCGTCCTCGGCAAGCAGTACGTTGGACGGCTTGAGGTCACGGTGCACCACGCCCGCGGCGTGGATCGCACTCAGGCTCTCCGCCAGCCCGGCGGCCAGCGCCAGCACCGACCCTGTGGGCAGCGGTCCGCGGGCCTTCACCGCCTCGGACAGCGAAGGGCCAGCCACATAAGCCGTAGCCAGCCAGGGCACCGGACCATCCACGTCGGCGTCGACCACCATGACCGTGAACAAGCCGCTCACCCGCCGCGCTGCGGCGATCTCGCGCCCGAACCGGCCCCGGAATTCCGGATCGGCGGCAAGCTCAGCCCGGATGACCTTCACCGCCACCGGCCGCCCGCCTGCGGACAGGCCCAGGAACACCTGCCCCATGCCGCCCCGGCCGAGCTGTCCGACCAGCCGATAGGGACCGATCAGGTGCGGATCTCCTGGCTGCAATCCCCTCACCACGCAGATCCCACCCCAACGTCAGTAACACCTTTGACGTCCATATCCGACAGAAACCACGATAATGACTGCGGCCGTGAATTAACATGGACCGTCCCGGCGAACAGGCGTGGTCTACCTGGATCTGCTTCATCTACCGTCGCATTAGCACCATGCGTCTCACTGCCCCCACGCCACCGGATGACATGATTCCAGCTAGCAATCGCTGAATCGAACTAGCAGGAGATAACTCGCCCGGCTCAGCCGACCGCGAATCCCGGGTTTGGCGGCCTGGATATTCTGGTCAGGCCCGGCAGGAAAGGTCGATAACCACGGGCTGGCTGGTGATTCCCGCCGTGTCGTAGATCCAGGCCTCAATTTCGGCTTTGTGCTGGCTGGTGGTGCCGCATCCCAGGTTCAGCGGATAGGCGACGCTGTCCGTTCCGACGATGCCGCGACCGGGACTCGAGAACGGGTAAGACCCCTCTACCCATCGGTTGCCGTTCGAGCCGGTGAACCCGAAGCCCTGAGCGTCCTGACCCGGATCGGCGTAATAGACGTCAAAATAGACCCATGTTCCCCGCTGGTACGTCCCGGTGCTGGTAATGCGGGGCAGCGCCGGTGACATGGACGGAGAAGGAGAAGGAGAGGGAGAGGGAGAGGGAGAGGGAGAGGGCGCCCCGGACCCGGATGCGGTTGGAGACGGGGAAGCAGCGGGCGACCTGGAGGCGATCGGTGACTTGGACGGGGACGGCTTCGCGGATGCGGACGGGCTGGTGAAGGCGGAGGGCGAGACGCCGGGGGGCGTGCCAGGCGACGTGACCGTATCCGCCGCCGGGATGATGTCCGCCGGCAACACGCTGGGAGCAGCGGACGACGACCTCGGGGACGGCGAACTCACCGGGACCGTGGGTGCAGCCGATCCCCGGCCACCCGCCGGCGATGCCCCTATCGCCGCCGCTCGCGGCTGATACTGCACCGCTGGATGGCCGCCGGCGCCGGATAGGGCGAAGCTTATGGCGGCAGACGCCCCGACGACACTGGCCGCGAGCCCGGCCACCGCCAGTGGCCGCCACCACCCGCGTCGCGAGATCAGCTTCCAGGCGGGAGCCAGCCCCGCTGGCCCGGGCGCTCGCCCCGCGCGGACCGAAGGGCCTGAACGTGCTGCAGAGGCGGAAGTCGCCAGGACCGGGCCCGGCATCCAGTACTCGGCGAACGCGCCGGTGGCCGCGTCGGCCAGGCATCCCGTCGCGGCCTGCACGGCGGCCACTTCGGCGAGCAGTTCGTCGGCAGTGGGCCGCTGGCTGGGGTCCTTGGCCAGGCAATGCTCGACCAGCGGCCGCAGCCCGGCTGGCACCTGGTCGAGGTTCGGCTGGCTGTAGACCAGCCGGTAGGCCAGCTCGGGACTCGACCCGTCGCCGAATGGTCCCCGGCCCGTGGCCGCGAAGGCGAGGACCGCGCCGAGGCTGAACACGTCGCTTGGCGGCCCGACCTCCTCACCCACGGCCTGTTCAGGCGACATGAATCCGGGCGAGCCGACCACCATGCTCGCTCCCGTGACAGAAATGGCCTCCGCCGCGCGGGAAATGCCGAAGTCAATCACCCGCGGCCCGTCCTGGGAGAGCAGCACGTTGGACGGCTTGAGATCACAGTGCACCACGGACGCGGCGTGAATCGCGCTGAGGCCCTCGGCCAGCCCCGCCGCGAGCGCCAGCGCCGAGTGGGACGGCATCGGCCCGTGGCTGCTCACCGCCTCGGCCAGTGAGGGCCCGACGACGTAGGCCGTCGCCAGCCAGGGCACCGTGCCATCCACATCGGCGTCCACCACCAGGGCGGTGAACAGGCCGCTTACCCGCCGCGCCGCGGCGACCTCCCGGCCGAACCTGATCCGGAACTCAGGGTCCGCGGCCAGCTCAGCCCGGATCACCTTCACCGCCACCGGCCTGCCGCCAGCCGACAGGCCCAGGAACACCCGGCCCATCCCCCCGCAGCCAAGGTGACCGACCAGCCGGTACGGACCGATCCGCGGCGGATCCCCCGGTTCCAGGCCTGCGACCACGTCGTCGCCCCCTAACGTCAGCCAGGATCCCTTTGACGGCTTACGCACGAAACCAGCATAATATGCCGTGCAAAGGCGCGCGCAGCGGCAGGGCGTTTCTATTCAGCCGCACATGTAATTCTTATGACCTGACACCGTCGCTTCCCGTAGCCTCAGGTAACGCCCCTCCTGCTGTCACAGCATCCCCAGGAGTTTCTGCCTCGGCCGCACCGAGAATGGCACCCATGCATTTGATTGCTTATTTTTCAATTAAGAACAGGTAACGTTTACGTCAGAGTCCGGTGTCAGCCAGCTGTGAACGCCGCAGCCGGCCGTCCACCAGAAGGCGGTGCATAACCCTGGGCCCGGGCGAGTACCCCGCTGACGGAGCCGGTATGCACGCCCAGGTGGGCAAACCAGGTCATCGCGCCCGCCGCCACTACCATCCCCCCGATGGGCAGGAACGCGAAGCCGGTGACAACGGGTGAGCGCATCTTGACAGCGGCCGCGGAGGTCTTCAACGAGCGCGGCCTCGAGGTCAGCCTCGATGAGGTCGCCAGGCACGCGGGTGTCGGCGTGGGCACCGTTTACCGGAGGTTCGCCTCGAAGGAGATGGAGAAGACCATGCGCCAGAGCGTGCGGCGCCATTTCTCATTTCTCATTTCTCATTTGGCATTGCGCCCGTGTCGGTGCATCTGTCTCGGTGCATCTGTCTCGGTGCATCTGCATGTGCATGCGCAGCGCGTTAACAATAGTCATATTTACAATCGTTAGCAGCACTCTGCGTCATCATGCCCGGTGTTCCGGGGCCCCAGCTAAGAGGCACGGCTAAGAGGTGAGACCGGCCGCGTGAAAGCGTAAGATGAACCGGCCGCTGGGCACGAGCTAATGGGTGACATAACGGGGAAAACGATTTAGCATGGTTTATGCGGCTGACGTGGCATACCGGACGGTAATTACCCGCCTGTAGGTCCGCCTGGCCCGCCAACTCGGAATCATCTTCAGGAGACACGACGCATGAACCCCGGCGACAGCGTGCATGACGCCAGCCGATCAGGGCTCGATGACGCCAGCCGGCCCGGTGCCGCCGCTGGCTACGGCAACGACACGCCTGCGCAGTCGCCAAGAGCCTACAAGACTGTCCAGGACATCCAGGACCTCGTCGACAAGCTCGCGGCCGTGACCCGGCAGCTGGGCCGTCACGGCCGCAGCGTGCCCGGGTCTGTCACGCTAGCCCCGGAGGCTCCGCAGCATGCGCAGGCTGTCCTCCGCAGTGAGCGCGGAGGAGCGCAGCCGCGCGAACGCGCGGACGAAGCGGGCGACGTCCGCCTGGCTCTCCCGGTAGACGCCGCCGGATAGCGCCTCCAGGTAGACGACGCTCAGGCTCGGCGCGTCGGGGAACCTCAAGATGGCGAGGGATCCGCTGCCGGCGGCGGCGTGCGCTCCGGCCGCGAACGGCAGGACCTGGATGGTGAGGTCGGGGAAATCCTGGCCGAGCTGAATCAGGCGGCTGATCTGACCGGCCAGCACTTCCGGGCCGCCGACCGCCTGGTGCAAGGCGCCTTCACCGAGGATCACCCACAAGCGGCGCCCCGAAGACTCCACCTGGCCCGGGGGCCCCATGGTGCCCGCGAACTTGCCGCTCAGCACGGCCTGGCGCCGCACGGCCCTGGCCGTCACGGCCTCCTCGCGCTGCTCGCTCGTGGTGTAACCCGGCTCGGCGGCGGCGAGGGCGCGAGCGTAGTCGTCGGTTTGCAGCAGGTCGGGCACGAGCTGCGCCTCGTACACCATGATCTCGGAAGCGGCCGACTCCATGATGGCGTAGTCCAGGTACGCC
Organism: uncultured Actinomycetes bacterium; assembly: GCA_963739615.1. GTDB lineage: Bacteria > Actinomycetota > Actinomycetes > Streptosporangiales > Streptosporangiaceae > Palsa-504. Next base: position 39,321 of record CAVUBD010000003.1, read on the forward strand.
TCGGGCAAGATGCCCGCATACGGGTGCCACCAGTCGCGCTGACCGCCGCGGCTCGCGATGGCCAGCAGGGCAGCCTGCTCGCTATCCGGCACGCCGTACTCGGTCAGCAGCTCGCGCAGTTCCTTGGGCCTGATGCCGCGCTGGCCGGTCTCGATCCGGCTGATCTTCGATCGGTCGCACTCGAGCATACGGGCCGCGTCTTCGAGCACATAGCCCGCGTTCTCCCGGTACCGGCGCAGCGCGCCTCCGACCAGGCGGCGCCGTACGGGGGGTTCTCCGGTCACGGTTCCTGCCTTCCTGCGGTCCTTACGCCGCTAAAACGAACTATGTGCTACTTGACGAGAAACGTAGCATTTTAAGTAGTCCAGTGGGCGGCAACGACACGCCCGGGCGCGGGTGAGTATTCGCAGGCCGGGTTAGGCGCTGAGGCGGCCGAGCGCGGCGAGCACGCGGTTCTCCGATACCGGGACCTGGGTCCCGAGCGTCTGGGCGAAGAGGCTGACCCGGAGTTCCTCGAGCATCCAGCGCGCCTCGCTCACCCCGGCGTCGTCCCGGCGGGCCGCGGGCAGGTCCCCGACCGCCTGCCGGTACGCCGCCTCCAGCCGCTGGGCGATGGCCATGTTCGCCGCATCGCGGGCCGGGTTTTCCGGCAGCTTGTCCAGCCGGCGTTCTATCCCCTGCAGGTAGCGGGTCAGGTGCGGCAGCCGCCGGTAGCCGGTCGCGGTCACGAACCCCGGGTATATGAGCCCGGCAAGCTGCGCGCGCATGTCGGCCACGGCCGGCCCGGCGGCGTCGCTGCGCAGGTCGTCCAGCCGGGTCTGGACGGCGTGCGCCAGCCGCAGCGCCGCCTCCACTCGCCGCACCACCTCCGCGGTCACCTCGTGCAGGCGGGACCGGACCGCGGCGCAGAGCCGCTCGAAGCCCTCGCGATCCCAGGCCGGGCCGCCCGCCTCGGCCATCAGGTCGTCGGCGGCACAGCTGACGCAGTTGGCGAACATCGCCGCGACGCTGCCGTGCGGGTTGTGGCTGAGCGCCAGCTTCGCCCGGGTGGACAAGCTGCCCGCGATCGACTTGACCGGCGACGGGGCGCCGAGCAGGATCAGCCGCCGCGTCCCGGCCCACATCGCCGTGCGCGCCGCGGCCTCGGTCTCGAACAGGCGCACGTCCACCGTGCCGCCGGCGTCGGCCAGCGCGGGATAGGCGACCACCGTGCCCTCGGCGAATACCTGCGGCAGCGCGCCGAAGCTCCACGAGGTCAGGCCCGAGCGGGTGATGTCCCCCGCGGCCCGCGACAGCACCGCGCGCAGCCGCGGCCGGAGCTCGCGCTGCAGCTCCGCGACGTCCTTGCCCTCGGCCAGGACGCGATCCCCTTCGGTCACCCGGATCGTGATCCGCAGGTGCGGCGGCAGCCGGGACAGGTCCCAGGCGTCACGCGGCACGCTCACGCCGCGCAGCGACCGCAGTTCACGGGCGACCGCATCGCGCAGGTCCCCGGACGGCGCCCCGAGGCGGCCGACGACCTCGCGGGCGGTGTCGGGGGCGGGCACCAGGTCGCGCCGCAGCGCCTTGGGCAGCGACCGGATCATCTCCGTCACCAGCTCGGCGCGCAGCCCGGGCACCTGCCAGGAGAACTCGGCCGGGTCGACCTGGTTGAGCCTGCTCAGCGGGATGTCCACGGTCACGCCGTCGGTCTGCGTGCCGGGTTCGAAGGCGTACGACAGCGGCAGCGCCGCGATCGACGCCGACTGCGAGGTCCAGGCGTCGGGATAACTATCCTCGCTGACCTGCGAGGCGTCGTCGCGAAGCAGGTCGGCCGCCTGCAGCGTGAGCAGGCCGGGGTCGGCCCGGCGGGCCTGCTTCCACCACGTGTCGAAGTGCTGGGCCGAGACCACGTTGGCGGGTACCCGGGCGTCGTAGAACGCGAAAAGCTCGTCCTCGCCGACGACCAGGCCGCGGCGCCTGGCCCGGTGCTCGACCTCCTCGGCCTCGGCGAGCAGCCGCCTGTTCTCGGCGAAGAACTTGTGCGCCGTCTGCCAGTCGCCCTCCACCAGCGCGTGCCTGATGAACAGCTCCCGTGCCGCCGCCGGGTCGATGCGCCCGTAGCTGACCTTACGGTCCACCACCAGCGGCACCCCGTACAGCGTCACCTTCTCAAGCGCGACCGCCCCGCCGCGCTTTTTCTCCCAGTGCGGCTCGCTGTAGCTGCGCTTGACCAGGTGCCTGGCCAGCGGCTCCACCCATTCGGGCTCGATGCGGGCCACGGTCCGGGCCCACAGCCTGGAGGTCTCCACCAGCTCGGCCGCCACGATCCAGTCCGGGCTCTTCCTGGCCAGGCCGGAGCCGGGAAAGATCGCGAACCTGGCGTTGCGGGCGCCGAGGTACTCAGCCCGCGGGCGCCTGGCCCGGCGGGGCCGGCGCGGGTCCTGGCCCCTGAGCGCCGCCAGGCGCCGGCCCGGCGGGCTCGGTCTTCACGCCGATCTGCGAAAGCAAGCCAGCTAGCAGGGAAACAAGCACGCGGGTTCGTTCGGAAGAAGAGGAATTGACCGTCACCCCGAGGTCGCCTGCCAGCCTCTGCAACTGTCCCTGCAGGTCCTGCCACTCGCGGATCCGCAGGTAGTTCAGGTACTCGGCCCGGCACATCCGGCGGAAGGCCGAGGAGGACAGCTCGCGCTGCCGGCCGGCCAGGTAATCCCACAGGTTCAGGTACGCGGTGAAGTCGGAGTCGGGGTCGGTGAACCTGCGGTGCTTGTCGTCGGCCTGCTGCTGCGCGTCCGCGGGCCGCTCGCGCGGATCCTGGATCGACAGCGCCGCCGCGATGATCAGGACCTCGCGCGTGCATCCGTTCCGGTCGGCCTCGAGGATCATCCGGCCGATGCGCGGGTCCACCGGCAGGCGGGCCAGCTTGCGCCCCAGGCCGGTGATCCGGCCGCTGGCGAACGCGTTCAACTCGGCCAGCAGGGTCAGCCCGTCGGCGATGTTCCGGGCGTCGGGCGGATCGATGAACGGGAACCTGGGGACGTCCCCCAGGCCGATAGCCGCCATCTGCAAGATGACCGAGGCCAGGTTGGTGCGCAGGATCTCGGGATCGGTGAATTCCGGCCGGGACTCGAAGTCCTCTTCGGAGTACAGCCGGATGCAGATCCCGTCGGAGGTGCGGCCGCAGCGGCCCTTGCGCTGGTTGGCCGAAGCCTGCGAGACGGGCTCGATCGGCAGCCGCTGCACCTTGGTCCGGTGGCTGTACCTGGAGATGCGCGCCGTGCCCGGGTCGATAACGTACTTGATGCCCGGCACGGTGAGCGAAGTCTCGGCCACGTTGGTCGCGAGCACCACCCGGCGGCTGTAGCTCGAAGACGCGCGCCGCTGGAACACCTTGTGCTGATCGGCGGCGGCCAGCCGCGAGTAAAGCGGCAGCACCTCAAGCCGCTCCCGGCCGGCCAGCAGGTCGGCGGTGTCACGGATCTCGCGCTCGCCGCTGAGGAACACCAGGACGTCACCCGGCCCCGCGGCGGAAAGCTCGTCCACCGCGTCGCTGATCGCCTGGCCCTGGTCGCCGTCATCGGCCGGCCGGTACCGCACTTCCACCGGATACGTCCGCCCGGACACCTCGACCACGGGCGCGTCGCCGAAGGCGGCCGCGAACCGCTGCGGGTCGATGGTGGCGGAGGTGATGATCACCTTCAGGTCCGCTCTCCTGGGCAGGAGCTGCCTGAGGTAGCCGAGGATGAAGTCGATGTTCAGGCTGCGCTCGTGCGCCTCGTCGATGATCAGCGTGTCATAGCGGCGCAGGTCCCGGTCGCGCGCGAGCTCGTTCAGCAAGATGCCGTCGGTCATCAGCTTGACCAGCGTGTCATCGGCCGAGACATCGGTGAAGCGCACCTGGTAGCCCACGGTCTCGCCGACCGGGCTGCCCAGTTCCTCGGCGATCCGCTCGGCGACCGTCCTGGCCGCCAGCCGGCGCGGCTGGGTGTGCCCGATCTGCCCGTCGACGCCGCGGCCGAGCTCGAGGCAGATCTTGGGGATCTGGGTCGTCTTCCCCGAGCCCGTCTCCCCCGCGATGATCACCACCTGGTGGTCGCGGATGGCGCCCATGATCTCGTCCTTGCGCTGGCTGACCGGCAGCTCAGGCGGATATGAGATCGGCGGCATGGCCGCCAGGCGGGCAGCCCGGCGGGCAGCCCGCAGCCCGGCCCTGGCCTCGAGGCGCGGTTTGCGCCTATCGAGGCGGGCGGGTGAAGACACCACAGAACACGACTCCATACCGGCGGGAAGAATAAATCGGATCGGCCCCCATTACCTAACAGTTTTCGGTGGCCAACCCTTCCAGCGCCAGTGGGAGAGGGAGCGGGAGCGGAGCGGCAGCGGAGCGGGCGCGCCGGGCTACTGGTCCAGGCCGAGCGTGAACGTCGGCTTGGGGGAGGTCTCCGGCAGCCGGTGCTCCTCGGCCAGCCGGCGGATCGCCGTGCCGGTGGCCAGGAACTCGGTCGCGTGCTCGCCCCAGACGTGATTCGCGATATCCACGCTCACGCCCACGATGCCGGACGAGCGGGCCTGCGTCGCCTCGGCCTGCATCCGCACCAGCGCCAGCTCGCGTGCCTCGTAGACGCCCTGGGTGAACTGCAGCATTTCCTGGTTCTGGCTGGCCTGGCGCAGCGACTGCATGACGCCCTGGTGCGCGATGTGATACACGCAGGTGCCGAGCACGAACGCGACCGGCACCGCGCCCGCCGCCAGCAGCCGGAAGAAGTCCTGCGCCGACAGGTCAGAGGTGAATGCGCGGCCGTCGGGCGCACGGTGCGCCCCCTGGCCGGCCAGATGGCGGACCGCGGTGCCGGTGGCCACGAACTCCAGGCAGCTCTGGCCCCAGGCGTACATCTGCATCCGCAACTGCACGCCGACGATGCCGTCGGCCGACAGGTGGTCGGCCTCGGCGCGCATCCGGGCCATGGCCAGTTCCCTGGCGTTGTACATGGCCTGGGTGAGAACCTGCAGCTCGGTGTTCTGGCTCCACCGGCCGACCTGCAGGCCGACATGGTAGATCGAGGAGCCGACCACGAAACCGAGCGGCTCGAACCCGGCCTCTCCGAGCAGCACGTACTCCGAAACAGAAAGGTCAGAGGTAAAGACTCCGGCTGGATTGGCGCCTGCCGTCTGAGCGAGCCGACCGTCGGCCGCCTTCGGCTCCCACACCGCCGAGGGCTGGTTCTGCTGGTTTGAGAACAGCGGCATCGTTGCCTCCCGGTATTGCTGGTCCGTGCGTGCTGGGTGTCATTATGCCTGCGCCGGGTGGCCGCGCGGCACCAGGGCGAGCTGGCGCGACTGGGCGACGAGCCGCCCGGCCGGGTCCCAGATTTCGCCGTCCTCTTCCAGGAAGCCGCCGGTCACGAAGTGCGTGGCGAATTTGCACCGCAGCCACCCCGGTTCCGGGCGGGCGCGAACGTGCACGGTGAGCTCAATGGTGGGCGTCCACGCCACAGGGAAATCGGCATTGAAGGCTGTCGGCGGAAAGGCGTCGACCGCACACAAAAGAGCGATAGTGTCAGTCGGCTCATCGTTGCGGAGCCGGAACCAGCCACGCATCAACGCTTGCCCGGTGCGTTTGCCCAGGAGGAACTGGCCGTCTTCCGGATGCAGCCGGAGCTCGATCTTCCCCATGAACGGCGGCGGGAAAGTGTCGGTTGCCACCACGGGCAGGCAGTCGCCAGGATCGGGCATCGCCGGAGGGCCCTGGTCGATGATCTCCGGACCTGACGCCTCGGTGAGGTCGCCGAAGGTTCCGATGCAGCTCAACAGCGCTCGTCCGGACGAAAGGAGCACGGCGGTGCCAGAACCGAAGCTGCGGCCGTGCTTCAGGACCCGGGTCTCGATCGTCACGTCACCGGGCTTGCCCGGATTGAAGTAGTGAGCCGAGATCGTCACCGGGTCGGGACGGCCGAGCGCGCCGCTCAGCGCACGGGCGACGATGGCCAGGAGGTACCCGCCGTTCGCGTTGGCCGCAATGTCCCAGCCCGGGGCGATGGCACCCGACCACAGGGCCCGTTTCCCCGCGGCGCCGGTATCTTCCGCCGGGATATCGAGTTCCGCCACCTCGGTCGCGGTCCGGAACATGAATGATGGATGGTCAAGGTGCCCGGTCACGAGTCAACACCCTATCTCCGGCCGCGGCCGCAGGCCGTCGTGGTGCCGGGCGGACCGGACCGTCTCAGGCGGGCGGGTGTTCTCTGCTTGGATAGGGGCATGGGTCTTCAGCTCGACTTCGCTGCCGCGCTGTCCCGGCCGGATCTGCTGGCCGCGCCGGTGGCGGCGGCGCTGTGCGATCTGCTGGCCGGCCTGCCGGGCGCCGACGATGTTGAGGTGGCCGGGATCGATCCGGCGCTGGCGGACACGGCCGCGTTCTGCGAGCGCTACGGCGTCGCGCCGGCCGAGTCGGCGAACTGCGTGGTCATCGCCACCAGGCGCGGCGGCCAGGCCGGCGACGCGGCCTGCGTGGTGGCCGCGACCACGCGGGCGGACGTCAACGGCCTGGTGCGCAGGCACCTGGACGTGCGGAAGGCGTCGTTCGCCCCGGTAGAAGCGGTGACCGCGGCATCGGGCATGGAGTACGGCGGTATCACCCCGATCGGCTTGCCGGCCGCCTGGCCGGTCCTGATCGACGAGGCCGTGGCCAAGACCGGATCGGTGATCGTCGGATCGGGTATCCGCGGTTCCAAGCTGAGGCTGCCCGGGCGGCTGCTCGCGGCGCTCGCGTCAGCCCAGGTCCTGCCGGGCCTGGGCCTCCCGGTGCCTCCCCTGGCGCGCCCGGTTTGACACTCCGCTTTCACCCAGTGCATGCTGAGTGAGGTTGAAACGGGACACCTCGTTCGGTGAGGCGTCTTCACGGACATAGGCCACTGATCCCAACCGTCGAGAGACGCTCCGGATCAGGACACCTCTCCCCGGCCTAAGGGGTGAGGCCAAGTGGCTGGCGGTCGAGGCACCGGTCAGGCGCCGGCGACCGCAATACGCCGTGGAGTGCCAAAGCTCTTACGAGAGAGGTGTCGCCAGGGATTTCCTTGCTCCTGGCGAGTGTTCCTCTGGTGTCACGCGGATAGCGGCCTGGCGCCCCCGTGCGTCGCGGCAGAAGGGAGGCACGCGATGGACTCTGATAGTCCGGGCCGAAGTTGGCCCATCTCGCCGCTGTCTCATTCTGTTGCGGGCACACGCCTTGTCTAGTCAGGCCCATTGCGGGCCGTTAAGTTCGCGTGACCCCTCTCGGGGGTCGTTAGGCGCGTGCCCCCGATCTCGTCAGTTCCCATGACGTGAGAGGGGTGTTTACCATGGCCACCATTACCCGTGCCTCCCGTACCGCCGTCCTTGACGACGCGCACGTTGGCGACATCCGCGGTGCGCTCGGCACGATCAGCGCCGACGACCTGGCTCCGCGGGCCGGGCTTTCCGCCAAGCTGAAGACGCTGCTGGCCATCGTGGGCCCCGGGCTCATCGTGATGTGCGGCGACAACGACGCGGGCGCGTTCTCCACCTACGGGCAGGCGGGCCAGAACTACGGCACCCGGCTGCTGTGGACGCTGCTGCTGCTTATCCCCGTGCTTTACGTGAACCAGGAAATGGTGCTCAGGCTCGGTGCGGTCACCGGAGTCGGTCACGCCCGGCTGATCATCGAGAGGTTCGGCAAGTTCTGGGGCGCGCTGGAAGTCATCGACCTGTTCATCCTGAACGCGCTGACTCTTGTCACCGAGTTCATCGGGATCATCCTCGCGGCGGGGTACCTCGGCGTGCCTCGCATCGTGGCGGTGCTGCTCGCCGCGGGAGTGATCCTGGCGGCGGCGTTCACCGGCAGCTTCCGCAGGTTCGAGCGGATCGCGGTGACGTTCTGCGCCGGATCGCTGCTCCTCATCCCGCTGTACCTGTTCAGCCACCCGTCGGGCGCGCAGATGACGCACGGCTTCGCCGTCCCCAGCCTGCCGGGCGGCTCCGGGCAGATGGCCACGGTCATGCTGCTGATCATCGGCATCGTCGGCACCACGGTGGCGCCCTGGCAGCTGTTCTTCCAGCAGTCCTACGTGGTCGACAAGCGGATCACGCCGCGGTTCATCCGCTACGAGAAGGTCGACCTGTGGATCGGCATCGTGATCGTGGTGCTCGGCGCGGCCGCGGTGATAGGCGCGACCGCCGCCGCCTTCGCCGGCACGCCCGCCGCGGGCCACTTCACCGACGCGGCGGGCCTGGCGCACGGCATCGCGGCCCACGCGGGCCGGGTCGCGGGCGTGGTGTTCGCGGTGGCGCTGCTCGATGCCTCGATCATCGGCGCGTTCGCGGTCTCGCTGTCCACCGCGTACGCGGTCGGCGACACGCTGGGCCTCAAGCACTCGCTGCACCGCGGGTTCCGCCAGGCCAAGGGCTTCTACGCGATCTACGCCGTGCTGATCGCCGTCGCCGCGGCCATCGTGCTGATCCCCGGCGTCCCGCTCGGGGTGATCATCGAGGGCGTCCAGGCGCTAGCCGGCGTGCTGCTGCCGGCCGCGACGGTATTCCTGCTGCTGCTGTGCAACGACCGCGCGGTCCTGGGACCCTGGGTCAACCGCCGCGGCACCAACATGTTCACCTCGGCCGTGGTCGCCGTGCTCGTCACGCTGTCGGTCGTGCTGACCGCCTCGGTGCTGTTCCCCGGCATCACCGAGCGGCAGATCCTGACCATCTTCCTGGGCTGCGCGGTGGCTTCCGTCGCCGCAGGCGGCTGGACGCTGATCCGGTCGCTCCGGTCGCACAGCTCGGTTGAAGTGGATCGCCGCGACCGCGAAAGCTGGCGGATGCCGCCGCTGAATATGCTGTCCAAGCCGATCATGTCCGGCGGCCGCAAGATCTGTCTGGCCGTGCTGCGCAGCTACCTGGCGATCGCGATGATCCTGGTCATCGTCAGGATCATCCAGATGGCCATCGGGCACTAGCGGCGAAGGAGGAAAGGGGCCGGCCCAGCGCCGCGCCCCTTTCTTTTGGGCCGAACGATCCCCCGTAACAGCGGCCGGTACCTTATTCAGCTCACGGTTGGCGTGCCACTCCAGCCGCGGCGAGCCGCAGGACCGGATGGTCGTCTACGCCGGGGGTGCCGGGATCTGGCCGCCAGTCGGGGACGAGCACCACGCCGGGCTCGACGAGCTCAAGCCCGTCGAACAGCTCCTCGATCTGCGCAAACGTCCGGAACTTGTCATCCAGCTCTGAGAGGTGGGCATGTTCGCAGTCCAGTTTGACCGGTTCGGTCCCCCCGAGGTGCTGTCCGTCGGCCCGTTTCCCGAGCCGCACACAGGCCGCGGTGAAGTCCGCGTCCAAATCAGAGCCGCCGGGATCTCGCCGGTCGACATCGCGCTTCGCGTGGGACAGTCCCCGTCGAGCCGACAGCTTGCCTTGCCTCACATTCCGGGTGTCGACGCGGCAGGAGTCGTCGATGAAATGGGTCCGGATGCCACCGGTGTCGCGGTCGGGGTGATCCACCCCGCCGCACCCGCGCCCTCGCCGCCCTCTGCGAACAGCTCACCACCACCGCAACCCGCTACCCCGGAACCCACCTCGTCCTGCGATACGAAGTCAAAGAACACCACGGCACTGCATGAACTATTTCGCTATGTCAGGAGCCCTGAGACTGGTTCCCACCGCCAGCCGTCGTTGTTTTCACAGATGATCTTTTTAGGCTAGCCGTAGATGATGTAGCGAGAGACGCGACGGACTAGACGACATCTAGTTCGCGCGGTTAATTGGTAATCACACTTTCGGGCCGAGCCAAGCACTGCCGCGCAGCGGCGGACATGCTGGGGTTCATTGGCGTGCCGCAGGAGTTGTTGTCGCCGTACGGAGCTGCGCGATGTCAGCCTGATCGCGCACGTTGGCCAACCGTGGCTGGGCTGGCATGGCAAGACGGACAACGAGATGGTCACGGTCAACGCGGTCCCGTTCGCTGGCCGTCGGTCCTTCGCGGCCCCCCAGCAGGCGCACAGGAGGTCGTCCGGCTGGTCCCGGACGCCGACGCGATCGAGGCGTTCGGTCCGGACATCACCGACCTCACTGCCGGGGTTCCCGCATATCAGGCCGGCGTCCGGCAGGCGCCCAGCGCGGCCGAGCGCATCAGGGCATGCTCCGCGGCCATCTGACACTCTGACACGCTCGCGCAGCCAGATGCGGATCGAGGCGATGCCGATCGTGCCCCGGCACCCGACTTGTCGAACTCTTCGCTCAGGATGCCGACGCCGCACCTCAAGGAACAGCCGGATCCGCCGGAGGGCTGTTCAACGCCGCCCGCCAGGCCGGAGCCACACTCGGAGTCGCCGCTATAGGCGCCCTCACCTGCTTGGGCTCCGCAGCCGGGCCGGCAGACGCGCTCCCGCTCCCGGCCCTGGTATGCGCAGCAGCCGGCACCGGGTTCGCCCTAACAACAGCGAGCCACGCATCGCCATCAGAGTGAAGGGCACGTCGCCCGACACCGCGAAGGATGCCAGCCGAGGCTAGCCAGCGAGCAGGTAACGGATCTGGCGGGGCAAGCCTTGCGGACAGGCCATCAGCCAGAATGCCTACGTTGTCGGTAAGCCCGTAACGGGATTGTGACATTCATTGTGACCGGCCGCGGTCGCTGGACTGGCAGAGGATGAGGTCAGACGAGGTATCGCGTCGGCAGTGCCACGCGCCGTGCGACGAAGACGCCTCGAACACACATGTCAAAAAGGTGGCCGACGCGCTTTCTGCCGCTGACCGAAGATCAGCGCAACCTGCTCGCGCTGATCTTCCGCAGCCGCCACAAGTGACTCTCGGCCTAGCGAGTCAGCAGGTCAGCGGTCTAGCCGGGCGTCTTGGGTATATCGAAGGTCCACGGCAGGCACATGAAATGCCGGCGCGAGGACCACGGAAGGTCTAGCTGCTGGTGTGCGAACTCCTCGTGCAAGGCGGAGTGGACTACCGGGTCCGCCACGCCCCGCGCGTGAGCACGGGTGCCCGCGCGGTGTAACAAGGTGGCGATGCGGTGCGGTACAGACGAAAAGTTAAGCACACGGGACCACGCCGGTACACCAGAGGTCCATCACAGGTCAGAGCTTGAGGTGGCGGTTAGGTGCCATCGCGGCATCCGCGAACTCGGGCATCTCGACTACCTCGGCCCCGGCCTGCTTGAGCAGTTCGACGCCCTGACAGTCAGCGACGAACAACGAGGGCTCACGCCACGCGGTGACGACACGGCGTATGCCGGAATTGATGATGAGCTGAGTGCAGGCGACGGGCCGCGATTTGCGTTCCGAGCACGGTTCCAGCGTGGAGTAGATCGTTGCTCCGATCAGCCGTAGGTCGTCGGGTGCGACTTTGCTCAGTGCCGACTCTTCGGCGTGAACATGCGGGTCATGCTCACGCGACCAGCCACGAGCGACCTCGTTACCGTTCTTGCCCACGATCACTGCGCCTACCGAGTAGGCGTGATCGGACACCGGGCAGTTGCGCGCGAGTTCGCACGCGAGAGTCATCCATGCGCTGTCGTCGAGCACAGTCGTCATTGATCCATCCTGGTCATATCGTCGGCAGAGCTTGAGCTAGGGCTTTACGGAAGCGCGTAGTAGCGTCGGACGCGGGGGCTCGCGAGACGGCCCCGTCTAGGGTCGCGAGTTCGGCGAGGATTCGCGCTGTTCACGCAGCAGCAGAGCCGCCGGCCGCGTGCGGGCCGCTGATGGGCGGGGAGCCGTGGTCCCCCGGGACGGCGGGCGTGCCGGGCTTGCGGTTGGTGATCGGTGTGGACGGCGACAAGCGCGAATGGGTACGGGTGGCGAACGCCCTGCTGGAGCGTATCGCCAGCGGCGCGGTCAAGGCCGGGAGCCGAGTCCCGCCGGTAACCAGCTTGGGCCTGGAGTGTCCCCTCGCGCCCGGGACGACCGGGCGGGCTTTCCGCGAACTGGCCAGCGAAGGCGTCCTGTGCTGGGTGCCAGGGCTCGGCTACCACGTCCGGGCCAGCATCACCGTGGCGGTCAGCGACCGGGCAGGCCAGGACGGCAGGCTGAGGGCGGTGCTGCCCGCCGCGGGAAAGCGGCAGCAGGCAGCGCGCGGGCTGCCGGCCGGCAGCGGTGTGGGGGGACGTTGAGCGGCGGGCTGGGCGGCACCGGGATGGTCGCCGATGACCTCTACCTGATGGCGCATCACGAGACCAGCGGCCGGTCTTTCCTGCAGCCGCGTCCGCTGGGCATCGGGCTGGCCGGCGCCCTGCTGGCCGAGCTGATGCTGGGCGGCTGCGTCTTCACCGGCGATGACGGCGCGGTGACGGTCGGGCGCACCTGGCCCGGTGATGACCTGGCCCGGCAGGTCCGGGACCAGGTCGCCGCCGAGTCCGGGGCGTACTCGGTGCCGGACTGGCTGCTGTTCCTGGGCCGGAGCGCCGCCGGCAACGTGGCGGCCCGGCTGGAACGGGCCGGGTACCTGACCCGGGCCGGCGGCCGGGTGCCGTGGCGTGCCCCGCGCTGGGTGCCGGTGAACCCGGACTGGGCGTTCGCGCCGCTGCTGCGAGCCCGCCCGGCCACCGACGCCACCCGGCCGCTGACCGCCCACGCCGCGATCCTGGCCGGACTCGCCGCCGGATGCGGGCTGCGGTTCCGGCTGGACCAGTACCTCCCCGCAGCCGGGCGCAGCATCGAGCAGTCCGTCAGCGCACTCCCATCGGACCTGCAGCAGCTCACCGCCGCCGTCCAGGCAGCCGTCGACAGAGCCGTACTGGCCCACAGGACCTGAACCATCCCCCCCTATCACAATCAAAGAACCAGGAGTCCCCTGATGTCCCGAACTCATACGGCAGGGTCCCGGCCGGGCAGCCTGTCGCGGGCGCTGGCCCGCGACCGGCTCGGCGTGCCCGCCGTGCTGTTCTTCGTCCTGGCCGGGGTCGCGCCGCTGACGGTGGCGGCCGGGGTCATCCCCACCGCGTACGCCACCACCGGGCTGACCGGCATCCCCGCCGCGTTCCTGGTGATCGCGGTGATCCTGGCCATCTGGGCCAGCGGGTACGTCGCCATGACGCGGCACATCCGCAATGCCGGGGCGTTCTACGCGTTCATCTCGGCGGGCCTGGGCCGGGTCACCGGGGTGGCCGCCGCGCTGGTCGCGCTGCTGGCCTACAGTTTTTTGCAGGTGGGCCTGTACGGGGCGTTCGGGCCGAACGCCGCCGCTGAGGCGTCCGCGCACCTGGGGCTGCGCGCGGCGTGGTGGGCGTGGGCGCTGGCCGCCTGGGCGGTGGTCACCGTGCTGGGCCTGGCCCGGGTCGACATCACCGGCCGGGTCCTCGGTGTCCTGCTGTGCGCCGAAGTCGTGGTGATCCTGGCCGAGACCGCTGTCGCGGTGGCCGGGCTGGTCTGGGCGCTGGTGCTCCGGTCCCGCCGCCCGCAGGTGTACGCCACCATCGGGCTGGGCGCGCACGCCGCCGCCGGCCAGCGCAGCTCCTTCGATCCGGGGATGGTGTCATGACCTCCCGCCCGGCAGATCCGGCCGTGGTCCTCGCGGACGGCTCTTGTGCCGGTGTCCTGAGCCAGGTCATCGCCGATGCGTTCTTCGACCTGGCGGTCTCCCGGTGGCTGATCCCCGACCCGGCCGCCCGCCGCCGTATCTTCCCTGGCTACTTCCGCCTCTACGTCGAGCACGCCCTGGCCGACGGTCTCGTCTGCACTACCCCTGCCCAGGACGCCGTCGCCCTGTGGCTGCCCGCCGGGCAAGAGCCGGTGCCCTCGCCCGAGGGTTATGACGAGCAGCTAGCCGCCGTGACTGGCCCGTGGATTGACCGGTTCCGGGTCTTCGACAAGACGCTGGAGGGCCGGCACCCCACGGGGTACGCCCATCATCACCTGGCCATCCTGGCTGTGCGCCCGGACCGGCAAGGACACGGCACCGGAAGTGCGCTGCTGCGCGCCCACCACGCCGCCCTGGACCGCGACAGTATCCCCGCCTACCTGGAAGCCTCCGACCTGCGCACCCGCCGCCTCTACCTGGCACACGGCTACGCCGACAGCGGCGGCCCCCTGTTCCTGCCCGAGGCCGTGATGTACCCCATGGTCCGCCCGCCCCGCCCCGGCCAGCCACCCGGACCAGCCATCGCCAGCGGGCACACCGCGAGCGCCGGGCCGGGACCGGCACCAGGAGGTACCCGGTGAGGTACCGCGACCTGGACCGCATCGACCTGGACGCGGCCAGGGAGAGGGTGCGCCAGTGGATGCTCGCCCATCCCGGCGGGACACCCGATCAGATGGCCGCGGATCTCCAGGGCGGCTACCCGCAGTACCCGGAGCATATGGCGGTCGTGCTCCGCGGCCTCATGGCCGCCCTCCAGGACGACTCGGGGGAACTGGACCCCGGCGGAACCTCCGGGGAGACCCGGTGACCACTCGTGCGACAGCGCGAAGCAGCAGCCGTAACAGCAGCTCCAGCGTGGTTCCGGGTCGGCCAAGCCTGGGACAGCGGGCCTGCAGCACGGTGGACGGCACCTGACGGAGGCACCCTCATGGCCAGCATGACCGCGACGAGAAAACAGACGATGCAGCCACGCCCCGATCAGCCGCAGCCAGCCCTGGCGGGCTGGCCGCTGCACGCGGCGCTGGACCTGGGCGCGCTGCCCACCGCGCCGGGCTGCGGCCGGGCCTGGACACGCCAGATCCTGTGGGAATGGGGCCTGAGCGCGCTGCAAGAATCCACCGAGCTCCTGGTGTCCGAGCTAGTGACGAACGCGGTCCAGGCAGCCCGCGCGGCGGCCGGGGCCACGCCGGTACGGCTGTGGCTTCTGTCAGACACGGTACGGGTTGTGATTCTCGTGTGGGATGCCAGCCCGGAACCTCCCGTGCGCATGAGCAGTGGCGACGATGCCGAGACCGGCCGGGGCCTGCTGCTGGTCGAAGCCATCAGCGACCAGTGGGGCAGCTACCCCGTACGCGATGAAGGCGGGAAAGTCGTGTGGGCGCTGGTATGAAACGAAGGCTCCCGTTGGCAGCGTCATTCTTCTGATAAGACCCCCGCGCGGCCAGCCCGTTGCCCCGGTGTGGCTGCGCGGGTCTCGTGGCGGGGTGCCGCGCCAGCGGCGTGGCACCCCGCGCCGCTTGGTCCGTGAACGGGCCGGGGAAGCGCCGACCGCTGTTCAGAGCGTGGTGCTGCACACCAGGCCGAGGCTGGTCAGCCCCTCGGAGCGGCACAGGCGGTCGGATGCGCCATCGACCTCGGTTTGCAGGAGCTGGTAGGCAGCCCGGTGCTGCTGTCCCCACTGCATAGCGGCCCGCCACAGGGACCGGCCGAGACCGAGCCCCCGGTACTCAGGCAGGACACCGAAATACTGCGGCAGCAGCCGGGCCGCTCCGCGGCTGTCCGGCATGATCTCCATCGGGCCGATCGCCCCGACGATCCTGCTGTCCCGCCGGCAGATGAGCACCGGGCCGGTGCCGCCGTCCCGGACGCGGGCGTCAAGGAACGCGAAACCCTCGGCGGCAAGCTTCTCCGCGAACACGCTGAACGTCGCACGCACGGATTCGGTGACCTCGCCGAGCGGGACTACGTCGTGTTCCGCTCTGGGGGCATGATCGCCGGGGCTGAAGGTCCGCATCTGGATACGAGTGCACGCCGCGACAGGATCAGCATCACTGCCGGGCGGCAGGAACCAGATGAGCCGTCCCTTGGCGGCGCCGTGCTCGTCGCACAGCCGCCTGCCGAGTTCGGCGGCCCGGCTCAGCGCGCCGCGCGAATGCTGGCTGTAGACGTGGACCTTGACGCAGGTACTGCGGCGGGTGCTCAGCGTCGGGACGAGCACTAGGCCGGGTTCCTGGGTAATGGCCCCGGCGAGCACCTGCTCGTCCTTGCGGTCGGCCCAGCGGCGGTCCTTGTCGTGCGGCAGGAACCGGCTGGTCCCCGCGATCCCGATCACGTCAGCGAACAGGCCGGGGGTGACGGCGGCGGGGTGGGCCGGGCCGAGGGCCGGCACGTACGGGGCGGTCATGACCGGGTTGAGCCAGTCCCACCGGATTCCCATGGCGGCACGATACTCGTGCCGCCCGCGCGAAAGCGGGTCCCTGGCGCGCGACACGCCAGGGACCCGCTGAGACTGACCGCGCCGGCGCGGTCAGGACTGATCGCGCCGGGCGGGTCAGTGGGGGTTATCGTCGCCCGCGTTGCACGAGCATGTCGTGGACTCGATGACCTGGTCCAGTTCGACCATCACCGGGACGGTGACCTCCGGTACGGCTTCCCCGGCGGGCCGGGTCGGGTAGAGGGCGAGGGCTACTGCGGTCATGCTGACCTCCTGTTTCCTTCTGCGTGCTGGTTCTTGTCTCCGTGCTGGCAGTAGTAGGTGAGCGGCGCCTTCGCCTCCTGGAACTGCCTGGCCAGCGGCCGGCACACCCGGCATGTGCCAGCGAGCTGGCAGCCGGAGCAGCCCCCGGTGCGAAGCATGAGCTGATCCGCGATGGCGCCCAGGCGGCGCAGGCCGTCCAGCCCCTCGTGCATCAGGTCGACCTGGTCATCACGGCCGACCTTGCAGATCGACACTTTGCCGTGCGGGTCGGCGTGGAAGAACGTATGACCGGCGTTGCAGCCGGTGAACGCCTTACGGGTGCGCAGGTGCTCAGCAGACTGCGCCAGCAGCGACTCCCCGCCCCCGTAGATCGTCGGCGTCATGTTCGTGTAGATGTTGTGCGGCACGCCCCACTGCTCGGCCAGCGCCGCCATCGCCTGTGTCTCATCAGCTGACACGTCGGTGACGACGATGTTGAGCCGCACGGGCAGCTCCGCCTCGATCGCGGCAGCGATGCCCCGCCGGAACGCCTTATAGGAACCCCGGCGCTGAGTCAGCCCGTCATAGGCTTCCTCCGTGGCCCCGTACAGGCTGATCACCAGGCGGTACGGCGGCAGTGTGGTGAACAGCTCCAGCAGGTCGGGCCGCCACAGGCGAGAGCCGTTGGTGGAGACCGTCAGCATCATGCCCAGCTCGGACGCGAGCCGGTAGGCGCCGGTGAAGTCCTTGTCGATGGTCGGCTCGCCCCCGGTGATCTGGAGCCAGACCACGCCCGCATCCCGCATCATGTGCAGCAGCCGGGCCTTGTCCGGCCATGGCAGCCCGGCGAATTCTTTCAAGCCCAGGTAGCAGTGCGAGCAGGCATAGTTACAGCCGAGATTGATCTCCCAGCTTGCCCGCCCGTACCCGTACGGCGACTCCTCGCGGACCAGCACCCGCCCCTCCATCGGGGCAGCGGCCGGAAGCTCCATCCCCCAGCGCTGCCGGGCCAGGCCCGGCAGCCAGGGCGGGTACGAGCCGCCCGCAGCGGCGGCCTGGGTGAGCTGATCGAAGTAGCCGCGAGGGAGCTGCACCCCATCGGTGCTGCCGGGCCGTAGCAGAAGATACTGGCCAAGAAACGGCGCCGCGAGGAAATCGGGCATCCGGGTCTCCACTACAAAGAGTAAAAGTACCGTTTGCCCCGGTAGTCAACATAATGGGTACGAAAGCGCTCGAACGCAAGGCCCTGCCACCGTCTGGTTGGCAGCGGCCGACGCTGCCTCCGTCCTGCCCCATCCCCGACCTGCCCGTCTGCCGTCCGGGCTAGATTTTTCTTACCCGAGGCGCCACTGATACCGAGGCGACCACGATCGCCCGGCAGGCTGCTGCCTCGGAAGGAATCACCGGCATGGCCAACCCGGCCTGTGTCGCCCGGTACGCCTTCGAGGACACGACCGTGGCACTCCCCGCAACCGCTATCAAGGACGCCAGCGCTGCCGCTCACTCGTACCTGCGCGCCCTGGCAGGCTTCAGCAGCGCTGCGACCGGACGATACCGGGCGCTCGGGCGCCAGCTCGCTGACGATCCAGGCGAACTCCACCAGCACTTCGTCGCGGCGATGATCAGCGGTGACCTCACCGAGCTGGAGCACTGGCTGGACGCCCGGCACGGTCCAGGCTGTATCGCCCAATACCTTCAGGGCACCAGCATGGAACCTGGCCCCCAGGCCCGCGAGAGCTAGCGGCCCGGAAGAACGCCGTATCTCCCTTGGGTTATCGGCGGGAGCAGCAGTGCAGGCCAAGGCCTGCACTAGGGTCTTGTGGCCGCCGCAATGGAGCCCGCCGGTTATCGGCGGGAGCAGCGGTTGTTGACCTCCAGCGGTACCCAGACGGTGAAGTTGCCGCAATGGAGCCCGCCGGTTATCGGCGGGAGCAGGGCTCGCAAAATTTGAGCCGTCTGACCTGGGCAAATCTTAGCTCGCGCGAGTGGTCGATGAAGGATGGTCGCGTGATCTGCTCGATGGACTTGTCAAGGTGCATGAAATGCCCGCTGACCTGCATGCGAGCGCTGCCCGGCTTCACAGTCATCACCTCGGCGCTCGCAGCTCAGATGATGACCGCGCTGGACGTGGGAAGTTTCTCATGGTGGCCGAGGAAGAGGAAGCGGCTGGAGTCACCGGCCTGGCCGAGATCAATCACCATCACGCTGTCCTCGGATGCCTTCATGAGGCCCTCGATGTCGCCGCGCATGATGACCTTCTCGCGGTCAGACAGGTCGCAGACGAACACCGAATACTGGATGCGCGTGCCGAACCCCTCCATACATCCGGCGATGCTGCGCAGCCGGCGGTCGTCGCGGATGTCGTAGGCGACCAGGTATCGGTGGCGGGCCATGACAGCGCCTACCTGGTGACCATCGGCTGATAGGCCGGAAGCTCGCCGGTGAGCCGTGCGGCGAGAACCCGGGCCTGCAGCTCGGCCGCGCGACGATAGCTGACCTTGTACCCGAACATCGGGTGCTGCACATGCGTGGTCATCCGCCGCTCCCAGGCTCTGATAACGGTCTTGCGGCCCTCGGCGGTCAGGGTTACCGCCCCGGCACGGACCAGGAAATCGGAGGCGGAAATCTCCCGGTTGTTCACCAGAGTCAGCACCGTTGAGTCCGCCAGCAGCGGCCGGAATTCTTCGGCTAGGTCCAGCGCGAGCGCCGGACGGCCGAACCTCGGCCGGTGGTACAGCCCGATGTACGGGTCGAAGCCGACCGCGAGGCACGCCGCCAGCAGCTCCTTGGTCAGCAGGCCATAGCAGAAGGACAGCAGGCAGTTCACCGCATCCGTCGGCGGGCGCCGGTTCCGCAGCCCGGGTGAAACCCGGGCCGGGCAGGGCGTCCGCGCTGGTCAGCAGAGACGGGAAGGCCTCGAAGTACAGGCGCGCCGCCGTGCCCTCGATGCCAAGCAACGACGCGGCGTCTTCGGTCCGCTCGGCCTGAACCTGCCTGTCGCATCCCGCTTGTCCCTTTCCGTCGCGGAGTGATCCGGATTCCGAGGCGGATACCCGGCATGCTTACAAAGCGATAACGAATTACGATGCTGTGATCCGTCAGGATGCTCGGGACAAGCCCGGCTGTGACCGCCTGCCAGCAGCGGCGGCATCGTCGCAGGTCAGCATTCGCAAGGCGGCATCACATACCCGCAGCCCAGCGCCATTTGTTGCGCCGAATCGGTTTTGTGGAAGGCCGCGTTAGGCGGTCACGTGCGGGGGCAGGGGGCACCCCAAGGGCCCTGTGCGGCGCACCGGCCCCGGGCGTTGGCGGGGAGCCGGTCGTCGTGGGCTGCTTAGCCCGCCCGGGCCTTGCGCAGGGCGCGCCTGATGATCTGCCGGAGCTGGGTGATCCGCGCGGGTCCGGCGGCGGCCATCGCCAGGGCGCCTGCGATGGCGGCCAGGAGCAGGGCCGCGGCCAGCGGCAGGACGAGGTGAACTCCCAGGAAGCTGATGTTCGCGGCGTGCGCGTTCTGGATGATGACGATCACCGCCACGACGAGGACCGCGAAGCCCGCGATCAGCCCGGTGCGCATCCCGCTGGTCCGGGTCCACGACTGTCCTCGGCCGGGTGGCTGCGGTGCGAGCGGGGGCGGGGCGGAGCCGTTGGCTGAGGGGGGCGGCAGCGTGCTGGTCGTGCCGTGTGGCGCTGCTGGTTCGGTCATGGCGTTACTTCCCTCAGAAGCGAGACCGGCTCGCGCAGGCCGTGGCCGGTTCCCTTGCGGGCCGGCCCCGGTGCCGGTGAGCTGGTTCAGTGCCTGCGCAGGAACAGGACGACAAGCACGATGATCACGATGATCACGATTGCTCCGAAGCTGATAAACATGGGGTGCTCCTTTCGTGTCTGCGGGGCTCAAGACGGGGGTTGCCTGATCCGGCTGAGCCGGGCGGGCGGGGCTGGCTGGCGGGGCCTGGGGGCCGCGTGACGCGACCCCGGGGATCCGCCGTGTCAGCTACTTCGTGAAGGCGTCTTTGACTTTCTCGCCGGCTTGCTTGAGGTTGCCCTTGGCTTGGTCGCCGCGGCCTTCGGCTTCGAGCGACTCGTTGCCGGTGACCTTCCCGGCGCCTTCCTTGACCTTGCCCTTGGCCTGCTCGGCGGTGTTCTTGGCCTTGTCTTCTGCGCTCATCGTGCTATCTCCTTGCTCACCTGCGATGGCCCGGCTGCCCGGATTCAGGCCGCGCGGCGGGACGTGTGATGACGCCGGTTACGGGTGAGTCAGTCCGCGGGCGCGGACGGGCCGGCCGGGGGCTCCGGCTGTGCGGCCGGGACGGGGGCGGGGTTCTCGCTGGCCGGCGGCGCTGGCTGCGGGGCGGCCTGCGGGTGAGCGGGCAGGCGGCCGAACAGGCGCTCGGACAGGCTGGGCCCGGGCGGGCCCGGATCGCTGCCGTTCCGGGCGGTGCCGTCGTTGCCGAGCGTGCTGGCGGTGTAGGCGCGGGCGGTGTCGCGCTGGCCGCGCAGGTCGTCGCGGTCCTGGCTGACGGCGGCGGTCTCGCGGCGGGACTGCGCCAGCCCGCGGCGGGCGTCGCGGCCGCGGCGGGAGGTGCGGCGCGCGCCGGCCAGCAGCAGGCTCAGCCCGGCCAGGGCCACCGCCCCGGTGACGATGCCGTACAGGAACAGGGTGCCGGTGGAGCCGGTCACGTGGTAGCCGAACACCGCGAAATGGGTCACCGCGTGGGCGTGACCGCCGTTGGCCAGCACGCCGGCCACGCCGGCGATCACCGCGGCGACCAGGATGACGAGCCCGAGAACGATGATCATGGCGCACTCCCGCCTGTTTACGTGTAGATCTACAGTAAATCACCTGGGTATGGTAATGTCAACAACGTAGACCTACACCGCTGACACATGGTGGCGGCCTGCATCCGCTCACCAGGAGGGGACGGTGGCCCCGTCATGACCACGCCAACCGCCCGCACCGACGGCGGCCCCGCCGCCAACGGCAGCGGCAAGATCACCCGCGATGCCGTGCTGGCCGCCGCGCTGGAGATCATCGACCGCGACGGCGCCGACGCCCTGTCCATGCGGCGCCTGGCCCGCGCCCTCGGCCGGGACCCGATGATCCTCTACCGGCACGCGCCTAACAAAGCGGCCCTGCTCGACGGCGTCGCCGAGACCGTCCTGGCCCGGCTCCGCGTCGACTCCGCCGACCCCGACTGGGCCGGCCAGCTACGCGCCGTCGCCCGCCGCTACCGCGCGCTGGCACTGGCCCACCCCCACGTCGTGCCGCTGATCGTCACCCGGCCGCTGGCCACCCCCCTCGGGCTGCGCCCCCCCGGCACCCTGCGCCCCCTGGAAGACATCCTGGCCCTGCTCACCCGGGCCGGGTTCAGCGGACCCGGTGCCCTGCACATCTACCGGGCCCTGTTCGGCTTCCTGCACGGCCACATCCTGGACGAGCTCCAGGAACTCACCGTCAGCCCCGACGAGACCGACGACCTGCTCCGGCTCGGCCTGCACCGGCTGCCAATCGGCGACTTCCCCCTGCTCCGCGGCCTGGCCCCCGTCCTGGCCGCCTACGACGGCGCCGCCGAACTCGAACGCGGCCTCGACATCCTGCTCACCGGGCTCACCGCCACCTTGACCCCGCAGGCCAAGCGCGCCCGCGCTAGCGATGCGAATGTCTGCTGATATCACTGAATATCAGCAGACAGCGTATGCCGCTACTTCTGATATCGCAAGCGCCGGACTATGATCGGGGGCGGAAATTACTTCTGATATCAAGGAGGCTGCCGGTGGCGGGAGCGCGGGTGCGGGTGCCCGAGCGGTACGCGGCCGTCTTCGGCGGGTACGCGGCGGCGCTGGAGCGCGCCCCGCTGGATGCCGACACCCGCCGGGCCTACGACTCGCGGGTCCGCTCCTACCTCGCCTGGCTTGATTCGGCCGGCATCACCGGCCCCGACCCCCTGACGGACGCGCACGGACGCGACTTCGCCGGCCGGGACTACCGCTCCTACCTCAAGACCGTCGCCAGGCGCGCGGCCAGCACCGTCAACGCGCACCTGACGGCGCTGGATCACTTCTACGAGCACCTCGGCCTGGGCGCGGTGCGCGTCCAGCGCGACCAGCTGCCCCGCCGCGCCCCCAGGGCGCTGGACGCGCGGGAGCAGAAGCGGTACCTGCGCGCCGTGGAGGCCCGGCCGCTGTCGCGGGACCGGGCGATCGGGCGGCTTCTGTTCTACTCCGGCGTGCGGGTAGACGAGCTGGTCTCGCTCGACGAGGACGACGTGCCGCTGTCGGCCCGCAAGGGGAAGGTCATCGTCCGGGATGGGAAAGGCGGCGACTCCCGCGAGGTCCCGCTGGTCGATCAGGTGGCCCGGGCGTCGGTCGCCGGGTGGAAGAAGGAGCGGGCCGCCTGGCCGGGCGCTGGCGAGAACCCGGCGCTGTTCCTGAACCGGCGCGGCGGGCGGCTGTCGGGCCGCGCGGTCGACCAGCTGCTCGACGCCCTGGCCGCCGACGCCGACCTGGTCGATGACGACGGGAACGCGGTCGCGTCCGCGCACACGCTGCGGCACACGTTCGGCACCAACCTGCTGCGCAGCGGCGTGGACATAGTCACCGTCGCCGAGCTCATGGGGCATCGCAGGCTTGACACCACGCGCCTTTACACCTTGCCCACCGAGCGGGACCTCGAGGACGCGGTCGCGAAGCTGCCCGCCGACCAGTAGGCCGGTCAGTCCGTCTCGCGGATGCTGAGCCGCGAGCCCATGTCGAGGCGGACCTCGCCGTAGGGCGGACGTGCTGCCAGAACAGCGGGGTCAGGCCGCGCCGGTCGGCGGGTCCGAGCATGGCGGCCCATTCCTCCTCGGCGAGGACGTCCTGGAGCATGAGCGTATTGACGTACACCAGGGCGGCCTGAAGGATGCGCAGGGGAGTGCACGACCACCGAGCCTCGCTCTACGTGCCAGTACACCAAAATCCCGCGGCCTCCGTAGCGGGAGTGCCACTCGGTGAACAGGTTCTGGTCCCAGGACCGGAAGTGCGTCGAGTCCGACGCCACGGAAGTGCTGCCCTCGCCCCACAGCCCCCGGTCCCGGGCGGCGAACGTCGCGTCGGCGATCGCGATCGCCACCGTCCGGGCCGCCTCCGGGGTCAGGTAGCGGCGGCGGACGTAGCGGATCTCGTCCTCGCCGTGCCCTTCGTCCTCGCCGCGCCGCTCGGCCGAGGCGACCGACCGGATCCCGCAGTTGCTCCCGTAGGCGTAGATCGCCAGCATCAGCCGCTCGGCCAGCACCTCCGGGGCCAGGTGCCCGGACCCGGCAACCGAGGTGACCTCCCGCAGGCAGCCGCTGCGCAGCACAGCCTCCTTCAGCACGTCGATCAGCGGGACCGCCGTCCACCGGCGGGCAACCTCGTTCTTGATCCGGCGCAGGTTCCCAGGCTCCGGCGCGGCATCGAGCGGGGTAAGGCGGATCGCCCCGGCGGGCCGCTCGGCGATCTCTAGCCAGTCCAGCCGGGGCAGCGCGTCGTCCAGCTCCGCGAGCGCCGATTCCATCTCCTGCCGCAGGCCTGCGATGAACTCGGCCGGGTCCAGCGGCTTGCGGAGGCTCTCGTAGTGCTCGGTGCGGCGGGCCTCGAAGTCCTTGGGCAGGTCCTCGTCCGGGTCGCGCCACCGCCCGGCGCCGACCACCCAGATCTCCTTGCAGCGCAGCTGCTCGCGCAGCGCCTGGAACGTCGCGACCTCGTACACCATCCGGACCACCCGGCGGCGGCCGTCCCCGTCTGTCCGGTAGGCCAGGTCCGCCCAGTCGCCCGTGGTGCCCTTGTGCTCCGGCGCGGTCTCCCCGGCCGGGTAGTAGGTCAGGTTCCCCGCCTTGGCGTACCGGGCGATCAGCGCCAGGGCCTCGATGACCGGCTGGCGGGCGGTGTTGGTCGACCGGAACTCCAGCACGCCCAGCAGCTCGATCAGGCCCTTGCGGTAGTGCCCGGTGTAGGAGGCCCTCAGCGTGGTCTGCACGGTGCGCCGGTAGGCCGGGCCATTGGTCTTGTACTCGTGCACCAGCTCCCGCAGCGTCGCCTCCCCGCCGCGCACCGCCGGGTAGACCACCTCCCGCACCGCGTCTGACGGGTGTGCGAGGGATGCCTCGGCGATGGCGAACAAGATGTTCTCCTTGCCGGCCACCTTGCGGAACGCGCTGATCAGCTCCTCGGTGACCTTCCGCTCGGCCCGCGCGCCGATCCGGTGCACCGTCGCGATCAGCAGGTCCACCAGGCTGTCGGTCACCTCCCGCGCCCGCTCGTACAGCAGCGCCGCCAGCAGGGTGACCGTGGACTGCGGCGAGTCCTTCAGCCGCCTTCGCAAGTGGGACGGCGACTCGACCGCGAGACCGGGATAAACCGTGGGAGGTCACGCGGCGTCGTTAGTTAACGAGTACTGTTGTCGCAGCTCGCGCCGTAGACTCCACGTGGCCAGTGCCCGCATGCGGATGGCTGTCGACAGGCATCGGCCTGGGCGTCGATCCGCGCGGCCCGGGCGAGGTCACCGGCCGCCCGGGCGGCGCGGGCAGCATCGGCGAGTTCGAAGAATGTCTTGCGGTGCTGGACGTCATCACGGCCGGCGAACCGCGCCAGCCAGGCCCGCAGGTGCTCCCGGTCGGCCGGGGTGATCTGGCCGCGCTGCACCTGCCCGGTCTCGGTGTCGAGGTAGTCGAAGGTGATCTGCTTCCTGTGGATATCCAGCCCGCCTACGATGGGCATCGGGACCTCCTCACGCTCCGGAGGGACGCACGCACGCGCCCCATGCGAATTGCCTACGCGGTCAATCCTGACGCGCGTCTGAGCTGGGGAGGTCTTCCGGCACCCCGCCTGCGACCTCAGCTCAGTCCGGCCCGATGCATGTCATCTAATGGATAGTGCTCACGCTTGCGGCGGGCACGACACCCCTTCAGTGGTGCTGCTCTCCTCACGGTCAGCGAGGGCACGGTCTCTGCTAAGGGCTTGAAGATCGGCCCAGGCTCCGGGAGAGCTCACTCGCCGACCGCTACCGGGACCGAGTCTGCCGTGTGGTCGACCCGGTATCTCCCATTAGGCTCATGGGCGTTGGAGGCAACGGTGAGCGATGAGTTCCTGGCTGATGCTGGCGATGCGCTGGCCAGCGTGGTGGCGGGCTCGCGGATTGCCGGGTACCGGCTGGAGGAGCAGATCGGCGCGGGCGGGATGGCCGTGGTGTTCCGCGCGGTGGATGAGCGCCTGCGACGCCGGGTGGCCCTGAAGGTCCTCGCCCCTGCGCTCGCGGCGGACCACGCGTTCCGGCAGCGGTTCATCCGCGAATCCCGCGCGGCTGCTGCAGTGGATGACCCGCACATCATCCCGGTGCACGAGGCCGGCGAGGCCGGCGGAGTGCTGTTCATCGCGATGCGGTACGTGCCCGGCGGTGACGTCCGGACCCTGCTGGACCGCGAGGGCCCGCTGTCCCCGGCCCGGGCGGCGGCCGTCATCTCCCCGGTGGCGTCGGCGCTGGACGCCGCGCATGAGGCGGGGCTGGTACACCGTGACGTCAAGCCGGCGAACATGCTGGTGGATGTGCGGCCGGATCGGCCTGATCACGTGTACCTGTCCGACTTCGGGCTGAGTAAGGGGATGCTGTCGTCGGTAGGGCTGACCGGATCTGGGCAGTTCCTGGGCACCCCGAGCTACATTGCTCCGGAGCAGATCGAGGGCCAGGCGGTGGACGGGCGGACCGATCAGTACGCGCTGGCCTGCACCGCGTTCGAGCTGCTCACCGGCGAGGCCCCGTTCCAGCGGGATCAGGGGATGGCGGTGATCTGGGCGCACCTGTCGCAGCCGCCGCCGTCACTAGCGTCGCGGCAGCCGGGCCTGCCGACGGCAGCGGATGAGGTGTTCGCCCGGGCCCTGGCCAAGGCCCCGGAGGACCGGTATGCGAGCTGCCGGGAGTTCGCTGATGCGCTCCGCACCGCTCTCGGCCTGGCTCCCTATCACTCCGGTCCTGGGGTCATCCCGGCGGACCACCCGGCAACCGAATTCGCCTGGCCGGCCAACCCGAGCACCAAGGCGGCTGGCCGAGCAGACACGCCGGCCGGGGCATCGAGCACGCCGACATCCACGGCTAACGCCGACCACTCCGCTCCGGAACCAGCACTCGCCCGCATATCTGACGAGTCCCCGACCATCACCAGCGCGCCCCCGCCTAAACCCCCGATGCGCGAACCGACCCTCCACCGGCACCGGCGCCCGGGCGCTCTTCTGAGACGTCGCCGACCGACACCACCCCAAGTCGGCACGAGGGCCTACGTCACCAACCAGGAGGACGGCACGACGTGACCCCGATCGACCTAGCCACCAACAAGCCCGGCAAACGGATCAAGACCGGGAAGAACCCGAAGGCGATCGCGATCACCCCGGACGGCACGAGAGCCTACGTCGCCGGCGCGTCAGGTGTCACCCCGATCGACCTCACCATCAACAAGCCTGGCACCCTGATCAGGGCCGGTTACCCGGAGGAGATCGCGATCACCCCGGACGGCAGACGGGCCTACGCCTTGTCGTGGTTTGGCTCGGGCCTTGATCCAATAGTCCCGATCGACCTCGCTACCAACAAGCCCGGCACCCCAATCGACGCCTTTAGCTTCCCGGCCCTGCGCCGCCCGCTCGGAATTGCGATCACTCCGGACGGCGCGAAGGCCTACGTTTCCAGCGAATCAGGTGTCACCCCGATCAGTCTCGCCACCAACAAGCCCGGCAAGGCGATCAAAGTCGGGAACCCATACGCGATCGCGATCACCCCAGACGGCAGGAGGGCCTACGTCACCAGCCACCAGGACGCCACGGTGACACCGATCAGCACCGCCACTGGCAAAGTGCTCAAGGCGATCAGAGTCGCGGTCAACCCCAAAGCCATCGCGATCACCCCCGATAGCAAGACCGCCTACGTCACCGACTACTGGCAGGGCACGATCACCCCGGTCAATCTCGCCACCAGCAAGCCCGGCACCCCGATCAAAGTCAGGTACCCTGTCGCGATCGCGATCACCCCGGACGGCACGAGCGCCTACGTCGCCAGCTCCATGGATGGACCCGACGGCTGGGTGACCCCGATCGACCTCGCCACCGGCGCCCCCGGCACCCCGATCACAGTTGGGCACTGCCCGTCCGCGATCGCGATCACCGGCTGACTCAACACGCAAAGCGCTCGCCCAGGAGGGCCCAGGCCTACGTGGACTTCGCCGCCGGGGAGAAACGATCCTGGCTGCACGCGATGGGCGTGCGCTGGTTCCCGCTGGTGGGATGGGCCGAACGGGGCGGCTACCTCGCCGACGGCCACGGCAACTCGGTGTCCCGTTTCCATGTCACCTGGGGCACCGGGCCCGGGCTGGTAGCACCGCTCGAACGGCGGGTCAGGGACGCGGCCGCCGCTGGCCTGGTGGAGTTCGGGTTCCGTCATCGCGTGGACGAGCTCACCGTCAGCGCCGGGGCCGTGGACGGGGTGCGCGGCGCCGTGCTCGAGCCGCGCGCGGCCGCGCGCGGGACGCGCAGCTCCCGGACCGAAACCGGCGAGTTCGAGCTGCACGCGCCGGTCGTGATCATCACCTCCGGCGGCCTGGGCGGCAACCACGACCTGGTCCGCGAGAACTGGCCGGAGCGGCTCGGCCCCGCGCCGGAACGGATGCTCTCCGGGGTGCCCGAGCACGTCGACGGGCGGATGCTGGCCATCGCCGAGCGGGCGGGGGCCCGGCTGGTCCGCAAGACGCTCGGCGGCCTGCAGACCGGCCGGGCCGGCCGGGTGCTCGGTACCGGGCTAGGCACCCGGGCCGACCCGGTGCCCAGCCCGGTACCAGGCTTGTACGCGGCGGGAGAGGTAGCCGGCTTCGGCGGCGGCGGCGGGATGCACGGCTACCGGTCCCTGGAGGGCTCGTTCCTCGGCGGCTGCCTGTTCAGCGGCCGGCAGGCCGGCCGGGCCGCCGTCCGCGAGACCGGAGGATGACCGGGGCGGCCCCTCAGGGCTGCCGGTATCCCCCGCCGTCCTGCGGCGGGGGGTATCCGCCGTAGTTCTCGCCCTCCTGCGGCGGCTGCGGAGCCTGCGGCGATTGCGGCCATCCGCCGCCGCCGTAGGGCCCGCCGCCCTGCGGCGGCTGCTGGTAACCCCCGTACGGCCCGCCGCCCTGCGGCGGCTGCTGGTAACCCCCGTATGACTCGCCGGGCACGGGAGGCGTCGGGGCACCGCCCGAGAGCCGGTAGTAGACCAGCGTCACGACCAGGGCGAGGAACGGGGAGACGATCGTGCCCGAGATAACCTGGCTCAGCCCGCTGCCAAGCACGTGCGGCAGGGCCGAGAAGATGAGGCCGAGCACGATGTCGACGACCAGCAGGATCACGTAGACAAGCACGAGCGTGGCAAACACGTGCCAGCCGCGGCCTTGGACAAGCTGCTTGCTGCGCCCGAAGGACGCGAAAACCCCTGATCCCTCGATGACGATGACCGGCACGATCACCGCCCAGATGGTGATCAGGTACAGGCCAGGGACGATGAGCAAGGCGAGCCCGATGACGATCGCGATGCCGGCCAGGATCGAGGCCCCGGCGACGGACCAGATATAAGGCGTGGCCGCGCGTACGGTCTCGCCGATGGACATGTCGACGCGGCCGTCCCGCACGTCCTGTACCGCCTTGACCAGGGTCGCCTGCAGCAGGAAGGCCGCGACGATGCTCACCAGGGCGCCGAGCAGGTCACCGAAGGTCCCGGCCAGCGACAAGATCGCGGCGATGATCGCGGCGACCACATAGATAGCAAAGGCGATCGCGAGAAGGTGCTTCGCGTAGGTGCGGTACATCTCCCACGCTTCGCTGAGAACGCCTGACAGTGGATTCATGGCGCAGATCGTACAGCGAAAATCAGCTTGTAGGGGGATCCGCGGGGGCCTAATCGCCGGCCGGCGGGCCCCGGCGGCCCCAGCGGCGTCCTGGCGGGCGCGCTGGCCTCCCGCACCCGCGCCGCACGCGAGGTCCTGGCCGCGGCCGGCCGGGCGCGGGCGGGCTGGCTCATGCCGCCGCTAGCTGGCGCGTGTCCGCGGCGGGCAGCAGCAGGTCGCTGACCGGGCGCCTGGCCCGCGGTGCGCTCTCCCGGACGGCTAGCGGCCCGGGGAGGCCGGCGTCACCGTCCCTGCGACCGATCGCGATGACGACTACCGGGGGGAGGGTGTCGCCGAGGCCGAACTCGGCGCGGACCGCGGCGGCGTCGAAGCCGCCCATCTGGTGGACGGCGAGTCCATCGGCCTGGGCCTGGGTCACCAGGGCGGCCACCGCCTGCCCCGTGTCATACAGGGCCCACGGCTGCGGCTTGCCTTCATCACCGACGGTGCAGGCTGCGACCAGGACAAGCGCACTCGCGGCCCCGGCCCAGGCCTGATTGCCGGGGGAAAGCGCCGTGAAGAGCCGGCCGTGGGCTTCATCGCCGCGGCGGGTGACCAGGAAGCGCCATGGCTGGCTGTTCTGCGCGGACGGCGCCCAGCGCGCCGCCTCGAGCAGAGCGGTCAGGCTATCGCCGCCAAGCTCGTGCGCCTGGTCGAACCCGCGCGGACTCCATCGCTCGGCGAGCAGCGGATGAACGGGGACCGTGGTGCTGGCTGTCTTGCCCGGTAGATGACGTGTCATGACCATGAAACATGCATGACGCGTCATTCATTCCTGGTATCATGGAACCATGACTGGCCAGTGGCTTACCGCGGACGAGCAGCGGGCCTGGCGTGCCTACCTGCGCGCCGGAACGTTGCTGACCGCCCGGCTGAACCGGCAGCTGCAGGCCGATTCCGGGCTGTCGCTGCCGGAGTACGAGGTACTCGTCCAGCTGAGCGAGGCGCCTGGCGGCCGGCTCCGCCCCTTCCAGCTCGGCCTGGCCCTGCACTGGGAGCAGAGCAGGCTCTCCCATCAGCTCTCCCGTATGACCAGCCGGGGGTTCGTGGCCCGGGAAGACTGTCCCGGCGACGCCCGGGGAGCGTTCATCGTCCTCACCGAAGCGGGCCTCGCCGCCATCGAATCCGCGGCCCCCGGGCACGCGGCGGCCGTCCGGCAGCTGGTGTTCGGCCCGCTGGACGACGCGCAGGCCACGGCGTTCGGCCACGCCTTCGAGGCGATAACAGCCGCCCTGGAAGCCTCGGAGTGATCACGAAGGGTCTTTAGTCTGGCCAGACTAAATAGTCTTCGCGATCATGAATCAGACAGCGCGTACCTGGCCCGCAGCTCTGCCTTCATCAGCTTGCCCGCCTCGCTGCGCGGCAGGTCATCGACGAAGCGCACCGTCCGCGGCGCCTTGAAGCCGGCGATCCTGGACTTCACGAACGCGATGATCTCCTGCTCGAGCTCGGGCCCGGGTACCGTGCCCGCGGCGGGCTGGACGAAGGCGGTAACCGATTCGCCCATTTCCGGGTCGGGCACGCCGATGACCGCGACATCGTAGACGGCCGGGTGCAGCGCGAGCACGCTCTCTGTCTCCTGCGGGTAGATGTTGACCCCGCCGGAGATGATCGTGAAGGCCTTGCGGTCGGTCAGGAACAGGAAGCCGTCGCCGTCGAGGTAGCCGATATCCCCGAGGGTGGTCCAGGTCGGGTGCTCCGGGTGCTGGGCGGCGCGGGTCTTGTCCGGGTCGTTGTGGTACGCGAACGGCACGGTACCGCCCTCGAAGTAGACATCGCCGACCTGGCCCGCGGGCAGCTCGGTCCCGTCATCCGCGCAGATCCGCACGGTGCCCTGGACGGGACGGCCGACCGTTCCCGGCCGGGTGAGCCAGGTGGCGCTGTCGACCGCCGTCATGCCGTTGCCCTCGGTGCCGGCGTAGTACTCGGCCAGGATGGGACCCCACCAGTCGATCATCTTCCGCTTGACCTCGACCGGGCACGGCGCCGCGGCATGGACGGCGACCCGCAGGCTGGAGATGTCGCAGCGGTCCCTGACCTGCGGCGGCAGCCGCAGCATCCGGACGAACATGGTCGGGACGAACTGCGCATGCGTGACGTGCCAGCGGCCGATGGCGGCCAGGGCCTGCTCGGCGTCGAACCGCTTCATCATGACCACGGTGCCGCCGAGGGCCTGGATCGCGCCGCTCCACCGCAGCGGGGCCGCGTGATAGATCGGCCCGGGCGAGAGGTAAACCGAATTACGGTCGCAGCCGAAGAACTGGCTGGCCAGTCCCACCAGGGGCTCGCTGGCCTCGGAGACCTGGACGCCGGAAAGCGGCGCGCGAACGCCCTTGGGCCGGCCGGTGGTGCCCGAGGAGTAAATCATGGTGGCGCCTTGGGGCTGATCAGCGAACGGGCTGGCCGAGGCCGCGGCGATAGTCTCCTCGTACCTGTCGTGGCCGGTAACCGGGCCGCCGTACGCCAGCCGCAGCCTCACTGCGGCGGTCCGGCCGTTGATGGCCTCAGCGGTCGCGGCCTGCTCGGCCGACGTGATGAACGCGGCTGCGCCGCTGTCATTGACGATGTAGGCGACCTCGTCCGGCTTGAGCCGGTAGTTGACGGCGGTGAAGTACAGGCCCGAGCGCATCGCGGCCCAGTACACCTCGAAGGCACGCAGGCTGTTCTCGGTCAGCAGCGCGACCGCGTCGCCCGGCCGAAGGCCCGCGTCATGCAGAACGTGCGCCAGCTGGACCGAGCGCCGGTCAAGTTCGGCGTAGCTGAGCGTCTCGCCGGTCCCGGTCATGACCGCTGCGATCCGGTCCGGTCCCTGCGCTGCGTACGTGCCTGGATCCATGGGTCGCATTCCTTCGCCGGCGCGGTCTAACGCGGGTTTCCATGCTGCGAATCGTGCCTCTGATCACCGGCCCGCCTCCGGCAGCTCGCGGACCCGGACGGTCGCGGCCGCGCGGCCCAGGCTGGGGTGGCTGGCCCGGACGGTGACGGCGCCAGGCGAGCCAGGCCGTGAGCGTATCCAGACCGCGCCCGCGCCTCCCGCGGCGGCGAAGTCGAAGGGATTGTCGCCGATGAGCACCGCCGGGCCTTCAACGTCGAGGGTGACCTGCCCTTGGACGTAGGGGCGGGGCGAGCCGTAGCGGTCGACCGCGCGGAACGCCAGCCGGGTCGCGTCCACGCCGTCGGCGTCGATCTCGGCGTCGTCGGCGGCCAGCGCCAGCACGTCGCCGGACGGATCGCAGGCCAGCGACCGGGAGGCGGCCTTGACCGTGCCGAGGTAGCCGTCGATGCGCAGCTCGGGCCTTGATGACCCGTCGACCGCGCTGAAGTCGACGAACGAGGGCGGGTGATCAAGGTTCGGGTAGCCGGCGGTGTCGGGCGTGAGGGTCGCGAAGTGCTCGCCGCCCACGTAAACCTCGAGCCGGTCGAGGTTGGCGCAGATCATCGCGGCCGGCAAGCTCGTGACCGGGGACACCGGGCCGAAATCCCAGTAGAACGCCGGCGCGATGACCGGGGTGCGGCGCGGGTCGGCCTGCGCCAGGTAGATGGCGGCGCCGGGCTTGGGGATCCGGAACAGGTCCACCACGCCGGTGTACTTCACGCCCCGGTACTGGTTGCCGCTGCCGGAGGGGTAGTCAAACCCGGACCAGGCGAGCAGCCCGCAGTAGCGGTCGTCGGAGGCGGCGATGTCGTGCACCCGCGCGTGGGCCGCCGCCTGCCCCTGCTGGACGGCCTGGGTGTCGGTGCGGCGATAGTACTTGGCCGGCCCGGACAGGGTGCCGACCGCCTCGCTGACCAGGTAGGGCAGGCCGGCCCCGTCCACAGGCGGCTGCAGGACCGGCTCCTTGACCCTCCTCCATTGCCCCCTCCCCCGGCGGAGGACTGATGAGTAGTCGTCTTCGCCGAACACGTCCTGCTGGTAGTCCGCGGTGAGCCGCAGTCCGGCCATCGCCCCCGCGGTGGGGCGCGAGTCATCGAGGGAATGGGCGAGCTGGTTCGTGCTGGCGTAGAACGAGACGTGGTGAGGGGTCTCGTTGAGCCGCGCACCCCAGACGATGATCGACGGGTGGTTGCGGTCCCGGACGATCATCGCCCCGATGTCCCGGTAGGCGAGCGCCAGCCAGGACTCATCGCCCAGGTAGCCCCACCCCGGGGCTTCCTCCCAGGCCATCAGCCCGAGCTCGTCGCAGGCGTCGTAGAAGGCCTCCGACTGCGGGTAATGCGAGCAGCGCACCATGTTGCAGTTCAGCTCGCGCCGCACGATGCGGGCGTCACTGGCCTGGACCCGTGCGGCCATGGCCCCCCCTGCGAACGGGAAGAACTGGTGCCGGTTGACCCCGAACAGCTTGACCCGGCGGCCGTTGAGATAGAACCCGTCAAGGGTGAAGGCGGCCTCGCGGAACCCTGTCCGCACCCGGTAGCGGTGCCGGGGGCTGCCGTCCACCAGCAGGGTCGCCGCCACGTGGTACAGCTTCGGGTGGTCGATGTCCCACAGCGTGACGTCGCCGAGCCCCGACAGCGTCGCGGTCACCGTCACCTGGCCCGCCTCGGTGACCACGGCCGGCGCCCGGGCCGAAGCGATCGTGCGGGCACCGTCGAGCAACTCGACCGCGACCTGCGCCGTGCCCGCCAGCGCGGCGTCCACGGTGGCCTCGACCAGGACCTTCCTGGCCGCGGGATCCAGCACGTTGACCGGCTTGGCGAACACATCGGCGAGGAAGACCTCGGGCACCACCCGCAGCCGCACATCGCGGTAGATCCCCCCTGGCTGCCAGAAGTCCACCGAGTTGCTGGCGTGCGGCGCCGGCCTGGCCGGCGGCACGTTGAGGTTGAAGGCGGAGTCCAGCCTTACCGCCAGCACGTTCCGTTCCGGCCGCAGCCGGCCGGTGATCTCGACGCTGAACGGCAGGTAACCACCGAGGTGATCGGCCACCTCGGTGCCGTTCAGCGTGACGGTGGCACGGGTTATGGCGGCCGCGAAGTCCAGGAACACGCGCATGCCGCCGGTGCCGGGCGGCGCGTCGAAGTGCTTGCGGTACACCCACGCCCGTTCCCAGGAAGACGGCGCCCAGTTCTGCCAGGACAGGGGCACCACCGTGTGCGGCACCGTGACCGGCGCGAAGGCGCTGTCGTCGAAACCGGGCAGGCTGCTACCTGCTGCTGCCGGGCCGAAAAGCCAGCCGGCATTGAACGAGACGGTGCGCGCTGCGGGTGACATGGCCGCCGATCGTCGCGGCGGGTTTACGCGCTGAGGATCATAATGTGGATCTTCCGGTCGGTGATGCGCCGGGCGTATGCCTCATAGCCTGCATAGATTTTCCTGGCTTGCGCCCAGATCGCCTGCCACTCCTGCTCGTCGGCCTCGCGGGCCGCGGCCGTGACGGTCCTGTTCTTGTAGGCCACCTCGGCTCGCGGCTGAGCACGCAGGTTGTAGTACCAGCCCGGCGTGCGTGGCTGCCCGAAGCGAGTGCCGATGATCGCGATATCGGCACCGAACGGTACTCCGAGCAGCGGTACCGAGTGCCGCTGCCCGGTCCGGGCCCCGGTCGTGGTAATCGTCAGGACCGGGATGCCGGCCGCCACGTTCGCGAGCGTGACCTGGCCGCGGCTCATCCGCAGGACAAGCCGATCGACGTACGGCATGGACCTGGCGAACAGCCATGCGCCGGGACGTGACGAAGGGATACGCCGCATCGCGCGCTGCATGGCGCTGGGCGTGCGGACCTCATAGCCGAGCGCCTGGATGAGCCCCACTAAGGCAGCGTAGCGCGCGTCGAATCATTACGCCGTAATCCGGCATCCTTCACCGCTGCGGCCGGTCGAGCCACTTAGGGACTACCAGCGGTTTCCACGTCCTGAGCCGATCGAGCATTCTCGCCGGGTCGGACTCCATGATCACCAGGTCCCGGTGGTCGGGCCGGAGGAAACGCTGACGGGTCGCCGTGTCGAGCAACTCCCGCAATGGGGCGAAGAAGCCGCCTACATCCAGGACCCCGCACGGTTTCGAGTGAATTCCCAGCTGAGTCCACGT
Source organism: uncultured Actinomycetes bacterium (assembly GCA_963739615.1). GTDB lineage: Bacteria > Actinomycetota > Actinomycetes > Streptosporangiales > Streptosporangiaceae > Palsa-504. The sequence continues at coordinate 74,488 of CAVUBD010000003.1, forward strand.
CACCACCTCGAAGAACTCATCCAGGGTCCCGAAGCCTCCCGGCAGCATGATGAACCCGTCGGCCTGGTCAGCCATCGCGGCCTTACGCTCGTGCATGGTCTCGACGATCTCGAGCCTCGTCAGGCCGCCGTGGGCGATCTCCCTGGCGTCAAGCGCCCGCGTGATCACGCCGTGCACCTCGCCGCCCCGGGCGAGGCACGCGTCCGCCAGGACTCCCATCAGCCCGACGTGGCCGCCACCGTAGACCAGCCGAATCCCACGCTCGGCTAGCATCTGGCCGAGGGTGACGGCGGCCGCAGCGTAACCAGGATCAGCGCCTGGACTGGAGCCGCAGTAGACACCAACCGACGAAAGCCCTGCCGACATCACCACCACCTCCAGCCGGGAAGTTCGCCAGCGGAGAATCCGGCCTTACGGCATAGGGATCAGCGTAGCGCGGCGGCAACCGCGTCACGCCACGCCGTGCTCGGCCCCTGATGGAGTGGATCGCCGCGAACGCCGCCGGCATCTCGGCCCCGGCCTAACGGCTGAGCCAGGCTGCGGCTCTGGCGGAAGACGCTTGACAAAGCCACGCGTCCTGAATGACCTCCGTCAGTTCCTGTACGGTGAGCTCGCCGATCCGGCTCCCCCGCAGCAGGACCGACGGGTGACCGTCAAAGTGCGGCGTCGTGAAGAAGGGCGACGTCCGATCCTGGACCAGAGCCTGCTTATCGGACTCCGACGGCACCCAGAACACGATCACGTCCGGGTAGCGCTCGCCGCTGTCCGGATCGACGGCATCCGGGCGCGGGGTACGGAAGAAGACGAAGGACTTACCGCCAACCTGGTAAATCACGTTGCCGCGCGGTCCGTGCCCGAGCGTGACGTGCGGCATGCCGCCGGCAAGCTCGTGTACGTCCTCGATCCGCGCGCGGCGCGATCTTGCCGGCATGACAGCAGCCTAGGCCGTGACGAGGGTGTCCTGTGCCAGGGATGCAGCACGCGCGGGATCGCCTCGGCTCGCGGGCTGGCCAGGTCCACTGGCTGACCGCCGATGTTCTCAGCTGGCGTCCCCGGCGTCATTACCGGGCCTGGCATGACCGGGCGGTCTTTCATTTCCTGACCGTTGATGAGGACCGGCAGCGGTACCTGCGCACCCTGGACGCGGCCACCGCCCCGGACGCCATCGCCGTCTTCGGCTGCTTCGCCCCGGACGGGCCGCAGCACTGCTCGGGCCTGCCGGTGACCCGCTACAGCCCGGCGCAGCTGGCCCGCCAGGCCGGCCCCGGGTGGCTGCTGATCAGCCAGGACCGCGAAGAGCACATCACCCCGGCAGGCACCATCCAGCCGTTCACCTGGATCACGCTGCGAAGACAATCCTGAGGCCCGGTCGCCTCAATGGTCAGGGTCTGGTTCGCTTCTGATCATGACGTCACCAGCGGAGGATGATGCAGCCCGCGAGCCGGCCTGGCGGTCGGTTCGCAGGTCGCCGGCGTGCTCTGCCCACGGCCTAAGGTCTGCGCGGGTCGTGCCTGATGTCGTGCGGTGGCTCGTAGAACGTGGTGTCCCAGTGCTGCTCGTGGCAAGTGTCGCAGGACACCCACACGTGCCCCATGCCCCGGCCGAGCTCGGCTCTCTCCCGGGCCGCCGCGCAGATGCAGGGTTTCCAGCTGACCCGCGCCATGCCGGGCCACAGCGGGTGACCGAACGGGCAGCGCTCTGGTTTATGTTCGAAAATAGAGACCGGCACGAAACGATCATGCCCCAGGCGGCGGCTGATCATGCCAGCGGTGTCCGGGCACTGCCACCTGCCGCGAGCGATCTCGCGGGAGTTCAGGCAGGCGAGCGATAATGGCCGTTAACCGCGGCAAACGGAGCGCCCATCATGCCATCGTCAGTTCCCGTGATTGACCTCGCGCCCTGGCTCGGCGGGGACGAGGCCGCCCGCGCCGGCGTCGCCGCCGAGGTCGACGCCGCGCTGCGGAGCGTGGGTTTCTTCCTGATCAGCGGTCATGGCGTGCCGGACGATCTGCGTGCCAGGGTGCGCGCCGAAGCCCGGGCCTTCTTCGCGCTGCCGCGCGAGACCAAGCAGCGCTACGCCGTCACCGTCGGCGGCCGCGGCTGGCTGCCGCCCGGCGTGGAGGCGAACGGCTACGCCGAGGGCACGGCGACACCGCCGGACCTGAAGGAGTCGTTCGCGGTGGGCGCCGACCAGCCGACCGGCGACCCCGACGTCGACGGGTACTGGTTTCAGCCCAATGTCTACCCGGCCGAGGTACCCGCGGTCCAGCCCGCGGTCGTCGCCTACCTGGCCCGCATGCGCGCGCTCGCGGACGAACTGCTCGTGCTGTGCGCAGCCGCGCTGGGCCTGGAACGCGACTTCTTCACCCGGCACACCGGGCACGCCACGCACACGATGAACATCAACTGGTACCCGCCGGTAGCGGTGGCCGGCGAACCGGAACCCGGCCAGTTCCGCATCGGCCCGCACACGGACTTCGGCACCGTCACCATCCTGGACCGCGAGCCGGGCCGCGGCGGCCTGCAGGTCTGGACCGAGCAGGACGGCTGGGAGGACGCGCCGTACGAACCGGGCACCTTCACCATCAACACCGGCGATCTGCTCGCCCGCTGGAGCGGCGGCCGGTGGAAGTCCAACCGGCACCGGGTCCTGCCGCCGCAGGCCGAGGCGCCGGACGAGGACCTCGTCTCGCTGGTCTACTTCTACGAGGCTGACCACGACGCGGTGATCGAGTCGCTGCAGCCGCCGATCGGCCAGCCGAACAACTACGCCCCGGTCGTGTCGGCGCAGTTCCTGAAGGAGCGCCTGGACGCGATCACGATAGGCTAGCGTCCGCTCAGCGGCAGACGCTGGGTTGCGGTTCACCCGGGGCGTACAGCGCCCAGTCGGCCCTGGTCGGTGCCCCGACATCGGCGCACAGGGCCCGGTAGGGATTCGCGAACAGCGAAATCTGCCAGGTCTCCACCGTGCCGTCACCGTCCGCCGCGGCCAGCAGCGTGCCGTCGGGGCTGAACGCCACCCCGTTCACGCCGTACCCGGTAACAGCCGGGAGAGGAGCGCCGACCGGCTTCTCGGTGGCCGGATCCCACAACCGCACCGTGCCGTCCGCGTCCGCGCTGGCCAGCAGCCTGCCGTCCGGGCTGAACGCCACTCCGTTCACATCGGGTACCCCGCTGGTATCAGCCAAGACGAGGCTACGGAACGCCCGTCTGGTGAGCGGATCCCACAGCCGCACGGTACCGTCCACGTCGGCGCTGGCCAGCAGCTTGCCCGACGGGCTGAACGCCACCCCGTTCACGCCAGCCCCAGCCGGGAGGGGGCCGCCGACCGGCTGCCCGGTGACCGGATCCCACCGCCGCACGGTGCCATCTCCGTAGGCGCTAGCCAGCAGCCTGCCGGACGGACTGAACGCCACCCCGTTCACGCCACCACTGGCTGGATCACCGAGCAGGATGCCGCCTTGCTGCTGTTCAGTCAGCAACCTGGTCATGATGGTGAGGGCCTGATCGGTCCCGGAGACGCGCCAGGCGGCCACGGCGAGCCGGCGTGCCGTGAGGGGATCGCTGACGGCTAGAAGGCTATCGGCCGCGAGTTGCCTGGATAGGGCCATGGCATGCTGTCGGCCGGCGTTGGCCGCGTCGGACACGGCGATTCCGGCGGCGCTGACGGCGATTAAGGTGAGGGCCACCAGACCAGCGATGACGCCACGTCGCCGCCGGGCGCTGCGCCTTGCCGCGTGGTGAGCGGCCTGGAGGAACGCCTTACCGGCGGCGGGTAGCGGCGGGTAGCGGGTGGGCGCGTCCTGCCAGCGGGCCGCGGCGGCGTCGATGGTGGCGAGCCAGGCCCGGGCGGTACAGGTAGGAGGAGTCCCGGCGGTTGACGTCCCACGTTCGCGCGTCGGTGACAACCTGGCTGTAGAGGACACGGTCGAGCTGGTCGTCTCCCAGCCAGTCCCGGAACTGCTTCCAGGCAGATAGCAGCATGTCATGGGAAATCTCGATGCTGTCCGTCCCGAGGACGAGCAGGCGCCGGGCACTGAAACTCTCGATGACCGCGTCGATGTCGGCCGCCAGCCGCGGTTCCGGGGAGCGCAGGTCCGCCCGGCTGCATCGGCGCCGCGCGAACTGGCCCTCCGGTGTGACGACGGTGAGCTGAGTGAATACCAGGCGCGCCGCGTCCTTCTGCCGGCTGCCGAGGGCGTCGTAGGCGGCCTGGGCGCTGCGATTGACCGCGTCGGCCACTCCCCCGGCCCGCCGGTAGGCGCGCAGCGTCAGCTCACTGCCCTCGCGGCGTTCCCAGGTAGCGGCCATCGCCTGAGACATCAGCGGCAGCACGCCGCTGCCCACGCCGATCTCAGCCCCCGCCCGCAGCTCGGCGATCACTGCCTCGACCAGGGCCGGCTCACCGGCCAGGCCCGCCTCGGCGGCGGGCCCGGTCAACGCCAGCCGCAATTCGGCCTCGGTCATGGGCCCGACCGTGAACGGCCCGGCATCGAGCGCAGACCTCAATGGCGGATAAGCGATGAGCCGGCCAAGGAAATCCGCGCGCACCGCCGCTACCACCAGCGCAGGCGGCAGCTTGCGCGAGGCCGGCACGGTGGCCATCGCCTGCAGGGCCGCGATGAACGCCTCCCGCTCCGCCTGGCCGACACTCGCGGTGAACAGCTCCTCGAATTGGTCGACCACCAGGACCAGGCGCGGCGGCACGTCGGGTGGCACGCTCGCTCCCGGACCGGTTTCCTGGGAGGTAGCCGTTCGTACCGCCAGCTCCACGAGCATCGGCGCCTCAGCGGGCGCCGCCGACAGCGACCGGTACACAGAAACCGGATCCGCGCCCGCGACCCCGGCTAGCTGCGTCGCCAGCTCCCGCAACGGGCTACCCGCGGGCCGGATCACCCGCCGCGGCCACCGCTGTGACCCCGGCCCCAGCGCACCGGCGGCCAGCCGCGGCAGCAATCCCGCCCTCAGCAGCGATGACTTGCCCACCCCCGATTCCCCGGTCACCAGCAGGATCGGTGTTCCGCCGAGCCGGCGCACCAGCTGGGCCACCAGCTCGCTGCGCCCGTAGAAGACCTGCGCATCCCGCTCCTGGAAGGGCACCAGCCCGAGATAAGGGCATCCGGTCCACACCGGGCCCGCGCTGGGCGCCGAGCCTGGAGAGACGGCCGCGCCGGCCTGTTCTGCCCTGGCCGCTAGTACTTCTGCGGCGGAGACGCGGCCGCGGGCGGCGGCCAGGAAAAGATCGCGCACCGTACCGGTCAGTCCCAGCGCGCTGGCTAGCGACTCAGCGGTGTCCTTGCGCGCGGTGCGGTTGATACTCCGTTCCAGGTCACTGATCGACCGCGGGCTCAGGCCCGCCGCCGCGGCCAGCTCCTCCTGAGTCAGCGCGGCCTCGGCCCGTAGCTGCCGCAGCAACCTGGCGAATTCCAGCACCGGCCGCTCCGCCACGTCTGCCTCCGCAGGCCCCATCCCGCCGCACGGCAAATCCGGGCAAAGCGCCGAAGGACCTATGTAGAGATTATCCAGGGCCGACGCAATCCTGTGGTTTATCCTGTGGCTCATTCTGTGGGCCTGGACGTATGGTGCTAATCCGGGCGCGCCGGCCACGGTGGAACCAGCCGGCGGCCGGAGCGTTCCGGCCCGAGTATGAGGAGCACCAGATCATGACTATCGAGGCAGGCCGCGCCCGCGCCAGCCGGCGCGATGATCCGGTGGTCATCGACCTGGTCACCCGGGCCAGGGACGGCGACCAGCAGGCCTGGGACGCGCTTGTCGAGCGGTACGCCCCGCTGATCTGGTCCGTCTGCCGCCGTAACCGCCTCAGCGAGGCCAACGCCGTCGACGTTGGCCACAGCGTCTGGCTGCAGCTGGCGGACCAGCTGGACCGGGTCCGTGATCCAGCCGCGCTGGCCGGCTGGCTGGTCACCACCACCCGGCGGGAATGCGGCCGGGTCCTGTGCGCCGCCCCTGAGGAGGAGCCCCAGGCGGCTGAGCAGGAAATGCTCACCGCCGAGCAGCACGGCGCACTGTACCAGGCGTTCACGGACCTGTCCCCCTGCTGCCAGCAGCTGATCGCACTCCTCGCCGAAGACCCCCCGGTCCCCTACGCGCAGATCAGCGCCACGCTCGGTATCCCGGTTGACGCCATCGGGCCTGCCCGCCGCCGCTGCCTGGACCAGCTGCGCCGCCATCCGGCTATCGCGGCCTTGGCCTCAGCGCGGCCTTGATCTCAGCGCGGCCTTGATCTCAGCTGTCCCCGAGGCCAAGCAACCTGGCCGCGTTGCCGCCCCCGGCTAGTTCGGCGTCAGGCGCGCTGAGCAGCGCCATCACGGCACCGGCCAGGTCATCCTGGGCCGGGAGCGGATAGTCGGTACCGAACAGGATCCGGTCAGGGTAGGTGATCAATGACGGGTCAGGACCTGGGCTCGCGCGACGCGGCCCGGGGCGGCTACCGGGACGCGGGCCCTAGTCTCGGTCCGGAGGACAGACGGGCAGCCGGACGGCAGCGCGGAGCGAGCGGACGAGCCTGGCCGCAAAGTGACCCATGCGGCCGCGGCTCGCATCCTGGCCGCCGGGACCCGGTCATCGCGTGGCTGCTGGCCGAGACCGGTCCGCCGCGCCTGCGTCGCCCGGTGGAGTCGCACTTCGCCAGCTTGGTCCGGGCCATCGTCTACCAGCAGCTCGCCGGGAGCGCGGCGGCGGCCATCCATGGCCGGCTGATCGCCGCACTCGGCGGCGACGTGCAGCCAGCGGCGCTGATCGCGCTGACCGAGGAGTCGCTGCGCGGAGTCGGCTTGTCCAGGAACAAGGCCGCGTCCGTGCGGGACCTGGCGGCCAAGGTGCTGGACGGGACGGTCGTGCTGTCCCCGCGGGGACTGTCCGCAGAAAGCGACGAGCAGATCGTCGCGCGCCTGTCGGCGGTTCGCGGTATCGGTCCCTGGACGGCCGAGATGTTCCTGTTCTTCCAGCTCCGCCGCCTCGACGTCTGGCCGGCCGGGGACCTCGGCGTCCGCCGTGGCTACGGGCTGGCCTGGAAGGTCCCCATGCCGACCGCGCGGGAACTCTCACCGCTCGGCGATCCGTACCGTCCCTACCGTTCAGTAGCGGCCTGGTACTGCTGGCGAGCCGCCGAACTGTACGCCGGGACAGCCGACAGCGCGCTGACCCGGTAGCGAGGTGGCCGGACATGGCGGCGCTATGGCCGGCCACACTAAGGGCTGTGCCTGGAACCCGCGAAGACAATGAACCCGGCCCGCCGGATCCGGCCCGCGATGAGCAGGCGGAATCACAGCCGGGCCAGCGCGATGCGTCCGCCGATAGCGCGCTGATACTCCAGGGCATACGTGGGCTGCATGGCCGGCTGGACGAGCTCGAGCGCCGGGTCATGTCGGCGGAACCTTCCCGCCATGCCGAAGGACAAGGCCCTGGTGAGGGCGGCAGGCTGGTCTTCATGCCGGCCTGGAAACGGCCCACGCAGGGCGAGGCCCGCTGGCAGGCCGCGGTCGCGGTCGCGGCCGCGGTCGCGCTGCACGCGTGGTCGGTGGCACGGCTGGTGACCGGGCTGGTGCAGGGCACAGAAGGCAGCACCGCCAGGCCGCTGCTGGTCACCGGCGGAGCCATCTGGCTCACCAACGTCATCATCTTCGCCCTGTGGTACTGGGAGTTCGACCGCGGCGGCCCGGTGGCCCGGGCGAACGCCACCCGCATGTACCCGGACTTTCTGTTCGCGCAGATGACGAGCCCGCACCTGGCTCCGGCGGACTGGGAGCCGACGTTCGGCGACTACCTGTACCTGTCGTTCACCAACGCCGCCGCCTTCAGCCCCACTGATGTCCTGCCGCTATCCCGCTGGGCGAAGATGGGCATGACGGCGCAAGCCGCCGTCTCGATCGCGACCGTCGCCCTGGTCGTGGCCCGCGCCGTCAACATCCTCAAGTAAGCGCCGGGACGGGCGCGGCTCAGGACGCAAAGGTGGCCTCGATGTCCTGGCGTGTCACCCGCAGGGTCCGGGATGTCATCCGGGCCGTTGGCGGCGAGCCCGTTCACGAAGATCGCGAGCTGGCGCCCGGCGAGCAGGGACCAGTTCGGGCCGTGCCCCGTGGTACCGCACAGAACTACTAGGCCCCCAGCGACCCTTCGGCCGCTAGGCTTGCGGCGGCCCAGTCCGCACGGGCCTGGGCCGCCGCTGTCACCTCGGAATCAGGACACGCTACTGCCGCACTCCCGGTAGCACCTGCGTGTGCTCGATCTGCACCGCCTGCAGAGCGAACGGGTTCAGGCCGAGCAGTTCCAGGATCGTCGGCGCGATCTGCGTCGTCTCGACCGGAGCGCTCACCCCGTGCCCGTGCCCGAGACCGGCAGCACCACCAGGATCGGCACGTTGCGATCCTGGGTGTCATCGCCGCCGTGCTCGGCGATCTTGGCCGTCCCGCCGGTGTAGACGACACCGTGCTGGGCGATGCCGAGGACGTCGGGATGGCGGGGATCACTGACCGGAACGCCAAAGAATCCCGCCGAGGCCGTGCTTGGCGGAGATGATGATCGCGGTGCTGCTAGCCAGGTCCTGCGCCTTGAGCTCGGAGACCATCGCCCCGATCTCGGTGTTGATGTAGGTGAGGGCGCGTACCAGCAGCGGTCCGGGAACAGTTCCGCCAGGAAGGTAGCCGCCCGTCAGGCCATCGGAGGTGGGCAGCTTCTGCGCGGTGGAAACGGTCTGGAAATTCATGCCGAAGATGCCGGGAACACCGACGTGAGAGGTCCGGCTGTGATCGTAGCCGTCGATCTCGTTCAGGATCGCCTTGACCTTGTACGAGTCGTACTGCATGGTCGCGGCGTTGTCCTTGGTCCAGTCATCACCGGCGGGGTAGCCGAGCGCCTGGCTGTTGATCTCCGGGGTGAAGTAATCCTGGACGCCGTTGCCTGACGGCCCGGAGAACATCTGGTAAGCGGGGTGCTTGTCGGACCAGGCCGTGCGGAGCCCGGCTTGCCTGGCCACGTTGAAGATGGTGTTGACCTGCAGGTACTGGTTTGGGTAGATCGGCTTGCAGGTCACCGGGTCGACCGGAAGGTTCTTCGGGTTGATCACCTGCAGCGGGTTGCCGGTCATCTGCAGGATGCTGCCTGGCAGCCCGGCCAAGCCCTGGCCAGCGTCGATCGAGTTCGAGTTGACGTCGATGGCTTCCTCGTAGGCCGCCTCGGCGCCAGGCACCGGCCCGGTGCAGTTCGTGGTCCCGGCCGGGAAGAGGTTGTGGTTAAACGTGTCGTCGTAGTAGATGCCGGTCGACCGCGGGTTACCTCCGGTGACCTGGGCCACCATTCCAGGCGAGGAGTCGGACGGGAAGGGCGTCTCGGCGTTGCTGTACTCAAGGCCGTGACGCGTGAGGGTGGCGAGCAGCGAGTTCGGATAGGCCTTGATGTACCAGGCCAGATCCTGCTGATGGAGCCCGTCCACGGAGATCAGCAGGACATGCTTGATGCCGCTGCCATGGCCTGGGTGGCCCGTGACGGCCGCGGCCGAGGCCAGCGTGGTCCCCCCGGCCAGTAGAGCTGTCGTGCCCGCTATGACCGCAGCGGCGCGGTGCACCTGTTTCATCCGCATTGAGTTCCTCCCGATGGGCCTCGACGGTCGAATGCCCGCGTCCAGTGCTATCGGGTCAAAGCGTGACCTATCTGACCTGACTGTGAACGGTGGCGTAACGACCGGCCGGCCGGAGCCCTTTCAGCGGCGCCGGCCAGCCTTAGCGGGCATCAAGGAAGAGCAGCACCGCGAGCACCCGGCGGTGGTCCTCGTCGGTAGCGGGCAGCTGGAGCTTGGCCAAGATGCTGCGGACGTGCTTTTCGACGGCGCCCTCGCTGATCCAGAGCCGGTGGGCGATGCCGCTGTTCGAGCGGCCTTCGGCCACGAGGGCGAGCACCTCCCGCTCTCGCGCGGTAAGCACGGCGAGAGGATCGGTCCGGCGCTGCTGCTCCAGCAGCTCCTGAACCAGGACGGGGTCGATCACGGCGCCGCCGGACGCGATCCGCTCAAGGGCATCGACGAGATCCTCGACGCTGGCGATCCGGCTCTTGAGCAGGTATCCGATGCCGTGACCGCTCCGCAGGAAGTCGATCGCGGTCTCGACCTCGACGTGCGCCGACAGGAGCAGGATTCCGATCTGGGGGAACTCGCTGCGGATCGTGCGGGCGACCTCGATGCCCTCTACGGTGTGGGTCGGCGGCATCCGGATGTCGACGACGAGCAGGTCAGGCCGCTGGCCGCGGACCGCGTCCACCAGCAGCCGCGTGCCGGCGGCGCGGCCCTGGGCCGCGGCTCGGGGCTGATCGGGCTTGTCGATCGCGTCGAGGCGCTGGGCGGCCGGTTCGCGCTTGAAAGCCCGGCCGGCCGCGGCACCACGATCTCGATCGAGCTGCCACTCAGCTCCCAGGCCGCAGGCAGGCAACCCGCGCTGTGATCACGGGTCCGGACCGTAGCACCACTGCCCGTTCGGAAGTAAGAGAATTTCACCGAACGGGCGCCGGTGCGTGCCGATGATCACGGCCCGCTCGGGGCGGTAAACCCCCCGTCGCCGGGTCTAAGGTCCCGTGATGTGGTGCCTTCCAGCCCGGTGCCGGCCCGGCCCAGGCGGCCGAGATTAGGCGTATGACCGGAGACGTGGGCGGCGGCATACGGACGTGGCTGGTCCGGCGGTCCGCGCCGCTGCTGCTGGCCGCGACGGCAGCCGGGCTGACCGCGGGCGGCGCGGCCTGGCTGGCGGGCGCCGGCGGGGCCGCCGACGCGGCGTGGCTGGCCGCGGCGGCGTGCGGCCTAGCCTACGCCTGCTGGGTCGCGGCCGTCAGCATCGCCGGCGGCCGGCTGAGCGTGGACGTGATCGCGCTGCTCGCCCTGGCCGGCGCGATAGCGGTGGGCGAACTGCTCGCCGCGGCCGTGATCAGCGTCATGCTCACCAGCGGACGCGCGCTGGAGACCTGGGCGGCCTACCGCGCCCGGCACGACCTGAGCGCGCTGCTGGCCCGGGCGCCGCGGACCGGGCGGCGCTACCGGGACGGGTCGGTCGAGACCGTGCCGCTGGACCAGATCGCGGCCGGTGACGTGCTGCTCATCGCGGCCGGGGACGTCGTCCCCGTGGACGGCACGCTGACCGCGGGCGCCGCCGTGCTGGACGAATCCGCGCTCACCGGGGAGCCCCTGCCGGTCCAGCACGTCCAAGGGGATGCGCTGCGCAGCGGCACGCTTAACGCCGCCGGGCCGTTCGACCTGCGCGCCAGCGCCAGCGCGGCCGACAGCACTTACGCGGCCATCGTCCGCCTGGTCAGCGAGGCGGAAAGCAAACCGGCACCGTTCGTCCGGCTCGCCGACCGGTACGCGATGTGGTTCCTGCCGCTGAGCCTGGCCGTGGCCGGAGCGGCGTGGGCCCTCGGCGGTGCCACCCGGGCGGTGGCCGTCCTGGTCGTCGCCACCCCGTGCCCGCTCATCCTGGCGGCACCGGTCGCCCTGGTCTCCGGCCTGTCGGCCGCGGCTCGCCGCGGGATCGTGGTGAAGAACGGCGCCGTGCTTGAACGCCTGGCCCGGTGCACCACCGTGCTCCTGGACAAGACAGGGACGCTCACCGCCGGCCAGCCCGCGGTGACGGCCATCGTGCCCGCGGGCGCGCCGTCACCGGAAGAGATACTGCCGCCCGAGGAGATCCTGGCCCTCGCGGCATCGCTCGACCAGGCCTCCGGGCACATCCTGGCGACCGCGGTGGTCCGCGCGGCGGCTGAGCGCGGATGCCCGCTTTATCAGCCTGCGGGCGTGACCGAGCGGCCCGGTCAGGGTATCGAGGGAACGGTGGCGGGCCGTCGGGTCAGGCTCGGGCGCGCCGAATGGGCCGCCGTGACGGGAACGCCGCCGTGGGTCAGGTCGGTGCGCAGGCGGGCCTGGCTGGACGGCGCCCTTACCGTGTTCATCGCGGTCGACGGCAAGCCAGCGGGCGCGCTCCTGCTCGAGGACCGGATCCGGCCGGACGCCCGGCAGACGATCAGGGCACTGCGCCGCGGCGGCATCACGCGGGTCGTCCTGGCCACCGGCGACCGGGCCGAGGCCGCCGACGCCGTCGGCGCGCTGACCGGCGTCGATGAGGTGCTGGCGGAGCTGACGCCGGCCGGGAAGCTGGACGCGGTGCGCCGGGAACAGCGACAGGCCGCGGTCATCATGACCGGCGACGGGATCAACGATGCGCCCGCCCTGGCCCTGGCCGACGTCGGGGTGGCCATGGGGGCCCGGGGATCCACCGCCTCGTCGGAGGCAGCCGACGCCGTCCTGACCGTCGATCACCTCGGCCGGCTCGGCGAGGCGGCGGCGCTGGCCCGCCGCACCAAGCGGATCGCGCTGCAGAGCGTGCTGGCCGGGATGGGAATGTCGCTGGCCGCGATGGTTGCGGCTGCCGCCGGCCTGATTCCCGCGGTATGGGGCGCGCTGCTGCAGGAGGGCATCGACGTGGCCGTCATCCTCAACGCGCTGCGCGCGCTTCGGCCGGTGACCCCGGCCGAGCGGCTGACCGCCGCCGACGCCGCGCTCACCCGGCGGTTCCGGGCCGAGCACCAGTTCATCCGCGCGGACATCGAGCAGCTGCGGATCGCCGCCGACGCGCTCACCGCCGACCCGCTCGCCGCGCCGGCCGCGATGGCCCAGGTCCGCCACGCGCACGCCCTGCTCATCGACGAGGTCTGGCCGCACGAGAACGCCGAGGAGGCCGATCTGTACCCGGCCCTGAACCGGATGCTCGGCGGGGCCGATCCCACCGCCGCGATGAGCAGGGCCCACGCTGAGATCGCCTATCAGATCGCCCGGCTCGGCCGTGCTCATGGCCGACATCGGCGACCGGGCTCCCGACGACGCCGACATCGCCGATCTCCGCGGCGTCCTCTACGGCCTGTACGCGATCTTGCGGTTGCACACCGTCCAGGAGGACGAGGCGTATCTGTCACTCGGCGATGATGCCGACGCGCTCCAGAATGCGGGCCAGGGAAGCGAGGCAAACCGATGAACAAGCGCACGCGAGCCGCCGCCGGCGCCGCCCTGGCCGGCGGGCTAGTGTCACTCGCCTACCCGATCTTCTTCCGGCACTGGTGCCTGACCTGGGGCGCCCGGTTCGATGAGGAATCAGCGAAGCTGCCAGGGGACGAACTGCTCACCGGCGCCGACATCGTGTCCACGCGGGCGATCACCATCGATGCGCCGCCCAGCGCGATCTGGCCGTGGCTGGTGCAGATGGGCAGCGGGCGGGGCGGCGTGTACACCTACGACTGGATCGAGAACCTGCTCGGCCTGAACATGCACAGCGCGCGCCGGGTCCTGCCGCAGTTCCAGGACGTCAGGGTCGGCGACGAGTTCCCGCTCGGCCCCGGCCGGCCGGCGATGCGGGTCGTCGTCTGCGACCCTGAAAAGACCCTGGTGTTCCGGTTCGCCGACGGAAACTGGGTGTGGATCTTCGCGCTCGCCGCCGGGGACGGTCAGACCAGGCTGATCAGCCGCAACCGGATCGCCACGCCGGGGGCGCCCCCGCCGGTCCGCCTGTTCAACCTGCTTCTGATGGAGCCAGGCAGCCTGGTCATGGAGCGCAAGATGCTGCTTGGCATCAAGCAGCGCGCCGAGGGCCTGGTAAGCGGCTGAAATCGATCACCACCCGGTCCGGGCCGGTGAGGGTGGAGACGTGATAGCTCCCCTGGGCGGTCAGGCCGATGCCGAAGCTCAGGTACCCCTCGAAGTCGCCCGCCGCGCTGACCATCAGCAGGCGCCTGGCATCGCGCGCCGATAAGGTCATCCGTCCTTATCCGCACGCCGTTGGTCACTTCCTGCCGCCGCAGGCCATCGGTCACCATGGCCGCCGGAGGTCAGATCATCTTCACCTGAAGACTGAGCCCCGCCCAGCGCGCCGCCTCCACCTGCAGCGCCTGTGCGCAACGTTATCGTGTTTGCGCATCTCCTGCGATCGGCTTAGTTACCATCGGAACGTGCCCGATCCTGCCCCTGCCCCCGGCCCGCTGCGCCTGATCCAGTCGTTCGCCAGCACGCTGAGCGCTGACTCAGACACAGACTCCCTGCGCACCCGCGAGGAGGCAACCGCCTGGCTCCGTACGGCGGAACTGCTGCCCGCCGAGGCCAGGCTGACAACCTCAGAGCACGCCGCCCTGCTACGCCTGCGCGAGTCGCTCAGGGACGTCCTCGCCGCCCATACTGACGCGCGCGAGGACGCCGCGGCCGCGGCCCGCCTGACCAGGGCGCTAGCCGACGGCCGTCTCGTCCTGACCGTCGGTCCCGCCAGCACCGTACAGCTGGCCAGCGCTGCCCGCGCCAGCTACCCCAACGCCGTGGCCGCCTTCGCCGTCGCCGTCGCCGAAGCCGCCGCCTCCGGCAGCTGGCTCCGGCTCAAGTCCTGCCCCGCCCCGCGCTGCGGCCGGCCCTTCTACGACGACTCCGCCGCATCCGCCTCCGCACGCTGCCCGATGCACGCGGCCGGGGCGTGAAACCGCGGAGAAGACCTCGTTGAAATCAGAGTTCCCTGTCGGCATTTTCAGCGGCCGGATGGTGACGCCAGGCGCGTGCATGTCGATCACCATCGTGGTGATGCCCTGGTGCTTCGGCGCGTCCGGGTTCGTCCGTACCGTGGCGGACCCAGCGCGCTACCTGGTCGGGGCTGGCGTGCTGAATCAGGGTGGAACGGCGCACCCCAGAGCTGGCCGATGCTGGCTTTTCATCACCTTTGAACCCGGTTATCGTCGTCTCGGAGCTTTCATGACGCAGGCCGGGAGAGGCACAGCTATGGCGTGGAGCGGGAGCCCGGAGTGGAAGCGCCGCCTGGCCGTGCCGCACGCGGACGATGACTGGCACGTGCGTGAGCAGGAACGGCAGGCCAGAGAGCGGGAGAAAGACCGCAGGCAGGAGCACGCCGAGGCTCAGCAGCAGGCCGCAGGGGCCAAGACCGCTGAGGTCGAGCGGCAGGTCAAGACGCTCGACGAGGTGCTGACGAGCGTGCTGACGTCGCCGCCGTTCACCCTTGAGGGGCTCATGATCGTCCCGGGGACACCCGAGTTCGATCCCGGTCCCCTGGGCGCCGGGCCGCACGCGCCGGACTGGAGCAGTTTCGAGCCTGCGCCGCCGCGCGGACTGCGCCGGTTCCTGGGCGGTGCCATGCGATACCGGCACCAGGTGGCGGCCGCCGAGATCCTGTTCGCCGGCGCCGTGGCAGAGCATCAGCAGCAGGAACAGCAGCGGCAGCGGGACCTGGCCGTCGCCAAGGCCCGCCACGATCGCGGCGTCACCGAGCAGCGCGCGCAGGCGGCCGCACACAACGCGCGCATCCGCAAGCGCGCATCAGCCCTCGCGGCCGGCGACGAAGAGGCCGTGACGTGGTTCGCCGGACGCGTCCTTGACGCCTCCAGGTACCCTGACGGCTTTCCCAGGGAACACCAGGTGTCCTACCGCCCGGGCAGCCGGGACGTCACGGTGGAATTCGAGCTCCCGCCGCGAGACCTCATACCGTCGGTGCGGGCCTATCGCTACGTCAAGGCGACCGACGTCATCGAGCCGCTGCCGCGCCAGGAAAATGACGTCAGGCGGCGTTACCGGCGGCTTATATGCTGCGTCGCGCTACGGACGCTGCACGAGATCTTCAGCGCCACCTCACCTGCCGTGGTCCAGGCGGTCATCTTCGACGGGCATGTCACCACCGTCGACCGCGCGACAGGGAAAACCGCCCGCCTTGCCCTGCTCAGGGTGTCGGTACCGCGATCCGCATTCGCGGAACTTATCCTGACCGCCGTCGAGCCGACCGCCTGCCTGGCGCGCATGCACGCGGTCATGCCGGCCGACCTGGACGGCCTGGAAGCGGTGCCGCCGTACGCCTGATCCGGGCAGCATCGCCTCACCAGCCCGTTTCGCGCTCGGCGGCGCCGAGCGCATCGAGCACCTTGCGGAGAGCTTCCAGATAGAACCGGGATTCGGTGTCCAGCGGCGTCCAGTGCGTGGCGGCGAAGTCGCGGGCCAGGTCATCGTGCCAGTGCTGCAGCGCGTTGTCCCAGGCGTCCTCGACCAGCCGGAGCTGGTAGTCACCGTCCTGATCCGGCCGGCCCGGCATCAGGCGCCTGGGGCCTGGAGGCGGCGGGCGGCCTCGAGGCTCGCGATGATAGCCAGCAAATGCTCCTCCGTCCGGGGCAGGTCCTCTTCAAGCACGGCCCGGAACCGGCTGGCGATGCCGAGGAACTCGCTGGCTTCGGCATCGACCCGGTACTGCCACAGGCGGATGCGCTCGAGCCGCTCCTCGGCCTCGCCGACCGCCCTGGCGTACTCCGAGCAGTCCACCGGGCCCATCCCGGCCTCGGCCGCCTCGGCCGCGCGCCGCCGGCAGGCGCCGAGATCCGCATGCCCCTGCTCCAGCCGGGACCGCCAGCGGATGGCCTTGGTCTCCAGCGACGCGCGGGTCATCGTGATCTGGTCATCGCCGCGGTCGGCCACGCCGCGCCCGGCCTGCCGGAACCGGGCCAGCACCTGGTGCAGCCGCTTGAGGGCGTCGATGTCAGCGTGAATTCTGGTCACGTCCGGCCTTCCTGCGATCCGTTCCGTCGTCAGGCCGGTTCGCCCCGCGGCCGCGGGTGTGATCACGCCGGCGTCCGCCGCCTCCGCCGCCTCCGCCCACCTCCAGGTAGCCATGAAGCTGCTCGATGAGGGCGTTCAGGTGCGCCTCGTGGCCTTCCGTCGCCGACAGGTAGTGCTCGATACCCGGGGTGACCTCCTCAAGGGCCTCACCGAACTGCTGATACATCTCATCCCGCCAGACCTCACCGAGCTCACGCCAATGACCCCGGATGGCTGCGAAGCTATCCGCCAGGTTCGTGTTGAACTGGATCAGGCGGGCCCTGAAATCTTCCATCGCCTCGATATCGTTGATAACCCCGGCCATATACATCTCCTGCCTGATGAAAGCCAGCTGGCCCAGCCCGGAAACTATCGCATCCTGGTCAGCGGTAAATTACATTAAATTCAGCGGAAAGGTCATCGAGGCTCGTCGTTACGATATCCGGATACTTCGCGACGCCGCCGGTGGCGATGTGCTCGACCCGGCTGTTATAGGATATTTCAACGCCCTTATTCTGCATGATCGCATAAATAGACGCGGCGAGCGGCGGCAGCAGGCGGTTGACCTCGGCATTGCGGCCCGGATAATCCTCAGGAACCTCGCGCAGTATCGCCCGCAGCGCATCGATGGCTCTGGCGATGTCTTCCGGCGGCATCGCGTTGCTTATGCCGCTCAGCTGGCCGCCATGCGCGGCCCAGACCGCCGCGCCTAGCTCGCTTCGCAGGTAAGCCGCCGACTCGGCTTCTCCGGCTCCGGCGAGGAAATCGGCCAGCCGCCGGACCTCGTCCCAGTCGCCCCGGTCGAGAAGCGTCCTGGCCAGGGCCAGGCAGCCGCCGACCACCTTGGCCCAGAGCAGGCCTGCATCGGCGTAGGCGTCGAGGATCTGGGCCTGGCGGTCACCGCCGGGCCCGTGCACCAGTTCATAGCCGGCCACCTCACGGGCGGCCGCCTCATGACCTGGCGGCCCGGCGAGGAGGTGCGCCTGCCCGGCAGCCGTCAGCAGTTCGCGCGTGAGAAGCAGGAGATCTTCGCATTCCGCGGCCAGTTTGCCCGCTCGTTCGGTGTCTGCGGCCAGGAGACGGTAGGCGAAGATGGCGGGCCGGACCGCCCGGCGGAGGGACAGGTAGGGGGACAGGGGGGACGGAGCCGGGTCGGTATGTTCCTGCTCGGTCATGCTGAGCTCCCGAAGGCGGCCTGGGCGAAGGCGTGCAGGGATGCGATCGAATACGGCTTGAACTTCTCGACCTGCTCGATAGGCCACTCGGTTTCCCGGTACAGGGCACGGTCATCGTCAAGCCCGGCCGCGGCCGTCACCCCCAGCAGGGCGTCGCTTTCCGCTGGGGACAGCACCCGGAGCACCGCGCGCAGGCCGAAATGGCCGATGCCTGAGCGCCGCAGGGCCCGTTCGGCGGTGGTGTAGCTATCGGCCCAGGCCACCACGTGAAGGCCGGCTTCCGGTCCCTTGTCGGCCAGGTAGTTCAGGCGCACCGAGGTATCGCTCATCCGGCCGTAGTCTCCTTCTGCGAGCAGTTCGTGCCAGCGGTGCATGCCGGCGACCAGGAAGAACCGCTCCGGGCGGGTGATCCCGTCGGGGTCGGCCAGGCGCGCGTCCAGGTCGGCAACGAGGTCGTCCAGCGCGTCGGCGGCTGTCCGGCGTCCGGCGATCCGCACCGGGTGGGGCAGGTTCGCCGCAGCGGCGAAGAACCCGTGGAAGGACGACGACGGCCGGCTGAATTCGGCGATGGTGAAGGAGACATCCGCCGGGGAGTACTGGACCGCGGCGCTGAGCACGGTGGCCAGCAGCAGCCCGTGACCGTGTTCCTCGTGGCCGACGACGAGCAGGTTGGACCGGACATAGCGGTCGAACGTCGCCGTCGTCGCGGGCTTGATCTCGATGGCCTCACCGAGCCACCCGGCCACGGTCTCTCCCGGCGACCGCCACTCACCGTGGCCCCGTCCGCCTTCGCGGGAGAGAAATGCGGCACAGGCCGGGTGGGCGCCGAAGTCCGCGGGCGCGTCGGGGTCGAAGCTGGCCGGCGGCGGGTACTGCCTGCCGCCGCCGAGGTTCCGGATGGCCGCGATCAATTCCAGCCGCTCGCGGGTGGGCAGCATCGCGATCCTCATGACCGGGTTGGCGCCCTCGCCGCGGCGGTCGTTGTAGATCGCGTCGCCGGCCCTGATCAGCTTGGTGGCGGCGTCATTACCCTCACCCAGAATCGCCTGCGAGACGCTCGGCTGCGTGCATCCGAGGGCAATCCGCAGCGCCATCTGCTCGTAGACCGGGCGCAGGTAAGCCGCGAGCGGCCCGCCGGGTGACTGGGTGGTGAACAGCAGGTGCAGGCCGAACGCCGCGCCCCGCTTGGCGATGTCGGCCAGCAGGCGCCCGGCCTCCCTGGCGAGCCGGTCCTCCTCGCTGAAGAGCACCTGGAACTCGTCCATGATCACCAATGCCCGTGGCAGCACCTGGCCGGTCTGGATGCGGTAGTCGGGCAGATCGGTGACCTTCGCCTCGCGGCACAGCCGGGCCCGCCAGTCGATCTCGTCGTGGAAGCGGCGGAGCATGCTCAGCCCGAACTCCCTGTCGGTACGGGAGGTGATGGCGCGGGCGTGCGGCAGCCGTTCTGTCAGGTAGGCGTCGAACTCGACCTCCTTGAAATCGAGCAGGTACAGCTGCAGTTCTTCCGGCGGATAGCAGAGGGCAAGCTGGCTGATCAGCACGTGCAGCAGGTTGGTCTTGCCCATCCGGACATCCCCGCCGACCAGGCCGTGATGTACCCCGCGGACGCCCATGACGAAGTGCTGCGGCTCGCCCTTGCTGTCCACGCCGATCTGTACGTCCAGGCCGTCGGTGGTGGTGCCGGACCAGCGCTGGGCCGCGGGGATCGCGATCCGGCGGAACGCCAGGTCCCGTGTGGCGGAGTTCGCGGCGGCACCGACCGCGTCCAGCCACGGGTTGGCCCGCGCCGCCGCAGGCATCTGGTCCGGCTCGGCCACGCTTGACCCGAAGTCCGGGTCTTCCCAGACCAGGTTCCCGCGGTCGTCCAGGTCAAGCCGGGTAGCCGTCGCGGCCAGGAGCGCCAGGTCGAGACCCCGGGGCAGCTCCAGCCGGGGATCACGGGTGGCAAGGATGTACAGACCCGCCCGGGGGCCGTTGCGGGCCAGCCGGCTGAGCAACTCGGCGGCATGGTCGGTAACGCCGGCCGGGAAGCCGGCGAAGGCCAGCACGTGGTAAGGGACCATCGCCCCGGTGGTGGTCCCGTTGTAGGCCTCCACCGAGTCGTGCACGTTGGTCAGCCGTGTCTGGGTGACGTCCACGACATGCTCGGTAAGCCTGGTCAGGAGGATCTCGATCTCCGCCGGGCCGGCCGCGACCCCGCTGCCTACCCGCAGCGCGGGCGGCAGCCGCAGGAACGCACTCAGGTAATGGCCCTGCCCGGCGGGATCGGCGAGCGCCAGCCGCACCGTGCCCGGCACGGTGGCCACCGCGAGGCGCAGGGTCAGCGCCTGCAGCAGGGAACGCGCCCGGTCGGGGCGGCCGCCCTCGGTGATCAGAAGATGGCCGTACCTGGCGAAGCGCGTCACCGCGGGCAGCGCCACCGAATGAGGGGACGGCAGGCCTGCCCCGCCGCTCCCCCGCAGCATGCCGACACGCAGCCCGTCCGGCAGCGGAGCATCCAGGGCAGGCCGGTAGGAATCCCAGGTCCGGTCCTCGAAGCTGCCCAGAGCCCACGGGTGCCCGGCCGTCAGCGCCGTCACAGCGCCGAGGAGATCACTGGCGGCCCGGCTCGGGCTCCCCTCGGGCGCCTGGGCTTCCCCGGGCCCCCTGGCGGCGAAGCCGTCCAGGTAGTGCTCATGGTGGTACCGCACCATCGCGGCCGACTCCGCCAGGCGGATACAGGCGTCCCGCAGCTCCTGCGCGGTCGTCTCTGTCGTCATGCGGCACCCCTGTGGCCAGTCCTCGGGCCGCGGCCCCATGGCCGCTCCTGGCCATTACCGGGCAGCACGCGAGAGAGTCTTCATCAGCGCTGACGATAGGAATTTCCCAAGAGGAACGATCAGGTCGTTTTCGTCTCATTTCCGTGCTTCGATCGTCCGTCAACGGTGACATCCCGTCAACAGCGGGCTTCACGCGGTCGCCCTGCGGATCTGCGCAGCGGCCACGGGCCCGCGACTGCCACCGGACAGTCACGCGGTCCGCAGTGCGGTCAGCCCGGCCCGTTCGGCAGAAAAAATTGTAATGGCCGTAGCGCGCCCTATGGTGCATGATCATGCATCGCTATGCATATAATTACGGTCATGTCTAAGGTGCTCACCTCCCTGCCGGTCGGCGAACGGCTCGGGATCGCTTTCTCAGGCGGCCTCGACACCTCGGTAGCAGTCGCGTGGATGCGCGAGAGGGGCGCCGTGCCATGCACGTACACCGCCGACATCGGCCAGTACGACGAGCCCGACATCGTCTCGGTGCCCGGGCGCGCCGCGGCCTACGGCGCGGAGATCGCCCGGCTCGTCGACTGCCGGGAGGCCCTGGTCGAGGAGGGGCTTGCCGCCCTGACCTGCGGAGCGTTCCACATCCGGTCCGGCGGCCGTGCCTACTTCAACACCACCCCGCTCGGCCGGGCCGTCGCGGGCACGCTGCTTGTGCGGGCGATGCTCCAGGACGACGTGCAGATCTGGGGAGACGGCTCCACCTTCAAGGGCAACGACATCGAGCGGTTCTACCGGTACGGCCTGCTGGCCAACCCCTCGCTGCGGATCTACAAGCCGTGGCTGGACGCCAACTTCGTCAACGAGCTCGGCGGCCGCAAGGAGATGTCCGAGTGGCTGCTCGCCCATGACCTGCCCTACCGGGACAGCACCGAGAAGGCCTACTCCACCGACGCGAACATCTGGGGCGCCACGCACGAGGCCAAGTCGCTCGAGCGGCTGGACACCGGCATCGAGATCGTCGAGCCGATCATGGGCGTCCGGTTCTGGGACCCCGGCGTCGAGATCGCCGCCGAGGACGCCACGATCGGCTTCGAGTTCGGGCGGCCGGTGACCATCAACGGCAAGGAGTTCGCCTCCCCCGTCGATCTCGTGCTCGAAGCCAACGCCATCGGCGGCCGGCACGGCATGGGCATGTCCGACCAGATCGAGAACCGGATCATCGAGGCCAAGAGCCGGGGTATCTACGAGGCGCCCGGCATGGCGCTGCTGCACGCGGCGTACGAGCGGCTGATCAGCGCGATCCACAACGAGGACACCCTGGCCAGCTACCACAACGAGGGACGGCGGCTTGGCAGGCTGCTGTACGAAGGCCGCTGGCTGGACCCGCAGGCCCTGATGCTGCGCGAGTCGCTGCAGCGATGGGTCGGGGCGGCGGTCAGCGGCGAGGTGACCCTGCGGCTGCGGCGCGGCGAGGACTACTCCATCCTCGGCACCTCGGGCCCCGCGTTCAGCTACCATCCGGACAAGCTGTCCATGGAACGGACCGTGGACTCCGCCTTCGGGCCGGTCGACCGCATCGGCCAGCTGACCATGCGCAACCTCGACATCGCCGATTCCCGCGCCAAGCTCGAGCAGTACGCCGGACTGGGCATGGTCGGCAGCGGGCACCCGATTCTGATAGGCGCCGCGCAAGCGGCCTCGACCGGGCTGATCGGCCCGATGCCAGAAGGCGGGGCCGAGGCGATCGCCTCCCGCGGCAAGGCTCCCCACGACGAACTGCTCGATCGCGCCGCCATCGAGTCGGGCACCGACTGATCAGCGGCATGGCCCCTGGCGGGTGAAGTCTCGCCGCTACGGAAGCGGGCCCGGCCGTCGAGGGGCCGACGGCTTGGCCGACACCATCGCCCCGATAAAGGTGAGCAGGAACATGACGAGAAATCCGCCGTAATAAGTGAGGAAAGCGGCGCCGAGCGCGGGCGACAGAACGATCACGCATGCGCTCCACGCGACTACCTTCTTCCTGACCCGTTTCCGGGCGCGGGCCCGGACGGGCCTAGGCGGCGGGGTTGCGATCGGCCCGGTGATTACGGTCAGCTCCGCGTGAGTCCGCGCCGCGAGCGCCTGGCCCGTTCGCATGCCGAGCTCGTCCTTGGACAGCCGGCCCTGAACGAACGCAGCTTTGAGGGCGTCGATCGCCTGCTCGCGGTCGGCGTCGGACGCCCGCAGGCGGCCGCGAACCGCCGCACCAGCTGTCATCGGGTCCCACGGCCCTGTCGCCACCAGTGCCTCCCTGCCACCACAGTGCACGGCCAGCTTAACGCGGCTGCCCGCTGGCGGTCACCCGCGGACCTTTGATCCGCAGAACAGCGCCGCGCACGGCTCCAGTCGATCGCGCAAGACATAGGAGCAGGCCACGGCAACCGGAAGGGCCGGAGTTAGGATTACTGGCGTCATCGCACGCGTTCCGGAGGTCCAGCCATGACGACTGCACCCACGACCGCTCCTGCCCAGGGTGACCTCGACCTCGCGGGCAAGCACGTCGTCGTGATCGGCTCCGGCGCCACCGCCGCGACGCTGATCCCCGCGATAGCGGAGAAGGCAGAGCACGTGACGATGCTGCAGCGCTCCCCCTCCTACTTCTTCGCCCCGCCCAGGACGCACGAGCTCGCCGTGACGCTGGGCGCCCTGGACATCCCCGACGCGTGGATGCACGAGATCATGCGCCGTCAGTACATGTCGCAATACCACTGGCTGGCCCGGACCTCGCTGGAAGCGCCCGACGAGCTGCATACGTTCCTCATCGAGTCCATGCGCCCGCTGCTGCCCGAGGGTTTCGACATCGATAAGCACTTCACCCCCCGCTACCGCCCGTGGCAGCAGCGCCTCGCCATTGTCCCGGACGGTGATCTATTCTGGTCAGCGACCTGGTGGGCCGCCTGCTGGCAAACATGCAGGACAAAGGGGCCACGATGGTGGTCCCTATCCTGCGGCCCGAGGACACGGACATGCAGTTGCGACCGTGGTCCGACCCGGAGAACTTCAACCCCGGCTATGTCACGCGCTCGCAGCACATCCTGTTCAAACAGGGCGATCGCGAGCCGTGGACGCACATGCTGGAGCACGAGCGGGAGCGCGACATCCTGCCCGAGGCAGACCTCGACGACGCGACGCTCGCCTACCGCTGAGTCCTCGAATGACGAGATGTCCTCACCTCGCCGGCGGCCTGCCCGGAAACTGTCCGAACGGAGAGGTAGGGTCTGTCCGCCTTGACGGCTTGCCCCTGCGGGCTATTGCCTAGTGTTAAAGGGCTCGAGGCAAGGAGGCCCCGTGGCATCCATCGTGACGTCCCGCCGTCCGGACACCAGGCGCGAGAATGACGGCCCCGATGCGGTCATCCTGCGCCAGGCGGCGCCGTCGGCCATCATCAAGTTCCATACGCCCGAGATCGTGTTCGGCCCGGGATCGCTCGCCAAAGGCCGGCTTCGCCGCCCGCAGGCTTGGCGCGGAGCGGCCGTTCGTGGTCACCGATCCCGGCATCATCGAGGCAGGGTGGGCCGCGGCGCTCGTCGGCCACCTGGCCGACGTCGGGCTCCGCGCGACGGTCTGGTCCGAGCTGACGCCGAACCCGAAAGATCACGAGGTGACGACCGGGTACAAGCGGTACATGGAGTCGGGCTGCGACGTCATCATCGCCATCGGCGGCGGCTCGTGCATCGACGCGGCCAAGGGCATCGCGATCCTCACCGGCAACGGCGGCGAGATCGGCGACTACAACGGCGTGGACCGGGTGTGCCAGCCGATCCCGCCGCTGCTGATGATCCCGACCACGGCCGGCACCGGCGCGGACGTGTCCCAGTTCTGCATCATCACCGACACCGCCAGCGCCGTGAAGATGACGATCATGGGCCGTGCGCTGGTGCCCGACATCTCGGTCACCGACGCGCACTTGCTTACTACGATGCCGGATGACCTGGCCGCGGCCACCGGCCTGGACGCCCTTACCCATGGCATCGAGGCCTTCGTCTCGCTGGCCCGCAACCCGCTCGCCGACGGCCATGCGCTCAGCGCCGTCCGGCTTGTCTTCGAGTACCTGCCCCGGATGCTGGACAAGCGCTCGGCGGCCGACTGCGGCGCGCATATGGCGCAGGCAAGCCTGGAAGCCGGCATGGCCTTCACCAACGCGCTCCTGGGCGCCACGCACGCGATGAGCCATCAGGTCGGCGGGCTGCTCGACCTGCCGCATGGCGTGGTCAACGGCCTGCTCTTGCCGCACGTCATCCGGTTCAACGCGGTCGAGGTGCCGGACCGGTTCATCCCGCTGGCGCAGGCGGCCGGCCTGGCCGTGGCCGGCCTGCCAGGGGAAGACGCCGGGAATATGCTCGCCGACAAGGTGCAGGCCATCGGGGCCGAGCTGGGCGTGCCGCGGGGGCTGGCGCAGCTCGGCGTGCGCGAGGCGGACATCGAGACGCTGGCCCGCAGCGCCCTGGCCGACGCGTGCCTGACCACCAACCCCCGCCCGGCCGCTCGCGATGACCTGATCGCCCTGTTCCGTTCCGCCCTGTAGTGCCATGCCGCCGTCCATGCCCCCGTCAGGCTCTCCGCGCACGCCCGCGCACGAACTCGACGAGCGGACGTTCAGCTGGCTCACCGGCGTCAGGTCGGGAAAGCAGTCCTACTATGCCGAGCTGAAGCGGACCAAGGCGCGCCTGACCTCCGCGGTGCAGGCGCTGGAAGGGATCTCCGCCGCGCTGGTCCGCACCCACGACGACCCGCGAGCACTGCTGGAGGAGGTGCTTCGGGCGGCCGCCGGCCACCTGCGCTCGGGCTGGACGATGATCGCCTTGCACGACGAAGTACTGGCCGGGCAGACCAGCCGTTTCCTGGCGGCAGGCCCGGACGGGCAGGTCGCCGACTCCGAAGCGGAACTGCCCGGCTGGCTGCGCCTCGAGCTATCAGCGGCCCGCAGCGGAGCCGTTCTGGCCGACGCGATCGAGGCGCGCCTGGTCCGGGTGCCGCTGACCCTCCAGGACGTGATCTTGGGGCGGCTCATCGCCAGCCGCGAGCCGGGCGTCACGGTAGAGCACGCCGACCTGTGGGTGCTGCAGATCCTGGCCAACCAGGCCGCCGTGTCCATGCACACGGCGACGCTGCACTCGATCGGCACCGAGCTCAGGCACGAGGCGCAGCAGCTCTACGACGAGATCGCCCGCAGCTCCCATGATCTGCAGGCACGTACCGCCGAGCTGGCGCAGGCCGAGCGGCGGCTGCAGGTGCTGCACGAGCGTGAACTGCTCGATACCGAACGGCACCGGATCGCCGACGAGCTGCACGACAGCGTGGCGCAATACGTGCTGTCCGCCGGGCTGGCGGTCGAGCTGTGCCGGGCCGAAGCCGCGGACCGGGAAGATCCTGGCGCCGTCCAGCGCCTGATGCACGCGCGTGACCTGATCGCGAAGGCCGGCGACCAGGTCCGTTCGGTGGTCTACGCCCTGCACCACGAGCCCGCCACCGAGGCGGTCGCGGTGCTGCCCGAGCTGCTCCAGGGCCTAGTCGCCCAGTACCGGCCGGGCCTGGCCCTCGCGCTGCGGCTAGAGGGACGCCCCGTCGCGCTGCGCCCGGCCGCCGCGCAGGGCCTGGCCCGCATCGCCGGCGAGGCGCTGTTCAACGTCTCCATCCACGCGCAGGCGTCCAAGGCGGTGGTCAGGCTCAAGTACGCACCGGCCGGGGTTTGCCTGTGGATCAGCGACGACGGCCAGGGCGACCCGGTGCAACTGCGCAGGCTGCTGCGGCTCGAGGCCCGCGGCGACTCGGACGGCCGGCATCAGGGCCTGGCCAGCATGGCGCGCCGGGCGAAGGACCTGGGGGGAACCTTCGCGATCCGCCGCGCCAAGCTCGGCGGGGTCAGGCTTGAGGTTCGCATACCCGGGCCAGACGCAGCCGGCCCGGGCGATCAGGCCAAGGAACCAGCATGACGGCGGTCACTCCGAAGGCCGGAACGGCTGACATCCCGCCCGCCAGCGACCCCTCCGCGCGCATCAACCTGGTCCTGGTGGATGATCACGCGTTGGTCAGGGAGGGGCTGCGTTCCGTGCTCGAGCGCGAGTCCGACATCCGGGTGGTGGGCGAGGCGGGCCGGCCTGACGATGCGATGCGGGTGGTCGCGGCCACGCGGCCCTCGCTCGTCCTGCTCGACCTGAAGCTGTCGTCCGCCCCAGGCCTGGAAGGCCTGGACCTGTGCGCGCAGCTGACGGCGGCCTACCCCGGACTCGCCGTGCTCGTGCTGACGACGGCGCTCAAGGACAGCCTGGTGGTGACGGCACTGCGGCACGGCGCCCGAGGGTATGTGGTGAAGGAAGTGGACACCTCCGAGCTACTGCGGGCGATCAGGGCGGTCCACCAGGGCGAGAATGCGTTCGACCCGCGCAGCTCGTCGGCAATGGTCCGCGGCCTGACCGCGGTCACCGACCGCGACTCCAATGCGCTCACCGCCCGCGAGGTCGAGGTCCTCGGACTGCTGGCCCGCGGCCTGTCCAACCGCGAGATCGGCCGGGTCCTGTTCATCGCAGAGACGACGGCCAAGTTCCACGTGGGCAACATCATGCGCAAGCTGGACGTCGGCCGCCGCAGTGAGGCCGTCTACGTTGCCAGCCAGCTCGGCGCAGTCTGACCCGGCCGGGCGCGGCGACCAGGCCGTCGGGCAGGCGGTCTTAGTCGCCATTCCAGCCCCGAGAGGACTGCACGTCTAACAGTAGTCCCCGGTAACACCGCAGGTCCGAAACCCCGCCTGCTCGAGCCATGGGGGCCCGACTTACCGGAGCGGAAGTCTGCGTTTTCGCTACGGTACCGTTCGGTTAACTCCACATGATTCCCAATAACAACTTTAGTAGCCGTGACTCACGCGATCTCAGCGACGGCAAGCTTTTGTCCGCTAAGGGACGGAAAGAGGGTTGCTGTTTCCCCGTCGGCAAGGGAAGGTAAAAGAGTTCATTGCATGACCACGGGACTGCGTCAGACGGGGAAGGGGTCCTGAGTGCCAACGGCATGCGATTCGCTCCAGCACTGGTCCGGGGGACTGGTCGGCCGGGTAGCCGAACAGCAAGCGTTCGCAACTTTAATAGGCTCGCTCGACTCCGCAGGCGGCGCTGCGATGCTTGTCGGCGAGGCCGGGATGGGCAAGACTGCCTTGCTCGCTCACCTGGCTACCGTCGCGTCGAGGCGTACGGCCACCCGCGTGATCTGGCTGCGGGGGGAGGAATCCGAGGCGGTCCTCGCTTTCGCCGTGGCTGCGGATCTTCTGCTGCCACTGCGGGAACATTTTTCCCGCCTTCCTGCAGGCCAGCGCCGGGCGCTCGAAGCGTGCCTGGCGCTGTCCGGCGACGGGCCCTGCGGGCCGCTGGCCGCCTGCGCGGGAGCACTCGGTGTCCTCGCGGCTACCGCAGATCAAAATCCGCTGGTAATACTGGTCGACGACTTCCACTGGATCGATCCGGAGTCGCAGAAAATACTGCTCTTCATAGCGCGGCGCGTGTCGGCCGAGCCCATCGTCATGATCATCGCTGCCCGGGACGAGCCCGGGTTTCCCGTCACGACGGGCAGCGTGCCGGTAATCCGGCTAACTGGCCTGAGCTACGACGATTGCAACGAACTCGCACGTCGGCGGCGCATTAAGATAGGCCCGGACAATCTCCGGTCCCTCGTGGAGCGCAGTGGCGGCAATCCCCTCGCCGTGCTGGAGAACCTGGCATCGCCAGCGGAATCCGGCGGAATTCCCGGCGATGAGCAGCTAGTGCTCCATTCGTCGCTGGACCGGGTCTGGAGCCGGGTGCTCAGGCAGCTGCCGGCCGCTACCCAGCGGGCTCTGTTCGTGGTGGCCGCAAGCCACGGCACCGATTCCGCTGGTCTCGGCACCGTACTCGGCGAGGTCGGGCTGTCCCTGCAGTCACTGGAACCGGCCGAGCGCCGGGACCTGGTTCGGACGGCCGATGGCGGTGTGCGGCTGTGCCATCCGCTGCTCCGTTCGGTTGTGCTTGACCGCACTCCCCTCGCCGACCGGGTGCAGGTGTACCAGGCCCTGGCCCGGGCCAGCGACGGCAGCTTGCGGGCCTGGTACCTGGCTGCCGCCGCGACCGGCCCAGATGAGGCGGCAGCCGGAGCCCTGGCCGCGGCAGCTGAAGATGCCCGGCGGCGCAGCGGCTACGGCGTGTCGGCACGCGCGTGGCGGCGGGCGGCTGACCTGAGCACCGTGACCCAGACCCGTGTCAGCCGGCTGATGCACGCCGCTAACGACGCCTTCCTGGCGGGAGACTCCAATTCCGCGGTGACCTGGTGCGAGGAGGCTCTGCGTGACTGCCGCGATCCACTCCTGGCCGCCGACATCAAGCTGATCCTGGGACGGGCGAGGACCTGGACGGGAGAACCTCACCGTAGCTATGACGATCTAATCCAGGCGGCTGTCATGGTCGAGCCGCTGGACGGCGTGCGCGCCGCCAGCCTTCTGGCTGAGGCGACCGTGCCTGCCGCGATGGCCGGGCATGTCCGGCTGATGGTGGAAGTGGCCACGCAGTGTGAGTCCATCTGGCAGAGCGCTGGAATCCCGGCGGACAGCGGCGTGATATCAGCCAAGGCCCTCGCGATGGTCGCTGAGGCGTTCGTGCGGTCAGGCTCGCTGGCCCGGGGCAAGCGCCTGCTGGACCTGGCCGAGGAGGCGGTTGGCTCGGCCGACCTCGCCAGCGAGCAGCAGCGCATCGTCAGCCTCGGTCAGAGCCTCGTCTGGATGGAGCATTTCGGCCAGGCACGCGGCCACCTGAACGCGGTGATCGACACCGCACGGCACCAGGGAGCTCCCGCGATCCTGGCGATCGCGCTTGGTGTCCGCGGTGAGCTCGGGTGGTGGGACGGCCAGTGGACCGCCGCATACGCAGACGCCGCCGAGTCGCTGCACTGGGCTGAGGAAACCGGTCAGATAACGTCAATCGGATACTGCCTGGCCCAGCTGGCCCGTATCGATGCCGCCCGCGGCGAGCGGGGTCGCTGTGCAGAGTGGGCCGAACGGGCGCACCGCGAAGCCGAACTGCGCGGAGTGGGCTGCCTCGCGATCCACAACGCGGCATCTCTCGGCCTGTGCGCGCTCGGCAGCGGCGACATCAAGACCGCGATCGACTACCTGGAACATGCCTGGCTCGTCGCCAGGACCGAGGGCCTGGACAACCCAAACGTCGTGCCATTCACGGGCGATCTCGCCGAAGCGCTCGCCCGATCAGGCGACGTGGCTCGTGCCCGTGAGATCCTCGCCTGGCTGGACGAGCGCGCGGAGTCGACTGGCCTGAGGTACCCGCGCGCGGTAGCGGCCCGCGGGTATGCCGTGATCAATGAGAATCCTGAAACGGCCCAGGAGTGGTTCACCAAGGCATTGTCGGCTTGCGAAGGCCGGTCGATGCCCTTCGAGCGCGCCCGGACCCTGCTGTGCCAGGGAGAGTCGCTGCGCAGGGCGCGCCAGCCTGCCGCCGCCCGCGATCCGCTGCGAGGCGCGCTCATCATCTTCAGGTCGCTCGGTGCCCAGCCATGGACTGCGCGGACCGCGACCGAACTCACCGCGGCCGGAGTGCGAGGGCCCGCAGGTGACAGGCCCCGGCGCGGCACCACCCAGCTGGACGAGCTCACTCCGCAGGAGCTACAGATCGCACGGGCCGTCGGGCGCGGCCTGAACAACGTCGAGGCCGCGGCAGCACTGTTCGTGTCCCGCAAGACCGTCGAAGCCCACCTGACCCGCGCCTACCGCAAGCTCGGCGTCAGATCACGGACCGAACTGACCCGGGTGCTCCTGGTACACGACGCATCTGATTAGAAATTAGCCGCCCGGAGACAGCTGTCCCTCTAATACACCTTGCGAGCATTTCTGCGGACTCAGGCTGGCGGTTTGCTGGCTTGTGATTTCTTCCACGTGGACCGAGCCGCGCAGCGCCGACCGCGACATTGCTGGCCGGGCTCCTACACGCCCGCCGGGTACGCCTCGGGTGGGGTACCGGGCAGCGGCTGTAGGATCGAGATGATCAGCGGGTCTCGAATCGCCACCGCCAGCTCGGGGATGTCCTGCGGCCAGCGTTCCGCGAGCAGGCGCCCCGTGCAGAACCGGACGTCGGCCACCGGGTCGCAGGTCGGCTCGACACCGAACCAGTCCACGGCATCCTCGTCGCCGACCCTCACTTCGCTGCCACTGATCACGTCGACACTGATCTGCGCCTGCCTTGGCCCGAGATCGCAGTCGAGGGGCACGTCATGCAGGACGACGCGCGACCGGGCAGGCAACCGCAGACAGTAGAAGCCGCCCTGCCCTTGGAAATGGGCTATCGGCACCCGGCCGGTGCCTGTCGGAAGGCGCGTCGCGGCTCCGTTGACCGGGCCGATCCCCGCCACCGGTGAGGCCCCGCCGACTACGCCCGAACCGGCGAGCGGTTCGGGCGTAGTGGCCTCGAGGCCGTGCTCTGGGCGGATGGAGTCGGGCAACATGAACCACCGGGCTAGCGAACCGGGGTTGTGCAGCTCGACCCGCACCATCAGACGGACCAGCGGCGGGCGGGCATCGATTAGCGCATCTAGGCGGACCTGGGCCCCGGGCTCGAGGGTCATTGCTTGGCCTTGACAAGGCCGGCGTCCAGCTCCAGGCCGGTACCCAGGCGCAGGCCCCCGCCGTCCGCGATGAGGCTCGAAACCGTGATGGTGAGTGGGGATTCCGCCCAGCCCGGCGCCGGTTTGTTGTAGTACGCGACAAGTTTGTTCAGCATGTAGCGCTCGGTGACGTTCTCGGCGCCGAAGCCCGACCAGCGCTGCTCGCCCTCGCGGACGCCCAGGTATATCGCGTTTTCACCTTGCCAGGAGCCGGTCGGGTGCTTGCTGGGGTACTTCGGGTGGTTGGCGAAGTAGTACCACTGGCCGATCCGGACGGGTCGGTGCCCGATGGTGCCCTGGCCCAGGGATCCGGTAGCAGCAGCCGTCTTGGTCAGGAACTGCGCGACCGACGGCGTCGTCGTGGCGGTGAAGGGAGAGATCCGCAACAGGTGCGCGGCGTCGGTGGGTTGGTCGGCCGACCCGAACAGGGCGTCGAACTTCCCGTCGCCGATCGCTGCGCGGACGGCGTCGAGGTTGGCGGCGCCGGCCACGGAGTTGCACTCGGCGATCGTCAGGCCGCGGAGGAAGGACCGGACGGCCTCGGAGGCGCTCCTGCCTGGCTTGAGCCGCCAGTCCCAGTAGCCGATCCGGTCGAAGAACCTGGGATCGGCGTAGCCCATCCGGTAGTCGTCGGCCTTCAGCGATCTCCCCATCGCGCTTGCGCCGTGCTTGCGCCGGTAGTTCTCCGCGTAATACAGACCCGACGTCGACGTTCCGGGCTGGTTGGCCAGGCTGAGATTCTCCGCGACCCGGGCACCCAGGCCTTCCGGCGTCGCCTCGATCTCGCGGACCGTCGCCAGAGCGTGACGGGTGTCGGCGTCCACGACACCTGTGGGGGACAGACCCTCCGCCGCATGAGCTCGCTGGAAGCGCAGGACGGCGCTCCTGGTCTTGGGGCCGTACTTACCGTCGACCGCCAGCCGCGGCCTGGTGCCAAGCCCGTTGAGCTTCTGCTGCAGGTCCATCACCGGCTCCCCGCGGGCACCGGGCGAGAGGGCCGATGCCGTCACGCCCGGCGCCGGCTGGCGTTGAACCGCCAACAGAGGACCGTCACCGGCACTCTTCGCCTGACCACCACGGGCTGGCGATGATGGTAGCCTCTGGATCGCTCCGCGACGCGCCGGTTCGGAGTCGAACAGACTAAGTGGCGCTGCAGCCCGTGCACTGGCCTTTCGTTCGGCCATGATGGAGGTGGCGTTTGATTCGGCGTCCTGCTCGAAAGCATCATCTGGACTGCTAACGAAGAGACCCTCTGCAGCGGGGGTGCCAGAGACAGGTCCTCTGCGTTGTTGCACCACATGGGTCAACTCGTGTGCAATCGTGCGCATCCCATCGGGCGTCCCCGGCTGATAGCTCCCGGCCCCGAAGACGATGTGGTTCCCCGTTGTATACGCTCGGGCGTTGATTGCGCGGGCCGACTGAGCTGCAGCCGGATCTGAATGTACGCGGACATCAGTGAAGTCTTGCCCGAAGCGTTCCTCCATGTCCCTTCTGAGTGAGGGGTCCAACTCTCTCCCCGCCTGGCTGTACGCGGCGTCGAAGACATCACCAGCCAACTCGGGAGAACGCAGACGCTCGGGCTCCGAGCCCGCAGAATCGGCCTCTGGCGCCGAGCCGAAACCAGTTGAACCTTGACTAGTCTGCAGCAGACTCTGCACCACCTTGTTACCCGCAGTCCGCTGCAGTTGCAGGATCCCTTCATTCGAGGCGCCGTGAGCCGGAGGGCCGGACGGTTGCGTATGCGGCGGGGCCTCCACCTGACGAGGTTCGTGTTCCAAGTGGCTCATACATACCTCGATCTTCAGAATCGACGCCGTCATTTTATCGTTCCCACCGCTCGGGCCTGCGAGGCGTCCGGCAACGGACGGCAACGTCGGACACCGGCGCAGCGCTCGGCGACCTTTTAGCATTACCGGTGGTCATGTTCGCGACTCGCCCTTCCGCCACCGAAGGAAAATTGTCATCACCACTCGACATTCATAAGCAGTGGCGCATACTGACCCAAGTCGTCGGGTCGGAGGAGACGGGCTTCACGCTGATACTGGCGGCTGATGCCATAGACGATATGAGTCATCGAGATCTCCGTCCAGTGCGAATCGGCTGCGAGGAGAGCAGCGGATCGGGCGGCCCCGGTGATGCTTGCGCCAGTCATATCGAGGTTGGCGAGTGAACGGAAATCGGTATCAGCGGCGAGGGGAACCTCGGGTGGAAAGGCGAGTCGCCAGATGCGTTCGCGTTCGGAGATATCAGGCCGGGGGAAGTGGATAATGTAGTGGAAGCGGCGGGTGAAAGCCTGGTCGAGGTTTTCCTTGAGATTGCTGGCCAGGATGACGAGCGCATCGGATTGTTCCAGTCGTTGGAGCAGAAAGCCGACTTCAAGGTTGGCGTAGCGGTCCATTCCGTGCTTGACTTCGCCGCGTTTTCCGAACAGGGCGTCGGCTTCGTCGAAGAATAGTACGGCCTGGCTGGCCTCTGCCTGGCTGAAGACGGTTTCGAGATTCTTCTCGGTTTCGCCGACCCATTTGGAGACGACCTGCGATAGGTCGATCTTGAGCAGGGTGAGACCGAGCATGCCGGCGATGACCTCGGCAGCGAGGGACTTGCCGGTGCCTGGTTCGCCAGTGAACAGGGCCTTGACGCCGCCTGTCCCGCTGCGGACGGCGAAGCCCCAGTCCTCTGCGACCCGGGGCCAGGCTCGGCATGCGGCAGCGAGTTCCAGCACCATCTGATGCTCGTCGGGGGGGAGCACGAGGTCCTCGGGTCGTCGCCGTGGGGTGATCGCGCGGGCGAGATTTGCCACCGGGCCGCAGGTGACCGCCGTGACGGCCCGCGCCAAGGTGCCGTTGAGCATGCGGCCGTTGTTGATTTCGGGATGTCCGGTTGGCCTTTCAGCTCCGAGGAATGAGTCGTTACGGGCCAATGCGGCGACGGCGCGCAACTCCTCCCCGCTCATCTGGTACCGGGCGGCCAGGTCCTCGGCCGTATCGCGGTCCAACTCGGGCAGGGCCCGTGCCCACATCTTCGTGCGATCACGGTACGAGGGAAGGGCTACGGTCAGCTCGGCGTAGAGACGAGCCGCAAGCACCGCGGGAGGCCGCCAGGGTTCTGTACCGCTGAGGCACACCGGGGTACGGGAGCTGGTCAGCAGCACGGCCATGGCGGAGGCCGCGTCGAGGTCGTCGGTCCGCAGCCACAAGATGGCGCCCAGCGCGGCCGTCACGTTAAGAGCGTCCCCGATATCAGCGTTGGTCGCCTGCCGCAGAGGCATGCCGGCCGCCTGCGCCAGCGCGTGCACGACCTCGTGCTGACCGGCCCGCGACGCGCCCCAGACCCCGATCAGGTCCAGGTCGCCCACCCGCAGTGCCTTGCCCAGCCGGTCGAGGTGTTCGGCGTCGACATGCGGCGGCACCTCGACGGTCGCGGGTACCGGCACGGCGCCGGGATCGTGGGCCAGAACCGCGAGGTCCCCGCCGCCTCCGAGGAGGAAGTCGACCAGCCCGGGGGCAACGCGCACTTCCTGGCGCAGCTCCGTGGGAGCCTCACCGTACGGGATCACCAACGCGAGCAGGCGCAGCCGCCCGACCCGGCCAAGGACGCCACGGCAGGCCAGGCCGCCGATGCTGGACCCGGCGGATCACTGCGGTGAGCAGTTCGACGCAGGGGAAACGGCGGTTGAGGTCGTCGAGAATGTAGGCGATGACCCGCTCGTAGGCGCGATCCAGCTCGGGGGCGGCACACAGCAGCAGCGCCTGCTGTTCCTCGTCGGTTAGCCCGAACCGATCGGCTAGCTCGTCCAAGGGCAGCAGGACGCCGGTGGCCGACGCCTCCTCGCGCACCTGCTGCTCGGCGGCCTGCTCCAGTGGAGTTAGCGATACCGTGCTAACGCCGTCGGGCAGTGGGAGCGCGTCAATGTGGTCCATTAGGGCGCCGGCTTGTTCGTCGGTGATGCAGTAGGGAACTAGGTCGGGGCGGTCGAGCTGGGCGGCCACGGCGGCTTGCCGCTCGACGGCGGCCCGCAGCGCCCTGTTGAGTGGCCGCAGCCGGATCAGCAGGTGCCGGATGGCCAGGGGGTTCGGCATGTCACCCTCCCGAGAACTCCACGACGCGGCCGCCGAGCCAGGGCACGCCGGGCACGTCGGCGAGCAGGCCGTGCGCGGACAGGTCAGCGTGACGGGGGCCGAGGGGCAGGCGGACCCGGACCCGGTGCGGCTCGAAACTGACCCGGGCACTGAGGTCGGCAAAGCGTTCCAGGGCCAGCAGCGGATCGGTGGGTTCACGCTCCCGCCACAGCGTCCAGGCCAGCGCGCCGAGCCCCAGCCCGGCGGCGAGCAGCAGGCTGCGGCCCAGCGCCGGGCTGGCGGCCAGCGGGACCGCGGCACGCTCCGCGGCAAGCGCCCGCACGAGCTCGGCGGCCAGGTCTGTTGCCTGCCGGTAGCTGCTCGCGTGCCGGGCTGAGCGCGGGGTCGTCGTTATTGGTCCATAGCGGGTGCGGCGGCAGCCGTCGCCAGCGTTCGCCGCGACCGGGCGGGGTCGCGACAACGAAAGTGGCTCCGGCCGCCGCCAGGCCGCGCAGCGCACCCAGCGCGGTCGGCGCGACCAGGACGGGCGGCGAGCCGAACATCCGCCAGGCCGGCAGGAGCCCTTCTATGGTGCCGGTCCAGGCGACGGGGAACAGTCCCTCCCGGTCGACCAGGAGCAAGCCGCCGCCCTCGGCCCCGGTCAGGACCAGCGGCTCGCCTGCGGTGTGCCCTTCGGCGAGCGCCCGGGTGACCACGGCATCCAGCGCGGGCAGCGCGGGGCGGGCGACCCGGGCGAACTCGGTCAGGGCCGGCCCGGGCACGGGCGCGCCGAGCCCGGCGAAGGCGGCCGCTACGGCCAGGTCTCCGGGCTGGCGGCGCCAGCCGCGCTCCGGCGATCCCAGCACCGTGTAGGCGAGCGCGGTGGCGAATGCCGCCGTCTGCGATTCGAGGCCGACGGGCTGCAGGGCTGGCGCGAGCGCCGACAGGTAGCCGGTCTGGGCGAGCGGGCCCAGCAGGAGGAACGGCAGCGCGCAGGCGACATCTGTGGCGGAGACCGCCGCTGGCGCGGAGACGATTTGCGCCGGGGCGGCAGTGCCGGGCGCCAGGGCCACCTGCCCGGCAGGGGCGGCCCAGCTTGCCGAGGCGGTGCCAGCGGCGGTGGCGGCCGGCGGAGCGGTAGCGGCGGCGGAGCGGAAGCGCCTGGCGCCGGAGCGGAAGCGCCTGGCGCCGGAGCGGAAGCGCCTGGCGCCGGAGCGGAAGCGCCTGGCGCCGGAGCGGAAGCGCCTGGCGCCGGAGTGGCAGCGCCTGGCGCCGAGACGATCTGCCCGGCAGGGGCGGCCCTGCTTGCCGAGGCGGTGCCCGCAGCAGCGGCGGCCGCTGACGCGGTGCCCATGGGCAGCGGCTTGGGGTCGGCTGATGCCAGGCCGGCTGATGCCAGGCCGACTGGAGCAGGTCGGGCTGGCTGGAGCCGGGCTGGCTGGAGCCGGGCTGGCTGGAGCCGGGCTGGCTGGAGCCAGGCCGACTGGAGCCGGGCTGGCTGGAGCAGGGCTGGCTGGAGGCGGGCGGTCGTGGGATCCGGCCGTCAGTTCGCCGGGCTGGATCGGGTCGGCTGCGGTCTCGCGGCTGGCTCGCGCGGCGATGGCGGTGATGGCGTCGCGGAGTTGCCGGGACCGGCCGGTCTCCGGGGTAGCGGCTACTCCCGGCGACGGGGCAGGCCCGTCGGCGGCCGGATGACCGGTGACGCCCGGGAGGCGATCGGCTGGTGCGGCAGGGAATATCGCTGCCCCGGGACGCGTGCCCGGCGCTTCGGTCGGCGGGGTGGTGAGCGACTGGTACCAGGCCTCCAGGGTGTCCGCCGGCAGCAGCGCCAGGAACTGGCCGAGTTCGCCGCGCTGGAAGAGCCTGCCGAGGAACCGGGCCAGCGTCACGGGCTCAGTGCTGGCATGGAGAGCCAGCGCGCGTTCCAGGAGCGGCGTCCCGCTCGGACGGACGGGGCCCTGTGACCGGGCGGGATCCCAGGCCGGGAGCGGTTCCGGAAGGGGCTCGGCGGTTATGACGGCATGCCGGAGCGGATCGAACCGGCCTGCCAGCAGGTCGGCCAGCGTCACCGATACCACGATGCGGACCGGTTCGGTAATCTCCACGTCCGACGCGCCGTCTGGGGCCAGGCCCGCCAGCCGCGCGGCGATCAGGCCGGGCAGCGCGGCGAGCACCTGGTCGACGAGGCGCTGCGGCTGCGGTCCCCAGCTCCATCCGCCGTGCCGGACCACCCGGACGGCACACCGGCGGACGACGATGTCGGCGGTCGCGGTCATGACAGCGTCAGGGTCCCTGAAGCCGCTGGCTGTAGCCCCTGTACAAATGCGTACATGTTCCACTTGTCGTTTTTCACGAACCCGGTCGGGCCAGAGACCACCGTGCCGGTGGAGCCCACGGTTACCGTGACCGGGGACAGAATGGTAGGCGCAAGGCTCGGCGACGTGACCTTCTGAAGCACCACCACGGCTGGCAGCGATGTCGCGGAAGGCACATTCTTCACCGTGACCGTTGCGCCCGAGGTGACGTCGATTGCGAGGAGGACCTGACTGCCTGATACTCCGACGTTCTTTACCTGGGCGGGAGCCTGACCTTGTGGATCTTGAACTACCTGAAAATTCTGCGGGTTGATCAGGACCTCGGGCTGATTGTCGTCAACGGTCACGGCAGCCAGGTTCGCGACAGGCAAGATGACATCTGTCGCGAGCCCGCCGATGGAACTCACCGGCAGGCCTGTACCTACCAGCGCGGTGACTGGTTCGTCTCCTTGGGGCGGGTCGGCGCGGGTGAGCGCCGCCAGGACATGCCCGGTGTCCTTCAGGTACACGACGGTGAGCTTGCTCATGGGTTCGCTCCGCTGGCCACGGTCGCGACCATGAGATAGTCGGCGGCACCCGACTGCTGCTGCACGGTCCCGGTAAGATTCGAACCCGAACCGACGATCACCTGACAGGTGAGCCGGCGGCTGGCGTCCACGCCGCATTCGACCGGGACATACCAGGTGCCTGAGACGGACTGTGGCGTGTGGGGCGTCAGGAACAGGTGCAGGATCACCTTGCCCCCGTCAACCTGGTCCTGGGTGATCCCCGTGGGCAACGGGATGACGAGGCCGTCGGTGACGGTGCCCGACTGGACCCGGATCTCGCCCTGGGTGAGGGCACCCTTGATGGTGCCGGTGGCTGTGACGTCACCCTGGGCACTGACCGTCAGCCGGGGATCGACATTGCTGCCGCCCTGGTACAGGCCGAACGTGAGCGCCGGCGGGTTGCCGCCGACCACCAGTACCGGCTGGCCGGGTGTGGCGGTTGGCTGGGACCGCAGCGCCAGGGTGCCGCTCCGGGCGGAGACCCTGTCGGCCATGACCCCGGCGTACCGGCGTGGGGCGTCGGTCGCGTCGGTGAATTTCTGGGCCGAGGCGTCCCACTGGACGAAACCGACCAGGACCTCCCACGGGTTGCCGGCCGCAGGTCCGGGACCGGCGCTCACGTCCGGTACCTGTTGCTGGTCGAGGGAGAGGTCGGCGCCGAGGGCGCCGAAGGTCAGGCCGAACCCCTCCTGGGTGCGAGTCGGCTGGCTGCCGGGCCCGCAGGCGCCGGTCGCCAGCGGTGCCGCGGGAGGGACGGTGTCGATTCCGTGCAGCAGAACCGGGTAGTTCGCTCCGGCCTGCGGCGAGGCGCCGTTGGCGTTGAAGAAGTCCGCCGTGCTCAGCAGGACCGGCGCCGGCACGACGATCTCGCGCCCGGTACCGTCGATCGCCACGCCGGACCCGAGCGTGACGTCGACATACTTTCCCGGAGGTGTCCGGCGTCTTGGTGAACTCGAGACCTTCGGCGATACCCCAGTCGTGCAGGTACCGCTCGTGCCGGGCGGCTTGCCCGCGGCCGTAGTCGATTGCGCTGGTGAGGTCGGCGGCCGCGAGGATCTGGCCTTCAAAGAAGGCGGGCCGTTCAGGTGCCATCGCTGGCCCCCGGTGAATCCGGCCCGGCGTTGGCAGCGCCCTGAGCCGCCAGCGCGCTGAGATTGGCCCGGGTCTTAGTGAGCTGCTTGGTAAGCTCGGCGACTTGTTCGGCGAGAGCGGAGATCTGCTGGGCCGTCGCATCAGCCGCCGCCCCGCCAGCGGCCGGCGGCTGCGGCGCGGCTGGGGCCGCCCGCGCGGCACCGAGCCGCTGGGCCGTGCGGAGCAGCAGGTTCGCGGCGTCCGGGAGCCCAGGCAGTTCCCACGGCGCACCTGGCGCCGGTTCGCTGGCTCCGAACCCGGCTTCGGCGAAGGCCAGCCGACCGGGTTCCGCCCTGGCGACGTCACGGCTGGCCTCGGCGCGGCAGCAGATAGCCTCGACACCCTGGTGCAGGAGCCCGGTTGGGAGCCAGTACCGCAGCGCCGATCCGCTGATCACGTAGTCCCGGTCGGCGTTGCAGATGCGCACCACCTCGCAATCGCATACCTCCAGGCAGGCCAGCAGCACATCGGTGTCCTCGCATGGTCCGCAGGGCGGGTTGAGTGCCGCGCAGATACAGTCCGTCACGATCCGGGCGAACAAGTCGGCGAGCTCGGATCCGGCCCGGCCCAGGGAGCGGAGGGTCGAGGCCTTGTCTCCGGTTGCCTGTGGTCACCGACACGGCCTGTACCTGAGAGCGCAGTTCGCAGTCGGCGAGCGCGGGATCGCTGTCCAGGCGGGCAAGCAGCCACTCCTGCACCGCCGCTGCGTCCGAGGTGAGGTCGGCCAGCACCGAGTCGTCGAGCGGCCGGCCCTGGGCCAGCATGGCCAGCTGGAGGTCGGACAGCGGGGCGGATCGGATCGGCCAGTTGCGCCGCCTGATTGAGCAGCGCGTCCACCGCCGGACGATCCAGCGGATCGTACCTGGCCGCTGCCGCACCGCCGGCCAGTGCCGCGGCGCCGTCGCGCAACTCAAAGCGCGCAACCGGCATGTCGGCATAGTTCCGCGCGGTCCTTGGCGAGGTCGTATCTGGCGAGGACGGCGGCCAGCTTGCGAACGTACTCGGTCGCCGACCGGATCTGTTCCTCGCCCGCGCCCTTCCGTGCCTCGGCTAGCCCCGCCCGGAGCCTTGTGAGCTCATCGGCGTCTTCCTGGCCGAAGGCAGGCGGGTATTCCGCCGCGCGCGCGGCCGCGATCATCGGGCCGCTGTACGCACGGAGCCGGGCCTCCCGGCGGAGGATCTCGCTGGCCGGGCTGGCACGCGCGTAGCCGGCACCAGAGATCATCCGGCGGCGGCGGGTCCGCCGGGCACTTGAGGACGAAGCTGATCCCCTCGCGGATCCGGGTCGGTTCGCAGGCCACCTGGCCGCACGGCTCCTCGGTCGCGTAGGGGGCGACCGGGTCGGTGGCCTGCTCGCCGTAGCGCGCGTACAGGCAGTAGTGCCGGGTGAGCGCCGGGTTCTTGCCGTCCGGCGGATTGCGTGCCCTGGTCCGGCGCAGGGGTCGCCGCAGTCCTTGCCGAGCTGGGCAGCCCGCAGGTCGCGGATCATGGCGTTGACGTCCAGCGTCGCGGGGCACGGCCAGGACGAGGTCGTTGCCGCAGCAGTCCAGCGCGTACCCGGGCTGGACGGTGACCGTGCCGCCGCCGCAGGGGTCGCAGCTCACCCACAGGCCGCAGACGACCCCGGCGCCGAACAGGTACCGGTTGTGCAGCCGGTCCTTAGCGGTCACGTAGGCGGTCAGCGCCCCCAGGTCGTCCTCGGTCAGCAGTTGCCCGGCGAAGAACCTCGGCCGGGCGAAGGCCGTCGCGGACAGGTCCGCGCTGACCATGCCGCTTCCGCCGCAATCACCGCCGCCGCAGCCACCGCAGCCGCAGCCTGGCTTGGCCAGCGCAGCGCTCGGGCTCATCGCCTTTCCTCCCTTCGGTCAGCCGGGTCGGTCTCGGTCTGGGTTCTCCCTGACGAAGAACCAGCTTTCGAACACGCCAGCGCCGGTGCCCGTGCCGGATGTCCATGGGCCGGCGCCCGATGGCGGGGTGGGGCAGAAATCGGGCTCGTGGTCGCACCCGCTCGCAGCCGGGCAGCAGCGGGACGCGTCCGCCGACGTGGGTGCCGTCGACCGGCCGGCAGCAGCGATCGAGGATGAACGGAGTCCGGACGGTGATCAGGACCCGGTCGCCGTTCTGCAGGGACTCGCCGGAGGTCTGGCGCCAGCGAAGGCGGCGGGTGAATGGCTCGTCGGTCAGGCCCTCGATACGGCCGTCCATGAAGTAGGTGTCCGCGTGGCGGCCCCGGCCGCCCTCGGCGACCTGGACGTCAACGATCCCCCGGGCCAGGGAACGGGCTATGCACGTCCTTGGAGAAGTGCATGCGCAGGCCGCCGTCTTCGTCGTGGGTGCCGAGGATGTCCGCGGCTTGCTCGGGGGTGTAGTGGGCGCCGTGCTGCCAGTTGATCCCGGTGATCGTGGTGAACCAGTAGCGGCTGAGCGGCCGGCGTACCCCGAGGTGAATCGCGTCCTCCTGGGACCGGCTGGCCTTCGTGCACGTCGTCGATGCGCGCCAGCAGCAGGCACGGGTCCTGAGCCGGTTCGCAGCATGGGTCGTCGCAGCCGTCATTGTCCGGCGGGGCCAGCGTGACCCGGATGCGGTAGCTGTCCTGCCGCCAGCCGTACTCGCAGTCGGCGGCACCCCCGCAGGAGTCGGGGTACACGCCGCGGGTCGGTCCGACGTCCCGTTCGCAGTACTCGACGCACAGGTAGACGCAGTCGCCGTCGTGGAACGCTGCCGCGGTCCGGCCCGGACAGCAGCGGGAGCAACTCGACCGGGCTGTCCGCGGCGGATCACGATCTCGTTGCCGAGGCAGTCCAGGGCCACTCCGGGATGCAGGGTGACCCGCGGCTGATGCTGGTCGGGGTCGGTGCCGCATGGGTCATCGGACGGGACCGGGCTGACCAGCAGGCCGCACGCCACCCCGTATCCGTGCAGGCAGCGGTTGCGCAACCTGCAGCTTCTCGACGAAGTACGCCTGCTCACGCTGGAAGTCGCTGGCGGCCAGCATCTGGCCGTGGAAGTAGCTCAACCGCAGGAAGTCCGGAAGCTCGGAAAGCCCTGTCGTCATGGCGTGTCCTCTCGCTGGGTCTCTCACTGGGCCACCGTGTCAATGCCGACCGCCGGGCCCGGTCCCGAGCCGGATGCCCGCCCAGGATCCGCGTGCCGCCGGCCAGAGCACGCTGTGGCGGCTAAGTGTCACCGGCTGTCCGCGCCCGACGGCGCGCCTGGCCGCAAGGACCGGGGCCGGCAGCGGGGCAAGCGCGGTGTCGACGCCGACCGCCGACCAGACGCCCACCACCAGGCCAAGCCCGCCGGGCCGGACCTCGGCGACCGTGTGCGCGGGCGCCTGGCTCGACGACCAGCCGGCGCAGCGCCGCCAGGTCCGGGCCGCCGCGGCCGGGTGCCGGCGGCACCAGGACCCGGATCCTGTTGGCCTGAGCGGTCAGCGGGTCGTCGTCGGGGTTGCCGAAGCTGCGGATCGGCGCGGAGGACAGGGCCGAGCCGCCGACCCGGAACCGGGTCCGGGACAGGCTGAACAGCCGGGTGGAGCCCAGCCTGCTGGCCTGGCCCAGCGCGCGCCCAGTTGCGGTCGGTGGCGAGCTCGCTGATGGCCACGTCGACGCCGAACACGATCTTGATGGCCTGGCTCAGCGCCGCCGGCGGTGCCGCGGCCCCGGTACAGGCTCGGGAGCGGCGGCGAGCAGGTTGCGGCGGATGGTCGCGTCCCAGCCCGGGTCGAACGCGAGGCCGAGCAGGCCACCCAGCCAGGGCAGCACCTCATCGGGCACGCCGCCAGGGTCGAGCAGCGCCGGGTAGCGCTCGACGGCGCGGTCGGCTTCCTCGAAGGCGGCGTCGAACAGGGAGAGGAACCGCTCGGTGAAGTCCGCCGCGGCCGGATCCTGGGTGTAGACGGCGGGCAGCTGGTCGGCGCTCGTGACCCGCGGGAAGTCCAGCCGGATGCGGTGCACGACCGGGGTCGCCGTGCCGTCCCCGGTCAGCCGCAGCCGCAGGTACAGGTACCGGCCCGGGGCCTGGTCGATCGAGGAAGTCGGCCGACGCCGCGCCGGCGTCCTGCCAGTCGTCTGGGTTCGGCGGTCCCGTCGGGTAGCCGTCCGCGGCCGGTCCGGCTTTCGTCCCTGGCAGGCGTGGGGTCCTCGCTGGTGGCGACCGCCACGAGCACGCTGGTTCCGGCCGGTATGTCGGCATCGACGCGCACCCGGTGCCAGCGGCAGCGTGGCTGGCCGCTGTCGATGGCCGTGGTGAGCAACTGGCCGGCCGTCTGCAGCGTGGCCGTCCCGGGGGAGATGCGAGTCCGCGGGCTGGCCGTCCCAGCTGAAGCAGGAGTTGACAAGGTCACCGTCCGGGCCGGGTTCGACCAGGCAGAACCCCTGGTCGGTGGCGACGGTCAGGCTCGTCCGGTCGACCGCCGCGGCCAGGTCGTTGAGGGTTGCCTGCTGGTAGGGGCCCGGGCTGCCCCGGTCGCCGCGCCAGAGCTGCCACGTACCGCCGGTGTCGGTCAGCGCCCAGATCGTGCCATCCCCGTCGGCGGTGAGCGCCCGCCCAGTGGTGAGCGCTTCGATGCGCCCGGTCATCCCGGTGACGATCCGGCCGCGGGGGATGCCCGCCAGGTCGAAGCGGCTCAGGTCGGTGGAGCCGTCGTGGGCGAGCAGGAGCTCTCCCCACGGGGCGAGGGCCAGCGCGGCCGCGTGCCCGGGGATGACCGCGACGAGCTGGTCGCCTTCCCGGCGCCAGAGATAAACCGCCTCCGCAGTGGCCGCGGCCAGCAGGTGCCCGCGGGCGGCGACCGCGTGCGGGCGGACCGCCAGCCCAGGGTCGCAGTCCGGCGGCCAGGCCGACTGCCAGACCGACTGCGAGCCGACGCAGGGGTCCCGGCGCAGCAGCCCGTGCCGCGGCGCGGCCAGGTACCAGGCGCAGCGGCCGCAGCCCGGGGCCAGCCGCGGATCAGGCAGCCACGGCAGGAAGTCACTGCGGAGCGGGCCACCCGGCCCGGTCGGGGCGAGCCGGATGCCGCCCGGGTCGTCCGGGTCGGTCAGGCTGGTAGACGTCGAGGGGGTCCCACCCGACCAGGTGGTCGAGCAACCGGAAGG
Organism: uncultured Actinomycetes bacterium; assembly: GCA_963739615.1. GTDB lineage: Bacteria > Actinomycetota > Actinomycetes > Streptosporangiales > Streptosporangiaceae > Palsa-504. The sequence goes on from CAVUBD010000003.1 coordinate 118,842, forward strand.
TGGGCGGCCCGGGCGCGCAGCTCATGGCGCGGCTCCCGGTACGGGAAGCAGCAGGTGGCCGTCCGGCCATGGCAGCGTGTTCGGCGGGATCGGGACATCCGTGCACGGCGGGTACCGGACCCCGTCCAGCACGACAGCCAGCTGGGGCACGGCCAGCACTCCGGGGACGAGCAGCAGGCGGCGGACCAGGGCGACGTGCTGCAGCGGCCCGCCGAAAGGCCAGCCGGTCCCCGCGTCGCCGCCGCTGAGCGGGTGCAGGTAGCCGTCCAGCGCGGCCCCGGCGGCACGGAGCAGGTCGGCCTGGTCCTGGCCGGGGTCGAGCACCAGCCAGGCCTCGATCTTGACCAGGTGGAAGCTGGCCGCCGCGGCGGCGACCTGCACGCCGGCCGGGGCGGCCTGCCCGGCCAGGAAAATGGTCACCGCCCTCAGGTCATCCTCGCCCGGTACCGGGGGCAGGCCGGTACCGGTGTCCGGGGCGACGCAGAGCACGCCGACTACACCGGGGATGGGCGCGCCCGGGTAATCCGGGTGCAGGCCCGCTACGCCCTGGGCGCGGGCCACCAGCGCGCCGGGCGCGTTGACCGCGAGCACGCCGTAGTCGGCCGGGGTCACCGCCCGGTCCCCCGTCCTGAGCTCCTGCGCGCCGCGCAAGATCGCACGGGAGTCGGGTTCGGTGTCGGTACCGCCGGACGCCGGATAGGGGTTGCTGACCGCGGTCACGAAGCCGACTGAGGTCAGCGGGGCATTGACCGCGCCCGCCGCGACCGCGCCCGCCGCCCCGCCGCCGGCCCGGTACTGGGCCGCGCGGACGTTGCGGAATCCTGGGGGCACCCGCGCGCCGTGCACCCCGTCGCCGAACGTGACCACGCCGGTGGCGTAGTCCACGGTGAAGACCTGTGCGTCCGGGCCGTAACCGCCGAGGCTGTCGACCTCAGTCCACTGGGTCGTCACCCCGGGGGCCGTGCCGAACACGTCGCCCCCCGGGTCGGCGTCCACGTCGAGCTGGACGCTGTGCGGCACGATCGGGGTCTGGCTCAGCTGCATCCGGGTCAGCCCGTCCGGGCTGTCTGGAAGCAGCACCAGCGGCTCGTCGCGGATCGTGAGGGTGGCCGGGGCCCGGGCGGCGTTCAGCAGGACGGCGGAAAACACGGGCGGCGAGGGATACGCGCCGTAGTCCAGCAGGGCCTGCAGCCAGAGCAGTTCGGGCAGGCCGACCGAGCCGGGCGGGCGGCCAGGGCGCCACTGCGCGGGCACGCCGAGCTCGACGATGCCGCCGCTGCTCAGCCCGCCGGTCTCGTCCCGGACAAGCGTGGCGGGGACCATGCTGCCGCCGTCCAGGATCGCCCAGCTGACCAGCGGGGCCGGCGGGGCCGCCGGGGGCGCCGCTCCCCCGGCCGTGACCGGCGGTGGCGGCGTGCCTGCCGTGGCCGCGGCCACCAGCGCGAGGGACAGCGACGGCGCCGGACTGGCCACTCCCGGCGGGACCGCCAGGCCGATCCACAGCGCGTTGCCAGGGCTGGGCGCTGGCCCGAACGCCAGGAACCCGGCCAGCGCGGGGTCGACCGCGGAGACGACTCCCTCCACGGCCACGGCGACGGCCGCGACCGTGGCGGGCGTGGCCATCACGGCACGTTCGGTCTCGAATATCACCTGGCCGCTGTTCCCGGCGGCCGCGGACGCGCCGGCCTGGAAGCCTGCCGGGACGAGCACGGACGCGCCTGCGGCGGGAGCGATGGTGAAGGTCAGCAGGGCTTCCGCGGCGGTGGCCGGCAACGGCGTCACCCCGGCGATGCGCAGGTACTCGACCAGGGCCTTCTCCGGCAGGCGGTTCACCCGGCTCAGCAGCGGCTCCATCTGGATTCCGAACAGCCGGACCAGGGCGACCCCGGAGTCGTCCGGCGCCGGATTGGTCCAGTCCGGGGTGAAACCGGCGATCCTGGCCTGCACCGCCGCCCGGACCGCCTCCTTGCTGGCCGGGAGCAGCTCCGGCTGGCTGCCCGCCAGTCCCGGGCCGTCCGCCAGCGCCGGCTGGCCCCGGGACTCGGCCTCCTTGCCCCACCACACCTCGCCGGTGGCCGACGTGCTCATGGCAGGCCGCCCGCGGACGCGGTCCCGCTGCCAGGGCCGAACCGGACCGTGACGTCACCGACCGCGACCAGCTCGTGCGGCCCGATGGCCACGTCGCGGCAGTCTTCCCAGCTGGCCGTGCCGTCGAGGGCGATGGCCACGCTGGTGACCTCGCCGTCATGCCCGGCGGCCTGCTGGGCTACCCGCAGCAGCGCCGAAGGCCGCAGCGGCGCGCCGAACGGCCAGCCCGCTGCCTGGTCGCCGCCGGCCAGCGGGTCCAGGTACTGGCGCAGCGCGCGCTGCACCTTCGCGCGGACGGCGGCCGGGTCGCGTGGCGTCCCGGTCACCTCGACCCGCAGCGGGGCCGCGCGGTAGCGGGGTTCCCGGACGAACAGTTCCTCGCCCAGCAGCCGCGCTTGGCCCAGCGTGGTGCAGACCTGGCTGAGCAGCCCCGGATCGGGCTGAGGGGCCGTCACGAAGTCCGGGGCGTCCCAGTCGGCGTCGCCACGCGGCGCGGCGGGCACGACGTAGACGGAAACGGCCCCGGGAACGAGGGTGCACGGGAAGCCGGGATGGTCGCCGACCGCGGCGTGTGCCCGAGCCACGGCCACGCCGGGGGCCTGCTGCGCGATCGTCTCGTGATCGGCGGGGGTGACCGCGCGGTGCTACTTCGTTCAGCGCCGCCCCGGCCCGGACGCGGGCCTGCGCGATCGTCTCGGCATCCTCGCCGCCTGCCGCGGGTACCAGGTTCGCCGCCGTGGCGCCGACCGGGCCGGCGATGCTGCGCCAGTTGGCGGTCGTGCCGCCGTTGCCGCTCGCGCCGCCGCCCAGGGTCCAGGTGGCCGAGGAGAGCACCTCCCCCGGCTGGCTGAAGTCGGGGACGGGTATCCGCCCGGTGCGGCCATCGCCGAACCGCAGCGCTCCGGCGGCCCGGTCGATGAGGAACACCCGGTCCTCGCGGCCGGAGAAGACGAAGTCGGCCACCGTGGTCCACTGGTGTTCCGTGCCGTCCCGCTCCCGGAGCGTCAGCGACGCGTCAAGCAGACGCCCCTGGGCGTCCCGGCAGGTCCAGGTGCTGGCCGGGGAGCGGCAGCCACTGGCTGACCTGACCGTCCAGGGCGTCCCCGGCGACGTGGCTGAAATCCTGCCGGTCCCTGGCGGCGGCGACGTTGACCTGGAGCTGCCGCAGCCGTGGCGGCGCGGCGAACGTCGCCTGGCCGGTGCTCACCAGCAGCGTTCGTATTCCGGCGCCCGAGTTCCAGGATGCGGGGACGGGCAGCCAGACGATACCGGAGCGCCGCATTCCCTGGGTGCCGTCCTGGACCTGGGCGGCGTCGACCGGTACCGGGGGCACCTGACCGGCGTCGGCGTAGGACCAGGTGAGCTGGGCAGGCGGCGGCACGCCGTCGACGGCATCGGGCGCCCAGGCCGGGGGAACGCCCGGGGTATCCAAGTCGACAAGCAGCGACACCTGCCCGCCAGGTACCGCCGCGGTGAGGTCGAGGGAGATGCGGGCCTCGCCGGGTCCGCCGCCCGCGGGCAGCAGGTCCACCCCGCGGCCGGCCAGCAGGTCGGCCGTGCGGTCCTGCCCTGCTGCCTCAAGGGTGAGGCTTTGGACGGGCAGCACGGTCACGCGATCGTCGAGGGTGAACACGACCTCACCACGGGGATCCCGGGTGAACGCGGTTCCGGCCGGCACCGTGGCCACCGCCGGGTCAGCCGAGGTGAACTGCAGGACCGTGGCGGCTGGCACCGCGCGCTGCGGGCCCTCCAGGCCGAGCAGTTTCAGGACCGCCACGACGAATGCGTCCGGGACCTGGTCGAGCCAGTACAGGCGCTGCTCGGCCAGGAACGCGAACAGGTCAAGGAGCGTGATGCCCGGGTCGACCGGCGCGTGCAGGGTCCAGTTGCCGGCCGATTCCGCCGGGATCCGGCGCCGGATCGCCGCGACCATCTGGTCCCAGGTCAGGTCGTCCAGCAGGACAGGTGCCAGCGTCATCCTGACTCACCCGCCCAGGGTGTCGAGGTAGTACGGGAATACCAGGTTGGCCTTGGTGTTCGTCTGCCTGATCCGGTAGGTGACCGATACCACGACATGGTTCTCCTCGCCCGGGGTCGGCTCGGCGACGACGCTGTCCAGTTCGACGCGTGGTTCGTAAGCCTGGATGGCGTCGCTGATCGAGGACTCCAGCATCCGCAGGTTCGCCGGGCTGCCCGGAGCGAACACCAGGGTGGGCGCGGCGGTGCCGAAGTCGGGACGCATGACCCGCTCCCCGGTTGCGGTCTGCACCAGCACCAGGAGGCAGTCCTGGATGCTCGCCTCGCCCGCTGCATAGCGCAGCCCGCCCGAGGGGTCCGGCAGGATCGGGAAGGCCCAGCCGGTGCCGAGGAAGTCCTGGCCCATCGCCGTCACCCGGCTACCTTGACGATCTGCGAGAAGGCCAGCGGGGTCAACGGCGGGACCGGCGGAGCAGTGGGGCCCAACGGCGTTACGTGGGTGTGGGTGTTGAAGATCGCCATGAGCTCCTGCCCGAGGACCGGGCTGAGGACAGCCGCCGACGAACCCAGATTGACCTTCGCGGCCTCGACGGTGACGCTGGCGGTGCCCGTGACGGTGACGTCCGGGGCATTGACGGTGACGGCGCTGGTGCCCTTGACCGCGACGTTCGTGCCTTCTACGGTGACGGTACCGCTGTCGTCAAGGGTGATCTTGACGTCCTTGCCGGTGACCGCCACCGTGCCGCCGGCGTCGTCGAGTACCAGCTCATGACCATCTTTAGTCGTGATCCGGATGGCCTGCTTGCCTGGGCTGTCGTCGAGCACCACCTGATGGCCGTGTCTGGTCCGGATCATCTTCTGGTCCTGGCTGGCGGTCCGGTCGGTGGGCGGCTTGTCCACTCCGTTGTAGAGGCCGCCGAGCACGATCGGGAAGCGCATGTCCCCGTGCACGAAGGCGACCAGGACTTCGTCGCCTACCTCGGGGAGGAACACCGCGCCGTAGCCCTTGCCCGCGTAGGGCTGGGCGACCCGGCACCAGTCCGACTCGGCCGTGGCACCGTCGAAGAACGGGAAGCGCAGCGTGACCCGGCACTCATGTTCAGGGTCGTCGGTGACGTTGGTCACGAGAGCCTCAACCACGCCGTAATAGCGCCGGTCGGTAGATCGTGAGCGGGGCATGGTGCTGGTCATCGATGACTCCCATCGGCGATGCGGCGGGCGCGGAACCCGGTGAAGAAGCCGGACGCGCTCAGGGTGTGCTCGACCTGGGTGACGTAGTAGTTGCCGCTGAACCGCAGGCCGACCCCGTGGATTTCCAGCATGTCCCGCGGCCGCAGCTCGGGCAGGCCGGCGACGCGGCCAGTGCCGGTGATGAACTGGTAGGCCCGTTCCCGCAGCAGCGCGGCGGCTAGCACGCGGGCCTCCTGCTCACTGGCCACCGGCATGTCAATCACCGTGTCCTCGCGGCCGCCAAGGGCTTCGGTGGCCGCAGCCGGCCCGGTCAGCCCGCTGCCCTGGCCGCTGGGCAGGTCATGGGCCGTCGCGGTGACGCCGATGGGCTGTTTGGTCCGCGGATCCCAGCCGCGCACGGTGACGCTGCTGACCTGGGCGGCCGCGGTCAGGGTCGGGGTGAACTCGATCAGGTTCGGCACGAGCGGGCCGCCCGTGGCGGCCCTGCCGCCTCGGGCGGCGGCCAGCCCGGGCCCGTAGGTCAGCTGGAACGCGCGGACCGGCATCCCGGGGCGGCCATCCGCCGGCGGCTCGAAGTGCAGGGTCTGGGTTCCCGTGACCACATCGCTGGTCACGTAGCAGTCGTAGTCGATGCGCTTGGCGCGCTCCATGAGGAACGACGCGTCGTCCTGGTTCTTCTGCACGACGAGGGGGTGCCGCGGGCCGGTCTTGTCGGGAATGTGGACCTGCATGTTATTAGGGGCGCGCTGGGCGACCTGCTCGACGATCTCCCAGTCGGCCTTGTCCCGGTAGAAGACCTGCTGTCCCGGGCGCGGCTTGCTGTCCTTGAGCTTCTGCATCCCGTCGGTGCCGCTGATCCGGATTGTCGGCGCGCCGGAGTCCGGGAAGGCGGGACGCAGCGAGGTGATCGGCCCGGACACCACCGGGACCGGCTTGCCCGCGTAGCCCAGCTGGATCGCCACCAGCCGGCTGACCCGGAACACCTCGGTGCTCGCCTCGGATTCGGCGTACTTGAACCGGAGAAGCTTCTCGTCCCAGTTGTTGAGGGTGATCTCGAAGCTGGCCATCTGGTCCAGCTCCAGCACGACGTGAATGTCCAGCACGTCGTGCTCTGATCTGCATACCCACCGGCTGGCCTTCGACATCGACGGCCAACGCGGGCGCGTACCCTGGGTCCGGCGGGATCGCGACGACCTGCGAGGACTGGGTGGTCACTGGGTCAGCCTCGGTGCGGTGAGGACCTGGCCGGGCCGCAGGCGGCGCGGGTCGACGATGCCGTTGGCGGCGGCCAGCTCCCGCCAGTACGCCGGGCTGCGGTAGAGCGCCTGGGAGATGCTGGCCAGCGTGTCTCCGCGGCGGACCACGAAGCTCTTCTCCACGTTCGGCGACTGCAGCGGCGTCTGCGCGGCCTGGGCCGCTGCGGACCGGTACTCCCGCAGCGACATCGTCAGCTTGGCCCGCAGCGGGATGCCCTCCGGCGTGAACAGCACATAGGTCACGGCCAGGCTCTCCATCACCCCGATGAGCACGGGGCGGTCCCAGACAAACGCCACCACCGGCGGAGCATGCTCCTTCGGGTTGATCTTCATCAGGTCGCGCAGCTTCTGCACATAGCGGACGCGGACGTCCTCCAGGGTGTCGGAGGTGTCCACGAGCGCCTCCAGCGACAGCTTCTCGCTTTCGCCCCGCACGTACTGGATCCGCGGCGTCTCCAGCTCCGGAGCCTTGGGATCTCGTCGAAGACGTTGGTCTTGCTGAGCCCGTACTCGGTCGGGTTGAAACACAGCGGGATACGGGGTGGGATCAGGGGGTTGGACGATCTGCAGGTGAGCGCGCACCGCCTGGGCGGCCGCGCCGGTCGGGGTGCGTCACCAGTCCACCTCCCCGGTGGCCTCCCGGTCGCCGAGTGAGCGCTCGCGCTCCATCTCGTGGCGCCGGGCCTGTTCCATGTCCACGGCCTGGCCCCAGCGCCTGATGTGGTCCGCGAACATCCGGCTGAACACGGCGGCGTCGTCATCGCCGGCCACGTCGAAGTGGACCTGCAGGTCATGGATGGTCAGCATGGCCGCCTCACGTATCTCCCGCCCCGGACTCCAGCACCCGGGTCAAGCCCTCGTGCGCGACTTCTAGCGACTCCACCGCGACCGCGTCCTGGCCGGCGTGCAGTTCCGGGCCGGTCCACTTCGCAGCCAGCCCGGCGCGGAATTCCCACGCCACCGCCCGGGTTCCGGCCGGGGTCATCAGCACGATCGCGCCGTCCCGCCGGGCGCCCAGCGACTGGGTCAGGCCGGCCTCGTACCAGCTCCACAGCCCTGGGTCGCGGACGACGCCGCGACGCAGGGTGACCCGGCCCCAGGAATGCCGGACCGGTAGCTGGTGGACGTAGTCGTTGACCCCGCCTTCGGCGTAGGAGGTAATCTCCAGCTCGCCGCTGAGGCCGGTCACCTCGCTGAACGCGCCGGCGGCGATTCGCGGTACCTGGTCGGCCTGCGGCCTCGGCAGGTATGCGTCACCGGGATCGAGCGTGATCACGAACCGGTAGCCGGCCAGCGGGTCCTCGGGCATGCTCATGTCTCGATCACCTCCAGCTGGCTCTGCTGACCGATCAGCAGCCTTATGTGGATGAACTCCATCGGTACCGCCGGGGCGACGGCGATGTCGCAGACGACCTGGCCGGGGTCGGCCCCTGGCGGGTTGTTCGTGTTGTCGCAGACCACCTGGAACCCGTCTTGCGGGCGGCTGCCGGCCAGTGCGCCGGACCGGAAGGCCGCGAGCAGCACGGAGGTCACCGCGCGGACCAGGCTCAGCCGCAGCTCGGGTCCGTTGACGTCGAATACGAGCGGATCAGCGACCCGGTGCACCGCTCGCACCAGCCGGTGCAGCAGGCGCCGGTGCGCCACGTAGAGATGATCGGGATCGAGCGTCCGCCCGCCCCAGACCTGGAGACCGCCTCCCGGCGCGCATAGCAGCAAGTTCAGCCCGGCACTGAAAACCGCTTCCTGCTCAGGCCCGGTCAGCGGAGGATCGAGGTCCACTGCCTCCTCGAGCACGACGTTGGCGGGGGTGTAGTAGGCGCCGCGTTCCCGGTCCAGCCGGCTGATCACGCCGGCGACGTGCCCGGACGGCGGGATGGCGCGCAGCGGCGCGGTCAGCCCGCCGAGTGGGTCCGGCACCAGCAGCCCCGGGTAGTAGACCGCCCCGGCGCGCCGCTGGACCGGGTCCTCGAGGCAGCATGGTCGCGACCCACGGCGAGCGCGTCCGCGGGAGCCAGCGTGTTACCCGCATGGTCGGCGGGGACGTCGAGGAGGACGAGCCGGTCCAGCCGACTGGCGGCCGTGCTGAGCAATGCGGACACCACCTCCTGCCACTGGGCGTCGTCGGTCAGGTGGCCGCCGAGGTCCGGGGCGGCCACGATCGCGACCTCGGGCTGATCCGCGAGCGCCTCGACGGCCGCCAGGTAGTCGTTGACATCGGGGGACGACGTCGGTGCCGCCGGTGAGGGTGAGCTCGCTGACCTTGTACCTGCGGGGCGGCCCCGCGGGACCTGCCGTGGCAGCCCCCGGGCCGGGGACGGCGGCCGTGGGGACGGGCACCAGCCGGATGAGCCGCGAGGCCGCCAGCCGTTCGGCCACCTGGTCCGCGGGAACCCTGGTGAACACCTCCACCGGCTCGCCTGGGACCACCACGCGGACGTCTACCTCAGGCGCGTCCACCTCGGGCGCGCCAGTCAGGCTGCCGCGACCGGTACCTGATCGTCACCTGGCCGCCTTCGGCCCAGGTACCAGGGCTGGTGGCGACCACCTGATAAGCCGCATCGGAGAAGCCGCCCAGGTCAGCGACGCTCCACTCGGCACTGGCCGGCGTCCCGGCGCCGGCGACCCGGATGACCCAGGCCAGGTCGCCGCCGTTCTCGTAGTAGCCGCGAATCGCGTAGCTGGTCGAGGCCCCGGGGTCCAGGTCACCGAACAGGTCACGGTACCCGGTCAGGCCCTCGACCCGCACCGGCGTCCCGACCGGACCGCGCCGGGTAGCGCCGAGGAAGCCTGCCACGTCGGTCCGCAGCGGCGGCGGCAGCTCTCCTGGCGGCGCCACCACCTCGACGGTAAGGCCCGGCAGCTCGACGGTCACGGATCAGTCACCCCGCCGGATCACGTGTCGATCAGGTTCGACTCGGTGCAGATAACGAGCGTCTCCATCGCGATCTCGTTGTTGCCCGCGTGCATCGTCGGGCCGGTGAACTTGCACGGCCAGGCCCGGTCGAACTTCCAGCGCATCACCTCGTTACGATTCTCATCCAGCAGCAGGATCGCCCCGGAGGCGCGCAGTACCTGGCCGTTGAGCGCGTTGACGATCCATTTCCAGAAGTCGACGTCTCCGGTGATTCCCCGCTTGAGCGTGATGTCGGTGAACTTCTTCAGCCCGGGTATCTTGCGCTGGGTGATGTCCTCGCTGCCGTTCCGGTACAGGATCGGGGGGACCTCGACCTCGAGGCCGGAGGCCTCGCTGAACGATCCGCTCACCGCCTTGCCGTCGTTGCTGACGCCGGTCACGATGACCTGGAAGTTATAGGAAGGGTAGGGATCGGCTCTGGTTACGGGTGGCATGGGACAGCCTCCTTGTCATGCCTGGTCAGCCCTGCGGGCTGCTGGCCGTCTTCTGCTCGAAGCGGAAGATGACGAATTCCGCGGGAAACACGGGAGCGAGCCCGATGATGCAGATCAGCCGCCCGTTGTCGAGATCGTCCTGGCTCATCGTGGTGCGGTCGCACTGAACGAAGAACGCCTGGTCCTGGGTGGTCCCGGCCAGCGCGCCGGTCTGCCAGACCGTGGTGAGGAAGGCGCTTATCGACTGCCGGACCAGCGCCCACAACTGCTCGTTGTTGGGCTCGAAGACGACCCACTGGGTGCCGTTGAAGATCGACTTCTCCACGTAGATGAACAGCCGCCGGACGTTGATGTACTTCCAGTCCGTGTCCGAGGACAGCGTCCGCGCGCCCCACACCCGTTCGCCCAGCCCGGGGAAGAACCGCAGTGCGTTGATGCCCACGGGATTGAGCACGTCCTGCTCGCGTTTGGTGATGTCCGCGGCCAGCCCGCCCACCAGGTTGATGCCGCGGATCACCACGTTCGCCGGCGCCTTGTGCACCCCGCGGTTCATTGTCGGTGTCCGCGTAGATCCCGGCCAGGAATCCTGAGGGCGGCACGTGAACGTTGCTGCCGGTTGAGGGGTCGACGGTGATGCACCAGGGGTAGTAGAGCGCGGCGTACTGGGTGTCGAGTACCTGGCGGAACGAGCCGATCCCGCCGATATCCTCCCCGTCCGGGGGATCGAGGATCGCGAACCGGTCCTTGAGCAGCTCGCAGTGGTCGATGAGGCTGGACTGGACGGTTTGCGACCATATGCCGGGCACGGTGCAGATCGCGATCTCGTCGATGTCTTCCAGCGCCTGGATACCTGTCCGGTGCCCGCTGCCCCCATCGGCCCCGACGAAGTCCTCGACGGTCAGCGCCTCGGGATGGTCCTCGCCACCGGTGAGCGTCAGCCAGCCGCCGTGCGGGCTGGCCGTGGGGAACTCGTTGAGGTTGGTGGAGAAGGCGGCTCCCTGCTCGAGGGTGACCAACTGGGACTGGGCGTTGACCGCCACCCACAGGCTGTTCGGGTCATTGCCGAGAGTGCTACCCGCATTCGCGATCCGCAGGTTGGCGATATCCTCCGATACCAGCTGACCGCCGGCCGGCTGGTAGCGGACCAGGACCTCGGCTTCGACCACCCGGAGCGAGTCGGTCTCGACGTAGGCATTATTCAGGGCGGTCTTGAACGTCACCACGTTGCCGCTGACCGACGCGACAGTGCTTATCTCTTGCTGGGTCCCGTTGTCCAGTTCGACGATGGCGCCCGTATACAGCTTCTGAGCGCCGTTGACCGACAACTGGGTGTTGACGCCGGGCATGGCCGTACGCAGCCTCTGCACGGCCAGGCCCGGCTTCCAGTCAAGGTGCGTCGCGGGGCTGATCGTGAAGGTCAATTTACTGTCACTGACCGTGGCGGCGGATGCCTGGAAGCGGTGACCCGCGATCACGACGAAATTGCCATCAATGGATGTATCGAACGTCCCGCCCGCCTCTGGGACTACGACCTGGGCGATCCCGGCCGGGACCTCCTGGCTGAGAGCGGTGATGGCCAGCTTCCCCGCCGCCGGACTAGGCAAGATGCTCATGGTCGCGCCGACCATCGGCCGGATCTGTGCCCGCAGATCTTTTCCCCAGCTCCCGAGCGCCTGCGCCTGGAAAGTCGCGGTCGCATTCGCCGGGACGGTCGGGTCGGCTGCCGAGGTGGCAACAATCTCGACCACGTCGCCACGGGCTACGCGGACCTCCTGGGTGAGAGCTGGCGCGAAAGTGATGGTGCCCGACTTCCAGTCATAGGTGGCCACGGTAGGACTCCCGATGTTCTGGGCGGTGTCACCTCCGGTGAAGATGTTGACCTGGGTGCCTTTCTGGATCCCGAACAGGTGCCGCAGGACGAGCGATGTCGCGCCGACCGCGGCATCCTGTGTCACCTCCGCCGTCAGTCCGCTGACCGCCGAGCCGGACGCGGCCGTAGCGCCGCCGGTCCCCCCGCTGAACACTCGCTTCACGTAGAGCAACTGGCCGCCGTTGTCGAAGAATGCCTTCACCGCGAGCGGGAACAGCCACCAAGCCCCGCCTTCCAGGTTGGCCGCGCTCCCCCACTGGCGTACCAGGCTCGCATCAGGAACCGGCAGGAAGCCGCCGAAGATGCGCTGGTAGTCGTTGAACGTGGTGACCAGGACCGGCTTGCCGCCGGTCGGGCCGCGGACGGTCACGCCGACCATGCCGGTGGTGGACGTGCTCACGCCCTGAATGGGATGGGGGCCGACGTCGAGTTCCTCGATGTAGACGCCGGGGCTGAGGTACTGGGGCATTTTGCTCGCTCCTTGCCGTTACCCGATCACGATCTTCTGGTTTTGCCCGAGTGCGCCAGGCAGCTGAACCGATATCTGGCCGGTCCGGTTGGGGGTGCTCCGGTAGTCGACAGCCACCACCGTGATGGGCTGGCCTTCCGCTGCCCAGCGCAGCGGCAGGGCGAAGGTGCCGGCCTGGCCGGTCAGCGTCTGCGCGGTCTGCGGCGTCCGCGGCACCGGCGGTCCGACGGTGGCACTGATCAGGACGTCCGGAACGGGCTCGCCTGACGCCGTGCTGACCTGTCCGTAGAGCACCGGCAAGTCACCGGGGAAGGGGTAGCCCGGCCGCCGGGGCGAGGCTGACCGCCACCCGGGAGGCGGCCACCGCTGGCGGGGTGGTGTCGTTGAACGGGTAGGCGAGGAATTCTTCGCCATCCCGCTGGGCGCGGCTGACCGCGAGATACGCGTCGGCCTCGAACCGGGCCCGGTACCGGGCGGGTGCCGTGGCCGCAGGATCGGGGCTACGGCCCAGATCGGGGTAGCCGATCGCGCCGCTGAGCGTGACGGCCGGCTCGATGCCGGCGGGCACCCACCCCTGACCGTCGTGGATGTCCAGGAGAACCCGCAGCGACAGGCTCGGCGGCGAGCCGGTGACCAGGTCGACGGGCACGAACCAGGCCGCGCTGTAGCTGACCCGGCGTTCCGCGGGCAGCGGGCGGATGATCACCGTGCTCATGGCCGGCTCGCTATCAGGCCGGCGTCGAGGGTGCGGGATTGCACGACCTCGTCGCGTAGTTCCTCGGTGGCGTCCAGGTTCACCACGCGGACCTCGTAGTTCACCGACAGCCGGTACGGCTTCTGGATCGCGTACCAGACCCGGGCCCGGTCCTCCAGGGTCAGCGGGATCAGGGTGATCTTCAGGGTGTCGGCGCTGCCCGTCAGGCCGCCGAGCAGCTCGGTCCCGGACAGGATCGTGTCGTCGTAGAGCGCCTGCATAGCCCGCCCCAGGATCTGCTGCTCGGTCATCGAGTCTCCGCCCCACGGCGTGAGCAGGTAATGCAGGCGCAAGGCCATGGGGGGCTTGGTGCTGACCACGGCCGTCCCGGCCGGCTGCTGTGGCCGCGGGCGGTTCCTGGACGGTGCGTCCTCGAGGATCTCGTACAGCGTGATGGTCAGGGTGAGCCCCGCGGGGGCCGTCCCCGACAGGTCATCCAGCACGGCGTGGGCGTTCAGCGGTTTCTTATTCAGGTCGTTGTCTAGCAGCGTCATGAGCGAGGTCGAGACGTCACTGATGACTCCGTAGTCCGCCATCAGACCATCCCTCCCTCAATCCCTTCGATCCATGCCCTGGGATGCCGTCAGGTGCCCGGCTCGTGACCTGCCTCCGGGTCCTGTCCGGGGCCGGACGACCCGCGCTTGCCAGGCGGGTCGGGCGCCGCGAGCAAGCTGGCCAGCTTGGCCTCGGCCACCCGCAGCAGCGGTGCCACCGCTTCGACTGCGATGCCTAGCTCAGCGGCGATCCCGGCCGCGTCGATCCCGGCGCGGTGCAGGCGAATGGCCGCAGCGTGTACCTCGGGAAGCTCCTCGAGGGCCGCGGCCATGTCCATAGCTCGACGCTAGGCCGGTATGGCACCGATGTCGGGAGTAGTCCCCTACTCGACCCGGGCCCGGCCGGCTACCCGGCCTGCCCGTACTGGCTACCGGTCTGGCTGACCGCGTGCGCAGGGCGCGTCGCAGTCCTACTCCCCGGTGCGGGCGCGCACCTGGACACCGTGAAGATAGAGGCCAGTTCGGCCCGTCCGCCGATGCACAATTTCGCGTACACCTGGCCCAGCGCATTGTCGACCGTACGCACTGCCACCACGAGCCGGGCCGCGATCGCCCGGCTGGACAGGCCGCTAGCCGCCATCCTGGCAATCTCCAGCTCGCGCGGGGTCAGGCCGGCTGGCTCGTCGAGCCCGGTCAGCGCCGGGGTCCGGGCGCCTTCGCACGCCGCGGCCAGCCCGGCAGCCCGGGCGGCGGAGGCTGCGGCGCTGGCCGGCCCGGCCGGCCCGCCGGTATGCGCCCGCCGCCGCGGCGCAGGCTTCAGCTGCGAGCAGGTTGGCTCCCAGAGCCGCGAACGAAGCAGCAATTTCATCCAGAACCACGCCGCTGGCGGTCACTAGTGCCTGGACATGGCGGATGAACAGCGATGCCAGGTCGCCTTGCACGATGGCCTCGATCTCTGCCAGCCGCGTGGCCACCTGGGCAGCTGCCCCGAGCCGCGCCGCATCATGCAGCGCGATCAGCTCACAACCCGGCTGATCACGCCGCCTGGCCTCGGCGGCCGTGCCGAGGGCCAGGTCGACCGCCGCGGGGATCTCGCCACGAGCAGCGGCCACCCAGGCGTGGATCGGCCCAGGCCAGGTATCGAACAGCCGCATCGGTGGCCCGGCCAGGGCCGCCGCCTGGACTAGGGCGGCCTGGGCGCCAGCGGGGTCCGCGGTCAGCGCGGCCACCCGGGCTAGTGCGTCCAGTCCGGCTCGGGCGATGGAACCCTGGTAGGGGTGCAGCGGAGCCGGCCCGCCCAGAGTCGCGATGGCTTCCCTGAGCCATGCGGAGGCCTGGGTCATCGCGCCCCTGGCTACGGCCAACTGGCCGCGCACGAGTGCCCACAGTGCGACGTTGGGCGGTGACCGGCCATCCAGGGCTCGCTGGTAGCCGGATTCGGCCAGCGTCGGCCGCCGCTGCGAACTGCCCGCTCCATAGATAGGCAACGGCCTGGGTCGCGGCCAGCTCGTCCAGCGCCAGCAGCCAGCTCTCGCCAGCCGCTGGCCGGGCCAGTTGCAGGCCCCGTGCCGCGATGGCGATAGCGTCGTCGTAGCGGCCACAGGCGACTAGTGCCATGGTGGCCGTAGCCATCGCCTCCAGCATCACCCGGTGCGGCACATCGGGGTCAGCCAGCACCGGGTCCAGAACGGCCAGGGCCTGCGGGCAACGTCCGCTATGCAACAGGAACCTGCCGCGCATGGCGGCAAGGCCAGCGCGCTGCACCGGCTCGCCGATACGGGCCGTCGCCTCGTCGAGCACCGCGCTGGCCCGTTCGGGCTGGTTGAGCCCCCAGTACAGGTTCAGTGCCCGGACGCTGACGATTTCCGCCCGCTCGGCCTCGGTGCCCGCCCGCGCGAACTGGCCAGCCAGCAGGTCTTCGGCCGGTCCTGCCTTGCCCTGACCCACTAGAGCCTGCGCCAGCAGCCGTTCCGCCAGCCAGTTATTCCCTGCTTCCCCGGTGGCTCGGCAGAGCTGTTCGGCCAGCTGGTAGTCGAGCGCGGTGAGCGCCCAGCCGGCCGCGGCGACCAGAAGCGCAGGCTCGGGCAGCGTTCCACCCTCCAGATGCCAGACCGCGATCCGGACCACCTCCTCTGACGGCAGGCCGCCGACCGAGCCGGCTGCCTCCGCCAGGGCAGTAAACACGGTACGCCTGCGCATCGGCGGCGTCTTAGCCCGGATGACCTCGCCAAACAACGGATGCCCTAGCCGTACCCTGATGTCGGGTCCGGCCTCTTCAGTGGATAGCAATCCGGCCCGTTCGGCGGCCTCCACCTCCGCCGCCTGCACCCCGGCCCGGGTGAGCACGCTGACCGGCAGGGGCTCCCCGAAGGCCACCAGTTCCCCGAGATCGCGCAGGGCCGACGGCAGGGTGCCGATACGGACCTGGATCAGCTCGGCGAGCTGCGGCGGGGCGGTAACCGGGCCGGCCCAGCGCCACATGCCCTCCGAACAGGCCAGGTCCCCGGCCTGACGTGCGCCCCGGACCAGTTCCCGAAGGTAGAGGATGTTGCCGCGGCTGAGCTGCCACAGCCGCTCTTTGGTGAGTCCTTCTACCGGACCGCCCAGCGCGGCCTCGATCAATTCGCCGACCTCGGCATGGGCCAGCGCCTGGATCTCAAGCCGCTCGGCGACGCCCTCCTTCCATAGCGCTGTGACCGGCCCAGGTGCGGGCTCACCGGTGGGCAGGGTGGCGACCACGAAGGCGATGCCGTTGATGACGAGATGGAAGAGCAGAGCAGCGGAGGCATCATCGAGCATGTGCGCGTCATCAATGCCGAGCACCACGCGTCGGCCTCCGGCCAGCTCGGCTATCCATTTTCCGGCCTGCTGCAGCACTTGCAGGTGAGTGGAATTCTCCTCTGCGGGCGGCAGGAGGTCCGCTAGGGCACCGAACGGAATCGCGGCCACCGCCCGCGAGGCGACCGCCCATTTCGCGTCACATCCTGCCGCCTCAGCGGCAGCGAGTGCTTCACGAGCCAACCGGGTCTTGCCCACCCCCGGCGCCCCGGCCAGCAACAACCCGCGATATCGGCCATCGCCGAGGGCATGCTCGATGATCGACAGTTCTTCCCGCCGCCCGATCAGCGGCCAATTCGTGATCATGGCCCGCGCACCTCCCCTCGTGCACGCGAGACAGGGCAGCCTGCCCTTTTGGGCCACGTCGACTCCGGATATGTAGCCGACACCGCATCCATAAGATCTCTCACGGACAGCCCCCGGCGCTTCGGGGATCTCCCTACATCGGGCCCGTAACCTGCGCCGCCCGGCGGGTGATCCGCCTTCGGAACCCCGCGGGCGGTCACATGACCGCCATCGGGCGGCGGGCGTTACCCTTCGGTGCCGATACTCGTCATCGCAACGACAGACGATGGCTGCGGAAGGTGGGCTGATGGGCGAGTACGCCTGCGGCGGTTCAAGCTCGACGGTCACCGCGAACCCGGCCACCTTGGGGCGCCCCCATACCGGCCGGTCAGTTTCACCAAGGTACAGCCCAGCGCTTGACGGCGCCCCAGGCGATCTGGCCGACCGCCAGTTCACCTGCGCGGTGCAGCACGGCCAAGATAACGGCCGTCACTACCAGTGCTACCACCAGGCTGGCCAGCAGCACCCGAAAGACGACGTGGCCGACGGGCAGGCGGTCGGGATCAGGGCTTTCTGTCATGTTATCTTCGCCCCTCGCCGATGCTGTTTGAGCAGCCAGGTGAATGGCGCGACCGGATCCATCGACTTCATCCCGAGGCCGACCAGGAAATACCGGACCTGGCCGAAGTCGCGGTCCGCCGATTCCGCGAGATTGCGCAGATTCATTGCGCACAGCCACCCCCTCAGCGCTTGTGACAAGGTCCTGGCCTGATCAGGTTCCGGCGCTATGCCTTGCTTGGCCAGCAGGTCCGCCTTTGTGATGACGACAGCCAGTGAACAGCGGCGGGTCCGTGCACCGAATCGGTTAAGGTGAGCCACCAGCAGCTGGTAAGGAAGTTCCGCCACCGCACTGCTCGTCTCTTCACCCGCGACGTGCGAGTCATCACGATCAGCGTCGCCGCGGGCCAGGACGGCAGGATCGATCCGGTCGCGCACCGACGGAATGGTTGCCGGGTCAAGAACGAGCAGGTGCCTGCGTGTGGTGCCAAGGTACCGGAGTGCGGGATCGCGGTCCGGTGTGACGAAATGCTGGCCACCGACATCGATGACATGGACATAGCGCTGTCGGCGAGATATGACGTCTCGTAGCGTCAGCATCTCCGGTTTCACCGTAGGCGTAGGCCCGCACCCAGGCCACCGGTCCATCAACTTCTTGGCCTCGTGCAACCGTGTCGTACTGAATTCGTCGGCCGGTTCCCAGGCCGCCGGTGATCCCTTGCCATCGGTCATTGCGGCCATCGCCGACATCAGCAGCTGAGTCTTGCCTGCCGCCGGTCCACCCGATATCGCGATCCGGGCGTCCGGTGTGATACCGGCCCGCTCATGCAGTAGGCATTCACAAGCGGGGCAGACCGGCGCCATGGCCGACGCAGCACGCAGGACGGTACTCGGCAAGCGCGCGGCACAGTGGCAAAGGCGCCACCACACGCCTAGCCGCCCCGGCCGCACATCTCGGTGAATCCCGTCACACTGACGGGACTCGCAACGGTAGGCCGGCAGCCGGGTGACCCCGTGGCAGCCTGGACAGGTCGCCGCCGCGCCGCGCCACCACCGGACCCAGGAATCGCCAGCCCTCAAGGCCGCGATGGCGGTCCACCGGGCGAGGCGCGGGACAATGGCTATGGCTTCGCTAGCCGCCGCGAACGCCAGCCAGGCGCCATATGCTCCGGCTGTTACGGCGACCAGGAACCCCACCGGAGGCGGCACCACGGGCAGCGCGACGGCTAGCCCCACGCTACGGGGACCCGCCCACTCCCCCGCCTTCCCCCACAGCGTAGTTACCTGGCGGCTTGGCCAGGCCAATGCGCAGGCGATGTCGCGCTCAAGCTGTCCGGTCAGGTAACCAGGCCAGACGTTGTCCCAGTACGGATAGGGCGCCGCGGACCCACGCGGCACGGTCCCGGCAGGCTTGTTGAGGACTCGCCCGTCCTCGACACCGACGAACGCGCGCAGATAGCCGATACCGGCCAGTACCGTGCCGACGGACAGGCCGACGGCCACAGCCGCGAGCGTCAGGGGCACCGACACGTAGACGAGTGCGAGCCAGCATGCCGCAAGCCAGACGAGGCCGACTAGGACCCACCAGCCGACCTCCGCCATCAGACGTCCAGGTGCTGGCGGAACGGCCAGAAGCGTGCCCACCGCCGGCGCAGGCGCCTGAAGCGGCCCGGGCGGTTCCTGGCCACGTGGGCGCTCCAGGAATTCACCAACTCCGGTCCCAGAGGTTCCAGGCGCGCAGCCACATCACCGATGTCGCGGGCCGGTGCTCTGCGGCACCAATCACGGAGGAAGACATCGAGTTCGAAACGCAGATCGGAGCGTACGCCTGCCGCTGCCCAGTTGACCCACCGGGAAAGGGCAAAGCTCACCGCCACCCGGTCAGACCCGAACGACCACACGGGCTGGTCGCACCACGCACGCAGGTACCTCCCTAGGATCTGCAGCGGGAGTTGCCTGACCATGTACATCACCCATACCGGATCGTCGAGCGCAAGCAGGCTGTGCGTAAGCCTTTCGCCGTGGGCGATGAGGAGTGACGGCGGCACCTCTCGCAGGAGCTTGTCAACCTCCGGCGGCGGGTATCCGGCGGCCAAACGGGACTCAAGGGACTGAAGCTGGTGATGGTGAAAGAGCAACCTAGCCATCACGGCGTCCGGTACGAGGAGCTGCTTCTTGGCAAGATCGTCGCAGAGTACGAGCTCGGATAGCGCGGGGGTCTCGCCGGTCGCGCGGTCAACGAGGTCGTTGAAGAGATCGGGCTCAAGGCCGGTGCCGGCCGGGACGAGACGACAGAGCGCGCGGAACTCCTCCATCGTCGGCCGGGTCCTGGCCCAGAGCACATGGGCCAGCTCACGGTAGGCGCCGGTCATGGCGCCATGGCCCAGGTTTGCCTGGACAATATGGAGCCGGGTCCTGGGTGTGCTGTACGCCACCGCCGCCGAGAGCAGTACGCGTTGCAGCGGCGACGTGATGTCGGCATGTTCGGCGTCCCAGCCCGGCAGCTGATTCCACCATTTGTCGGCGATAGTCGTGGCGCTTGACGGCCCGTGCAGGATTCGGTCCGACAGTTCGTCCACGAGCATGTCGTGCACCGGAGGTTCCGGAGGCCAGGCGCGCGGGTCGTATCCCGCCGCCGGGTTGTCCGCCCAGTAGGTGACGAACGCCGCTGCGGCCTCGCGGATATCGCCGAGCGGTACCGAGACCCCGAACTGGGCGCTGACGCGCAGGACGGCGGCGAAGGCTGCTCCGCGCGCTGGCCGGAGATAGCGAGCTACCAGCTGCGCGGCCTCGGGTTCGGCGGCCGCCGGGACCACTCGCTTACCGTAGTCAGATGCGCCCGGACGGCCGGCGCGGACAAGCCAGGACGACGCCTGCTCCGCTGACGCGTGCTCCAGCTCAAGACGGAGCAGCGATAGCGTGGTTCCATGGTTCCGGGCTGGGAACCGGTTCCTGGTGATGTCGTCGATCCTGCGCATCAGCTCGCGGTCATTCAGACGCGTAAGCACCCCGATAAGCCGCCCGCTGTATGCCTCATGCAGCGCCCTGGGCCCGCTCCGGAGCCAGTCGACCAGCGCGCTGACGTTGGCCGGCGACGGCGTGTGCCCCAAGACCGCGGCCGCAGCGAGCTCGCATGCGGTGTCTCCGGTCAGGCCGCTCCCGGCTGCCAGTTCCACCATCTCATTGAGGTCATACGGGTCGGCCTCGCCGAAGAGCTTCGCCCAGTGCTTGGCCTCGGGCGGCTCCGGCATCAGCGTCCAGCGGTTCCTGGGCAGGTCGAACACGGCATAGCCGCGGTCGTCCTCGACGCTCGCGATAGACCGGGCCCAGTCCGGGTGCACGGCGACGACCGGCATAGCCGACCGGGCCGGGTCGGTACTGAAGACCTTGAAGCCGACGCGCAGCGCCTCGGGGAGCGGGATGAGCAGCGTCGCCGCGGTCAGGAATTGTAGGACCGGCTCGGGGTGCTCGGAGATCAGCAGTACCCGCCGTGAGGCACTGACCCGATTGGGCTTCAAGTAGGCCAGCAGGGCGGCCAGCAGGGCGGTGAGCAGGGCAGCCCCGTCGGGCTGGGCGTTGACGAACCGGCCGACTTCGGCGGCGTCGAGCGGACCCGGCTCCCAGGATGCCGCGAGGGGCTCGCTTTGCGTGGTGGGGGCGGCCTTGGTGCGCCAGAAGGACGCGCCGAACAACTGCGCAGGACGGACTGAGTGGTACGCTCGCGGGTCGCTAGTCACGATCGCGTGCGTCAGGTGGTTGCCCGGGCGGGTCCCGTCGGCCTCGCGCCCAAGGTAGATACCGGCAGCCGTGGCAAAGATGCCATCTTCGTAAACATGGGCGAACGATGGCGGGAAGACCCCGATCGGCTGGCGTTCCCTGATGAGCCGCTCCGGAGGCTCATAAATCAGGTGACGGCGGATGATGGTGAGGGCCTCGCGGCTGACTTCAGGCGATTGTGACTGGAACTGCATCCCGCCCACGCCGTCGATTCCCTGCCCGGGTGCGCAGTTGGTGTAGATCGCCGTGCCGAAGTCGTCAGCCACCGCCGCGCCTCCGGGGGACGAGCTTGTAGACGCTGAGCAGCCAGACCACCGGATCGGCGACCCGCAGCGGCCGCACGCCGCCTTCCGCGACGGCGTAATGCTCGTAGTCAGGTGGCCGGCCGAGAGATGACACCGCGAAGTACCGGTAGTTGGAGTAGTTATGCTCCATATGGTCATCGATGTTGCTGGCGCCCCACTCCCGGAGCATCTCGCGCACGGACTCATGGACGGCGCGCCCGGCCGCGTCGTCGACCCAAGGGCCGTCCGCCTCGGCGCCGAAGATTGGGTGATCCTCCCCCAGAACTCCTCGTAGTGCGTCGATCTTCGCGAAGGCGACTGCGATCGGCTTCTTGCTCCGCCCCTGCCGAGGGGTCCCCTCGGCCCTGCGGATGACTTCGGTTACCTGGGCTAGGACCTCGTAGGCATTGGATTCTGCCGTCGGCGCGCCTTTCGGCAGGGTGAGCCGGTCCCGGGCACCAGGCAGAGTGAACGGGTCGAGCACGACGATGAACGAATCGACGCCAGCCAGGAATTTCAGTTCCTGTACGCCTGTTCGCGTGCCCAGTGACTCGCCCGCGGTGTCGAGGAACGACAGGTAACTGCTGTTGTAACGGTGGAAGATGCGCCGCCGACGCCATTCGAAGACCAGGGGTTCGCTGCGGCCGTCGCGCTGCTCGGTAAGAGCCGGCAGTGAGCCTTGGTCGAAGATTGCCTCGACGTTCGCCTCGTGCGTCCTATACGCATCGTCGCCGTAGAGCCACACGGTCGCGCCGAACCGGTCACGCACCGCGGTGCGCAGGTGATGGGCGACGACGGTGAGGTAAACAGTCTTGCCGGTCGACCTCGCCCCTACCATGGCGATAACAGGGCTGAAGCTACCGCCGAATTTGGCCGGAAGAGGCGTGTGGCACTCGGCGCAGACGTGCTGGCCGGTCAGCCCGTTGCAGGACGGGCAACGCGCGCGCCGGGGCGACGGCAGCAACGACCACGGCGGCGCGAACACCGGGTACATCGGTTCGTCGTTGCCGGTCTCGCGCTGCCGGTCGGGGTCCGGTTTCTTCGGGCACTGCGAATAGCCGGCCGCGGGCATCCCCGAACATTCGAAACACGGGCGCAGCCGATTGGTGCGGTGGTAGCAGAACGGGCATGTGACGTCGAACATCACCGTATCTCCCGGCCTCTACTGGCGAAATGGTCGACTCTGACCTCGCCGAAGCCGGCCGTAGCCCGGCAGGACAGATAGCAGGGCCTGGCTATCTCGCCGGCTTTGGGTAGCGTCACCATCACGTCCTGCGAGTACCCAAGTCCGAGATCAAGGCCGTCAAGGACAGCAAGTTCGACGTCGGATTCCGGGCCGCGGTTCGGCGCGTGTACGTAGACCACGGCGCGAAGGCCGACGCACGGCAGATCGGTGGCGAGTACCACCCGCCGCCGACGGGACCATGGCAGGAGGCCCGGGAGGCCTGTGATACGTCTCACCCGGTAAGTCAGGGTCGGCAGCTGAGTCGGCACGGTGACGGTCACAGCGGCCGAGGTGAGCTCGTCCACCCCGCTTCGGACAACGCCGGTGATGCGTATCGAGGCGGCCTCAGGCCGCCGGAAGGTCACGCTTCCCCTTCCCTGGAACTCGCTGCGCGCGATCTCGCGCAGCACATCGACGCCGTTGGCGCGCCAGACGACCCGGGCTAGTCGCAAGCCGTCCGGCCAGGCCCAGCTCACCTGCACATCCGGGCCGTTGCGGATCGCCTCGGGGACAGTCACCGGCGGAACGACGTCCACGTGCAGGCAGTCCCCGCGGACGGCGCGTCCGCCCGCTACGGCGAACGGAATGAGGGCCCACCGTCCAGCGGGCAGCGCCAGGTTCGCGGTTGTACCAGTGATGCCCTGGCCATTGAACAGCTGCAGGCCGACCTGCTCGGCTTCCTCCAGCATGAGCAAGTCTCCAGCGGCGCCGGCCGGCTCGGCGGTCGAGCGGCGCATCAGCAGGAACACGTCGTCAGGCAACTCGCCCCACTGGAGAGTGACACGTGCCGACTCTTGCCCCCTGGACTCCCCTAGGCTGACCCACGGTCGTGGCGGCTCGTCGAAGACTTCGACCTCGACTTCGGCGGGCCGTCCCCTATGAGTCTGGTCAGTATCCGGGTCGCGGTAGAGGGCCGCAACGCTGTAAATATAGCGGCCCGGCGATGGCTGCGGGTCAACGAAACCCGCAGCCTGCGCAGGGATCGTCGTGCCGCTGGCCCGGTCAGCCGGCGACCCGTGGGGGGTCCGCAAGACGTTGGCGCTCCAGGTACCAGGATGCATCCGCCAGCGGCCCACCACACTGCCGTCGCGGACCTGCCCGGCGGCAAGACCAGTGACCGGCGGAATGAACACCACCTGGACGAATGCGGCATTCGACCGGGCACCGGAGGCCGCATGCTCACCCAGAACCCGGTACGTGACCGCTCGGCCCCTAGGCGGTTCGGTGTCCTCGATGGTGGTGCCTGGCGTCGCCGCGAGGAACTGCCAGGCACCCCCGCCACTTAGGCGTTCGATCGTGAACGTCGTGTCGGCCGGCGCCGCTGGCGGCGCTTGCCATCGCAAGATCACGCGGTCATTAGCGGTCAGAGCGGTCAGATCGGCCGGCGGCGGCAATTCGGGCGGTGGAGACGGCCGCTCGCGCACCGTGTCCTCAGACGACGGCTCCGGGTCGTCGGCAGATGGAGAGACGAGCTCCGGTCTCTGACCGCTGAACTGGCCGAGGACCTGCCATTCACGGATCCGACCGTGCCACCATCGCGGATCCAGGTAGGCGGCCTGGTGTCGTAGCTTGTCGTCTTCAACCAGGCAGCGCGCGCAGGCTTCAGCGAGACCAGCAGTCCCCCCTTCCTCCTGGCGCCGCCAGAGGTCCACCACCTGATCGATCCGCGTCATGAGGTCTTCGTCGGTAGCGGCGGGAGGCCATTGGTCGAGCGCATAACGCACCACCAGATGCGGGAGCCTCTCGCTGCCCCCGCGTCCGAGCGGCCTGAGAACGGTGTCGATGTAGTTGGCCGGATCGAAACCGGGCGGCACTGCCGTTCTCACCAGACCACAGCAGAACGCGCTTGCCGGGCAGCCCGCCTCATGCCCGTCACGCGGATCGGAACTCCGGCCAAAATGGCCAATGCGGGATAAATCAGCGCGAACCACGATGCAAAGGCCATCTATGGATGCTACCGACTAACCCGAGTACCGCCAATAGGCCCGTCTGGCTTCGTGCCGACTTGGCGGTCCGCAGCCGTTTCGCCGCCTGTACGCCGTACCGGGATCGGCTAACTTGGCGCCGACGGCACCCTTTCTTCCCAGGCCGCCATCGGAGCCGTCTGGCATTGCGGTCTACACGGCGGCGGGAACAGCCGAGTGGCTGCGCGCGCGAGGGCAGCGCCCCGATGTGGCGTGCGTGCGATAAAGGCGATATGTTCGGAGCCTAAGATCGGGTTCTCTTAATGGTGAGGTCAGGGAGACGTTCTCATTAGTGCCTTCGACGATGCATAGTCATCCATGGACTCCCTAAGACCAGGCGACCCAGAGCGAATCGGGGATTACGTTCTGTACCGCCTGCTTGGTGTTGGCGGGATGGGCGAGGTGTTTCTCGGCCGGTCACCAGGCGGCAAAGCGGTCGCTGTAAAGCTCATAAACCCTCTCTTCGCCAGCGATCCCGAGTTTCGGCGGCGTTTCCGCAAGGAGGTCGAGGCGGGCCGCAGAGTCGGGGGATTCTACGCCGCACAGGTGATTGAGGCCGACCTGGACGCCGAACGGCCTTGGATGGTCACCACCTACGTCGCCGGCCCGTCTCTTAAGCAAGTCCTGGCTAAGCACCGCTCCCTACCCACGGAGAGCGTACGGGCGCTTGGCGCAGGGCTAGCCGAAACCCTTGAAGCTATTCACCGTGCTGAGCTCATTCATCGAGACCTCAAGCCCTCGAACATTTTGCTGAGCTACGACGGACCTCACGTCATTGATTTCGGCATCGCAAGTGCCATCGATGCCTCGGCGGCCACGGCTCAACCCGGAACACCAGGCTTCATAGCCCCCGAGGTCGTGAAAGGAGGGCTGGCCAGCCGGGCCTGCGACATCTTTGCCCTGGGAGTGGTGCTGGCGGTCGCCGCGGGAGTCTCCCCGTTCGGCGAGGGACGGTCGGACGAGATTACGTACCGGATCGTGCACGAAGCCCCCGACCTGGAAGGCCTGGATCCTCAGATCCGCGGCCTTATCGAAGAATGCCTGGCCAAGGACCCCACTAACCGGCCCACGTCCGCACAGGTCCTGAAACGCCTGGGCAACTACGACTCAGACCCCGCGTGGCTCCCCGCGGCGGTTCTCGACATGATCCCAGGGTATGCACCGCCGCAGCCCACAGAGGTGGTCCGCCCCGTACCACAGGACGACTCACGGCTGCTTGAGGCAGAGGAGGCGGCTCGCAGAGTCCCAGACCCGTACGCCCGGGCTGAAGCGCAGGTGTACGTGGCGAGAGTGGTGAGCCGTTTCGACCCTGCTCATGCTCTGCGTTTGGTCGACGACACCCTTCGTCCTACCACGCAGCGCGACGGGACCTCACTCCTGAGTCGCCAGCAGATGCTGAGGCACCTGGCCGGGCACGTCACGTTCGAGCTCGGCACGGTGCTGGCGCGCGCTAACTCTCCGTCAGCCGGCCGCCTGCTGGATGAGATCGAGGGAGTCATCCGTTCCATGATCCGCGAGGAACCTGCGACTGTAGCCAACGTCGTCACCCGACTGGCCGAGGCAGTGGCCAGCACTGACCCGGCTCGAGCTGACCGGATCGCCCGAATAGCTCCCGATTTGGACGTACGGGCCTCAGCGGCTGCCCGAGCCGCCATGGTGGTGGCTGGTAACGACCCCGTCCAAGCCGACCAGATGGCGCGCGCCATCACGAGGCTCACCGGGCGGGTGACTCGGCCTGCCGGGCAACCGGCCAGACCAGGCCGCCGGTGGCGGCGGCCGAGACAAAGGGAATCCCAGCACGAGGTTCCATCGGCGACGCCGCGTGAGCATCACGACTCGACGAGACTGTGGGCAGCAAGGGCGCTGGCTGAAGTCGCCGCCGCGATGGCCAGCTCGGATCGACTTCAGCTGTGGTCACCGGCTGTCACCGAATATGAGAGCACCATCACAGCGGCAGGTGACTCGGGAGGCCCCGCGCCAGTGTCGGCCAAGACGATGGCGAGCCCGCAGCAACTGCTGGCCGACGCTGAGCAGATTGCCCGTGACATCACGGCTGATGACACGCGAGCTCTAGCATTGACCGATGTCACGGTAGTGCTGGCCCGGATCGATCCGGGCCGCTCAGGATCGTTGCTAACCGAAGCCGAGCAGATTGCCCGCACGTGCAGCAACAGCTCAGCCCGTGAGGAGGCGCTGGGAGAAGTAGCTCTAGCGGCCGCCCGCGCCGCACCTGCGCTAGCCGAGCAGGTCGCCCGCAGCTTGCGGGACCGTGAGCATACGGTGGCCGAGGTGGCTTCCACAGTAGCCGCCATCGACCGTGCGCGCGCTGAGCGGATCGCTGCCGGTATCGCAGACGAATACGTGCACGCCCTGGTGATGGCCGACATATCGCTCCGTGCCGATCCTGCCCATGCCGAACCGCAGCTGAGGGAAGCTCTGCAAGCAGCCCACCATGATCCCGCGCTCATAGTGAAGGTAGCCCTGCTGGCAGCGCGCACCGACCCCGATCGGGCGAAGGAGATGATGGGCACCATCAGAAGCCGCGATAGCGTAAGGACTGCCGACTTCTGGAGAGCGAAAGCACTAGCGGACCTGGTGAACATCTCTGATGAGACGAGGCCAGGCCCGAACTGAGTCGTGGAACAAGGTCGCCCGGCCGTCGTTATCCCATGTCATCTCGAACACGCCAGGGTGGACCGCCACACCCCTGACACGCAGGCCCGGCCGGAACGGCCGGCCAGCTTCCCTACCGGTCGGCAAGGGGCGCGCGATAGAAAGAGCACTAGACGATCAGGAGAGGAAGCCGCTGATGGATGTCATCGAGTTCCGCCCGGACCGGGACCAGTACGCGTTCACCTTCGGCGGCGTCACGCCCGTCCGCAAGGTCCAGCCGGGGACGATGCTGCGGCTGTGGACGGACGACGCGTTCTGCGGCAACCTGCGGGACCCGGCCGACATGCCCAGCGCCAAGCTGACGATGCCGTTCGTCAACCCGCAGACCGGCCCGTTCTACGTGGAGGGGGCGGAGCCGGGGGACACGCTCGCGCTGCACTTTGTGGACCTCAGCCCGGCGCGGGACTGGGGCGCGTCCAGCACCATCCCCCTGTTCGGCGGCCTGACGGGCACGGACCGCACCGCCACGCTGCAGGATCCGCTGGAGGAGCGGACCTGGATCTACGAGGTGGACCGGGACCGGCGCACCGTTGTGTTCCAGGCCCGGGCCAGCGACCTGCGGCTGGAGCTGCCGATGGATCCGATGCTGGGCACGGTGGGCGTGGCCCCGGCCGCCGGCGAGGTGCGGTCCTCGCTGGTCCCGGACGCGTTCGGCGGGAACATGGACACCCCCGAAATGCGCGCCGGCGCCAGCTGCTACCTGGGGGTCAACGTGCCGGGCGCGCTGTTCTCCGTCGGCGACGGCCACTACCGGCAGGGCGAGGGCGAGTCGTGCGGGACGGCGGTGGAGGGCGCGATGGACGTCTGGCTCATCGTGGACCTGGTCAAGGGCAGCGGGCTGGCCTGGCCGCGGATCGAGACCGACGACTATCTCATGGTGGTGGGGTCGAGCCGACCGCTGGAGGACGCCTGGCGGATCAGCCAGGCGGGCATGGTCCGCTGGCTGAGCGACCTGTACGGGCTGGACAAGCTCGACGCCTACCAGCTGCTCACCCAGGTCAGTGAGTGTCCGCTGGCCAACGTGGTGGACGTCAATTACAGCTCGGTCACGAAGGTGCGCAAGAGCCTGCTGCCCCCGGCGGACGCCTATGAAGGCTTGCACCGGCGGCTGCGCGGACTGGCCCGGACCGCCAGCCGGTAAGGCGGTGAGACGGCGGCCGGCGAGACGTCCCGGCAGGCCCGGCACGTCAGCGGATGCCTTCGTCCGTAATAATCCGATTGTCCTGCAAGTGGCGAGGAGGTAGCAGGTGGACTTGAGGCTAAAGGGATTGCGCGCTCTGGTGACCGGCGGCACCAGGGGCATCGGGCGGGCCATCGTGGAGACGCTCGCGGATGAGGGCGCCGCGGTCGCGTTCTGCGCCCGGACCGCGGCCGGCGTGGCCCGGGCGGCCGAGGAGATGACCAGCCAGGGCGGCATGGTGACCGGGCGCTGCGTCGATGTCTGCGACGAAGCCGGCGTTCGGCAGTGGGTCGGCGACGCCGCCGCCGAACTGGGCGGCCTGGACATCGTGGTGGCCAATGTGAGCGCGCTGGCCATACCAGACGAGGAGGCCAACTGGCGCGCGAGCTTCGACGTGGACCTGATGGGCACGGTTCACCTGGTGAACGCCGCGCTGCCGCACCTGGAACGCAGCGAGGCGGCCTCGATCGTGACGATCTCCAGCGTGTCCGGCCGCGAGGTGGACTTCGCCGCGGGACCCTACGGCACCATGAAGGCGGCGATCATCCACTACACGCAAGGCCTCGCCTATCAGCTCGCGGCCAAGGGCATCCGGGCCAACAGCCTGTCCCCGGGCAACACCTACTTCCCCGGCGGCGTCTGGGAGAACATCGAGCACAGCAATCCCGAGCTGTTCGCGGCGGCACTGGGGCTGAACCCCACCGGCCGGATGGCGCGACCGGAGGAGATCGCTCGGGCCGCGGTATTCCTGGCCAGCCCGGCCGCCAGCTTCGTCACCGGCACCAACCTGCTGGTGGACGGGGCCCTCACCCGCGGCGTCCAGTTCTGAGCCGGGTGGCTCAGCCCTGGCCGTCCTCGGTGCGCATTAGTCCCTGCCCGATTCCGCATTGGTGACTCGCTAGCCATGGTGCCGGGGGTGGCTCTCGGCACCATGGCTAGACCTGCGCGGCTCACCAGGGCGACCTGCCTCTGGAACTTGCGGTGGCGAGTTGCGGGAGACGCGCAGCTGGGTTCGAACCGGCGGCCCCTCGCTTGTAAGGCCAGCCAGTTGGCCGCGGCCCCTATGCGCGTGAAGTTGTATCAGCACACGCATTGTCCGCTCCGTAATAACTGCACCGCCCTACGCTTCGCCCGGACGGCAGCCAGCGGCGAAGCCGGCCGCCGGCGAAGCAGGCAAGCGGTTCGAACAAATCGGCGGCGGCGCGGATCAGCAGCGAACAGATCCAGCCGGGGCAGCGCGATGATCCCGACGGTGAGGAAGTCGCAGTGAACCGTGACACCGATCTCGACGAACTCGAGACGCAGTTGGTACTGGCTCTGCGGATGGTGCTCTCCGGGCGGCAGGCTGACCCGCTACCCCGGCCGGTGGCGCGCCGATACCGGGAAGCGGTCCGGCTGCTTTCCGCGCTGCTGGCCGACCCAGCCGTGGGGACCGGCGGCCGGGAGACAGCCAACCGGGCCGTCCAAGAGTGTGCCTCCGCCGGGTGGCGGACGGGCCTGCTGGCGGCCCAGGTGCTGCGGGCGCTGCCTGCGCTGGAGCGCGCCGAGGACAGGTTGGTCAACCGGCCCGAAAGGCTGAGGCGTGAGATAACAGGGTGGCGGATGCTCAGCCGGGTGCCTGCCTCGCGGGATTCGTCATCCGGTTTCCTGGCCGCTTCCATGGCCGCTTTGGAGGCCATCGCCGAGGCATCACGTCTGGAGGAGGAACTGGCCGTGGTGACGGCCGTCGACCTGTGCGCCGAGGCACCCGCCTTGGAGGACCTCGTCGACGCCGCCTCGGCGCTGCGCCTTGAGCAGGCCCTCGCCCGGGCCGCCGCTCCGCTGCTGGAAGGGCTCGCCGAGACCGTGCGCCGGTCCATGCGGGCCGACCGCTGGAATGAGGTCGCCCGCGGCCGCGCACGGTACCTGCACCGGTGGTTTCAGCTGAGCCGGACGGTGCCCATACCACGGTCCGAGGCGCTGGCGGTACGGCCGTACCTGGCCACGTGCAGGCTGATCGGCCAGAACGTCGGCCTCATGCACCACCGTGCCAAAGTGGCCTCCGGCGCGCTGTTGCTGGAGAACTTTGACGAACGGGGAGTTATCAAGACCTTCGAGTCGTCCGCTCCGGATACAGGTTCCCCGGCGGCCTTCGTCGAGGACCTGCTGCCGCTGAGGTTCCAGGTCTGGGGCCCTCATGTGCAGCAGTTCTACGAGGGCTACCAAGAGGGATACGAAGACGACAGCGAGGCGGCCTGGATCAGCCTGGTGATGGTGGACCGGCTCGCGCAGGGGTTCCGCGACGCGTCCGACCGGGAGGCCGTCTTCCCGACCAGGCACTTGCAACTGCCGCACTTCGCTATCCGGCTGGCCGGTCACATGTTGCGAACGGACGAATCCCGGCGCCCGGACTTCGCCACCCGCCTGCAGGCCTGCGAGTCTCTCGACGCGGAAGAGACAGCAGAACAGGCGGAACAGCAAATTCATGATGCTACCGCCGTCCTGGTCGAAGCCGCTGACTTGGACGAGAACGTGGTGCGCTGGGCGGCGGAACTGGTCCGCCGGGGCTGTTTCCGCCTGGCCGAGGCCGGCCGTCAGGACCGTGCGGTGGAACTACTCGAAGGCTGTATCTCCCTGGCCGAGGACCTCGTACTCTCGGAGCTGCTGTACCTGCTCCGTGGCCTCCGGTGGGCCTTCCGCGCCGACATTACTCCGGAGGACGGGGGCCGAGCGTGGCAACGGGCCGCGGTCTGGTTCGCGCGCGACCACCAGTGGGCCTGGGCCCGCAGTGCCCTGGATGCGGCCTTGTCCCGTACCCGCGATCCGGAGGGCCGCGCCGAAATCATCCTGGCCACGCTCCGCCTGTGTATCGACGCCGCGCTGGATACCCGCGACGGCGCGTACGCCGACCAGGCCACCGAGATCGACGTCGAGCACGCAGGCTGGCCCGACCCGCTGGTCCGGCGGCTGGACGCGCACCTGCTGGTGGCTAAGTCGATGCTCACCCCAGACCGCGCCCGCCATCACGCACTGGTCCGCGCGGCCATCGGCCGCCTGACCGGCCTGCCGGACCAAGACGGCTTCCTCGCCCTGATCAGCACCATGGTGCCGCCATGGGAGGAGCCGGACGCACCCGCGCGGGATCGCCTCGCGGCCGTGGTCCCGGTCGCGACCATGGAGGCCCTGTACGGGACCGACCCGGCGGTCGCCCTCGAGCGGCTGCAGGCCGACCTGGCCGCGATGCAGGCGGAGGGCGCGCCGATGTCGCACCAGTTCACGGTGGCCGCGAGGCTGGCCCTCATGGCCACCGACCTGGCCGACCAGGTACCCGGCCGCCGACTGGAGCTGTCCGAGCTGGTCAGTGAGCTGACCCGCCGGTACCGGGAGCCGCTGAAGGCCGCAACCGGCCAGACCACACATCTGGACCAGAGCACGAACCCGGGTGAGGTCATGGGCCTTGACGGCGATGCACCGGAGAGTGCGGCCGCCAACAACATCGGCTGGGCCGCTGTGGACCTGCACGCGAACCTGCCTGACGAACAGTCGGCTGAGCTCTTGGACGCGGGGATCGACCTGCTCGAGCTGGCCGTCGCCGCCAGACCCGCGGACCGGTTCCCGGTACTGCACGCGATCTCGGCGAACAATCTCGCGCTCGGCTACCAGAGCCGGGCCAAGGCCCTGGACGGCAACGGCCAAGGCGAGGCCCAGATCGAGGAACTGAACCGGGCCAGGATGCTGATGGAGCGCGTGCTCGAGCTCGACGAGCAGCAGGTGCACGACGGTGTGCCGCCAGAGCGCCTAGGGATCGACCTCGACCACATGAACCTCGGCCTGATCTGCCGGGATCTCGGCGACGCGACCTATGAAGGCCAGTGGATCCACCAGAAGTCGATGGATTCCGGCCGATGGCTGCGGCAGGCGGCGTCTCACTTCGCCCGGGCCAGGGCCGAAGCGGCCGCGATCGGCGCCTTCGCGCGGGCCGCGAACGCGGAGATGATGCTGGCCTATGTCGCCACGACCGTCTGCGAAAGGTACGTGGCTGAACGGACCTTCGCCGCCGGTGATCTCCAGCGAGCCATGTACGACTGGCTCTGTACCGTCGCCGGCGCGCCCCACGTATCCACGGCGGATTTCGTCCAGCTCTGCGCTGGCACGGCCATCGCGGCCAGCGCCGAGGCGGCCGCGGTCGGCCAGGAGCGGAACCCCGGCCTGCTCTTGGAGAGCGGCCAGGAGCTGATCGAGCTCTGGAACCTGGCCGAGCGACGCAACGGCCTGCCTCTGTCGCTGGCCCGGGACATCCGGATGACGATCCTGGAATGCCTCCAGCGGGTCAAGGATGCGGGCCTGGACCGGAAATACGCCAAGCAGATGCCCGGCTTCGATGACCTGCTGGGCTTGCTGGAGGCGTCCCTGCAGGTCGATCTGGCCGAGGAAACCGAGGATGCGCAGTACCTGGCCCGGGCCCACGCGCAGTTCCAGACGCTGACCCGCAGTGAGGACCTCATCATACGTGCGCTTGCCCGGCCCCGCGCGCGATGGCTGGACGCAGCCACGTCGTCGTCGCAGGCGACGGTATGCGGCCTGTCGCTCCGCCACGGGCCGGACGGCCTGATCCTGCGGATCCCCGCCCAGGCCCGGGACGTCGGGCTGGACGGCCTAATCCTCGACCGCATTCGGGCCGTCCTCACGCCGACCGCGGACGTGCGCGAACTCGCCCGGTTCGCGACCGGCCACCTGCGACTGATGATGGAGTGGGACGCGCTGCCGACCACGATCGCCCAGGCCACCATGACCGGGCAGCGCCGGCGGGACGGCGTTCGAGCTCCAGGCCGTGGCACTGCCCATCCCGACCTGGGACACCTGGATGCTCCGGCTGACAACGTCCGGTCCCGGCCCGCTTCGGTTCCGCCCCGGCCTGCCGTTCCTCGGCGCGTTCAACCCGGTCGCGGGTGGGCTGGACGACGCGATGCCGGTGCCGGCCAGCGACAACAGCCGCGTGCTCCTGTTCGGCGAACCAGGGCTCACCCTTCACGTCCGGCTGGCCGCCGACGCGCTGGACTGGGATAAGTCCCGGCTCGGGCTGGACGGGACACCCGCGCAGCCGACCCTCGAGGTGGCGGCGGACGAGGTGTTCTTGCTGCTGCAGGCGACTCCGCGGATCTCGTCGTCGCAGGTCGCGTTCCTCGTCAAGGCCGACGATGACGTGGCCGGGGCCGCCTGCGCCAGCTCGTTCTGGCCGGACATGCCCGACCCCGGCATGCCCGCTACCGGCATTCAGATCTTCAGCGCCCTGTTCCCCTTCCAGGCCCAGGTCCCACGGGCCGCGCTCGACCGTATCCGCGAACTGCCCGTCACCGTCGTGGTGATGGTCGGCCTCCCCGACGATCCCCGCCACCTCCAGGAAGTCCTCGAGTCGCTGGCCGACCCGCGCCGGGAACTCCTGCTCGTCGTCGAGGCGACGAGCTACCGCGGGCGTCCGCCGCCGTCGATCAGCTCCGGCGGCGGGTCCGCTCCGGCTTGAGCGCGCGCCTGCTGCCGAGCGCGGCGTCGTTCGGCGCCTACCACGAATCGCTGAGCGGCATACAGGTCGTACAGGCCAGCCGGTCGCTGGCCCCGGCCGCCGTCCAGATGCTGCTCGACCTGGCCGCCCTGCGGCGGGTGAACCCGGACGACATCCCGGAGAAAATCAACGGCCGGTCGGTCTACGTAAGCACCAAGGGAAATACGGTCGGCATGCGCCGGGCCGAGACGCTGTTCACCTCGCCGGCCAGGTTCGGCGAACTGCTGGCCCGCTACCGCGAGCTCGGCCAGCGGACGCCGACGGTGCCGCTCGGCGAGCTGTCCCCGATCCGGCAGCAGCTCATGGCCCTCACTCCGCCGCGCCGCCCGGTGGTAATGCTCATGCCAGGCGACCCGGCCGTGGTAGCGGCCGTCCCGCTGGCCAGGCACCTCAACGCCATCATCCTGTTCGCCTCCGACGACGGCCTGCACGCGTGTGCAGAGCTGGCGCCGGGGGACGTGTACGCCACC
Source organism: uncultured Actinomycetes bacterium (assembly GCA_963739615.1). Lineage (GTDB taxonomy): Bacteria > Actinomycetota > Actinomycetes > Streptosporangiales > Streptosporangiaceae > Palsa-504. Next base: position 153,082 of record CAVUBD010000003.1, read on the forward strand.
CCGGCAGCGGCCGCACGCCTGCCCGCCGGGGCCTGGACGGTACATGACCTGCCGCCCGAGTCTGCGGCCCTGGCCGGGACCTTTCAGTCGCTCAGCGCCCGGAACCACGCGGAACTGCTGGAGTCGCTTCCCTCCCACCACCCGGAGCTGCTCGCCAACCGCGAACTGCTCGCCGAGATGGCCCCGGCCGACTACGTCATGCTGGTCACGGATGCTCCGGGCGAACGTCCCTGGGCGTTACTGGCCGCTAATTACGCTGCCGCGCTCAGCGCTCCGGTCCTGGTGGCGGACGCGGGTCCCCTGCGCGGTGATCCGCGCGTGCCCGCCGCGGCCCGGCTGGTCAACGGCGCGCCGTGGCGTGAGCGCGGCGGGGCGGATCGGGACATGCCGTCGGAACGGTCGCGCCCGCCCGACGTGCCGCTCATCGGGCTCGACATGCTCGGCGCGGCCGGTGTACAGCTGGCCGACATGGCACCCCAGTACCTGGGGTTCGTGACACCGCACGCAGACATACCGATCGAGCTGATGGGTGACCCGCCGCTGGCGACGCGGTGCGCCGTCGGCCGCCTGGCGGGCCCGGACCTAGACTCCACCGCGCTGCTGATCGTCCGGGCCGCGCTGGCCGAAGACGTGGCCCGGCCCGCGCACATCAGCGCCGTCGTGGCTGACGCCGGCCTGGCGGTGACGTCCCGCCCGCTGCCCGGGGCCCAGGCCGAGGCGGCCGCCATCCAGGCCGCGTTCGCCCGGCAGACCGACATCAGCACCACGTTCGCCAGCGGCAAAGGCGACCTGTTCGACTTCCTGGCCGCGCTGCCCGCCGCTGAGCTCGTGCACTTCGCCGGCCACGGCGTGTATGACGACGCGGAGCCCGCCCGGTCCGGTCTCGTCTTCGCCAGCGGCGTCCTCAGCCCGGCCGGGCTGCTCCAGCCCTTGGCGGGTAACCCCATCATCTTCAGCAACGCCTGCCAGAGCGGTGTCCTGGACGCGGGCGACGGCACCGACGCGGACGCCCGGCCAGGTGCCCGCGGCCACTCTGGCTGGACGGGCCTGGCCGCCAGCTTCCTGCTCAATGGCGCCGCCAACTACCTGGGCAGCCTGTGGCCAATCTACGACGAGAGCTCCCGGGCCCTGGCCGATGAGTTCTATGAGCTGCTCTGCGCGGGTACTCCCGTCGGTGAGGCCCTACGCCGGGCCCGGCTCGCGATTCATGCCGCCGGGGATCCGACCTGGGCGGCGTTCGTCCTGTTCGGGTGCCCGCGCAACCGCGTCCGGCCAGATCGGACCGGGGAACGGTGATGACGGCATGAAGATCGAGTGCGACGTGAGCTACGACGCCGGGCAGGACCGGCTGGTCGGCGGCGACTTCGTCCAGGGAAGCCTATGGCGGGTGGGTCCGGTCCTTCCTCATGCCGGAAGCGCACGCCCGCCGGCTCCTGGACCGTCTGCAGCAGCTCCACACCGCGTTCAGCGCCGAGAACATGGTAGGGAACCACCGGCCGTATCCGCAGGTCCTGGCGATGATAAGTCCCGGCTCCCTGCCCGGGGCGATCGACGGGCGCCCGCAGATGGTTCCCCTGAACCTCGCCTTCACCGCCACCCAGTTGCGATCCGCGCCAGCGGCGTACCGGGAGGTCGTGCAGCTCGTCTGCACGGTGCAGGACCCCGTGACGCTGGCCGAGCGGCTGCCGGATACGGCGAGCGGCCGGCGGGACCTGGCCACGAACACGTTCGGCGTGCTGCGCTGTGTCCATCGCCGCCTGCACATGGCGCTGAGCCGCGGTGCCGGATCGTCGGTCGACCCCGCCACCATCTCGCCCGCTGGTCACTTCCAGGACCTGTACTTCCTCGTCGCCCCGGGCGACCTTCCGGGCGCCGAACTGCACCGGAGTCAGCAACGCGATCTCACCGGGGCGCTACACCTGCTTATCAAGGCGGGCGGTGGACACGACGCGCTGCAGAGCATCCTGAGCGACGCGGCGGCCGCCTATTGGCGTACATCCTCCCTTCCGCCGGACCTCAGCGCCCTTATCGGCCGGATCGCGTCTGACGCGGAGACCGCGGCGCCGCAGCGAATAGCCGAGCTGGCCGATACAGTCCTGTCGGGCGGATGGTGACATGGGAAGGGCCCGATGATGCGGCGTGCATTGCTGATCGGAAGCCAGACGTTCGGGCTGGCCGGGTGTGAGGCCGACGTGGCCTTGATGCAGGACATACTGGCCAGCCGGGGTTTTTCCGAGATCCAGGTGCTCACCGGCCCGGCGGCCGCCCGGGACGGGATTACCGGCGGCTTCGAGCGGCTGATTGCCGAGACCAAGGCGGCCGACGCGGTGGTGATCTACTACTCCGGCCACGGCGGGCGGGTCCCGCGTCCGGACTGGCGGGCTCGGCAGGCGGCGGGGCAGGAGGCATTCGCGCAGTTCATCGTGCCGTATGACATGGACGAGACCACGGCGGCCGACTTCCGCGGGCTGCTGTCGCTCGAGCTGAGCCGGTTCCAGTCGCGGCTCACGGAGATTACGTCCAACGTCACGACGATCCTGGACTGCTGCCACAGCGGCCTGATGGCCCGCGATGCCATGCTCGTACCCAAGGCCCTCTCCCGCTACTTCCCGTACGAAGGCGCGCTCGACAAGCTGGCCGAACTCGAGGCGCTCCCGCCGCCGACGGTCGGGGACGGCAACCCTTATGCTGTGCGCGTCGTGGCCTGCGGTCCTGGCCAGTCCGCGTTCGAAGGGGCCAGCATCCGGCGGCCGGGTGCCAGGCACGGGCTGCTCACCGACGCCCTGGCCCGCCTGCTGACGGCCACGGACGGATCCCGTGTCAGCTGGCGGACACTGGCCGAGCGGCTACGCGCAGCCATCACGACCGTCACGGTAACCCAGCGCCCCGAGGTGGAAGGCCCCTCGAACCGAGTCCCGTTCACCGAGGAGGAGGACGAGAACCCCGGCGCGGTCCCGGTGACGGTGACAGACGGACAAGCCTGGGTCGAGGGCGCGGAACTGCTCGGCGTGACCGCCGGCGATCAGTACGTGCTCCTCGATGAGGCCGGTCATCAGCTAGGCCGGGCCACGGCGGCCGCGCCGACGGGCGGCCGGGCCCGGCTGCAGACCGTTGGTGACCGGCTCGTTTTGCCCGAACGAGTGACCGCTGTGCCCTCCCGCACCTTCACGAGACTGCCGGTGAGCGTCGAACTGCCTGATCACCTGCGCCCGGACGTGATCGCGGCGATCGAGGACTCGAAGTCGCTGTTCGTGAGCGACGTCGAAATCACCCCGATCGGCTGGGTCATGTTCGACGGCGGCCTGCTCGTCTGCGATGCGGCGCGGCTCCGGTTGCATGCCAGCCGCCTGGACGCGGACAAGCCGGGCATCCGTGCCGCCGTGGACTTGCTTGAGCAGGTCGCGCGCGCCGCGCGGTTCCGCGACCTGGGGCCGACCCACGACACGGTCCGCCTGGTCCAGCCAACCGAGGTCACGATCGTGCGCCACGCGGAGGATGGATCGCAGATCCCGGTGACCGGAAACGGCGAACGGCTGTTCGTCGGCGACCGGCTGTCGGTGTCGGTACGTAACCTCAGCGGGCAGCCGCTCTACTTCTGGGTGTTTGATGTTGGCACGAGTTCCGAGATCGTTCTCGTCACCGACGCGTCGCCATCCGGGCGGGAGCTGGCGCCCGCCGGGGAGCCAGGCGACCGGCAGACGGTCGGGAGACCGGGAGGGACCGCCCTGGAGTGGTCGCCCTCAGCTCCGCGCGACGGTGGGCGACCGGAGACGCTGATCGTGATCATCGCCGACCGTCCGCAGGACCTGAGCCCCCTGCAGAGCCGGGACGCGGCCCGCAGCCAGCAGGAACTCTCACCGCTTGAAGCGGCGCTGGCCGAGGCGCAGACGGGCGTGCGGAGCTGGCCGTCCGAGTCCAGCTCCGGTTCGTCGCTGCGCTACCGCGTGGACAACTACGACGTGATCCTCGAGCCGACCGTGCGTCCTCGCCTGGACGAGCCGACCTTCGCGCTGGACGAGCGGCCGGACCAGTCGCTGCGCATGCTCGCACCGCGCGGCGCGTCCCGGCCACTACAGAAGGTCGCGGTCCGGCTAACCGCGTTGTCGGTGCGCAAGAACCGCGCACTGTGGCGCGCGACGGTCCGGCTCGATGCCATGGTGATCACCGCGGACGCGCGCGGACGCGCCATGGCCGTGCCGCTCACCCAGCGATTTCCTGGCATCGCGGACGGGGACCTGCTGCCGATGGACAACCTGCTGCTGTTCGCCGGGCCGGTGCGCGAGTTCGTCGACATCGCGATCTGGGTCAACCGCGACGACAAGCACGGGCAATCATTGGCCGACCTGTTCGCCAGCGAAATGAACCAGCCTGCGGTGCAGTCGGCGTTGACCGTGGCCGGCGGCCTGGTGCTGGCGGCGCCGACGGTAGCGCTGGGCGCGGGGGCGGTCGCCGCGGTCGCCGAACTCGTCCGCGTGGGAGCTCACCTGGTCACAGCGGCCGTCGGCCAGCACATCGGCCTGTATCGCACCTCGCTGCTGCCGCACGAGTCGTTCGGCGTCGGCCGTCACCCGGTCACCGGCCTGCAGGAAGCGCAGGATATCCGGTTCGCTTTTGAGGTCATCGAACAACAGTGACTGGGCCCGAGCCGGATGATGCGCACAGGGCCCATGTTAGGCGGGCGCCGCGGTCAGGCTCCCGCGGTGCCGACCAGACCCGATGCCGGGAAACTGGCACGTCCGGTTCGGCGGGGGGCCGTACGGAAAAGGACCCGCGAACTGCGGGCACCTCGCCGTACGGCCTACCCAACCGTCTCCCGGGCGCGGCTTGAGCCATTCCGGATCTTGCCAGGCAGCCGGAGAGGACGGGCTGGGCGGATCAGGAACATCTGCGCTGGTATGCGCGGCTCGCGCCCGGTTCCGCGGCTTGTGACCAGGTTCTGATCGCGGGCTGACCAAGCCGGACCTCATCTGGCGTGCCGTCACGGGCGGGGTCGCACCTGGCGGCTGGGCGGGTCCGGGATTGCGGGCCGGCCTGCTTAGGATGAGCTGGTGAGCGGGGACCGTGAGCTGGATGTCGTGGTGTTCGGTGCCACCGGTTTCGCCGGACGGCTGGTGGCCGGCTACCTGGCCGGTCATGCGCCCGGCGGTGTCCGCGTCGGCCTGGCGGGACGGTCTGAGCGGCGGCTGGGGGATGTCCGGGCGGGGCTGGGCGCTGCCGCGTCGGCGTGGCCGCTGCTGACCGCCGATTCGGCCGATCCGGTGTCGGTGGCGGCGCTGGCGCGGGCGGCCCGGGTGGTGGTGAGCACGGTGGGGCCCTACCGGGGTCAGGGGCTGGCGCTGGTGGAGGCCTGCGCCGCCGCGGGCACTGACTACGCGGACCTGGCCGGCGAGGTGCTGTTCATCCGGGACAGCATTGACCGCTGCCACGACGTTGCCGCCGGCGCGGGCGCGCGCATCGTGCACTGCTGCGGGTTCGACTCGGTTCCGTCCGACCTGGGCGTGCTGCTGCTGCATCACGCTGCCCGTGCCGATGACGCCGGTGACCTGCAGGACACCACGCTGGTGGTGACGGCACTGCGGGGCGGGATCAGCGGCGGGACGCTGGCGTCGATGATGGGGCAGCAGGAGGAGGTGCGGGCCAGCGCCGGGAGCCGCCGGGTGGCCGACGACCCCTATGCGCTCAGCCCGGATCGCGCGGCCGAGCCGGGCCTGGGCGGCGAGCGTGACCTGGACTGGGTCCGGTACGACGGTGATCTGCGGATGTGGGTGGGGCCGTTCGCCATGGCCGGGATCAACACCCGGGTGGTGCGCCGCAGTAACGCCCTGCAGGGCTGGTCGTATGGACGCCGGTTCCGCTACCGGGAGGTCACCGGGTTCGGCGCCAGCCTGGCCGCGCCCGTGCTCGGCGCCGCAGTCAGCGCCGCGCTGAAGGGCCTCCAGGCGGGGCTGGCATTCGGGCCATCCCGGGTGCTGCTCAGCCAGCTGCTGCCAGCACCCGGCCAGGGCCCCGGTGAAGGGACCCGCCGCACGGGTTTCTTCCGCCTGCAGATCCATACGCGCACCTCGACCGGGGCGCGGTACCTGGGCACGATCGCCGCCTCGGGGGACCCGGGCTATGCTGCCACGTCGGTGATGCTCGGCGAGAGCGCGCTGTGCCTCGCGCTGGACCGGGACCGGCTGCCTGACCGCGCCGGTGTCCTGACACCCGCCACGGCGATGGGCGCTGCGCTCGCAGGCCGGCTCAGGTCAGCGGGTCACACCCTCGCCACCCGGCAGGTCACCCGGTAACCGCGCGGGTCACCCAGGTCCTCGCAGCTCCGCCTTGCTCCAGGCCCGTCCCGTCGGCGGCAGATGAGAGCGAGTTCCCAGGGGTGCTCAGCCAGTTTCGCCTAAGGGGCCTGACCTGTCGTTCATGCCGGTTAGCAGGGTGACCTTCGTGGCGGAGGATACGCGGGACGCGGCGCTGCAGCCGCTCGATCTGCTGATGGCGCGGCGGTTCGGCTTCCTGGAGGCGGATGTCACGCGGATGCCGCGGACACCTGCGCTGGCGCAGCGGGGAGTGCTGTCTAAACCAGGTCCGCTCAGCACAAGGCGTGGCTGAAGACGAGCCTACAGTGTGCCAATGCCCTGAAATGCGGAGACCACTTCGTTAACCGTCGCTTCAGCGGTCTGAGCGTCCTCGGCGCTGCCCATCACGACTTCCCAGTACAGAGAGCCGCTGATATTGAAATGTCCGACCGACACCCAGCAATTATTCTTTCCGCCCGCGGCCTCCAGCTGGTTGCCGTGTGTGTCCTGAAATCCGTGCTGGTTCATGATGTTCGCGAGAAACTGGTTGAAAGATGCGATCGGTTGTCCGGCAGCCAGTTGACGCTGCGAGCTATGCCACCACAATGCAGCCATGTCTCTCTCCCTGGGGTATGGGGACGTTCGTTACCATCCCTTTATGATCTCGTCAATATTCTTTAGATTAGACGTGGAGTCCTCGCAGGCGCTGACCACCAGGCTTGACCGCAACCGGACCCGACACGACCGATACCCGGATCTTGACGCGGCCGGGATCAAGACCGCCGCGAGCACCACGCGTGCCTGGCACCATCGTGCGATGGCGTGCGAATACGAACGCCGCATCCAGACATCTACCCATCGTTCTGCCTCTTCGTCTCCACTTACTCAGAGCGCCGACAGGCGCACCAGATACAGGGGCGGAGAAAAAAGCAACCAGTCCCGCCAAGCGGACCGCGAGACCCGGGGTTGCGGGCGTGCTGTATACCCTGGCCAAGCTCAAGCGTTACGGGTTCGTCAGGCCAGGGGCCGCCGATCAGGTGCGGCGATAGATTGGCCACTCGATCATCGGATGACACCGGACGACCAGATGGTCGGTCTCCACTTCGGGGAAGCCGGCGTTGCCGTCGCCATCGCGGAGGCAGTGGCCCGGGGTTGGTGGAGACAGGCCCGTGGCTCGATCTACGCCGCAAAGCAGGATCGACCAACCAGTAACCAGCACACAGCGACCGAATCGTTACAAGCTCCGGACTGCCTCCGACGCCCCCACCCGCATCGGAACGCTGAATGGCGGTAGGTCTGCTCGCGTCGGCGCGAGGCTAACGCCACTGGCCGTTCGTTTGCCACCCCGGTAGGCGCCATACGCGGCGCTTCCTCGTTGGTCAGGAATTCGACTGGCATGACCAGGACCTACGAAGGCGTATCCCAGGGCACGGCCGGACGGGCGAACCTTACCGCGCCGAGAGCTTTGGAACGAGGAGTCCCTGGTGCCTGCGGTCGGCATCACCCCGGCCAGCGCGCCGGAGGCCAGCGTCACCGGCGATATCGCCGCCGGCCTGGAGGCGGCCGGGTGGCGGCTGTCCGGGCTGCATATCGACCGGGCCTGCCTGTCCCCGGCGCTGGTCCGCGACCGCGGACCGGACCTGGCCATCTTCTGCAAAGCATGGCGGGTCCGCAACCTCCACACCATCGCCCGCCAGCCTGTCACCAGCGGTTACCAGCTAGCCGCCTAACGGTTACTTGACCGGCGCTCTAGTAAGCGTGGGGGACGTGCCTGATCATGATGAGCGCGGCGAGCAGGTGCGCGCCCTCAAGACGAGGTTTCCCCGGCTGGCAGATCTGGGCTGTCCCGCACGGGTGTGGCCGACGAATGCGAGCAGGGAAGGGGCGAGGCGGGCGGGGTCGCTGGTGCGGGCGTTGCCGACGAGGGTGAACCTGCCGGTCCCGGTGGCCGGGAGTGCCGTGCCGGCGTTGGTGACTGCCTCCCAGCCGTGCTGGCTGCGTTCTCCGCGCCAGGTGGGGCGGACCAGCCCAGCGCGATGACCATCACCATGACCCGACGCCCCGGCCGCCGGCGACCAGCGGCTCAGTCGAGCGCTCCCTGGTTCTGAACAGGCTCTTAGGATTGCCCTATGACGGACGCGCATCCCCTGCCGGCCACGACGATCCGGATCGGCCGGGTCCCGGGCAACGACATCGTGCTGGCCGATCTCGATGTCTCCCGGCATCACGCGGAGCTGCGCCGCAACCCGGACGGCAGCTTCGAGATCATCGACCTGTGCAGCCACGGAGGGACATACGTCAACGGCGAGCGGATCACCCGCAAGGTGCTGACCGAACAGGACGTCATCGGCATCGGCCACGCCACCTTCCGGCTCAGCGGCGGCGAACTGCACCAGTCCGCCGGCGAAAACCCCGGCAGCCCGCCGGCCGTGATCAACGCGCACGAGGTGGTCGCAGCCTACTGGGCCGCGGCCGAGGCCCGGGACTGGGATGCGCTCGGCGCGCTGCTCGCCGACGACGTGATCTACCGCGGTCCCCAGACCAGGGAGCAGGTCCGCGGCCGGGCCCCTTACATCCGGTTCAACGTGGAAGGCTTCCCCTGCGACTGGCACCTCACCGTGCAGCGGATCGTCGGCGAAGGCCAGCGCGCAGCCAGCTGGATCGAGTTCACCGGGCCAGAAGGCACGCAGCCCGGCCTGTGCTTCTTCGATCTCGCCGACGACGGCAAGATCGCCCTGATCACCGACTTCTGGCCCGAGCCATACGAACTTCCAGCCAGCCGCGCTCATCTGGTCGAGCGCTACTGAGCCCTCGCATCGCCGCGGCCGCCGTCGCGTCCAGCGCCCGCCGCAGCGTGCGGGTGCGGAAGTCCGAGGACACGCATTACTGTAGATCGCGGTGGTGGAGGCGTGCTCATGCCCGGCCTGCTGCTGCACGAACAGCGGGGTCCCAGCCGCCCTCGATCAGGTGGGTAATACAAACAAATGGTGGATTCGCCAGGTACAGGCAATATCACCGAACTCTCGCGCGAGAGTGGCCCGTATCGAAATGTTATATTCACTGGGAATGATCATTTGTCTGGCATCATCGGAACGGCTGTCTGGAATGTTCAAGTCCAGCCTGTCGGTCCACCCGGTTGATCTGGCCGGGACGCCGGGTGGGCTAGCGTTCACGGATTTGTATCGGTACCCGGGGCACTACGGCGGTCAGATCGGCCGGGTCTGGGTGCCCGGTCCATGGCCACGTACACCCCGTCGCTGCCGTCCTCGGTGAACCCGGCGCGCTCCCAGAACCGGCGGGCGTCGCTGTCTTCCCGGACATGGCACCTGACGCGCAGGCGGGCGGCATCGGCCTCATCCAGGAGGCGCCGGACCAGTCGCCCCCCGACACCGATACGACGGAACTCCGGGACGAGGGTGATGTCGACGATAACGATCTCGTCGTCGGCGCGGTTGATGATGAGCCGTCCGACTGGCTCGCCGTCCACGCAGATGACCGAATAGGCGGCGCCGGGAAAGGCTTGTCTGTAATGGCGGGTCTGGGCGTCGAACTGCATGCGGATGAAGCCGTCCTGTTCCTCTGCGGACCAGCCGAGGCCGGTCAGTTCCGCCCGGCGGGTGGACGCATACAGGGACAGGAGAAAGCCGCCGTCGTCCGGGAGACGCTCGGTACGAGTGCTGAGGTCGCCATGCATGAGGCCGGATCCTGTCCGGATGAGTAGTTCCAGGGGCAGCGACCACCGGGCGCGGTCGTTCATCAGTGTTCCCGCTGGAGTGCCCGGGATCACCGGCGTCCGGCATCCTGATCCCGGAGGACCGGCATGAGCGCTGCGCTGGACACTCTGGTACCGGGCTCTACGTCAGGATCGGCGACGCCTCATCGCCAGCCCGGCCCTGGCCCGCACCGGCTCGCCATCGGGATGGCCCCACCTCTCCCCGGCGGCGAGCGGCTAAGCGCAGCTCTTTTTGTAGGACTGCGCGGCCGCACCAGCGAAACCCGCTCGATCCGCTCCGCCCGATCGCGTTCGCCGGCCAGGTCCTCCTCATGCCGGCGCGGGGCCGACCCCTGGCGCGGGCGGAGTTTGCCGCCGGTGGTGGCCTTGAGCCGACCGGGCTCATCTTCGGCGTGTCGCGCTGCACGGCGGTGTTGCTGAGCCAGATGCGTGCCGGCCTGCCCACGACCCGGAGCATTGGGGCCGCCCACCGCCGACTGGGTGGGCTGAGCGGCAGGGCACCGGAGAGAAACCTCGCCGGAAGCACGTCGGGCCGGGTGCGCGACGCGTTTGGCCGCGGCAGCACGGCGCTGGCACTGCCAGGCGCCGCGCCCGCCTAGCTGGCACGCGCTTCTGCCGCCGCGGCATCGGCGCCGGGGGCGATCACGGTGCACGCCGTTCCCGGCTCCGCCCTTGCGCATGACCGGCGCACGCGCCGACGTGGATGCCGTGCTCACCGAGGTCAGCTATCAGCAACCTTCGTCGCGGGCACGGCGACGCGCTCTTGGCGTTGCTGTCCGCCGCTGCCTGCGGTCATGCGCCCGCCGGCGGCTTCCGGACGTTCCGCACGACGGCTGTGGTGCCATCGGCCTGTCCGTCTGCCCGGTCGAGCGGGAGCGCCAGGGGCCCGCTGTTATCATGCCATCATGAATGGGCTTTAACTACTGCCGCACGGTGAGGAGAGAACGGTGTCTGAGCCATTTGTCGGCGAGATCAGGATGTTCGGCTTCAGCTTCGCGCCGCTAGGCTGGGCCCTTTGCAACGGCCAACTCCTGCCGATCAGCCAGAACACCGCTTTGTTCAGCCTCCTGGGTACCACTTACGGGGGTGACGGGAGGACCACCTTCGCCTTGCCTGACATGCGGTCACGCGTGCCGGTCTGCCAAGGTCAAGGCGCGGGGCTCTCGTCTTATGCCGAAGGCCAGGCGGGCGGCGCCGAGACCGTGACACTCGCGGCAGCTCAGATGCCCGGCCACACCCACTCGGTGAAGGCCAGCAGCAGCGCAGCCGCGTCAGACCAGCCCGGCGGCCGCGCGCTGGCCCGGTCCTATAGCGGCATCTACGCCGCTGAGCCCGACGCGACCACCGTCATGAACCCGACGATGCTCGGCGACGCCGGGGGCAGCGAACCCCACGCCAATATCCAGCCCTATCTCACCGTGAACTTCTGCATCGCCCTGACCGGCATTTTCCCGTCACGGAGCTGACGACGTAGCCGGGCCCGCCGCCACAGCGACGGGATCGCGTGCCCGCCTGCCGGCGATCCTGGCCGACCTCAGGTCAGCCAGTCCCGTCGGGTACCGTGCGGGCCGGCGTGCTAAGCCCCGTCACTCCCCCGCGAACAATCGCAGACAGCAGCCGAGGGGCCAGCTGCGCCGAGGCGCCGTACCCTCTACAGAAGGTACCGGGCACCTGAGCGCTGACAGCCTCGTCGTGCTCGCCGGGAATTTCACTGTAGGTGTTTGTCCCCAAGCAATGATCCTGCAGAATACCGGCCCCGTGGGCACCCCAGCCGGTCCCGGCAACCAGCTAACCCCAGCGGGCAAGACACGTGGAGCGCCCGGTGCGGTGAGAGTCGCACGCCGGGTGCGGGGGAAGGCTAGAAACCCACCAGGAGCAATCCGGGCAGGGCGCCCCGGTCCGACCCAACTGCCCGCAGCAGGCCCGCCGGGCCATCGCGCCGGCGCCCGCCCCCGGACCGGCGGCCTGGCTCGGGGCTCGAAGACGAGCTGCCGCGACTACCCATCAGCCAGTCGGCCGTCCAGTTGCTCCTGGCGCCATTGCCGGAAGACGTAACGTGACGGCCAGAGTGTGCCCCAACGCCTCAAACTGCGCCTCCCTGCCGATTTTGCGTGGCTGACAGCTATGGAGGCAGCTCTGGTGGGCTCGCGCATATTCGCGGGTTCTGGACGCGTTGGGCTGCCTAGCTGTGGGCAGCGGCGGGCGGCTCCGGGCGGGGTGCAGGTGGTCCGGGCAGGTGCCGAATGGTCATTCCCGTGGGGTGGCTGGCGCGGCAGGAAGGGCCAGGGCCTCGGCTCCCAGGGCGGCCTGGTGAAGGCTGCCGCGGAATACCTCCGCCGCGGTGACGGCCTGCCCGGTCAGGCCGGTGATCTCCGCGAGCGCGTGCTCGCCCGCCGCCGTCCGGGCAACGAGATCGAGGTACTGGCTGTTGAGAGCGGACAGCCTCAGGGCGCTGAGCCAGTCCTGCTGAGCCGCATCTGCAGCCTGCACCCGCACGGCATAGCTTTCCAGCGCGCCGACCCTGGCTTCGGTAGCATCCCGCGCCAGCGTGACAGCACGCTGCTGCGAGTCCAGCACGGCGGCCGCCATGGGGCCAGCCCCGCCGACTGCGGCGCTGGCTGCAAGCTCGGCGCGCAACCTCGTGATCACGCGCAAAGCAGCGGCAATATCCCACTCATGCCACCTCAGCACCATCTCTCCCGCGGCGTGGTCCAGCATGTCGCTGGCGTATACTTCACAGCCCAGGACGGCGGCGATGGCCCGCTGGGCGCGGAGCAGGAGTTCACGGCAAGGATCGTCCAGATCGGACGGGTCACGATCCGGTCACGGTCACGATGATCTGGCGCGCCCGAAGACACCTCGATGACGCCGGCTGCCATCAAGACGGCTGCTGCGGCAAGGACGCCGCCGCCGACCCACCACCAGCTCAGCCCGGCCACGAAATGAAGCACAACCGCGACGGTCAGCCCGGCGGTGCTCACCACCAGGCCACCACAGCCGGCAGCCGCGGCTGCCCCGTTCGCGGGATTGCCGGCCTGGCGAGCCGGGCGGCGCCGCGCCTGGTCCGCAAGACCCGGCTCAGCCACCGGGCTGACCTGCCCTGGATCCTCGCTATCCATGAACTTTGCCCCGTCCTGCTCCCACGTGCCGCATGGCACCCGGTCACAACCCGTCGCCACTACTCAGAACACGCCTATTGATGCCAGTCTCGCACCAGCAGCCCGATGACTCCACGAGTGCCTGGAAACTAACCGGCACGCCACGCAGAACGGTCTCGTTACGCGTGCCGACAACGGGACCCCGTCCGGGAACCAGTGCACGCCAATTAAGGCGGTTATCTTAAGTCCATCTGGAAGAAGCCCTGGTCATGACGGGTTTCTACGTGAGAGACATGTCGCCGACGTGAGGTTCTGGGCGTGCAGCAAGAACTAAAAGCGGCAGCGAGAAAGAGGCCAGTCGCAGGTCAAGGTGGGGCGGCGTCACATCCGCTACGTGGCGGACACCACTTCAGATAACGTGTCCACGACGCAGCCCGGACGCGAGGGGACCGGGAGGACGCGGTGATGCCATACGCACCGGTGAGCAGCGGGCCCGAGTACCGTGGAGCCGTGGCCCACATCACCGGTCATGTCCGCATCGCGGCGCCGGTCGAGCAGGTATTTGACACGGTCGCCGACTCGCGTAACGAGCCGTCGTTCAACCCGGCCATGGCTGGTGTCGAGTTGCTCACCCCGCTGCCTATCGGGTTGGGGACGCGGTTCCGTGCACGCATGGGCAGGGCGGACACGGAGATGCTGGTGGAGTTGACCGCGTTCGACCGGCCGCACAGGCTTGGTTCGCGCACGACCAGTTCGATGATGGAGACCTCCGGGGCGCTGACCTTTGCCGCCGAGGGCGAGGGCACGGTGATGGGCTGGGACTGGCAGGTGCACCCGAAGGGCTGGATGCGGATACTCAGCCCGCTGGTCAGGCCCCTCGGTGACCGCATGGAGCGCAGAATCTGGACCGAGTTGAAGCACCAGCTCGAAAACAATGGACCCGCTCGCTCCGCCTGACCCCGTCCCCACGGCCACACACGACCGGCCCCCACGGCCGGGCACGACCTGAGCAGAATGCACCACAGGCGGGACGCGGATGCACTGGTCATGGCACCTGCGCCCCAAGGGTCCCTCCAAGCTGCTGGCGCCAGTGATCAACAGGATGGGCAAACGCCAGGAGCGGACTGTATGGGCAGCCATGAAGCGGTACTTGGAGGCATCACAGCCGAAGCGGTAACTGCCACCCTCGCTCCTTCCGGGTACGGGTTCCCCCGCCAGCCGGCGCGGAGAGCATCCAGCTGGCCCGCAGCCGCCGGTTAGCCTGCTGCTGCCGGGCTGCCCCGGACGTGCTCGGCGAAGAATGCCAGGACCCGCTGCCAGGAGTCCGCGGCGGCCGCGGCGTGGTAGTTCCGCCACTGGTCGTTGAAGAAGGAGTGCCTGGCTCCCGGGTAGACCTTCAGGTCGTGGGGGATCCCGGCGACCTCGGGATGCCCTGCCACCCGCCCGAGCGCGACCTTCAGGGCAGGAACGCCGTAGTAGCTGAGGTTTCCGGCCATCCCGCCGATGAACATCCGGGCCATGCACGCCGCGCGGTTGCGGCCCTCGAACAGGTCCACTCCCAGCGCCGCGTAACCTTCGGCGGCGAACCGGCGGCAGATGCCGCGGATGTTGTCGTTGAGCCCGGAGGCCTCATGGATGACGACCACACCGGGATACGGCGCCGGACCGTCCGGCAGCGCCAGATACGAGGTGCCGGGGGATTCGGTTCTCATCGCTTCAGTCTCGCCCGCTGCCGCCGGCGCCGCCCTGTCCATCTGTACTTTTCAGAAGAGACGATGATCCCGCCATCCCGCGGCCAGGCCGCGTTCATTATCCGATCAGAGTCCTTTGTAGGTGTCCTCGGGGTCTCCTACCCCGTAGTTCGCGCTGGCCGCTGCCTGCTCACACGGTCTTCGCCGGCCGCCGGGAAGGGCTCCCGCTCCCGGATGTCAGCGTATGCCTGGCCGTCGCGATCACCCACAGCCCGCCCATCGAAGCCGCCAGCGTCGCCAGCATGACCGCGCTGCCAGCCACCAGGGCGATGACCCCGGTCACCAGCGCCAGCGCGCCGATGCCCGACACGAGCACCACGTAAGCCGCCGACGGTCGCCGGCCCCCGCGGGCGGCCCCGTAGAGCAAGGCCATCTGCTTCTGATCAGTAACGCAGGCGGCCCACCCCAGACCGAACACCACCGCCGCCGCCACCCGGACCGACCAGCCGGTCATCGCCGCCCCGGTCACCCACAGAAGGTAAACAGCCGCCGCCGCGGCCACGAACACTGTCGCCAGCCCATCCCTGACTGTGAGGCGCATCTCCGCCTCCTCCCCGTTCCCGCCCGGCCGGCAATCCGGCTTGTGCCCGGGCGGCTACCTCCACGGTGATACCCGGCAGACCGGGCACCAGAGGCGTTGGTCCCCACGGCGCAGGCACTTACGCCCCGGTGGGCGACCGGTCACCGGATCAGCCGTGAGCACTCTGCAAGCAAGCCCCCTGCGCCGATCACCCACGCCCCGCACCGACCGGCCGTAGCCAAGCCGGTAGGAAGTGATCTCGGAGGCCCTCGCGGTCCATGGCGTCACAGCGACATCGGCGCTTGCATAACGACCCGATCTGCTCGCCTCAACTAGCCATCGCTGAGCACGACGGCCTACATAAGGCGGATATCGCACGCCGGTAATATCCCGTCCGTCACAACGCGTGACCGTCATAGCCGTCACCGGGCAGTCCGTGATGCCGAGACTGCGCAGGTCGCGGTGACCGCCGACCAGGGCGGAGAAAGTAACAGCAGTGCTCATCAAGCGTTGCCGAACCGTGCTCACCGAGCGCTGCTGCTAAATCACCAAATAACGAATCGCTAACAACAGTGGACTACGCGTAACACAAGTATCAAGTCACGTGACGCTCCACTGGCATTCGGTTAGAACTGCGAAGCGCCCTGCCTGCGGGTTTGCCGCTGCAGGCGGTGCCGGGGCTGCTGCCTCTTGCCACGCAGCGTAACTGGACAGCGGCCCGGCTGGGAGTCACGTTGCGTGATCAGTGACAGGTGGCGCGCGGAGACGGTTCCGGGTGGCCTCTGGCGGCCATGTGCGGTTCCCGGCGGCACGCCGCATGGGTGTTACGGGACAGGCGGGGCTTTCTGCGGAAGCATCGGCGGGTCTTGTACCTGCCTCTTGCGAGGGGTCCGCCGATGCTTCCTGGTGCGACGCTACCCGCTGCCCGGTATTACGTCACGCCTGGCCGGCGCCGGCGATCCTGTGCCGGGCCGCGGCCGGCGCCGCGGCGGGGGGCGCGCCGGAAGCGGCCGGCGCGGGATGCGGAGGCGGGCCTGGCTGAGGTGATGGCGATGCCGGCGATCTGGAAGGACGCCGGCGGGCGGCTGCTGGAGCTTCCCGGGCCGGGGTCGGGGATCGTGGCGTGCGGGGCGCTGCCGGGTGCGGCGGCCCCCGGGCCGGCGTGGACGGCGGGGCACCTGGCAGCGGCCGGGATCGCCGGGGAGCCGGGGCGGGTGCGGGAGGGGACGGGGCTGGGGCTGGCGTCGGCGGTGATCACCCCGGCACGGCTGGATGAGGCGCTGGCCGGGGTGCCGGCCCGGCGGGCGCGGAAGATCACGCCGCGGCTGGCGATGCAGGTGAGCCTGGCGCGGGCGCTGATGCCCGGCACGGCTGCGGGGACGCTGCGCGCTATGGCGCAGCGGCCCCGGGAAGCTGACCCGGGATATGACCTGCCCGCGGCGTCGTCGCTGTCGGACGCGGACAGCTTCTTGCAGGTCAAGCCGTTTCTGCGGCTGCTGGCCGGGCTGTGCGGGCAGATCCGCGCCGTCCCGCTGCCCGGCGTCGCGGCGGTGTGCCTGCCGGCGCCGGGGACGCCGGACGGGCAGCGGACGGCGATCCGGCTGCGGCCGCTCGCGGGCGGGCCGTGGCGGGACGGCCGCTGGCACGGGCTGCGGGTGCTGGCCAAGGACGGCACCGTCCGCAACGTCGCCGACCCCAGGGGCAGCGACCGCAAGGGCAGCGGCGGGCAGTCCCGCAACGCCGCGCACTTCAGCCGGCCGGCCAGCACCGGCACGCCCGCTGACCCGCAGGTCCGGATGGTCGAGACCGTCGATGTCTGGACCCGCGGCGCGGTGGCCTGGGCGGCCGGGCCGTGCAGCACCGGGGAGACCACCCTCGCCGCGCACCTGGAACCCGCCTACGGGCCCGGTGACCTGGACCTGGCCGACCGCGGGTTCCCCAGCCGCGAGGCGGTCGCCGCCAAGATCGATGCCGGGAAGCACTTCGCCTGGCGGGTGTCGGCGGCGTGGACGCTGCGCCGCTCGGGACGGCCCCTGCCGGACGGCACCTGGAAGGCGAAGATCACCTGGCATGGCCGCACGTACAAGGTCCGCGTCATCGAATACCACATCGACCAGGTCTTCGATCTCCGGCCGGATCACCCGCTGCTGACCGCCCCGCCCGCAGGGCCGTCCGTCAGCGTCATGGAGACAGCCGGTGACGGCGAAGGTGACGCCGGGCTGTGCAGGCGGCCAGGCACGATCCGCGTGGAGGTATCCGAGACTGTCACCATCATCACTGACCTGATGGACACCGCCGCCTACCCGGCCCGCGACATCGCGGAACTGTACGGCATGCGATGGGCCAGCGAGCTCGTCTACCTGGAAGAAAAGCAGAACCCTGTCCGGCGGAGAGCCCATCACCGCCGCCACCCCCGCCGGTGCCTGCCGCATGGCCGCCGCCACCGTCGCCGCCCACCAGGCGCTGCGGATCACCGGCGCCAGCATCGCCGCCGCCACTGGCGCCGAGCCCGCCCGGATCAGCGCCACCGCGCTCCGCGACGCGGTCACCGCCAGCATCGGCGCCGGGCAGGGCGCCACTGCGGGCGCCCTGGCCGCGGCCATCGAGATCATCCGCCGCGACATCACCGCGCACCCGCTGCGGTTCGTCACCGCCTGGCGGCCCGGCCGGCACTACCCGCGCTTCACCATCAGGAAAGTCAGGGCCCGCAAGAGCAACGATGTCGTGCCCGCCGCCACCCAGCTGCACCTGCTGCCCCTGCCCGCGACGCCAGGATCGCAGCAGCCGAACGCCCCGCCGGCCGCCTGACCTCGCACCCGGCCGCCCAGCCCGGCACCCGCCGCGCCGGAATCCCGGCATGCCCGGGACACCGCGGCCACAGCCGGCCAGGCCAGTCCCGGGCGCTCCGCAGACGCCAGCCCGGACACCACACACCGATCTCACGGAACGTAATGGATCAGCCAGCGCAAAAACCCGCCCCGCACCGCAAGAGCAACCACGCAACGTCACCGGATCCCGAGGACACCACGACAAACTTCCGCCAGGCCCGATCCATAACCGAACGCCAGTGGGGGCGGCCCTTGCAGAGATCCTCAAGGCCCTTCTAGCCCGTAGAACTTCACATCGACAGAGCCAGTCACGCAAACCTTAACGGGCCGCTAGCCCTCCGAGCGGAGAAACCCATACCGGGTCCTGCGCCGATGCACCCAGGAAGGCGCGCTCCCACATCATCTCGCCGCGAGATGGGTCAATTCCGGCGGCATACGGAACGGTGGATATGCACAAGACCACACAGGCTGCTACGCGAGCGGCGAGCAAAGTGTTTTTACATCTCGCGGCCGCCCTGCCAGCCCACGCTCGATGCCACGAACGGTACGTCAGCTTGCATAAAAAACATCGTCGCTGTGCCTGAGAAGTCGGGTAGCCGGGGCGCATTGCTGCGGCCCCGGCCCCCTAATATTACAGTCGCTGTTTCACGCTGAGTGTTTAAGTACCGCCTGTTTCGTAGCTGCCCAGCATACGGCTGATGTAACGGTGCGTAATTGGAACGGGCGGCTGTTGCGGACGAGGCAGACGTGCAACGCGGGGCGGCCGTGGCTCGTTCCTGGGTTTGTGAGAAGACAAGAAGCCACCACGGCCGCGGTGGCAAGCATAGAAGATGCAGCGGAGTGCGGGGAAAGAGCAGACGCGCTGGTCAGGGACCTGCTGGGCCGGGTAATGCGGCAGCGGCGCAGTGTCACGGCGGCGCTGGATTACGTCCGGGCGCTGTCGCGGGAGACGCGGGCGAACTGCTGGGAGCTGGCCCTGAGAGCCGGGCATGAAGGGCCGCACCGGATGCAGGCCCTGCTCAGCCGCTATAAGTGGTCGTGGGAGGAACTCCGCGGCCTGCTGCCGGGACTCGCGCAGGAGGTCCTGCGCCACGACCCGGACGACCTGGCCGGGCCGGGGCTGGCGTTCGACGAGACCGCTGACCTGCGGAAGGGGAAGTCCACCGCGTGCGTCTCCCCGCAGCACGCCGGGGTGACCGGGAAGGTGGAAAACTGCGTGACCTGGGTGTTCGCCGCCCTGGTCACCGCGTTCGGGCAGGCGTGGATCGATTTCGATGTGTACATGCCGGACTGCTGGGCGAAGGACCCGCAGCGGCGGGCGAAGGCCCGCATTCCGGGGAAGCTGGCGTTCGCCACGAAGCCGGAACTGGCCATCGCGCAGGCAAGACGCCTGATAACGGCAGGGGTCCGCGTGCTGTGGGCCGCCGCCGACGAGGTGTACGGCCGGTCCGGCGAGTTCCGGGCCGCGCTGCGCGCCCTGGACCTGGCCTACGTCGTCATCATCCCCTGCGACTACCGGGTCACCGTCGCAAAGGATAAGGTCATCCGGGCTGACGAGGCCATCGCCGATGCCGTGTTCGAGCGCCGGTCCTGCGGGAACGGGACGAAAGGCCCCCGCTACGCCGGCTGGGCCATGATCGCCACCGCGGACCCGCGGGAGTTCCTGCTGATCCGCCGCCTGGACAGGGAGGAGAACCGGTACACGTTCTACCTGTGCTGGGCGCCGGAAGGCCGGCCCGCCACGATGACCTATTTCATCACCATCGCAGGCCGCCGCTGGCCAGTCGAAATCACTTTCAAAACCGGGAAGGACGCCCTCGGCTGGGACCAGTCCCAGGCCCGCACCTGGAACGCGATCTGCAGGCACACCGCCCTGACCGCCCTCGCCCAGCTCAGGACCGCCGCCATCCAGGCCGCCCTCTCCAGCGCGGACGTCCTTCCCGCAGCACCGCCGGCCGGCCAGGACACCCCGGTCCCCGTCAGCGAGCCTGCCGTCAGCCCCGCTGACCTGCAGATCTCCACCGGCGACGCACCGCTGCCCGCCCGCGGCGGCCAGCCCTGCCCGCCCGGCATCCCCCCGATCAGGCTGTCCGGCCACGAGGCCGCCCGCATCGAGCGCCTCGCCCGCGGCTGGAAAGCCGGCTTTCTCAGCCTCGCCAGCCTCGCCTTCGAACTCCGCTGGTCAGCCTGGCGCAGGCGGCACCAGGCCCGCGCCCGCTGGTACCACTACAGCACCCGCCTGACAGCCCACACAGCATGACGACCGCGGACGAAAGGAGGTGACACCATGTAACCGCCGCACCCTAACCATGAGCCACGCTGAGCTGCAGTGCAGTCACAGACCGAAAAACAGCAACTGTAATACTAAGAACCGGACTTGCGGTGCTAACCGCATCCGGCTCAAGCAAGCCCGAAGGGCGGTTCAGGTGCGTGAAGATGCCGGTTCCTGGCTGCCTGCTGCGGTTGCCCGGCGCTGGCAGTAGGCGTGTATCAGGCGCGTCGCATCCGGCGTGCCCGGCCTGCGTGCGATAAGTTGCCTGGTGATCGCTTTGCGGGTGGTGCGGTGCCACCGTTGCCATTCCCCGGGAGTATGTGGCTCCCGGTCGGCGTGCAGGAGCAGGTCCGCGCAGAGCGCGCAGCGCCCGTGCTGCATTCTCAGCAGGCGCAGGGTGCTGCGGTCGAGCGGGGGCTGGTTCCTGCCGCGCCGCTGGTTCCAGTAGGCGGTCAGGGCGGGGTCGTCGGGGGACGCCCGGCCGGTGACCTTGCGGTGCCGGATGATGGGGGTCCAGGCCAGCCGGGGCAGGTAAGCGCCGCTGGCCGCGTCGCCGAAGACCCAGTTGTTGCGCCTGGAGGGGTTGAACCGGCCGAAGTACCGCCGGGTGATCCAGTGCTTCGGCTTGCCGGGGTGGCTGCGGCAGGCCCACTTGTAAGTGAGCTTCCACAGGTAGTCGTCCACGGTGTTGAACGTCTTCTTGGCCACCACCGGCCGGTAGAAGCTCGCCCAGCCTCGCGTGATAGGGCAGATCGCGGCGAGGACGGCGGATGCGTTGTGCCCGCGCAGGCGGCGCATCTCAGTGGCGAGCTTGCGCTTGACCCGCCTGACGGCGGCCTTGCTGGGTTTGATCAGCAGCTTGCCGTTGCGGTAGCGGCGGATGCCGAATCCCAGGAAGTCGTAGCCTGCCTCCAGCGAGACGACGCGCGTCTTTTCTTCGTTGAAGGCCAGGCCCCTGGGTGCCAGCCACCCGGCCAGCCGTGCTTTGACCTGCTCGGCCTGCTGCCTGGTGTGGCAGCAGACCACGAAGTCATCGCAGTAACGGACCAGCACCGGACTGCCCGTGGCAATCCGGATGCCGTCAGGCCCGTACCGGACCCCGGCCGCCTCCTCCAGCCCGTGCAGCGCGACATTCAGCAGGCACGGGGAAATCACGCCCCCCTGCGGACTGCCCTCCTCGGTGGGCGCGAACCCCTTGCCCGGCTCGAACACTCCCGCCGTCAGCCACGCCCGGATCATTTCCCGGCCGGGAAAGGACCCGATCGCCGACATCAAGTGAGAATGGTCGAGCTTGTCGAACGCCGCGGCCAGGTCCGCGTCCAGGGTCCAGACCCGTGTGGCCCCGCGGCCCTTGCACGTGTCGTAGATCGCCTCGATCGCGTCCTGGCAGCTGCGGCCCGGCCGGAACCCGTAGGACCGGGGCTCGAACCGGGCCTCCCACTCCGGCTCCAGCGCGTTCTTGGCCCGTGCCTGGTGACAGCGGTCCATGAGCACGGGAATGCCGAGCGGGCGCAGCTTCGCATTGGCCTTCGGTACATACACCCGCCTGACGGGCAGGGGCTTCCAGGTGCGGATGCTGCGGTGCACCCGCACCGCCAGCACCATCCTGGCCGGGGCGGTCAGCGCGACCTCCCCGTCGATCCCCGCCGTCACGCGGCCGGTGTTGCGCTGCGCGACCTGCCGCACGCTGACCATAGGTAGCGTGTTCGACCAGGACCGCAGCATCATCTTCTGCAAGGACCTGACCTTGGCCAGGTCTTCTTCCTTGGCCGCCTTGAAGATCCTGCGCCGCAGCCGCCGTACGTTGTCCTCGTGCAGCCGCCAGTCAACAGCGTCCCACTCCAGGGCCACGTCCTCGGTTCCGTTCACCAACATGGGCGTCTAACTTGTCCTTCGGTTCCGGCGTTTCCGGCACTTCGCCTCAAAGGCTCACCCGCCACACGTCAGCCTGCTTTCGCAGCCGGGCACCGGGCCTGGTATCCGGCCGGTTATACGGACAGCCCCGGCTGGAGGACCGGTATAGCGCTCCCGCTTTCCCGCTGCCTTTCGGCCGCCGGCATTCGCTTCTTGGGCGTCCTGTTCCCGCCAGGGAACTGGGCTCTCCTTACGGTCGGCTGACCGGCGGCACCCAGGCGGCACCCCGGACCCTGACGGGTAGGGTCGGGCCAGGGCGCAGTGCCGGTCTTTCGGCCGGTCCGTCTCCCTGACCCGCCCTCCGCACCCGGCGTGCCCATTACTGAGCACCGGGCGCTCCGCAAGCCCCGCCAGGTGTCGCGGCGTTCCTCATATCGCGCTCGGCCACGGTCTGGGGATCTGCCCTCCCCGGTAGCGGTAGCGTTCGGTATGCACCGCCGCCGGATTGAATAGGACCACGTTGCCGTGAGCGGGCCACCCGTCTCCTTTGCTATAGCGGCGCCGGAGCTGCCTCCAAGGGGTGCGCCGGTGTTTGCGCCCGACCCACCGGATCACCTGGTGCCACAGGTAGTGGCGCAGGTAGCCGAAGGTGGCGCTTGAGCACCCGTACTTGAAGTGGGCGGTCCAGCCCCGCAGCATCGAGTTGAGCCGATGCAGCAGGACTTTGAGCGGCAGGTTCGTGTTCTGCCAGCATGCGGCCTTCACCTTGGCCATGATGGCGTGCAGCGCCTTCTTGGCCGGATAGATGTAGACGTAATGCTTGCTGGTACCCCGCTTGCGGTGACGCTGGATGCGCCAGCCGAGGAAGTCGAGGCCCTCGTCAATGTGGGTGATCAAGGTCTTCTCCGGCGATAGGCGCAAGCCCATGCCCGATAGGACCCCCGCTATCTCCTCCCGCAGGGCTTCGGCGTGTGCCCTGGTGCCCGATATCGCGAGCACCCAGTCATCCGCGTACCTGATGAGCCGGTAGTTGGGCAGACCGAGGCGACGGCGCTTGACCCGCTGGTACGGAGTCGCATGCGGTCCGCCGGGAGCCCGGGCGATGTACTCGTCCAGGACCGACAGGGCCACATTGCTGAGCAGCGGTGAAAGAATCGACCCTTGCGGAGTACCGGCGCTGGTGTCCTTCAGCAGGCCATCCTCAGTGAGGATCCCTGCCCTCAGGAACGCCTTCACCAGGGCCAGGACGCGCTTGTCCCCGACGCGAGCCCGCACTCTATCTAGGAGAGCGCAGTGTGAAATCTCGTCGAAACAGGCCTTGATGTCACCCTCCACGACCCACTCATACGTCCGGGACGTGAAATGGTGCACCTCGGCCACCGCGTCATGAGTCCGGCGCCCCGGGCGGAACCCGTAGGAACACGGGAGGAAATCCGCCTCGAAGACCGGCTCCAGCACCAGTTTCAGGGACGCCTGGACCACCCGGTCGGCTATGGTCGCGACGGTGAGTTCATACTGCCTCTCCTGCAGCCGTGTGTCGGGATGTTCCGGGTTGGCGGTGGTCAGGCCGTGCTGGCGGATCTGCTCACTGGCATGAGCATGGCAGCTGGTGCCGACATTTTCACAAGGGGGCTCAGTGGCGGCGGGGCCTGGTGCGCCGGGCCGTGGGGTTGAGGTGCCCGGATGCGGCGATGCGCTCATGGCAGGCGGCCTGGATGCGGTCGTTCCAGGTGATGCACAGCCGGTTTCCCGGGCCGCGCCGCGCGTCGAGCTGCCCGGCCTGGATCCAGTCGTAGATGACGCCGGTGCTGCAGCCCAGCCGTCTGGCGGCCTCGGTGACGCTGATCTCGCCGTCGTGGTAGGGGGCCGGGGCGGGGATGTGGTAGGCGTGGCGGATCCACTGCACGGCCTTGGCGTCGAACGGGCGGCCGTTGCCGGTGGCCATCCCGGCGGCGTTCAGCTGCCCGGCCAGCTCGGCGGCGGGCGTGACGGGGCCGAGCTGGCGGATCATCTCGACCGCGGGGGACGGGCTGCGCCTGGCGGTGCCGGTGTGGATGGCGCGGGCCACGCGCAGCTCATCGGTGGCGCCGGTGTGCCAGCGGATCCCGATCCGGACTTTGGCCTGGTCGGGCTCGGGAAGCAGTGTGACGTCGGCGATCAGGGTGCGCAGCAGCCGCTTGCGGTCCCTGGCGCTGGTGGCCGGGGCGTGCCAGAGTGCGGGCAGGTCGGCGGCGAGTTTCTCCAGCTCGGCCCGGCCCGGCAGCGGCGGCAGCGCGTCACGGGCGTCCTGCAGGGCCTGCCCGGCCTCGGCCAGGGCGGTGAGCCTGGCCTCCCAGCGGGCCTCCAGGCTGCGGGCGACCAGCCGGTTCTCCGGCTCGACCTGGCTGAAGGCGCGCTCGGCCCGGTCCGCGTCGTAGCGGGCGCGTTCGACGGCCAGCTCGGCGGCCCGGCTGACCCGCTGGTGCCGGCCGGCCACCTCATCAGCCGCGGCGAGCGCCAGGGCGACCTGCTCGGGGGTGAGCGCGTCCAGCAGCGCGCCGGCGACCGCGTCGTCGACGGTGGCCGCAGCGACTGACCGGCAGGCGGGTGTGGTCAGCCGGTCGGCGCGGGAGCATTCATAGGAGGGCCGGGCATCGGTGTGGTAGCTGGTGCGCATCGGCTTGCCGCAGGACCCGCAGTAGATGATGCCCTGGCACAGCGCGCAGCCCTCCCGCGGCGGCCGGGCCCCGGCGTTGGTCCGGTTGGCGGCCAGCCTGGCCTCGCTGGCCAGGTAATCCGCCCAGGTGATGTATCCCTCGTGGTGGTCTTTGATCAGCACCGGCCACTCGGCGCGGGGCCGTTCCACCAGCGCGGTATGCACGGTGCCGCCGGGGTCGACAGTGCGCCGCGAGGAGTACCGGCCGTGCACGTACGCCCCCGCGTAGCAGGGGTTCTTCAGCACCCCCAGCACGCGGGCGTGGGTGAGCCTGCCCCACCGCAGCTGCCCGGCCCACGCGCCGCCGTAGGCGCGCAGCGGGAACCGGCGGCCGGCGAACGCGGCGACCACCCCGTAGGCCGACCCGCACGCGGTGAACGCGGCGAACACGTCCCGGATCGCGGCCTGGACCTCGGCATCGGGGTCGATCACGATATCGCCGGCGTCGTCGTGGATCAGCCCGACGGGCAGCGGGGTGCGCAGCTCGCCGCGCTCGGCGGCGGCGCGCTTGTTCGCGTGCAGCCGCTGGGCCATCACGTGGAGCTCCATTTCTCCCATGGTGCCCTTGAAGCCCAGCAGGACGCGGTCGTTCACGTCGGCGGGGTCGTAGACGCCATCGGGGTCGATCAGCAGCGTGCCGGTGATCCGGGCGAATTCCGCCAGCCGGGCCACGTCGGCATTCGAGCGGGCCAGCCGGGTGATCTCGATCGCGAAGATCGCCCCCACCTCGCCGGAGCAGACCCTGGTCACCAGCTCGGTGAACCCTTCCCGGGCCACCCCCCACTTGCCGGAGATCCCCAGGTCGGTGTCGATCACCTCGATCGAGGTGCGCGGCCAGCCCAGCGCGGCTGCCTTGCCGGCCAGGGCGTACTGGCTCCTGGTCGACTCGGTGTGCTCGCGGAGCTGGGCCATCGAGGACTGGCGCGGGTAGATCAGCGCCGCCCGGTCCCGGTGACTGCTCGTGATCTTGTGCTCGCCGTTCACTGCTGCCTCCCAGCACCGAGATGGTCATGTTGGCCAGCGCTGCCACCGCCTCGGCCCGGGCGGGACCGGTCAGGACGGCGGCACCCACCGGCTACTGCAGTTCTCTGCGGGCCAGCAGCTCGGCGTTGATCGCCGAGATCTCCGCCAGCGCCGCCTGCACCTGCTCGTCCCGGCGCAGGTAGCGGCGTACCACCTGGGCCAGAGCGGCGGGCACGTACCTGGCCCGGCCGCGGCCGGCCGGGCGCGGGGTGAAGTAGGCATACGGGCCGTGCGGCGCGCCATCCGCGCACCGGCAGCCGGGCCTGCCGCACCGGCGCGCCTGCTCGGTCAGCGTCCCGGCCAGAACCTGTTCCACGTCGCCGAGCCGGGCCGCCGCCGCGCGGCGGCGGGCCAGCAGCTGCCGGGTGGACAGGTTGGAGAGATCGTTCTTGTGCACATTCATCACACAAGAAGATGCCGGCTCGGCAGGCGGAAGTCAACAACCGCGAAGCGACCGGGCAAGCGTGTCGAGCCCGGCCAGGCGCTCAGCCGACAGCCGGCGGTCCAGCGGTGGCTCGCCCCGGTCGGTCCACGCCTGCGGCAGCGTGATCTGCCCGCTGATGCCGCCCGCGCAGACGAACACCGTGTCCGCCCCGCGGCGCCGGGCATACAGAACCTCCAGCCGCTGGCCGTTCAGCGGGTGGAACGGATGAGTGACAACAACAAAACCCGAAGGGTCACTGGATGACGCGGCATTATGCCGCCTCCGTCGCGATGCCCAGACGACGCTTCTTGCCATCCGCCTTGGGAATCATCCGCTCCCGCACCGGCAGCGGGCGGAAACTGCGGTCCTTCAACGCGGACCGCAGCCGCTCCAGGAACCCCTCGACGCCCGTGGCCTCGATGTACCAGGCCGAACGGCCATCCACCCCGGCCGAACGGGCGCCCTTATTACTCCGCACGCGAACCCACGCCACCAGAAGGAACGCGGGATCGCAGAACACCGGTAGGCCGCTGGCGAGGTGCTGTGCGGGCACAGTCCTTTTCCAGCGACCCCCGGTCCGAACCACGCGGGCACCTTTCGGTGCACGTAGCTCTCCAGTGACTACTCCGTGGGTAT
>CAVUBD010000004.1:0-404006 GCA_963739615.1 uncultured Actinomycetes bacterium
GGCCGCCGGGTGTCCTTAGGGCTGCTGAGATTGCTCACTCGGCGATCTCTTCCCAGGCCGCCTGCTCGTCGTGCTCCTCCCAGCCGGCGCCCGGCAGCGCGATGGCCCAGCTCGTCCAGGTCCCGGCCGGCCGGGCCAGGGCGGTCCGCACCCTGGCCCGGACGGACATGCCGGGCGCGAGCTCCACCGGCGAGCGCAGCGGGGCCGTCGTCATCCCCCAGTGCGTCGGCGGATCGCCGGGTCCCACCGACAGCGCGATGCCGGGCGCGAGCTGGGCGCTGAACCAAAGCGCGAGCGCGTTGGCCGTTCCGCAGGCGCGGACGGGGAGCACCGTCTCGGCTTGGTGAGGCGCCCGCGCTTGCTGAAGCGGGATCAGGCCCGCGTCCGTCTTCCACAGCCGGGCCGCATCGGAGCGCTTGTCACCCGCCGCGAGGTGCCGGAAGGTACCGGAATAGAAGATCTCGTTGACGGTCTTCTCCACCAGGTCATCGAACCGGAGGCCGTACGGGCCGGCCCGCAGGAACTCCACCATCTCCGCCAGGTAGCGGTCGTGCACCAGCGCGGCCCACGCCATGACCAGGCGGGGGATCATGACCCCGCCCGGCTTGAGCCAGCGATCCCTGGCGACGATGACCGGGACGAGCATCCCCTCGTCGATCCCGAACCCGCCGAGCCACTCCGAGACGATCACGTCGACACGTTCCGGCAGCTCGACGTCGGTGACGTCGCCGTGGATCACCCGGACGATCTCCGCGACCCCGTTCGCGGCGGCCAGCTCCCGCGCCAGGACGGCGGCCGAGGTCCGCTCCACCGCGTAGACGCGCGCAGCGCCCGCCCGCGCCGCGAACACGCTCAGGATGCCGCTTCCGGCCCCGACGTCCAGGACGATGTTGCCCGGGCGCACCACCGAGTCGATCGCACGCCGGAAGGCCCCGGTGCGCATGCGGTCGCAGATCATCGTCCGGTGTACCTCGAACTCCGCGTACATCGGGTCCGGCGGGTTCCTGATCGGCGTCCGCACGTCAGCATCGTAGCCCCACTGGGTGACCGGCGTTCTCGCGGGCGTCAATACGTGCCTGGAGGGCGTAGTGGCAGGCCGAGATCGACAGCTACGACCAGTAGCTAAGCAGGTGCTCGTTGCTCTCGGGAACTCTCAGCTGACGATCAGGTAGATGTCCTTCGCGATGAGGTAGAGGCCCAGGATCAGGCTCCCGAGGATGATTATCTGGTCGGTGTGGGCGTCGATCCAGCTCCTGAGCCGGGCCAGCAGCGCCTGGCTCTTGTGCGGCCTGAGACTCGCATAGATTTCCATGGCCAGGTAGGACGCTGAGGCCAGGACGCAGAAACCGAACAGAGCCAGGTAGCTCTCCCAGCTTGAGAGCTTGGCCTCCACCACCGTGGCGGCGCCCGCGCCGATCAGCGCCCAGGGCTGCAGCGTCGGGGCCAGGACCATGGCGAACCACGTGGACATGCTGTCCACGTGTTCCTGCCACTTGGGCGGCTTCTTCGGCGGTTTCGGCCGCCCTCTCCTTCTGATGTGCCGGACCGCGATCGCGACCAGGAGGACGCCGATGGCGATCTTGACCGCCAGCGCCGCCAGCGACGGGGCGGTGTTCGGCTGGGGCGGGTTGTTGCCGGTGGCCAGCACCGTGACGGTGACCACGATGGCCAGGGACACGAGCCACCCGAACACGAACGCTGCGCCTTTTCGCATGCCCCGCTCTGAGGGCAGCACCACCAGGAACGCCGTCAGCGGCAGCGGATCCAATGCGATGGCCACGCCAATCAGGACCAGGTTAAGGATCATGTCCGTCCCTCCCGCCTCGCCCCGGCGGAAGGCGTCCTGATGCCGGACCGCCCCCGTCTTGAGCGGCGCGCCCCAGTGGCAGATCGTCGTCACTGTCCTGGACGCCGATCCGGGTTGCCCGCTCGGGCAATGGTTCGGGCATCTTGGCTCCGCTCTCGTCTTCGCCTACGCCATCGATCGCACGTCGTGTGGTCTGCAGGTGCATCCCCCTAACGGCATGAAAGGGCCGGTCTCACATGTCCAGGACATCGCGGTCCCGGCGGCAGCTGGGAGATCACCCTCAATCGTGTCGGCGCGCCGCGCGTACCAAGCAGGCAGCGGGATGTTGGCGGCCGTGCAGGCCCGGCAGCGTCCCCGGTCTGGCCGCCGCGTGGTCAGTTTGAGATCGAACACGGCTTCTTCACTGCCGCATGCTTCCCACGTGCTGCGCTCTCATCTGGTTTGCGTGCCTGCTGGGGTCACCGTGGCGTGGCGGATCCGCTGGGGCGCTTGACCTGATCGCAGGTCCGGAAGATCCTTGGGGGGACAGACCGCCTGTGGGAATGTTGCAGCATGGACGAGGACGTTTTGCGCCGGCGGCCGGAGCTACGGCGCGCTGCGGATTGGCTTACGGTCGAGTTCGCCGCGTCGAAGTTGCGCCGTCCCGTGGTCCGGCCTGACAGTGTGCGCCGGCTGGCCCTGATTGACCGGCTCACGCAGGGCAGGTCGTTCCCGGTCATGTCGGTGGTGGCGCCGGCCGGGTACGGGAAGACGACGCTGCTGGCGCAGTGGGCCGAGCGCAACGGCCAGGCGTTCGCGTGGGTGTCGCTGGACGAGCGGGACAATGACCCGAAGGTGCTGCTCACCTATGTCGCCGAAGCGCTTGATGCGGTCGAGCCGATCAGCAAGCAGGTCTTTGACGCGCTGGCTTCCCCGGGCAGCTCGGTGCCCGGCTCGGTGGTGCCCCGGCTGGGGGCGGCGCTGGCGTCGATGACCGCGCCGGTGGCGCTGGTCCTGGACGACGTGCACGTGCTGCACGATCAGGAATGCCGGGCCGCGATGCCGGTGCTGGCCGACCATGTGCCCAGCGGCTCGCAACTGGTGCTGGCCGGCAGGGACGCGCCGCCGCTGTCGATCGCGCGGCTCCGCGCCGAAGGCAAGGTTATGGAGATCGGCCCCGGCGACCTGGCGCTCACTCTCACCGAGGCGTCATCGCTGCTGCGCGCAGCGGGCATCATGCTCGGCCAGGATGATATGGCCGAGCTGCACCGGCGGACCGAGGGATGGCCGGCCGGGCTGTACCTGGCGGCACTGTCGTTGAGGGAAGGGGGGTCGCTCGGGACCTCGGTGGCCTCCTTCAACGGTCGGCACCAGCTGGTCAGCCGGTACATGCAGTCGGAGTTCCTGGCGCGGATCTCCCCGCAGCAGCGGGTGTTCCTGACCCGTACCGCGGTGCTGGAGCGGCTGTGCGGCCCGCTGTGCGAGGCGGTGCTCGACCAGCCCGGGGCCACCGCCACGCTAGCGGCTGTGGCGCGGTCGAACCTGCTGCTGGTGCCGCTGGACTCGCACGGCGAGTGGTACCGCTACCACCAGCTGTTCCGCGACATGCTGCTGGCCGAACTGCGCCGCCAGGAGCCGGAGCTGATCCCTGTCCTGCGGCGCCGCGCCGCCGGGTGGTGCCTGGCAAACGGCCTGCCGGAGGAGGCGCTGGAGTACTCCATCACAGCCGGCGACGTTGACGCCGCCGCCCGCCTGGTGGGCGGTGTCGCGGTGCCGGCCTACCGGCAGGGCCGGATCACCACGCTCCAGCGGTGGTTTCGGTGGCTGGACGAGCGGGGCGGGATCGAGGGACACCCGATGGCCGCCGTACTCGCCTCGCTGCTGGCCGCGCTGACGGCGCGGCCGGCCGATGCCGAGCGGTGGGCCGATGCGGTCGACCGCTGGCAGTATGCCGACACGGCGCGGCCTGCTGCCCCCGCCGCCGAGGCGTGGGCGGCCGTGCTCCGGGCCTTTATGTGCCGACGCGGGGTCGAGCAGATGCGGGCCGACGCCGACGAGGCCGCGCGCAAGCGCGCAGAGCTGAACATCGTGACGCCGGTAGCCGCGCTGTTGCAGGGGATCGCGCGGGTCCTTTCCGGTGACCTCGACGGGGGAGACGCCGCCTTCCAGGATGTGATGAACATGGGCGAGGAAGCCGGTGCTGCTGAGGATTTCGCGGTCGCGCTATGCGAGCGGTCACTGCTGGCGATGGCACGCAGCGACTGGAGCCATGCCCAGGTCCACGCCGATCAGGCCCGCGCCGTCTTGCATCGAGCCCGGCGCGAGGAGAGCTTTGTGACGCCGCTGGTCTGCGCGGTGCAAGCCCGGACAGCCCTGCACCTGGGAGACATCCCCGCCGCGCGCCAGGAGCTCATCAGCGCTCAGCGCATGCGGCACGAGCTGACCTACGCTTTGCCTCACTTCGCCGTCCAGGCAAGGATCGAGCTGGCTCACGCCTGTATCGCGCTTACCGACCTGGCAGGTGCCAGGACGCTCATGCGGGAGGTGGATGAGCTGCTCCTGCGCCGGCCCGGTCTCGGAACCCTCGTCGGCGAGGCCAAGGCGCTCCAGGCCCAGCTGTCCATGCTGCGCGGTCCAGACGCCCCCGGAGCGTCGGCGCTGACCGCTGCCGAACTCCGCCTGCTGCCGATCCTCGCCACCCACCT
This sequence comes from uncultured Actinomycetes bacterium, assembly GCA_963739615.1. Classification (GTDB taxonomy): domain Bacteria; phylum Actinomycetota; class Actinomycetes; order Streptosporangiales; family Streptosporangiaceae; genus Palsa-504. The sequence continues at coordinate 4,492 of CAVUBD010000004.1, forward strand.
GTCATTTCCCCAGATCGCCGACCAGATGTCCCTGTCCCGCCACACCGTCAAGGCGGAAGCGACCTCGATCTACCGCAAGCTCGGGGCCTCGTCGCGGGATCAGGCAGTCATGCGGGCGCGGGACCTCGGCCTCCTCGACCGGTGACACGCCGGCGTTCGGAGGGTTCTTCCAGGCGCCCAGACATCACGTGAGCGATGCGCCAGGACATGTCGAACGAGGCCGCAGCGAGCCCTTGCATCTACGGCTCGCACCGGAAATGAACGTGGTTACAACGTCGGCGCCGGATGGCCGTAGCCTCAGCGGTCGCCAGCTTGATCCGAAGCCTAACTGATCGTTCAGTTTTCCAGCGCGGCCGAGATGTCATATCCGAGCGCGGTAGCCAGATCGGGAGTGGCCGAGCATCATTCCACCTCATGCCGGGGCGAGCGCCATCCCCTCGATGGGATGAAGATCGGTCGTCACCCCGGCAGCAGCCTGAGCTCGCGGGACCTGGTGACCGCCTGGGCCCGCGAGGAAACCCTCAGCTTGCGGTAGATCGAGATCGCCTCTGACTTGACGGTGTGAGGAGACAGGAACATTTCCGCGGCGATCTGGGGGAACGACAGGTGGCTGGCGAGCATCGGCAACAGGCGCAACTCGGCAGCGGTCAGCGCCGAGATTCCGGGAACGCCTGGATCGTGCTCCTCCGACAGCCGGGCCCGGAAGGCCTCGGCCTCACCTACCAGGCTCCCGAGGTCGGGCCGGCACCTGAGCAGTTCATCCACCTCCCGCATGAGCGTCCAGGCGCCGGCCGGATCGGACAGCGCCAGGTGGACGCGGGCGAGCTCGATCCGGGCCTGAACGGCGAAGTGAGCGAGCGCGTAGGTCAGCAACGGCCGCAGGCGCTGGGCGCTGACCAGCTCCTGGCGTGCCGTCGAACTGTCGCCCCGGTGCAGGGCGGCGCGCGCGTGCACCGCGCAGACCAGCGGGGTTGCGTAGTACTCCTGCGACGCGGCCCCGCGTACGACGGTGCGTGCCCGTCCCGCGAAGACCTCGGCCCGGCTCCATTCGCCGCGTGCCATCGCCACCAGCGACCGCTCGCACAGCGCGACCGCCGCAACATCAGGCGCGCCGGTTACCTCCGCGACGCTGGCCGCATCCTCAAGCGAGGCATCACCGCCGTCGAGGTCACCGGACAGGACCCGGGCGACCCCTTGCATGAGCGCGGCTGCCGGCTCCGGGACGCTCTCGGCTGCGAGGCGGCGCGCGGCCTCATCGGCGTCGGCACGCATCTGCTTGACCCCGTGCTGGCACAAGACAGCGCGCAGCAGGGCGGCCCACGCCTCGGCGGCAGGATTCTCCGGCCTGGATGGCTCCCCGTACTGCCAGTGATCGGCCACGTCGGCCCATCGCTCGGCCTCGGCCGCTCTCCCTGTTACCGCGGACAGGAACCCCGCCAGCACGACCTCCATCGGGTGTCCCTCCGTCTCGCCCCGGTCCTCCAGCCACCGGAGCCACCGCTGGACGGCGGCGATTTTGCCCTGCCGGTAAGCCCGCACTCCCCATTCCTCCGGCAGGCCAGCGGCGGCGTCAACGTCGCCGGCTGTGATGGAGTACTCCAGCGCCTCCTCCGGCAGGCCGTTTGCCAGGCACCACCCGGCGGCGCGGCGCCGCAGGACAGGGATCAGCTCCGGCTCCTGGCGGCGCAGTTCGGCCAGCAGCATGTCGCGGAACAGGTGATGGTAGCGGTACCACTCGCCGTGCGAGTCCAGCGGCACCAGCAGCAGGTCCGACCGCGCCACAGCCGCTAGCGTGGCGGTGGCCCCGGGCTGGTCGAGCACCGCCTCGCACAGCGGGCCGCACAGCCGCTCCAGCACCGCGGTACGGGTCAGGAACACCCGCTGCTGCGAGGAGATCCGCGCCAGGAACTCCGACTCCATGTACTCGCTGACCAGCCGGTCATCGCCACGGAACGTGTCCGCTTCGGTTGCGACCTGGCCGCCTTCCTTAAGGCGGAGGGCGGCCAGGTACAGCCCGGCCGGCCATCCCTCGGCCTGCCAGTGCAGCTCCGCCACATCATCCTCGCTGACCGGTACGCCTGCGTTGCGCAGCAGGGACGACGCCTCCTCATGGGTTAGGGCCAGGTCGCGGGGGCCGATCTCCAAGATCCTGCTTCCGGCGCGCAGCCGCGCGATGCGGAGCGGCACAGCGTCCCGCCCGGCCAGCACGAGCCGTGAGCCGGCGGGCACGTGGTCGGCCAGTACCGACAATGCGACCCAGCAATCATGGTCATACAGCACGTGCACGTTGTCCAGGACCAGCACTACCGGTGAGGTCATCGACGAGAAGCCGAACCCCAGTGCGGGCACGATCGCGTCCGGCACCGAGCTACCGGGAGAAGCCAGCGCGTCGAATACCCGCTGGCCGATGGGCTCGACCGCATCAAGCGCTTCGGCGACATAGGTGAGCAGGACCCTCGGGTCATTGTCCCGCTCGTCCAGCGACACCCACGCGAACGCCTGGCCGTTGCGCTCGGCCCACTGCGCCAGCAGCGTCGTCTTCCCGTACCCGGCCGGCGCCACCACCCGGACAACCGGACGCGGATCACCCCGTGCCAGCCGCTCGATCAGCAGCGAACGGCGTACGGTCCCCGGGCGGCCCGAGGGACGGTGCAGCTTCGACACGACGAGCTCGAACGGCGGCCCGCCCGTATGCTGCAAGCGACCTCCATGTTCTCGCAAGGTGATAACTGTCATCCGGCGAGTGTGCCTCGGGAACAGTTGCAGCGCTCGGGACTTAGGTCCTAAGAGAGGTGGCTAATGGCCGATAACCAGCCACTGCGTTAACAACAGGCAAACAGCCTCTTCCCCGCCTCATCGCACATCCTCGTCCCAGGGGTGTGTTCCTACCAATGTAGGGACGGTCAGAGATCGTGGAGGCGGCCCGATGAACCGCCGACAACGCGCGGGATCAGCTAAATGACTGGCCGCGACTGCGGGGCGGGAACTGTCCGCAGCAAGCGGGAGGCGGTTACCGTGCTTCCCCTGGTAAGCAGTCATCGTCATGGGCTGTTTCGCAGGCATGAGCATCGAACTGGGCAGGATCGGTATCTGGCGGCATGCCTCGGGGCTTACTCCGGAGGTACTGGCCGAGGTGGAAGCCCTGGGGTACGGGGCCATCTGGGTGGGCGGCTCCCCGTCCGGCGACCTCGGCGTCATCGAGAGCATCCTTGACGCGACAGATCGCACCGCCGTCGCCACCGGGATCCTCAACGTCTGGAAGGACGACGCCGCCACGACCGCCGCGTCATACCACCGGGTTACGGCCAGGCACCCCGGCCGTTTCCTCCTTGGTATCGGCATCGGGCACCCCGAGGCCACGCAGGAGTACCAGCAGCCCTACGCCAAGCTCGCCAGCTACCTGGACCAGCTCGACGAGCTCAAGGTCCCGGCCGAGGGCAGGGCGCTAGCCGCGCTTGGCCCGAAGGTACTCAGGCTCGCTGCCGAGCGGACTGCGGGCGCGCATCCGTACCTGGTCACGCCAGCGCATACCCGCTGGGCCCGGCAGGTCCTCGGCGACGGACCGCCAGCAGCCAAGGAAGCGAGCACATCCGCCTGGCCTTCACCCTGGCACCGCACCCCCTGGCCAGCTCGGTCACGGCACTGGCCCGCGCCGCCCGCCGCTCATGACCGCCAGCCAGTGGCCGGTGCCCAGCTACACCAGCGCGGTCCCGATCAGGCCGTTCCGCGTGACCAGGGCGGCCAGTTCATCGGCGGCCAGCCCGTCCGTCCCGGCCGGGCGAGACGGCAGCACCATGTACCGCGCCTCCGACGTCGAATCCCAGACCGAGATCTCGGCCGTGTCCGGCAGCGTCAGGCCGAACTCCGCCAGCACGGCCCGCGGCTCCCTGACCGTCCGTGACCGGTAGGCGAAGCTCTTATACCAGCTCGGAGACGGCCCGAGCAGCGACACCGGGTAGCAGGAGCACAGCGTGCAGACGATGACGTTGTGCACGTCCTCGGTGTTCGCGACGACCCTCAGCGCGTAGGTCATCTCGTCGAAGCCGAGCTCACCGGCCGCAGCATCCCCATCTGACAGCAGCAGGTCACGGTACTGCGGATCGGTCCAGGCGCGGGCCACCATCCGGGCGCCGTTCACCGGGGAGGCGCGCGTGTACAGCCTGGTCAGGTACGCGTCGATCTCGTCGTCGCTGGTCAGCCCGGCGGCGATCAGCCGCTCTTCCAGCCGGCGCGTCCGCGCCGCGGCCGGCAGGTCGTCATGGCCGGTCAAGGTAGGACTCCCAGAGGTCCACGGTCACGGTATGGTCACCGCTGCCCCACAGGTCCCGAGCGGAAAAGCGGACCGCGTAGCAGGTCTCGATCCGCGGCGGCGTGATGCCGCGAGCACTGTCGTCGGGCAGCGGCCAGCGGCCCAGGGCCGCGACGACCTTCCCGGTGTGCCCGCGCACGTACCCCGGGACCCGGGTGTGATGGTCCGGGTCGCCCGGCCGCACCAGGACTACGGCGCCCGTCTCGTAACTCACGCCACGCCCTTCCCAGCGACGAGTATCTCCAGGGCGCCGAGCCAGCGCTCGTAGTACGACGCCGCGAGGTACTCCTGCGGAGGCAGCCGCTCGATCGCGTCCCTCAGCTCGTCGCTGTTGAACAAGCCACGCCGCCGCAGCACCGTGGCCAGCGCGTATACGCGTGCCTCCCAGTCGGCGGCAAACGGCGGCCCGCCATCGTCACCCGCGGGCACGGGGCCGAAACCGGTCTGCCCGCCCATGTCATGAACACGGCTCACGTTCGCGACCTTAACAGCCACAACCATTTTTATCCCGAACGATCCTGGGTACTTGCCTTCGGAGCTGCGATCCTCGCCGGGCAGCCCGCTTTGTCCGGGCCGGGTGCGGGTGTTACTTATTGCTTTATGACAGGGACAGCGAACGGAGGACTGCGCAGCACGCAGTGGTTCGGGGCGACCGGCCGGGCCGGGATGGGCCACCGGTCGTGGATGCGCAGCCAGGGGTTCACCTCCGAGGTCTTCGACGGCCGTCCGGTGATCGGCATCGCGACCACCTGGTCCGAGCTGGCGCCGTGCAACGTCCACCTGCACCGGGTGGCCGAGTCCGTCAAGCGCGGGGTCTGGCAGGCGGGCGGGTTCCCGCTGGAGTTCCCCGCGATGGCGCTCGGCGAGACGCTGCTGCGGCCCACCGCCATGCTGTACAGGAACCTGCTGGCGATGGAGGCCGAGGAACTAATCCGGGCCAACCCGCTGGACGGCGTGGTGCTGCTGTCCGGCTGCGACAAGACCACGCCGGGCCTGCTGATGGCCGCGGCCAGCGTGGACGTGCCGGCCGTGATGGTCACCGGCGGCCCCATGCTCAGCGGCAAGTACCAGGGCAGGGACGTGGGCTCGGGCACGGCGGTGTGGCGGTTCGAGGAGGACCTGCTCACGGGGCGGATGACCCAGGAGGAGTGCGCGTTCGCCGAAGGCTGCATGGCCAGGTCCAACGGGCACTGCATGACGATGGGCACGGCGTCCACGATGGCGTCGATAGCCGAAGCGCTCGGCATGCAGCTGCCGTACTCGGCGACCTGGCCCGCCGTGGACGCGCGCAGGTACTCCACGGCGCAGCGGGCCGGCCAGGTGGTCGTCGGCCTGGTGCGGGATGACCTGCGGCCTTCGGCCATCATGACCCGGGCGGCGTTCGAGAACGCGATCCGGGTGAACGCGGCGATCGGCGGATCGACCAACGCCGTGATCCACCTGCTCGCCATCGCCGGCCGCCTCGGCGTGCCGTTGTCCCTCGACGACTTCGACGAGCTGGCCAGGGATGTCCCGACACTGGTGAACCTGCAGCCGAGCGGCGAGTACCTGATGGAGGACTTCTGCTACGCCGGCGGCCTGCCCGCGGTCATGCGCGAGCTGGACCAGGCCGGCCTGCTGCACTCCGGCGCGATGACCGTGACCGGGGCCGGCGTGGGCGCGAACGTCGCGGACGCGCCGTGCTGGAACCGCGAGGTCATCAAGGCCCTGGCCGAGCCGTTCCAGCCGGCCGGCACCGGCACCGCGGTGCTGCGCGGCAACCTGGCCCCGGACGGCGCGGTAATCAAGCAGTCCGCTGCGTCGCCGCACCTGCTCAAGCACCGCGGCCGGGCCCTGGTCTTCGACTCGCCCGCGGCGTACTACGCCGTGGCCGGCGATCCCGAGCTCGATGTCGACGAGGACACCGTGCTCGTCGTGCGGTACTGCGGGCCGCGCGGCTACCCCGGCATGCCCGAGGTCTCCAACGTGGCGCTGCCCAAGCGGCTGCTGCTGCGCGGCATCCGTGACATGGTGCGGATCTGCGACGGCCGCATGTCCGGCACCGCCTACGGGACGGTCGTGCTGCACGTCGCCCCCGAGGCCGCCTCCGGGGGGCCGCTGGCCCTGGTCCGCACCGGCGACTGGATCAGCCTGGACGTCCCGGCCAGGACCCTGACGCTGGAGGTCGCCGACGAGGAGCTGGCCGCCCGCCGCCGTGCGTGGCAGCCGCCTGCGCCGCACGCCGACCGGGGCTGGACCCGTTTGTATACCGAGCACGTCCTGCAAGCGAACCTGGGCGCTGACCTAGACTTTCTTGTCGGCGCCAGCGGTCATGAGGTGCCGCGCGACTCGCACTGAGGAGCCGACGATGATCAGCGTGGCCGTTGCTTCGATCCACATCTACCCGCTCAAGGCAGCCCGGGCAGTTGACCTTGACGACGCTCTCGTCCAGCCGTGGGGCCTGGCCGGCGACCGCAGGTGGCTCCTGGTCGACGAGACGGGCCGGTTCATCAGCCAGCGGGAAGAGCCGGCCATGACGCGCGTCGTCGTGCGGTACGCCGGTCCTGGCGGCGACGTCAGCGTTTCCTCGGACGGACACGGGGAAATGTCATTCGCGGCCCCCGCACCCGAGACCGGCGCCAAGATGCTCAGCGTCACGGTGTGGAGCGCTACCGTGCTGGCCGCCGCCGCGGGCAAGGACGCCGATAAGTGGTTCTCGGCCTTCCTCGACCGTCCGGTGCATCTGGTCTACCTGGACGATCCCACCCGGCGCCCAGTGGATCCCGAGTACGGCGCGCCCGGAGACGTGGTGAGCTTCGCCGACGGCTACCCGCTGCTGCTCACGAACGCCGGCTCGCTCGATACGCTCGCGGACTGGCTCGTCGAGACCGGCGCGGCCCCCGTGCCGATGAACCGGTTCCGGCCCAACGTGGTGGTGACCGGCGCGGAGCCGTGGGCGGAGGACCGCTGGCGCCGCGTCAAGATCGGCGACGTAGGCTTCCGGGTCGCCAAGCCCTGCGGGCGCTGCGTGGTCACGACCACCGACCAGCGCACCGGCGAGCGGGGCTCGCAGCCGCTGAAGATGCTCGGCCGCCGGCGACGGTTCGGCCAGCAGCTTGTCTTCGGGCAGAACCTCATCCCTGACGGGACGGGAACCATCCGCACCGGCGATCCGGTGCAGATTCTTAAAACAGGCTAAGGACTCCCGCCCGGCGGGTAATGTTCACCTGCCCTTTTACCGAGAACCTCAGGCGGGGAGCACGTGGAGAGCGTCGTCCTTCTGGATGAGACCGGATACGCCAGCGGCACGGCAGCCAAGGCCGCCGTGCATCATGCCCAGACGCCGTTGCACCTGGCGTTTTCCTGCTACCTGTTCAACGAGGCCGGGCAGTTCCTGCTGACCAGGCGGGCCGAGTCCAAGCTCACCTGGCCGGGGGCATGGACTAACACCTGCTGCGGCCATCCAGCCCCCGGCGAGCCCGTGGCCGACAGCGTACGGCGGCGGCTGCGGCAGGAACTCGGGATCGACGCGGCGAAACTCGCGCTCGTCCTGCCCAGGTTCCGTTACCGGGCGCGGATGGACAACGGGGTCATCGAGAACGAGGTATGCCCCGTCTACGCGGCGTACTCGGACATCCCGCCCGACCCCGACCCGGCCGAGGTCGGTGAGGTCAGGTGGGTGGACTGGGAAGAGTTCTGCGCGGCGGTCCTTGGCGGCCGCCAGCCGGTCTCCCCGTGGTGCGCCATGCAGCTCACCGAGCTCACCGCCCTCGGCCCCCGGCCGCTGACATGGGATCCCGCCGACGCGGCGGACCTGCCGCCGGCGGCGCTAGCGGGCTAGTCCGCAGGCCCCCGTGAGCAAACACGCAGCATCGTACCAATGGACGTCCACAGGGTTGTCCACATAAGTGCGTTCAGGTCTCAGGGGTCGCATCTGCGGCCGGAGACGGGAGATTCACAACCACGTTCATGATTCTGCCCGCCCAGCGCGGAGGCTTGCGCAGCCGCAAGCACCGATCTTTACCCGGGGACCGGCTGATTGATCGCGGGGATGACCGGAGCGGGGTTGGCGGCGACCTCTTGCTGAGCGGTGAGCAGCCCGGCCTGCGCGGCCGCGAGGGTGAGGGCGGACGGGGACCGCGGGTAGCCGACGGCCGGAGGCGAGAACGTGAGCGCGGTGGTGAAGTCGCCGCAGGTCCGGCGCCGCCATGCGCTGATGTTCGGCTCGGTGACGCCGAACCGCTGCTCGATGACGCGGATCAGCGAGGTGTGGTCGAGGACGTCGGAGCAGACATGGCCGCCCGCCGACCACGGCGAGACGACGACGGCGGGGACCCGGAAGCCGAGCCCGATCGGCTCGGCGTTGACGAACTCACCCGGCGTGCCTGGCGGCGCGGTGGGCGGCGGCACGTGGTCGAACAGCCCGTCGTTCTCGTCGTAGGTCAAGATGAACAGGGTCTTGCGCCATACGTCTTGGTTCGAGGCGATCGCGTCGAGCTTGGCGGCGACGTACTCCGCGCCCGCGGCCGGGAAATAGGACGGGTGCTCCGACTGGGCTGTCGGGGCGACCAGCCAGGACACCTGCGGGAGCCGGCTGGCCGCGGTGTCGGCCTCGAACGCCCCGGCCGCGCGCTTGCGCATCCCCCGCTGCCACAGCGGTGACGAGGCAGGCGCGCGCGCGAACTGCTTGAACCAGGCCAGCGCGTTGTCGTCGAAGTTGTCCTCCTCCTGGTACACCTGCCAGCTGATCCCGGCCCGCTGCAGCCGTTCCGGGTAGGTGGTCCAGGACAAGGTGACGTTGTCGTAGGCCGGGCTGTTGCCGGTGACCGGACCGCCGCCGGTGCCCTTCGGGTCGATCATCCCTGTCCACATGTACAGGCGGTTGGGGTTGGTCGGGCCGAGGACGGAGCAGTGGTAGTTGTCGCAGACGGTGAAGGCTTGCGCCAGCGCCCACTGGAAGGCGATGTCGGCCTGGGTGAAGTAGCCCATCGTGTACGGGCCCTTGGCCTGCACCCACTGGTCCATCTTGCCGTTGTTCCAGGCCTGGTGCTGGGTCAGCCAGGAATGGTCGGTACCAGGCGTGGCCTGGGCGCTCGTGGTCTTGGTGTCGTAGTGGAACGGGGCCAGGTACCCCTGGGGGTGACGCGGGTCCGGCTGGCGGAAGACGGGGCTGCCGTCCGGCAGCCTGATCGCGGCCGGGTCGGCGAACCCGCGCACCCCCGGCATCGTGCCGAAGTAGTGGTCGAAGCTGCGGTTCTCCTGCATCACGATCACGATGTGCTCGACGTCGCGGAGCGAGCCGCGCGGCGGGTTCGCCAGCGTCGCGGCGAGCGCCCGGCGCAGGTGAAGCGGGAGCACCGCCGCGCCCGCGGCCACGCAGGAAAGCGCGGTGGCGCTGGCCAGCAGCTGGCGCCGGCTGAGCTCAGCGGAGAGGGGCGCGGCTCGTGCTTGCGGTTGCGGTCCGTCCTGCTTGCGGCGGCGGGCCAGGAACCAGCCCGCTGCGATCAGCACGAGGGCCAGGAAGCATTCGGTGATGATAAGCGGGATCGGCGGGCCGCCGGGAACGACGGGCGCGGCGGGGGCCGCGGACCCGGGGGCCGAGCCGAACTCGAAGATCAGGTTGCGGCCGCTATCGGCCACCCAGACCTGGTCCTTCGCCGTGACCGCCACGCTCTGCGGGAACTCGAGGTCCTGGCTCGCCTTGGCGGTGCCTGGCTGCAGGCCGAACTCGGTGACGAAGCGCCCGGCCGGGCTGAACACCGACACCAGCCCGTAGTCCGGCTGCGCGACGTAGACCTTCCCGCCCGGGCCCACCGCGATCCCGCCGGGGTCGCCCAGGTCGCCGTAACCCGCTCCGGTGCGGCCGAACGACAGCAGGTGACGGCCGGCCGGGGAGAACTCCTGCACCGAGTTGCCCGGGGCGTAGCCCGGGCTGGACACCCAGACGTTGCCGCGGGCATCGAGCGCGACGCCGGCCGGGGTCGCTGCACCGATAGAGGCGTGATAGCGGCCGCCCGCGGTGAACTCCGCCACCCGGCTGCCGCCGGTGTCGGCCACCCAGACGTCGCCGAAGGAAGAGACCGCGACCGCGACCGGCTGATCGAGATGGCCGCGGCCGCTTGCGGCCGAGCCGAACGTGACAAGCACCCGGCCGCTGGTAGAGAACTCGACGACCCGGTTGTGCCCGGTGTCGGCGACGAAGACGTGCCCGGCCGCGTCGACTGCCACGCCTTCCGGCTGATCCAGGCCGCCGCGGGAGGCGCCCGCCCGGCCGAAGCTGGCCACCTGGTGACCGGACGCGGTGAATTCCGTGACATGGTCGTGCCTGCTGTCGGCGACCCAGATATCGCCGCCCGGATCGAGCGCTACGCCGTACGGGCCGGCCAGTTCCTGCTGCCCGAACGACTGCCGGAAACCGGGCGCGTGCGTCAGCGGCCCGCGCGCCGGCGTCGGCCCGGGCGCCGCGGCCACGCTCGCGGTGCAGGTCAGGGCCAGTGAGCCGGTCACGAGAAGGGCAACGGGCATAGCGGCGAGCAGGCTAAAGCGCACCAGGGAGCTCAGGCGCCGGCCCACGGCGTCGATGACCAGGCCGACCGTCCGTCCGACCATGCCCTTCTTCCTGGTGACCCCGAAACTGGTGCGGTCCAGGCGGGCGGTAGCGCCGAACCTCACGGCCCCGTCCTCGGCCCGCGCACTGGTGACCCTGACCTCGGCCGGCGCCGGCGTGCCGTGCGCGGTCACCGTGCCGGCCACCACCCAGCCGTCGTCATCGCGGCGCGCGCCCTGGCCGATGAAGGTGATATCAGGGAAGCCGGCGGCGTCGAGCAGGCCGGGCGAGATGACATCGGCGTCCCTGGTGGCGTTGCCCGAGGCGAAGCTGGCCGCGTCGATGACGGCCCGCACGCCCGAGCCGCCCGGGTCCGCGGCGATGGTGACCTGCCCGCTCTTCAGCCGGAAGGTCCCGCGGACCGTGAAAAGCCCGAACATGGCCTTGACGTTGGCGCGGACGGTCGTGCGCTCCGGGTCGAGGGTGTACGTGCCAGGCGGCGGGACGGCAACGGAGGCGGCGGTGGTATCGGATGCGTGCTCGGTCATGATGATGGATTCTCCTTGGTGTTGGTGCCGGAGTCTGGACCCGGCACGGTGAGCAGGCTGCGCAGCGAGGCGGTGTAATCCTCGAGCGCCCTGCGTCCGCGGCGCGTCAGCGCCAGGTAGGTCACCGGCGAGCGGCGGCGGAAGGACTTGGTGATCGCCACGTAGTCGGCGTCCTCGAGTTTGCGCAGGTGGGTGGCTAGGTTGCCGGCCGTCATCCTGGTCAGTTCCTGGAGCCGGGGAAAGGTGATCATGTCACCGTCGCTCAGCGCGGCCAGCGCCACCGTGATCCGCAGCCGGGGCTGGGCGTGGATCACCGGATCGAGGGCCGGCAGGACATCTTCGGTGCTCACTCACGCCCGTCCGGAGATCATGGCGTACCGCCAGGTGGCGACAAGGAAACCGCCCCCGCCCGCGAGAGCCAGCACGGCGACCCAGGCCGGCGCCGCCGGGCTCTTCCCGGCCCCGTGCCCGAACGTGACTCCCCGAACTTCCATCTTTATCCCCGTGCCCGTGGACCGCGCCCCCCGGCGAGATCCTGGACTTTGAATTTCAAAGTACTCTGAACGTACTACGGATCCGGCGAGTGACGCAAACGCTTTTAGGGGCTCTTTGCGCGAATCCGAACCCGCGATGTCTGCGGCGCGAACCAGCGGCGTCCGCCGCAATGACGTGAATCTTCCGATCTGACGCGCCGGCCCGTGCCGAACCCGGCAGCCGCCCGTTACGCTCGGGTTTCATGGCAGTAGACCAGGGGGCAGCGATGCCGGGACTGGGCCGTTCGCCTTCCCTGTACCGCAAAGTCGCCGAGGACATCAAGGCGGCCATCGCGGCCGGCGCCTACGCGCCGGGCACCCGGCTGCCCTCCGAGAGTGAACTGGCCGAACGGTACTCGGTGTCGCGCGGCACCGTCCGCCAGGCGTTCGCGGCCCTGCGCGCGGACGGGGTCATCGCGTCCAGGCGCGGTGCCCGCCGGGTCGTCATCGGCGGGCCGCGGGTGCAGAGTTTCGGTGAGCTCCTGTCGTTCTCGCGCTGGGCCAGGGCCATGGGCGAGGTGCCCGGCGGCAAGGTGGTCGCCCTCCGCCGCCGCCCGGCCAAGCCGGGCGAAGCCGAACGGCTCGCGATCGTCCCTGGCACGCCGGTCTATCACCTGACCAGGGTTCGGCTGCTGTCAGGGCGCCCGGTGATGGTCGAGCGCGGCGTCTACCCGGACCGGGTCGGCGCGCTGGTGGCCGGCATGGACCTGGAGAACGACTCGATCACCGAGCGGCTCGAGGAACTCGGCATCGTCTTCGCGGACGCGGAGCACGTCATGGACGCGGTCCCGGCCTCCGCCGAGGACGCGAGGCTGCTCGGCGTCAGCCCGCGGGTGCCGATGCTGCGCGAGCGCCGCCTCACCGCCGACCTGGCCGGCCTGCCGGTCGAATGGTCCGATGACCGTTACCTGGGCGGCGCGGTCGCGTTCAGCGTGCACAACTCGGTCGCGGTCAACGCGCTGTCCCGCACGCGCGCGCGGTCAGGACCTGACCAGGGACCTTAGTAGCGGCTCGAAGTGGGCCAACTCCGGCGGCGTGACCGCGGGATCCTTGGCCTGATCGTCCCAGCGGCGCACCGCCACGGCGTCGCGTGCGAACGGCAGCGCCTCGAAGGCGGCCGCCTGTTCAGCCGTCATCGGGCCGCCCTGCAGTTCCAGCGTGCGGACCGACTCCTGCGACAGCAGCGCGAAGTAGCCGGGCTCGGTGGCGCACAGGTACCGCTTGGCCTGCACGTGCAGCCGGACCGGCTCGGTCACCGCCGCGCCGAACCACTGGCTCAGCCACTGCGCGCCCGCGTCGCCGTGGCGGCCGTCTGCTGTGTTGGCCCGGGGGGACGACCCCCCGGACCCCCCGGCAGGACTACGGAGGTGCCCGACGTCGTGCAGCAGGGCCGCGGCCACCAGTTCGCCGTCTGCTCCGGCGCCTTCGGCAAGCGCTCCGGCCTGGCGCATGTGGATGCCGATCGTCACCGGCTCGCCCAGGTAGTCCCGCGCCCCCGGCCCGGTGAACAGCCCGGCGATCGCCTCGACTCCTGTCATCTCGTCTCCCTGCGCTGCAGGACCGCCAGCGTGCTGGCCAGCCCGTCGAGGTCAGCGTAACAGCCCTGCAGGTGGCGCCCTGGTGAGCTCGGGCTCATGCTGAATGCGGTGCGGGCGTGCAGGATCCTGGTGTTGTCGAAGATCAGGCAGTCCCCTGCCGCCAGCCGCAGGTTCAGCCGGCGCTCGGGCCGCGCGAGCAGCACGGCCCACCGCCGGCAGGCGGCGTAGAACACGGCGACCTCGCCGTGGGGCAGCCGCAGCGGGCGCGCCGACCTGTTGTTGAACCGGACGCCCCGGACCCGGCCGCGCGGGCTGAGCTGGATAAGCGGCTGGCTGGGCCGTAGTTCTGCCGCTTTATCGCTATATCCGAACGGTACGGCGGTGCTCGTAAGCACGTCAAAGGACTCGCTATCGGTGGCTCGAAGGGCCGCGGCGGCCGCGAACCCGTCGACCAGCCCGGTGTCACCCCCGTCGTCCGCCGTACGCAGGCAGTGCAGCAACTGCACGGTCGGCACCGGATCGCGGTACGGGTTGTCGGTGTGCGGCAGGATCTCCCGGCTCGTGAAGGCGAGGTTGCCCGGCGCCGGCTCGACCCGGACGTCGAACAGCCGGCCGTAGTTCGTCTCGCGCACGTACCCCAAGCTCGCGGCGACCTCGAGCACCATGCCTGGTTCGGCGGGCACGTCATGGAGCAGCACGAAGCCCAGGCGCAGTACCGCGTCCAGGGCGCGGGCCCTGTCCGCGGGCTCGGACAGGTACCCGGGCCAGCTCGCGGCCGGCCGCCGTCCGGCGAGGTCCGCCGCCTGCCAGAGTTCCTTGTCGTCTTCCGTCCGCCCGTCGCCTTCGGCGTAACCCTCCAGCGCGTGCTCGGCCAGCCAGCAGCGGGAAAACACGGACCGGTGCTGGTCGGGGGCGAACGTCACAAGCACGCTGTCGCTCATGTCCCGGACGTCCGCGATCCTCGGTTCGGCCGGGAGGTCGGTGATGTCGTTGAACTTCTGCCCGCTGCCGGGATCCAGGCATCGCTCGCACGGGCAGTTGTCCCGCAGCCAGACCGCGGGGAAGCGCAGCTTGCGCCCGTCGAGGACCAGCTCGAGGTCCTCGTGCTTCCCTTCGGTCACCGCACCTCCAGGCCCGGCCGGCCGTTAAGCCAAAGTTGGCTATACAAGTACGAAGATGACTATAGTTGTGGCCGTGGTCTTGCGGCAACGAGTGGTCATCGTCGGCGGCGGCGTCCTCGGCACCATGCACGCGCTGGCGGCGCGGCGGCGCGGCTTCGAGGTCGTCCAGCTCGAGCGGGATGCCGAAGCCCGCGGCGCGAGCGTCAGGAACTTCGGCCTGGTCTGGGTGAGCGGCCGCCGGGCAGGCCCGGAACTCGCGCTCGCGCTTCGGGCCCGCGAACTGTGGCAGGAGCTGGGCGGCGAGGTGCCCGGCCTGGGTTTCCGGGCCGCGGGCTCGCTCACGCTGGCTACCGAGGACACCGAGCTCGGCCTGCTCAAGGAGGCGGCGGCGCTGCCTGACGCGGAGCAGCGCGGCTTCGAGCTCCTCGACCCCGCCGGCGTCCGGGCGGTCAACCCGGCGCTGCGCGGCGAGGTCGCGGGCGGCCTTTTCTGCCGCCTTGACGCGATCGTGGAGCCGCGGCAGGTGCTGCCCGCGCTGCGCGGCTACCTCGCGGCCAGCCGAGCAGGGCAGAGTGCGTATCAATGGCTCCCCGGACGAGAGGTCACCGAGATCGCGCCCGGTGCGGTGCGCGATCACACCGGCGCCTGGCACCGGTGCGAGCTGGTGGTCTTGTGCCCAGGGGCCGCGCACACCGGGGTGGTCGGCCGGTACCTGGCCCGCGCGGTCTCGCCGGTACGGCGGGTCCGGCTGCAGATGATGCAGACGGCGCCGCTGGCCGAGCGGGTCACCACCGCGCTGGCCGACGGCGACTCGATGCGCTACTACCCCGCCTATGACGTGCCGGGACGGGCCCGGCTCGGGCCGCAGTCCGCCATCGCGGCCCGGGCGCGTGCGCAGCTGCTGCTTGTCCAGCGGGCCGATGGCGGCCTGACCATCGGGGACACGCACGAATACGCCGAGCCGTTCGCGTTCGACGTAGACGAGGACGCCTACGATCATCTGCGCGCCCGGGCCGAGGCGCTGCTCGGCGCGCCTATCCCGCGGATACAGCGGCGCTGGGCCGGCGTCTACAGCGAAGTGAACCCGGCGCTGGCCGGCCAGGCGCTCTACCACCTGTCCGAGGTCGAGCCCGGCGTGGTCCTGGTCACCGGGCCGGGCGGGCGCGGCATGACCTGTTCCCCGGCGATCGCAGAGGAGACGTTCCGTTGACCCGCATCACGGTGGCCTGCCTGGACATGGCGGGCACGACGGTGGCCGACGACGGCACGGTAATGGCAGCTTTCACCGCGGCCATCACCGAGCGGAACCTGTCCGAGACCGCCTGCGCCCAGGCCATGACCGACGTGAAGTCGAGCATGGGGCAGTCCAAGATCGAGGTGTTCCGGCGGATCCTGGGTGACGAGGCGAGCGCGCGGAAGGCCAACGAGGCGTTCGAGGATCACTATGCGGCGGCCGTCCGGCGCGGCGCGATCTCGGCCCTGCCCGGCGCCGAGGACACGATCATGCGGCTGCGTGACGCTGGCGCCCGGGTTTGCCTGCTCACCGGCTTCTCCCCCGTCACAAGGGACGCCATCATCGACGAGCTCGCCTGGGGCGGCCTGATCGACCTGGCGCTGTCCCCCGCCGACGCCGGCCGCGGCCGTCCCTGGCCTGACCTGCCGCTGACCGCGCTGCTGAGGCTCCGTGGCGGTGCCGTCGGCGAGCTCGCGGTGGCCGGCGACACCGGCAGCGACATCGAGTCCGGGCTGCGGGCCGGCGCCGCGATCGTCGCGGGCGTGCTGACCGGCGCGAGCTCCCGCGCCGACCTGGAGCGGGCCGGGGCCCCGCTCATCCTGGACACGATCGCGGGCATCCTTCCCTACGTCATCGAGTTACCGCCGGGGGGCGATGAGTACGGGCTGGGGCGGCAGCGTCACCGAGACTGACGTACCCAGGGCGAGCGCGGCGGCCTCGGAACTCGACTTGTCGATCCGGACGGCGACCTCGCCGGACAGCACGACGCCGACCCGGGTCACCGAGCCGAGGAAGGTCCTGGTGGTCACGATCCCGTTCCCGTTCTCCGCGACCTCCATCCGCAGCCCTTCTGGCCTTACGAGCACGTCGATGGCCTTGTCGCCGCCGAACTCCTCAGCCGGGCTCTGCCCGCCAGAGCCGCGGACCGGAACGGTACCGCCGAGCACGGACACCGTCCCGCTGCCCAGCAGCTCGCCGGGTATCCGGTTCATGATCCCCACGAACTCGGCCACGAACGCGGTGGCCGGGTCCGAGTACAGCTCGTCGGGGGCGGCGATCTGCTCCAGCTTGCCCTGCCGCATGACCCCGACCCGGTCGGCCATCGACAGGGCTTCCTCCTGGTCGTGGGTAACGAACAGGGTGGTGGTGCCAAGCTGCTGCTGCAGCGTGCGGATCTGCTCGCGCAGTTGCAGGCGCACCTTGGCGTCCAGGGCGGACAGCGGTTCGTCGAGCAGGAGCACCCGGGGCTCGATGGCGAGCGCTCGGGCCAGCGCGACCCGCTGCTGCTGGCCGCCGGAGAGCTGGTGCGGGTACTGCTTGGCCTGGTCGGCCAGGTCGACCATGTCCAGCAGCCCGGCGGCCCGCTTGCGCCGCTCACTAGCGCCCAGCTTGCGCATCCGCAGCCCGAAGGCCACGTTGTCGAGCGCGTTCATGTTCGGGAACAGGCTGTAGCTCTGGAACACCATGCCCATGTCCCGCCGGGCGGCGGGCACCGATGACACCTCCTTGCCGTCGACCAGGACCGATCCGGTGTCCGCCGTCTCGAAGCCGGCCACGATGCGCAGGGCCGTGGTCTTGCCGCAGCCGGACGGGCCGAGCAGGGCGACGAGCTCGCCGGGTGCGATCTCCAGCGACAGCCTGTCCAGGGCCCGGGTGGCCCCGAAGAAGCGGCTCAGGTCCTGCAGCAGGACGCTGGTCCCCCCACCCACCTTCCCATCCCCCTTCTCTGCCGTCGCCCGAGTGCCATCGGCCGCCGCGGCGTTCCTGGCGGTGTTCATGGTCATTCCGGCTCTCCCCTGGCTTGGCTGGATTCCTGGCGGGTGACGGTGAACAGGGTCATCTGGGCACCGCCGCGCTTACGTGCGCTCCGCCCGCCGACCGTCACGATGATCATCAGCAGGAGCCAGGTGACGAACAGCGCGAACAGCGATGCGGCGACCGACACCGGCCCGCTGTTCTGCGCGAATTGCACGATCCACACCGGGAAGGTCACGAAGAGGGCCAGGCTGGCCATGGTGAACTCGCCGAGCACCAGCGCGACCGTGAGGACGGTGGCGGAGAGCACTGCGGTCCGGATGTTCGGCAGCACGACCCGCCAAAGCGTGGTCGGCAAGCCGGCGCCGAGCGAGTTCGACGCCTCGACCAGGGTCTTCAGGTCGAACGCGCGGAGGCCGGCGTCGAGCGACCGGTACGCGAATGGCATCGCCAGGATGACGTAGACGGGCGCGAGCAGATAATACGGCGAGCTCAGCAGGAACCCGGGCGCCACCTTCAGCACGCCGATGATCAGCACGATCGGCGGGATGACGATCGGCAGGATCGTGACCCCCTCCATGGTGCGCCGTATCTGCGGCAGCCGCAGGTGCACGTAGACGATGGTGGGCACCATGAGCAGCAGCGTGAGGATCGTGGTGATCACCGCGAGGCGCAGCGACAGCCCGATCGCCGACCAGAATCCTGACTGCTTGAAGATGTCAGGGAATGCCTTCAGCCCGGCGAAGCGCAGCGCCGCGTAGAGCGGAATCAAGAAATAGACGCCCGCGACCAGCAAGATCACCCAGCGCCAGACCGGGAAGCTGCGGCGCCGTGTTGGCTCGGGGGGACGACCCCCCGAAACCCCCCGATCCTGGGGGGAAGCCTTTTCCCCCAGACCCCCTCGGCCCCCTCGGGCTACCGCAGCCATCGCGCCGCCCTCCGCTGCAGGATCACATAGAAGATCATGACGATTGCGATGACGATAACCATAATGAGGCCGAGCGCATAGCCAAGGTTCTCCTGGCCGGCGACGACGTTGCCGTTAAGCAGCGCCCCGATCTGGATTGGCGTCAGCGCGATCGTGCCGCCGCTGAGCGCCTCGGCGGTGGCGTAAGCGGCGAAGGCGCTGCCGAAGAGCAGCAGCAGGCAGCCGAGGAACGGCGGCAGCAGCACCGGGCCGCCCACGTAGCGCCAGTACTGCCAGGTCCTGGCACCCATATTCTGCGCCGCCTCGCGCCAGGCTGGCCGCAGGCCCTCCAGGGCAGGCAGGATGACCAGGACCATGAGCGGGATCTGGAAGTACATGTAGACGAAGAACACGCCGGACGCGTTGTAAAGCGTGAAGCCGTGGTCCCAGATATTGACGCCGAACAGGTCTTTGATCCACCCGGTGACGATGCCGGTGGTGCTGAGCGTCGCGATGAACAGGAAGGCCAGCGGCACGCCGCCGAAGTTGGCGAACACGCCGGACGCCGTGATCACGACCTTGCGGAGCACGTTGCCGCGCTTGGCCGTGAAGATCGCGTAGGCGATGAGCAGCCCGAATATCCCCGGCACGATCGCCGAGGCGATCGAAAGCAGGATGGAGGTCTTCAGGCCCAGCAGGTAGGCGCCGTGGAGCGCGGTGTTGAAGTTGCTCGTCGTGAACGCGCCAGTGCTTGAGTTCCGGAAGGCGGCGATCGCGATCGCGATGGTGGGTGCGATCAGGCCTAGGGCGACGTACAAGCCGAAAGGCACCACCCCCAGCCACTTGAGCGCGCCGTGGAGCGATGTGGAGGCCCGGCTGGGGCGGGCCCCGGAGGTCAGTGCCTCCGGGGCCGCAACCTGGGCGGTGCTCTCCGCCATCAGCTACCGACTTGCGTCGCCCAGTTCTGGCTGACGACGTTCTCCGCGGCGGTCTGCTGGGCCTGGGTCGGGAACGTCAGCCCGCCGGCCGCGACCGGGGGCAGCGCCGCGTATGCGGTCTTGTCCACGGTCCCGTTGGCCACCAGCGTGGACAGCTCGATCGGGCGCGCAGCGCCCTGGAGCCAGAGGTTCTGGCCCGTGGTGGAGTACAGGTATTCCTCCCAGAGCCTGGCCGCGGCCGGGTCTGGCGCCGTGGCGCTGATGGCCTGGTCGTAGTAGGACGCGTAATGCGCGTCCGACGGGACCACGATCTTGAAGCCCTTAACCACC
This sequence comes from uncultured Actinomycetes bacterium, assembly GCA_963739615.1. GTDB lineage: Bacteria > Actinomycetota > Actinomycetes > Streptosporangiales > Streptosporangiaceae > Palsa-504. The sequence goes on from CAVUBD010000004.1 coordinate 24,231, forward strand.
GGCGAGACCTCAGAGGCCAGCAGGTAGTCCCACCAGATGAGGATCGGCGTGGTGCCGTTCTGCACCGTGGTCGGCCCGCCGATTGCCGTCGGGACGAAGTTGCCGATCGACTTCAGGTGCGCGTAGTACTTAATGCCCGGCTCGATGTTGCTGAACGAGCCGCCGTTCGCCAGCGCTGCGGCATAGACCGCGGCGAAGGCCGCGCCGGCCGTCGTCGGGCTGTTGTTGAGGCCGATCTGGTTCTTGTAGGCCGGGTTCGTCAGGCTGGCAAACGAGGTCGGCGCAATCTTTACCTTGGCCGGGTCGTAGCCGATGGCGACATAGCCACCGTAGTCCGCGTACTAGTCGCCCTTCGCGTCCTTCGCGTCGGCCGGGATGTTGCTCCAGGTCGCTACCTGGTAAGGGGCCCACAGGCTCTTAGTGGCGCCCTCAACGGCGAACGGCGTGCCCACGTCGACCACGTCGGGCGCGCGGCTCTGGCCCTTGAGCTGCTCCACGGCCGTGATCTCCTGCCCGCTGGAGCCCTCGGGGTTAGCGTCGTTGATCTTGATGCCGTACTTGGCGGTGAAGTCCTTCATGATGGTGCCGTAGTTGGCCCAGTTGGAAGGCAGCGTGATGACGTTGAGCTGGCCTTCCTTCTTGGCCGCGGCGACCAGCGCCGTCAGGCCGCCGCCCGCCGAGGCGGAGGTGGCGGTGGCGGTGGCCCAGTTAGTCGCGCTGCCGGTACTAGTACCGGTGCTGGTGCTGCTACTGCTGCTGCTGGAACTCGAGGAACTGCAGCCGACAGTGAGCAGCAGGCTGCCGGTAACCGCAGCGGCTACCGCCGCAACATGCCTTGCTCGCAAAATTTCCCTCCCAAACCACAGTCCCCGGATGCCGGGGACCGAGATTGCCAGATCTTGGCTAGACAAGTCGAGATGATGGCTAGCCAACACAAACGAGGGTAACTAGTCCATGGCGGGCAGGTTTCCGTTAGGACACAGGTTGGCAACTACCCAGCTTTTGGCGAGCGCACTGGCAGTGAAACGATCATATGTTCCACGATGTGAGATATCAACGAGCGGGACCGCGACCGCAGGTCCCGCCCGCTACCGGCGGCCGAGCAGCTTGGCTCGGAGCAGGCGCAGGTCGTCATCACTGAAGTCGTGATCGGTCAGCCACTGGACGACCCCGCGGTCACGGGCATCCATCTGCTCGAGGAACGCGGTCATAGTCTCCGGTCGTACCCGGTGCGAATCGGCGGGCTTGCTGCCGATGTCGCGGGCGTAGGTCGGGGAGCCCAGCAGGCGGGCCACGATGGCCTCGGTGCGCTCGGCCGTGGCGGCGTAATCGGCGACCACGGCCTGCGGGCTGACCCCGGCTACGGTGAGCGCGAGCGCTACCACCACGCCGGTCCTGTCCTTGCCCGCCGCGCAGTGGACCAGCGCGGCGCCCTGGGAATGCGCGATGCTGCGCAGGGCGGCCACCACCTGATCGGGACGGTCTTCCAGGTAACCCAGGTAGTGCCCGCAGACCGGATCGCGCGGGTACCGGGACTTGTCCATGTCCGCCTTGGTCAGCAGCGCCTCGGCGATCATGTCGGTGTTTGCCCCTAGCTCGGGCAGCACCGGGTGGTGAGCATGACGCACGCCTGCAACCGAGTCCAGCGGCGCCGGCCCCTCGGACTTGAGCTCGTTGGAGCTGCGCAGGTCTACAACGGTGGTGACGCCGATGTCGCGCACCAGCTTCGCGACATCCGACGGTGACAGGTCCTGCAGGTTGTCCGCGCGCAGTAGCTGGGCTCCGGCGATCTGATGGCCGCTGGTGGTCAGCAGGCCGCCCAGGTCACGGACGTTGACGGCACCCTCAAGCTCAATCCATGGCATAGCAACACGATCGCAGACGTGATGCTGCCCCCGGATCCGGCCTGAGTTCAGCGCCGTAGTAACAGTGCCTCAGCCATGATGGCTCTGGCGCTAACCCCAGATGCTCCGGGCGGTCTCGACGATCAGGCGGAGCTTGGCGGCCTGCTCGTCGTAGGTCAGTGAGTTGCCCTCCACGGTTGAGGAGAACCCGCACTGCCCGGACAGGCATAGCTGGTCAAGCGGCACGTACTTGGCGGCCTCGTCGACCCGCCGCTTGAGATCGTCCATCGACTCGAGCTCGGGGCGCTTGGTCGTGACCAGGCCGAGCACGACCATCTTGCCTTCGGGTACGAAGCGCAGCGGCTCGAAGCCCCCGGATCGTTCGTCGTCGTACTCCAGGAAGAACCCGTCCACGTTCAGCTCGGAGAACAGGGCCTCGGCCACGAAGTCGTACCCGCCGGAGGCGGCCCACGAGGAGCGGAAGTTGCCGCGGCACAGGTGGGTGGTGATCGCCATCCCGGCCGGTGAATCCCTGACCGCCGCGTTGATCTGCTTGATGTACCGCAGGTGCATGTGCTCGGCGTCCTCGCCGCGCTCGGCGATCTCGGCGCGCTGAGCCGGGTCGTTCAGGTAGGCCAGGCTGGTGTCGTCGAACTGCAGGTAGGTGCAGCCCAGGTCAGCCAGCCGCTGGACCTCGTCGGCGTAAGCCGCGGCCAGGTCCGCCCAGAACTGCTCGATGTCCGGGTAGACGCCGGGATCGAGTGCGGCCGGGCCGCCCCGGTAGTGCACCATGTTCGGCGACGGGATGGTCTGCTTGGCCATAGCCGTGGTGACGTGGGACTTCAGATACGAGAAATCCTCGCCGAAGATGGTGCGGTCGAGCCTGACCTGGCCGCCGACGTGCAGCGCGGCCGGCGTCCACACGATATCCCCCGACGGGTTGGTGAACTTCACCGCCATGTTGCCTGGTGCCTTGGATATCCCGCCGAGGGCGTAGATGAAGTCCATGTGCCACGACGCCCGGCGGAACTCCCCGTCGGTGGCCGACTGCAGGCCTATCTCCTCCTGCATCCGGATCGCCCCGATGATCTCCTCGTCCTCGACCGCCCGCAGATCGCCTGCCGTGATCCGGCCGGCCGCGAAGTCGTCGCGCGCCTGGAGCAGCCGCGGCGGGCGCAGCAGGCTGCCAACATGGTCGGCCCGGAACGGAGGGCTGGTCCTGCGGGACGTAGACGCCATGAGCTGACCTCTCTCTTCCTCGTGTGCCTTCAAGAATTATGCCGAACGAGCCCTGGTGCTCGCCTGGTGCGTAATCCCGGTCCAGGGCGACAAGGTCGACGTCCTCCGCTGCGCCCCGGCTCGGATGTCATGATTCCTTGCGTGACGCAACCATCAGTGGCAATGTTCGGGAAATGATTCCTGTCTTCGCCAAGAGAAGAGCGCCCGTCGTCGCTCTGATTGCCATAGCCTGCACCGCGCTCGCCGCGGGATGCAGCAGCTCGTCAAGTTCGACGTCGACCTCGACCTCCACGTCGGCGTCTGCCAGCGCGTCCAGCACGCCCGCGGTGTCTGGCACCGCCAACGTCGCCTACGCGTCCTCGCTGACGTTCCTCAACGAAAAGGTCGTCGCCCCGGCTTTCAAGGCGGCCACTGGCTATGGGTACTCGGGCTACGCCAACGCCTCCGGCACCCTGGAGGCTGACATTGCCGCCGGCGAGATCCACCCGAACGTTTTCCAGAGCGTGGGCAGTGACAACATCACCCCGCTCGAGCCCAAGTTCACGAACTGGTACATCCAGTACGCCGGCACCTCGATGGTGGTCGCGTACAACCCCAGGAGCAAGTACGCCAGCCAGTTCAAGGCCATCGCCGACGGCAGCGAGCCGCTATCGGACCTGTTCACCCTGCTCCAGACGCCTGGCCTGAAACTGGGCCGCACCGACCCCAACGTCGACCCGCAGGGCCGGGACTTCATCTACATGCTTGAGCTCGCCCAGGCCTATTACCACCTGCCCTCGGACACGGTCGCGAAGATCCTGGGCACCACGGACTTCGGCACCGCCTCGTCGCCGCAGATCTACGCCGAGTCCTCGCTGGACTCGACGCTGGAGTCGGGGCAACTCGACGCGGCCAGCGCGTTCGTCACCCAGGCGGTCGAGCTGCACCTGGCCTACGTCCCGCTGGTGCCGCAGATCAACCTCTGCTGCTCGCAGTACGCGAGCCTGTACAAGACGGCGACGGTTAAGCTGGCTAACGGCAAGACCAAATCCGGCTCGCCGCAGGTCATCGACATCACCATCATCGGCAAGCCCACCGATGCCGGGGTCGCGTTCGTTAAGTACACGCTGTCGCCGGCCGGGCTGGCTCTGTACAAGGCAGGCGGATTCACTGTGCTCACCCCGACGATAACCGGGTCGACAAGCTCTGTCCCCGCCGCGATTTCGAGTGAGCTGGGCAGCTAGCCCCGCGGCAGCCGCTGGCGGCGCGGTCCGCGGGGACGGTTCCCCCGGACCGCGCCGCCCGGCGGGTCGGGGGCGGTTCGCGGGAGGGCAGCCGCGGCTCCGTTCGGCGTCCGCCATCGTCTCGGTGGCCGCCGCGGGCATTGTCTGGCTGGCGCTGCTCGGCCCCGTGATCGCCCTGCTGAAGAACCTGTCGTGGAGCGCCATCGTGAGCTCCCTGACGGCCCAGGGGGCCCTGGATCCGCTGGTGGTCTCGGTGGAATCCGGGCTCGTCACCCTGGGCGTACTGCTGCTGGTCTGCACCCCGCTGGCCTGGATGCTGGCCCGCGGGAAACTGCCGTTCCCGCGCGTATGGGAGACGGGCGTGCTGTGCAGCCTGCTGCTGCCGCCGCTGGTCATCGGCCTGCTGCTGGTTTTCATGGTCGGCCCGTACACGCCGATCGGCGAGTCGCTCGCACATTTCAACCTGTCCGCGACCAACACCTTCCTCGCCCTGGTCATCGCGGAGGTTTACGAGTCGGCGCCGTATTACGTGCTCGGCGCCCAGTCGGCCTTCGCCAGCGTCGAGCCCCGGCTCGAGCAGCAGGCCGGCCTGCTCGGCGACCGGCCGCGCCGGGTATTCCGCCGGGTCACGCTGCCGCTGGCCGCGCCCGGGCTGGCCATGTCCCTGTCGATCGCCTGGGCCAGGGCGATGGGCGCGTTCGGCGCGGTCATCATCATCGCCTATCACCCGATGGGGATACCGTTGCAGATATATACGACGCTGCAGGAGACCGGCCTGCCCTCCGCGCTGCCGTATGCCCTGGTCCTGCTGGTGGTCGCGCTGCCGCTCCCGCTGGCCGCCTACATCTGGAGCGCCCGTGCTGGACGCCGACGTCGAGGTTGACCGCAGCGAATTCGCCGTCCGCGCCCACCTCCAGGTGGGCCCCGGCGAGCGGCTAGCCCTGTTCGGCCCGTCGGGCGCGGGGAAAACCACGATGCTCGAGGTCATCGCCGGCCTAGTTACCCCGCGCCTGGGCCGCATCGAGCTCGGCGGCCGGGTCCTGACCTCCACCGCTCCCCCGGCGTGCGCCGTACCGCCGTGGCAGCGCCGGGTCGGCCTGCTGCGCCAGAACCCGGGCCTGTTCCCGCACCTGTCCGTGCGGGACAACCTGTGCTACGCGCCCTCCGCGTCGCCTTCCGGCGACGAATTGTCCTCCCTGGCTTCGGTGCTCGGCATCGAACCCCTGCTGTCCGCGATGCCCGCTCGCCTGTCCGGCGGCCAGGCCCACCGGGTGGCCCTCGGCCGCCTGCTCCTCGCTCACTGCGACACACTGCTCCTCGACGAGCCTTACACCGGCCTGGACACGAACCTGCGCCGCACGCTGACTCACCTGGTGTCCTCCCTGGTGGCCGAGCGCGCGATCCCGGCCATCCTGGTCGCGCACGAACTAGCCGACGCCCAGGCCTTCGCCGACCGCCTGGCCATCATCGACCGCGGCGAGATCCTCCAGGCCGGCGAGCCCAGCGAGGTCGTCCTGCGGCCAGCGTCGCGGCGGGTGGCCGAACTGGTCGGCTACCTCGGCTTCGTGCCGAGCGGCGAGGGGGTCGTGGGAGTGCACCCGGAACGCGTGATCGCCGGGGCGTTCGATGACCGGGGCCTCGTGCTGACGGGGATCGTCACCGCTTGCCGTCCTGCTGGCGCGGGCTGGGAAGCCGACCTTCGGGTGGACGATACGGCGATCACCTGCCGCCTGCCCGGCAAGCCGCCGGACACTGGCGACCAGCTTGTCGTTACGGTGCTGGATCCACCATACTTCGGCTCTGACGGCAGTGCTGCCGTCGACTCCCCTGAAGGCCTGAGCCAGTCGACGCAGCTCCACAGGTAGCGAAGAGCAACGTGCCGCAAGCTAATGCCTCGCAGAGCTACTGACTAAAGATCACAACTTATCAAAAAGGCCGTCCTTCGCTCCCGCCAGGAATTTCTGCCACTCATCCCGGCTCATGCGGAAGGTGGTGCCTGGATCCACGGAACTGCGGACCATAACGGTCTCACCTATCGCTGCGACCTCAACGCACGCGCCGCCCTCGCAGCCGGTTCGTTGCCATACTAGCTCGCCTGCCGGTTCGCTAGCCATTACACCCCCAGAGATTGTCGAATATCGCCACTCATCCACTCTGAGCGAAACACGAGGATTTTGCCGTTGTCAACTGGAGTAACAATCAATGCGGCGGATGCGAAAGGAGAGGCAGGTGTTCTTCAATGTTGCGACCGCAAGGATACAGGCAAGCTGCGCCCTCACGGTCGCAGACAATGACCGCGACTAAACGATGTCGTCGAAGTCCCCTAGCTTGACGCCGACGATAAACTCTTCCCACTCGGCCTTTGTGTATACGTAGGTAGGGCCGTCAGGCCGAGTGGTGTTACCAAATACCACTGATTCACCGTCGCATGCAACCATAATGCATGCCCCGCTTTCACAAGTACGCGATACACGCCAGTCAAGATTTGCTGATGCCGACGCATACTTAGACATTATCATCCTCCATCTTGCAATTTGGAGAACTACGATGCCGAATCTGCTTCCCGCTCGATGTTCTTCTTTCGATACTCATCAACTAGCTGAATAGAATCCCTCGGGCTAAGGGCTGAGTCACGCAAAAGCTCGGTGGCCTCACGGTACCGAGTTATATCCACCTTCCGTTCGAAGTACTGACTGGACGTCAGCCCTTCGATAAAAACAACCGACGAAACATTAGATTCTTCCGCAAAATCCAGCAGCACGAAATGAACATCAGCAGAAGCATGGGCACCGATATCGAATGGTATGACCTGAACGGTCACCAAAGCCCTCCGCTCGGCTTGCAATACTTTTTCGAGCTGAACTGCCATTACGTTCGATCCGCCGACAGGACGGCGCAACACTGCTTCATCCAATAGCACGCGGTAGCGCGGTCTATTATCTTCTTGCAGCAATTGCTGGCGACGCAGCCGCGCTTCGACTCGCTGTTGAAGTACGTCAGGACCTATTTTCGGTGCTATACCCTTAATAATTGCCCGCGCATATTCCTCGGTTTGCAGTAGTGCCGGCATGTAGTACATAGCATATGCTGTTATTGAAGCGGCAACCTGCTCCAATCCAATGTAGGGATCGAGCTTGAGGTCGTCGTATTGAGTCCACCAGCCTTGTTCCCTAGCTTCTCTGGCAAGGGCCATAAATTCAGCCGAAGTCGACTCGTCCACGTCGTAGAGTGAGCACAGGTCGCGGACGTCGCGAAGGCTAGGGCGGCGAGCCCCAGTCTCCAATCGACTGATCTTGGTGGCAGAACAGAGAAGCTTTTCCGCGACGTCCTCGACTGTTAGGCTGTGTTGATTCCGCAACTCTCGCAGCCGTATGCCGAGCTCGCGCTGTCGCAGCGTCGGATTTGGCCCTGGCACGACTCCAACTCCTCATCGATGGCCGCATGCCACCAACGCCTCGGTATGGTTCCCTGTGACGCCAGCTCCGCGATGGCTGTGGTTGTTAGCCATTGGCATGTGCCAACAAGCTACACCATGTGAGGGTGCCTGGCGTCCAAGTAGCATGCGTCGTGGCGATGTGATCTAGGCGATCTGATCTAACTGAGACGCTTGCACACCAGGCTGGTTGATCATCCGAGCACGCACGACAACTTGCGGGCCCAAGGCTGCCGCAGGCGTCCTCGGCCGTCTGCCGGCCCTCGGCAGCGTGACCTTATGGTTACTATCCGGATTCTTCGGTCATGGCGCACCCCAAGACCGTCCCGAAACGCAAGTCCTAGTCACTCATCGAGCTACCCCGCCCTACGTTCACCATAGTGCTCATCCAGCCCATTGGCATGTACCTATGGTATTGTCCGCACGCAAGTCGCTTCTCTTCATCCAGCCTGGAGCGGCATCGTGGTGCCGTGATCACTTCCGTCAGCTCGACCGCCTGCCACCTGCCCTGGCTCGCGCGGCCTGCCGCGCTGACCGGCGCAGGCGCGAAGGCGCGGCGCGCCGCGCTGGCCGTCGACCCCGGGATGACGGTGGTATTGCTGAGTACCGAAGGGGCTGCCGCCAACCCCGTGCCCAGTGTCCCGCCAGACGGCGCGAGCTAGCGGGACCTGTGTCCCGCCGGCGCTACCGCGGTGCCGCGGCGAGGCGGGTGCGCTCGAATCCGCCTTCCGACGCGCCAGGGCCCGGTACCGCGGTCACGGCGCGGGCATCGAGCGGCTCGCCGCAGTGCGAGCAGACGGGGATGGCCGTGACAATGTGCCCGCAGGCGTTGTGCCTGGTCTCGACGGGCGGTCCGGCTGACGCCGTCCACTGATCGCCCCATTGGCGCATGGCCGTCACCACGTGCCACAGGTCGCGGCCCTTGGCGGTGAGCCGGTATTCCGAACGCGGCGGATGGTCGGAGTAAGCAACTCGTTTGAGGATCTCGCGATCAACAAGGTGGTTGAGGCGCTTGGTAAGGATGTTACGGGAGATTCCGAGGCGGGCCTGGAAGTCATCGAAGCGGGTCACGCCGAGAAAGGCGTCCCTGATGATGAGCAGGCTCCACCACTCTCCTACGACGTCGAGGCACTGGGCGACCGAGCAGGTCATGTCCTCAAAGCTGGTCCGTTGCACGAACCAAGCATAGAGGGTTGCGTAATAGAACGCACTCCCCTTAGATTGAGTTCATGAGAGAACCTGACCAGCCCGCGAGGGCGGGCCGATGACAGAAACCGCCTCCTCCGCCGCGCCCGCAGTGCGCCATCGGGACGTCACCTGGGAAGATCCGCTGGTCGGCGCCGCCCTGGCGGCCGGGCTCAGCGGCCTGGAATTCATGCGCGGCATCGCCGAAGGGCGCATCCCGCGGCCGCCGATCGCCGCCTTGCTCGGCATGAGCATCATCCGGGTCGACCCTGGAGATGTCGCGTTCTCCCTCGAGGTCGGCGAGCACCTGTATAACCCCATCGGGTCCGTTCACGGTGGCGTGTTCTGCACGCTCCTCGACTCGGCCATGGGCTGTGCCGTGCACGCCTCGCTCGACCGCGGCCAGGCCTACACCACCCTCGAGCTGAAGGTAAACCTCGTGAAGGCGCTCACGGTCATGACGCCAAGCGTCGTGGCCACCGGGCAGGTGGTAAGCGCGGGCCGGCGCGTCGTCACCGCCACCGGCCAGATCACCGGGCCGGACGGGACCCTGTACGCGCACGCCACAACCACGTGCCTGGTTCTCGAGCCGCGGCCGTCTGCCCCGGCAGGACAGGGGAACGGCGATGGACGCTAAGACGGTCACGGCGGGTCCGAGCCTGGACGCCGGATCCCTGGAAGAGGCGAGCGACTTCCTGCGTGCCGCCGGGCTCATCCTGGACGAGATCAGCGGGTCGCGGGTCACCGGCTACCTGCAACTCGGCCCGGAGCATCACACCCCCTGGGGGGTCGTGCACGGCGGTGTCTACACGGCCGCGGTAGAGAGCGCGGCAAGCGTCGGCGCGAGTACCGCGGTACGTGACCAGGGCCAGGTCGCCGTGGGGCTCACCAACACCACCCACTTCCTGCGACCCATTACCGGCGGCCGGGTGACCGTCGAGGCCGCCCCGCTCAGCCAGGGCCGGACCCAGCAGCTCTGGCGGGTGGATATCACCGATGAAGCAGGCAAGCTAGTCGCCCACGGCGAGGTCCGCCTGCAGAACGTGGCCGGCCGCGCGTAGGCGGCCAGCACCATCAGGCGTCGAGGATCTCCACGGTGAGCTGGCCCAGCCGCTCGGGATCCGTCAGCACGTCCATCTCGGTGATCTTGCCGTTCATGATGGTGAGCCTGAGCGCCAGCGATACCCGTCCGCGCGGGGCCAGGACAAGGCCCACTGACCCGTCCACGAGCGCGAGCCGGGCGAACCGGGCGCGGCGGCTGAAGGCGAGTCCCTGGCGGGCGACGGCGGCGGCCCCGCTGAGCTGCCGCTGCATTCCGAGCGGCGTCGTCGGCCTCGCTGGCCGAACCGAGCATCCGGTAGGCCACCGCGCGCAGCCGCGGCAGGCTGGCCTCGAAGCGCGCGGTGAGCCCGTCAAGTTCGTCCATCGGCCTCTTCCCTCACGGCGTTCCGTCATAAACCTGACGGACGGGAGCGGGCCAATGTGACGCGACCGGTTCTCACGGCCCTTCGGGGCCGCTGAGCGCCCGGCGACGCAGGTCGTCCTGGATTTGCCGGCCGAGCTTCCTGGTTTCCCTGCCGTTGAAGATGGCGCCCGCGGCGGCGCCGGCTAGCAGCGGGGCAAGTGAGAAGGCGCTGCGGCCGGCCCGGGCGACGAGGCGGCGCCGTAGCAGTTGCATCAGCGGTGACCCCGCGGCGAACACCACGCCGCCCGGGATCATCTCCACCCCCCGGCGATGCGCCCAGGCCGCGACATAGGTACTCATCCGCGCCGGAAGCTTCCCCGGAGCCGGTGTCCCGTAGGCTTCGTGCAGTTCCGCGACAAGCTTGATCTCGATCCCGACGACGACCAGAGTCTCCGCTACTATCTCGGCCGGGAAGGCGGGCAGGACCGGCAGCGTCGACACCATGCCCGCCGCCCCGCCCGTCGCCGCCGACGCGCGGGCCGCGCGGTCGATGAGTACGCGGGCGATCTCGTCGGACGACTTGCCGGGAAATTGGGCCCGCAGCGTCGCCTGATCGCGGACCCGCAGACGCGGCGCCATCTCGATCACCTGAGCGACCAGGTAGCCGACGCCCGCCCTCGCGCGCTCCGTGGCCGCGCGTGTTCCCGAGCCCGCGCCGCGGCGCGCCGCCCGCGTCCCCTGGCCGGCCACGCGCGCACCCGAGCTCGCCGCCCTGGTGAACGTGGTCACGAGCTTGCGCCGCTCCTGCGGGCGATCCTCTTCTGCGACATCGGACGCCACTTCGGCGGCGCGCAGTGCGATGTCGTTTGCTTCGGTTTCCGGTTCAGCCATGGCCTTTCCCTACCCGTCCTCGCCGGTGACCCACCGGCAGGCTGAATTGGGGTTATAGGGCGTGTTCCTGAGGTCCGGGGCCGGCCGGGAGGTGGTGGTGCGCAGCATAGCGGTTTCCCTCGACAGCAGGGCACGCTGGCTGGCCAGCCGGCGCAGGGTGTCGGACTCGGCCAGCAGGCCCTGCCGTTCGGTCAGGTCAATGACCATGGCAGCGGCGACGATGAACGAGAGCAGCCTCGGCTCGTCCGGCAGTTCCTCGATCCGCACCGTGGCACCGCCCCATTCGGTGAGCGCGTCCAGGTAGGCGCGGAAGGCAACCTGAACCGTTCGCACGGCGGGCGCTGCCACGGCCGGGTCGATGTCGTCGCCGGCGATCAGCTCGACCTCGCCTTGGAAATAAGGCCTGGTCTCATCGAGCCGGAGGAGCTTGAACCGCTCGGTGCCCACGGTCACCAAGTCGAACCGCCCGTCGTCGTACTGTTCGACCCGCCGCAGGGTCGCGGTGCAGCCGACCTCGTACAGCGAGTGCACCCCATCGATGCCGGTCTCGCGGCCCTTGCGGATCGCGATCACGCCGAACCTGCGGGGGTCAGGCCCGTCGAGCAGGTCGCGGACGAGCTGCCGGTAGCGCTCCTCGAAAATGTGCAGCGGCATGATCATGCCTGGGTAAAGCACCGCGCCAAGCGGGAACAACGGCAGCATCTCGCTCATGTGGTGCTTTCCGGTCGCCTCATATCGCGACAGTACGCCTTGGCCGGCCGCGCTCAAACCGTCAGGACGATCCTGCCGCGGATGTGGCCCCGCTCGAGCTGCCGGTAGGCGTCCTGGACCTGGCTGAGCGGGAACGTAGCCGCGATCGGGACCTCGAGCTTGCCGTCCGCGATCAGGCCGGCGAGCTCGGCCAGCACGCTGGCGCTGGCCCCGGCCGCGCTGCCCTCAGCCTTGACTCCATACTGCCCGACCGCGTCGAACCTGACGATCGTGTCGATGCGAGAGGGCTCGACACCGAGGGACAGCGCGAGCTCGACGTAGTCGTCGCCGAACGTGTCGATGAACGCGTCGACCTGGCCGGCCGCCTGCCGGATCCGGTCGGCCACGCCGTCACCGTAGGCCACGGGAACCACGCCGTGCCCGGTCAGCCAGTCATGATTCGCCTCGCCGGCCACTCCGATCACGGTAGCCCCGGCGAGCCTGGCCAGCTGGACGGCGATCGAGCCGACCCCGCCGACCGCGCCCGAGACGACCACGGTGTCACCCTCGGTCAGGGCGACCGCCCGGACGGCGGCGTAGGCCGTGGACCCGGCCACGAACAGCGAGCCCGCGACCTCCCAGGGCACGCCGGCCGGCTTGTCGGTCAGGTTCCGCTCTTCGGCGATGGCGTACTCGGCATGACTGGCTCGGTTGTCGGTGTAGCCGATCACCTCATCGCCGGCGGAGAAGCCGGTCACTCCCTGGCCGGTCTCGGCCACGATGCCGGCCAGGTCACTGCCCTCTCCGGACGGGAAGGCGGCCGGCCACCTGGCGTGCAGCAGGCCCGCGCGGATCTTGGCCTCGCCCGGGTTGATCCCTGCCGCCTTGACCTGGACCAGCACCTGCCCCGGTCCAGGCTCCGGCCTGGGTACGTCCGTGACCTGCAGGACGTCCACGTCACCGTACTCATCGAACCGCACTGCCTTCACGAGCATGCCTCCGTTTCCCAAGTACCTGCCAACCTGCACTCAACGACGGGACGCCGCTCAGTATGCCCGCCGGGCCGCCGTCACGCCGCCTCAGCGTGACCTGCGCGCCGGGCCAGCAGCTGCCGGGTCAGGTCCCGTTCGGCCTGGTCGATGAGCGTGAAGCCGGCCGGAAGCAACGACGCGGGCTCGCCTTCCGCCAGGCACCACTGCGACCGCAGGCTGGGCCGCGTGTGCCGGGCGGCCGCGGTGAAGGCCTGCCAGGCCAGCAGCCCGCCAGGCGCGACCGCGTCGGCGGCGGCGGTGAAGACCGCCGGATCCCAGAAGCCGGTGCACAGGACGAGCGCGTACGAGCGCGGCTCGGGGCGCCAGCCGGACAGGTCCGCGTGCACCAGCGTGATCAGGTGACCGAGGCCTCGTCGCCTGGCCTCGTCGCCGAGCAGGCCGAGCGCCACCTCGGCCACGTCGACCGCCGTGACCTGACGCCCGTTCGCCGCGGCCAGCAGCGCGGCACCGGAGGGCCCGCAGGCCAGGTCGGCGACCGGCCCGGACGGCAGCTCCGTGGCCAGCGCCCGGACCGCCAGCGGATGAGGAGCGAACGACGGCACGAACCGGGCTGCGTACCTGGTATTCCACCGCAGCCGGTCGGGGTGACGGCCCGGCCCGGGCCCGGCCGCGGCGTCCTCGGAGGGCATGAACGTTGATCCTACGGGGCGGCCCGGCTCCGGGCGTAAGTGATGCTGGCGGCCCCTGAGCACGGGCAGCAGCGGGCGGACGGTCCGGCGGACGACGCAGCCCTGCCACACCCCGAGGCTGTACCCGATGTCGTCGAGAAGGCGGGCCGCCGCGTAACGCGCCGGGTCGAGCGGCGGCCGGCGGTCCAGCCAGTCAAGCAGCGGCGGCGCGAGCACCAGGGCGGCCAGCGGAAGCCGCAGCCGCCGCACGGCCACCGCCGCCGGCAGCGCCACCGGCCACCAGGTACGGGAGAGCGCGCTGCCCAGCGGCAGGGCCGCCCGGAGCGTCCCGCCGCCGGCCTGCTCGGCCGCGAGCCGCCACGCGGCCGAATCGGCCGGCCACGGCCAGCCTTCGCCGGTAACCCGAGCCAGCCGCCGGGCGAGCAGGGCGGTCCCGGTGCCGGTGACCGCGGCGCCCGCGTCGGGACGGCCCGCCGCCGCGGCCAGCCAGGCCACCGCGGTCCAGGGCGACGCGTAAAACGGGCGCACCGCGCCAGGATGCCGCAGCTCGAGTGAGGCCGCCGAAGTCCCGTAGTCCTTGCGCCTGGCCAGCCAGGCGCCCAGCCGCACCCGGTGCTGGTGCCCCATCGTGGCGGCCGGCTCGTACCGTGTCCGCCAGCCGACCGCCGCGAGCCGCCAGATGAAGTCGACATCCTCCCCCACCTGCATGTCTTCGGCGAATCCCGCTCCGGCCGCGGCTTTGCGCACGACCAGCGCCGCGCCAGGGACGTAGGGAACGCGCGATCCCGGCCGGACGATGCTGGGCCGGGCGCCCATGTCGAGCGTGGAACTTGCCCCCTCATAGCGTGCCAGCCAGGTCCGCCCGTTCTCGTGCGGGACGATGCGGGGTGCGACCGCGCCCACCGCCGGATCCGCGAAGTGCGGCAGCAGGACGTCCAGCCAGTCCGGGCGCGGTACGCAGTCGGAGTCGAGAAAGGCGACCAGAGGCGTGTCCGCCGCCGCCAGGCCGGTGTTCCTGGCCGCCGCCGGGCCGCCGTTTTCCGGCCGCCGCAGGACACGGGCACCGGCTTGCGCCGCGGTGCTCGCGACGGCCGATGGATCGCGCGAGCCGTCGTCCACCACGATCACCCGCGGCATCTTCGTCAATCCGGCCAGGCAACGAGCCAGCTCGGCGTGCCGGTCCCGGACCGGGATCACGACCGTGACGTCGTTTCCGGCCGACCAGGAGTTGCCTGCGCAGGGATGGGCGAGGCCGGTGTCGAGCAGGCGGCGCGCCAGTGCCCGGGCCTTGGGATTGTCCGGTACCGGGGTACCCGACCACCAGCCCTCCACCTGCCGGGCTCCCGAGGGAGTAAGCCGCAGCATCCGGAGGGGGTAACCGCCGGTGAGCACCAGGCCGCCCGCCAGCAGCCGCGATCCGGGATCGGCACGCAGCTGAAACCCCGCCGGGACCAGGTCGTCGACCGGTCCAGGTCCCGCGGAGGCCAGCGCGCCGGCTGGCTCGCGCCGGCTGGTTCCCTTCGCCACCTGCCCAGACTACGGGTAGTAGTTCATGAGGGCCGCCAGCGCTAGTCAGCCACACCAGGCTCTTCAGGAACACTGAGCTTCGTCAGCACGACGGGGCGTAGCATGATCGCATGCCGGTGCCGCCGCCTGTGTCCGAGCTGGCGCGGACGCGGTGGCCGGACATCGACGCGGGGCCACGGCACCTGCTGGTGGTGCCGGTCGGGTCGCTGGAGCAGCACGGGCCGCACCTGCCGCTCGACACCGATACGCAGATCGCCGTGGCCGTGGCCCGGCGGGCCTGCGCGGGCCGGGCCGGCGCGGGCCGCCCAGGGGTGGCGCTCGCCCCGGCGTTCAGCATCGGCGCCAGCGGTGAGCACGCGGCGTTCCCCGGCACGTTGTCCATCGGCGCCGAGGCGCTGGCGGCCTGCCTGATCGAGCTTGGCCGGCACGCCAGCCTGCACTGGCCCGCCCTGCTGCTTGTCAACGGGCACGGCGGGAACGCCGCGGCCGTCCAGGCGGCCGTCGGCCGGCTGCACTACGAGGGGCGGGCCTGCGTGGCCTGGCACGCCGGGCTGCCCGACGGCGACGCGCACGCCGGCCGGTCGGAGACCTCGGTGATGCTCGCGCTCGACCCCGGCGCGGTGCGGCTGGACGCGGCCGAGCGGGGTGAGGTCCGGCCCATCGCCGAGATCATGCCGGTGCTGCGGGACCAGGGCGTGCGTGCGGTCAGCGCGAACGGCGTGCTCGGCGATCCGGCCGGGGCCTCGGCGGCTGAAGGCGAGCGGCTCCTCGCGCGGCTGACGGACGGGCTGAATGACGCGATGGACCGGATGCTCGAGCACCGGACCTGGTGAGGGGTTACTGCAGGTTCCCCGGGCTGCCGATGGGGTCGCCGGCGTACTCGTGCATGGCGTCGAGGTTGTCACGGGCGGGATACGCCGTCGCGGCCGGCCCGTCGGCGAACGCCCGGAGGGCGTTCTCTGTCACCTGCTTGACAAAGGCGGACGTGCGGCCATTGATACCGTGCGGGCGGTCGCCGAAGATCGCCTCCACCCAGCGCATGGTGCCCGCGTTGAAGACGCCGGCCCCGCCCTGGTGCGTGTAGTAGGCGGAGTCGCCGTAGCTCCTGACACCCTGGCAGAGCAGCGGTGAATGCGAAAGCACCTCGATCGGACGCGGCACCGGGTAGGCCGGGTTCACCCGGTCGTACTCGATGCCGACGAGGTGGCCGAAGCCGGCCCCCGCGGCGACCCCGGTGCCCATTCGCTCGGCCAGCTTGACGATGTTCCGCTCGTAAGTGAGGAACATGTCCGCGCCGCCGTTGTCGTAGGGCCGGTCCAGGCTGACCGCCAGCGACCGGTTCGCGTAGCTGCCCCCCGGTCCCTTGTAAAGGTCGTAGCCGCCCCACGTGTTGTACGCCTGCCAGGTCGCCACGCAGTTCTTGATCACCACCTGTCCCGCGGTGCGGGCCGACCGGACGGTCACCGGCACGTACCGCTGGGCGCCCGTGTCGGCGTCCAGCCGGAGCAGGTACGAGCCGGGCGGCCAGTCGTCGGTCGGCACCTCGATAGCGGGATCCCAGTCGGCCTGCACCGTGTTGGTCTCGCCGGCCAGCGCCGCGCGTTCTGCCGGCCCCCGCGCAGCGGCCCCGACCGCCACAACTGGCGCGCTCCCGTCCCGCCGTACCAGCCCAGCCGGAACGCGGTGACCCGGAACCCTCGCGCCAAGGACGACACGAACAGCGGAAAGGCCTCCCCGGTCAGCACGCTGGACGCGCCCGCGTAGCCCTCGATCGCGTGCGGCTCGCCGAGGTGGCGGATCGCCCAGTGGGGATCCCCCGGCCGTGAGTTCTCCGGCACCACACGGCGGCGCGTCACGGTACGAGGCGAGCCTGCCCGCACCGCGGCCGCGGTGCGAGCCGGGCCATCCGCGAGCCCGGCCGTGACCGCGCCCGCCGCCGCCAGGACTCCGGCCGCGCCCAGGCCGAGGATCGCCCGCCTGCTGGCGCTCCCGGCCGGGAAGCGGCCGTGACCGCCCGCGCCCTCGCCGGGGTCGCCTTGAGGTTTCATGGCGAGAAGGATGCACGGCAATAGCCAACGGGCAGCTAACACACGGTGTCCGGAAGCTGTCACCCATGTTCGTTCGGCCTCAAGAGGATCGAGGGCCAGGCGGTGAAGCGGGAAAGCGGCGTGCGGCCGAGGCGCGCTAGGTTGTGGCAGTCCCTATTTGCTGGCCGTGGCCGCGCGGGAGGATTTGCATGACCGAGGCAATCTCACGACCTGATATCCAGTCTCCCGAGTCGCCGCGTCTGGCGCGCACAGGCCTCCTGGACAACTTCGCCAGCAGGGACATGCCGGGCCGGCCGCGCGAGATCCGGGACTGCGTGACCAAAATCCACGCCAAGGTCGGCGCCGGGCCCGCGGGAAGCTGAACAGGAATCCGATGGACCGGTCCAGGCTCGAGGCCTTCAGCGACGGCGTCTTCGCCGTGGCCATCACCCTGCTCGCCCTCAATATCAGCGTGGCCGGACCCGGGCACGGTCACCTGCTCATCCAGCTCGGCGGTCACTGGCCGGCCTTTCTCGCGTACCTGCTCAGCTTCTTCACGATCGGCATCATCTGGGTCAACCATCACGCGCTGATCAAGTCGATCACGGTGGTGGACCGGACGCTGCTCTTCCTCAACCTGGTGCTGCTCCTGTTCGTGGTACTGATCCCGTTCACCACCGCCACCGTGGCTGAGTACCTGAACCGCACCGGCGACGACGCCAAGGTCGCGATGGCGATGTACAGCGCGGTGTTCCTCGGCATGTCGGTCGGCTTCGGGGCAATCTTCGAATGGACGCTGCACGGGCAGCATGTGGCCCAGCCGCTGCCGCCCGAGAAGCACTGGCGGGCCCGGGTGCGGTTCGTCGGCGGCGGCGGCGTCTACATGCTCGCGATCGTCGTCGCGCTGTTCATGCCCATAGCCTCGTTCGTCATCATGGGGCTGACCGCCGTCTACTACATCTTCGAGAACACGCCTGGCTCAGGCGGATCCGCCGGCGCCGAAGACCCGCCCGGGAACGCGGAGTCCTGACCCGCAGCATTACTGATGCCCAGCCCCCGGGATCCGGCAAAATAAATAGTTGCCATCAAGCAAGTGTCCCGCTGTAGACTGGGTTAGCGTGCGACAAAGCGTCGACTCCGGCCATGTGAACGGGACCCAGGACAGGTACCGCTGGATTGCCCTGTCCAACACGACGCTGAGCATGACGATGGCGACCATCGACGCGTCAATCGTGATCGTCGCGATGCCGGCCATCTTCCGCGGTATCGGCCTGAACCCGCTGACCGCGGGCAACGTGACCTACCTGCTCTGGATGATCCTCGGGTACCTGCTCGTCCAGTCGGTACTCGTGGTGACGCTTGGCCGGCTGGGCGACATGTTCGGCCGGGTGAAGATCTACAACCTCGGCTTCGTCGTCTTCACGCTGGCCTCGATCGCGCTGTCCCTGGACCCGCTGACCGGCACCCACGGCGCGATGTGGCTGATCGGCTGGCGGTTCGGGCAGGCCTTCGGCGGCGCGATGCTGATGGCGAACTCGGCGGCCATCTTGACCGACGCGTTCCCCGCCAACAAGCGCGGCATGGCGCTGGGCGTCAACCAGATCGCCGGCATCTCCGGTCAGTTCGTCGGGCTGCTGCTCGGCGGCTTGCTGGCCGCGGTGAACTGGCGCCTGGTGTTCTGGGTGAACGTGCCGATCGGGCTGTTCGGCACGATCTGGGCGTACAAGAGCCTGCGCGAGATCGCGACCACCAGGCGCGCCAAGATCGACTGGATCGGGAACATCATGTTCGCGGTCGGCCTGGGCGCGCTGCTCGTCGCCATCACCAACGGGATCCGGCCCTATGGCGGGCACTCGACCGGGTGGACGAACCCCTGGATCATCGCCGGACTGGTCGGCGGCGCCGTGATCCTGATCGCGTTCTGCATCTTCGAGACGAAGATCGCCGAGCCGATGTTCCAGATGAGCCTGTTCAAGATCAGGGCCTTCGCGGCGGGCAACGCGGCCAGCCTGCTCGGCTCCATCGCGCGCGGCGGGCTGCAGTTCATGCTGGTCATCTGGCTGGCCGGCATCTGGCTGCCGCTGCACGGCTACGACTTCACCGTGACGCCACTGTGGGCCGGGATCTACATGCTGCCGCTCACGGCGGGGTTCCTGATCGCCGGGCCGATCTCGGGCACCTTGTCCGACCGGTACGGGCCGCGGCTGTTCGCCACCACCGGCCTGCTCCTGGCCGCCATCTGTTTCGTCGGGCTGATGCTGCTCCCTGTGGTCTTCCCCTACTGGGCGTTCGCGCTGCTGATCTTCGGCAACGGGGTCGGTTCCGGCCTGTTCGCCTCCCCCAACACCTCCGCGATCATGAGCGCGGTGCCGGCCAGGCACCGGGGTTCTGCCTCCGGCATGCGGTCCACCTTCCAGAACTCCGGCATGTCCCTGTCCATCGGCATCTTCTTCTCGCTGATGATCGCCGGGCTGGCCTCGACGCTGCCCCGCACCCTCACCAGCGGGCTGACCGCCCAGGGCGTGCCGGCCTCGGTGGCCACGCAGGTCAGCCACCTGCCGCCGGTCAGCACGCTGTTCGCCGCGCTGCTCGGCTACAACCCGGTCCGGACCCTGCTGGCGCCTTCCGGGGTGCTGGCTACGCTCCCCGCGCACAATGTCAAGGTCCTGACCGGCAGGCAGTTCTTCCCGCACCTGATCACCGCGCCGTTCCATCACGGCCTGGTCATCGTCTTCACCGCCGCCGCGATTATGTCGCTCGTCGGCGCGCTGGTCTCGCTGCTGCGCGGCAAGCAGTTCTACTACGACGACAATGTCCCTGTGGCGGCGACCCCGGGCACCAACGGAGGTCCCGCGGCCGGCCTGCCGCCCGTGCCCACGTCAAAATCCGCGCCCCGGGGCGGCAGCACGTAGACTGTCAGACATGCCCCGATACGAGTACCGCTGCCGCGCTTGCGGTGACACGTTCGAGCTGAGCCGCCCGATGACCGACTCATCGGCACCGTGCACCTGCCCGCAGGGCCACGACGACACGGTCAAGCTCCTGTCCACGGTCTCGGTATCTGGCCTCGCCTCCGGCCGCAGCCGCATCACTGGGCCCTCGGGCCAGGGCGGCGGCGGAGGATGCTGCGGCGGCGGAGCCTGCGGCTGCGGTTAGCCGCCGCGCGTTCCGGTCTTCCTCCGTCAGATGAGACAGCCAAGCTGTCTCACGTGGGACAGTGCCCCGACCACTCCCCTGGTGTGCTTAATGCGAGGGTTCAAGCACACCAGGGAGGCACGACCATGGCCGCACCGACGACCGGACGATCATCCTGGCCGTCAGGCCCGGCATATGGGTTCTATCCCGACGATCGCGGTCGGCCAGATCGGACACAGACCGATCAAGTACTGCCATATCAGGGGCCTGCCCATGAAGTCATCGGCGAGATGGCGGGATTGCTGCGTGACACGCGCGGCAGCATGCTCATGGGCGGAGGCGTGCTAAGCGCGATCACGGTCGGCATGGCCCTAGAGGCCGCGTTCTCGGCACGGGCACTGCGGCCAGACGTGGTTGGCGTCGCCAACGCCGGCCTGCTCTGCGGCCTGCTCTTCTGCTGGCTTAGGGCGGTAATCCTGCTGGCGCTGGCGGGAAGGCCAGTGCTCAACTTGCTCAGCGAGCTTCGCTGGAAGGCCGGAGCTCCGCTAGACCCGCGGCCAAGATGGACGACGCTGCCGCCGATAGGGACCGACCAGGAGGAATGGACCTGGGTACGCGCACACCTCCTGCTTGGTGCGGCCCGCTTGGCCAGGTACCGTATCCAACTCGCCGACACCTGGACCTACGCCGCCGCCGCCTGCTTCATGGCGTGGACGGTCTTGGTCTTCCTCGGCCTTTGACAATCAAACGTCCCGCCAGGTGTCACAGCTGGGTTTGTCATACCCCCGCGGATAGCCGATCGTTAGAACGGGCAACGGTTAATGTTCGCCTGCCGACATACGAGGCTTGCCGACGGTGACACGAACATGCACGCGACGGGAACTGGTGAGGGGTTCTGGGGGCTGCTCACGGTCACTGAACGGAAGATCCTCTCCGATCTTGGACGGCAGACCACGTTTCCCCGCCGTACCATGATGTGCGTAGAAGGGGAGCCAGACACTTATGTGTTCATCATCCTGGACGGCTGGGTGAAGATCTTCTCTGTGTCGAAGGACGGCCATGAGATTGTCCTCGCGTTGCGCGGTCATGGCGACATCGTCGGTGAAATCGCGGGCGAGACCACGGGATACCGGACCGCTACGATGCAGGCCATCGAGGCCGTGCGAGCCCTGATTATCCGGTATGACCGCTTCGGCTCATTTCTAGACTCCAATTCGGGCGCCGACCGCGCTTTCCGGCATGTGATGACGCAGCGCTGGAGCGACGCCACCATGATGCTCCGGATCCGTCCGGTGACCACTGGCGCGGAGCGGCTCGCCAGGCTTCTGCTCGATCTCGCCGAGCGTCATGGAACACAAAAAGGCGACGAGATCAAGATTGCCATGCC
The DNA here is from genome assembly GCA_963739615.1 of uncultured Actinomycetes bacterium. Classification (GTDB taxonomy): domain Bacteria; phylum Actinomycetota; class Actinomycetes; order Streptosporangiales; family Streptosporangiaceae; genus Palsa-504. The sequence continues at coordinate 45,898 of CAVUBD010000004.1, forward strand.
ATTGTCGCAGAACGAACTGGCCAGTCTGGCCGGGGCTGCGCGCGCCACGGTTACCCGGGCCTACAGCAACTGGCGACGCGACGGTCTGATCCGCACCGGCCAGCGGCAAATCACGATCAGCGACGTGCCTGGCCTACGGCGGATCGCGGCCAGCGAAGCATAGGGCCCGGTCGTTAGTTGCGGGTTCTGATCAGGGGGTCATGACCGGGGTCTTCGGTTCGGCCTCGTCGAATACGGCGGCGGTGCGGGCTGCCGTGTCCAGCGCCCAGCGGCTTGTCGTAACCAGTCCGAGGATGAAGACCACGCCGCCGAAGGCGGCGAGCAGCAGCCAGGCGGCATGAGACGCCGGCACGAACCCGGTCCACAGGGGCGCGCCGTGCAGGTTCGCGGCCAGGATCGAGCCGGTAATGGCCACGCCGAGCGACTGGCCGATCTGACGGCTGGTGGAGGCGATGCCTGACGCCACCCCCGCCTGCGAAGCGGGCATGCCGGACACCGCGGTATAGGTGATCGGCGCGTTCACCACGCCGCTCCCGATGCCGAAGATGATGAACGCGACGATGAGCGACCCGAGCGACGAGGACTCGGTGAGGCGGGACAGCAGCACGCCGCCCACGACCAGCCCCGAGCCGGCGACCAGCATGGGCAGCCGCGCGCCGCGGCGGGCCAGGATACGGCTCGACGCCACCGCGCCGATCGCCATCGTCGCGGCCATCGGCAGCATGTGCAGGCCCGCGTGCAGCGCGGACATGCCGCGTGCGTCCTGCAGGTACAAGGTGGCGAGGAACAGGAAACCGCCGACCGAGGCGAAGGCGCTGATCGCCGTCAGCACCGAGCCCGCGAACGGCGCGCTGCGGAAGAACCTGGGATCAAGCACCGGTTCGGTGCGATGCGCCTCGTAGGCCACGAACACGGCCAGCGAGACCGCCGAGACCGCGAACAGCGCGATGATCGCCGGTGCGCGCCAGCCGAGGCCGGGACCCTCGATGATCGCGTAGGTCAGCGAGCCGAGCATCACGATGATGAGGGCCTCGCCGGCCGGATCGGGCCGGCGGGGCCTGGGGGCCCGCGATTCGGGCACGAAAAGCGCGGTCGCCGCGATCGCGGCGATGCCAACCGGGATGTTGACCCAGAAAATGCCGCGCCAGCCGACGGAATCCACGAGCAGGCCGCCGAATACCGGGCCGAGCGCCATGGACAGGCCGTAGGCCGCGCCCCAGACCCCGATCGCGCGGGCACGTTCGGCCCGGTCGGTGAAGGTGTTGGTGATGATCGACATGGCCACCGGGTTGAGCATGGACCCGCCGATGGCCTGCAGCATGCGGAAGGCGATCAGCCAGCCCAGGCTGGGCGCCAGGCTGCACAGCCCGGATGCCGCGGCGAAGGTGGCCAGGCCGATCTGGAAGACCCGGCGGCGGCCCACCCGGTCGGCGGTCGCGCCGGACAGCATCAGCAAGCTGGCGAGCACGAGCACGTAGCCGTCTATGGTCCACTGCAGCCCGGCGACCGAGGCGTGCAGGTCCCGGCCGATGGAAGGCAGGGCGACGTTCACGATCGTGCTGTCCAGGCCCACGATGAACAGGCTCGAGCTGCAGACGACAAGGACGAGCATCTTGCGGCGGCGGCTGAGCTCCGGCAGCGGTATCACCCGGGTCTTAGGGTCTGAGTCGGCGTGAGCGTAATTGTGTCACCACAACTAACTATTCAGGCTACACGCGATAAGCAAGGCCGCTGGCCTGGGACATTTGTCAGCGTCGGTAAGCAATGCTCCCGGGACGCGAATTCAGCGGCCGGTGATTGCCGTCGGTGCGGCTTGCGGCGCTCGCGTTCCCTGCGGTCAGGTCGATAACGGGATCGAGCCGGGACGCGGTCCCCTTCGCCCATGCCGTCGTGCAGACCAGGCCGAGCAGGAGCACAACGTAACCGCAGCCGGCCATGATCCACCAGCCTGCGCGGGCGGCCTGCACGAAGCCCGCCTGCATCGACCCCCGCATGCTGGCCGCCAGGACCGTTCCCACGATGGCGACGCCGAGCGACTGGCCGAGCTGACGGCTGGAGGAGTTCATGCCTGAGGCCATGCCCGCCTGGGTCTTCGGAACCCCGGACATGACGCCGTTGGTGATCGGCGAGCTGACCATGCCGGCCCGATCCCGAACAGGGCGTACGTGACGATCAGGTACGCATGCTCGGTGTCGCCGGTCAGTCGCGACAGCGCCGCGCTGCTGATGGTGAGCGCCGTCCCCGCGATGACCAGCGGGATCCGCGGGCCGTGTTTGGCGACCATCCGGCCGGCCAGCGGCGCGCACAGGGCCATGACCATGGGCATGGGCAAGATGGTCAGGCCCGCCTGGAGCGCTGACAGTCCCCGCACGTCCTGCAGGTACAGGGTGGAAAGGAACAGGAACCCGGCCATCGCGGCGATCGCGCAGACGGCGCTGAGGTTGGCTCCCGCAAACGGAACGCTGCGGAAGAACCGCAGATCGATCATCGGCTCCGCACGGCGAGGCTCGTAAGCGAGCAGGATCGCCAGCGCGGCCACCGAGAGCGCGAAGAAGCCGAAGATCTCCGGCGAGTACCAGCCGTAGCCGGGGCCCTCGATGATCGCGTAGGCGAGCGAGCCGAGCATGACGATGACAAGGAACTGGCCCACCGGGTCGGCGCGGCGCGACCTGGGCGCCTTCGAGTCGGGCACGAAAAGCGCGGTCAGCGAGATGGCGGCCAGGCCCACCGGGATGTTCGCCCAGAAGATGCCGCGCCAGCCGACGGTTCCGACCAGCACGCCGCCCAGGACAGGTCCGAGCGCCATGGACAGGCCGAACACGCCGTCCCAGACGCCGATCGCGCGGGCACGTTCGGCCCGGCCGGTGAACGTGTTCGTGATGATGCCGAGCGCGGCGGGGTTCAGCATCGAGCCGCCCACGCCCTGCAGGACGCGGAAGGCGATCAGCCACTGCAGGCTCGGGGCCAGGCTGCAGAGCCAGGAGCCGAGCGTGAACAGCGACAGGCCGACCTGGAAGATGGTCCGGCGCCCGATCCGGTCGGCGATCGCGCCCGCGAACATCAGCAGCGCGGCCAGCACGATCGTGTAGGCGGCAACGGTCCACTGCAGGCCGGCCACACCGGCATGCAGGTCGCGGCCGATGGACGGCAGTCCCACGTTCACGATCGTGTTGTCCAGGCCGACCATGAACAGGCTCATGCAGCAGACGGCGAGCATGAGCATGCGGCGCCCGGCGGCGGGGCTCTGGTCGGCGCCTGAGGCAAGCTCAAGGCCGAGGACGGGTGCCCGCGTCAGGCCCAGGACGGGCACCGGCGTCCGTCCTGGTAGCCGTCCGGGCACGTTGAGTGACCTCCCGTGGGTGACGTTCACTGGTGCCTGCATCGCGCAAACCCCTCGGGTCGTACTCGCCGCGGACGAGTACCGGCTACTTGTTAGACGTCCGGCCCTGGACCGTGGTTCAGCTTCGATGAGCCCGGCCAGCCGATCGGAGGGCCGCCGGTGACGCCAGAGAATTCCGCGATCGGCCGGCCGGGAAACGCCGTCGCCCTTGACCGCGGGAAGAACTCGCCGGAATCATGGTCGAGCACGATGCAGGCCAGCGGCGACTTGGCCAGCCAGCCCAGCTGACGGGTCCCGGCCAGTGGCTGGTGGTAGCGATCGGCCGAGAAATCCGGCGCCATGTAGCCGAACGCCGGCAGGTCAAGATCGGACACAAGGTTCATAACAGATATGACGGTACACCGATGCAAGCAGTAGTCAAGTGGTCACGTTTAGCGTTACAACGTCCATTTGCCCCGCATCATGTGCTTATGCGGTCTAGATTTGCTAACCAAGCGGGCTGATGTCCCAGGTATCAACGTGGCGAGGGGGGGACCATGAGCCGCAGGCTGCTACAACTAGTCATTCCGGTAACGCCGGAACGGAGAATGTTCCGCATTCACGACCCGTCCGTGGATCCGGACGCACCGGGCGGTCCGCTGCCCCCTGTAGGGGCGCTGATCAGCACGAACCGCGAGCAATTGTGGGTCGGCAGCCTGCAGGAAGACATCGGCGTCCGGCTGGTCCTTGAAGAGTGGGACAGCGCTCCGCCGACCTGCGGCGACGCCTGGGACGAAGAGGCCAAGGGATCCATCTACCTGCGGAGCCAGCTGAGTATCAACATGGGCCTGGCCGGCCCCGCGGTTCAAGGGCTACGACTCGCCGGCGGAGTCGGCGACTATTCGGTGCGCGTCTACGCAGGCAACCGTGACCAGGTCACCCGTCGCTACGCCGAGCTCTTCGACCGCCACCGCAATCCGCTGAGCGATGAGTTCCAGCAGGAAAAGAAGACGCTCGAGGGCCTTGAGCGTTATCTCGTCCAGCTGTGGCGTGAATCCTTAGCGAGAACGGGCTACGGCCCGCCGGGCGGGATCGCCTCGCCCGCGGCCTGAGTACTGGTGCTGCTCGTGTTAGCGCTGGTGCTGGCAGAAGAGGATGCGGATCGGGCGGGCGAGCGCGGTCCAACGCCGGCGGCGCTCGCGCTGGCGACGACGGGCTGGGTCTTCTCCGGCTGGAGGAATGCTCCCGGGGCCGAGGCCGTGACCTTGCTCTGAGTGGGGGTGCTAGATGCCGGCGGCCTGCCGCCATGCTGCGTGCGGAACGGGATCATCGCGTAGACCATCAGTGAGACCATCGCGACGAGCAGAACCGTGAACACCGAACCGACGATGCGCGCCCGGGGCGAGCGCAGCACGGTAACCGGACCGGGCCGCCTGAACGACGTCAGGCAGGTAGCAAGCCCGGGATCGTCGGCCGCGAGCCGCCGCTCGATCTCGGCGAGCACCCGCTGCTCGTCCATGGACAGCGCCATACGGTCACCTCCGCGTTGTGCACTGGGTGATTACCCTCTCACTATCCCTCAGGAGCCGGTCTTTATCCAATTGTTCCGGCATCGTACTTGGCCTGTTTTTCGCGGCGAGGGACGCGCGCCCGCCATAGCGCCCCGGGGCACTCCTCAGGCACGCACGTTACGCTACGCTGCCGTCGTTTCCGTAGGTTTGGGTTAAAATCTTACGGCGAGTGACGGCGCGGCGAGCTTGATGTGATCGAAAAATCATTCTATCGTATTCGGCATGCGCTGGGACAATCTGCGGCTTGACGATCCGCCGGGCGGCCGCGTGGTATCCCCCGCCGAAAGCCGGGATACGGTGATCCCGCTGATCGAGCGCGGCGCGGTGGCCCGCACGTTCGACACTCCCGGCTTCCGTGGCATGACCTTCTTCGAGGTCCAGGCCAAGTCCGTCGTCAACCGGGTGCCCGAGGCATCCAGGATGCCGTTCCGCTGGACCATCAACCCCTACCGGGGCTGCCAGCATGCGTGTGCATACTGCTTCGCTCGCAATACGCACACCTACCTGGACCTCGATGCGGGGGCGGACTTCAACACCAAGGTGGTCGTCAAGATCAACGCGCCCGAGCTGGTGCGCAAGAAGATGGCCTCACGGGGCTGGCACGGCGAGCACATCGCGATGGGCACGAACGTGGACTGCTACCAGCGGGCAGAGGGCCGCTACCAGCTGATGCCCGGCATCATCGGCGCGCTCAAGGATGCCGCCAACCCGTTCTCCATCTTGACCAAGGGCACGCTGATCCTGCGTGACATCGAGTTGCTCGCCGAGGCGGCGCAGATCACGGACGTGGGACTGAACGTCTCGGTGGGATTTATCGACAAGGACCTATGGCGATCCGTCGAGCCGGGGACGCCTGCGCCCGGACGGCGGCTCGAGGCGTGCGCGGCGCTGAACGAACGGGGGCTTCGCTGCGGCGTGCTGATGGGACCGGTTATCCCGTTCCTCTCCGACTCCCCCGCGCAGCTCGATGGGGCCGTCAGGCAGATCGCCGCCGCCGGCGCCACCCACGTCATGCCGATCGTGCTGCACCTTCGCCCCGGCACGCGGGACTGGTTCTTCGGCTGGCTGCGGACCGAGCATCCCGAGCTTGCCGACAGCTACCTGGAGCTCTACGGCCGGGGCGCCTACGCCCCCAAGGCCTACCAGGACAGGATCGCCGGCCAGGTCCGCCAGCTCGCGGACAAGCACGGCATCAGCCGGCCGAGGCGCGGCCTCGGTCAGGGCACCCTGCGCCCGCCGGAGCAGCTCACCTTGCTGTAGTGACGGTCGCCGGGTCAGTGCCCGGCATAGCCCATCGCGTAGCGGTGCCCGCGCGGGCGCCGTCGGTGCGGTGGCTGCGAGCCGACCGGTTGCGAGCAGGCAGGACGGCTTAGTGCTGTTTCGGCGGTGTGCTGCTGGCATTGATCGATCTGCGGGAAGTCTTCGGCCGGGCCGGCCGGTGCCTGGCGCGGCGATGGCTGCCCGCCAGCGCCGGCGGCTGGCCCTGGCGGCAACTGCCTGCCGGAGCGCTTCTGGTGCCGTGACTCGAGCATCAGGTGCAAGGCCACCAGCGAGGCCGTGAAAATGGTAAGGACGGCTGCGGGAACCGTCAGCAACGCCCAGTCGTCGAGGTACGCCACCTGGATCACTATCACGGCGATCGCGATAGTGATCACGCGCATGCACGCCATGACGCTCGTGTTCGCCGATGTCCGGGCCTGCGCCTGGGCGGGCTTGCGCGGCGGCCGCGCCGCGGGCAGGTCGGCGGTGAGCGCGGCTAGCTCCGCGTAGGTCCGCGCGGCGAATGCCTGGCCCACCCGCGTGTCGAACTCGTCCTTGGGCAGCCGGCCCTGCACGAACGCGGCCTTGAGCGCGTCGACCACCTGCTCGCGGTCGGCGTGCGACGCGCGGAGGCGGCCACGGCCCGGTCCTCCTCCTGCGGCGGCTGCCGCCTGGTCTCCCGGCTCGGTCATCACCACTGCCTCCCCACGAGCGTGATGCGGCGAAGCATAACGCGGTTGCCGAGCCCGTACCCCGCCCAGTTGCCATGAATATTTCAAGATATAACTTGACAGCTCCCGGCATTGCGATACATCGTATTTGCTGAGGATCGTATCAGGGGGCTTTAAGCGTGAGGAGGACGACGTGGCACGCGGGACCACGGGGGCGCCCCGTAACACGCCGGATAGCGGTCCCGGTGTCCCGGCCGACGGCGGGGACACCGGGACCGGCCAGCGGTGACCGGCCTGGCCGCCACCGGCGGCGTCATCACCTCGGCGGGCCTGGTGCTCGCGGGCACGTTCGCCATGCTGGGCACGCTGCCGCCGCTGACCTTGGACATCGGCCGTCACATCTGGTGGCCGAGCGCACTAGCGCACCCGGAAGGCACTCCGGTGACGAACGGCACTTAGAATGTGGGTTCGTGGCGGGTGACAGGTGAGGCTGATGGCAGCGTGCGGGTGCTGAGCCGCCAGGAGACCGGGCGGCTCGTGGTCCGTACCGTGTCCGTCCCCGACCCGGGAGATCTTCTCGGCCGCCTCCCCCAGCCGGACGTGCTGGTCTGGGTGCATCGCGGTGCCGGGCTGGCCGCCTGGGGTGAGGCGGCCCGGGTCACGCTGCCCGCGGGCGAAGACAGGTTCACCGCCGGGGAGAAATGGCTCCGCTCGGTGTTCGACGCCGCCGACGTCGACGACCAGGTGCGGGTGCGAGGGTCCGGGCCCATCGCGTTCGGCAGCTTCACCTTCGACGCCTCATCCGACGGGTCGGTGCTGATCGTCCCCCGCACCATACTCGGCCGCGACGGTCACGGCCACGCCTGGCTCACGACTGTTTACCCGGGGGGACGACCTCCCAAGACCCCCCCGATCTTGGGGGGAAACCTTTCCCCCCAAACCCCCTCGGCCCCCCCTTGGGCCCCCCAAGGGGGCCAAGGGGGCCTGTCCTGGCAGGAGGGCAGCCTGCCGGGACCGCGGTGGGAGCGGGCGGTGGCCGATGCGGTAGCGGCGATCAAGCAGGGCAGCCTGCGCAAGGTGGTGCTGGCCCGGGATATCTTCGCGACCGCGGCGGAGCCCATCGACGCCCGGGTCGTGCTGCGCAGGCTGGCTGCCCGCTATCCGGACTGCTTCACTTTCGCCTGCGACGGCCTGGTCGGCGCGACCCCCGAACTGCTGGTCCGGCGGCACGGCCGCGAGGTGAGCGCGCTGGTCCTCGGCGGCACCGCCCCGCGCGGCGGTGACCCGGCGCAGGACGAGGCGCTTGGCTCGGAACTGCTGGCCTCGGCGAAGAACACCGAGGAACACGCCTACGCGGTCGCCTCGATCCGCGACGGGCTGCGGCCGCTGTGCGACCGGCTCGACGTCGAGCCGCGGCCGGCCCTGCTGAAGCTGCCGAACCTGCAGCACCTCGGCACCCATATCCGTGGCACGCTGGCGGCGGGCGGAACGCCGAAGTCGGTGCTCGCCCTGGCCGCGGCGGTCCACCCGCCCGCCGCGGTGTGCGGTACTCCGACCGCGGCGGCCCTGGACGTCATCCGCGAGCTCGAGCACATGGACCGGGAACACTACGCCGGGCCGGTCGGCTGGGTGGACGCCGACGGCAACGGCGAGTGGGGCATCGCCCTGCGGTGCGCGCAGCTCGCCGGCCGCACCGCCCGCCTGTTCGCCGGCTGCGGCATCGTGGCGGGTTCGGAACCGGCGGCCGAGCTCGCCGAGACCCTGGTGAAGTTCCAGCCCATGCGCGGCGCCCTGGAAGGCTGAGGCGATAAGGGAACTCTTAATCGGTGCTCGCCCGGTCGACGACCAGGACATACAGTCAAAGCGCGAGACGCGTGCCTGCGATGCGGGAGAAGGGATGCCAGCAGATGGGCGGCAATACCGATGAGGTTCTCGAGGTGCTCCGCACGGTATGGAGCGCTCAGGGCCAGACTGCGGAGAACGTCGAGGAAGCCTGCGGCGACATCAAGGCCTGCAAGCGGATGTCCGACGTCGGCTTCGACGGACTGGCCGAGGAAACGGACGGCGACCTGCGGGCGGCGTGGCGGACCCAGCTCGCCCGCGAGGGCAAGCAGCCGCGGCTCGACCTCGGCGATCTTCTTCTCGCCGTTGATCGTGAACCTGATCCTGCGGAGCGGGACGTTCCCCTCGGCCTGGTCGTCCCGGTCTTCGTAAACGATCGTCATGATCAGGCTGCCCTTTCCATCGCCGCGTCCGCCCGGCTCAAGATGCGGGTGACAAAGGTCCGCACCATATGCCGCTTGTACTCAGCGCTGCCGCGGTTGCGGACGATGGGATCGGCGATCAGCGGTGCCGCCGCGGCCATGGTCGGCTGCGTCGCCTTCAGCAGGCCCGAGCGCTCCAGGTCGGCGTGCCGGCACAGAGCACCGATGCGCAGCGTGCCGTCCGGTTCGGTCCGGTGGTAGCTGAGGCCGGGCACGTTGTTGATGTCCACCACGAGCTCGGGCGAGGCGAAGCGCAGTTTCATCAGCGGTACCAGGCTCTGCCCGCCGGCCAGCACCTTCACGTAGTCCCCGCCGTTATGCATCAGGCTGATCGCCTCGTCAAGCGACCGCGGCGCCTCATACCGGAACCGCGACGGATACATAGGATCCTTCAGGTGTCGCAGGAGATGGGGGCGCGAGCTTACAGCTTGGCTTCAGGGTCCTCGGATGACTCCGGACCCAGGTCAGGCACCGGGTCACCGGGGTCAGCTACCGCCACGGGGAGCGAGTCCTCCTCGGGGTCCGGGCGCGGCTCCTGGTGCGGCGGCCACGGTCCTGCCACGGGCTGGCCTGCGACCTTGAGGTAGTCGATCAGCTCGGGCCAGGCCCAGACGGTCGGGCTCTTGCCGGTCTTCGGAGCGTGCTCAATCAGCTCGTAAAGCCGCGGGTTACCGCGGCTGTGTCCGTCAGATTCAATTCGCATGCCGTTACTCCTGCCGAGGCACAAGCGTCATCGCTGGTGATGGGTCACATGATCCGCTGGGCCGTACGCGGCCCGCAACTCGCGAATAAGTGCTTGCTTAAGGGGGCAGGGCAAATGGCGATTTTAGGCATTCGCGCTGGTCTAAGCTCCAGATCGTGACATATACCGGCGGCCGGAACCGCGAGGGCGGCACGCCGCCAGCGGGCGCGCGCATCAGGTGCATGGCTTCCGGGGTGCCCAGGTAGCGCCGGAAGGAGCTGGCCGCCGCGCTCTGATGCTGCCGCATCAGCAAGGTGACGTGCCAGCACGCGTCCATCCGGCAGCCGGGCGCATCGACGCGGGAAAGCTCGCCCCGCCGCAGCCGCTGGGCGACCAGGTGCTCGACCGCGGGAGCCACGCCCGTTCCGTCGGCCGCGGCGGCCCAGGCGGCGGTCTGGTTCGGGAACACCCTGATCTGCTCCTCGGGAATGCGCAGGCCGGCCAGCATCTGGCCGGTCTCGCTGTCGGGATCTGTCCCGGACGGATCGACGAACCACAGCCACTGGCGCGGAGTGCCGCGCAGCTGGGGCTGGCCGGCCGTCACGACCACGACCCGGTATTTGAAGACCGGTTCGGTGACCAGGGCGAGAGCGGGATCCTCGGGCATGGCGGAGGCGATCGCGACGTCCGCCAGCCGGTTGGCGACCAGGACGCCCATCTCCTTGGTGGCCGCGACGCCGGCCGACACCTCGACCGACCCCGGGAAGCGCTTCCTGAAGGCCTCGGTCAGCGGGCTGACCACGAACTCGGCGATCGTGGACGTGGACACCACCCGCAGCTGCTCGGGCGCGCCCTGCGCGGCCCGCACCGCGGCGTGCGCCTCGGCGCCGAGCACCACGATCTGGGACGCGGTGGAGAGCAGCCGGCGGTCAGCGTCATGCCCACCGGGCCGCGGGTGACCAGCTGGTCGCCCAGGTGCAGCCGGAGAGCTGACAGGGCCTGGGAGACAGCTGACTCGCTGACACCCAGCGCGTTGGCGGCGGCGGTCACCGAACCGAGCCGGGCCACCAGGACGAACGCGTTGAGTTGAGTAAGCGTCATGGCACTGTCATTATGCTCGTCCGCTAGGACAGTAATGACCCTTTAGCCGACAGTAATGGTCATCATCCAAGCTAACCGGGGGGTGCGTGCCATCGGGGGACTACAGACCGCGGATCGCGGCGGCGGCGGCGGTGCGCAGCCTGGCGCGGAGCGCGGCGCCTGCCTCGCGTTCTGTGCGGGCCTCGACGATCCGCAGGCCCGTGCCCGGCAGCGCCTTGGTCAGGTCGCCTGCCTGCTCAAGGCGCTGGTAGGGCAGGCCGAAAGCGGCGGCCAGGTGGTGCAGGCCGGCGCCGTGCGGGGTGCCGAAGAGCCGTTCGAACGAACCGGGGAAGGCGGCCTGCTCCAGCGTGGAGAAGATGCCGCCGCCGTCATTGTTGACCACGATGAGGCACAGGTCGGGGCGCGGCTCGCTGGGGCCGAGCGCCAGTCCTGACGCGTCGTGCAGGAACGTCAGGTCGCCGATCAGCGCGAACGCCGGGCCGTCATGGGCCAGCGCGGCCCCGATCGCGGCCGAGGTCGTCCCGTCGATGCCGCTCGCGCCCCGGCTGGTCAGCACCCGGATGTCGGCCCGGGGGAAGAGATTGAAATCAATATCGCGGACGGGCAGGCTGGACCCGCACCACAGCAAGGCCCCTTCGGGGAGTCCGGCGGCGAGGTCCCTGGCCAGCCTGGGTTCGGTCAGGTTGTCGTCCTCGTCGAGCACGGCGTCCACCGCTCGCCGGGCCGCGTCATCCGCCCGGCACCAGGCCTGCAGCCAGGCCGAGTTCCGGAGATCCTGAGGCGAGCCTGGCACGCCGCTGAGCCGCACCGAAGCTGCGACATCGGTAGCAGCTCGCTGCGGGTCGGCCCAGCGTCCGGGGCCTTGCGCGATGACCACGTGCCTGCTGGCCGACCCGGCGCCGAGGAAGGCGAGCTGGCCGCGGGAAAGCCCCGGCCGACCGGCCGATACGAGCAGGTCGGGCCGGTGAGCGGCGACGAACTCCGGGGTCGCGAGCAGGTGCTGGTAGGCGGCCAGCGCGTTCGGCCCGCGCCGGGCGCCGGACGAGGGCTCCGCGAGCACCGGCCAGCCGGCCCGTTCGGCTAGCCCCATCAGCGCCAGCGCGTCGTAGTCACCGTCCCCGCAGACCACCGCCCCGCGCTCGGTCCACGGCAGCTCCAGTTCATCCGCGGCCGTCCCCTGGCCGCCGAAGTGCGTCCAGGGCCGGCGCGGGCCGCCCGTCCAGCGGCTCGGGCCACTCCCCTCCTCCCGGGACGAGCGGCTCGCGGAAGGGCAGGTTGAGATGAACCGGCCCGGCCAGGCCGCCCGCGTCGCCCGCCGCGTGCGCCCAGGCCTGGCAGGCCAGCGAGCGCCAGTAGGCGGCCATCCCCGGGCGCGCCTCGGGCAGGCCAGCCTCACTGAACCAGCGCACCGTTTCCCCGTACAGCTTGATCTGGTCGATCGCCTGGTTGGCGCCGATCCCTCTTAGCTCGGGAGGGCGGTCGGCGGTGAGCACGAGCAGCGGAACGCAGGATTCGTCGGCTTCGATCACGGCCGGGTGGAAGTTGGCCGCGGCGGTGCCCGAGGTGCACAGCACCGCCACCGGACGGCGGCTGAGCTTAGCCAGGCCGAGCGCGGTGAACGAGGCGGACCGCTCGTCGATCCGGACGTGCAGCCGGAGCCTGCGCTGGCGTTCGGCCTCGAAGAACGCCATGGCCAGCGGCGTGCTGCGTGATCCGGGCGCAAGCACCACCTCCCGCAGCCCGCACCTGACCAGCTCGTCGCTGAACGCGATCCCGAACGCAGTGGAAGGATTCACCGGCGTCACGCCTGCGTCTGGCTGAGGAACTCGGCGGCGGCGGCCGCTCTCTCCCGCCACGGGACCGGGTCGGTTTCCCAGCGGGCCAGCTGGCTGGGGTCGACGGCCGGACGGCGGACCGGCAGCTCTCCGGCCACAGGCGTCAGCGGGTCGGCGGTGACATCCCCGGCCAGCAGCGACATCGTGGCCAGGCCGCAGGCATAGGGGAGTTCGGGCAGCGCGGCGGCCAGGGCGACCCCGGCCGCGAGCCCGACCGAGGTGTCGACGGCACTGGACACCACGACGGGAAGGCCGCAGGCTTCGGCCACCCGCAGCGCGGCCCGGACCCCGCCGAGCGGCTGGACCTTCAGCATCACGATGTCGGCCGCTCCCGCCGCCCGCACCCGCAGCGGGTCCTCGGCCCGGCGGATCGACTCGTCCGCGGCCACCGGGATATCGATATGTCGACGCAGCTCGGCCAGCTCGGCCAGGGTGGCGCAGGGCTGCTCGGCGTACTCCAGCCCGAACCGCGCCAGCTGCCGGAGCATCCGGACGGCCTGCCCGGGCTCCCAGCCGCCGTTGGCGTCCACCCGGATGTTACCGTCCGGCCCGAGCGCCTCCCGGACCGCCTCGACCCGCTCGATGTCCTGCGCCTCGGACTGACCGCGCTCGGCCACCTTGACCTTCGCGGTCCGGCAGCCCGATCCGGAAACGATCTTGATGGCCAGTTCCGGCCCGACCGCGGGCACGGTCACGTTGACCGGGATCCGGTCCCTGACCGGCGCCGGCCACTCCCCTGTCGCGGACTCGAGCGCGCTGGCCAGCCACCGGGCGCACTCCCGCGGCCCGTACTCGGCGAACGGCGAGAACTCCCCCCACCCCGCGGGTCCCTCGATCAGCGCGCCCTCCCGCACCGTGATCCCCCTGAACTTAACCGGCATCGGAATGGCGAACGCGCGCATCCCCCCCGTCCAATCCGCCCCCCTCATATCGGTCACTCGTAACCTCCCTCCCTCGGGGCTCTAACCTTAACGATCGTGACAACGCGCTCATTGCACGCGGTCCTGGTCGAGCGCACCGGGCCCCGGCTGATCGAACTGCTCGGCGCCGCGCTCGACGGCAGCGGGCCCGCGATCTTGCCGCTGGACGCGAGGCTGCCGGCGGTCCGGCTCAACGAGCTGATCACGGCGTTCGCCCCGGACACGATCGAGGATCCGGGAGGTGATACCACGGTTCGTTCGGGCCATGGGAAAAGGGTCGCCGAAGGTACGGCGGTCATCATCGGCACCTCCGGGTCCACCGGCAGGCCCAAGGGGGTTGAGCTCAGCGCCACCGCACTGCTGCACTCCGCGCGGGCCTCGCTCGCCAGGGTCGGCGCCCGGCCCGGCGAGCGCTGGCTGTGCTGCCTGCCGGGCACCTATATCGCGGGGATCCAGGTGCTCGTCCGGTCGCTGGCCGGCGGCACCGAGCCGGTACTGGCCGAGCGGGCCGACGCCGAGACCGTGGCCGCCTCCGGCTGCGCGCACGTCTCGCTGGTCCCGGTCCAGCTCCGGCGGCTGCTCGGCGCGGGCATCGGCAAATCGACACCGCTGGCCGGGTTCTCCTCGGTGCTGCTTGGCGGGGCCGCCGCGCCGCAGAGCCTGCTCGAGGCGGCGCGCGCCGCGGGGATCCCGGTGGTGACCACCTACGGCATGACCGAGACCTGCGGCGGCTGCGTATACGACGGGCGGCCGCTCGACGGCGTGCGGGTCGCGGTCGGCGATGAGGATGACCCCCGCTCCCCTGCCGCAGGCGACGGCAGCGGCCGTATCTGGATCGGCGGCCCGGTACTGTTCTCCAGTTACCGGTCAGGGCCCAGGCGGGTCGCCCCCCCGGACGACGTCTTCCCCTTTTTCCGGACTGGCGATTTGGGGCGGCTGGCCGCTGATGGCCGCCTGACCGTGCGCGGCCGCGCGGACGACGTGATCAACACCGGCGGCCGCAAGGTGATCCCTGGCGAGGTGGCGGCGGCGCTGGAGAGCTGCCCGGGCGTCAGGGACGTCGCCGTGGTGGGGCAAGCCGACCCGGAATGGGGCGAACGGGTTATCGCGGTGGTGGTGCCCGCCGATCCCGCCGATCCGCCTGCGCTAGAATTGCTGTGTCTTCATGTGCGGGAGCGGCTCCCGCGTTACGCTGCTCCAAGCAGGGTCGTTATGGTCGATGCCGTTCCGATGCTCCCCAGCGGGAAGCACGACATCGCACGGCTCAAGCTGGACCTGCTGCGGCGGGAACAAACTGAGGCGGAGAACGTTACTTAATAGTGCCCGGACAATGTCCCCGCCGAGGAGTACACGGGGCGGCGAGGGGTACTTGGTGGAACCCAAATGAACGACGTTTGTGTTGCGTGCGTTGTTACTAGGAGGAGGGAGGTGTCTCATGCCGCGGATCGCCATGGCGACGTCAACCGCTGAGCGCATCACCGTACCGGATGACGAGGCGAGCACGACCCGAGTGGATGACCTCATCCAGCGCGGGCGAAGCCAGGGTCACCTGTCTCTTGCGGAGCTGAGGACCGCCTTTGACCAGGCAGGTCTTACGCCGGCCGAGGGACGGTCCATTCTGCGCGAGCTGAGCGAGGCCGGGGTCCGGCTGGCTAACGAGCTAACCGAGGAAGCACGGCCCGCCAAGGCCCGTGCGGCCCGGGCGGCCGCCAGCGCGGCGCGAGCCGCCAAGGCGCCGGACCAGGCAACCCCGGCTCCGGCCGCCAGCGACGACGCCGAGACTGACCTAGCCGACCCCGATGTGGTGACGCTCGAGGCGGAAGCCGTCACGCTCACCGACAACGACAGGCTCATCGAGGTAGACCTCGACGACCAGACGCCCGCCATGGGCGACTCGGTCCATACCTACCTCAAGTCGATCGGGCGTACCAGCCTGCTGACCGCCGAGCAGGAGGTTGACCTCGCCAAGCGGATTGAGGCCGGCCTGTTCGCCGAGCACAAGCTGGAGAGCGCGACCGGACTGGACGACAGCTTCCGGCGTGAGCTTGAGCTTGTCGCCGAGGACGGGCGGCGCGCCAAGTCGCACATGCTCGAGGCCAACCTGCGCCTAGTGGTATCGGTCGCCAAGAAGTACAGCGACCGGGGTCTTTCCCTGCTGGACGTGGTGCAGGAAGGAAACCTGGGCCTGATCAGGGCAGTCGAGAAGTTCGACTACACCAAGGGCTACAAGTTCTCTACCTACGCCATGTGGTGGATCAGGCAGGCCATCCAGCGCGGCTTCGCCGACTCGGCCCGGACCATCCGGCTGCCGGTGCACGTGCTCGAGATGCTCAGCAAGCTGAGCCGGGTCGAGCGTGACATGCACCAGCGGCTCGGCCGTGAGCCGACTCCGGAGGAACTGGCCGTCGAGCTTGACCGCACGCCGGACCAGATCGAGGAGCTGCTGCGGACCAGCCGCCAGCCGATCAGCCTGGACTCCACCATCGGCGAGGACGGCGAGACCAGCATCGGCGACCTGATCGAGGACGTCGACGCGCCCGAGGCCTCGGAGCTCGTCGACCGCCAGCTGATGGCCGAGCAGCTGCGGTCGGCGCTTGACGCGCTGACGCCGCGCGAGGCGACGATCATGGCCATGCGGTTCGGTCTTTACGACGGCAACCCGCACACGCTCGACGAGATAGGCCGCGCTCTCGGCCTGACCCGCGAGCGGATCAGGCAGCTCGAGAAGCAGTCGCTGTCCAAGCTACGGCACCCGAGCCGGGCGCAACCGCTGCTCGACTTCGCCAGCTGATCATTGTCTTAGCTACGCCTCCCGGCCGAATGCCGGGCCCGACCTCCCGCCGGGCCCGGCATTCGGCTTTCGCGGCGCATTCGGCTTTCGCGGCGGGGGCGGGCTAGTCCTCCAGCTCCGGTACCTGGTAGACGGCGGCGCCGTCGGGGGAAATCTCACGGGTCAGCTGGCCGCGAATCTTGAGCACCTCCAGGTGCGCGGCCGTCTCGTTGACGGCCTGGACCTGACTGAACAGGTCAAGCTCACCGAACGGGCGCTCGCGGCTCGTCCACTTGATCGCCCTCGCCACCTCCCACGGGGTGGCCTGGCCGGCCTGCACGGCACCGAGGGTTTCCGTCAGCCGGGTGTCATGATGGGCCAGCAGCTCCTTGACCCGCTCATGGGTGCTGCTGGTGACCGGGCCATGAGCGGGCAGCAACCGGGCATCCGGCAGGGCGAGGGTCCGCCCGAGCGAGCTGAGGTAGTCCCGCAGGGCCATCCGGTTACCCGCGGCCTCGAAGCCGACCGAGGGGGTGATGTGCGGCAGCACGTGGTCACCCGCGAACATGATCTCGGACGCGGCGTCGTGATAGACGAGATGCCCGCGCGTGTGGCCGGGGGTGTGAACCGCGCGCAGCGTCCGCGTCTGCAGGTCAAGGTCGGTGCCATCGGGCACCCAGCGGTCGGGGTCCTCCCAGTCTACGACCGCGGGGCCGTGGCGATCCATCTGGGACAATTCGGGAGCCAGCGCCGATGCGCCCAGCCTGCGCAGGTTGTCGACGCCGAAGAACCGGTTACGGCTCGCGCTGCCGTTGACCAGTTCCCTGGTCGCGATTAGGTTCGCGCGCTCGTCCTCGCCCAGCGAGATCACGCTGCGAAATTCCCGCCGCAGCTCAACCGCGAGGGAGTAGTGGTCGATGTGAATGTGGGTGACGAAGAAGTTGCGGACATCGCCCAGCTCATACCCGATCTGCCGGAGCCCCGCGGTGAGCCCTGCCCGGGCCGGGCCCAGCGCGATCCCGGCGTCGATCAGGTCGACCCCGCTATCGTCGGTGATCGCGTAGACGTTGACCGCCTTCAGCCCGTCTATCGGCAGCGGCAGCGGAATCCGGTATATCCCTCCGCCCAGGTCCTCGACGCCGGGCTCGATCCAGGCGTACCTATCCGCGGCGGCATGGCTCATCGTGGCGGTGACCCTTCTTCCCCTTCGGGCCCAGGATCGCAGCGAGCCCGCAGCTACTGTTAAGTAACCATATCGGAGCGGGCTGCAGGGCACCGCTGCAGGCCGAGCTCACATACGATAACGGGAGGCAGGGCTAAGGAAAGACAGTGCGCGATACCTATACGTATACGAGCCCTCATGATCCCGGCCGGCCGGACGATGGCCTCTTCGGGCCAGGATCGGCGACGTGGCGGCTGACGAACAACGGGATCATGTGGGTCGCGGCCGTGCGCGCGCTGCTCCTGCAGGCCCTGCACCCGCGGGTGATACGCGGCACCTTGCAGAACGCCGAGGCCATCACCGAGCCGGCGGAGGCCTGGGCCCGGTTGCGGCGGACCAGGTTGTTCGTCGAGGCGTGTACCTTCGGGACCACCGCCGAGGCCGAGCGCGCGGGAAGCCGGGTGCGCCGGATTCACGAATCACTCACGGGCACCGACCCTGACGGCACCCGCTACCGCGTGGACGAGCCAGAGCTGCTGCTCTGGGTGCACTGCGGCGAGGTCGCGTCCATCGCCGACGTGGGCAGGCGCAGCGGCCTGGGTGTGTCCGCGGCGGATCTGGACGCCTTCGTCGCTGAGCAGCGCCAGCGCGCCAAGCTTGTCGGCCTGGACCCCCGGACGGCGCCCGCGTCCATGGCCGAGCTCACTGCGTACTACGAGCAGATCAGGCCCCACCTGTATGCGTGCGACGAGGCGAAGGAGAGCCTGCGGCTGTTGTCACGGCCACCGGTACCGCAGGGCAACCGGGCGCTGAAGCTCGCGCTGCCGCCGTTCAACGCCTTGGCGTTCTCGACGCTGCCGGGCTGGGCCCGGCGGATGTACGGCAGGTCGGGCAGCCCGCTGATCGACCGCGCGGCGACCGCCGGGCTCCGGACCGGGCGCGTGGCCCTCGACCGCCGGAGGGTGTTCCTGGGCGTCATGCGGGCAGTCCACCGCGCCGAACTGGCCAGCGAGTCCGGTTCAGGATGACGACAACGGGCCTGGCCCGGCGGGGCGCGGGAGCCGGTCGGCGGCGGCGACGGCGGCGATCAGCCCGGCCGCGCAGGCGGCCAGGGCCAGGGCCGGGATCGCCCTGGACGCCAGCGCCAGCAGCGCGAGGCCGGCGATGCCGGCTAGCCGGGACCATGGGACGGTCTGCCACACCACCAGCTTGAACGCGGCGTGGCCGGCCAGGAACAGCGCCGGGCCGCCCAGGATCATCCACGCCGAGGCCGTGCTGGCGGCCGCGGCCGGGTCGGAAAGTACCTTGTCGTCGGCGGCGGCGGTGACGATGATGCCGGCCACCATCACCGGATGGATGAGGTGGTACGCCGAGCGGCCCAGCCGGCCGGGGTCATCCGACCGCGCGATCTTCTCGGCGGCCGCCTCCGCGCTGCGGTCGAAGTACAGCCACCACATCGTGACCGAGGTGACGAACGCCACGACGAAGGCGGTGAGGCTGGCCGCGGTGGCCGACTTCTGGGCGGCCAGGGTCGCGCCGATGATGACGATCGACTCGCCCAGCGCGATCAGGATGAACGCCTCGCAGCGCTCGGCGAAGTGGCCGCCCTCGATCGTCCAGTCCGACGTCCGGGACCGGCCGAGCCACGGAGTCGCGAAGCCGACCAGGCCGCCGAGCAGGTCCACCCCCACCGCGGCCAGCCAGAGCAGGTCCCTGGCGTAGCCGTGGGCGAAGCCGCCGCCGACCGCGAGGGCACCGCTGACCATGCACCAGGCCAGGATGCGCTTGAAATTGGCCTGCAGCGGGTGGCCGCGCAGCGCGATGACCATGAAAACGCTCCGGCCGATCTGCTGAGCGGCATACGCGCCGCCCACCCACAGGCCCAGGTCCTCGAACGCCCGGGGCAGCGACACGGACATGGCCAGGCTGATCAGCATGAGCACTATGAGCAGCAGCCGGACGGTCATCTGCTCCGGGTCCAGCCAGTTGGTCACCCACGTCGTGTACGACCAGACCAGCCAGATCATCACCAGCAGCAGGCCGGTCTGCAGGGCGCCCGGCACGGTGGGATGGCCGAGCAGGTGGTGCGACAGCTGAGTGATCGCGAACACGTACACCAGGTCGAAGAACAGCTCGATGTTCGTGACCCGCTGCGCGCCAGACCGGTCCCGCAGCAGCCGGGTCGCCGGCGAAGCCGCGGAATCAGCCGGACTTGCCTCGGCCAGGTCGCTCAAGGGTGCGCTCTCACCAGGCGTAGTGCTCCGGTGCGGTCCGGTAGCCGGGGAACAGCTCATCCAGCCGCTTGAGGACGTCGTCGCTGAGCTTGAGGGTCACCGCGCGCTGGGCGTCGTCAAGCTGGGCCAGCGTGCGCGGTCCGATGATCGGAGCGGTAACGCCGTCCTGATGCAGCAGCCAGGCCAGTCCCACGTTCGCGGGTTCCTCGCCGAGTTCGTCGCACAGGTCCTCATAGGCCTCGATCTGCGCCCTGTTCTGCTCGACGGTCTCCTTGGCCCGGCCGGCGAGGCGACGGCGACCCTCCCGCTCCTTCCTCAGGACGCCGCCGAGCATCCCCCCGTTCAGCGGGGACCACGGGATGACGCCGACGCCGTAGTCGATCGCCGCGGGCAGCACCTCAAGCTCGATCTCCCTGACCAGCAGGTTATAGATCGACTGCTCGCTGACCAGGCCGAAGAACCCGCGTGCGGCGGCGGTGTCATTCGCCTGCGCGATATGCCAGCCCGCGAAGTTGGATGAGCCGACGTACAGGATCTTCCCCTGGGTGACCAGGACCTCCATTGCCTGCCAGATCTCGTCCCAGGGGGTATCCCGGTCGACGTGATGCATCTGGTACAGGTCGATGTAGTCGGTGCGCAGCCGACGCAGCGACGCCTCGCAGGCGCGCCGGATGTTCAGCGCGGAAAGCTTGCCGTCGTTGGGCCAGTCGCTCATCGACCCGTAGAGCTTGGTGGCGAGCACGGTGCGCTCCCGGTGCGCTTTGCTGGCCGCGAACCACTCCCCCATGATCTCCTCGGTCCAGCCCGAATGCGACCCGTCCTCCGTCGAGATCTGCCCAGGCGGGCTCTGCCTGCCGCCGTAGCGGTTGGCGGTGTCGAAGAAGTTGATGCCGATCCCGTGCGCGTGGCTCATGATCGCGTGCGCCTCGGCTGGCAGGGTCAGCGGCCCGAAGTTCATGGTGCCGAGGCACAGGCGGCTGACGCTCAGGCCGGAGCGGCCAAGGTGGGTGTATTCCATGACGCCTAGCCTTTCATGGTCGCCTCGTGCCGGGCCTCTCACCAGCCGCCTGGATTAAGCGGGCCTGGTTTTGCTACGATAAGAACATGCGTAACGCACAGTGGTGGGCGACCGGTTAGGGACGGTCGCCGCTGCATCCTGCGCTTATCAAGGGCCGTCCGGGTGGACGGCTTTTTTTCGTTCTCTCCCGGGCGGCCGCCGACCCATGAGGAGGACGATCATGAATACTGCCAGCCCCGCCCTGCGGCGGTCGGCCGAGCTCGAGGAGCTGATTGACGCCGACGCCGGGGCCTTCCGGATCCTGACCGGCGACCGGCCGACCGGGCTGCTGCATCTGGGCCACTACCTCGGCACTCTGCGGAACCGGGTCAGGCTGCAAGATCTCGGCGCTGAGGTCTTCGTGCTGATCGCGGACTACCAGGTGCTGACCGACCGCGACACCGCGGAGCGGCTGGACGAGCACGTGACCGGCTTGCTGCTTGACTACCTGGCGATCGGCATCGACCCGGCGCGTACGGTGATGTTCGCGCACAGCGCGGTGCCCGCGCTCAACCAGTTGCTGCTGCCGTTCCTCGGCCTGGTCTCGGTGGCCGAGCTGACCCGCAATCCCACGGTCAAGGATGAGATCGCGCACTCCAGGCAGTCGGCGGTCAGCGCGCTGATGCTCACCTATCCCGTGCACCAGGCGGCGGACATCTTGTTCTGCCAGGCCAGCCTGGTGCCGGTCGGGCAGGACCAGCTACCGCACCTGGAGCTCACCCGGGTCATCGCGCGCCGGTTCAACGAGCGGTTCGGCCCGGTATTCCCGGTGCCCGACGCGCTGCTGTCGGCGGCGCCGCTGCTGCTCGGCACCGACGGGACCAAGATGAGCAAGAGCCGGGGCAACACGATCCCGCTGGCGGCCACCGCCGACGAGACCGCCCGGCTCATCCGCGGCGCCAGGACCGATGCCGAGCGGCACATCAGCTATGACCCGGACGCGCGGCCGGAGGTGTCCAGCCTGGTGCTGCTCGGCGCGCTGTGCCTGGGGCAAGATCCCCGCGAGTTCGCCGCAGGCATCGGGGCGGGCGGGTCCGCCGCGCTCAAGGCGGCGGTCACCGCCGCGGTCAACGACCTGCTCGCTCCGGCGCGGGCCAGGCGGGCCGAGTACGCGCGGGACCTGGGCTACGTGCGCCAGGTGCTGCGGGCCGGCAACGAGCGGGCGAACGAGGTCGCCGGCCGAACCCTGGCCGAGGTCAAGGAGGCCATGGGCATGAGCTACTGAACCGCGTCGACGGCCGTGGCCGGAAGACGAGGGCTAATCGTCGCCGATCATGACGGGAGTGTCGAGGACCCGGTTGGCGCCCGCCACTCGCTCGGGCCCCCGGATGACGAACGACCCCTGCAGCGGCAACTGATCCGACGCCCCGCCGATCGCGACCCGGATCTCGCCCGGCTCGACGATGCGGGCGCCGGACCGGCCGCGAAACGCGGTCCGGTCGGCGTGCAGCCGGAAGGTGACCCGGCGCGCCTGGCCTGGGTCGAGCGGTACCCGGGCGAAGCCCGCCAGCCAGCGCTCCGGGCGGACGACCTGGGCGACCGGGTCGCTCAGGTAGAGCTGGACGACTTCGGCGCCGGCTCTGGTACCGGTGTTCCGCACGGTACAGGCAATTTCCGCCGTGCCGTCTGCGGCGATCTCCGCCGGCGCGGCGCCGTTCACTGCGCCTTCGGCGGGCCGGATAACCAGATCGGCGTACACGAAGCTGGTGTACGACAGGCCATGACCGAACGCGAACAGCGGTGTCGGATCGACCGAACTCCCCGGGTGCCTGCGCCAGCCTCGGCCTGAGGTACGACGACGGCTGCGCGCCCGGTGAGGCGGGCATCTCGGCCGGCAGCCGGCCGCTGGGCACCACCCGGCCGGACAGCACCCCGGCGATCGCGCCGCCGCCCTCCTCGCCGGGGAAGAACGCCTGGATCACCGCGGCGAGCCGGTCCGCCTGATGACCGATCGCGTAGGGCCGGCCGGTCACCAGCACGAGGACGACCGGCGTCCCTGTGCTGACCAGGACCCGCAGCAGGTCGTCCTGGACACCGGGCAGCCGCAGGTCAGCCACGTCACAGCCCTCGCCGGACGTGCCCCGGCCGAACAGCCCCGCCTCGTCGCCGAGCACGGCCACCGCCACGTCGGCCTCCTGCGCGTGCACGACGGCGTGCGCGAACCCGGACCGGTCCTGGCCGCGGACGGCGCACCCGGCCTCGTAGGAGATCTCCGCGGCCGGCAGCTCGGCGCGCAGCGCGTCCAGGACGGTGGTCACCGGCGGCCCTTCGGCGGCCTCGGCGTACCGGCCGCCCAGGTGGCGGGGCATGCTGTAGCACCCGAAGAAGGCCAGCGGGTCACGGGCCAGCGGCCCGATCACGGCGATGCTGGCGTCCGGGCGCAGCGGCAGCGCGGCACCGTCGTTGGCGCCGGCGCCGAGGTGTCGGTTGGCCAGCAGCACGACTGATTCCTCGGCCAGCCGCCGGGCTACCGCGCGGTGCTCCGGCGGATCGAGGCCGACGACCGCTTCTGTGACCGGAGACCACCCGGGATCGAGCAGCCCGAGCTCGCACTTCTGCCGCAGCACCCTGGCCGCCGCCCGGTCGACCAGCCCGGCGGTCACGAGCCCCGACCGCACCGCGGTCACCAGGGCGGGGCCGTAGCAGGCGACGCAGGGCAGTTCGACGTCCAGGCCCGCGGCCAGGGCCAGCGCGGCGGCCTCGCCAGGCGCCGAGGCCACCGCGTGCTGGGTCTGCAGGAAGGCGATCGCGTAGTAGTCCGAGACGACCACGCCGTCGAAGCCGAGCTCGTCCCGGAGCAGCCCGGTCAGCAGCGAGCCGTCGGCTGACACCGGAACGCCGTCCACGTCGGTGTAGGACGGCATCACCGACTTCGCGCCGCCGAGCCGCAGCGCCATCTCGAACGGCACCACGATCACGTCGCCGAACTCGCGCGGCCCGATCGCCACCGGGGCCATGTTCCGTCCCGCGCGGGACGCCGAGTACCCGGCGAAATGCTTGAGCGTGGCCTGGATCCCGGCGGACTGCAGGCCGCGCACGTAGGCGGTGCCGACCGACCCGACCAGGTAGGGGTCCTGGCCGATCGTCTCCTCCACCCGTCCCCAGCGCAGGTCCCTGGTCACGTCGAGCACCGGCGCCAGGCCCTGGTGGACGCCGACCCCGCGCATGCTGGCGCCGATCGCCGCCGCCATCTCGCCGACCAGCCCGGGATCGAACGACGCGCCCCAGGCCAGCGGCGTCGGGAAGATGGTGGCGGTCCAGGCCGCGAAGCCGGTCAGGCACTCCTCGTGGGCGACGGCCGGGATGCCGAACCGGCTCGCCGCCACGATCTGCGCCTGGATTTCCGCGAGCGCGGCGACCGCTGAGGCGGGCGGCACCGGCCGGGTGCCGAACACGCGGGTGAGCTGGCCGAGGCCGTCGCCGATCAGGTCGGCCAGCGGCGCCTCGGGGCCGTCGAACTCGCCCTGCATCGGGGCCACGTTGCTGTCGCGCGGCTGGTTACCCGGCCAGACGCTGGTCAGCTGGGCCACCTTCTCCTCGAGCGTCATCCGGCCGAGCAGGTCCGCGACCCGTTCCGCGACCGGCCGTGACGGATCCCGCCAGGTTGCCGTCTCCCCGCTTACCGCAGGCTGGCTCATCGTCGTGCCCCCAGGGGTCCGGTGGATTCGCGGGCGATCAGCTCGGTCGACAGCTCGACCCGCCTGCTGTGCAGCGGCCGGTCCTCGATGAGCTCGCCCCGGGGCCCGGCGATGACCGCGATCCGACGGTGCCCAAGGCTGAGCAGGTGCAGGCGTTTTCAGTCTCGGCGCGTCCCGCCGCGACTTGCCCGAGCCTGAGCACGTTCCGGGCCGCGTTGACATCCCGGTCATGCACCGTCTCGCATGCCGCACACGCCCAGCGGTGGAAGTCCCGGCGCGTGTCCGCGACCTTCGCGTGGGCACGGGCCACCCTGACCCGCGCCTTCTCCCCGTTCGCTGACCCCTTCGCCGTGCGGCTCAGGGACTTCTGCAGCCTGCGCAGCTTCCGCTCGGCGCGGCGCAGGAACCGCGGGCTGGTCACCTTCCGGCCGTCCGACAGGACCGCGTAAAGGCGGTAGTTGTACCGAAGCTGCACACCTACATCATAATTGGTTTCATAGCTGAGTATGAGAATATCCACACTGGCAGGCACTGTATTTCAACTTGGTTTTCGTGGCCAATTACCGGCATCAGGTCTTCACCGCACGGGCATCTGGAACGCATGGAACAGATCATTTTTGACCGAACGGGCAGTCGTGCGTCCCATCGGCCATCTGCGTCCCATCGTGCACCTGGGTGCGACGGCGGGATAGCGGGCCGCCTGTGGCAGGGTGAGTTCTGTGACAGGCCCGGACGTGGAACTAGCGGCGCAGCTCAGCCGTGCGGGCGTGGCTCGCGGTGACCTGGCGGGACTGGTTATCTCCCCGGGCGGGGCCCTGGGTGTGGCCACGGCGGATAGCGGATGGCATGTCCGTCCCGGCGCCGGTGCCATCGCCGCGGTCGGGCAGGCGGATGAGGAACTCCGGCCGCGGTGGGTGGTGTGGTCGGGGCAGACGGCGGCACGGCTGGCCGCCGAAGACGTCCGGCTGGCCACCTGCTGGGATATCACCGCGGCGCACCGGCTGCTGTTCGGCGGCTGGCGGGCCGATCCTGGCCTGGCCTGGGCGCGGCTGCGCGGGCTGGCGACGGATACGATGCCGGCCGACGGCCCGCCTGACCTGTTCGGGATGGACGATGGCGACGTCAGCGATCCGGTCGCGCCAGACGGTCATCTGCGGTCCCAGTGGGTCAGCGGCGGCTGGTCCGACAGCCTCGAGCGGATCGCCCGGTGGGCGGAGCTGGCGCGGGCCGTCGCCGAACTCCAGCAATCGGCGCTGGCCGCGCTGCCCGGCGGGCCGATGGCGGTCGCGACCGCCCGCTGCGAGTCCACCGCCGAACTGCTGTGCGCCGAGCTTTGCGCCGACGGCCTGCCGATGGACCGGGCGGTCGCGGAGCACGTCCTTGAAGGGTTCATCGGGCCCAGGCCGCGCAGCGAGGCCGAGGCCCAGGCCTTCCGGGCCGCGCGGGACGCGGACGTGCTGCGGCACGCCCCGGCGGGCGTCACCGCCGACCTGCGCAGCCCCGCCCAGGTGCGATCGCTGCTCGGGCGGGTCGGCGTGAATGTGCCCGACACCAGGGCCTGGCGGCTCCGCGAGCTCAAGGACGCGCATCCGCTCGTCGGCGCGCTGCTGCAGTGGCGGAAGGCGGAGCGGATCGCGACCACGTACGGATATGCCTGGCTGGAGGAGTCCCTGGGCGCCGACGGCCGGCTGCGCGGCACGTGGACCGGCTCGGATGGCGCGGCGGGCCGGATGACCGCGTCGGCGGGCCTGCACAACATGCCGGCCGCGCTGCGGCGGGCGGTGGTCGCCGGCGAGGGGCACGTTTTCGTCCGGGCCGACCTGGGCCAGATCGAGCCGCGGGTGCTGGCGGCGGTGTCCGGGGACCGGGCGCTGTCGGTGGCGGCGCGGGCCGACGACATGTACGCGCCGGTGGCCGCGCAGCTCGGCGTGGACCGGCCGACGGCCAAGGTCGCAGTGCTCGGTGCGATGTACGGGCAGACCACCGGCTTCGGCGCCCAGGCCCTGCGCCGCCTCAACGCGGCTTACCCGGTGGCCATGGCCTACCTGGACGCTGCTGACCGGGCCGGGCGGGCGGGCCGGGACCTGCGCACCTACGGCAGCCGCCTGATCGTGCTGGCCCCCGCCGATCCTGGCGGCGAACCGCGGAGCAGCAGCCGGGCCGCGGCCTACGGCCGTTACGCGCGCAACGCGATGGTCCAGGGGGCCGCGGCGGAGCTGTTCAAGATGTGGGCGGTCACGGTCCGGGCCCGGTGCGCTCCCCTCGGCGCGCGGGTCGTCCTGTGCCTGCACGACGAGCTGCTGGTTCACTCCCCGCGCGAGCACGCGGAGACGGTGTCCAGGATCGTCGACGAGAGCCTGCGCGAAGCCGCCCAGCGGTGGGCGCCCGGCGCCGGGGTCCGCTTCATTTCCGACACCACCATCGTCCGCAGCTGGTCGGACGCCAAGGCGGCCGCCGTTTTAGCGGGCGCCGTTCAGCGGGCGCGCTTGCCCTGGTACAGGGATTCGACGGTGGCGACCGATAAGTATCTACCGCGGCACGGCTGAGGGCTGGTCGAGGGCCGCGGCGTAGATGACGGCGTCGCGTCCGCCGTGGACCGTGGTGCGCTTCTCCGGGCGCAGGCCGATCTTCTCCGCGACGCGCTGCGACGGCCGGTTGTCCGGATGGATGATCGCGATCAGCCGGGTCGCGCGCAGCACGGTCCTGGCGAAGTCGCGCGAGGCAGCCGCGGCCTCCGTGGCGTACCCGCGGCCCTGCCGCGCGGGCAGCACGTGGTAACCGACCTCAAGCTCGGTCACCCCGTCCACGACCTGCGGCGTGAGACCGCAGTCACCGACGAATCCGCCGTCGGGAGTGGTCAGGATCCACAGGCCGAACCCATGCGTCTTGTACAGCCCGCGGTTCCAGCCGATCCACTTGGCGGCCTCTTCCCGGGTCCTGGGCCTCGGGTAATAGGTCATGACATCGGGATCACCGAGCAAGCCGGCCATGTAGTCGATGTCATCGGCGGACATGTCGCGAAATACCAGCCGGGCGGCGTCTGGGCGCATACAAGTGACGGTAGCGGACCGCCGGTTCTGAGGATGAGGCCACCCGACAGGCGATGCCACTCGGCGCTGGCGTTACCTAGATCACATCGGCTCCTCGTGTTTCCGGAGTGCAAATGTTTCATTTCCGGCTTATGTCGTCGGCACGGGCTTCCTGGATATTGGCGCGGCGCTTACACCCGCCTGAATACCGGTATTTCCGGGGTGTTAAATAGCGGCGGCCGGGAACTGGCCGGGCAGCCGGCGGATGAACCGCGAGGAAAGAGAAGACGACATCCGGCACTTCCGTTGCGACCAAGATCAGGGCGGAGTTGCTGGATGGCAACTACGCAGGCGCGTCTGGGCGGGATAGAGGTTCGTTCGATTGACTACGTGCCGCTGAACGAACGGCACGGAAAGATCTGGCATCTCGGCCCGTTGTGGTTCATGTCCAATGCCCAGATCGCCACGCTGGCGGTCGGCCTGATCAGCATCAGCGAAGGCGCTTCGCTTTTCTGGTCGGTGCTCGCCATCGTGATCGGCACGTTGATCGGCACGTTGTTCATGGCGTTCCACTCTGCCCAGGGCCCGCAACTCGGCCTCCCGCAGATGATCCAGTCGCGGCCGCAGTTCGGTTATATCGGAGCGCTCCTCGTCTGGCTTTTCGCCTACGTGCAGTACGCCGGCTTCAACGTCTTCAATACGATCCTGGGCGGCGAGGCGATGAGCCACACCGCGCACGGCTCCGCCAAGCTCTGGATCATCATCGTGACGGTGGTGGCACTCGTCATCGCGCTGGTTGGATATGACCTGATCCACAAGGCCGAGCAGTGGCTGACTTACCTGATGATCGTCGTCTTCGGCATCTTCACCGTCACGCTATTCGTGATCCACTATCCGCCCGGTACCTTTGACATCGGCACCTTCAAGGCCAGCCCGTTCCTGGGCCAATTCGGCGTCGTGGCCGGCTACCAGATCAGCTGGGCGATCTACGTTTCGGATTACTCGCGATACATGCCGCCGGACGTGACCGTGCGCAAGACCTTCTACTGGACCTACTGGGGGTCGGCGATCGGGGGCGCCTGGATGATGATCGTCGGTGCAGTCCTCGCGGCATGGGCAGGCACCGGCTTCGACGGCACGGGTATCGCCGAGCTCGACCAGGTCGGCGACCACGTTTTCACTGGCTTCGGCGCCGTCGTGCTCATCGTCGCCGCACTCGGCCTGGTCTCGGTCACGGCCCTGAACATGTACGGCGGCTCGCTGACGCTCATCAGCGCGGTCGACTCGTTTAAGAAGGTCCGGCCGACGCTCGGCCTGCGCGTTGTGACCCTGGCCTTCACGGCGGTGCTCTCGGTGATCGGCGCGCTCGCGGCGACAAAGAACTTCCTCGGGAACTTCAATAACTTCCTGGTCGACTACTACATCGTACGGCGTGGTCACTACGCGATCGCCGAGATCTTCACCCGCGCGGGATCTACGGCCGGTGGGGATGGCGGGGGATCCTTGCGTATCTCATCGGCTTCGCCGCCATGACGCCCTTCTTCAACGTCGGCACTCTCTATGAAGGTCCGGCCGCCAAGGCGCTCGGAAACGCGGACATCTCCTTCTTCATCGGCTTGCCCGTGGCTGCGGTCCTGTACTACGTCTTCGCCCGGTCGATCGACGTGGCCGCCGAGAGACGCATAGCTGAGGCCGAAGCGGCAGAGTTCGAAAGGGAAGCAACGCAGAGCGAGCCCGCCTGACGCTGCCACTTGCCGGAGCGGCCCCCCGCAGCGGTCCCTCCGACCCTTAACTCCATCGCCTTACGCCCAGGCTGCGATAACGCGCTCGATCGTGGCCCTTATCCGCTCTCGGGCATCTTCGCGCGGAATGCCAGCCATCAGCAGGGAATCGTAATCGGTGTCCTCATGACGCACCGACGCCACCACGGCGAGCGTGATCGCCTTCTCATCCAGCGACCTCCCGGCCGCCGAACGTCCCACCCGACCGCTGCCCCGCAGGCTGGTGTGCCGGGCGATCGCCTCGGCGCGCGCGGGCGGGCAGCCCGGGAACAGCCGGGCGATCACTTCCACCAGGCGTGCCTGCAGTTCTACGTCAGAATCAGCCCGGCGCTCCCGGTCTCGCTCGCGGCGCCGCAGCCGGGCATCCTCGTCGCCGAGGCATTGCTGCTCCGCCTGTTCAAGGGCCGGTTCCTCAACCAGGATGCCCTGCCGCTCATAGCGCTTGCGCGTCCGGCTCCACCGGACGACGATCGCCGACAGGCGGCTGCCCTTCTTCGCCCTGCGGGTGAGGGCCGCGTCACCCGCCGGGAGGAACACCAGGTGGTCCAGGTCGGCGCAGGTCAGGCAGAGCGGGCCGTCATCGTCCATGATCAGCAGGTCCCCGGTGCCGCCGCATTCGGCGCAGGACCAGTCCTTGACCGGCTGCACGACCACCAGGTCGGGCGGCGCGGCCATGCGTTCCCGCTGCGCGGCGGACAGTTCGGCCGAGACCCAGTGCGTCCGCCATGCCCGTTCGGTCGCTGGGTCGCCGCCGGCGGTGAAACGCAGCTCACGCCGGCCTCTGGTGGCAGCGACATAGTCCGTCTCGACCGGCCTCAGCTTGTTGGCCTCGGCCCAGCGCTGCAGGCAGGCGACGATCTGGGCGAGCCGGTCGTCGTGTACCGGCAAGAAGCACTCCAGGTCAGGCACGCGGCCCTGCCGCCAGGTATCCAGGTGGCGTTCGTGCAGCCAGCCCAGGCCGATGCACACGTCCGCGACCGTCACGAACTTCCGCCGGCCCAGCGCCTCCTCAGCCGCGGTCACCACCCTGCGCTCCAGACCAGTCCCGCTCACGAAGGTGAGCGTAATACCTTCTGAGCGGAGCCCGACTAGCCAGGCGCCAGCTCGCTAGAGAAGCCGACTGACATCGCTCCGGCCGGGATTTCCACGTAATAGTCGTTCAGCGCTACCGATGTCCGCAGCAGCTGGGCGTAGAACGCCGCCAGCCGCTGAACGTCGTCGGTCACGATGCGGCTCTGGACCAGTTCCATGTCATGATTCCCCGGCGGGCCCTGGCCTGGGCAGGCCGACCGGAATGTCCAGGTCAGTGGCCGCGTAGTTGAGGAAGTACGAAGTGAAGACGGTCAGGCCGAGGTAAGCGAAGGCCTCGGCAAGCTGGTCGTCACCCCAGCCGCTGCCGACGGCCCGGGCCCAGGCCGAGTCGCTGACCCGCCCGGAATTCGCCGCCGCCTCCCGCGCCATTCCGATGAGCGTGTCGGTTTTCTCCTCGCCTAGATCCTGCCCGGCCAGCAGCGCGTCGACCTGATCCTGGCGCAAGCCGGATCGTAGCGCCAATGTCGAGATGACGGCCAGTGCGTACTCGCTGTCATCGATCACGGCGGCGGCCAGCATGAGCGCCGTGCGGACCGAGGCGTCCAGCGTTCCGTGCTGGGCCGTCGCCCGCCTGATTGAGACGTAGGCGTCGAGGACGGCCGGGGCGTGGGCCATCTGCGCATGCATGTTGAGCAGCCGGCCTGTCGGCGAGACGCTCGCAACCGTCGTCGACCCGCGTCACCCCGTCTTCTCCGCCCCCGCCGTGAAGCGGTGGAACGAGAAGATCGCCGAGGGCGACGCCTGCCTGTTCATCACGCCGGAGTACAACTGCGGGCGGCCGGCCGCTGCTCAATCCGGCTGGACGGCCGCGACTACGACGCCACGAACCCGGTATTCCTGGACTCACAGGAGGCGAGGCCGCTGGTCAAGTCCGTATTCAGCCCGCTTATGCGAGGCGGATTCCGCCTGCTGGGCATCCAGCAGTTCATGCGCCTGCAGATCTTGCCTGCCTCCGCCCGCCCGGGCACTCCGAGGTGAGGGGCAAGGCCATGGCGGTACGATTCCGTGCCGTCCCAGGCGACCGCAGCGCCGCCGTCGACGTCCGCGGTCTGCGCAAGACCTATCCAGGTGGAGTCGAGGCGGTCAGGGAGATCGATTTCCAGGTGGCACCGGGTGAGGTGTTCGGGCTGCTTGGCCCGAACGGTGCCGGGAAGTCGACCACGATAGGGATGCTGACCACGACCATCACGCCGACGGCCGGCACGGCGTGCCTGAGCGGCTTCAACGTCGTCCGCAGCCCCATCGCGGCCCGGCTGATCAGCAGTGCCGTTTACCAGGACTCCGTGGTCGACAAGGCGCTGACCGGCCGGCGCAACCTCGACCTGGCACCATGACTGTCGCCATCGCGGTCAGCATGCTGCAGGTCGTAGCGCTGATGGCCGCTGGATGGCTGCGCGGTAGCAACTTTCACGCCACCGCCGCGGGCGTCGGCCGGTTCATCGGTGCCGTCCTCACGTTCACCGTGTTCATGTACGGCCTGTCCGAGATCCTGGCCAACCAGATCCCCACCCAGGAGGAATACGTGGGACTGACTCCTGTCGTCGCCATCCTCCCCTGGCGCGCTATGGGGTAACCGACCGCCGTCGCCATCCGCGTCTTCGCCCGCTCCGCGGTGACGTGACAGAGGGCCGGCCGAGCCATGCCCTCAGCGGAGTTACCGATGAGTTTCCGGCTGCCGTAAGGTCTGTCCGTCATGGACGCAACCAACCTCGCTGATCTCTACGACTTGCCCTTGCTGGACTGGGCTCGCATTCAAGCCCGGCTCGACGCGGGTGTCGGCCAGGCGCCGGGCTCCGGCGGACCGGACCGGCACACCTGCTGGCTGACCACGCTCAACCCGGACGGCAGCCCGCACGTTACGGGCGTAGGCGCCCTGTGGGCCGATGGTGCCTTCTGGTTCGAGACCGGTGGTCGAACGCGCAAGGGCAGGAACCTGGCCCGCGACCCGCGGTGCGCGCTGAGTGTGGCCACCCGCGAGTTCGATCTCGTGGTCGAAGGCACCGCCTCTCAGGTCACCGATCCGCCGGTCGTGGCGGCCATGGCGGCGCGCTGGGCCGCCGGCGGCTGGCCCGCCCGCGTCGATGACACCGGGCGGGCGATCACCGCTGAGTTCAGCGCCCCGTCGGCCGGACCGCCGCCCTGGTTCGTGTACTGCCTGGCCGTGCACACGGCCACGGCGCTCGAGACGGTCGCACCGGGCGGCGCGACACGCTGGCGGTTCTGACCGAAGCTCTCGGGGCAATGTCACGGAAGCTAGCGCTCGAAGCGGGTGCGCTCGGATAGAACGGACGCGGCGTGGTCCAGATCGGCCCGCCGCGTGCCCAGGGTGGCTAGCGCCATAGGAGTGAGATATCGTCCGGAGCCCAGACGGCCTCTGTGGTGACGCTTGGCCATGAAGCCATCGCAGCATATGCCACCGACCTTCTGAGGCGGCGCCGCTATTTGACCAGTCTTCGAAGGTACGGCGACCTTGAATGGCTAAGTCTTCCCGTTCGGCCGACGGCGAGGACACTTCGACCACCAACAGGACATCCGATGCTCCCGCTTGGCGTCGCGATCATCCTTGCAGCGGTACACCACGACGTCGGGACGCCGGAACGCGTACTTCGGAACATGTTAGAGGACGACGCCCGTGAAGGGACTGAGCACGGCAGAACTGAACGCGATAATCGAGGAAGCCTCGGTCGATGCCTACGACGAGGAAGAACATCTCTCCGGGTTTTAACAACATGATCGCGGGCCGTTCCGGGCCGTCGTTGATTTCCTCGAGATCGATGAGGATCTGCTCGCGGCAGCTGTAGCCGCCAGCCCGGATGGGCACAACGACGATGGCCCGACCGAGTGGGTCACGTCCCTTCCGGCACGGGAGAAGCACAAGCTGCTCACGCGAGTCGTCAGCGGCGAGGGCGCCCGGGTCCAGGCGCTCCTACTGCGCCAGTTCCGCAGGAACAAGTTCGGCGGGGACCGGAAACTGGCCCGGCCCCGCACTGCTGCCGAGTTGTGGACGGCGGCAGGAGCCCGTGAGGCGGAACGCGAGAAGGCCGCTCGCCGATCGCCAAGGCGACTCAGCAGCCTTCACGCAGCGTTTCGTGGAACTGCGCGAGCAGCACACGCGTAAGCCCAGCCTGTTGCAGCGCTTCGACGAGGCGGGTCTGACCGATCCCGCGCCAAGATAGCTGCCGTGGTCCGGTCCGGGAGTCACGCGGGCCGGCCTGACAGGCCGTAGAGGGTGTCCAGCCCGGAAAGCAGGATCTGACCGTGGCTGCGCGCGGCCTGTGCCTGCAGGTCTTCAGTGAAACCCGTTCCGCTGAACAGGCCGAACGTAGCTGCACCGGCGTCATGGCCAACCGCGGCCAGCAGGTCGCGGATGTGCTGAAGCCTGAGCAGCTCAGCTAGGCCGGGTCGGCGGTCACGGTACTTGGCCTCGCCGATGAATGCGATCGGGGCACCGGGGGTTCGCGGCCGGCATCCCCGGGCGAGGGCGAGGACGTCGACCTCATGCCCGGTTTTGTGCTCGCGGCAAGCGATGACGCTTTGCCCCACCGGCCCTAGCGCCAGGCCAGCCTCGTCGTAGGCGTAACGCGCGACCCACTCGGCGGCTAGCGCCTCGAAGTGCGGTCCGAAGATCTTCGACTCGGCCGTGGTCATGTCGGCCTCCGGAGACAAGCCCCCAGAATCAGGATTGCGCGCTTTGGAGGTCAGCCCTAGAGGCGAAAGTCACCGATCGCGGACCCCGCCGCCGCTCCCGGCAGGTGGGTTGTGCCTGGTGGTGTGCGGTCAGCCACTCGTAGTTCTGGCCGGGGCGTACGACTGTCAGCGGTAGGCGTATTTCTGGCCCGCCCCCCGCATCGCGGCGATGATGTCGACTCCGCCGACGGTGGGCTGCCGGGGCTCTGGTTCGGGTCCGGCTGGGGTAACTGCGGGGCGGCTGTCCTGTTTCGCCTTGTCGCGCTGGCGGGCCTGGTATTCGGCGTTGGCGAAGCATGCGTGGATAGCGTAATCCAGGTCGAGGCGCTCACCGTACCAGGGCGGGATGATCGTTTCGGGGGTGATGTCCGCGTCGTGGCAGTTCTCGATGGTCTCGTCGCTGCCGGGCAGCGACGGGCTGGCTGGGATGGCGGTCCCGTCTGGCCGGAAGAAGGTAAATTCGCCGCCGGGCACCGGGGCAATGAGGTACCCGCGGTCGTGCACGAGCATGTGGTGATATTTGCACAGGCTGATCAGGTTCTTCAGGCTGGTCCGGCCGCCGTTGATCCAGTGCTGGATGTGGTGCAGGTCAACCCGGCGGGACTCACAGCCGGGGTACCGGCACCGGCAGTGGTCCCGTTCGCGGGCGGCCCGACGCAGCGCGGCGCTGGGCCTTCTGGTGCGGCGGCCGACGTCGAGAAGCGTGCCGTCGTGGTCGTGCCGCATCCAGCTCAAGGTAGCGGTGCAGGTCAGCATCTCCGCGGTGGTGACGCTGAGCGCGGGGCCGTCCTCGACATGGCACCGGGCCGGATCAGCGGGGTGACCTGGCGTCTTGCCGACCGCCGACGTCTCCGCGGAAACGGCGGCGCCGCTGTCATGCGGGTGTTCGAGGTCGCCGGCGGCCGCGCGGAGTGCCTGCAGCAGCACCGCACCTTGGAGCGGCGGGAGGCGGAAGGTGCCCGCCAGTGACCCGTCGTCCTCGATGCGCCAGGCGAGCCGCCGCCCGATCCGCGCCGTGGCGTCGTCGACGCGGCTGACCTTGCGGTGGGCACGGGCGAACCGCTCCAGCTGGTTACCGGTCATCGGCCCGGCTATCTCGGCCAGGCCCTGCTCGGTCTCCGGCGTGGCGATCCGGGTCAGCGCGCGGACCTTGGCGTACGACAGCCGGGCGGCTCCGAACTCGGCACGGATGACCGGCAGGTCCCGCAGCGCCCGGGCGACCCGGACATGCTCCCGGGCCGCGCCGGAGCCCATCTGGCACTTCCAGGACAGCCACCCGGCGCAGCTGGGCATGTCCCAGCTCGCCCAGCCACGGCGGGCATCGAAGTCACCGAGCAGAACCAGGAAACGGCAGGTGGCCGCGGCTATGTGCCCGGCCAGCTCGCAGATCTGCGCCTCCAGCCGTTCCATTGGCACGGGTTGCGATGGATTTGGGTCAGAGTATGGGGCGGGGATGGTCGTGCCGGGAGTTACGGCCGACTGCTTTATCTCGAACATGTATTTGATATTAGTATCGCAGTCTGACATTTCCAGGACATCAGGTGCGCTCCTGACGGGCCGCCGGCGTCTCCGCGGAAACGTGGGCTCGCGGCGTCTCCGCGAAGTCAAGCGGCCCGTCCTGAGCACCAGTGAAGCTCGCGGGCAGCGTTGCTGGGGCTTGCGGGCCGGGGGCTTAGGCGTGGGCCGTTCGGTCGCGCAGCATTCGTCGCAGGATCTTGCCCGAGGCCGATCTGGGGATCGCGTCGATCAGCTCAATCTGACGGATGCGTTTGTGGGGCGCGACCTGGGCGCTGGATGACCGGGCAGCCGAGCCGGGCCGAGCAGGCATCCTCGAGCTCCGCGCCGAGCGGTGCTGCTGCGCAGATGACCGTCTGCAGCGATGACAGGTCGTGCTGGTCGACGGCCGGGTGGCGCGCCGGCGCAAGCGGCGGGACGACGTACGCGCGGGTGACCCGGTAGCGCTCGGATAGCTCAAGATAGGAACCCAGCTCAAACCGCGGCATCGTCACGAGCGCCGCTCCCGACCACAGCACGAGGATCATCGCCTCCTCGGGTCCCACTCGGAACGGGATGCTCATCTGCAACGTGTTGGCCACCAGGTTCCGATGGCTGAGCATCACGCCCTTGGCCGCGCCGGTCGTCCCGCTCGAGTACGGGAGAGCGGCGATGTCACCAGCGGGATCGGTGCCCGGGTCCGGGGCATCGCCGGGATCGCCCAGCAGTTGCGCGAACGGCGTCGCGCCTTCGCCGCGTGCCCCCTCGAGGAACGCGGGGACCGTCAGCAGCATCCTGGCGCCCGAGTCGGTCAGCTGAAGGCCCAGCTCGCGGGCCGTGTACAGCGGGTTAACCGTCGTGCACGCGCCACCCGCAGCGATCGAGCCGTAGAACGCGACCGCGTACTCGAGCGCGTTGGGCATGAAGATCGCGAACACGTCCCCTTTCCCGAGGCCACGCGCCGCCAGTCCCGCGGCGCAGCAACGGACGTCTCGCTCCAGCTCCGCGTAGCTCAGCGTCCTGCCCGTCGGCCCATCGATCAGCGCCGGCCTGTCACCCCGTTCGCCCGCACGCTCAAAGATGAAGCTGACGAGATCGACGTTCGGGATCCCGCCCTCGATCGGCCCGCCGGAATAGATCATCGAGATCCCCCTGGTCGCCGAAGGACGTAAAGATCGCACCACCGTAACGCGGCGATCTAGTCGAGCGTTTCGTGGATCGAGGTAACACGGTCCGTTCGGCACGCCGTCGAGCAGCTATGAGCTAGGCACGATCTACCGGAAGTTTCGCTCGGCCGGACAAGAGAACCGGTATCGTGTGGTTGCGTGCTGGATGGCGAGCTGGTCTTCGTACCGAGCGAGATTCCCCGGCGGGGCGTGTTCGCGCTCTGGGGGAATGGCTCGGGATCAGCCAAGCTGGAACTCGTCTTCCCTGGCGGCACCTACGGCATCCGCAAGCGCCTGGTCTCGGCGGATCTCATCCCGCTCGCCGAGGCTCTTCCGGCGTTGCTCGCCATCGATCCCGATCAGCGTGCTGGACGGCCGATGCGGCGCAGTGCCAGGGTCTGGGCGGCGGCCGCCGCCGCAGGCGTCGGACTGGTGGCCCGCGGCAGGCTTCTGCCGACCGTCGGCGCCGATGACACGGACGTCTGGCGGGCCGGCCCGCTCGATCCGTCCGACCTCAGCTGGCTGCGTGAACTCGCGGCCGTCTTCCCGCCG
Organism: uncultured Actinomycetes bacterium; assembly: GCA_963739615.1. Lineage (GTDB taxonomy): Bacteria > Actinomycetota > Actinomycetes > Streptosporangiales > Streptosporangiaceae > Palsa-504. The sequence goes on from CAVUBD010000004.1 coordinate 83,183, forward strand.
ACCGGGCACGCCCTGGCCGTTCCCGGCTCGCGCCCGATGCGGCTCCGTTCCCCGGAAGGGCTGATCCGCGACCTGTGGGACGCGATCGCCGACATGATCGCGCGGTCGCCCGCAGCGCCGCGGACGACTGCATCGTCAGCGTTCGCCGCCGCCGAGCCGACCCGGGTCGGCGATCTGGTCGAATGGCTCGCCGACACCACCGACGGCCTGTCGGCCGGGGCACGTCTGGGCCTGCGGATCGAGGCGATCCCGGCGTCACCCACGGCCGACGCCGAGGAAGACGACCCGGCGGAGGCGGATCCGGAGGATGCGCCGGAAAAGGATGCGGCAGAGGATGAGGGGGCCGCGCCGGCGTTCCGCCTGGTGCTGCAGCTGCGCAGCAACGCCGATCCGAGCCTGATCGTCGACGCCGCCGCGCTGTGGAGCCAGCCGGAGACGGTGCTCTCCAGATTCGGCGCGCAGGCGGAGACCGACTTGCTGCTGGCGCTGCGGCGCGGCGCGCTGATATGGCCGCCGCTTGCGGAGGTGCTTGAGCAGGCCAGCCCGTCGGTCATCGACCTCGACGACGACGCGCTGACCAGCCTGCTCGGCCCGGCCGCCGAGGAGCTATCCGGTGCCGGCATCGAGGTGCTCTGGCCGTCCAGCCTGCTTGGCGACGGCCTGAAGCTTCGGGCCATGGTCACGCCGGCGCCGGAGAAGCTGACAGAGGCGGGGTTCGGCCTCGACGCGCTGCTGGATTTCCGCTGGCAGCTTACGCTAGGCGGCGCGCTGCTCGACGCCGACGAGATCGCCGCCCTAGCCGAGGCGAAACGGCCGCTGATCCGGCTGCGGGGCCGCTGGGTGATCCTCGACCCGGCCCTGCTCGACAAGCTGCGCCGACCGCCGCGGACGCGGATGCGCAGGTCCGAGGCGCTCGGGGCCGTGCTCGCGGGTTCGGCGGACATCGACGGCGAGACGGTCACGGTGGTCGCGGAAGGCCCGCTCGCCGACCTGGCCGCCCAGGTCGCGGGCATCGCGTCCGCCCCGGAGCCACTCGAGCCGCCGCCAGGCCTGGTGGCGGCGCTCCGGCCATATCAGCAGCGGGGCCTGGCGTGGCTGGCCGGGATGTGCGACGCGGGTCTCGGCGGCTGCCTCGCCGACGACATGGGGCTCGGCAAGACGATCCAGGTGATCGCGCTGCACCTGCACCGGCGGGAGGCGAAGGCGGGTCCCACGCTCGTGGTGTGCCCGGCTTCGCTGCTCGGCACCTGGGAGCGCGAGGTACGCAGGTTCGCCCCGGACGTCCCGGTCCGTCGCTATCACGGGGGCGGACGGCACCTGCAGGACCTCGCCGTCGATGAGATCGTCCTGGTCACTTACGGCGTCGTGCTGCGTGACTCCGCGCGGCTCGCGGAGATCGGCTGGGGTCTGGTCGTCGCCGACGAGGCTCAGCATGCGAAGAACCCGCTGTCGCGGACCGCGCGCGAACTGCGGGCGGTGCCCGCGCCCGCCAGAATCGCGCTGACCGGGACGCCGGTGGAGAACCGGCTGTCGGAACTGTGGGCGATCCTCGACTGGTCGACGCCTGGCCTGCTCGGGCACCTGGAGGCGTTCACCCGCCGGGTGGCGGTCCCGGTCGAGCGGTACCGTGACGCCGAGGCGACCGCCAGGTTCGCCGCCCTCATCCGGCCGTTCCTGCTACGGCGCAAGAAGACCGACCCCGGCATCGCGCCCGAACTGCCCCGCAAGACCGAGACGGACCTGTTCGTGCCGCTGACCGCCGAACAGGTCACGCTGTACGAGGCGATGGTCCGCGAGACGATGGAAGCGATCGAAACCAAGCAAGGCATCGAGCGGGCCGGCCTGGTGTTCAAGCTGCTGACCGCGCTGAAGCAGATCTGCAACCATCCGGCCCAGTACCTCAAGCAATCGGGCCCGCTGGACGGCCGGTCGGGGAAGCTGGCCGCGTTCGACGAGCTGACCGACCTGATCCTGGCCGGCGGCGAATCGATGCTCGTGTTCAGCCAGTACACCCAGATGGCCACGCTGCTGCAGCAGCATCTCGACGCCCGGGGGATCCGCTCCCTGTTCCTGCACGGCGGGGTTCCGGTGCCGCGCCGGGAGGAGATGGTGACCCAGTTCCAGGCCGGCCATGCGCCGGTGTTCCTGCTCTCGCTCAAAGCGGGCGGCACCGGCCTGACGCTGACCCGCGCCACCCACGTGCTGCACTACGACCGCTGGTGGAACCCGGCGGTGGAGGATCAGGCTACCGACCGGGCGTACCGGATCGGCCAGGACCGCCCCGTGCAGGTGCACCGGCTCATCGCCGAGGGGACGCTCGAAGACCGGATCGCGGCCCTGCTTGAGAAGAAACGCGAGCTCGCCGACGCCGTGATCGGCTCCGGGGAGGGCTGGATCGCCGAGCTATCCGACGCCGAGCTCACCGAGCTGGTCAGCCTGCGAGCCGCCCCGTGAGCGAGGTAAGCGACACGATCGAACCGGGCTCTGGGCAGCCGGAGTTCGGCCGCACCTGGTGGGGCCGGGCGTGGCTGGAAGCGCTGGAGCAGCGAGCCCGTCTGGACCCCGACCGGCTGCCTCGGGGCCGGGACTACGCGCGCTCCGGCGCGGTCGGTGAGCTGACCCTGGCGCCAGGCGAGGCACGCGCGAAAGTGCAGGGCCGCAAGACCCAGCCGTATGAGGTCAGGATCCGGGTGCGGAGGTTCAGCGACGACGAATGGGACCGGGTGCTCGAGGCCATCTCCGCCCGGCTCGGCCACGCGGCGGCGCTGCTTGATGGCGAGCTACCGCCCGAAATCGCCGACGACGCGGCCAGCGCCGGGCTTGACCTGCTTCCCGGCGGCGGCGAGCTCGGGCCGCGCTGCAGTTGCCCGGACGACGCGGATCCGTGCAAGCATTCGGCGGCGGCGTGTTACCTGCTGACCGACGCGCTTGACGCCGACCCCTTCACCCTCTTTCTCTTGCGCGGCCGGACTCGCGATCAGGTGCTAGCCGGGATCCGGGCACGCCGGCGCGGCGCGGCACCCGGCCCGTCCGCCGCGCCGGGAGCGACAGCGGACGGTCAGGCCGATGCCGGACCGAGGCAAGCGGCGAAGGCCGGCCAGCCGGCTATCGACGAGGGCGTGGACGCCAGGGCGGCGTTCGGCGCGCCGGAGCCATCGGCCCCGATCCCGGCCGTGCCGTTGCCGCCAGGACGGCCCGGGCCGCCCGCGGCGCTTCCTGTGGACCCGCCGCCTTGGCGGCCCGGACTCCGCGACGACCTGCTTGAGCTGGCCGCGGACGCGGCCAGCCGAGCCTGGGAAATGGCGGTCGGTCTGTCCCCCGACGCCGGCCTGACCCTTGACCCGGACGCCGACCTGGCCCGCCGGGCCGCCCGGGCCCTGGGCACGCCGTCGTTCACCGCGCTGACGGCCCGCTCCGGGGTCGGCCAACGTGACCTGGCCCGGGAGGCGCTGGCCTGGCGGCAGGGTGGCATGGCGGGCCTGGAACTGCTGCATGCCGAGTGGGATCCAGGCACCGAAGATTCGGATGCCGCTGACCTGCTGCAGACGGCGCGGCTCGCACTGCGGACCAAGACCGGTGCGGCGGAAACCGTCCAGGGCAACCGGATCACCGCAGGCCACCTGCAGCTGCGCCTCGGCCGTGACCTCCGCTGGTATCCGTACGCGCGATCGGGCCAGGACTGGGAACCCAGCGGAACACCGGAGCCTGATCCGGCCCAGGCCATCGCGGACCTCTGACGGCCGCGCAGGCAACTCTAGTTATTCGACCAGCTCTTCGACACGAACGAGCCGGCGGTGTACCTTTAGTTCATGGCTACTACGCCTCCTGCCGTGTCCCGGAACCGGTACCAGTCGCGCCCCGGGCGCAGCGCAATCGTCGCCGCGAGCCTCGCGGATCTGCAGGGACCCACCGAGGGCACGGTTAAGCTGCCGCTGTGGTTGTTCTGGAGTTCCCCAGATCACGTATTCGACCTCGGCGACCCGGACATGCGACGGTGGCTTTACCAGACTGTACTTCGGGAAGCGAGCCGATCGGAGGATCTCACCACCTACCTGGACGGCGATACGCTGACCGCCCTATGGCCTGACCTGTTCCTGCCCGAGGGTGTCCGGCAAGCATGGGAGGACCAGCACCCGACGCTGCGGGCCGCGGCGGCTGCGGCGGCCTAGTGCCGGTCGGTAAGTTCCATGGCCAGGTGGCCGCTATCGCCTTGCGGGCCGCCGCCCCCCACGGGTTCGCCCTCGGCGGCGGCAACGCCCTGATCGCTCACGGGATCATCGACCGGGCCACGCAGGACGTCGACGTCTTCAGCGATGAACAGGGCGGCGTGGAGGCGGCCGCGGATGCGGTGGAGGCTGCGGTGCGCGACGCCGGCCTGCAGACCGAGCGCCGGGATAAGACCTCCGGTCTCGCAGATATCTTCGACGGGATAGGCGAAGGACTGGCCGAGTGGATCGTCACCGGACCGGGCGGGGAACAGATGATGCTGCAGATGGCCTACTTTGACCGGACCCGCAGCCCGGTAGCCATGGATGTAGGACCCGTCCTGGATCTTGAAGATGTGATCGGCGGCAAAGTGTGCGCACTAGCCAGCCGGGCCGAGCCGCGTGATTACGTGGACACGGCGGCCGCGCTCAAGCGTTACAGCATCGAGCAGATAATCGGCTTCGCCCGGCGGCTGGATCCGGGCCTGACCGACAGGGATTTCGCGGACGCAGGCGGACGACTGGATCGGTGGGGCGACGGGGTATTCGCCTCCTTCGGGCTCAGCCCGCAAGATGTCGCCGTGCTCCGGGGGAGGTTCGCGGCCTGGCCCCGGCCCTGATGCGGTGGTTGCGGTGCCCAGCTCGACGTCGTCCCCCTTCGCCGTCAGGTCCCTGGCAGTAGCGGTATCGCGTTATTCCGCACCACGCCCGAGTAGAAATAAGCACTGGACTTAGGGATACGGCGCTGAGTCCCGAAGTCCACGAAGACGATCCCGAATCGCTTCTGGTAACCCCAGCCCCACTCGAAGTTGTCGAGCAGCGACCAGACGAAGTACCCGGCCAGGTTGGCGCCATCCTTGATCGCTCGCGCGGCGGCTTCCAGATGCGCGTGCAGGTACCTGACCCGCTCGACGTCGTCCACCTGACCCTCCGGGGTCACGTAGTCCTCGGCCGCACGGCCGTTCTCCGTGACATAAAGTGGCAGGCCCGGGGCCTGCTTGGACACCTCGACCAGAATCTGGTGCAGCCCGCTCGGATCGACGAGCCAGCCCATGTTCGTCCGCTCGAGGTGCTCGGGCCGGTACTCAACCACGCCTGGTACCCGGCAGCGAGCTGGCTGTTCGCGGCGCCTGAGGTCAGCAGGGTCGCCCGCCCGCAGGAAGATCGGGGAGTAGTAGTTGAGGCCGAGGAAGTCAAGCGACTGGTCGATCGTCTGCAGGTCACCGTCGGCGATCAGGGCGGGCGGCGGGAGGAGGGCCTGCGGAGCGTGCACCGGGTACTGGCCGTGCAGCACAGGCTCGAGATAGATGCCGTTCGCCGCCGCGTCAGTGATCAGCCGTCCCTGCTCGAGGGCATCGGAACCGGCGTCGCCTAGCACGCGGACCGGATGCACGTCGAGGGTAATGCCGACCTCGGCCGCGCCCGCGCTGCGCAGTGCCTGCACCGCCAGCCCGTGGCTGAGCAGCAGGTGATGCGTGGCGGCCGCCGCGGCATCGCCGTCCCGCAGTCCGGGAGCGTGGTCGCCGGTGCGATAGCCGTTGGTCGACACGACCTGCGGCTCGTTCAGCGTGATCCAGCGGGTGACCCGGTTGCCGAGCGCCTCCGCGGTAAGGGCGGTGTACTCGGCGAATCGCTGGGCGGTGTCGCGGACCGCCCAGCCGCCGGCGTCCTGGAGTTCCTGGGGCAGGTCCCAGTGGTAGAGGGTGACCGTAGCCGCAATGTTATGCCTGGCTAGCTCGTCGAGCACGGCGCGGTAGTAGTCCAGGCCCCGCTGGTTCGCGGGGCCGCGACCGCCTGGCTGGACCCGCGGCCAGGAGATCGAGAACCGGTAGGAGCTCAGCCCGAGCGAAGCCATCAGCGCGATGTCCTCAGGGTAGCGATGGTAGGAATCGCAGGCGATATCGCCTGTGTCGCCACCGCGGACCTTGCCGGGCGTGTGACTGAAGGTATCCCACACCGAAGGGCCCTTGCCGCCTGCGCTCGCTGCTCCTTCGATCTGGTAGGCGGCCGTCGATGCTCCCCAGATGAACCCCGCGGGGAAGTCCAGGGCGCCGTCGGCATCTGGTGCCGTTCCCGTCATCAGCCTCTCCTTTTTGTTATCACTACGGACCTTGACGGCCCCTGTGCTGAGGGTTAGTGTAAGCGCTTAGATTTCGGTTGTAAACGCTTACATGTCTGCTATGTGACGTCCGGATGTCCGGTTCCTGCGCAGATAACAGCAGGTGACAGAGGAAGTTAGCCATGCCGCTGAACGGGAAAAAATGGTAACTCTCTACGATGTCGCGCGCCTGGCCGGCGTATCCACCGCAACGGTCTCGCGGGTGGTGCACGGCCAGGATCGCGTCCGGGAGGCCACCAGGATCCGGGTGCAGCGGGCCATCGAGGAACTCGGCTACGTGCCGGACGGCGCCGCCCAGAGCCTGTCACGTCGCCACAAGGACGTAATCGGCATGGTGTGCGTGGAGCGCGCGGCGCAGCAGTACGACATCGAGAACATGAACCTGCTCTTCTACGACGAGGTGCTGCGCGGAGTCGAAGCGCGGATCCGGGACCAGGAGTGGTCGCTGCTGATCACCTTCCTGCAGGGCGCGAACGATCCCTGCTTCCCGCGCCTGGAGTCGTTCTCCGGCAAGGCGGACGGGATCTTGATCGCCGAGGGAATCGTTCCCGACCGGTTCGTGGAGCGGATGGCCGCCCGGGTTCCCCTGGTGGTCTTCGCCGGCACCCCGGACGAACGGGCGGCCGACGTGGTGACGGCGGATAACTTCTCCGGCTCGGCCGCCGTGGTCACCCACCTCATCCGCGATCACGGCAGGCGGCGGCTGTTCTTCGTGAACGGGCCGGCGGATTCCCCGGACAGCCGCGAGCGGCGGCTTGGCCTCGAGCATGTGCTCCGCTCGAACCCGGATTGCCAGCTCATCGGCTCTCACCAGGGGTTCTACAGCGTCCAGAGCGGAGAGGAAGCGGGCGAAAAGCTGGTCGCCATGTCCCGTGAGGACCTCCCGGACGCCATCGTCTCCGCCAACGACCAGATGGCCATCGGGGTGCTCAAGGCCCTGGCGCGGGCCGGCATCCGGGTGCCAGAAGACGTGGCCGTGGTGGGCTTCGACGACATCTTCCCCGGCAGCCTGTGCGATCCCCCGCTCACCACCATTCACCAGCCCATGCGCATGCTCGGCGAACGGGCCTGCGCCCGGCTGCTCGACCGCATCGCCAACCCGGACCTGCCCCCGGTGGTGGAACTGCTGCCGGCCGAACTCGTGCTGAGGTCAAGCTGCGGCTGCCCGCCCGGCACGGTCATCCGGCGGCCCGTCGAGACCCTTAAAGCCGCCCGCATGCGTTCGGCTACCGTACAAGCCGGTAGCCGCAGTGCCGGCACCCGGACCGTCAGGGACCCCAAGACCGCCAAGGACCCCAAGACCCGCCGCCTGGCCCGGCAAGCAGCCAAGGCATAGGAACCGCCATGTCCTTTATCCTTCGCCGCCTCGGGTTCTACGTCGTCGCCGCCTGGGTAGCGCTCACCATCAACTTCTTCATCCCGCGGCTCATGCCGGGTAACGCGGTCCAGAACATCATGTCGAAGTTCCCGAACCTGCAGCCCTCGGCCTACCACGCCATCGAGGCGATGCTCGGGGTGGGACATCCCGGTTCGATCTGGCATCAGTACTGGTCATACCTTGACGATGTCTTCCACTTCAACTTCGGCACCGACGTCTCGCAGTACCCCGCCCAGGTCTCCACGCTGCTCGGTGAGACCCTCCCGTGGACCCTCACCCTGGTCGGAACGGCGACGGTCATCGCCTTCCTGATCGGCACCGCGCTCGGCATCGTGGCCGGCTGGCGGCACGGCGGCACACTGGACCGGGTGCTGCCCGGCCTGATGTTCCTGCAGGCGATCCCCTACTTCTTCTTCGCGCTGATCCTGATCGAGCTGTTCTCGCCATCAAGCTGCACGTCTTCCCGATCGGCCAGGGATACGGGGAGGGCCTGATCCCCGGATGGGACTGGTCGTTCATCAGCAGCGCCCTCTACCACTCGCTGCTGCCGGCACTGACCATCGTGCTCACCTCGATCGCGGGCTGGATGCTGCAGATGCGCAACGTCATGATCACCACGGTCGGCGAGGACTACGTGATCGCGGCGCAGGCTAAGGGCCTGCCCAACCGCCGGGTCGTCTTCACCTACGCGGCGCGCAACGCGCTGCTGCCCCAACTGCAGGGATTCGGCCTCGCGCTGGGCTTCGTGGTGTCAGGCGCCCTGATCATGGAAATCGTCTTCTCCTACCCGGGCATCGGCCTGCTGCTGCTCAACGCGGTCACCTCGCACGATTACCCGCTCATGCAGGCCATCTTCCTGGTGATCACCTTCGCGGTGCTGGTCGCCAACCTGATCGTCGACATCATCATCGTGCTCGCCGATCCGCGGGCACGATCCGGGGAGGCCACGCGATGACCGCCGTCCTGCCGATCAGCGCCGACACCGCCGCGCTGCCCAAGGAAGACGCCCTGCCCGGCCGCTGGCGGCGGATGCCGCCCAAGGCCAAGGTCGGCGCCGTCCTGCTCGGCCTGTTCGTGCTCGCGGGCATCGTCGGGCCGCTGGTCACGCCGTATGACCCCTCGTACCAGAATCCCTCGCTCGCCCAGTCGCTGCACGCACCGTACGGCCAGCACTTGCTCGGCACCACTCAGAGCGGACAGGACGTCCTGTCCCAGCTGCTGTTCGGGATCCGCCTCACCCTCGAGCTCGCGGTGATCGTCGGCCTGGTGGCCACGACGCTTTCCGTGATCGTGGGCGTCTCGGCCGCCTTCCTCGGCGGCGTATGGGACGAATTGCTGTCGCTACTCACCAACGTGTTCCTGGTCATCCCCGCGCTGCCGCTGCTCATCGTGCTGCTGGGCTACCTGCAGACCCAGGGTCAGGCCGCGACCATCCTCGTGCTCGCCGTGCTCGGCTGGCCCTGGGGAGCACGGGTAATCCGGGCGCAGACCCTGGCCATCCGCAATCGCGACTTCATCGCGGCCGCCCGGGAGACCGGGGAGAAGACATGGCGGATCATCACCTACGAGATCGTGCCCAACGAGGTGAGCCTGATCGCGGCGAACTTCGTGAACACGGTGCTCTACGCGATCAGCGCCTCGGTCGCCCTCGCCTTCATCGGCGTCGCCGACCTCAACAGCTGGAGCCTGGGCACGATGCTCTACTGGGCCCAGAGCCAGCAGGCGCTGCAACTCGGGGCCTGGTGGTGGTTCGTGCCGCCCGGCCTGGCGGTGGCACTCATCGGCACCGGCCTGGTGTTGCTGAATACCGGGATCGACGAGCTCGGCAACCCGCGCCTGCGCGACGCGACCAGCGCCAGCCGGATCGCCGGACGCTGGCTCCGCCCCGCGGACCCGACACCCGTACTGGCCGAGGTGTCGCAGCGCCGCGGCAGGCCCGCCGGGTTCCTGCACTCGTTCTCCCGAGGTTCGCTGATTGACGAGACCGAGGGGAGCCAGGCCCGATGAGCGCGAACCCCGATCAAGCCCCGGTGACCAGCCCGGCCGCATCGCGGGTCGTCCCGGCGCCGGGCGCGGATCCGGTGCTGCAGATCCGCGATCTGTCGGTCGTGTACCGCACGCCGGGCGGCGACGTCCGGGCGGTGGACAAGGTGAACCTGGACCTCGCCGCCGGCGAGGTGGTCGGCCTGGCCGGCGAGAGCGGCTCAGGCAAGTCGACGCTGGTCTACGGGGCGACCCGGCTGCTGCGGGCGCCCGCCCTGATCACCGGCGGCAGCGTCATCTACCACGGCCGCCGGGTGACCGAGCCGGTCGACATGATGAAGCTGCGCGCGAGCGAACTGCAGCGGCTGCGCTGGCGTGAGATCTCCATCGTCTTCCAGAGCGCGATGAACGCGCTCAACCCGGTACTCAGCGTCCGTGACCAGATTCTGGACGTCATCCGCGCGCACCTGCGGATGCCCAGGGACGAGGCACAGGAGCGGACCGCCTCGCTGCTCGACCTCGTTGGCATCCCGCGCTCGCGGCTGCGCAGTTACCCCCACGAGCTGTCCGGCGGCATGCGCCAGCGGGTGATGATCGCGATGGCGCTGGCCACCGATCCCGAGATCGTCATCATGGACGAGCCGACCACCGCACTCGACGTCGTGGTGCAGCGCGACATCTTGGCTCAGATCGTGGAGCTCAAGGAGCGCCTGGGCTTCTCGATCCTGTTCATCACGCACGATCTCTCCCTGCTGCTGGAGCTGACCGACCGGATCGCGGTGATGTACGCCGGGCAGCTCCTCGAGATCGGCACGGCGGCGGAGATCCACCACGAGCCCTCACACCCCTACACCAAGGGCCTGCTCAACTCGTTTCCCTCGCTTCACGGGCCACGACGCGAGCTGGCCGGCATCCCGGGCTCGCCGCCTAACCTGGGCCACCCGCCGCCCGGCTGCCCGTTCCTGCCGCGTTGCGGCTACGGCACCTCGGCGTGCGAGGAGGTCGACATGCATCTGCTGCCCGTGGCCAGCTCCGTGGATCCGGGGCACGTGACGGCCTGCCCCTTCGTGCTGCCGCAGACGCCACCCCCGCTGGAGCCGGCCGCGACACTGAACACCGCTGGGGAGCTGGGAGCATGACCGAGCAGACGCAGGCGCAGGCGCTGACCTCTTCGGCCGCCGGACGCGGGCCGCTGGCCATGGAGGCGATCTCGGTCAGCAGGGATTTCCGGATCGGCCGGAACCGGACCTTGCACGCGGTCCGTGATGTCTCCTTCAACCTCTACCGGGGCGCTGTCGTGGCGCTGGTGGGCGAGAGCGGCTCGGGCAAGTCAACGGCTGCCCGGCTGCTAGCCGGCCAGGAAAGCCTGACCTCCGGCGCGATCAAGCTAGCAGGCAAGCCCGTCGAGGTGTCAAACCGCGGCGACTTCCGCCGGTACAAAAGCCAGGTCCAGTACGTCTTCCAGGACCCGTTCGCCTCGCTGAACCCGGTGCACACCGTGCGCTACCACCTCGAGCGGCCGGTGAAGCTGCACCAGGGCAGGGGCGTGGGCGTCGACACAGAAGTCGTCGCCCTGATGGAGCAGGTGCGGCTCACGCCCGCCAGGCAGTTCCTGGCCAAGTACCCGCACGAGCTGTCCGGCGGCCAGCGGCAGCGGGTCTCGTTCGCCCGCGCGCTGGCCGCCAAGCCGACGGTGCTGCTGGCTGACGAACCGGTGTCCATGCTGGATGTCTCCATCAGGCTCGAGATGCTGTCGCTGCTCGACGACCTGCGCCAGCGCTTCAAGCTGGCCATGCTCTACATCACCCACGACATCGCGTCCGCGCGCTACTTCGCGGACGAAGTACTGGTCATGTACGCCGGGGAGATCGTGGAGCGCGGCCCGGCCGAGGAGGTGACCCAGCACCCGGCCCATCCCTACACGCAGTTGCTGGTCGCCTCGGCTCCCGACCCCGACAATCTCGGCAGCTCCCTGCGGAGCAGTGCCCACCGGGACACAGCCCACGCCGACAGTTCCCGTCGCCAGGGCTCTCACACGGCCCAGAGGCCGGAGAACCCGGCGGAGGGTGGCTGCCCCTTCAGTCCTAGGTGCCCGTTCGCTGATGATCGCTGCCGCACTAGCAACCCGGCCCTGATGCGGATTTCTCCCTCCCGCGGGGCCGCCTGCTGGCACAGCCATAGACGCCTCTTGGCGGTAGGCGCCGCCGCCGTGCTCGCAGGCGGGCTGGCCGCGTGCTCGAGCTCAGCCTCGAGCTCGAGCTCGAGCTCGACGAACGCGAATTCGGCCACCGGAAAGACCCTGGTCATGGAGAGCTCCCCGGAGTCCACCATCACTCAGGCGTTCAACCCGTTTGTCACTACGGGCGCGGCCTGGGGCATGGGCGCCACCGGGCTCATCTATGAGCCGCTGATCCAGTTCGACCTCGCCGCGCCGCCGAAGTACTATCCGTGGCTCGCCACGAGCTACACGTGGTCCAACGGCGGCAAGACGGTCACCTTCGCGATCCGCCAGGGCGTGAAGTGGAACGACGGCACGGCGTTCACGCCGGCCGACGTGGCGTACACCTTCAACCTGATGAAGAGCAACGCGGCGGTCAATCTCAACGGCCTGAAGATCTCCAGCGTGAGTACGTCGGGCAACAACGTTACGCTGAACTTCCCGACGCCTCAGTACACCAACCTGGAGTCGATCGGCGGTACCGCGATCGTGCCGCAGGCGATCTGGAGCAAGGCCGGCAACCCGACCACCTTCGCGGACGCCAACCCCGTCGGCACCGGCCCCTACAAGCTGGGCAGCTTCACGCCGCAGGGCTTCACCCTGGTCAAGAACCCTGACTACTGGCAGGCGTCCAGCGTCAAGGTCCCGAAGGTTTACTTCCCGGTGTACACCTCCAACACGGGCGCGCTCAGCGCGCTGTTCTCCGGGCAGATCGACTGGACCGGAAACTTCATTCCCGGCCTGCAGAAGAGCTTCGTCGACACCTCTCCCGGCACTCACCACTACTGGGAGGCCCCGGGCGGTACCAACAGCCTGATGCCGAACCTGAACAAGTGGCCGACCAACCAGTTGCCCGTCCGGCAGGCCATCAGCGCGGCGATCAACCGCACCCTCATCGCCTCCGAAGGCGAGGCTGGCCTGGAGAATCCCGTCCTCAACGCCACCGGCCTGACGCTGCCGACCTTCAGCGCCTGGAGCGCGCCGGTCGCCACCATGACGGTCTCGGCGACGGGCAGCGCGGCCGCCGCCAAGCAGATCCTGAAGAACGCCGGGTATACACTGGGCAGCAACGGCTTCTTCTCCAAGGGCGGGCAGGAAGTGACGCTCTCGATCACCAACCCGTCCGCTTACACGGACTACGCGCAGGATGACGCCATCGTCGCACAGGAACTGCGCGCGGCCGGGATCAATGCGACGTTCGTGGGCCAGTCGGTGGACGCCTGGAACCAAGATGTCGCCGACGGTGACTTCCAGCTGACCTCGCACTGGTCGACTAACGGAATCACTCCGTACCAGATGTATGACAGCTGGCTGGACAGCTCGCTGGCCACCGGAAACGCCGCGGCAGGCGATTACGAACGGCTGAACAACCCGACGATCGACTCCCAGCTAGCCGCACTGGCCGCGGCCCCGACAACCGCCGCGCAGACCGCGGCGCTGGCCCCGATCGCGAAATACGTGGCCGACCAGCTACCGGTCATTCCGACCACGACCGCGTCGGACTGGTTCGAGTACAACTCGCAGAACTACACCGGCTGGCCGACTCAGGACAACCCCTACGAGAGCGGCCAGCCGTCGGGAACCAACAACGGTCCCGGCTCCGGCACCGACGAAGTGGTTATCCTTCATCTAGTGCCGCGGTAGTTTCCCCGCGGTAACCAAAAGCGGGCCCGCCCTCGGTAACCCCCCCACCGGGGGCGGGCCTCCCTCTCGGGTCGCACCATGATCAGGTAGCTGCGGTCAGGCCCCAGCGGCGTCGGATGGCGTGGTCGGCCATGCCGAACAGCGTGTGCACGAGAATGCCGATGACCAGGATCACGATGATGATCGCGGTGGCGCTCTCCATGTCGGCCTGGTCCTGGTCGGTGGAAAGCAGTACGCCCAGGGACGGCTGGTTCGCGATGATGACGAGCAGTTCGCCGGCCATCAGGCTCCGCCAGGCGAACGCCCAGCCCTGCCTCAGCCCGGCCACGACCGCGGGCAGCGAGGCCGGCAGGATCAGGTGCCGGTACAGCGATATCCTGCGCAGCCCCATCATCGCGCCCGCCTTGAGCAGCAGCGGCGGGGTGTAGTCCACGCCCGCGATCAGGCCGTTCGCGATCGAAGGGGCAGCGCCGAGGACGATGACGAACAAGATGGCGGTGGTGTTGATCCCGAACAAGATGATCGCGAACGGGAACCAGGCGATGGATGGCATCGTCTGCAGCCCGGTGATCAGCGACCCGAAGGCAGCCCGCAGCGGCCGGATCCTGGACACCAGGGCGCCGATGACCGCGCCGATGAGTACGGCCAGGCCGAAGCCGATGACCGCGCGCTGCAGCGTGGTGCCGATGGCCTGCCACAGCAGGCCGGTCTTCAGCTGATCCCCCAGGTTGGCCAGCGTCGCGCCCGGCCCGGGGAAGATGTCTTTCTTCCAGCCGCTGAGGTGAATCAGCTGCCAGATCGCCAGCACGATGATGACGGCGAGCGCCTTGGGCCACAGCGACGCCCAGACCCGCCTGGCGAGCTTGCGGCTGCGCTGATCCGCCGGCTCTGACCCGGGCGCCTCAAGGGACTCAAGCCAGGTCAGTTTCTCCGCGTAGGCAGGCGCGCTGGCCCCGTGGTCAGTGTTTGCCATCGCGGCTCATCTCCTCACGCAGCCGGTCGGTGATCCGCGCGGCCAGCTCCGCGACCGGTGCCGAGTCGATCCGGCGGGGACGCTCGATGGGCACGGCGAACTCGTCAATGATCCGGCCGGGCCGGCTGCTCAGCACCACGACACGGTCGCCGAGCCGGACCGCCTCCCGGACGTTGTGGGTCACGAACAGGACGGTCAGCCGCCTATCGGCGCAGATGCGGTCGAGCTCGTCGTGCAGTACGTCCCGTGTCATGGCGTCCAGGGCGCCGAACGGCTCATCCATGAGCAGGACGTCCGCGTCCTGGGCCAGCGCGCGGGCCAGCGCGACTCGCTGCCGCATGCCGCCGGACAGCTCATGCGGGCGCTTCCCGCCGAACCCGGCCAGGTGCACCGTTTCCAATAGCTCGGCGGTCCGCTGCCGCCGCTCGGCCTTAGCCGAGCCGCGGGCACGCAGCGCCAGCTCCACGTTGCCCGCGGCGGTGAGCCACGGGAACAGGGCCGGCTCCTGGAACATGAACGCCAGCTGAGCGCCCGCGGTCGACACCTCCCCCGCCGTGGGCTGCTCCAGCCCGGCGACCAGCGACAGCAGCGTCGACTTGCCGCAGCCTGACGCGCCGATGAGGCAGGTGAACTCCCCCGGCGCCACCTCGAGGGACACCTGGTCGAGCGCGCGCACGGCCGAACTGCCCCGACCGAACACCTTGGATACGCCCGTCAGCCGCACTGCCCCCGCTACCGGGGGTGCCGCGCGGCGGTCGGTCACCGTCACGGAACTCACCTGCCTCACCATGCCTAGGAACTGACCTGCGACTCGCCGGCCGCGGCCAGCGCCGTGTTGAGCGGGCTGAGATCGAAGATCCCGCTCAGGTTGACCGGCTTGAGCAGGCCGAGCGACTGGGCCTGCGATGCGTCGCTCGTCAGCGAGGACGCGTCAGGGTCGTTGGTGAAGGTGATCTCCTTGAACGCGGCCGCGACGATGCTCGCCTTAAGCGGCTTGCCTGTGTAGGAGGCCAGTTCGGCGTTCGCGTCCGTTTCGGCGGTAGCCGGATTGGACTTGATGAAGTCGTTCGCCTGGATCTGCGCCTTGATGAGATCCGCGACGATCGCGGGGTGCGCGGAAAGGAAGCTCTGTGCCACGACAAGCAAGGTGGTGACACCTGGCTCGGAGAGCAGCACGGTGCCGCCGTCCTTGACCATCTCGATGTCGTAAGGCGCAGGCTCCGAGCCCCCGGCGACCTGCCCGGACTTGAACTCAAGGACGGCGGCCGAGTTCGGCGTCGTCGGCTTCACGAAGGCGTCACCGCCGCCGGTCGCGGTAGTGGTCACGCCGTTCTGCTTCAGCCAGTAGCGCAGTGCGACATCCTGCGTGTTGCCCAGCGACGGAGTAGCGAGCGTCTTTCCCTTGAGCTGGGAAGCCGAGGTGATGCCCTTGGCCACTACGACGGAGGCGCCGCCCGTCGCGGCCCCCGAGACGATCTTGATGGCACTCCCGCCCGACTTCTGCCAGGCGTTGATGGCCGGGTTCGGCCCGACGTAGGCGGCGTCAAGCTGGCCGGCCAGCAGGGCCGTGGTCTCCTGGGTTCCGGTGCTGAAGGCGGTGGCCTTCAGCGTGCCTGCGGAGCCGAGATCCTTGGTGAAGAAACCCTCCTTGAGCCCGACCAGGGCGGAGGCATGGGTGATGTTGGTGAGGAAGCCGAGCGTCACCGGTACGGGCGCCCCTCCCCCGGTGCCGGCATCCGCGTTGGCCGTCGTCGTGCTGGACGAGGACGATGACGAGGAAGAAGAAGAGCAGCCGGCCAGTAGCGCAATAGCGCCAATCATCGCGGCGGCGATAACGCGTCGCATCCAGTACCCCTAAGATTTAATTTCTATCGTTTTTATAGGAATTACAGCTGATTCACTATACATCAAGTAGCAATTGTAGGGAATCGGCAGCGACGGAGCGTAAGCCAGCGCTAGCGCTGTCCGGGGATATCAGTTGCCCGCGTCGCTCGAATCCTGGAGCGTGACGCCGGCGACCGCGGGGAACTTGGCCAGGCACTTCTCCAGCAGCGCCACGTCCGCATCGCTGGCGTGGCTGACATGGTAGGTCAGCTGCTGAAGCGCATACGGGGAATTAAGGTCAGACGGCAGCGGCTGCGCGGTCACAGCCGGTACCTTGGCGCAGGTCGCGCGGATGGCCAGCTTCTGCGAGACGGGCGTGCCGTCGCGGAATGACACGATAGCCTGGCGCTGCCCCAGGGCAGCGTCGAACTGGGAGCAGCCAGCCAGTGCGGCCGTCGCCGCGAGCGCCATCCCCAGGCTGATCAGGCGGTTTCCGTGAGCACGCCGACGGGTCCGTCCCGGAGACGGGCCGCCGACTACGCCGGGTAGTACCCGCATGATCCCAGCCTACGGGCAGCCGGCGCCTAGTACGGTATCGGCAAGGCATTAGAAATCCAGACCGTCAGGCGAGTATGCCCTCAGCGCGTCACATTCTCATCGTCAACTCCCGCAGCGTCCACCAGCCGGTCTTCGTGGTCGGCGCCCCGCAGTCGGGAGCGGACCTTATCGGCCGTGCCCTGAAGGCCTCCGCGGGCTTCCACGTCACGATCGGACAGCCCAGCGTGCTGCGCACCGTGTATGCCTTTGCCCGGCGGCCGTCCATGCACCAGGGCAGGCCGCAGGCTGCCGCCACCGTCATCAGGGATGCGTTCGCGCAGGGCTGGCAGGTCACCTCGCACAGCTGCCTGGAATGCACGCGCGATTGCCGCTCCGCGGGCGGCCTCGCCGCCGACGCCGTCGGCCCGTGCGTGGATCTGCGGGGGCTGGCGACGTTCGGCGATGCGAGTCCTGACCTTATCTACTGCGCCGAGGCGCTCACCTACGCGTTTCCCGATGCACGTATCGTCCAGGTTGTCAGGGACGGCCGGGACGTGGTGGCCAGCATGCTCGCCGATCCCGTGGTGATGGCCTGGTTCAGGCCGAGCTTCGTGAACACCGATACCGAGTTTCCTAACCCGTTCTTCGGCGTCGAAACCGAGGAAGATCGCGAGATGTGGCCCCGGCTGTCGCCGGCCGGCCGGTGCGTACTGCGCTGGCGCTGGTCCGTACGCCTGGCCGCGCGATTGCACCAGAGCCTGCCGGCCGGCCAGCTGAAGACGATCCGCTACGAGCACCTGATGGGCAGGCCGGATGAGGCCCTGGCCGACCTCTCCCGGTTCGCGGGCACGACCGTGCACGCGGCCGAGATCCGCGACGAGGCCCGCCGATCCCGCGGCCGTGGCCGCGCCCGCCGGACCTCCGCGTACGAGGGGTCCCTGAGCGGCGAGGACGCCGCGGAGGTCGAGAAGATCGCCGGCGAGGAACTCCGCCGCCTCGGCTACTCCTTCTAACTAGGAGCCGGGTCCCGCGGGACTAAGCCGCCTGGCCGGCGAACTGGGTGTGGTACAGGTCGGCGTACAGGCCGCCGGCCGCCAGCAGTTCCTCGTGGGTACCGCGCTCGACGATCCGGCCCGCCTCGACGGCCAGGATCTGGTCGGCCTCCCTGATCGTGGACAGCCGGTGGGCGATCACCAGCGATGTCCGGCCCGTCAGCGCCGTCTTCAGCGCGCGCTGCACGGCGGCTTCTGATTCGGAGTCCAGGTGAGCTGTCGCCTCGTCGAGCACCACCACGGACGGGGCCTTGAGCAGCAGCCTGGCCACGGCGACACGCTGCTTCTCCCCGCCCGACAGCCGGTAGCCGCGGTCGCCCACCACCGTATCCAGGCCGTCGGGCAGGCCGGATATCAGGTCCCAGATCTGAGCCGCCTCGCACGCCTCGATGAGCTCGAGTTCGGTGGCCGAAGGCCGCGCGTAGGTGAGGTTGGCCCGGATCGTGTCGTGGAACAGGTGCGCGTCCTGCGTGACCACGCCCACCACGTCGTGCAGCGATTCCAGCGTGACGTCCTTGACGTCGTACCCGCCGATCCGCACGATGCCGTCGTTCGGATCATAAAGCCGCGCCGCCAGCGCGGTGATCGTGGTCTTGCCCGCGCCGGAGGGCCCGACCAGCGCGGTCAGCTTGCCGGAAGGCGCTCGGAAGCTCACCTCGTACAGGACCGCGGGCGGGGCATCCTGCCGTTCCGGCGCGGGCAGGGCTATCGATTCGAGCGAGGCCAGCGATACCTCGCTCGCCGTCGGGTACCGGAAGGACACCTGGTCGAACTCGATCTCCGGGGCGAGGGCACCCGGACCGCCCAGGCCGCCAGGGCCGTCGGCGTCGGCTCCAGCACGGTCATGAGCCGCCCCCCGGGCCGGCAGGACCGTGGCGTCAGGACGCTCGGCGATCAGCGGCTTCAGGTCGAGGATCTCGAAGACCCGGTCAAAGCTGACCAGCGCCGTCATCACGCTGATCTGGACGTTGGACAGCTGCGCGATCGGGCCGTAGACCCTGATCAGCAGCTGGGACAGCGCGACCAGGGTGCCCACCTGAAGGGCGCCGCGGATGACCAGCGTGCCGCCGAGCCCGTAGACGACCGCGGTGGCGAGGGCCGCGAGCATGGTCAGCGCGATGAAGAACACCGTGCCGTACATGGCCTGGGTGACGCCGATGTCGCGGACCCGGCAGGCCCGCTCGGCGAATACGTCCGACTCCTCGCGGGGACGGCCGAAGAGCTTGACGAGCATGGCCCCGGCCACGTTGAAGCGCTCGGTCATGGTCGAGCCCATCGCGGCGTCAAGCTGCATCGATTCGCGGGTGAGCCGCTGCAGCCGCCGCCCGACCCGCCTGGCGGGCAGCAGGAAGAGCGGGATGAGCACCAGGGCGATGAGGCTGATCTCCCAGGACAGGTAGAACATGGTGACCAGGATCGCGCCCGTGGTCAGGATGTTGGAAACCACCGAAGACATCGTCGAGGTGATCGCCTGCTGCGCGCCGATCACGTCGCTGTTGAGCCGGGAGACCAGGGATCCGGTCTGCGCCCGGGTGAAGAACGCGATGGGCTGCTGCTGCACGTGGCTGAACACCTCGGTGCGCAGGTCGTAGATGAGCCCCTCACCGATCCGCGCGGAGTACCAGCGGTTGGTGAAGCCAAGGAAGGCGTCGAACGCCGCGACCCCGGCGACCGCGAGCGCGACGCCGACCACAATCGCCTCGCGGTGCCCGAGGATGCCCTTGTCGATGATCAGCCGGAGCAGCAGCGGGTTAACGACCGTGATGAGGGAGTCCAGGATGGTGCCGGCCAGGAAGAGCGAGAGGTAGAGCTTGTACGGCCTGGCGTAGCCGATGATCCGCCGGACGGTCCCCGGCTTCAGCTTCTGCCTGGTCACCGCCGGGTCCTGCCTGAAGGACCTCATCATGGTGATATTCGGCCGCCCGTACATGACGGGGAAACCTTCCCCGGGCATTAATTCGTTCCCGTACCGGGCGGGAAAGCTATCAGCTAGCAGCGAACTCCAGGGGCAATCCGGGCGGGGTCCCGACGGCGGCGCCGCCGGGCCGGTGCCACCTGGACGTCGAGCTTAGTGCTTTACCCTGGACTTGCTCGTGCGGGTGGCGCCACCGCGGCCGCGCAGCGTCACGCCGGTCTCGGTCAGGATCCGGTGCACGAAGCCGTACGACCGTCCGGTCGAGGCAGCCAGCGAACGGATGCTCTCGCCGGAGTCGTACCTCTTGCTGAGGGTTGTCGCCAGCTTGCTGCGATCTACCCCAGTCACCCGCGTGCCTTTCTTTAGGGTGTCTGCCATATGTACCTCTCGTCAGCTTCAGTTACCAGTGAGTTACACATCCCCCTCCGCAATGATCACGCATGAGCGCAGGATTGGCCACCCACATGACAGCAAACGATCGCTAGATTTTTATGGGGTTATGGCGAAATCGTAGCCTTAGCCGGGCAAGGCGGACGACTCACGCGTTAGGCAAGCGCGACCAGATCTGCGAAATCTTCGCTCCATGCGTCTTCCACGCCATCAGGCAGGACGATAACCCGTTCCGGCGAAAGCGCTTCAACCGCACCTTCATCATGAGTAACAAGAACTATCGCCCCGCGGAACCCCCGCAGGGCCCCCAGAACCTCTTCCCGGCTGGCCGGATCGAGGTTGTTTGTCGGCTCGTCGAGCAGCAGCACGTTGGCCCCTGATACAACAAGAAGAGCGAGGGCTAGCCTGGTCTTTTCTCCGCCGGAAAGCACGCCAGCCGGCTTTTCGACATCATCACCGGAGAACAAGAATGACCCGAGAACCTTACGCTGCTGCGATTCGGTAAGGTCCGGCGCGGCGGACTGCATGTGAGATAGGACCGATCGCTGCGTTTCCAGCGTTTCATGCTCTTGGGCGTAGTATCCAAGGCGAAGGCCGTGTCCGGGCGTGACTTTTCCCGTATCCGGAGTTTCGAGGCCGGCCAGCAACCGGAGCAGCGTCGTCTTTCCCGCTCCGTTGAGCCCGAGCACCACCACCCGGCTCCCCCGGTCGACGGCGACGTCGACCCCGGTGAACACCTCGTCCGACCCGTACGACTTCGACAGGCCCACCGCGGCCAGCGGCGTCCGGCCGCAGGGCGCGGGCACCGGGAAGCGGAGCCTGGCCACCCGGTCGGCGGTACGTTCAGCCTCGACGCCGGCCAGCATGCGCTCCGCCCGGCGCTGCATGTTCTGCGCCGCCCTGGCCTTCGTCGCCTTGGCCCGCATCTTGTCCGCCTGGGCCATCAGGGCGCCGGCCTGCCGGCCCGCGTTGACCCGTTCGCGCCTGCGGCGCCGCTCGTCGGTCTCGCGCTGCTGGAGGTAGGCGTGCCAGCCCAGGTTGTACATGTCAAGGCAGGCCCGCTGGGCGTCGAGGTAGTACACCTTGTTCACCACATCCGCGAGCAGCGCCACGTCGTGGCTGATCACCACCAGCCCGCCGCGGTAGCCCTTGAGGTGATCGCGAAGCCAGGTCACCGAGTCGGCGTCCAGGTGGTTAGTCGGCTCGTCAAGCAGCATGGTCTCGGAACCGGAGAACAAGATCCTGGCCAGCTCGACCCGGCGCCGCTGGCCGCCGGACAGGGTATGCAGCGGCTGGTGCAGGACCCGGTCGGGCAGGCCCAGGCTCGCGGTGATCGACGCGGCCTGCGACTCGGCGGCGTACCCGCCGAGCACCGCCAGTCGCTCTTCGAGCCGGCCGTACCTGCGGATGGCATCGGCCGCGGTGGCTGAGTCGGGGGCGGCCATCTCCGTCTCCGCGGTACGCAGTTCGGCCCGCAACTGGTCCAGCCCGCGGGCCGAGAGCACCCGGTCGATGGCCAGCATGTCCAGGTCGCCGGTACGCGGATCCTGCGGCAGGTAGCCGACCGTGCCCGTTTGACGGACCGAGCCCGCGGCCGGCTGGGCCTGCCCCGCCAGCACCTTGGCCAGCGTCGTTTTACCCGCGCCGTTCCGGCCGACCAAGCCAATCCGGTCTCCCGCGGTCACCTGGAACGACGCGCCTTCAAGCAGCAGCCGTGCGCCAGCCCGCAGTTCGATCTCGCTTGCCACGATCATGATTTCGCTGCTCCTGAGCACGGACTAACGGGCCTGCAAGGGGGGTGTGGGGGGATGGGGCCCCCAGTAGCGGGGGGTTCCGGGGGGGCGTCCCCCGGGTCGGCTCAGTCCGGCAGCACGCCGTCAAGTGTAGCTGGTTCGGCGCGTACCCGGGAATGTGATTCCGGGGCCGGCGATTCCGGCTCGGTCAGCCGGATCCGGATGGAACCGAAGGCACGGGGGATCTCCCTGAGCACGGCCAGCCGCGGATCGGGCACGGTGAGGAAGCGGTCCGTGGCCCTGGCCAGGTACGGCTCCAGCCGCGAGTCGCCGCGCAGCCCGGCGATGCATCGCCTGTCGCCGCCGAGCACCACCGCGTCCAGGCCTGCCGGGCCGTAGCGGCCGAGGACGTCCGCCGCGGCGTCGGCGGCCGCCCGCAGCGCGGTCGCGGCCTGGTTCGCCCGGCGCCGGGCGAACCGGTGCTGAGACCAGCCGCCGGCCGCGCTCCGGCCGTTTACCAGCCTGCTTCCGGTCTTGGAGCCGACCAGCCGGGGCGGAGAGCCGGTGAAGACGCCGACCGCGTAGCCGCCGAGGCGGACCAGCAGGACACCCACGGCGCGGTCCGCGACGGCATGCGCCACGATCGCCTCAGCCGCCCTTTCCATCACGGGCGGTCCCTCCGGGAGAGGCGGGAAGGGAGGATGACATTCGGCCGTAGCACCGTCGGCGGCGGCGAAGGTCACGGTCGCGCCGACCTCATCTCGCGCGACGGGAGCCATCGAGGCCGCGCCGCCGTGACGGCTGGCGAACGTGCCGATCCAGGACACCAAGCGCTCTGGCGGAACTTCCACCCAGCGGCCGCCACCTGCGGCGGGATTCTTCATTACTCACCGCCTTAACGTGTTCACTTTCCGTACTATTGGTGGCCTGACCCCGCGTCTGCCATCGGGCTCGCATCGGGGTGCTGCCGACATAACCGTGCCAGTTAACGGCAACAGGGCGAAGGAACACCGACATGAACCCGACGACTCCGATCAACCCAGGATCCGCCATGTCGCAAGACGGCACTTTCCTACGGCCGGGTGCCATGGGCTGGGGGCCATGGGACGGGCCCCAGCCCGCCGCCGACCAGACCACTCCGGCGGCCATCGAGCATGCCCTAGCCGCTGCCGTCAAGGATCCTGACCGGGTTTATGAGCTGCTTGATGAGCTTAGCCGAGGTCGGCTGTGGGTTCCGCTGCCCGAGGACCGGCCGGTCACAGACGGATCCGCGGTCCTGCTGCCGACCGTCACCTACCTGGGAGCCGAATTCGTCCCGGCGTTCACCTCGGCGCAGCAGCTGTCGAGCTGGGCCGGAACCACGGCGGCCGGCCCCATCCCCGCGCAGGGTCACGGCGAGAGCGACGGGCCCCGCATATCGCCGGGTGATGGCCCGTTCGCGGCCATGCCGCACATCGTAGTCCCGGCCGCTGACCTCGCCCGGCGGCTGCCGGCGTCGGTGGGCATCGCGCTGAACCCGGGTGCGGCGGCCAGCGTGCCCATCTACCCCGAAGGGGTAGGGTACCTCGCCGCGAACCCGATACCCCACGTGGTCGCGGACGGCGCCCAGGTCCGCGTAGGCCGTCCGCCCGCCGAACCGACCACCCTGCTCCACGAGATCCGGACCGGGCTAGGCTCCTTGCCCGAGGTCTGGCAGGCTTCCCGGGCCTGGCTGTCAATTCCCGGCCGCGGCGAGGGCCTGGTCATCTCCGTCACGCTGGAGGATCCGGCCCGTGAATCGGTGCACGAGGAGGTCATCGCCGCGATCGAGCGGGCCGTCGGCTCCGTGCCGGAGCAGGGATTCCCGATCGACGTCACGTTTCCGGGCGAGGGCCAGCCTGATCAGGTCGACGCATGGATCTCCACCTACGCCGAGCCGTTCTACATCCGGGCCGGGGACCCTAGATGTTGAAGCCGAGGGCGCGAAGCTGCTCGCGCCCGTCGTCGGTGATGCTCTCCGGGCCCCACGGCGGCATCCACACCCAGTTGATGCGGAAGTCCGTCACGACGCCCTCCAGGGCCTCGCGGGCCTGGTCCTCGATCACGTCCGTCAGCGGGCACGCGGCGCTGGTCAGGGTCATGTCGATGGTGGCGCTGCGGTCGGCGTCGACGTCGACGCCGTAAACGAGGCCGAGGTCGACCACGTTTATCCCGAGCTCCGGATCCACGACATCCCGCAGCGCCTCGAGCACGTCCTCCTGCTCGGCGGTCAGCACCGTGACCTCACTGGCGGCCTCGTTTTCCGTCATTTTCCTACCTCCATGGCCTGCGCGGTCGCGTCCTTCCATGCCATCCAGCCGAGCAGGGCGCACTTGATCCTGGCCGGGTACTTCGACACGCCGGCGAACGCCACCGCGTCCTCGAGCAGGTCTTCGTCGGCGGCTCCCCCGGCCCTGGCCCCCTTGGACTGCATGAGCTCGAGGAACGCCCGGTTGATGGCCATTGCCTCGTCCACTGGCTTGCCGATGACCAGGTCACTCATCACCGACGCGCTCGCCTGGCTGATCGAGCAGCCAAGCGAGTCATACGAGACGTCCTCCACCACCAGCTCGCCGTTGACGTCCTTGAGGCTGACTCGCAGCGTCACCTCGTCGCCGCAGACCGGGTTGACGTGATGAACCTCGGCGTCAAAGGGCTCCTTCAGCCCCTTGTGGTGGGGCTGGCGGTAGTGATCAAGGATGATCTCCTGGTACATCGACTCGAGTTGCATCACACCCCCTCCTGACACCGAAAGCCGGTTGCCGTCATCCCGGGCGCCCGGTCCCGAAGAAACGCTGGGCGTAGCGGATCCCGTCCCCGAGGGCATCCACCTCGGCGTGGGTGTTGTACACGTAGAACGTCGCCCGGGTGCTGGCCTGGACGCCCAGGGCACGGTGCAGCGGCCAGGCGCAGTGGTGGCCGGTGCGCACCGCGATGCCCAGCTCGTCGAGCACCTGGCCCACGTCGTGCGGGTGAACGCCGTCTACCTCGAACGCGACGGCGCCGCCGCGGTCCTTGGTGCCGTCGGGCCCGAGGATGCGCACGCCGCGAAGCTCGTGCAGCACGTCCAGAGCGTGCGCGGTGAGTGATTCCTCGTGCGCGGCCACGTTGCCCATGCCCAGGGCGGTGAGGTAGTCGACGGCGGCGGCCAGGCCCGCGGCCTCGGCCACCGCAGGCACGCCCGGCTCGAACCGCTGTGGCGGCGGCAGGAACGTGCTGCCCTCCATCCGCACCACCTCGATCATCGACCCGCCGGTCAGGAACGGCGGCATCGCCTCGAGCAGCCCGGCGCGGCCGAACAGCACGCCGATCCCGTAAGGTCCGAGCATCTTGTGCGCCGAGAAGGCGAGGAAGTCCACGCCGAGCGAAGCCACGTCAACGGGCTGGTGCGGCACCGACTGGGCCGCGTCGGCCAGCACCAGCGCGCCGTTGGCGTGCGCCGCCCTGGCGATCTCGGCGACCGGCGGGATCGTGCCGGTGACGTTCGACTGATGGGTCACGGCGACTATCTTGGTCCGGCCGGTGATCATGCTGTCCAGGTTGTCCAGGTCCAGCCGGCCGCCTGCGGTCACCTTCAGCCAGCGCAACGTGGCGCCGGTCCGCTCGCAGAGCTGCTGCCAGGGAACGAGGTTGGCGTGATGCTCCATCTCGGTGATCAGGATCTCGTCGCCGGGCCGGACCTGGAGGCGCCCGGCCCCGCTCATCGAGTAGGCGACCAGGTTGATCGCCTCGGTGGCGTTCTTGGTGAACACCACCTCACCCGGATCGGCCCCGATGAACGCGGCGACCTTGGCGCGGGCGCCCTCGTAGACGTCGGTGGCTTCCTCGCCGAGCAGGTGGGTGCCGCGGTGCGCGGCGGCGTTGTGCCGCTCGTAGAAATTGCGCTCGGCGTCGAGCACCTGGACGGGCTTCTGCGAGGTGGCGCCGGAGTCCAGGTAAATCAGCGGCCTGTCGTTGCGGACGGTCCGGGCCAGCGCGGGAAAGTCGGCGCGGATCGCCTCGACGTCAAGTTGCGCGGTCACGGGCTGGGTCATGCCGGAACCCCGGCGAACTTCTCGTAGCCCTCGGCCTCCAGCCGCTCGGCCAGCTCGGAGCCGCCTTCTTCGACGATACGGCCGGCCACGAACACGTGCACGAAGTCCGGCTTCACGTAGCGCAGGATGCGGGTGTAGTGCGTGATCAGCAGCACGCCGTGCCCCGGCTGCTCGCGGAACCGGTTGACCCCTTCTGAGACGACCTTCAGCGCGTCGATGTCCAGGCCGGAGTCGGTCTCATCAAGGATCGCGATCTTGGGGTTGAGCAGCTCGAGCTGGAGGATCTCGTGCCGCTTCTTCTCCCCGCCGGAGAATCCCTCGTTCAGGTTGCGCTCGGCGAACGCCGGGTCCATGGACAGCGCGGACATGGCGCGGCGCAGTTCCTTGACGAAGTCGCGGATCTTCGGCGCTTCGCCCCGGACCGCGGTGACCGCGGTGCGCAGGAAGTTCAACACCGTCACGCCGGGCACTTCCACCGGGTACTGCATGGCCAGGAACAGCCCGGCGCGGGCGCGCGCGTCCACCGACATGGCCAGCACGTCCTCGCCGTCCAGGGTCACGCCGCCCCGGGTGACCAGGTACTTGGGGTGGCCGGCGATGGCGTAGGCCAGGGTGGACTTACCGGAGCCGTTCGGGCCCATGATCGCGTGGGTCTCGCCTTCGCGCACGGTCAGGTTTACGCCGCGCAGGATCTCCCGGTGTACCCCAGCCCCGCTTGAATCAACAGCGCCTTCCACGCTGACGTGCAGGTCGCGGATCTCGAGGGTGGCCACTATGACTCCTTGTTGCTTATGGTGAGCGCGACGTAGAACCTCGTCGCCTTCGATCTTGACGGGATAGACAGGCACCGGCTCGGTGGCCGGGTACCCAGTGGGCTTGCCGGTGCGCAGGTCGAAGCACGATCCGTGCAGCCAGCACTCGATCGTGTGATCGTAGACCTCACCCTCGGACAGCGGCACCTCGGCGTGCGAGCACACATCGCGCAGCGCGTAGACCTCGCCCTCGGCCCGGACGACGGCGACGGGCTCGCCCGCCACCTCGACGCCGAGCACGCCCTCGGGCGGCACCTCCGACAGGGCGCAGGCCCGGATGTACTGCGGGCCGTTCATCGGCTCACCAGCTCCGCCTCGATGGCCTCGGTGATCCGGTCCCGCAGCTCCGGCACCTCGATGGTGGCGATCAGCTGGCCGAAGAACCCGCGGATGACCAGCCTGCGGGCTTCGTCGAACGGGATGCCGCGGGCCATCAGGTAGAACAGGTGGTGGTCCTCGAGCCTGCCGCTCGCGCTGGCGTGCCCGGCGCCGGTGATCTCGCCGGTGAGGATCTCCAGGTTCGGCACAGAATCCACCCGGGTGCCGTCGGTCAGCACCAGGTTCCTGTTGTACTCGTAGGTGTCCGTGCCGGTCGCCTCCGGCCTGATCAGCACGTCGCCGATCCAGACCGCGTGCGCGCCCTGGCCCTGCAGCGCACCCTTGTAGGTGACCCGGCTCCGGCAGTTCGGCACGTCGTGGTCCACGAACAGCCGGTGCTCGATGTGCTGGCCAGCGTCGGCGAAGTAGAGCCCGGTCAGCTCGGCGTCGCCGCCGGGACCTCGGTAGCGGACGGACGGCGCCAGCCGGACGACAGATCCGCCCAGCGTGACCGCGGCGTGCCTGAGCCTGGCGTCCCGCCCGAGGGTGGCGTAGTGCTGCGAGACGTGGACGGTGTCATCGGCCCAGTCCTGCAGGCTGACCACCGACAGCGAGGCGCCGTCGCCGACCACGAGCTCGACGTTGTCCGCGTAGGTGGCGCTGCCGCGGTAGTCAAGCACGAGAACGGCCCGGGAGTTCGGCTCGGCCCGCACCAGCAGGTGGCCGTAGCTCGCGGCGCCGGCGTCGTGGCCGGTGACGGTGACGATGGTGGGCCGGGACGCGTCCGCCTCGGCGGGCACCGTGACCACGATCGCCTCGTCGAAGGCGGCATACGCCCGCGCGCTCACCCGGTCGGCCGGGATAAAGGTGGGGGCCGCAAGAAGGCTGGACCGTTCGGCAGAAGAGGTTTCGACCTCAGGGGCCGGGTCGACTTCCACCGTTACCTTCGCGGCCGGCCCCGCCGGGGAATCGGCGTGCAGGCCGCGCAGCCAGGCCCAGCGGGGTGAACCGCCACTCCTCCTCGCGGCCCGCCGGCACGGCGAAGTCCGCCGGGTCATAGGAATGCCGCTCATGCAGCCTTGTGACGGGGGCCGTCTCTATTGCCCCCTGCAGTCCAGCCGACATCAGCCGACCGCCCCCTCCATCTGCAGTTCGATCAGCCGGTTCAGCTCGAGCGCGTACTCCATCGGCAGCTCGCGCGCGATGGGCTCGACGAACCCGCGGACGATGGTCGCCATCGCCTCGTCCTCGGTCATGCCGCGGCTCATCAGGTAGAACAGCTGGTCTTCGGAAATCTTGGAGACGGTCGCCTCGTGGGCCATCTCCACGTCATCCTCGCGGACGTCCACGTACGGGTAGGTGTCGCTGCGGCTCACCGTGTCCACAAGGAGCGCGTCGCACTTGACGTTGGACTTGGAGTGCTCGGCGCCCTCCTGCACGTTGACCAGGCCACGGTAGGAGGTCCGGCCGCCGCCCCTGGCCACTGACTTGGAGATGATCGTGGACGAGGTGTTAGGCGCGCAGTGCACCATCTTGGCGCCCGCGTCCTGGTGCTGGCCCTCGCCCGCGAAGGCGACGGAAAGCGTCTCGCCTCGCGCGTGCTCGCCCATCAGGTAAACCGCCGGGTACTTCATCGTCACCTTGGAGCCGATGTTGCCGTCGATCCACTCCATGGTCGCGCCCTGCTGCGCGATAGCGCGCTTGGTCACCAGGTTGTAGACGTTGTTCGACCAGTTCTGGATCGTGGTGTAACGGCAGCGCGCGTCCTTCTTCACGATGATCTCGACCACCGCGGAGTGCAGCGAGTCCGACTTGTAGATAGGCGCGGTGCAGCCTTCCACGTAGTGGACATAGGCGCCCTCGTCCACGATGATCAGGGTCCGCTCGAACTGGCCCATGTTCTCGGTGTTGATGCGGAAATAGGCCTGCAGCGGGATTTCCACCTTGACGTTCTTCGGCACGTAAATGAACGAGCCGCCGGACCATACCGCGGTGTTGAGCGCGGCGAACTTGTTGTCGCCCGGCGGGATCACGGTGCCGAAGTACTCGCGGAAAAGGTCCGGCTGCTCCTTGAGCGCCGAATCCGTGTCCAGGAAGATAACGCCCTTTTCCTCGAGGTCTTCCCTGATCTTGTGGTAGACGACCTCAGACTCGTACTGCGCGGCCACGCCGGCGATCAGCCGCTGCTTTTCCGCTTCCGGGATGCCGAGCCTGTCGTAGGTGTTCTTGATATCCGCGGGCAGCTCGTCCCAGCTCGCGGCCTGCTTCTCGGTGGACCGCACGAAGTACTTGATGTTGTCGAAGTCGATGCCGGTCAGGTCGGCACCCCAATTCGGCATCGGCTTACGGCCGAAGTACTTCAGGCCCTTCAGCCGCATGTCGAGTATCCACTCGGGCTCGTTCTTCCGCGCCGAGATATCGCGTACCACCTCTTCGGACAGGCCGCGGCGCGCGGATTCTCCGGCCACGTCCGAGTCGGCCCAGCCGAACTTGTACGTGCCGAGCCCTTCAAGCTTCTCCTGCGTGGTGGTTGTCATATAACGAGCCCTCCGGACTCCGAAGTGATTTCGGTGCTAGCACTGCTTGCCTTCCCGGTGCTGGCGACGTGCGTGGTGCAGGTGACGTGCGTGGTGCAGATGCCGTCGCCGTGCGCGATCGTAGCGAGCCGCTGCACCGGCGTCCCGAGCAGCCTGCCGAATGCCTCGGTTTCCGCCTCGCACAGCTGCGGGAACTCGGCCGCCACGTGGGCGACCGGGCAGTGATGCTGGCAGAGCTGCTCGCCCGCGCCTTCGCCCAGGCTGCCTTTAACCTGCGCGCCGATCACCGGCGCCGGGCCTGCGGACGCGGCGTACCCGTCGGCGGACAGCGCGTCGGCCAGCGCCTGGACCCGGGCGGCGAGCTCTCCCCCTGCCATCTTCGCGGCGTAACGGCGCTCCAGGTCAGACACCTGCCTGCGGGCGAACTCGCCGATAGCCTGCGGACCCGCCGTCTCGGCCAGGAAACGGAGCGCGTTGGTGGCCAGGTCGTCGTAGGCGTGCTCGAACGCGCTGCGGCCCGCGTCGGTGATGACGAAGACCTTGGCCGGCCGCGCCCGCGGTTCCCGTAGGTCCTCGCGGTTCTGGTCTCGATCAGGCCCTCGGCGATGAGGTTGTCGAGATGACGCCGGATGGCGGCAGGCGTCAGTCCGAGCCGGCTGCCGAGCGTGGCGGCGGTAGACGGCCCGAGTTCCAGGATCAGCCGGGCGACCTGTCCCCGGGTGGGGGCACCGTTCACCGGCTGGACGTTTTTCACAACATCATTGTGCCGTAAATCAGCCGGCCAGCGCAACTTTCTACAACATCATCGTGACTTAAATCACCGTGCGAGAGGGCGCGGGGCAGGCCCAGCACGCGCTCGGCGTTACCGCCGCGATCTTGGCCTTGTCCTGCGGGCTGAGCGGCAGCGTGTCGAGCAGCGCCCGGCCCGCCGCATTCGGGCTGAACGGGTAATCGACGCTGAACAGGACCCGGTCCACCCCGAGCACCTGCACGGTGCACATCACCGGCTCATTGTGCCACTCCGGTCATGCGAGCAGGCCGCAGCTGCCTCACACGGCGATGCCGACCGTGATTCCGTCCACGCCGCCTGGGTATTCGGCCGGGCCCCGGGCCACGGCATCGGCCCGGGCCGCGACCCGGAGCGGTTCGGCGATCTGATCGAGCAGTGCCGCGGCGGCCGGGGTGTGCGCTTGCACGGTCAGCCGGCTGAGCCGGGCCGCGTTGCCGAGCCGCTCGGCGCTGCGCAGCGCCCGGGTGGCGTCCAGGATGACCGCCAGCTGGTCCACGGCCGAGCGGTCGCCGCGCCAGCGCTCGTCCGCGACGGGCCAGCGGGTCACGTGCAGCGAGACCGGCTCCTCGTAGCCGACGTAAAACTGCTGGTACATACGTTCGGTCACGAACGGCGCGAACGGCGCGAACAGCCCGATAAGCACCCGGTACGACTCCCACAAGGTCCACTGGGCGCTGCGACGGTCGGCAGCGTCTCGCTCGTCCCCGCCGAGCCGGTCCTTGATCATCTCGATGTAACGGTCGCAGTAGATCGACCAGAACATCCGGGAGGCAGCCTGGTGGGCCTGCATGTAGTCGTGGGCCTCGAACGCCGCCGTGGCCGCCCCCACCGCGTCGCCCAGGTGCGACAGGACCCACCGGTCCACGATGTTCCGCTCCCCCGGCACCGGCCCGGCCGGATCGAAATCGCCGAGGTTGATGGACAGGAACCGGCCGACGTTCCAGAGCTTGACCGCGAACTTCCGGCCGGTCCGGACGTCCTTCTCGTTGTAGCGCAGGTCGGTCCCGATGCGGCCCCGGGTAGCCCACAGCCGCAGCGCGTCCGCGCCGTACCTCCCCATGACGTCATCGGGGACGTACCGGTTGAAGCCGTCCGCGCCGGCCGACCGGTCCAGATCACGCTTGGACAGCTTCTTGCCCTGCTCGCTCAGCCCCCAGCCGGAGATCAGCGCGGTCCGCCACGGCACCCGGCCGAACAGCAGTTCGGACTGCACCACCGTGTAGAACAGCCACGTCCTGATGATCTCGAACGCCTGTACCCGCATGGACATCGGCGCCAGCGCGGGATCGGTCCCGCCCGCCGCCCACCCGTCGTTGATCTGCGGCGTCAGCGACGACGTCATCCAGGTGTCCATCACGTCAGGGTCCGGCGTCAGCCCGGCGGCGCCGCAGGCGGGACACGCGGCCAGGGGCGGCTTGTCCGCCAGCGGATCCACCGGCAGGTCGGCCAGCCGCGCGAGGACCGGCGTGGCGCACGAGACGCAGAACCAGACGGGGAAAGGCACTCCGTAGCGCCGCTGCCTGGTGATGTTCCAGTCCCATTTGAGCCCGTCGATCCAGTCCTCGAGCCGGCGCCGCATATACGGCGGGATCCACTCGAGCTCGGCCGCGCGGGCCCGGAACCGGTCCGCGTTCTCCCGCACCGCGATGAACCACTGCGGCCTGATCTGGAACTCGACCGGGGTCTGGCAGCGCTCGTGCACCCCGACGACCTGGCGCACCGGAATGCTGTCCACCAGCAGCCCCGCCGAGGAGAGCGCCTTCACGATGGCCGAGCGCGCCTGGGTCAGGGATGCGCCGGCGAACTCGCCCGCCAGCGGCCCGAGCCGCCCGTCCGGCTCCACCACCAGGCGCAGCGGGAGCCCGTCCCGCCGCCATCTCAGCACGTCCTCGCGGTCCCCGAACGTGCACACCATCATCAATCCGGTCCCGTACTCCGGGTCCACGGCCTCATCGGTGAGCACCGGCACCTCGTAGCCGAACAGCGGCACCCGCGCCGCGGGATGGGGGCCCAGGCCGGCATACCGCGAATCCGAGGGATGGTGGTACAGCGCCACGCAGGCCGGCAGCAGCTCGGGCCGGGTGGTGGCGATGAGAAGCGGCTGTCCGTCCCGGCCGGGAAACTTGATCGTGTGCAGCCTGCTCGTCCGCTCCAGGTCCTCCACGTCCGCCTGGGCCAGCGAGGTCTGGTCTTCCGGGCACCACAGGATCGGGTCCTCGGCGCGCCGCAGGTGACCCAGCTCGTACAGCTTGACGAAGGAGTCCTGGGCGGTCCGCTGGCAGCGGGCGTCGATGGTGGAATAGCGCAGCGACCAGTCGACCGACAGCCCGAGCCGCCGCCACAGGTCCTCGTACCGCCCGGCGGTCCGCGCGGTTTCGGCCAGGCAGAGCGCGACGAACTCGGCCCGTGGCAGGTCCGTGGCGCGGACCCCGTACTGCTGCTCCACGTAACGTTCGGTCGGCAGCCCGTTGTCATCGAACCCGATCGGGTAGAAGACGCGCTCGCCCAGCATCCGCCGGAAACGGACGACGAAGTCGGGCTGCGAGTAGCTCATCGCGTGGCCCACGTGCAGGTGTGCCGCCGACACGTAAGGCGGCGGCGTGTCCACGCTGAATACGGGCCCGTCCCCGTCGCGGGCGTACCTGTAGATGTCGTGCGTCTCCCACAACTCCCGGGCAGCGGCCTCGACCGCCCGGTGGTCGTACTCGCCGAGTTCCATAGGAAGGGAAGGTATCCGTTCCCCGGCCGGCTTCTTAAATCTTTTTTGCCGAACGGCCCGTGGGTTTCCCTCCCGGCAACCTGGTGCGAACCTCGCGGTCACCCGGCTCGTCTTAACTGATGGCGTGCAGTCCATGCAGTGCTCCCGTTCCTCGGCACTCCCGTTCCTGGGGCATCATTGCTAATTGCCCGGGAAGTAACCGGGTAGCAAGAGCAGCGAAAAGGAACCGAACCGCCTATGCCCTCGTCGCGACCCGAGATCGCCGACCTGCTCGAGGTGGCCGTACCACCCGAGAACAAGGTGATCGCCGTAAGTGACCTCCACCTGCCTCCCGTCAGGACCACCGTGTCCGGGCGTTCGTGCCAGACGCTGGTCAGGCACCTGGCGGCCGAGACCGGGCCGCTCACCGTCGTGTTCGCCGGGGACGTGGTCGAACTGCTCGGGTCGCCCGGGTCAACGGCCACCGACATCCTGCGCGCGCACGAGGACCTCTGCGAGGCGCTGATGACGGTGACCGAACGCGGCGGGCAGGTCGTGTACGCGATCGGCAACCACGACAGCGACCTCGCCTGGGACGTCAAGGCGGCGGACGCGGTGCGGGAAATGACCGGGGCGACGCTGTGCCTGGCCGCGGACCTGATCCTGGCCGACGGCCGGAGGATCAGGGTGGAGCACGGGCACCAGCTCGACCCCTACAACTGCTTCCACGACGCACGCAACCCGCTGGACACCCCGATCGGCCACCACGTCGTCAGGGAGGTCGTTCCCCGCATCGAGCTGCTTGGCCTTGGCTGGGTCGACGGCGCGCACGAGATGGCCGACCCGACCGACTTCCCGTCGTTCATCGGTTCCCGGCTCGTCTACCGCAAGCTGGGCCACCACCTGTGGTGGCTGATCGCGATTCCGCTGATCATCCTCGTCGTGGTGCGGATCCCCGAGTTCACGGCGCTGCGCACCCGCTACCCGGACGCCAAGGTGTGGATGCACCGCGCCGTGATCCTCGGCTACGGCGCCGCGGCCGACCTCGTGGTGATCGCCGCCATCGTGGGCATCCTGGTCCGCCGCGCGTGGCTGTCGATCAGCGCGCTGGCGCTGGACGACCGGGGCTACGGGCAGAACTCGGCCGCCCGCCAGCGGGCCATCGATCTCGTCGCCGACGGGTACCACGGCTTCATTTCCGGCCACACTCACCACCCGGAACTCGCGGCCACCGCGCACGGCTTCTACGCCAACTCGGGATCGTGCACCTCGGTGGTGGAAGGAATCGGCGGACGATTCGGGCTGCCCCCGGCCTACGTACGCAACCAGCAGATCTGCTGGCTGGAAATTACCGGTGACGGGGCGGACCTGGTATCGGCCCGGATCGAGATGCCCGGTGCCACCAGGATGGAGCGGTTTGCCGCCCAGGGCCGCAACCCGCACTCAAACACCCCGGTCCGGGTCGCTTCCTGGCCCGCCGGACCCGACTGGCCGCCCCCCGACACCAAGGCTGACAGGAAAAGGTCCGTCCGATGCGACCGGCAGGAGCAGATAAAGCGCGCTCTCACCGGAACCCAAGATCCTGAAGAGCCGCCCGGGGCCTAGCCTGGCGGCTCAGCCGCGCTCGGCGGCCCTGGCTTGCGTGACGGTGAGTTCTGCCGCGGGGTCGGCTTCCAGGCGCTCATCGGGGATCGGCTCGCCGCTGAGGACGGACCGGCCATAGGTGCCGTCATCCAGCCGGTGCAGCGCACGGTCGATGGCGTCCAGCCGGCTGCGCAGGCTTTCCGCGATGGCGTCATCCATGCCCTCCGCGGTCAGCGGCTGAGCGGCGTCGGAGATGTCCCCCAAGGCGCCTTCCACCTCTGACTGGCGGTCTTCCTGCCCGGCCGTCTCCGCGTCCTTGAGCAAGCCCTGCACCTCATCGCGCTCGGCGCGAAGCAGGGCGCGTGCCCGGTCCTGGTCCATGCGATGGTCCTCCCGTTCGCTC
The DNA here is from genome assembly GCA_963739615.1 of uncultured Actinomycetes bacterium. Lineage (GTDB taxonomy): Bacteria > Actinomycetota > Actinomycetes > Streptosporangiales > Streptosporangiaceae > Palsa-504. Next base: position 118,348 of record CAVUBD010000004.1, read on the forward strand.
AGTGCCGCCCATCATCCGCAGCATAGCGATCCCGCCGGTGCGGACGAATCGCACGGTCAAGGTGGCCGGCGTCGTACCGGGCGGATGCTGGCCCCCGTAGACTCGCGTCCGTGAGCACGGCCCCGCAGACCCCGGCAAACCGGGCGGCGCCTGCCGTTGAAATCGGCGGGGTCGTCAAGCGCTACGGGCAACTGGCAGCGGTGGACGGGCTGACGCTGACCGCGGCCCGCGGCGCGGTGACCGGGATCCTCGGGCCCAACGGCGCGGGCAAGACCACCACGATCGAGATATGCGAGGGTTACCGTCGTCCTGATCAGGGCACGGTTCGGGTCCTCGGCCTTGACCCGGTACGCGACGCCCGCGCGCTGCGGCCCCGGGTCGGCGTGATGCTCCAGTCGGGCGGCTTTCCCCCAGCCGTGCCCGCGGGCGACTACCTGAACCTGCTGAGCAGCTTCCACACCAGCCCCATCAAGGTGCCTGAGCTGCTCGACCTGGTCGGCCTGACCCCGGTCGCGCGCACTCCTTACAAGCGGCTGTCGGGTGGGCAGCAGCAGCGGCTGTCCCTCGCCGCGGCTGTCATCGGCCGGCCCGAACTCGTCTTCCTCGACGAGCCCACGGCCGGAATGGACCCGCAGGCACGGCACGCCACCTGGGACCTCGTCACGCAGCTGCGGGCGGCAGGCGTGAGCATCATCTTGACCACGCACTTCATGGAGGAAGCCGAACGGCTCTGCGATTACGTCGCCATCATCGATCATGGCCAGCTGGTGGCGGCGGGCACGCCGGATCAGCTCACCGGGACGATCGGCCAGCTCAGGTTCCGCGCGGAGGCCGGGCTGGACATCGACAGCCTGCTCGCCGCCCTGCCGCCGGCCAGCGCGGCGAAGGAGTCACCGGCCGGCCATTACGTGATCGAAGTCCACGGTTCGGTGGATCCGCTGCTGCTCGCCGCGGTGACCGCGTGGTGCGCGGAGCGAGGAGTGCTCGCCAACAGCCTCCTTATCGAGAGCCGGACCCTGGAAGACGTATTCCTTGAGCTCACAGGGAAGGAACTGCGCCCGTGACCCTGTTGTCACGGGGGAGCGACCCCCCGGAGCCCCCCGCTCCTGGGGGGGAACCTTTTCCCCCAGACCCCCTCGGGTTCACGCCGGCGCCGGGAGCGGCGCCGCTTGGACGGATGATCGCGGCGCAGGCCAGGCTGGAGACCCGCACGTTGCTGCGCAACGGCGAGCAGCTCCTGCTCACGCTGATCATCCCGCTGCTGCTGCTGGCCGCGTTCAGCCTCGAGCCGCTGGTGAACTTCGGTACGGGCCTGAGCCGGGTCGACTTCCTCACGCCGGGGATCATCGCGCTGGCGGTGATGTCCACCGCGTTCACCAGCCAGGCGATCGCCACCGGCTTCGAGCGCCGGTACGGGGTGCTCAAGCGGCTCGGAGCTACGCCCTTGTCACGCGGGGGCCTGATCGCGGCCAAGACGGCGACCGTCATCGCGGTGGAGCTGCTGCAGGCCGTGCTGATCCTGGCGGTCGCCATGGCCATCGGCTGGCGACCGGACGCCAGCCCCGCCGCGATCGTGAGCGCGCCGCTGCTCATCCTGCTCGGGACCGCCGCGTTCAGCGGGCTCGCCCTGCTGATGGCGGGGACGCTGCGCGCCGAGGCCACCCTGGCCGGGGCCAACCTCGTCTACATCGTCCTGCTCGGCGTGGGCGGCGTCGTCTTCCCGCTGACCAAGTTCCCGGCGGGGGCGCGGCCGGTTCTCGAACTGCTGCCGACAGGCGCGCTGTCCACCGGGCTACGCGACGTCCTGCAGCACGGAACGACCTTCCCGGCCGGGAACACGATCACGCTGGCGGTCTGGGCCGTCGTCGCGATCGCCCTGGCCGCGCGGACGTTCCGGTGGGAATAAGGGAAACCCGGTCCCGGATAGCCCAGTCCGGGATGGCACTGCCGGCCGTCATGATCATTACTGGCATCGTTTCCGTGCAGTTCGGAGCGGGGCTGGCCAACCGGCTGTTCGGGCAGGTACCGCCCGCCGCCGTCACTGGCCTGCGGCTGTGGGCGGCCGCGCTGGCGATGCTCGCGTTTTCCTGGCGAGGATTCCTCCGTTCTGTGCGTGACCTCTGGCAGCGAAAAGCCGTTGCGGACGCTGCCATCGCCGGCTCGTTCGGCCTCTCTCTTGGGGTTATGAATTTTTCTATCTATCAGGCCTTCGCCCGTATCCCGCTTGGCGTGGCGGTCACCATCGAGTTTCTCGGCCCGCTGGCGGTCGCGGTGGCGGGATCGCGGCACCTCAGGGACGTCGGCTGGGTTGTGCTCGCGGCGACAGGAGTGGTGCTGCTGACTCAGGGCGGACACGGGCACCTCAACCTGGCCGGGGTGATCTTCGCGGGCGTGGCCGCGGCCTGCTGGGCCGCCTACATCGTGCTCAGCTCGGCTACCGGACGCCGCTTCCCCGGCTCAGCTGGCCTGACGATCGCCATGGTGGTCTCGGCCGTGCTGATCACGCCGCCGGCCGTGGTGGCCGGGGGCCGCGCGATGTTCCGGCCCGGCGTGCTCGCCATCGGGGTCGCGATCGGGGTGCTGTCCTCTGTCATCCCCTACCGGCTGGAACTGGAGTCGCTGCGGCGGATGCCGATGCGGCTGTTCGGGGTGTGGATGAGCATGGAGCCCGCGGTCGCGGCGCTGATCGGGCTGGTCATGCTCGGCCAGCACCTGACCGTCGTGGAGTGGTTCGCGATCTGCTGCGTCATGGTTGCCTGCGCGGGAGCGGCCCAGCGCGCTCTACCATGATGGGCGTGGCCGCCGATCTCACCTCCCGCACCGGTATGTCAAGGATCGGCGCCTGGGCGATCCTCAGGCCCTTGCTGTCACCGACACCGACGTCGATGCGACGGTTCGCCCTGGCCAGCGTCATCGCCGATACCGTGATCATGTCGACGGGCGCCGCGGTCCGGCTGAGCTCTTCCGGGCTCGGCTGCCCTGACTGGCCGCGGTGCAGCGCGGCGGACATCGTGGCCAGTAAAAATGCCGGGCAGACGCTGCTCAACACCTGGATCGAGTTCAGCAACCGGCTGCTGAATTTCCCGCTGGTCGTCATCGCCGCCCTCGTCTTCATCGCGGCCTGGCGCTTCCGGCCGGACGGCACCAGGCGGCGGGACCTGTTCTGGCTCGGGGTGGCCCAGCCGGCCGGCGTCGTGGCGCAGGCGGTGATCGGCGGCATCGTGGTGCTGACCAAGCTCAATCCGGCCGCGGTCTCGATTCACTTCCTGGTCTCAGCGTCGATCGTGGCCGCGGCTGTCACCTTGCACGTCCGGTGCACCGAGGGCAGCGAACCGCCGACCCCGGTCGTCCGGCCGGAACTGCGGCTGCTTTCTGCTGCCCTGGCCGCCCTCACGTGCGTGATGCTCGCGGCGGGCACGGTGGTGACGGGAACCGGCCCGCTGGCCGGCCACGCGGACGCCCCTAGGTACCACTTTCCGCTGGAAGGGGTCACCCAGCTGCACGCCGACATCGGCTGGCTGCTGTGCGGCCTGGCCGTCGCGCTCGTGCTCGGGCTGCGGGTCTCGGGCGCCCCGCCGCGCGCGATGCGGGCCGGCTGGATCATGATTGCGGCCCTGGGCCTGCAGGGCGTGATCGGCTACACCCAGTACTTCACGCACCTGCCTGCCGGGCTGGTGTGGGTGCACGTCACCGGATCGATGATCGTCTGGATCGCCGTGCTGCGGCTGTTCTTCGCGATGCGCGACCGCGGGCCGGTTACAGTGCGGGAACAGCACAATCGCCTGCGGTACCCGCTAGGCAACCGGAGCCGCTAGACCGCTAGGCTCGTACCGTGAGCACTCAGGCCAATCTTGACTGGACGGCGACCGACGAGCGTGCCGTCGACCTTATCCGTGTCCTGGCCATGGACGCGGTCCAGAAGGTGGGTAGCGGCCACCCGGGGACCGCGATGAGCCTGGCCCCGGCGGCCTACCTGCTCTTCCAGCGGGTGATGCGGCACGACCCGGCCGATCCCCACTGGCCGGGCCGGGACCGCTTCGTGCTGTCCTGCGGCCACTCCAGCCTCACCTTGTACATCCAGCTCTACCTGTCGGGCTACGGCCTGACCATGGATGACCTCAAGGCGCTGCGGACCTGGGGCAGCATCACCCCCGGGCACCCGGAGCACGGGCTCACCCCCGGCGTGGAGACCACCACAGGCCCGCTCGGCCAGGGCATCGGCAACGCGGTCGGCATGGCCATGGCCTCCCGCCGCGAGCGCGGCCTGTTCGACCCGGACGCCGAGGCTGGCACCAGCCCGTTCGACCACTTCGTGTACTGCTTCATGTCCGACGGCGACATCGAGGAGGGCATCAGCCACGAGGTCTGCTCGCTGGCCGGCCACCAGGAGCTCGGCAACCTCATCGTCCTCTACGACGACAACCAGATCTCGATCGAGGACAACACCAACATCGCCAAGTCCGAGGACGTGGCCGCGCGCTACGAGGCGTACGGCTGGCACGTGCAGAAGGTGGACTGGCGGACCGCCGACGGCTATCACGAGGACGTGCCCGCGCTGTACCAGGCGCTCCTCAACGCCAAGGAGCACACCGAGGCGCCGTCCCTCATCGCGCTGAAGACGATCATCGGCTGGCCGGCCCCGAACAAGAAGAACACCGGCGCGGCGCACGGCTCCGCGCTCGGCGTGCCCGAGGTGAAGGCGACCAAGGTCATCCTGCACTTCGACCCCGAGGTGGACTTCCCGGTCGAGGAAGAGGCGCTCAACCACGCCCGCGAGGTCGCCGAGCGCGGCAAGCAGGTGCACGCCGAATGGGAAGGGCCGTTCGCCGCGTGGGCCAAGGCCAACCCGGAGCGCAAGGTGCTGTTCGACCGGATGGCGAGCCGCCGCCTGCCGGACGGCTGGACCGACGCGCTGCCGGAGTTCCCGGCCGACGCCAAGGGCATGGCCACCCGCAAGGCGTCCGGTGCGATCCTCACCGCCCTGGCGCCCGTGCTGCCCGAGCTGTGGGGCGGCTCGGCTGACCTGGCCGAATCCAACCTGACCACGATGGAGGGCCAGCCCTCCTTCATCCCGCTCAACCACCAGACGGCGATGTGGCCAGGCAACCCGTACGGGCGGACCATGCACTTCGGCATCCGTGAGCACGGCATGGGCGCCATCCTCAACGGGATCGCGCTGTCCGGCGGGACGCGCCCCTACGGCGGGACGTTCCTGCAGTTCAGCGACTACATGCGGGGCGCGGTCCGGCTGACTTCCCTGATGGAGCTTCCGGTCACGTACGTGTGGACGCACGACTCCATCGGCCTGGGCGAGGACGGCCCGACCCACCAGCCGATCGAGCATCTGTGGTCGCTGCGCAACATCCCGCACCTGGAGGTGGTGCGACCCGGTGACGCCAACGAGACCGTCGCCGCGTGGCGCACCATCCTGGAGCGGGGCCGGCCCGCGGCGCTGTGCCTGACCCGGCAGACCCTGCCGGTCCTTGACCGCACCGCAGACCTGGCCGGCGCCGAGGAGGCAGTCCGCGGCGCTTACGTGCTCGCCCCGGGCACTGACGTCATCCTGATCGCCACCGGCAGTGAGGTCTCGATCGCGCTTGAGGCCCGCGAGCAGCTGGCCGGCCGGGACGTATCGGCCCGGGTCGTGTCCATGCCGTGCGTGGAGTGGTTCACCGGCCAGGACCAGTCCTACCGGCACGAGGTGCTGCCGCCGACCATCCGGGCGCGGGTCTCGGTCGAAGCCGGCATAACGCCCCCGTGGAGGTTGTTTGTGGGGGACGCGGGCGCTTCTATCGGAGTAGACCACTATGGCGCCTCGGCTGAATACAAGAAGATCTACGAGGAGTTCGGCATCACCGCGGAGCGGGTCGCCGAAGCCGCACGCGACAGTCTGGCCAGGGTCAGGGACTAACCCCGCCCGCGCCGCGCAGGGAAGGAAAAGCAACGATGTCAGCTGACGTTCTCGGACAGCTATCCGAGGCCGGAGTTTCGGTGTGGCTGGACGACATCAGCCGCGACCGGCTGCGCACCGGCAGCCTGCAGTCGCTGATCGACGACATGCACGTGGTCGGCGTGACCTCGAACCCGACGATCTTCGCCAAGGCGCTGTCAAGCGGCTCCGCCTACGCCGATCAGGTCGCCGACCTGAAGACCCGCGGCGTGAGCGTGGACGAGGCGTCCCGCGCCATCACCACCTACGACATCAGGTGGGGGTGTGACGTGCTGCGCCCGGCGTACGACGCGACCAACGGCCTCGACGGGCGGGTATCGCTCGAAGTCGACCCGAGGCTGGCCAGGAATACCGCCGCGACCATCGCGGAGGCGCGGACGCTTTGGTGGATGGTGGACCGGCCGAACCTGTTCATCAAGATCCCCGCCACCGTCGAGGGCCTGCCCGCGATCACGCAGGCCATCTCGGAAGGGATCAGCGTGAACGTTACGCTGATCTTCTCGCTCGAGCGGCACGCTGCGGTCATCGACGCGTACCTGGCCGGCCTGGAGCAGGCCCTGGCTAACGGGCATGACATCGCGCACATTCGCTCGGTGGCGTCGTTCTTCGTCAGCCGGGTGGACACCGAGGTCGACGGCAGGCTCGACAAGCTGGGTACCCCCGAGGCCGAGACGCTGCGCGGCAAGGCCGCGATCGCGAACGCCCGGCTGGCTTATGAGCTGTTCGAGAAGAAGTGCGCCGAGGAGCGCTGGCGCGCGCTGGCCGCGCAGGGAGCTAACGTCCAGCGGCCGCTGTGGGCCTCGACGTCCACCAAGGACCCCACGTTCCCTGACACCATGTACGTCGTCGACCTCGTCGCCGCCGACACGGTGAACACGATGCCCGAGGCCACCATCAAGGCCACGGCGGACCACGGCGAACTCCGCGGCGACACGATACACGGCACCTATGACGCGTCCCGGCAGGTCTTCGCCGAGCTGGAAGAACTCGGCATCAGCTACGACGACGTGGTGCACGTCCTCGAGGTCGAGGGCGTCGAGAAGTTCGAGGCGTCGTGGAATGAGCTGCTCGACACGATCCGAACGAATATGGGGCTCTGAACTCAGATGACCAAACGGGCTCGTGGTGAAAGCTCGGGGGGTTTCGCGTGACAGCGGAGCCGGGGAACCCGGCGGGGCTGGCCCCGGCCAGCGCCGGAATCATCGCGGAACTCGCCGAGGCTTCCGGACCGCCTAATCCGCTGCGCGATCCGCGGGATCGCCGGATTCCGCGGGTGGCCGGGCCGTGCGTGCTCGTCATGTTCGGCGTCACCGGGGACCTGGCCCGCAAGAAACTGATGCCGGCCATATACGACCTGGCCAACCGCGGGCTGCTGCCGCCTGGATTCTCCTTCGTCGGCTTCGCCAGGAGAGACTGGGCGGACGAGGATTTCGCCCAGGTCACCTACCAGGCGGTCAAGGAGCACGCCCGCACGCCGTTCCGCGACAACGTGTGGGAGCAGCTCAGCGAGGGCGTCCGGTTCGTGTCCGGCTCGTTCGACGACGACGAGGCGTTTGACCAGCTGGCTGCGGCGGTGCACCAGCTGGACGCCGAGCGGGGCACGGGCGGGAACTACGCGTTCTACCTGTCGGTACCGCCGAGCGCGTTTCCCATCGTGGTCAGGCAGCTGAAGCGCAGCGGCCTGTCCGACGCCGGGGGGCGTGGCTGGCGCCGGGTGGTGATCGAGAAGCCGTTCGGCCACGACCTGGCCAGCGCGCGGGAGCTGAACGACATCCTGAACGAGGTCTTCCCGCCGGAGGCTGTGTTCCGCATCGACCACTACCTCGGCAAGGAGACGGTGCAGAACATCCTGGCGCTGCGCTTCGCCAACGAGATGTACGAGCCGATCTGGAACCGCGGCTACGTGGACCACATCCAGATCACGATGGCCGAGGACATCGGCATCGGGGGCCGGGCCGGCTACTACGACGGCATCGGGGCCGCCCGGGACGTGATCCAGAATCACCTGCTGCAGCTCCTCGCGCTGACCGCGATGGAAGAGCCGGTGGCGTTCGACGCGGATTCGCTCCGGATGGAGAAGGAGAAGGTCCTTTCCGCGGTCCGGCTGCCCGCCGACCTCGCGACCGGCACCGCGCGCGGGCAATATGCGGCCGGCTGGCAGGGCGGCCGCCCGGTGCGCGGCTACCTGGAGGAGGAGGGCATCCCCCCTGACTCCCGCACCGAGGCCTACGCGGCCCTGAAGCTCGGCGTCGATACCAGGCGCTGGGCCGGGGTCCCGTTCTACCTGCGCGCGGGCAAGATGCTGCCGCGCCGGATGACCGAGATCGCGCTGATCTTCCAGCGGGCGCCGCACCTGCCGTTCACGGCCACCGACACCGAGGAACTCGGCCAGAACGCGATCGTGATCAGGATCCAGCCGGATGAGGGCATCACCGTGCGGTTCGGCTCGAAGGTGCCTGGCACCGCGATGGAAGTCCGGGACGTGAACATGGACTTCGCCTACGGCGAATCCTTCACCGAGTCGAGTCCCGAGGCCTACGAGCGGCTGCTGCTCGACGTGCTCATCGGCGATCCGCCGCTGTTCCCCCGGCAGCAGGAAGTCGAGCTCGGCTGGCGGATCCTTGACCCGATCGAGGAATTCTGGGCCTCCTTCACCAAGCCGGATCAGTATCCGGCCGGGACGGCAGGCCCCCCGTCGGCCGACGCGATGATGGCACGCGACGGGCGCGCATGGCGCCGGCTATAGGGAGGCCGAGATGACCATCGACCTGACCGACACGACCGCCAGCGCGATCCAGGAAGCGCTCGCCCAGGCGCGCCGCCTCCTGGGCGGCCCCGCCTCCGGCATGGTGCTGACGCTGATCATCGTCACCGACGAGGCCGCGCAGTACGACGCCGTCCGCGCGGCCAGCCAGGCGGGCCGCGAGCATCCGAGCCGGCTGCTCGCCGTCATTACGCGCAAGCCCAAGGCCGAGTCCCGGCTTGACGCCGAGATCCGGGTCGGCGAGACCGGCCCCGGTCAGACGATCGTGCTGCGGATGTACGGCCCGCTCGGCCAGCACGCGGACTCGGTGGTCGCGCCGCTGCTCGCCCCGGACGTTCCCGTGGTCACCTGGTGGCCCGACGAGGCCCCGCCCTCGCCGGCCGCGGACTCGCTCGGCGCCGTCGCCCAGCGCCGGGTGACCGACGCCGCGGCCAGCGATGAGCCCAAGGAGATGCTGCTGGACCTGGCCAAGGCCTACCAGCCAGGCGACACCGACATGAGCTGGACCCGGGCGACGTCCTGGCGTAGCTTGCTCGCCGCCACCCTGGACCAGCCTTACCCCCAGCTGCTCAGCGGCGAGGTACTAGCCGAGCCCGGCAACCCGACCGCGGACCTGATCGCGGCCTGGCTCAGCATGCGGCTGGGCATCTCGGTGCCGCGCGGCGAGTCGGCCGGCCCGGGGATCACCGAGGTCAGCTTCGACACGCCGGAGGGGAAGATCGCCCTGGCGCGGCCGGACGGCCGGACGGCTACGCTGTCGTGGCCCGGGCGCCCGGATCGCCGGGTGGCCCTGCACCGGCGGGATACCACTGACCTGATTTCCGAGGAGCTGCGCCGGCTCGAACCCGACGACGTTTACGCCGAGACGCTGCGCGCGCTCGCCGGAGGCACCAGCCGGTGAGCGTGCCCGAGGTGATCGTCCACCGGGACGCGAAGCTGCTGGCCCAGGCCGTGGCCGCGCGCCTGGTCACCCGCCTGGTCGACTCGGTGTCCGCGCGCGGTACCGCGTCGGTGGTACTGACCGGCGGTGGTATCGGCACCGCGGTGCTCACTGAGCTAGCGGTCGCCCCGGCCAGGGACGCCATCGACTGGAGGAACCTGGATATCTGGTGGGGAGACGAGCGGTTCGCCCCGGCCGGCCACCCGGACAGGAACGAGACCGGCGCGCGAGCGGCCCTGCTTGATCATGTGGACGTCGATCCGGCCCGGGTCTACCCGATGCCAGGACCCGACGGGCCCGATGGTGATAACCCGGAGGCTGCCGCCGCCAGGTACGCGTCCTGGCTGGCCGCCGCGACCAGGCATGAGGACCACGGCCCGGTGCCCGAGTTCGACGTGCTGATGCTCGGCATCGGTCCCGAGGGGCACGTGGCCTCGTTGTTTCCCGGCATGCCCGCGCTCTACGACGAGCGGCCGGTGGTGGCGGTACGTGGCTCACCCAAGCCCCCGCCGATCCGGCTGACCCTGACGCTGCCGTCGATCCAGGCCGCACGCGAGGTCTGGATCCTCGCCTCCGGCGCAGAAAAGGCCGACGCGGTCGCGATGGCGCTGCCGGACGCCGGCCCGGTCCAGGTGCCTGCCGCGGGTGCGCGCGGCCGGCAGCGAACGCTATTCCTGCTCGACGGCGACGCGGCGGCCAAAGTGCCTGCGCAGATCGGCCGCCAGGGCGCCCACTGACTTATCCCCCGGCCTGCGGGCGAAGGCCAGTCCGGCGGCCAGGCATGCGGCGGGCACCGCCGCGAGCACGTACCGGTAGCTGAACCCGGCGGTCATCGGCGGCAGCACGATCAGCATCGCTCCGACTAGCCAGGGCAGCAGGCCGAGGCCGCCCAGGCGACGCCAGCGGCCCAGTACCCCGGCGAGGCCGATGAGCACGATGATGCCGAGGAACGGGCCGCGCAGGTAGACGTGCCGCTGGTATATCTCGAGCAGCCGCACCCACGGCGCGACCGCCCGGGTATTCCCCAGTCCGGGTCCGCCGAAGTCCTGCCGCGCCTGGTAGATCACTTTGGATTGAGCGTCACCTTTGAAATCATTGACCGGTGTCGCCCACGGGGGAATCAGGTTGCTGAGTTCCTGGCCTGACACGAACTGGAACGCCGGACCGTTACCCGCGTAGTCCTCCCGGTCGGGCTGGCGGTTCCAGCCGAAGGTGTGCAGCGTGTCACGCAGCACCACGCGCAGGTAGTCGCCTGGCTGGGCCCAGATGGCATCCTTCGCGAACTGCCCGGCCGGGCCGTTGACCGCCGGCGTGAACCGGACCGAGGTGTCGGCCGAATGGGTGAATGTGTAGAGCGGGGTGGTCTTGTACTTATCGGGCCCGAGTTCGTTGTTCGTCCAGATGTACTCTCCCGACACCGGGCGCAGATAGGGCGGCGTCGGGTCGCAAAGCGGCTGCAGCCGCACCGGCGGCTTGATCTTCGCGCACTCGGCAAAGGTGCTTACCCGGCTGTACAGGAACGTGCCTGACAACTCGGTCAGCGCGTACTTTCCCTCGGAGTGGTGGAACCAGACCATATACGCGGCGATCGGCACGATGCCGGCCACGGCCACGGTGACCAGGCGGCGCCAGCCCACCCGCCTGAGCAGCAGGCAGACCAGGATCACGACGAGCAGCGGTTCCCCGACGGACCGCACCACGGTCGCGTATCCGACGAGCAGGCCGGCGATGGCCACCGCCGGGACGGACGGCCGGTCACTCCAGCAGAGGATCACCACCGCGATGGTCGCGAGGAAGATGAACAGCGGGTCGGCCGTGACCATGTGCTCGATATGAAGCTCGTAGGAGTCGAACAGGACCGGCAGCGTCGGCAGTATCGCGCCCCACCACGGCAGCCCGCGGTGGCGTAGCAGCGCGTAGATGGCCGCGCCCAGGCCGACCCCCATCGCCGCCTGCAGCAGCGCGATGGGATAGACGCTGTGCAGCGGCAGGAGCACGTCGAGGAAGAACGGGTAGCCGTTCGGCCGGACGACATCCGGGACGTGCGTGATCGCGTCTTGAAGGTAGTTATAGGAGTCGTTGAACCACAGGATCGGCGGATAGCCGGCCATCACGATGACTCGTACCACGATCGCGCCGAGAACCACGATGCTGAACTGCCAGTGCTTGAACGCCGGGCGGGCGAGCCGCGCGAGCCGCGCGCTCCGCTCCTCCGCAGGCGGCTGACCGGGAACGGTCCGCTCGTTGCCGGTGGTCGCGTTGGTCAACGACCGCCTCCTGATTCTTCGAGCCTCAGGAAATCTTCCTAGACCCTGTCGCTGACTCCGCAGGCCTCGGATGATCAAGCGGGCCGACGCGATTTCGTCCGCGCGGCTGACTCATAGTAGCGGGCCGTTCGGACAGGGAAAAAGAATTACCGATTAATGCCAGGTTCCTGGCTGCTGATCGTCACTGACCGTCATTAACGCCCTCTGTAGCCTACCCGGCATGCCAGCAAGCAGATGAACACGACCGAGAGCGCGGCCGCCGTATCGGGTGATCCCGCCAGGGCCGAGATCATGATCCAGGCGAAGACGACGGGGAGCAGCCTGCCGAGCGGCCGGTCGCGGGAATAGCGCGGCCTGCCCGGCCGGCTCAAGCGCCCCGGGGCGTGCGGACCGCGGGCCAGGATGCCGCAGGTCGGAGCCGAGCGCAGGCTCGGCGGGAAGGTCGCCGGTCAGGTCGCGCAGATCGCCCCAGGTCCTAGCGGCATATGCCGCCGATGTACGCTCTTCGAACTCATCAAGCGTCAGCCGGCCCTCCGTGAACGCATCCCTGAGGACGTCTACGACGCTCTCCCGCTCTTGATCGGACGCGAGGATCGGTCGGTCGGTCATGGGCGCGGCCCTTCCCTTGGTCCCTTGATCCTAACTCAGCCCAAGCCCGAACCCGGTGGGCACGTGACCTCGCTTTCCGCTGGCGCCCGCGGCCCGGTATCCGCCCACGCCAAAAGAGACAGCAGCCGAATGGTTACGAAAGTACGGACTTTAGGCCTCGCTCTGTCCCGCATCTGAGCGTTACGCTGTTGGCGAATCTTCCACCTGGTCGTGCCGTGACAGATGTGGCCAAAGGAAGGTTCTGACGTGTAGATGCTTCACGCCAGTTAGCAGTTGACACGCCGGGCATCCGTCCTCTTGGCTGCCACTGTGGCCGCCGGGACGTTCCTCACTAGGAGGGGATCGATTTGAGCGTCAGCGAAGACCGCACTGTCCAGCCCACCGTCGTACCTGCACCCGTCTCGGGCATCGCCGACCCTGGCCCACTGGGGCTCGCCGCCTTTGCCCTTACCACATTCCTGCTATCCGCCAGAAACGCCGGCTGGATGACCAGTACTCTCGGCGACGCGTGGCTTCCCTTTGCTCTCGTGTACGGCGGAGTGGCTCAGCTGCTGGCCGGCATGTGGGAGTTCCGCAACAAGAACGTCGTCGGCTCGACCGCCTTCGGCAGCTACGGCCCCTTCTGGATCGGCCTCGGCCTCTGGATTCTGCTCGTCGTGAACCCGCGGCTCGCGGCCATCAAGCCGCTCACGCTGGTGGCGACGGTCACGTCAATCAACCACGAACTCGCCTGGATCCTGCTCGGGTTCACCATCTTCACCACGTACGTGCTGATCCTGGTGTCTCAGACGAACATGGCCTTGTTCATCACCTTCGTCGTCCTGGAGGCCACCTTCATCGTCCTGGTCATCGGGCTCTTCAAGGGCGGGGCACAACTGCCATTGGCCCCCACAACAACTATCAAGATCGGCGGCTACCTCGGCATCGTCACCGCGGCCGCGGCCTGGTATACCTCGGCGGCGGGCATGTCGGCCGGCATGGGCGGCAAGCTCAGGTTCCCGGTGGGCCCGGCGCTCATCAAGTAAGTGCCGTGATCGCGTAGGCGCTGGGGCTCGGGCCGGTGACCGGCCCGAGCCCAGTGCTCATACCCCGGCCCGCGAGCCCTCCGGGGTTGTCCGGGTAGTACCGCAGCACTCCCTTCCTGCCGGATAGCGTTAAGGCGGACAGTCCGGCAGGAAGGAGCCGCGGGTGCAGAACGGCAGGCAAGTCGATCTGTCGGCGCAGGTCGAGCGCGTCAAGCGCAGGACGCGGCCGTGGAAGTCGATTATCGCCCTGCTGCTCGCCATCGCCGCCGGGGTCATCTCCGATGCCGCCCGCCACCAGTCGCCCGCCTTCTTCAGCGCGAGCCCCACGACCTACCGGATCGTCGCCGCGGTCACGGCCGCGCTGTTCCTCATTTTCGCGTCCTCGGCGACCTACGGGCTGGCCGGGAAGGCGAGGGAACTCCTCGAGCCGAAGGTGGGTACTCAGCATTCGGCGGTCGTCAGGTACGCCATCCTGCTCGCCGGCGCGTTCACCACGCTGGTGGTAACGCTGGAACTGTTCGGCGTGCCGGTCGGTAAGCTCCTTCTCGGTGGCGCGCTGACCAGCGTTTTCGTCGGTATTGCGGCGCAGCAGTCGCTGAGCAACGTGTTCGCGGGCCTAGTGCTGATGATCGCCAGGCCCTTTCGGGTGGGTGACGCGATCCGGCTGCGGGCCGGCGCGCTCGGGGGCACGCTCGACGGAATCGTGGCCGACATCGGGATCACCTATGTTCGCCTCGTTTCGGACGAGACCGAAATGTCCATTCCCAACTCGCAGGTGCTCAACGCGGTCGTGGGCCCCATCCCCGCGGAACCGGAAGCGCAGGGTCCTCCGGCCGTGGCCGGCACCGGGTCCGGCGCGCCAGGCGGCCCGGAGCAAGCGCAGCCTCATCCGGCCGGGCCAGCGTAATCCGATTCCGCTCGCCCCGCTATGAGCTAGCGGCAGACGAAGGGCCGGCGGCTGGCAATCGCTTGCCTGCCGCCGGCCCTTCATTACGCTGGCCGGTGCGGAGGTCGCCTCTCGGCGAAAGGCGCAACGCGGCTCCAGCCGGACGGTATTCCGCGAAGGCAGTTGGTGCGGCCCGGGGGACCCAGCCGCACCGGCTGTTACCTACTAACGCCCCCGGCGGCGCCGATGTTCCCGGCGCGAGGGCGGATTTCCTTCGTAGGGGAACGACGAGGCGGGCTGCTGGTTCGCCGTCTCCTCCGGGCCCGGATCCGCTTCGTAACCGCGGTCCTCATAGCCGGCGCTCTGGTACGCGGCCTGCTCCTGCCCGCCGTGCCCGAAGGTGCTGTATCCCTGGTCCTGGTAGGCCTGGGTGACGTCACCTGACGCGGCATACCTGCCGTCCTGGTAGTTCTGCTCGGCGTATCCGTGGCCGTCGGTGTATCGCTGCTCCGGGTAGGACTGGTCCGGGTAAGACTCCTCGCCATCTTGGGCATAGGCCTGCTCCTGGTACTCCTGGCCGTCGTATTGCCGGTAGCCCGGCTCGCCGTACCGGGGTCCGGTGTATCGCCGGGACTCCTGAGCGCCCGCATAATCCTGGGCTGCCCCGGTGGCCTCATTGCCGTTGGCGTCCTGGCTCAGGCCGTCCTGCTCTGCGTAGCCGTAACGGCCATATCCGCTTTCTTGCCCCTGCTGCCCCTGGTAAACCGGCTCGACGTAGCCCTGAGCCCCATAGCCCTGCCCCTGCCCCTGGTAGGCCGGGTCCTGGTAGCCGCGGTCCTGATAATCCTGTCCGGCGTACCGGCGATCGTCATATCCGCGGCCCGGGTAGGACCGGTCGTCGTAGCCCTGGCCGGAGGTACCGCCGTCATAGCCCTGGCTGGGATAAGACCCGCTGCCATATTCCTGCCCGGAGTACGCCCGGTCGGGATACGAGGGCTCGGAGTAGGACGGCTCGGAGTAGGACGGCTCGGAGTAGGACGGCTCGGAGTAGGACGGCTCGGAGTAGGACGGCTCAGCGTACGAGGACTCGGGGTACACGGGCTCTGAGTACGCCGACGCAGGGTAATCCCGGTCGCCAGACCCGGGGGCGGCCTCACCGCCCCACGACGGCCGGCTGTACCCCTGCTCCCCGTACCCCTGTCCGGCGTAGGCACGGCCACCGTAACTCTGCTGGGCGCCGTACGCCTGCTGGGGGCCGTACGCCTGCTGGGGGCCGTACGCCTGCTGGGGGCCGTAGCCCTGCTCTTGGTATCGCTGTCCGCCGTAGGACTGGCTCGGCGCGGCATACGACGACTGCTCTTGGTGCTGGGCCTGCCCAACGTACTGGCCCTGGTCACCGTACTGGCCCTGGTCACCGTAACCGCCTGCGGGCAGCGCGTCCGGGTAGCGAGTCGCGTCGGCATGGCCTTCGCCGGCAGCGGGCAGCCGACGGCGGCCTGGCTGATTCTGCTCCGGGTACCGCGTGTAGTAGTCCTCCACATAGTCCTGGGCGCTTTGCGTCGGCGCGGGCAAGGCGGCGGGGGGAAGGGCCGCGGGAGCCGGGGGCAGGGCCGCGCGGGCCGGCGGCAGGGCTCGGGGACCGCGGGCAGGTGCCGGGTTGAACACCATCGTGCCGGCCTGGTCCTCGGGCCGCAGCGCGCGGAAATCGCCGGTTACCGGTCCGGTGAAGTCAACATCGCGGGCGCCGGCGTAACCGGGAATCGCGGTCAGCCTCGGATCGGTCGGTGCGCCGGGAAGCAGGTTCGAGTAGCCACCGCTCCCGCGCGGGTCCTGCTGGTCGGCGCCCTGCATGCCGCGCTGAAGCGCATCAACGAGCCTCGGCAGCTCCTCCAGGGGCAGCCTGAACGTGCCGGTGCAGGTGCCTCCCTGCCAGATGCTGAAGACAGCGACCCCGGTATCGGCGTACCAGCTCAGGCGCATGCTACGAGAGCTGCCGCGAACGTCGAAGAAGACCTCGCCTAGCCGGGGCAGCGGCGCTGCGTCCGACGCTGACATGGTGCCCATCGTGGCTTTGCTCCCATCCCTTTGTCCAGTTCGTCACGAACCATGAGAAGCAGGCTAGCCGCAGGCAGGAATTAACGTAGGGAATTTAGCCACCCCGCGTGCGGGATGGCTACCGCGAGTGGCATCATAGTCGACGGGCATGCAGCAGCCTGCGCGACGGTTGTTCAGGACGGGTGAACCGACGTGCTCGCGCCAGCCGTTCGGTATAGTGACCGTTTACCTACACGATCGCCGAATCCGCGCATGGGAACATCACGTCACGAAGACGCGTTGTATCTTGCAACGGAGGTTCCCGGACAGGACTGGTTTGCTTGCAATGAGCCCGACGATCTACTGTAACGCACTATTTGATGCATCTTGGTTGAGGTGATTGTTCCATGTCTCAGGTACGTCGGCAGTCGGCTGTGCTTCCCCGCCCTAACTGGGGTTGGCAGGATGCTGCCGCGTGCCGTGGCGAAGACCTGTTGCTCTTCTTCGGTCCTGACGGCGAACGCCAGCCGGAGCGAGAGATCAGGGAGCGCAAGGCCAAGGGGGTCTGCGCCGCTTGCCCGGTACGGCTTGAATGCCTGAATTACGCAGTATCGCGACCGGAGAAGTACGGCACCTGGGGCGGCCTCAATGAGGATGAGCGTTCTGCCGAGCGCCGCCGCCGCATGCGCCGCGCGAACGCCGCCTAAGGCTTCGCTCTCGCACCACTCCCCACCGGACGACCGGTGGGGAGTGGTTGTCGTTTCGGAGCGGGCCGGGACCGGCACATCTGGGCGCTGCGGAATCTTGCCAGCATCAACCGCCGACGCTATCCGCCTCCGAGGCGCCGCTGAGCTGGGTCCGCCAGGGCTGAACTCGTGATCGCCCCCGGGAATAGCGACCCGGACGCGCACGTTGGTGCCTGCATGCCCACGGATGTGACGCTTCGGACCGTCCACATGCCGGACATTGCCTGGACAGCCAGGTTCGTTACATGTGATCCTGTTGCAATGAGTGTTACGGACCCGCTGCTCGTCGTGCGCCGGCACGTCGACTTCCTGCGCGTCCGCAGCGCCATCTGTCGCGACGCCCGATAATCGCCGGCCCGGATTCTCAACCGGGCGCGCGCGCGATGCCGGGCGCCATCCCGCTAAACCCACGCAGCTAGCCATTGTGCGGTTAACCGCGCCGACCGGATACGGCCGGGTCCGGGTGGGGCGGGAGCCCAGGTTCTCGTGACTTGCGCGTCCCCGAACCTGAAGGACACACCTTTACATGCCAGTCGCAACCGGGAGTACCGGGACCAGACGCAAGCGCGGCGAAGGCCAGTGGGCGCTCGGCTACCGCGAGCCGCTCAACAAGAACGAGGAAAACAAGCGGAACGATGACGGGCTCAATGTCCGCCAGCGGATCATCGACGTTTACTCCAAGACCGGCTTCGACTCCATCGACCCGGCCGACCTGCGCGGCCGCTTTCGCTGGTACGGGCTGTACACTCAGCGCCGACCGGGTATCGATGGCGGCAAGACCGCCGTGCTCGAGCCCGAGGAGCTTGACGACCGCTACTTCATGCTCCGGATCCGCATCGACGGCGGCCGGCTGTCCAACGATCAGCTGCGGGTCATCGCCTACATCTCGCGCCGGTACGCACGCGGCACGGCGGACGTGACCGACCGGCAGAACATCCAGCTGCACTGGATCGAAATCGAGAACATGCCCGATATCTGGGATGCGCTCGAGGCCGTGGGGCTATCCACCACCGAGGCCTGCGGCGACACCCCGCGGGTGATACTGGGCTGCCCGCTAGCCGGAATCGACGCCGGCGAGATCATCGACGCCACGCCCGAGATCGCCGCGATCGGCGAGCGCTACATCGGCGACTCCGCGTTCTCCAACCTGCCGCGCAAGTTCAAGTCCTCAATCAGCGGCTGCACGGCGCAGTGCGCCATCCACGAGATCAACGACGTGGCGTTCGTCGGTGTCGTGAACGACGACGGGGAAACCGGGTACGACCTATGGGTCGGCGGCGGTCTTTCCACCAACCCGATGATCGGCAAGCGCCTCCGCACGTTCGTCCGGCCGGGCCAGGCCGCCGAGGTGTGGGCGGGCGTGGCCGGGCTGTTCAGGGACTACGGCTACCGGCGGCTGCGGCACCGGGCCAGGATCAAGTTCCTGGTCGCGGACTGGGGGCCCGAGCGGTTCCGCGAGGTCCTGGAGAAGGAGTACCTCGGGTACGCCCTGCCCGACGGGCCGCCGCCGGTCGCGCCGCGCGACGGCGTGCGCGACCATGTGGGCGTCCACCCGCAGCGCGACGGGAACTACTACGTCGGCTTCGCGCCGACGGTGGGGAGGCTGTCAGGCGAGGCGCTCGACGTCATTGCCGGGCTGGCCGCCGAGTACGGCAGCGGCCGGGTGCACACCACCACCGAGCAGAAGATGGTCATCCTCGACGTACCCGCGGACCGCACGGACGACCTGGTCGCCGAGCTCGAGACGGCCGGCCTGCCGGCCAACCCGAGTGCGTTCCGCAGGCACACGATGGCCTGCACCGGCATTGAGTTCTGCAAGCTGGCGATCGTCGAGACCAAGGCCAGGGCGGCGGACCTGATCACCGAACTGGAGCGGCGCCTGCCCGGCTTCGACGCGCCGGTCACGATCAACGTCAACGGATGCCCGAACTCCTGCGCCCGCATCCAGACGGCCGACATCGGCCTGAAGGGGTCCCTGGTCACCGGGCCCGACGGGAAGCAGGTCGAGGGCTTCCAGGTGCACCTGGGCGGCAGCCTGGGCGGCGGCGATGGCACCGGATCCGGCTTCGGCCGGAAGCTGCGCGGCCTGAAGACCACTTCCGAGGAATTGCCGGACTACGTGGAGCGCGTGCTCAGGCGGTTCCAGGCCGGCCGGGCAGCTGGGGAGTCGTTCGCTGCCTGGACGGTGCGAGCGAGCGAGGAGGAGCTCTCATGAACGCCAGGGCTGTTCCTTTCTTCTGCCCCTACTGCGGCGAGGAGGACCTGGAACCGCAGGGAGCGACCGACGGTGAATGGCACTGTCGCAGTTGCACAAGGACTTTCCAGCTACGCTTTGCCGGAATAGGAGTCACACTGTGAGTCCCGTCGTATCGCGCGGCCTGGTGCAGATCAGCCTGGAGGACCCCGAACACATGCGAACCCTCGCCGAACAGGCCGCGGCGGAACTCGCCGACGCGCCTGCCGAAGAGGTAATTCGCTGGGCAGTGGACACGTTCGGTGACCGGATCTGCGTCACCTCGTCCATGACGGACGCGGTCATCATCCACCTGGCCTCGGGTGTCCATCCCGGCATCGATGTGGTTTTCCTCGACACCGGTTACCACTTCCCTGAGACGACTGGGACCAGGGACGCCGTCGAGGTCGTCTACCCGATCCACCTGATCAACGTCACTCCCTCGCGCACCGTCGCAGAACAGGATGCCGAGCTCGGGCCCAGGCTGTTCGGGCGCAATCCCGATCTGTGCTGCTACCTGCGCAAGGTCGAGCCGCTGGAGCAGGCGCTGACCAACTACGACGCCTGGATCACCGGCGTGCGCCGGGATGAGACCAGCAACCGGCGTCAGAGCCAGGTCGTGGAGTGGGATGACCGGCGCGAGATGGTCAAGGTCAACCCGATCGTCAGCTGGACGCAGAAGCAGGTAGACGACTTCATCACCACCAACGGCGTGCTGGTGAACCCCCTCGTCTACGACGGGTATCCCTCGATCGGCTGCTCGACCTGCACCAGCCGGGTCGAGGCGGGCGCGGACCCGCGCAGCGGACGGTGGGCGGGTACGGGTAAGCAGGAATGCGGCCTTCATGCCTGAACCCGCTCCGGTCCTGGTGGCCGTGGCCCATGGCAGTGCTGACCCTCGTGCCGCGGCCACCATCGGGGAACTGATGGCGGTCGTGGCCGAGCGGGCCGCCGGGCGCGGCCGGCGGCCACTGGACCTGCGCACCGCATACCTGGGCCACGCGCCGCCATCCCTGCCGCAGGTCATGGGGACGATCGAGCCGGGCCGCCAGGTGCGGGTGCTGCCCGTCCTGCTCACCGCCGCGTACCACAGCAAATCCGATATCCCGCGCATGCTGGCCCGGGCCAGCAGCGACTTCCCCCGGCTGCGGGTCTCCTACGGCGCCACGCTCGGTCCGCACCCGCTGCTGCTGCGCGCGCTTGAGCGCCGGCTGTCCAAGGCGGACCCAGCAGGAGGCGACCGGGCGCGGACCGGGGTTGTCCTCGCCTCAGCGGGCTCAAGTGATCCCGAAGCCAACATCACCATCACCCGCCTCGCAGGTCACTGGCAGGACCGGGGCGGATGGTTCGCCGTCCGCCCGGCCTACGCCTCGGCCGCCGATCCCTCTCCGGCAGCGGCGGTGAACAGCCTGCTGAGGGCCGGGGCAGCCCGGGTCGTAGTGGCCACCTACCTGCTCGCGCCGGGCTTCTTCGCCGACCGGATCAGGACATCCTCCCTGGCCGCGGGCGCGGTCGCCGTCTCCCCCGCGCTCGGCGCCTGCGCAGAGGTGGCTGACGTGCTGCTTGACCGGTTCGCTGAGGCCGGATCGCGCCGGCGCAGTGCAGCCTAGATGGGCCGCCTGGATACAGCTGTGCACGCTCCGACGCGAAGTCTTTGCACTGCGCCGTCAACTCTTGCGCACAGGGGCGGAAATCTGGGTAAAACCCCGAATAACCCTCGGGAAATCCGAGGACCCGCGACCCGCTGGTAACGATCCGGTATCGTACGACCCTCCGGGCATAGGCTTACTCGGTAGGGTCGGTTGCTTGCCGATTGCGACCCGACTCGTATACGAAAGGGGTGAATGCGTATCTGGCCCGGAGCCGCATACCCGCTAGGCGCCACCTGGGACGGGTGGGGCACTAATTTCGCCCTGTTCTCCGAGGTCGCCCAGAGCGTGGAGCTCTGCCTGTTCTCCGATGCCGACCACGCCGGTGCAGGCGGTGAAGGCGGCAATCTCGTCGAGACCCGAGTCGAGCTGACTGAAATCGACGGCTTCGTATGGCACGGCTACCTCCCGGGAATCGCTCCCGGGCAGCGTTACGGCTACCGCGTGCACGGCCCTTGCGACCCCCCGCGCGGGCTGCGGTGTAACGGCTCCAAGCTGCTGCTTGACCCGTACGGCAAGGCGGTCGAAGGGGACATCAGCTGGGACAGGTCCCTGTTCGACTACCAGTTCGATAATCCGAGGAAGCCGAACATCGCGGACAGCGCTCCGCGGATGCCGAAGAACGTCGTGATCAACCCGTTCTTCGACTGGGGCAACGACCGGGCGCCGCGCATTCCCTACCACGAGACGATCATCTACGAGGCGCACGTACGCGGGCTGACCCTGCGTCACCCGGATGTCCCCGTGGCGCAGCGCGGCAGCTACGCCGGCCTCGCGCACCCGGCCGTCATCGGGCACCTGCAGCAGCTCGGGGTCACCGCGGTCGAGCTCATGCCCGTGCATCAGTTCATCCCGGAAGCGCCCCTGGTCGCGCGCGGGCTGACCAACTACTGGGGCTACAACACGATCGGGTTCCTCGCCCCGCACAACCGTTATGCCTCGGCCGGCCAGCGCGGCGAGCAGGTCGCCGAGTTCAAGTCCATGGTCAAGGCGCTGCACCGGGCCGGCATCGAGGTCATCCTGGACGTGGTGTACAACCACACGGCCGAAGGCGACCACATGGGACCCACCCTGTCCTTGCGCGGTATCGACAACGCCGCCTACTACCGGCTCGACTTCCGGGAACCGTGGCGGTACCTGGACTACACCGGCTGCGGGAACAGCCTCAATGCTCGGCACCCGCACTCACTGCAGCTGGTCATGGACTCGCTGCGGTACTGGATCCTCGAGATGCACGTCGACGGGTTCCGTTTCGACCTGGCCTCGGCGCTGGCCAGGGAACTGCACGACGTGGACCGGCTGTCCACCTTCTTCGACCTGGTGCAGCAGGACCCGGTGGTGTCGCAGGTGAAGCTGATCGCCGAGCCGTGGGACGTCGGCGAGGGCGGCTACCAGGTCGGCAATTTCCCGCCGCTGTGGACCGAATGGAACGGGAAATACCGGGATACTGTCCGTGACTTCTGGCGCGGCCGCCCGGCGACCATGCCCGAGTTCGCCTCCCGGCTCACCGGTTCGAGCGACCTGTACGCGACCAGCGGACGCCGCCCCGTCGCGTCTATCAACTTCGTCACCTGCCACGACGGGTTCACCCTGCACGACTCGGTCAGTTACAGCCACAAGCACAACGAGGCGAATGGCGAGGACAACCGGGACGGCACCAACGACAACCGGTCGTGGAACTGCGGTGCGGAGGGCCCCACCGACGATCCCGCTGTCATCGAACTGCGCGCCAGGCAGAAGCGGAACTTCCTGGTCACCTTGTTCCTATCCCAGGGCGTCCCGATGCTGCTGGCCGGCGATGAGATGGGCCGCACCCAGGGCGGCAACAACAACGCGTACTGCCAGGACAACGAGATTTCCTGGCTGGACTGGACTCGCACGTCCGACGAGCGGGACCTGCTGCAGTTCACCGAGATGCTGACCGGCCTGCGCCGCGACCACCCGTTGTTCCGGCGGCGCAGGTTCTTCCGCGGTCAGCCGCAGGCGCCGAGCGAAGAGATGGGCGATATTATCTGGCTGACGCCCGCCGGCCAGGAAATGACCCACGCGGACTGGGGCACGAGCTACGCGAACTCGTTCGCCGTGTTCCTCAACGGGGACGCGATCAGCGAGCCCGACCCGCGGGGCGAGAAGATCAGCGACGCCAGGTTCCTGCTGCTTTTCAACGCGAACAGCGATCCGATCACGTTCACCCTGCCCGACGCCAGCTTCGCGGCCGGCTGGGAAGTTATCATCAATACCGCCCTTGACACCACCGCAACCATCCTCGCGCCGAAGAAAGAAGTCGAGGTCTGCGACCGCGCCGTCGTCGTCCTGTGCTCAACGGAGTGACCGTGCAGCAACTGTTTCCGCCCGCTTCGCCTCGGGTCGACCCGGACCTGCCGGGGCTGTACGCCTATCCGGCCGGCCAGCGGCTGCGCGCCAACATGGTGTCAAGCGCCGACGGGGCCGGGAGCCTCGGCGGAGCAAGCCGGGGCTTGTCCTCAGATACCGACCGGCAGGTGTTCGCGCTGCTCCGCACGCTGGCCGACGTCGTTGTCGTGGGCGCGGCCACCGTACGGGCCGAGCGCTACAAGCCGGCCCGGCCGCAGGAACGCTGGCGCGACCTGCGGTCCGGACGGACGCCGACCCCGCCGATCGCGGTGATCAGCACCCGGCTCGACCTCGACCCGGAGAGCTCCCTGATCACCGCCGCCCCGCCGGACGCGCGCACGATCGTCATCACCACCGCTCAGGCGCGGCCGGACATCCTCGCCGAGCTGGCTAAGAACGCGGATGTCATCGTGGCCGGCGACAAGACCGTCGACCTGAAGGCCGCCGTCGGCGCGCTGGCCGAACGCGGCCACCGTCGCATGCTCGCGGAGGGAGGCCCGCACCTGCTCGCCGAACTCCTCGAGGCAGGGCTGGTCGACGAGCTGTGCCTGACGATAGGCCCGCTGATGGCAGGCCCGGGCCCGGGCCGGATCGTGGCCGGTGACGCATCCTCCGCGCAGCCGCTGCCGCTGAGGCTGGCTCACGTCCTGGAAGACGACGGCTTCCTGCTCTGCCGTTACGTCAGAAAAGACCTTTGATCCATGAAGCTGCCCGCCGCTTGACGCACGGAACACTGAGGGAGTCAGCCATGCCGCTGCACAGCCAGGTGGACGAGAGCAAGCTAGATGCTGAGCTTGAGGTCAACCCGGTCTATTACCGCGAATTGAGCTGCGATATCCCTCGCTTCCGGCTGCCTGAGCACGGGACCTTGCCGCGCACCGCGCTGCAGGTGGTACGCGATGAGCTCATCCTCGATGGCAACGCCCGGCTCAATCTGGCCACGTTCGTCACCACCTGGATGGAGCCAGAGGCGGAGCAGTTGATGGCCGAGTGCGCCGCTAAGAACATGATCGACAAGGACGAGTATCCGCAGACTGCCGAGCTGGAGCGGCGTTGCGTGAACATCCTGAGCAGCCTGTGGAACGCACCGGCCGGCGGTGCGGCGACGGGCTGCTCCACCACTGGGTCCAGCGAGGCCTGCATGCTCGGCGGGATGGCGCTGCTATGGCGGTGGCGGCAGCGACGCCGCGCGGCCGGCCAGGACGCCAGCCGGCCGAACCTGGTGATGGGCACCAACGTGCAGGTGTGCTGGGAGAAGTTCTGCAGGTACTGGGAGGTCGAGCCCCATTACGTGCCGATGGTGCCAGGCCGGCTGCACCTGCGCGGCGCCGAGGCGGCGGCGAAGTGCGACGAGAACACCATCGGCGTGGTCGCGATCCTGGGCTCCACCATGGACGGCAGCTACGAGCCTGTCCTGGAGATCAGCCAGGCCCTGGACCGGCTGCAGGCCGAACGGGGCTGCGACGTGCCCGTGCACGTGGACGGGGCGTCCGGCGGGTTCGTCGCGCCGTTCCTGCAGCCGGATCTGGAGTGGGATTTCCGGGTGCCGCGGGTGGCGTCGATCAACGCCTCGGGGCACAAGTACGGGCTGGTGTATCCCGGGGTGGGCTGGATCATGTGGCGGGACGCCGACGCGCTGCCCGAGGAGCTCATCTTCCGGGTCAACTACCTGGGCGGAGAGATGCCGACCTTCGCGCTGAACTTCTCCAGGCCCGGCGCGCAGGTGGCGGCCCAGTACTACAACTTCATCCGCCTCGGCCGCGAGGGCTACCGGCATGTGCAGCAGACCTGCCAGGACGTCGCGCTGCACCTATCCGGCGAGATCGCGAAAATAGGCCCGTTCGAGCTGCTCAGCGACGGTAAGGACCTGCCGGTGTTCGCGTTCAGGCTGCGCGACGAGATCACCGGATATTCCGTGTTCGACCTGTCCGAGCGGCTGAGGACGCGCGGCTGGCAGGTGCCGGCGTACACGTTGCCCGCCGATATGACCGGCACGGCCGTGATGCGGATCGTGGTCAGGAACGGCTTCAGCATGGACCTGGCCAACCTGCTGCTCGATGACTTCCGGTGGCATGTGCGGGTGCTCGAGCATCACCCGCAGACGCAGCCGCCGCCCGAGTACCAGAAGATACGCCAGTCGTTCAAGCACTGAGCCCCAGAGAGGCTTGCGGGGTCGCGGCCGGTCCTGCGCTCGACCTCGCCCTCGCCCTCGCCAAGCCCGGGAGATAGCGTGCTGGAAGGCCGGCAGACAGGAGCGGACGATGACGGCACTGCGTAGCTACGTGAGCGGGGCGTGGACCGAGCCGACGGAAGACGGGCGGCCGGTGCTTGACGCGGTGACCGGCGAGGAAGTGGCCCGGGTGTCGTCGGCCGGCATCGACTTCGGCGCCGCGCTCGGTTACGGCCGGTCCACTGGGGGTCCGGCGCTGCGCGAGCTGACCTTCCACCAGCGGGCCGCGCTGCTGAAGTCGCTCGGGCTGCTGCTGCGCGAGCACCGCCAGGAGCTTTACGCCCTGTCCGCGCGGACGGGGGCGACGCTCGGCGACTCCAAGTTCGACATCGACGGCGGCATCGGCGTGCTGCTCAGCTACGCCAGCAAGGCCAAGCGCGAACTGCCGAACGATACGGTCCTGCCCGAGGGTGCAGTCGAGCCGCTCGGCAAGAGCGGGACCTTCGTCAGCCAGCACATCCTCACCCCGCTGCACGGGGTCGCGGTGCAGATCAACGCGTTCAACTTCCCCGTCTGGGGGCCGCTGGAGAAGTTCGCGCCCGCGTTCATCGCCGGGGTGCCCAGCCTGGTCAAGCCAGCCACTCAGACCGCCTACCTGACGGCCAGGCTGGTCGAGCTGATGGCCGGCTCCGGGCTGCTGCCCGACGGCTCGCTTCAGCTGATCTGCGGCAGCGCCGGCGACCTGCTCGACCACCTCGGCGAGCAGGACCTGGTGTCGTTCACCGGGTCGGCCACCACCGCGCGGCAACTGCGCGCCCACCCGGCGATCGTGAGCCGGTCGGTGCGGTTCAACGCCGAGGCGGATTCGCTGAACTGCTCCGTCCTGGGCCCGGACGCCGCGCCTGGCGCGCCGGAATTCGACTTGTACGTCCGCCAGCTGGTCAGCGAGATGACGGTCAAGGCGGGTCAGAAGTGCACCGCGATCAGGCGGGCCTTGGTCCCTGTCGCAGTCGCGGACCAGGTGGCGCAGGCCGTCCGAGACCGGCTGGCCAAGGTCGTGGTCGGCAATCCGGCGGAGGAAAGCGTGCGGATGGGCGCGCTAGCCAGCCTGGACCAGCGTGAGGAGGTACGCCGCTCGGTCAAGGCCCTGCTGTCGGCGGGCCGGCTCGTCTTCGGCGACCCGGATCACGTGGACGTGGTGGGAGCAAGCGCCGAGCGGGGGGCGTTCATGGCGCCGCTGCTACTGCTCAGTGACGACGCGGGACGGCCCGAGCCGCATCAGGTCGAGGCGTTCGGCCCGGTCAGCACGATTATCGGCTATCACGATACCGCCGGGGTGATCGGGCTCGCGGCTCGCGGCCTGGGCAGCCTGGCCGGATCGATCGTCACGGCCGACACGGCTTTCGCCCGCGACGTAGTCCTTGGCCTGGCTCCCTGGCACGGCCGGCTGCTGGTCCTGGACCGTGATGACGCGGCGGAGTCGACCGGGCATGGTTCGCCGCTGCCGATGCTCGTACACGGCGGCCCCGGGCGGGCCGGCGGCGGCGAGGAGATGGGCGGCATCCGCGGCGTACTGCATCACATGCAGCGCACGGCGGTGCAGGCCAGTCCTCGGGTCCTGTCGGCGGTGACCGGCCGCTGGCTGGCCGGTGCCGACAGGAACGCCGAAGGCGGGCACCCGTTCCGCAAGCCGCTCGCCGAACTGCGCATCGGTGACAGCGTGGTCGCCGGCCCGCGCCAGGTGACGCTGGCGGACATCGAGCACTTCGCGGAGTTCACCGGCGACACCTTCTACGCGCACATGGATGCCGACGCCGCCCGGGCTAACCCGTTCTTCGACGGCCGGGTCGCCCACGGCTACCTCATCGTCTCCTTCGCGGCCGGCCTGTTCGTCCAGCCCGATCCCGGCCCGGTGCTCGCCAACTACGGCCTGGAGAACCTGCGATTCCTCACCCCCGTCTACCCGGACGACGAGCTGACGGTGACGCTGACCTGCAAGCAGATCATCTCGCGGGAGGACGCTGAGCACGGCGAAGTTCGCTGGGACGCCGAGGTGACCAACCAGGAAGGAAAGCCAGTGGCCACGTACGACGTGCTGACGCTGGTCGCCAAGCACTGGCCGCAGGCCTGAGGCGCTTAGCGGCGGACCGGCCCCGAGGCTGCCAGGGCCAGCCCGAGGGCGACCGCGTAGCGATGGCCGAGCGGCTCACCCTCGCATGTGCCGCCGGCATTGCCCCGGCCGACGGCCACGCCGTCAGGCAGCGAGCGCGCGATCACGGCGAGCAGCTCCTCATCACCGGCTGGGCCGCCTACCACCAGGACCTGCCTGAGGTCCTGGCCGAGAGTCCGGACCGCGCGCTGGAAATTACTCGCAAGCACGGCCGCCTTGAGCCGCAGCCGGATCGCCCGCCATTCACCCGGCCCGTGGCGGCGGTCAAAGGGCAGCCAGCCGCCGGGCCCGTCCACCGCGAGCATGCCTGCCGCCGAGGCGGGCGCGCGGACGTCGAGAAAACCGCGGCGGCCGTCCTCAGCCTCGAAACGCTGACCGCCGTCCACCCGGACGCACGGTCCTCGCTTGACCCAGTCGGCGGCCGCCCGCGGGATACCGAGCATCTCGGCCACCGCGGCAGTGAGCAGCTCGCCCGCACCCGCGGCTACCACGCTGGTCCCGGGGCCGATCACGTCGACCGTGCCGGCCCCGAGATCGACTACGACTGCGTCGTCGCGAGCCCCGGGCGTGGTGAGGGCTCCGACCCGGGCGGCGACAGGCTCGGCGGCCAGGCTCCGTACGGGCACGGCCAGCAGGTCGCCGAACATCTCGGCTGCCGGAGCCCCCCGCGGATCGCGGGCCTGGTTCAGGACAGCGACCAGCACCGCCCGGCCCACGCTGCCCGCCCGCGCCGTCGCCGCTTCGGCCGCGACGGCCAGGTCCACGGCAAACAGGTCATCGACCTCGCGCTCGCCGCCCGTGGTTCCGAACGCGGCGATCGCACCGACCGGCCAGCCCGGCCAGCTGCGCGCAGGCGGTGCGCAGCGCAAGGCGCCTGCCGTCCGCGGCTGCCACCCATGGCTGCGCCGCGGCCGGTGTTACCTGATGGCGTGTCGCCTCGGCCAGGCCCACGACGCCATTGGCGTGGTCGGCGAGCATCCGGCCCACCGTAGCGGCGTCGGCCGCTTCCTGGTTGCTCAGGCCGAGGCGGGCACCGAGCGCCACCGGGTCAGCCAGCAGGCGCAGTGAATGCCCCGGCGGCCGCACCTCCACTGCCAGCAGCTGGCACGCGGCGGCCGCGGCCGCGTCTACCTGGTCGACGACCGGCAGCCCGCCGGGGATGCGGTTGGCCACCAGGACGCCCTCACCCGGACCGCCGTAGTCGTTCGGGTCGGTGACCAGCGATAGCACGTTGAGCTGCTCGTCGAAGATCGCCGACGTCTGCAGGTGATCACCGGACAACCTGGCGCGGACGAAGGCCACCGCTCGTTCGGCCATATCAAAGTAGCCGCATTCGTCCAGGGCCGCCACGATGTCCACCACCGTCAGCCCGCGCTGACGGATGGCGTGCGCGGCCCCGAGGACGGCGAGGGTATCGGTCTCCCCTAGGTCCTTCGACCCGGCTGCGTCCACGGCCAGTTCCACGTGCTCGTCGGTGAAGTCGGCCAGGCCGAGGTGGGCGTAGACGGCGCGGCACGCCTGCGCGGCCTCCCGCCGCAGTGACCCCAGCCGAAGCGGGTCAACGGTCCGCAGGCCGCCGTCGATGCCCCAGTCCCGCTGCATGGCCAGGAAGTCGTCGATGTCCTCGGCGTTGAAGTTGCTCGGGCCGAACATGTTGTCGTAGCGCTGGATCGACCCGAAACCGCTGAACGCGAAGTCCGAGCCGGCCAGCACGATCGGCAGCGTGCGGGAGGTCCGGCGCATGTCGGACTCGCTCATCAGCGCGTCGTTGCCCGAGCAGGACTCCAGGTTGCGCATCATCACCATGACGTTCTCGGCCATGAGCTCGCGCAGCCCGCCCGGCACCGCGGCGGCGACGCTGGCCCCGTCGATCCCTCCGTTCTGCACGCCCTGGGCGCCGATGGCCCGGGCCAGCGCCACGCAGCGCGCCTCCAGGTACAGCATCGACTTGCCTTGCGCGCCTGCCATCAGGACCTCGGCACCCGCGCCGGACGACACCCGCATCTTCATGCCGCGGGAGGCGTAAGCGGAGGTGAGGAAGGCCTTGGACCACGGCGTGTCGTCACCGTCGGTGAAGACCTGCTCGGTGCCGTACAGCGAGACGGTCTCGGCGTACGAGGTGAGGCCGCGCATGCCGAGCTCGAGTTCCAGAGCCTCCTCGACCGAGCACTGGATGAGCACGCCGTCGGCGCCGAAGGCCGCCCCGATCAGGCAGGCCACCGCGTTGCTTGGCGCGTCGCCGAGCACCGGGACGGTGGTCTCGATCTCGCGGAACCCGAATGCCGCCGCGGTGGCCGCGTCGGCCGCGAGCAGCAGCGGATCTCCAGCCGGTTGGTGACGTGGGCCTGGTTGCCCGGCGTGCGCCTGGCCCGCAGCTTGGTCATGGCCAGGCCGAGCTCGGGCGGGCGGAGCAGGGCCAGGACCCGGGCGAGCTTGGCCGGGGTGGCGCCGGCGCTCAGCCTGATGATCTCGTGCCGCGGAACGGCCGGGTCGACGACGAGCCTGGCGAACTCGACGTCGGACAGCGCCATCGCCTCGGCCGCGACGCTCAGGTCCAGGCCGTGCCGCGCGATGTAGGTATCGATCGAGTCGAACTGCGCCTCGGGCACGCCGTCAAGCTCGACGACCCGCCCGTCCGCGATCACCAGGCTGGGCGGCGGATCGTGCGGCGAGCGGAGTGCGGTCAGGCCGAGTTCGGCGTTCTCGACCGCGAAGCCGTCGAGGTTGACGCGCTGCGCGTCCATGAAGCGGATTCGGCCGACGGGGCCGTCCGCGGGCGCGATCATGACGCCGCCGGCGCGCGCAGCTCGACGACCCGGGCCCGGCCGGGCAAGGCGCGGGCGCCGCCGGTCCAGCTGCCCTCGGTGCAGTTGCTATCCGTGCGGACCACGATACGGGTGCGGTCGGCGCGGAACAGGTCGCGGGAGAACTCGATCGGCTCACCGTCGGCGTCGGTCGTCGTCCTGGTGATCGCCATCAGCGGCGCCCCGGGCTCGATGTCCAAGATGGCCGCCTCGTCGGCCGAGGCGAGGACGACCTCGATCCGTTCGGTGGCTTCGGCGGGCCTGGTGCCGAAATGGTCCTCGATGAGCTCATAGACCGAGCCGCCGAGCGGCAGCTCGAGTACGCCGGGGAAGCGCCTGGCGGGAAGCCTGGCGTGCTCGAGGGAGAACGGGCTCCCATCCGCGAGCCTGATCCGGACCAGGTCCACGACCAGCTCGCCTGGCCGCGAACGCAAGGCCTGCGCGGTGACGTCATCCGCCGCGGCCAGCCGCGCGCTCAGCACCCGGGTCCCGGCGACCACGCCCTGGCTGCGCAGCAGCGCGGGGACGCCGACGATACAGGACAGATCCCGCTCGATCTTGCCCTTGGCCACGAACGTGCCCCCGCCGCGCCCCGGCACCCGGCGGACCACGCCGCCTTCCTCGAGCACGGCGAGAGCCTGGCGGAGCGTGGCCCGGCTGACCCCGAGCTCAGCCGCGAGCGCGCGCTCGGCGCCGAGCCGCTGCCCGGGGCGCAGCTGCCCGCTGCCGATCTGCTCGGCCAGCGTGCGCCTGACCTCCTCTGGCGTCCGGCCAGGGGCGGCGGTCATCAGCTTTCCGCCTCCAAGGCCTCCATCGCCTCGGGTGACTCGGGGAGCACCTGGCCGCCGTCCACTACGAGCGACTGCCCGGTGATATAGGACGCCTCATCGGTAGCGAAGAACAGGGCCGCGTAGCCGATCTCGTCGACGGTGCCCAGCCGGCGCATCGGGATCGCGGCCGTCATCCCGGCCCGGTACACCTCGCCGAGGTCAGCTAGCCCTTCGGTGACAATGTTGCCAGGCAGCACCGCGTTGACCGTGATACCGCGGGGGGCCAGCTCGATCGCCGCCGTCCGCATGAAGCCGAGCTGGCCGGCCTTGCTCGCGCCGTAGTGCGCCCAGCCGGGGAAGCCGGTGATCGGCCCGGTGATGGACGAGGTGAGGATGACCCGGCCGCGGCCCGAGCGCGTCAGGGCCGGCAGGCACGCCTGGACCGTGAAGATCGTGCCCTTCAAGTTGGTGCCGAGGACCTGGTCGACACCCTCCTCGGTCAGGTCCGCGAGGTTGGCGTCGGGGAAGATCCCGGCGTTGGCGCATAGCACGTCGATACCGCCCAGCCGCTCCTGCGCGACCGCCGCCAGCCGCTTGCAGTCCTCCACGTTCGACACGTCGGCCAGCACGAACGTGACGTCGCCTGGGTGTTCGGCGGCCCGGGCCTGTCCGTTGAGCTCATCGGCGGCGGCCTGGGCGGCCTGGAAATCCCGGCCGGTGATAATCACCCGCGCGCCGTTGCGGGCGAACACGCCGGCGATTCCCTTGCCGATCCCGCGGGTGCCGCCCGTGACCACCACGGCCCGGCCGGCGATCGATGTGAACATGGCGTTCCCTTCCCTAGGTATGCCCGCTGAGGTACGACTCCGCCAGGTCGCAGCTGCCCTGCGTATACCCCGCGCCGAGGTCGGCAGCGATGTCCACGCCCCGGTGCGAGCCGATCCACGCCACCAGCAGCAGCCGCCGGAACATGATGAACGTCCAGATCTCCGCCTGGTCCTCGGCGGACAGCTGGCCGGCCAGGCGGTACCCGTCCAGCCAGCTGTCTACCAGCGCGGGAACCTCGGGCGAGTGCTCGAAGAAACTGACCGCGGTGCCCAGGTCGTACAGGTACCAGCTGAACCCGGAGTCGTCGAAGTCGATCACGCTGACCGAGCCGTCGTGGACGAGCAGGTTGGCGAGCCGGGTGTCGGCGTGCACCAGCCCGTAGCGCGCGGGCCCGGTGCCGAACGCGGCCAGGCGGGCCCGCAGCACATGGTCCAGCCGGGTGAGCACCTGGCGTTCGGATGGCCCGACTCCGATGCCGTCCTGCCAGCGCCCCCACCGGGCCGCCTCGCCGAACGCCGCCGGATAGTCCCAGTGGAACCGGGTGAACCAGGCCGGCCGGGGCCAGCTCCTTGCGTGCCTGTGCATCCGCGCGGTGATCTCGCCGAGCTCGGCGAAGTGGCTGGTGGTGAGCTCTTCCGTCGGTTCGGTGCCGGGCAGGAACTCAAAGCGGACGCAGTGCCGGGCGGCCCCGCCGTCCCGTTCGGCCACCGTGACGACCCGGCGCCCGTCAGCGGCGGGCAGCACCCGCGGCGTGCGTACCCCGGCCTCGGCGCGCAGCGCGTCCATCCAGGCCAGCTCGGACGCGATTTCCCGCTCGGTGTGGTAGCCGAGCCGGTGCACGCGCAGCACGGATGGCCCGGCCCCGGGGTCGGACACCAGGAAGGTCGCGTTCTCAGAGACGTTGAGCAGCTCGACGGCCGCGCCGGGGTGGCCGCCGTAGGCGGCCAGCGCGCCGACGGCGCATGCTCGCACCCGGTCCATCACGTCCCCGCCGGCCGACAGGTCGTGACCGCCTGGGGGCAGGTCTGCGCCCATGCTTAATGGCCTGCCGGGGCAAAACCATTTATCTCCGAACGGTCCTTGGTACCCGCCTCCTGAGCAGGCTCCGCGCTCACCGGGTGGCCTTCCCGCTGGTTGGATGCGAGCGGATAAGGAGGAACCGGCCCGGCCGGCGCCTGCCATGGCACCAAGCCCGTGAAGTCGCCGAACGGTTCGGCCTGATCGCGGGGGTAGGCCAGCCGGGTCCACTGCACCAGGTGGCTGGGGCACAGGTTCGCGCCGACCGAGGACCGGCCGAAGAAGCCGGTGCCGACCGTGATCGACGGTGCCAGGTTCGTCTCGAGGCCCGCGCTGCCCAGGCTGCTGCCCACGTTGACACATACCCGCAGGACCTCGACGGCAGCGCCGTACTCCATGATCATGCCCGGGTCGCGGCTGTGGATGGCGGCCGAGTGACCGCGGCCCGACAGCCGGTGCGCATCAGCCCAGTCTGCACCTCATCGGCGACATAGAGAGCGCCGTAACGTTCGCACAGGCGCTTGACGCCGGCCAGGTAGCCGGGGGCGGGCAGCGGGAAGCCGTAGGTAGCCGGGATCGTCTCCATGATCACCGCGGCCACGTCCCGGCCACGCAGCGCCGCCTCCATCGCGTCCAGGTCGTTGAACGGCACGTGGCTGAACTCATCGGGCCGGTCGGACAGGATAGGTGCCGCCGTTGAGGTGAACGTCGATCAGACGGCTGCCATCGACGTCGTAGAGGAGGTAACCCTCCCGCCGGCCGATGACCAGCGGGACGCCGGAGTCGATCCAGAACTGCGTCTTGTCCGGGTTCCAGAACTGCTTGGACTTCGCGAGCATCTCCTGCTTGGAGGCGAAGGCGATCAGCTCATCACCCACGTACCCTCCAGGGGGGTCGGAAAACCATATATTCGTTCGGCTAACCAAAGGAGTATCTAATCAACCGTTTACTGTCAAGCGGTTTTGTTTCCGGCAGATTAACTCAACCGGAACTCTTGATCATGAATCGGAATGACTGTTACGCTCCCGGCAAATGCGCCGGAGGTGTACCCATGGGTCATCCCCAAGTCCCCCGGGTCGCCAAAGCGACTCAGCCGGCTGAGGACTACGACGTCTCGCAGCGCGCGGATGTAGCCAAGCTCCGCAAGGGCGCGGTCGGCCTCGGCGGTGTCTTGTTCCTGACCGTGACCGGGTCGGCTCCGATCTCGGCCATGCTCTTCAATGTCCCGATCATGGTCGGCTACGGTCAGGGCGGCGGCGCCCCAGCCGCCTTTATCTTCGCCACGATCGTGCTCGTCGTGTTCTCGGTCGGGTACGTCGCGATGGCCAGGAAGAAGACCACGGCGGGCGGTTTCTACTCCTTACCGCTCCCCGGGTGCCGAGGCCTTTCGACCCTGGCTGAACAGGCCTTGTGCCTCTGGTGCTGACTCCTGGCATCCCCGACTCTCCGGTTTACGAGATCAAGTACTGGGATAGCGGAGGCGATGCCATGTACCGCACCAAGATCACGTGGAGAATCCAGCTGCCCCTGTCCGACGATCCGCGCAGTCGCGCGCTCTTTCACGCGACCCTCGCTGATCAGCTGGTGAGCGCCGTCCGCCTGATACCCGGCGACACCGGCAGTACCGAGATAACCGGTGAAGTGATAGTCAAGCTAGCGCAGAACGAAGGCCTGGGTACCATCCTCGAGGCGCTGCATGTCCTCAGCCCACGGGTCTTCGTGAGCTGCGTAGATTTCCCGGCCTCGCCGGCCGCATCCGCGGGCGGTTCCGCCCGGACGCAGTGAAACCCCGGTGCACCACGCTAGAGCGTGCTGGAACCGGGGTTTCATGTCCCGAGGAATCAGGCGCCGCGGAGGCGGGCTAGGGCTTCGGCCAGGATGGCCTCGCCGTCGGAGTCGCTGCGGCGCTCTTTCACGTACGCGAGGTGAGTCTTGTACGGCTCGACCCTGGGCGGGTTCGGCGGGGCCTGCTCATTCTGGCCCGCGGGGTTACCGCAGCGGGGGCATTCCCAGGTGTCGGGGATGGCCGCGTCGGTTGCGAAACTCGGGCGCGTCTCATGCTTGTTCGCGCACCAGAACGACACCCAGACGCGGGGCGCGGCCTCGCCGCGCTCAGCCTCGCCCATGGGCCCCGCGCCAACCCTGCTGCCGCGGATGGCGTTGCCACTACTCACAGATCACCCCTTGAAGGCCATAGTGCCATTAAGCCAGTACTTCGGTGCGGGATTACTACGGTGCGGGATATACGTACAGGCTAGTGATTAATCAGCCAGCTGAGGGCGATAACACACACGAACCACAGGATCCCGAAGAAAATGGTGATCCGGTCCAGGTTCCGCTCGACGACGGAAGAAGAGCCCAAGGTAGAGGACACCCCGCCGCCGAACAAGTCAGACAGGCCGCCGCCCTTACCCTTGTGCAGCAGGACGAGCAAGATCATCACCATGCTGGTGATGATCAGGATAACGGAAAGCCCGACGATCATCGCTGTTATCCCACTCCCGCTGCTTAACCTGGCGCTGCTTAACCTGGCGCTGCCGAACCCTGACACTGCTGACACTTGCGCTGCTGACGTCGGCGGCGCCGTCGTCGTCGCTGACCTAAGATTACGTTGCCAGCTTACGTTGCCAGCTCACGATACCGGCAGATCTGAGCGAACTGCCCGGCGTCGAGGCTAGCGCCACCGACGAGGGCCCCGTCAACGTCCGGCTGCGCCATGATCGGCGCGATGTTGCCGGGCTTAACAGACCCGCCATACAGGATACGCACACTACCCGCCGTTTCGGCGTCATGCAGCTCTGAAACGCGCGACCGAATGGCCGCGACCACCTCTTGGGCGTTCTCCGGGGTGGCTACTTCGCCGGTGCCGATAGCCCAGACCGGCTCGTAGGCGAGCACCATAGCCGCCACTGCCTCGGCCGGGATGCCCTTCAGCGACCTGTCGATCTGCCCGATGCAGATCTCCAGATGCTGCCCGGCCTGGCGGACGGCGAGCGACTCCCCCACGCACAAGATAGGCGTCATTTCCCAGCGCAGAGCCGCCTGCACCTTGGCGTTGACCAGCTCGTCGGTCTCCGCGTGGTACTGACGCCGTTCGGAGTGGCCGGCCAGCACATAGTCGCAGCCCAGCTTGGCGAGCATGGGTGCGGAGATGTCCCCGGTGTAAGGACCCTCGTCGTGCGGGGAGACATCCTGCGCGCCGTAGCGGATCCGCAGCTTGTCCCCGTCGATCAGGGTCTGGACGCTGCGCAGCGAGGTGAACGGCGGCACGACGGCCACCTCGACCGCGTCGAAGTCCTTGTCGGTCAGGGTGAACGCGAGCTTCTGGACCAGCGCGATCGCCTCGAGGTGGTTTCCGTACATCTTCCAGTTGCCCGCCATCAGCGGCACACGGGCTCCGGAACTACGCGAATTCGCCATCACGAACCATTTTC
The DNA here is from genome assembly GCA_963739615.1 of uncultured Actinomycetes bacterium. Lineage (GTDB taxonomy): Bacteria > Actinomycetota > Actinomycetes > Streptosporangiales > Streptosporangiaceae > Palsa-504. Next base: position 155,017 of record CAVUBD010000004.1, read on the forward strand.
CAGTGCGGTCAGCCCAGGCAGCGTCTTGCCCTCGAGGTACTCGAGGCTCGCGCCGCCCCCGGTCGAGATGTGGCTATACGACTTCTCCGGGATGCCCAGCGCGCGGACCGCCGCGGCCGAGTCGCCGCCGCCCACCACGGTCAGGCCGTCCACCGCGGCCACCGCTTCGGCGACCGCGCGGGTTCCGGCGGAGAACGCCGGAAACTCGAAGACGCCGACCGGCCCGTTCCAGAAGACGGTCTTGGCGTCGGCCAGCTTCGCCGCGAACAGGGCCCGGGTTTGCGGGCCGGCGTCCACGCCTTCCCGGTCCGCGGGGAAGTCCGTCACCGGCACCACCGAATGCTCGGCGTCCGGCGCGAAGTGAGTCGCCGCGACCAGGTCGACCGGCAGGACAAGTTCCACGCCGCGCCGTTCTGCCTCTTCCATCACGGCCTTGACCGCGGGAATCTGGTCAGCCTCGAGGACCGAGTTCCCGACCTCGTAGCCCTGCGCGGCGAGGAATGTGTACCCCATGCCGCCGCCGATCAGGATGCGGTCCGCCAGGCCAAGGAGGTTGCCGATCACGGCGAGCTTGTCCGAGGGCTTCTTCCCGCCGAGCACCACGACGAAGGGGCGGGCCGGGTCAGAAGTCAGCCGGCGCAGCACCGCCACCTCGTCGAGCACGAGGTCGCCCGCGGCGCTCGGGAGCAGCCCGGGCAAATCGTAGACGGACGCGTGCTTACGGTGCACGGCACCGAACCCGTCACCCACGTACAGCTCGCCGAAGCGGGCGAGCCGCTCCGCGAACGCCCGGCGCTCGGCGTCATCCTTGCTGGTCTCGGCGGGCTCGAAGCGCACGTTCTCCAGCACGGCGACATCCTCGTCACCAAGGGCGAACACGGTCTCCCCGGCCGAAGCGCCGGCCACGTCGGTGGCAAAGGAAACGGCCGGCCGAGCAGTTCGCCCAGCCGGGCCGCTACCGGGCGCAGCGAGGGACCGCCGGCCACCCGCTCCTCAAACGTGGCGCCCTTGGGCCGGCCGAGGTGCGCGAGGATGATTACCCGCGCACCACGGTCAGACAGCTTGCTGATCACCGGCAGGCTGGCCCGGATCCGGCCGTCGTCGGTGATTTCCCCCGTCCCGGTCAGGTCGAGCGGGACGTTCAGGTCCGACCGGAGCAGCACGCGCCGGCCCATGACCTCCAGGTCGTCGATGGAGCGCATTACTGCAGCCGGGAGCCGACGAGCGCGGTCAGGTCGACGAGGCGGCAGGAGTAGCCCCACTCGTTGTCGTACCAGCCGATGACCTTGACCTGGTTGCCGAACGTCATCGTGAGCGAGGCGTCCAGCGTGCACGACGCGGGCGAGCCCACGATGTCCGAGGACACGATGGGGTCCTCGGTGTAGTACAGGTAGCCCTTGAGCGCGCCCTCGGCGGCGGCCCGGAAGGCGGCGTTTACCTCGTCCTTGGTCGCCTCGCGCCCTAGCTCGACCACCAGGTCGGTCACCGAGCCGTCCGGCACCGGCACCCGCATGGCCATCCCGTCCAGCTTGCCCTTCAGCTCGGGCAGCACCAGCGCGGTCGCCTTCGCCGCCCCGGTCGTGGTCGGGATGATGTTCACTGCGCCGGCCCGCGCCCGGCGCAGGTCCTTGTGCGGGAAGTCCAGGATGACCTGGTCGTTGGTGTAGGCGTGGATCGTGGTCATCAGGCCCTTGACGATGCCGAAGTTATCGAGCAGCACCTTGGCGATCGGCGCGACGCAGTTCGTCGTGCAGGAGGCGTTGGACAGGACATGATGCTTAGCGGGGTCGTAGACGTCGTCGTTGACCCCCATCACGATCGTGATGTCCTCTTCCTTGGCCGGCGCGGAGATGATGACCTTCTTCGCGCCCGCCTCGATGTGCGCCCGCGCCGCAGGCCCGGTGGTGAACCGGCCGGTGGACTCGATCACGATGTCGACGCCGAGGTCGGCCCACGGCAGGCTGCGCGGCTCGCGTTCGGCCAGGATCTTGATCGTCTTATCGCCGACGTGGATCGTGTCACCGGATACCGACACCTCGGCCGGCAGGACGCCGAGCACGGTGTCGTACTTGAGCAGGTGCGCCATCGTGGCGATGTCGCCGAGGTCGTTCGCCGCGACGATCTCGATGCCGCGGTCGCCGTCCCCGGCGTTGACAGCCCGCCAGAAACTACGGCCGATGCGGCCGAAGCCGTTGATTCCCACGCGAATAGTCACAGTATTAATCTCCTCGTCCATACCCCTGATCGTCAGCCTCCGACACTATCGGATTTGATCCGGGGGATCACCAGGGACCTTAGCCCCGAGAATCACCTGGATTGAGGCAGCGGTCAGGGAAGCATGTCGACGGTGAGGAAGGCTTCCGTGGCCGGGATGCCCTGCTCGCTGGCCCGGCGGTCGGCCATGGCGAGCAGGCGCCGGATGCGGCCCGCGATGGCGTCCTTGGTCAGCGGCGGGTCGGCGAGCTGGCCCAGTTCCTCCAGGCTGGCCTGGCGGTGAGCCATCCGCAGCTTGCCTGCCATCGTGAGGTGCTCCGGCGCGTCCGGGCCGAGGATCTCGAGAGCGCGCTCGACTCGCGCGCCCGCCGCCACCGCGGCGCGCGCACTGCGGCGCAGGTTGGCATCGTCGAAGTTCGCCAGCCGGTTGGCGGTCGCCCTGACCTCGCGGCGCATCCGCCGTTCCTCCCAGGCCAGCACCGCCTCGTGCGCGCCGAGCCGGGTCAGCATGGCGCTGATCGCCTCGCCGTCCCTGATCACCACGCGGTCCACGCCTCGCACGTCGCGCGCCTTGGCGTGCACCTTGAGCCGCCGCGCCGCGCCGACTAGGGCCAGGGCCGCCTCGGAGCCCGGGCAGGTGATCTCGAGGGCCATCGAGCGGCCGGGCTCGGTCAGCGATCCGTGGGCCAGGAACGCGCCGCGCCAGGCCGCCTCGCAGTCGCACGCGGAACCGGACACCACGTTCCTTGGCAGCCCCCGGACCGGACGGCCGAAGCTGTCGATCAGCCCGGCCTGGCGGGCCAGGCTCTCGCCGGCCTGTCCCTTGCTCACCCGCACCAGGTAGCGGTTCCCCTTGCGCAGGCCGCTCGGCGCGAGCACGAGAAACTCGGCCGGATGCCCGAATACCTCGGTGATGCTCGCCCGCAGCCGCCTGGCCACCGCGCCAGTGTCAAGTTCCGCTTCGACGACGACCCGGCCCTCGGTCAGGTGCAGGCCGCCGGCGAACCTGAGCAGCGTGGAAACCTCTGCCTTGCGGCAGCATGGCTTGACCACCTGAACCCGGCTGAGCTCGTCCTTCACCACGCCGGTCATCGCCATTCGCTCTCCCTGCTAGTCCGGGGGGACGACCCCCCTGGAACCCCCCGATCCTGGGGGGACCCATCCCCCCAGGACCCCCTTGGGGCCCCTCCGGGGCCCGACCCGGACGGGCCTCCGTTAGGGCCTCCGGCGGGGCCGCTTGGGGCGGTCTCGCGAAATATCTGCGCGTAGATGGCGGACAGGAGCCCCGGGTCGTGGCACGGCGTGCCATCCGCGGCGGCCACGTCCGCCATCACCAGCCGGGCGCCGAGCACGGCCGCCGCCTTCTCCAGGTCGGCCAGGTTACCGGCTGCGGCGGCCTTGGTGTCGGCCAGGACTACATCCACAGTAAGCGCTGGCGCGTGCCCGGCGAGCACCTCCAGGTGCTTGCACGGAGAAAATCCGGCTGTCTCGCCCGGCTGCGGCGCCAGGTTGAGGACCAGCAGCCGCCGGGCCGTGGTGACGTGCAGCGCGGCCGACAGTTCGGGCACCAGCAGGTGCGGCAGCACGCTGGTGAACCACGAGCCCGGCCCGAATACCACCCAGTCCGCGTCGAGCACGGCGCGCACCGCTTCTGGCACGGCCGGCGGGTCGGCGGGCAGCAGCGTGATGGACTGCACCTGGCCCGCCGTGGTGGCGCATTCCTCCTGTCCCCTGATCGTGCGGACTTCGTCCGGCTTGTCCGGGTCGGCGCCAAGCACCTCCGCGACGATGTCCAGCGGCACCGCGGCCATCGGCAGCACGCGGCCGCCGGTGCCGAGCAGCCGGCCTATCCACTCCAGGCCCTTGACGGTATCGCCGAGCAGGTCCCACAGCGCCACGATGAGCAGGTTGCCGACGGCGTGGCCGGCCAGCCCGGACCCGGCCGGCCCAGCGTCCCCGCCGAAGCGGTGCTGAACCACCTTGCTCCAGGTAGTACCCCACTCGTCGTCACCGCACAGCGCGGCCAGCGCCATCCTCAGGTCACCGGGCGGCAGCACGCCGAAATCGCGGCGCAGCCTGCCGCTCGACCCGCCGTCGTCCGCGACCGTCACGATCGCGGTGAGATCATCAGTCACCCTGCGTAGTGCCGCCAGCGAGGCCGCCAGGCCGTGCCCGCCACCGAGCGCTACCGCCCTTGGGCCAGTCACCAAAGGTTCACTCCCGACCAAGGTCCCGGTGCACTACCTGCACATCCGCATCACCGCCAAGAACGTCCACGACCCGCGCGGCCAGCTGGCCGGCGATCGCCACGCTGCGATGCTTGCCACCGGTACAGCCGACCGCGAGGGTCACGAACCGCTTGCCCTCACGTTCATAGCCCGGCAGGACCACCCGTAGCAACTCAGTGTAATGGCTTAGGAACTCACCGGCACCAGGCTGGGACAGGACGTACTCGCGGACCGGCGCGTCCTGACCGGTCATCGGCGCAAGCTCCGGGATCCAGTGCGGGTTCGGCAGGAAGCGGCAGTCCGCCACCATGTCGGCGTCCACCGGCAGGCCGTACTTATAGCCGAACGAGACCACGCTGAGCTGCAGGCCCGTCGCCGTCCCGCCGCCGAAGAAGTCCCGCATCCTGGCGCGCAGCTCATGCACGTTCAGCCGGGAGGTGTCGACGACGAGGTTGGCGTCGCCGCGCACCTCGCGGAGCAGCTCGCGCTCGGCCGCGATGCCGTCGGTGACCCGGCCGGTGCCCTGCAGCGGATGCGGCCGCCGCTCGCTATCGAACCTGCGTACGAGGGTGTCCTCGGCGGCTTCGAGGAACACCACGCGCGCGGTCGCTCCGCGTACGCCGAGGTCGGTGATCGCCGACTTCAGGTCGGTGCTGAACGCGCGGCTGCGCACGTCGACCACCGCGGCCATCCGCGACACCGCCCCGTTGGACCTGGCCGCGAGGTCGACCATAGTGGGCAGCAGCCCCGGTGGCAGGTTGTCGACCACGAACCAGCCCAGGTCCTCGAGCGACTTGGCGGCCGTGGACCGCCCGGCCCCGGACAGCCCGGTGATGATGACGGTATCCGGTACCGCCTCGTCAGCCATCTCCACGATCTCCCCCCGGGTTGCCTGAGCCCGCGCCGCTGAGCGCCGCCGAAATCGTGACGGCCAGCTTGGGGCCGATTCCCGGGACCTGGGCGATCTCCTCGACGCTCGCAGCGCTGAGCTTACGCACCGAGCCGAAGTGCTTGAGCAGCGTGGTGCGCCGGGCCTGCCCGAGCCCGGGCACGTCGTCCAGCGCGCTGGCGGTGGCGGCCTGGCCGCGCTTTTGCCTGTGGTAAGTGATCGCGAACCTGTGCGCCTCGTCCCGGACCCGCTGGAGCAGGTAGAGCCCTTCGCTGCTGCGGGGCAGGATGACCGGGTACTCCTCGCCCGGCTGCCACACTTCCTCCAGCCGCTTGGCCAGGCCGCAGACGGCCACGTCGTCGATGCCGAGCTCGGTCAGCGCGCGAGCCGCCGCGTCGGCCTGCAACGGGCCGCCGTCCACGACCACCAGGTTCGGCGGATAGGCGAATTTCCTTGCGGCGGTTACCACGGCCCGTTCGGCCAGAAGATCTTGATCTTGCTCTTCTTCCGGATCAGGATCGCCGAGAATGTCCAGCTCGCCGGTCTTCTCGCGGTCGGCCAGGTAGCGGCGGAACCGGCGGGTGATCACCTCGTGGATCGCGGCGATGTCATCGGTGCCGTCAGCGCCCTTGATCGCGAACCGGCGGTACTCGCTCTTGCGGGCCAGGCCGTCCTCGAACACCACCATCGACGCGACCACGTGCGTGCCCTGCAGGTTCGATACGTCATAGCACTCGATCCGCAGCGGCGCGTCGTCCAGGCCCAGTGCCTCCTGGATCTCGTTCATCGCCTTGCTCCGGGTGGTCAGGTCGCTGGCGCGGCGGGTCTTGTGCAGGGCGAGGGACTCGCCGGCGTTACGCGCCACGGTCTCGAGCAGGGCCTTCTTGTCGCCGCGCTGCGGCACCCGCAGGCTGACGGGGCCGCCCCGCCGTTCGGTCAGCCACTGGGTCATCGTGGCCGGGTCCGGCGGCAGTTCCGGCACCAGGACCTCGCGGGGAATGCCGGCGTTGACCGCCTCGGCGCCGGCCTGCGCGTCGCCGTAGACCTGGCCGAGGAAAACCTCCACCAGGCCGGCCGGGGTGACGTCCTCGACCTTGTCCAGGACCCAGCCGCGCTGACCGCGGACCCGGCCGCCGCGCACGTAGAACACCTGGACGGCTGCCTCGAGCTGGTCCTCGGCCAGCGCGATCACATCGCAGTCCGTGCCGTCGCCGAGCACGACCGCCTGCTTTTCCACCGCTCGTTCCAGCGCCCTCAGGTCATCGCGGAGCCTGGCCGCGCGCTCGAACTCCTCATTCCGGGCGGCCTCCCGCATCTCCGTCTCAAGACGAGCGGCGAAGCGGGTGGTCTGCCCGGCCATGAAGTCGCAGAAATCCTCCGCCAGAGCGCGGTGATCGGTTTCGCTGATCCGGCCGACGCACGGGGCGGAGCACTTGCCGATGTAGCCGAGCAGGCAAGGGCGGCCGATCTGGCCCGACCGCTTGAACACGCCCGCCGAGCAGGTGCGCACCGGGAACACCCGGAGCAGCGTGTCCACGGTGTCGCGGATCGCCCAGGCGTGGCTGTACGGGCCGAAGTACCTGGTGCCCTTCCGCTTGGCCCCGCGCATCACCTGGACCCGCGGGAATTCCTCGCCCATGGTGACGGCGAGATACGGGTAGCTCTTGTCGTCCCGGTACTTGACGTTGAACCGCGGATCGAACTCCTTAATCCAGGAGTACTCGAGCTGCAGCGCCTCGACCTCGGTCCCCACCACGGTCCACTCGACGCCCGCCGCGGTGGTCAGCATCATCTGGGTCCGCGGATGCAGGCTGGCGAAGTCGGCGAAGTAGGAGTTCAGCCGCTGGCGCAGGGACTTCGCCTTGCCGACGTAGATCACCCGGCCATGGGCGTCGCGGAACCTGTATACCCCTGGAGACTCGGGAATCGCGCCCGGCGCCGGCCGGTAGCCGTGCGGATCTGCCACGAAGCAACTTTACGCTCCCGCGGGTCTAACGGGTTGGCTCCCGGGCCGGCCACGATGGCCTTCGTGGACACCTTTTTCACCGCGGCGGGACGGCTCGCTGTCCGCTTCCGCTGGGCGATCCTGCTGGCCTGGGTCATCGGCATGGTCGCGGCCGTGATGCTGCTGCCGTCGCTGTCCAGCGTGACGCAGGGCGACAACACCTCGTTCCTGCCGGCCAGCGCGCCCAGCCAGCAGGCGGCCCGGCTGGCCTCGCCGCTGCAGGGCGCCGCGCTGACGGCCGTCACGGTGGTCCTGGCCCGGCCGGGCCAGGCGCTGACCCGCGCCGACCAGGCGGGTATCGTCCGGCTCTCAGTCGCGCTCGCGCGTGTCCACCGGGTCGTGTCGGCGCGGGACGCCGGCGAATCCGCCGACGGCCACGCCGAGCAGCTGACGGTGCTGGCCGCGCTGGCCCAGTCCGGCGGGCTGGCCACCACGCAGCAGGCTCACCTGGTCGCTTCGGTGCGGGCCGTGATCCGGTCCGCCGCGCGGCCGGCCGGGCTCGAGGCGCACCTGGCCGGGCCGGTGGCGACCCGGGTGGACAACAACGCGATATCCACCAAGACCGGCGGCCAGGTCCAGTGGTTCTCGGTCATCTTCGTGATCGCGCTGCTCGTCGCCGTCTTCCGGTCGGCGCTGGCGCCGCTGATCGCGGTGCTGCCGGCGGTCGTGGTAGTGCTGGCCGCCGAGCGGCTGACCGCGGAAGCCGCCATGCACGGCCTGTCCGTGTCCCAGATCGCCTCGCTGCTGCTGATCGTGCTCGTGCTGGGCGCGGGCACGGACTACGCGCTGTTCTTGATGTTCCGGGTGCGTGAGGAGATGCGGGCCGGGCTGGCGTGTCACGAGGCGATCGTGACGTCGGTCGGGCGCGTCGGCGAGACCATCACGTTCTCGGCGGGCATCCTCATCGCCGCGCTGCTTTCGCTGGCCGCCGCTAGCTTCAGCCTCTACTCCGGGCTCGCGGCTCCGCTGGCCATCGCCATCGCGCTGATGCTCCTCGCCGGGCTTACCCTGCTGCCCGCGCTGCTCGCGATCGTCGGCCCGGTCGCGTTCTGGCCCTCCTCGGTCCGGCCGGGTGCCGGGCGGGCCGGCTGGTGGGGGCCGACGTGCGCGCGGATCGTGCGCCGTCCGGTCGTGACCCTGGCGGCCGGCCTCGTCGTCCTCGGCGCGCTCGCGGTGGCCTCGGCCTGGTACCTGGCCGCCGGGTTCGGCGGGGCGGCGACGGGGCCGGCGGGCAGCGACTCAGCGGCCGGCGACGCATTGGCGTCCGAGCACTTCCCGCAGACCGCGGTCAACCCCACCGTTCTCGTCCTGCGGCTGCGACAGCCACTGTGGGCGGCCGCGGCCCCGGCGGCCGCCGCCGGACGGCAACTGGCCGCCGACCCGCAGTTCACCGCGGTCTCGGGGCCGTTCGACGCCAACGGGACGGCACTGACGGCGGCGCAGTACGCCGCGCTGCACGACGCCTACGGACCGCCGCGGGGACTGGGGCCTTCGGGAGCGGCGGCGGTGCCGCGGACCCAGGTGGCGGCATACCAGGCCTACCGGGCCAGCGGCTCGTATGTGAGCGCGGACGGGAAGACGATCTCGTTCGCGGCTTCGCTGGCGGCGGGGAACCCGGCCACCACCGCGGCGGCGCAGGCCATCCCGGCTGTCCGCGCCGACGCGACCCGCGCGGCGGATGTCGCCGGGGCGTCGGCATCCGGGGTCACCGGGCAGGCCGCCTTCACCTACGACGTCGCGCAACTGTCCGACAGCGACCTGCGCACCGTCATCCCGATCGCCATCGCCGTCATCGCGGTCCTGCTCGCGGTGGTGATGCGGAGCCTGATCGCGCCCCTGTACCTGATCGTTTCCGTGGTGCTCTCGTACTTCTCGGCCCTCGGCCTGACCGTGCTCGTCTTCATCAAGGCCGCCGGGCAGCCGGGGCTCACGTTCATCCTGCCGTTCCTGCTGTTCATGTTCCTGCTGGCCCTCGGCGAGGACTACAACATCCTGGTCATGACGCGGATCAGGGAAGAGGCGCACCGGCTGCCGCTGCCGGAGGCGGTAAGCCGCGCGCTCAACGTCACAGGGACCACGGTCACCTCGGCCGGGCTGGTGCTGGCGGGGACGTTCGGCGTCCTGGCGGTGGTAGGTTCCGGCAGCGCGGGGACGCAGAACGTCAGGACGATCGTCGTGGTCGGCGTCGGCCTCGCGCTCGGCGTCCTGATGGATACCTTCCTGGTCCGGACGCTGCTTGTGCCGTCGGCGGTGGTGCTGATCGGGCGGTGGAACTGGTGGCCGTCGCGGCTGGGCCGGCCACGGGCCGCACCGCGCCGCACCGCGCCGCATCACCCGTGACGGATGGCCCGGTGAGGCCGCCGGGACATGACCATGACAATGGGAGGTGTGATGTGCCGTGAGTGACCAGTCCGTGGCCTCGGGCAAGCCGTCCCTCGCCGCCAGGATCGACAGCCAGAAGTCGCACCCGCTGGCGTGGAAGACGGTGGTCAAGCGCGCCGCGGTGGTCGCGGTCGCCGGCATCTGCATTTACCTCGTGTTCCCGGCGATCACCGAGGTGCTCGCGTCCTGGCCGCGTCTGTCGACCCTGGACCCGCGGTGGTTCGCCCTGGCGATCGGGGCCGAGGTCGCCCACTTTACGTGCACGTTCGCGCTACAGCGGCTGGCGTTGCGGACCAGGGCATGGTTCCCGGTCGTCACGTCCCAGCTGGCCGGAAACGCGATCACTCTCATCATGCCGGGCGGCGCGGCGGTGGGCGCCTCCGTACAGTTCCGGATGCTGGCGACCAGCGGGCTGGACACGAGCTCGACCGTAGGCGGGCTGGCGGCCTTCTCCCTGCTGGGCGTGGGGGGCCTGCTGGCCCTCCCCGTCTTCGCTCTCCCCGTCATCCTGGTGGGCGCGCCCACCAGCCGGGGCCTGGTCAACGCGGCCGTCCTCGGGGCGGTGGGGTTCGTGGCGTTCGCCGCGCTCGGGTCGGTCGTGCTGGCCTACGACGCGCCGCTGCGCTGGGCTGGCCGGGCGGTGCAGGGCCTCCATAATTGGGCGTTGCGCAAACGGACCCCGCTCGCCGGGCTGGACGAAACCCTGCTGACTCAGCGCAACGAGATCCGGGCGGTGCTCGGCCAGCAGTGGTGGCAGGCGCTGCTGCTGTCCGCTGGCCGCCTCGCGTTCGACTACCTCTGCCTGCTGGCGGCCCTGCGGGCCACCGGGAGCCGCCCGCGCCCCTCGCTGATCCTGGTCGCCTACGCGGTAGCCGGCATCATCGGAATGATCCCTTTCACCCCCGGTGGCCTGGGGCTCGTGGAGGCGAGCATGACCGGGCTCCTGGTCCTGGCCCAGGTCGACTCCAGCCAGGCCGTGCTGGCGACGCTCACCTACCGGCTCGCCTCGTACTGGGTGCCGCTTCTGGCCGGGCCGTTCGCATACGGCCTCTTCCAGCTCCGGTACCGTAACCGCGGGTCTCCCCCGCAAGCCAGCGCGGCGCAGGAAGTGACCTGAGGGAACGATTTCACTCGCGCATCAGCATGGCCTGGGCTTCTCTTTCCAGGTCGATGTACGGTTCGCCGCTGACGTCGACGGCGACGCGCTTGATGGTGCCGCCGGTAAAGGGCCAGGGCTGGACGCCGGGGTAGTCGTCGGTGACTCCGGCGCCGCTGTCCCGCCCGACGCACAGGCCTTCGCCGCCGATCACGAACTTGCCTGGCTGGGTCTTGATGCGGGCCTCGCCGACCTTCTTGTCGGCGTGGTAGAGCGACAGGATCCCGGTCGCCACGCCCGGCGGAGCCTCGCCGTCCTTGTCGAAGGACGCCGACAGGATCAGGTTCTCGCCGACCGGCAAGTCGGTGGCGGCGACCACCTTCTGCTCGAAGCTGCCGACGAAGCTGTACACGTAGTGCAGCCGGTTGTCCTTGACGTACAGGGCGTGGCCGCCGAACCGGGCGCCGTGAGCAAACAGGACACCCTGGGCGCCTGGTGCCGGGATGTCAACCTGGGCGCCGATGGTGTAGGAGCGGTTGCGGATGTTCACCGCCTGCGATTCCGGCACGTCGGCGAGGCCGGGGTAGTAGATGTAGCGGTCGCGGGGCGGGGACAGCAGCGGCCTGGGCGTCATGAAGATCTCGAACGCCGACCGGTCATCGAGCGGGAACGCCTGGTTCGCCCCGGCCTCGGCGAACCACAGGTTCACCAGCTCGCGGACCTTGTCCGGGTGCCCGGCCGCCAGGTCGTGCAGCTCGGCCCGGTCGGTGTCGATGTGGTACAGCTCCCAGGTGTCGTCGTTGAAGCGGCCCCACCCGCTGATCGCGGGATGGGTGGTGACGGCTTTCCAGCCCTCGTGCCAGATGGCCCGGGAGCCCAGCATCGAGTAGAACTGGGTCTTCCGCGCCGTCGCCGCGGCCGGGTCGTCGAAGCTGTACCGCATGCTCACGCCGTCGAACCCGGACTGGACGTGGCCCTTGATCACCTCGGGCGGCTCGACGCCGAGCACATCCAGGATCGTGGGCACCATGTCAATGGCGTGGTGGTACTGATGGCGGACCTCGCCGCGGGAGGCGATCCCGGCGGGCCAGGAGATGATGCAGGGGTCGCTGGTGCCGCCGTTGAACTCATAGCGTTTCCACATCTTGAACGGGGTGTTGAACGCCATCGCCCAGCCGGTGGGGTAATGGTTGTAAGTCTTCGGCCCGCCCAGGTCATCGATCTTCGCGAGATTCTCCTGCAGGTCATCGGGCATGCCGTTCAGGAACTTCATCTCGTTGACCGAGCCGTCCGGGCCCCCTTCGCCCGACGCGCCGTTATCCGAGACCAGGATCACCAGCGTGCTGTCGCGCTGGCCGGTCTCCTCCAGGTAGTCCAGGAGCCGCCCGATGTGGTGGTCGGCGTGCGCCAGGAAACCGGCATACACCTCGGCCATCCGCGCGAACAGGCGTTTCTCCTCCGCGGACAGCGAGTCCCACGCCTTGGTGTAGTCCATCAGCGGGAACGGCTTGCCGTCCGGGCCGGTCCGGGTCTGGGGCGTCCCGATTGGGTTGATGGGTGGCAGTTCGGTGTCCGCCGGGACGATGCCCAGCTCTTTCTGGCGGGCCAGCGTCTGTTCCCGGATTGCCTCATATCCCATGTCGAACCGGCCCCTGAACCGGTCGATCCATTCCTTCGGCGCGTGATGCGGCGCATGGCACGCGCCGGGCGCGTAGTAAAGGAAGAACGGCTTGTCCGACGCGATCGTCTTGGCGTCCTTGATGAACTCCAGTGCCTTGTCCGTCAGATCATCGGTGAGGTGATATCCCTCCTCCGGCGATTCCGGCTGGTCCACCGGGTGGTTGTCGTAGACCAGCTCCGGGTACCACTGGTTGGTCTCGGCGCCCAAGAAGCCGTAGAATCGCTCGAACCCGCGGCCGGTGGGCCAGTTGCGTCGGGTGGAGGCGAGGTTCATCTCGTCCTCCGGGCACAGGTGCCACTTGCCTGTCATGTAGGTGTTCCACCCGCGCTCGCCAAGGATCTCCGAGATCATGCCGTTCTCCGGCGGGATCATGCCGCTGGCGTTGGGGAACCCGACCGCGGCCTCGGTGATGCAGGCCATGCTGTTACGGGTGTGGTTCCGGCCGGTCAGTAGGCACGAGCGGGTCGGTGAGCACAGCGCGGTGGTGTGCCATTGCGTGTAGCGCACGCCAGTCGCCGCGATCCGGTCGATGTTGGGCGTCTCGACCGGCCCCCCGTAGCAGCTCATCGCCGAGAAGCCGACATCGTCCAGGACGATGTAGACCACGTTGGGCGCGCCCTCGGGCGCCTTGGGCGGCTCGAACGGTGACCAGTCCGGCACGGAGTCCCGGATGTCGACGTTGACCGTGCCCTTGAACTTCTTGGCCATATCGAGTGTCCCCTCAAGATCACCGCCAGCATTACCTGAACGATGACGGACTCGATCCGCCCTGACTTCATCCGCGCCGGATGAATTCTGGCCGCATTTCAGTAGTGGTATACCGGTTCGATGCGAAGCCTGACCGAGATCGCGCCGGGGGTGCTGGTCGCGACCAGTTCGTTTGCGCTGACTACGACGACCATCGTCGCCGGCTCGGGCGGGTGCCTGCTCATCGATCCGGCCATACCGTGGGACGGGCCGACCGCACAGCTGATCGTGCATGACGGGCACGCTCCCGGCCATGGTGCTGCCTACCTGGACGCCATCACGAGCGGGAAACCATCCGGCGACCCGCGGCTCGAGGGTTGCGCGGATTGGATGCGATGCACGCACGAGGAGCAGGCGCGCTACTTCAAGCGCTAGCTGTCAGAACGGGCCGTGGTACTGCGATGGCCGCGACCCACGTCGGTGATCTCTCCGGCGTCGAGGTCGGCCCGCCGAACCGGGAAGCCGGTGCTGGCCGTGGATTCGGTGCTGGCCGTGGATTCGGTGCTGGCCGTGGATTCGGTGCTGGCCGCGAAGCCTGGTATTGATCGGTGCCTCTCGTGCGGGGCGAAGAGCATCCATGCGCAGAAGGCGATCAGCGCGACGAGGAACCCGCAGTAGATCCAGAAGGCCGGCGTTACACCCGAGTCGATGGTGAGGCCAAGCTGGATGGCCTGCGCCGGGGTGATCCCGAACTGGGCGGGTGAGGTGGACCCGCTGACCTGGATGAGGGCGGCGATGGCCTGGGCCGCCATCGCAATGGCCGCGCCGGCGAGCAGCGCGGCGCCATGGCGCACGGGGCGCCACAGCGCGGCCGCGATGACCACGGCCGCGAGTGCAACCATCACGGCGACGTCGCCCGCGATCACGGGGCCGGGGTTGGAGAAGGCGTTGCCTGCCGTGAGGGACTGGGACTGGCCGGCCGCCGTCCGCAGCGTGTAGCTGTCCCACGCGGGCGCGAAGGCCGCGGCTACCCCGAGACCGGCCAGTACCAGCATGATGACGGGACCAAGCTCAGCACCCCGTGGCCGGGCCAGGAAGCCCGGCCGGATCTTCAGAGCCGCCACCGATCCCGCGGCGCAGGCCAGCCAGCCTGCCAGCGAGAGCCACAGGCCCCAGCCGCCCAGATGGGCGCCGCCGGCGATGACGGTACCCGCGTCGGCGAAGAAAAGGCCCAGCGTGACCGCGCTCATACCCAGGCCGAGAAGGGCGCCCGATCGGCGGCGCACACCGCCGAGCAGGATGAGCACCGCGCTCGCGGTCCAGGCCGCGAGGTAGATAGCGTGCGGGACGACCTCGGCGGCCTGCGTGGCCAGGCTTGCTCCGGCCAGATAGGCGGGGAACAATCCGGCGATCCCGAGGATGACGCCGGCGGCAAGCAGCGACGCCGCGCCGATGGCGCCGCCGCGGTCGCTGACCGGGTGGCCCGGACTCGTCCCGAACGGGGCGCTTGCCTGGGTAAACGGCGAGCTCCCAGGGCCAGCAGGGGGCATCCAGTCATCGAGCACGGCCGTGACCAGGCCGGCCTGGACCGGGGCAGGGGTCTCGGCGGCCGGAGCGGAAATGAGGGCCACCGGCGGGGTGCGCCGGCCGACCGCGGCGATCGTGCTGGGTACCTCGATCTCGCTGAACCTGGTCCACGCGGCGGACCAGCCCTCGGAGGTTTCCGGCCACCACATCAAGGGCCGCGACCGTGCCCCTCCCGCGGCCCAGATCCCGTAGAAGTCCCGGCCTCGCCCGATCTCGTAACTCGCGCCCCGGTACGTGATGGTCACTTTGTCAAACACGGTCCCAGCCTTCCTGCTCCTGCCTTAGCCCGCCCCGCCGTGTCCTCACCGGGCTCCATCCGAACCTAGGCAGCTGGCCTGGAGAGCCGCTGAACGGTCTCTCAGGCATTCCTGACTCTTCGGTCCGGGCCAGAGGGGCAGGCCTGAGCGCGGATCGCGAGCGTGAGCTGCTTGCCGCCCTTTCGGACGGGCCGGCCTGACACCCGGCGGCCGCACCGTCAGCGTATATTGACACGGCTCTCGCGGTCCGCACGCACGGCGAGGATCACGGCCGCGGCGAGGATGGCCGCACGAGCATGATATCCCGGCGGGGCTGACATCAGGAAACGCTTATCCGGGCGCGGTCACTGCGCGCCGGGCCTGGTCACTGCGCGCCGGGCGCGGGATCGGATTCCTCGGGCTCAGCGGCCCGGGCAGCGGCCAGGGGCTTGTCGACGCCCAGCCGCCGGGCCAGCAGGTCCAGTGGTCCGCCGCCCTGCAAGCCGAGCAGTTCCCAGGACCGCGCGATGCCGACGGAGAACAGGATGTATACGAAGGTCACGGTCGCGTCGGCTTGGCTGGCCTGCGTCCGCGTGACGAATCCGCTGGTTACCTGGGCGGCGTAGACGACGATGATGAAACCGAGCAGGTAGGGCCACCGGCGGCTGAGATCCTGGCCGGACCGCGACCGCCACAGCCGGACCGCGAGCCCGGTGCTGCTGGTCAGTCCGATACCGCCGAAGATTACCGCGCCGTAGTTCAGCCCGCCACCGGGCTGAAGGCCGATCAGGGAGATGAACAAGGCATCGACCAGCGCGGTAAAGGCCGTCGAGGCGATCGCCTGGTGCTCCATCGACGCGTGACTACCGCGTAGCCGCTCCGGTGCTACCGACAGGGCCACGAAAAGCAGCCCGACCAGCGCGCCGGCGACAGTAGCGGTGCCGGAAAAGAATTGCGTATATGACGTCACGGCAGCTAGCCTGCCCGTTCGGTCATACTGGTGCCAACCTCGGGGCAGATCCCGCCGCAGCCAAGAACTAGGACGTCAGGCCAGGTAGGCATGGAACCCGCTCGTCTGCCAGTCCGCCCCGCGGCCGGTAATGGCGAACGCTTCGTAGCCGTCCAGGCTCTCCACCCAATCGCGGGCGGCGGATCCCATCGCGAAGGCCGCCGTGGCGTAGGCGTCCGTCAGCGTGAGCCCGGAGCCGACCACGGTGATGCTAGCCAGGTCGGTCGCGGGCTGGCCGGTGTGCGGGTTGATGATGTGCGGGCCGCGCTCGGCGACACCCGAGGTGGCCACGGCGAAGTCACGGCCCGTGACCACAAGCGCGAGCGCGCCCGGCCGGAGCGGATCGGCGATCCCGATCCGCCATGGCTGACCGGGACCGCGGTCACCGACGCACTGCACGTCTCCCCCGCCGTTGACACTGTGCTCGGCCGAACCCGCCGCGGTCAGCATCGCGGCGGCCCGCTCGATGGCCCATCCCTTCACGTACCCGGACGGGTCGAACCTGCCGCCGGGCGTGACGGTGAAGTACCCGCCGCTCAGCGCGGTGACGGCGGCGCAGGCATCGAGCACCTCGGCGAGTTCCGGCACGCATCCGGCTAGTGCAGCGGAGCCGCCGCCGTAGCGGCTGACATCGCTGTCTTCCCGGTAGGGCGAGAAGGCAGCGTCCACCCAGTGCAGCCAGCGCACCGCCTGGCCAAGCGCCCCGTCCGCACTGGCCTCCCCGACGAGGGCAGGTACGTCAAAGGAAACGACGGTGCCCATCACGTGCTCGGCGTGCCTCAGCCGGGCGCTACCGCCAGACACTGAAGATCTCAGCCGCGGTTGTCCAGCGCGCTCTGCAGCGACTGAATGTAGCCCGCGCTGGTGTAGCTCGCCCCGGACACGGCGTCGATTTTCGCGGTCTGCGCGGTCAGCGTCTCGCTGATCAGGCGGGGGAAGGCGGACTCGCCGATCTGGATGTCGCGGATGGTGTTGGCCGGCTGCTGGAGGATCGCGACCTTGACGATCTTGCTGTCCCGCATGATCAGCTGAATCTGGACCGGGCCGTACGCGGTGCTGGCGACATGACCGCTGACCGCCGTCTCACCCGCGGGTATCTGGCCGGCCAGGCTTCCCTGCGGGAACTCCCCCGGCACGGTCGTCGCGGAGGAGGAGGAGGAGGAGGAGGTCCCGCCTGATCCCCCGGTCGTGGCCGCCACCGCCGAAGGGACGGACGGGAGATGCGATTTGAAGGACAGCAGGGCCACGAGACCGGCTACGGTTCCGGCGATGGCCAGGATGACTCGGCGCATTTTCTCGGTTCCTCCCTTCAGAACTCGAACGATTCGTGATGGATGCTCCGCTTGGGCACCCCGGCCGCGCGGAGCGCACCGACCGCGGCCGACGTCATGCCGGGCGGCCCGCACACGTAGACGTCACTCTGGTCAAGTCCTGGCACGAGCGAGCGCAGCACGCGGGGTGACAGCGGATCGCCGCCGATCTCGGCCCGGGATCCGATCAGGTAGTGAACGGCAGCGCCACGCGCCGCTGCGATCGCGTCGAGTTCCTCCCGGAAGACCACGTCCCGGTCGCTGCTGGCACGGTAGATCAGCGTGACAGGTCCGGGCAGCGTCGCGAACATGGCACGCAGCGGAGTGATACCTACCCCGCCGGCCAGCAACAGCACGCCCCGGCCTGAATCGGGGGCCGTGAACGCCCCGTAGGGCCCCTCCGCGAAGACGCGGGTACCAGGCTGCAGTAGCGCGAGTGCCTGGCTGTGGTCGCCGAGGTCCTTCACCGTGATCCGCAGGACGTCCTGGCCGGGCGCCGCGGACAGTGAGTACGGGTGCGACGACCACCACAGCGACCTAGTGAGGAACCGCCAACGGAAGAACTGCCCGGGTTCGGCGTCAAGCTCGTCCAGGCGCGAGCCGCCGATGTAGACCGAGACGACGCCCGGTCCCTCCTCCTGCACCCCGATCACGTGGAAGCGGTGCCTGGCGAACGCGCGCAGCGGCACCGCGAACCGGTACCAGGCGATCAGTACCGCCACCGTCAGGTACATGGCCGACCACCAGAACCGCGCGGCCAGGTCGCCGACGAACGACGCGCCGACCGCGAACTGATGACTGAAGGCGAGGGCGATGACCAGGTACGTATAAAGGTGCAGGTAGTACCACGTCTCATAGCGGACGCGGCGCCTGGCGGCGCGCATCGAGACGATGCCCACGCCGAGCAGCAGGAAGCCGGCCACGGTCGCCATCAGCACGTCCGGGTACTGGGTGAGAAGCGTCGCGGTCTCGCTCACCACGGTGGTGTGCGCCCCGACCGCGTAGCCCCAGATGATGAGCAGGCCGTGCGCGAATACCAGGCTGACGATGTACCTGCCGCCCATGGCGTGCCACCGGGCGAGCTGATCCGTGCCCAGGCCACGCTCCAGCGGAGGGAGCCGCGCCATCAGGGCGACAAGCACCACGACGCCGTATCCGCAGAGCAGTCCGAGTATCTCGCCCGCTCCGGTCAGCCAGCCGCCGAGCCCGTGGACGCCTGGCGTGGCGTGCCACCACAGGGCAATGACCGCGACCACGCCCAGGCCGATAACGGCCAGCACCAAGCGCGGGCTGACCCGGCCGCCCGGTTTTCCGGTCCGGACGGACGACGGGTTGGCCCGAAGACCCGGTGACGAGCCGTTACGTCGCGGCGCGGGCGGCTGGTCCCGCCCGGGGTATGCGTCTGCCCCGGCGTGACGAGCCGGTGCTGGCCGTCTAGCGACGCTGGTCAACGTACCTCCCCGTCGCAGATAACTGAGTTAAGCATCTTCCCCATAGTCACGACTACGTAGCGCGATCCCGCACGGTTCAGCGGCCTCGTTAGGGGTTCGTAATTGCTGCGGGCCCGGATTGGTCGTCAACTCAAGTTGACACTACGCATCTGTCAACATAAATTGACAGCATGGAAAACGCAACCGCCCTGGCGTCCGCGGCGGATAGTTCGGATCCGCGTACCGGGCTCCGCGCCGTCGCCGCCCTGCGCAGGCTCCTGGAGCAGCTCGAAGCCCTCCAGGTAGACAACGCGCGTGAGCACGGCTGGTCCTGGCAGGAGATCGCCGAGATCTTGGGCGTATCCCGGCAGGCCGTGCACAAGAAGCACGCGCGCCGGTCAGACGACAGCCATCCCGCCCGCCGCCGCACTCGCCTGCGTTAACCCAAGGGGACAACGACAATGTTCGAACGATTCACCGACAAGGCCCGCAGTGTCGTGATCTCCGCCAAGACGAAGGCGGCCCCCTCAACTGGACAGGTCTTGGAGGCAGGCTCCCGCATACCCCGACAGTGGTACTTACTAATCGGATAGGTCTCGCCTAACCGTCAGGGTAGGACACACTGACTATACGGAGAGTATCTATGTGAATACACACAGCCATAACCTATCAATGGGGAACATCACGGATAGGATATGGTCAAATGCTCAGAGTAAGCGACGTTTGGGAGAGAGCACTCCACGCACCCGCCATGGCCGTCAGCAAACCGGGCGAGGTCATAGTCATCCGCTCGGCCGACAGCTACGACGGCAAGCAGGGCGTGAGCCTGGCCGCCGGTGTGAGCAGCCGCTCCGCAGGCGCCCAGGCCCTGTGCCTGCACCTGGTGACGATTCCGCCGGGTACCCGGGGCGTCCCGCACGTCCACGACGGGCATGAGTCCGCCATCTACACCGTCAGCGGAGAAACCGAGGTGTGGCACGGCGAAGGCCTGCGGCAGCGCACCGTGGTCAAGGCCGGCGACTTCATGTACGTTCCGCCGGGAATCCCGCACCTGCCGGTGAACCGCAGTGACGTCACGACGGTGGCCGTCGTCGCCCGCACCGATCCCCAAGAGCAGGAAAGCGTCGTCATCATGACGCTGCCGCCACATCTCGCCGACCTGAACGACTTCCCGATCGCCAGCCAGTAACTCCGGCCCGCCTAAACCAGCTACGCAATCCCGTCACGCAAATCCCGCCACGCAAGCCTGTAACAGGCGGTGGCCGCTCCCGGCCCCGCATCCCTGCCGCGCCCGCCCCGCCTCCCGCGACTGCGTGCCCGCATCCTCCCCTCCGCCCCGCACGGGGGCGCAGGCGGTGCGCGCAGATGGGGCGGGCGCGCGCATGTGTCCAGCGCCCCGAACTCAGCCGGCGAAGGCGTCCGGCGGGGGGCAGGCGCAGACCAGGTTCCTGTCGCCGTAGGCCTGATCGATACGCCGCACCGGCGGCCAGTACTTGGCCCGGCGGTCCACCCCCGCCGGGTAAGCCGCCTCTTCCTGCCGGTAGGGATGCTTCCACTCCCCCGCGATGAGCATCTCCGCCGTATGCGGGGCGTTCTTCAGCGGGTTGTCCTCGGCGTCGTAGTCACCGGACGCTACCCGCGATATCTCCGCCCTGATCTCGATCATCGCGGCGCAGAACCGGTCAAGCTCGGTCAGGCTCTCGCTCTCAGTAGGCTCGATCATGAACGTGCCTGCCACCGGGAACGACATGGTGGGACCGTGGAACCCGTAGTCGATCAGCCGCTTGGCCACGTCCTCCACGCCGATCCCTGTGTCATGGGACAGCGGGCGCAAGTCGATGACGCATTCGTGCGCGACGAGCCCGTTCCGCCCGGTGTACAGCACCGGGTAGTGCGGCGCCAGTCGCTTGGCGACGTAGTTAGCGGACAGCACCGCGACCTGGGTGGCGCGGCGCAGGCCGGCCGCCCCCATCATCGCGATGTACGCCCAGGAGATCGGCAGGATGCCCGCCGACCCATAGGGCGCGGCCGCGACCGGCCCGGCGCCGCGGCCGGGCAGGAAGTCCGCGAGGTGCGCGCGGACGGCGACCGGGCCCACGCCCGGGCCGCCGCCGCCGTGCGGGATGCAGAAGGTCTTGTGCAGGTTCAGGTGCGACACGTCGGCGCCGAAGGACGGCAAGGTCGCCACGCCGACCAGCGCGTTGAGGTTCGCGCCGTCGATGTACACCTGGCCGCCCGCCGCGTGCACGGCCTCGCAGGCCGCGCTCACGGTCTGCTCGTAGACGCCGGCCGTGGACGGGTAGGTCAGCATGATCGCGGCCACGTGGCCGTCGTGCTCCGCCAGCTTGACGTGCAGGTCGCCGACGTCGATGGTGCCGTCGAAGGAGCACTTGACCACCACGACGCGCAGGCCCGCCAGCACCGCGCTGGCCGCGTTCGTGCCGTGCGCCGACTCGGGGATCAAGCAGATATCACGTCCCTGGTCGCCGCGCGACGCGTGGTAGGCCCTGATCGCGAGCAACCCGGCCAGCTCGCCCTGCGAGCCGGCGTTCGGCTGCACCGATACCGCGTCGTAGCCGGTGATCTCGGCCAGCCTGCGCTCGAGGGAGGCAATCAGCTCCGCATAACCCGCCGTCTGCGCCTCGGGCGCGAACGGGTGCAGGCCGGCGAACTCCGGCCAGCTGATCGGCTCCATCTCGGCCGCCGCGTTCAGCTTCATCGTGCAGGAGCCGAGCGGGATCATGGACCGGTCCAGAGCGATGTCGAAGTCCGCCAGCCGCCGCAGGTAACGCAGCATCGCGGTCTCGCTCCGGTGCTGGCTGAACACGGGATGGGTGAGGAAATCCGACGTCCGCCGCAGCGAGGCGGGCAGCGCGCCGGTCTCGCCGCCGGATAGCCGCACCTCGGCGGGCGCGAGCCCGCAAATGGCGGCCGCGACCTGGCGCAACTGCTCGTCCGTCGTGGTCTCGTCGCAGCTGACCTGCAGCGCGCCGTCCGGCGCCAGGTAGAGGTTGTAGCCCGCGGCGCGTGCACGTTCCAGGGCTCGCGCCGCCTCCTGCGCTCCGCCCTCGAAGCGAATCCGGATGGTGTCGAAGAAGACACCACTGTCCGTTCGGCCGCCAAGGTCGCGGAGGGTGGCGGCGAGGACCGCGGCGCTACGGTGAGTGCCCCGTGCGATGCCGGCCAGCCCGTCCGGGCCGTGGTAGGCGGCGTACATGGCCGCGGTCACGGCGAGCAGGACCTGGGCCGTGCAGATATTACTCGTCGCCTTCTCGCGGCGGATGTGCTGCTCGCGGGCCTGCAGCGCGAGCCGGTAGGCGGGCTGGCCGTCGGCGTCCACGGAGACCCCGACCAGCCGGCCGGGCAGCTGGCGCTTGAGCGCGTCGCTGACCGCGATGTAGCCCGCGTGCGGTCCGCCGTACCACAGCGGCACGCCGAACCGCTGGCTCGAGCCCACCGCGATGTCGGCGCCTGCCTCCCCCGGCGGCCGGAGCAGGGTCAGGGCCAGCAGGTCGGCCGCCACCGCCGCGATCGCGCTCCGGGCGTGCGCCGCCTCGATCAGCGGCGCGAGGTCACGGACGGCGCCAGACGCCCCAGGGAACTGCAGCAGGACGCCGAACAGATCCGGCTGCGCGGCGATCGAGTCGGCCGTCACCGGGGCGACGACGAGCTCGATGCCGAGCGGTTCGGCGCGGGTACGGAGCACGGCGAGCGTCTGCGGCAGGCAGTCGGCGTCGGCGAGGAAGACCTGTCCCTGCTGGCTCCGGGGCCCCCCGCCGGGCTTAGTGGCCCGCCGCGCCAGCGTCATCGCCTCAGCGGCGGCGGTGGCCTCGTCGAGCAGCGACGCGCCCGCCCAGGGCAGCGCGGTCAGGTCGGCGATCATCGTCTGGAAGTTCAGCAGCGCCTCGAGCCGGCCCTGCGAGATCTCCGGCTGGTACGGGGTGTACGCCGTGTACCAGGCCGGGTTCTCAAGCAGGTTGCGGCGGATCACGGCCGGCGTGATCGTGTCGTAGTAGCCCAGGCCGATCATCGAGGTCAGGACCTGGTTCTGGCCGGCCATCCGGCGCAGCTCGGCGAGCGCCTCGGCCTCGGTAAGCGCGGCAGGCAGGGCGAGCTGCGGAGCCTGCACCCCTTCGGGCAGGGCGGCGCTGGTCAGCTCGTCAAGCGATGAATAACCCAGGCTGCGGAGCATGTGCTGCTGCGCGGCCAGCGACGGCCCGATGTGGCGGATAGCGAAATCGGTCATGGAGCCCTCCCCGGACGGATACGGCGGATCACGCGGCTCCCCCTCTGTCGCGGCCCAACCCCGCTCCAGAGATGCCTGTCCCGTCCGGTTCGTTTGCCTGAGAGGTTCCGGGGATGTTGCCCCTTCGGCGCCCGCGCAGTTAACGCGTGATCTCTCCCGGCCGGTTTCATCAGCACTTGCGATCTTACCCCGAGCGATGCCCAGATGGTGGGAAAGACCCGCCTTCTAAGGCCGGCTTAACTAGCTGGTACGGCGCAGGCGGCGCTTGGCCAGGTCGTCCTGGAATCCAGAACCGTCCTCGGCCACCGCGACCAAGCCGTCCTCGGCGCGCACGGCGGGTAGCACGGCCAGGTCTCCCTCGACCTCGCGCCAGACCCGGCCGAGCGCGATGCCGAACACTCCCTGGCCGCCCTGGAGCAGGTCCACCACTTCATCGGCGGACGTGCACTCGTACACGCTGACCCCGTCGCTCATCAGCGTCACCTGGGCCAGGTCGTCGCTGCCGCGATCACGCAGGTGCTGAACCGCGGCCCGGATCTGCTGGAGGGAGATGCCGGTGTCGAGCAGCCGCTTGACGACCTTCAGCACGAGGATGTCGCGGAAGCTATACAGGCGCTGCGAGCCGGAGCCCTGGGCGGCGCGTACGCTCGGCTCGACCAGGCCGGTACGCGCCCAGTAGTCGAGCTGCCGGTAGGTGATACCCGCCGCCGAGCACGCGGTCGGCCCGCGGTACCCGATCTCGCCAAGCTCCGGACCCGGGCCGCCCCGGCCCGGCCCATACTGACCAGGCTCATATGACTAGGGCTGCCCTGACCAGGCCCACCCTGACCAGGCCCATGCTGACCAGGCCCACCCTGACCAGGTATTGCGGCATGACGGGTGAGGCCGGGAACCTCGTCCTCGTCGAACAGGGTGCCTTGCGCGCCGTCGGCCGCGGAGACCTCGTCACCGCCGTCACCCCTGGTTACCGCCACGCCCACCTCCACGGGTGCTGACTACCCACGGTACTCGCACCGTAAGCCGACCCAGGTAGCTACGTCAACGACCACCGACGGCGCGTCGTGACATTCCCGGCCGACCAAGCTATATCCGCACGCTCGGGGGCAGCAGGGAAGAACTGGAACTGGGCACGCCGCTCAGGTGGCCCGGCCGAAGTCTTCTGGTGAGATGGTGTCGAGGAACTCCCTGAACTTCTCCACTTCGTCTTCCTGCTCATCGGGGATGGCCACGCCGGCCTCGTCCAGGATCTCCTCGCTGGCGAAGATCTGCGCGCCCGTGCGCAGCGCCAGCGCGATGGAGTCCGACGGCCGCGCGCTAACCTCGGCGCCGTTGGAGAAGACCAGGTCCGCGTAGAAGATCCCGTCCCGCAGCGCGGTGATGTTCACCGTGCGCAGCTGGACGTTCAGGACCTCGAGCACGTCACGGAACAGATCGTGCGTGAGCGGCCGAAGAGAAACCATGCCCTGCTGGGCGAAGGCGATCGCCGTTGCCTCGACTGCCCCGATCCAGATGGGCAGGTACCTGTCGCCCTGCGCCTCCTTGAGCAAGACGATGGGGCTGTTTGATGGCATCTCGACCCGGACGCCGATGACCTCCATCTGCCGCACTACAGCTCCGTCCTCACGTGCCTGGGGAACCTCTGCTGGCCACCACTCCCTTTGCCAAGGTACACCCGTAATCGTCCGGAGGCCGAGCGCAGCCCCCCGGCCGAAGGTCCGGCGTCCTCAGAATCCGGCCCGGATCGGGCGGCCTGGAACTCATATTCGCCGCTACGGACTTCGTATTCGCGGCTACGCAGGGGCTCGGACGCCAGCCCCGCATCGGCGAGCGCGGACTCGACCAGGGTCGTATGCAGCCGCAAGGTGAGGTCGGCGATCTGCCAGGCCGTCCTGGCGGCCGCGTCGCGCGCGCCCGGGCCGCGCTGACGCAGCAGCGGGGCCACCACCTGCTCGACCAGGTTGGCCTCGCGGTCGGCGGACGCCTTCACCGCACGCAGGTGCCTGGCCTGCACGCCGTACTGGCGCAGCGCCGCCACCGCCCTGGCCACCGCGAGCGCGTCCTTGCCGTACTGCCGCCCCACCCGGCGGATCAGGCCGTAATCCTCGAGTTCGGTCAGCTCCGCGTCGCTGATTTCCGCGGCATCGAGCAACTGGCGCCTGCTCATGTCGTCGGGTATCCGCGCGGCGCCATCCCCGTGAGCCCCCTGGGTCCCCGGCCCGTCGCCTGCCTCGCCGCCGTCCGCCAGTCGCTCCCTGATCACCCGCAACGGCAGGTAGGAATCGCGCTGGACGGTGAGGATATAGCGCAGCCGCTCGATGTCCGGGGCCGAGAACCTGCGGTACCCCGATCGCGACCTGGCCGGCTCGATCAGCCCCTCCGCCTCCAGGAAGCGGATCTTCGACGTGCTGATGTCAGGAAACTCAGGACGCAGCTGAGCCAGCACCTCGCCGATGCCGAATTGGCCGCGCCCCTCCGACTCGCTCATGAGGTGTTTCCCGCGCTCATGCGTAGTCCTGGGCGCCCCTGCCGCGGCGGTCAGCTGAGGGGGCCGGGCCGACATCCTGGCTGGTGAGGAACAGCAGCCGGAACTTGCCGATCTGGACCTCGTCTCCGCCGGTCAGTTCGGCCTCCTCGATGCGCTCGCGGTTGACGTAGGTGCCGTTGAGGCTGCCGACATCGCGGACGGTGAACCTGAAACCCTGCCGGTAGAATTCTGCGTGCCGCCGGGAGACGGTCACGTCGTCGAGGAAGATGTGGCTGTCCGGGTGGCGGCCCGCGGTGGTCAGGTCGTCGTCGAGCCGGAACCGGCTGCCTGCGTTGGGGCCGCGCATGACCAGGAGCAGCGCGCTGCCGGGTGGCAGGGCTCCGAACGAGGCGGAGTCAGGGTAGAGGTCATCGCCGAGGTCGCCGTCGTCCGCGCGGCCGAGCGATATCGTGGTGTCGCCCGGACGGGCGGCCACGCCGCCTCCCGACGCCGGCCCGGCCGGCATGCCGGCCCCCGGAGGTACGGGTGCCGACAGCTGGGCCCCGCAATTGGAGCAGAACCGGGCACCGTCAGGATTGGGCCGACCGCACCGGGCACAGTAGACGCGCGGCATAGCTCCGCTCGGCCTCCCCTCCGCGTGATACTCGGCTTCCAGCGACTCAGGCCAAGGTACCTGTGCGGAGGCACGGCGGTCCACGCGCCACGCGAATAGCCCGCGCCGTCCGCGCCCGCTATTTCGGTCGCGACGTTTCCACCACACCGCCGTCTCACCTCCGCCG
Organism: uncultured Actinomycetes bacterium; assembly: GCA_963739615.1. Lineage (GTDB taxonomy): Bacteria > Actinomycetota > Actinomycetes > Streptosporangiales > Streptosporangiaceae > Palsa-504. The sequence continues at coordinate 181,281 of CAVUBD010000004.1, forward strand.
TCAACTGCCTGCCGCAACGGGCGATGACCGCCGGGCGAATCGCAATGGGCGATTCTCTCACATCCGCGAATTCCGCGCGGGTTCGCGCCTTTCACAGCATCGCGTGAGTGAAACAGCTTACCTGGACCTAGCGGCCGGCCTGCTCCACGACCGAGGCCCACTCGTCGATCAGCGTCTGCGCGCCGTCGGCGTCGTTTCCCTCGGCCCACAGGTGGGTGATCGCGTCCGCCGGGTCGGGCAGCACGAGGACCCAGCCGCGGTCACGCTCGACCACGCGCACGCCATCGGTGGTGTCGATCTCGCGGTCGCCGGCGGCCTCCATGACCGTGCGCATGACACCGCCCTTGGCCGCCCACGGCGTGGGGATGGACCGCTTGAGCAGATGCGCGGCCGGGATCCGGGCGTCGATCTGGCTCAGCGTCAGCCTGGTCCGCGCGACCAGGCCGAGCAGCCGGACGAAGGCGGCGATGCCGTCGACGGTCCTGCTGCACTCCGGCACCACGAAACCGCCGTGGCCGTCGGCCGCGAATATGACATCGTCCTGCGCCGCCGCCAGCGTGAGCGCGTGCATCGACGTCGGCGTCCAGTCCACCTGGACACCGTGGAAGCGGCATACCTGCTCCGCTACCCGCGTCGTGGTCACCGGCAGGGCCACCCGGCCGGTCTTGCGCTCGGCCGCGACCAGGTCGAGCACGGCGAGCAGCGCCCGGTCCTCGCTGACCAGTTCGCCCTTCTCGTCCACGAGCTGGATCCGCTCCCCGACCGGGTCGAACCTGACGCCGAACGCGGCCCTGGACGAGGACACCACCTCGGCCAGCCGCTGCAGGCCCGCGCGCTGCTGCGCGATGGTCTCGGTCGGCGACATCTCGTCCAGCCCGTTGTTCAGCGTCAGCACGTCCACGCCGATCGTGCCGAGCAGGCTGGGCAGCACAAGCGACACGGTGCCGCCTGCGCAGTCCGCGACCACCTTCAGGTGGGCATCGCGCACGCCGCTCATGTCAATGCAGCTGAGGAGCTCGTGGCTGTACGACTCGACCACCCGGGGCGGGTAGCTCAGCTCGGCGATCTCGCCAGGGAAGGCCCGGCGGAACTCCTGCCGGGAAAAGACGCGCTCCAGCTTGCGCTGATCGGCCTGGGACAGCTCGGCCCCGCGCTCGTCGAGGAAGATGATGTCGATGGACTGCGGGTCGCCCGGGGTGGTCCGCAGGGCGATGCCGCCGCTGTAGTAGTCCCTGGCCGTCTCGTACCTGGCCACCGGCAGCGGCTGGGCCTCCAGGTCCACCACGTTGATCGCGCTGGCGTTCAGCGCCCCCTGCACGGCCCGCTTGAGCGTCCGGGCGGCCCGGGATACATCCCGCGACGTGGTGACGGTGGAGCCCTTGCGCAGCATGGTGGCGTAGGCGCTGGCCAGGCGCACCGCCAGCTCGGGGGTTACCTCCACGTTGACAAGGCCGGACACGCCGCGCGAGCCGAACAGGGTCCGCTGGCCCCTGGACTCCCAGATCACGCTGGTGTTCACGACGGCGCCGGCCTCGATGGTCTTGAACGGGTACACCTTCACCGAGGCGGACAGGTAGGCCTCGGGCTCGATCACGCACTCGTCGCCGACGACCGCGCCCTCCTCGATCCGGGCGAACCGCATGACATCGGTGTTCTTGCCGATCACGCAGCCGCGCAGCGTCACGCCCTGGCCGACGTAGACGTTGTTGTGCACCACGGCGCGGTGCAGGAACGCGCCCTCCTTGACCACGACGTTGCTGCCGATCACGGTGTACTCGCGCAGGTGCGCGCCGGCCTCGATCTTGGCGTAGTCCCCGATGCACAGCGGGCCGGTGAGTACCGCGTCGGTGTCGACCTCGGCGCCCTCGGCGACCCAGACGCCCGGCGACACCTCGAACCCGGCGATGTCGGTCTGCACCCGGCGGGCCAGCACGTCGGCCTGCGCCTTCATGTAACTCTCGTGGGTGCCGACGTCCTCCCAGTAATCCTCGGAGATATAGCCGTAGAGCGGCGCGCCGCGCTTGAGCAGCTTCGGGAAGACGTCACCCGACCAGTCGACGGTCTCGCTCGGCGGGACCTCCGCGAGCACCTCGGGTTCCATCACGTACAGCCCGGTGTTGACGGTGTCCGAGAAGACCTGGCCCCAGGTCGGCTTCTCCAGGAACCGCTGGATCCGGCCGTCCTCGTCGGTGATCACGATGCCGAACTCGAGCGGGTTGGGCACCCGGACCAGCGCCACGGTGATCAGCGCGCCCTTTTCCTTGTGGAACCGCACCAGCGCGGTCAGGTCCATGTCGGTGAGCGCGTCCCCGGAGATGACCAGGAACGGCTCGTCGCGCAGCGCGTCCTCGGCGTTCCTGACGCTGCCCGCGGTGCCGAGCGGCATCTCCTCGGTGGCGTACTGCAGGCTCATCCCGAACTCCTCGCCGTCGCCGAAGTAGTTGCGGACGAGCGCGGCCAGGAACTGGACGGTCACGATAGTCTCATCGAATCCGTGCCGCTTGAGCAGGCGCAGCACGTGCTCCATGACCGGCCGGTTAACCACCGGGAGCAGGACCTTAGGCTGGTTCGCGGTCATCGGCCGCAGCCTTGTCCCCTCGCCCCCTGCCATGACGACGGCTTTCACCGGTTTCGCGGCTCCTTTCCCGGTTTCCGCCCTTAGGTGTACCCCGGCGACCGGCAAGTTCACGGGTCGCCCCGGCCACTTCACCGGGCAGCGCTGCCCACGTCCGGACGTACACCGCGGCTCACCAGGCTTCTTACCTGGGCGAGGTACAACATCGCGGCCCACCAGTACAGGACCGTTCCCCAGGCCGCGAAAGCCCAGCCTATTACCCGTGCCAGCGTCCCACCCCAGCCGGGGTGATCTCCAAGGAAAAGCAAAGGGAAGGCGTAGAGCAGACACAGGGTCGCCGCCTTGCCGGCCAGGCTCACCTGCAGCGTGCCGAACCCGGCCCGGCGGCGCAGCACGGCCAGCGCGGCGCCGACCGTGAGCTCGCGCACCCCGAGGACGGCGACCAGCCACCAGGGAATGATCCCCCGGATGGCGAGCGCGACGATGGTCGAGACGATGTACAGCCGGTCCGCGGCCGGGTCGAGGACCTGGCCAAGCCTGCTCGCCTGGTTGAACGCGCGAGCGATCTTGCCGTCCAGCCAGTCGGACAGGCCCGCGATCATGAGCAGCGCGACGGCCCAGTAGTCGGCGGTGGCGCTTCGCGGACCGAGCACCAGCCACAGGAAGACAGGCACCCCGAGCAGGCGGGCGGCGCTGATCCCGTTCGGGATCGTGAAGACGCGGTCCACGAAGCCAGTATCCTAACGTAAGTGACGATGGCGGATACGGGGGCGCTTGCTCGTGCCGCCGACACGAAGGTGCCAGAAAGCAAGGTCCTGGCGGAAGCGGGCAAGCGCCGGGCGTTCGCGGTGATCAGCCACCCCGACGCGGGCAAGTCTACGCTGACCGAGGCGCTGGCCCTGCACGCGTCGGCGATCAACCAGGCGGGCGCGGTCCACGGCAAGGCGGGCCGCCGCGGGGTTACCTCGGACTGGATGGCGATGGAACGGGCCCGGGGTATCTCGATTACCTCGGCGGCGCTGCGCTTCGACTACCGGGACACCGTGCTGAACCTGCTCGACACCCCGGGTCACGCCGATTTCTCCGAGGACACCTACCGGGTGCTTTCCGCGGTGGACTGCGCGGTCATGCTGCTGGACTCGGCCAAGGGCCTTGAACCGCAGACCCTGAAGCTGTTCGACGTGTGCCGGAGCCGGGCCGTCCCGGTCATCACGTTCGTGAACAAGTGGGACCGGCCCGGCCGCGAGCCGCTTGAGCTGCTCGACGAGATCGAGCAGCGGATCGGGCTGCACCCGGCCCCTGTCAACTGGCCCGTCGGCGTGGCCGGCGACTTCCGCGGCCTGATCGAGCGGGCCACCGGCGACTACGTCACGTTCACCAGGACCCCGGGCGGGGCCGGGCGAGCCCTGGAGACGCGGCTCGACGCCGAGGCCGCGGCCGCCCGTGACGGCACGGCCTTCGCGACCGCGCAGGAGGAACTGGCGCTGCTCGACGAGATAGGCGCCCACATCGATATGGCGTCCTTCCTGGCCGGCGTGACGAGCCCGGTCCTGTTCGGGGCCGCCCTGCCGAACTTCGGCGTCCGGCGCCTGCTCGACGCCGTGACCCAGTTCGCCCCGCCGCCGACCTCGCGAGACGACGTCAAGGGCGAGCCCCGGCCGGTCGACGCCCCGTTCTCCGGCCTGGTGTTCAAGGTGCAGGCCAACATGGACCCGGCGCACCGGGACCGGATGGCCTTCGTGCGGGTGTGCTCGGGCCGGTTCGAACGCGGCATGGTGCTCACCCACGCCGCGACCGGGCGCCCGTTCGCCACCAAGTACGCGCAGTCGATGTTCGGCCAGGACAGGGAAACGGTCGAGGAGGCTTTTCCCGGCGACGTGATCGGCCTGGTCAACGCGACCGCGCTGCGCCCGGGCGACACTCTGTACGCCGAGCCGCCTGTCGAGTTCCCGCCCATCCCCAGCTTCGCGCCCGAGCATTTCGCGGTGGTACGCGGCAAGGACGCCGGCAAGCAGAAGCAGTTCCGGCGCGGGATCGAGCAACTGGACACCGAGGGCGTCGTCCAGGTCCTCGCCTCGGACCTGCGCGGCGACCAGGCCCCGGTGCTGGCGGCCGTCGGCCCGCTGCAGTTCGACGTGGTCCTGAACCGGCTCGAGCACGAGTTCGGCAGCCGCGCCGAGCTCGATCACCTCGTCTACACCATGGCCCGGCGCACCGACGCCGAAGGCATCCGCGCGCTGGCCGGGCTGCGCGGCGTCGAGGTGCTGACCCGGCGCCACGACGGCGCCCTGCTCGCGCTGTTCACCGACAAATGGCGGCTCGGCCAGGTCCAGCGGGAGCACCCCGGCATCATGCTCGAACCCCTGATCGCCGGATAAGGCTGTCCCTCACCTGGTTCAGCCCAGCCGGATGCTGTCGATCTGGTCGAAATCGCCGACGCCGTTGCCCACGCCGCCGCCGCCTGACCACTGCCACATCAGCGCGTAGGGACTGGAGCTGGTGACCCCGCCGAAGAACTGGGCGCACGCGCCGGACCCGTGATTGAGGCACCAGCCGTAGGGCGCGCTGGCGAAGTTCGTGGTCTCCGGCTCGTAGGTCCACTCGTAAGTGCTCGGGATCAGGGACGCGCTGCCGGTGCCGAAGATCGACGCCCAGATTCCGGGCTCGGAGTAGACGCCGACCTTGTACGGCGAGTGCGCCGTGATGTAGCTGGCGAACCCGTTGAAGTCGGCGCGGTCCACGGCCGCCGGGACGCCCCTGACCTTGACGACTCCGCTGCACGGCGAGGTGTAGACACTGTTCCAGCCGTTATCGGAGGCGGGCGCGACGCCAGGCAGCTCGATGTCGGCCCAGACCACCGGGTAGTTGATGTGCCCGTTCGCGATGTCGGCCAGGGCGCGGGCCGCCTGCTGCGCGCCCCATGAGGTCGCTTCGGCCGTGGTCCCGTTCCAGTGCGGATCCACGCCGGGGCCGCCCATGAACCAGTACACGCCGTCGCCGATGCCCTTGTGGTACTGCGTGTAGTTGACGTAGGCCTGCTGGGCGTTGGCCGACGAGAAGGCGATGAAGCCGCCCTTGCAGCCCAGCCAGTACGACCAGCTGCCGGTCATCCCGATGTAGCCGCCATAGGCGCCGCCGAGACGCGGCATGCTGTACGGAGCGCTGCCTGGCACCGTGACAGGGAAGCTGTCCGTGCCCCACCAGAACCCGGGCGGGCCGTCACCGGCGGGCAGGCCCTCGGCGGCCCGGCTCGTGCCTGCTGTCACGGTGGCCGCGGCCGCGGCCGCGGTCCCCAGCACCAGTGCGAGGGCGGCCGCTAGGGCCAGCCATGATCGTCTCACGATGCCTCCACGTGGATCTGTCGAGTCCCTCACCCTTATGACGGCGCGGCGCCGCCTGCGGTTGGGCGCGGCCGCGGCAGGCCGATCCTGGCCAGGGTGCCGGGGGCGTGGAGGATCGCGGCGCCCAGCTCGTTGACCCGCACGGCGACCAGGCCGTCGTAGCGGGACAACCAGGCAAAATAGTCGGCCCCCCAGAGACCGCGGTAGTCGTCGCGCGCCCCCGCCGGATCCGTGTAGGCCACATCGACCACACCCATGGTGGCCGCGTACTCGAAGAGTACGCACAGCGCGTAGCGTCCTTCGAGGACACCCCAGGCGCCATAGCCCGCGTGGCCGAGCGACCCGTAGTACGAATCGACGAGGTACAGGCGCCACAGGGCCATCAGGCTCCTGGCCACCACCAGCGGCGCCGGCTGGAACTGCAGGATCGATAGCAGCGTGTCGATATCGGCCCAGTCGCCTGGCTCGACCTGGGCGAGCCCGGCAGCTATCGCGGCACGCCGCCTGGGGACCGACGTCAGGGTCGAGGGCTTTCGCTGCCCCTTGATCGCATCGACCCGGGACAGTTCGTCGTGCGACACGCATTTCAGCCACTTGGCCCAGAGCCTGCCCAGCGCCTCGTAGGACCGCTCGGCCAGCGCGGCCTCGCCGCGCGGGGTCAGCTCGAGCCTGGTCCCCGTCAGCTGCGCCAGGCCGCCGATTTGCAGCAGGACCGGCCATGCGAACGCGGCGATGGGCTCGCCGGTGTCGTAGTAATCTCCGGCCACGAGAACGTCGTCGAGGAGCTTGACCGTGGCGGCCGACGGCCGCCTGGTCGCGGCGCTGCAGCGTACCTGCCGGTCGGCGGTCAGCTCCAGGACGGCGACGAGGTTGGACAGGGCGTCCGGCGCGGTGCAGCGGAGGAGGACCGGGCCGGCCTCCGCCCGTTCGCCGGTGACGCCGATGGTGCGCTCGGCCACCAGGAAACCTTAGCGGTTCACGGCCGGGCCCGGGGGTAGCCTCGCCTGACAAGGCCGGAGAAAAGGGAGCGCGGGTATGCCACCGTGTTTTAGCCGCGTCGGGTGCGCAGGCCGTCGAAGGCGATGGCGCAGATCGCGTCGGGCAGTGACCGCCCTTGCGACCGCGCATCGGAACCGGGTGCCGGCGTGTACCACTCGACCACCGAGTTGACCAGGCCGAACAGTAGCCGCGCCGTGATGATCGCATCGACGTCCTGCCGGATGTCGCCGTCGCGGACGGCCTGGGCCACCAGTTCGGCCACGAACCGGTCGAAGGCGCGCCGCTTGTCCAGGGCGGCTCGCTCGATTTCGGTGTTGCCGCGCACGCGCAGCAGCAAGGTGACGTAAGGCAGTTCGGCTTCGAGCACTTCGACGCTGCCCCGGACGAGGTACTCCAGCCGCTCGATGGCCGGTGCGGGAAGTACGCGGGCCCGGTCCGTCACCGCCGACAGGCCAGCCAGCGCACGGTCAAGGGCCAGCCGGAGCAGTTCTTCCTTGCCGGTCACGTGGTGGTAAATCGCCGACTTCGCGATGCCGAGCCGGTCCGCGAGGTCCCGCATGCTGGTGCTGTCGTAGCCGCGCTCGTTGAAGATCTCGACGGCCACCGCGAGCAAGGACTCCAGGTCGTAGCCCGGCCGTCCGCGGCGTGGCGCGCTCGCCGTTCGGTCCTCGGGGTTCAGGCCCGGGGCCGGGGGTGAGATCACGGGGCCGGCGCTGACGGCGCGGCAGCCGGAGCCGGGGCCAGCTGGTGACTCCGGCCGCGGAATTCGGCGATCACGTCGTCGCCGCGGCGGACGGTCACGTCGTACAGGCCTGACCGCCCGAACCGGATGCGCTCGACGGCTTCGGCGACCAGGACGTCGCCCTCGCGGGCGGGAGCGACGAACACGATGTCGGCCGACGCCGCCACTGTCACCGGGCCGTAGCTGTTGCATGCGCAGGCAAACGCGGTGTCGGCCAGCGTGAAGACCAGTCCGCCGTGCGCGATCGCGTGCCCGTTCACCATGTCGGCGCGGATCGTCATCCGGGTCACCGCCCGTCCCTCGCTCAGGTCCACCAGCTCGATGCCCAGCCCGCGTGAGGCTACGTCGTTGCTCATCATCGCCCGGGTGCCAGGCGCATTCGACACTGCCATCACCTCCTGTATTATTGACCGAACGTCCGGTAAACAATACCGCCCCTCGGACAGGGGTACGCGTGACCCGGCGATGCTTACGATGGTGCGAAGGCCTGGCCGGATGAGCAGGGCCGGAGGGATGGAAGCGATGACCGCGCTCCCCGAGATGACCGAGCTACCCGAGATGACGGGCGAACTCGAGGCGCACTTTGACGAGACGCTCGAGCGCGAGCGGCGCATCGAACCCCGTGACTGGATGCCGGACGCCTACCGCGCGACGATGATCCGCCAGATCGCCCAGCACGCCCATTCGGAGATCATCGGCATGCAGCCGGAGGGTAACTGGATCACCCGCGCCCCCTCGCTGCGCCGCAAGGCGATCCTCATCGCCAAGGTGCAGGATGAGGCGGGGCACGGCATGTACCTCTACTCGGCGGCCGAGACGCTCGGCGCGGATCGCGCCGACCTTACCGACAAGCTCCTGCGCGGACGGCAGAAGTACTCCTCCATCTTCAACTACCCGACGCTGACCTACGCGGACGTGGGCGTGATCGGCTGGCTGGTCGACGGGGCGGCCATCTGCAACCAGGTGCCGCTGTGCCGCTCCTCCTACGGTCCGTACGCGCGGGCCATGGTCCGTATCTGCAAGGAGGAGTCCTTTCACCAGCGGCAGGGGTACGAGCTGCTGATGACGATGATGCGCGGCTCGGCGGCGCAGCGCGCGATGGTGCAGGACGCCACGAACAGGTTCTGGTGGCCCTCGCTGATGATGTTCGGCCCGGCGGATGACCAGTCACCGAACACCGCGCAGTCGATGGCCTGGGGGATCAAGCGGCACTCCAACGATGAACTACGGCAGCGTTTCGTGGACATGACCGTGCCGCAAGCGGAAAAGCTCGGGGTCACGCTGCCTGATGAGGACCTGAAGTGGAACGAAGAACGCGGGCAGTATGACTTCGGGTCAGTGGACTGGGATGAGTTCATGGCCGTGATCAAGGGCAACGGGCCGTGTAACGCGCAGCGGATCGCCCGCCGTAGATCGGCCCACGACGACGGGGCCTGGGTGCGCGAGGCCGCCGCGGCGCACGCGGCCAGGCAAGCGGCGGCCGCGGGGAGCAGAAGGGACGCTGCCTGATGGGGCAGACGCAGGCTCAGGTGCGCTCGGAGTGGCCGCTGTACGAGGTGTTCCTGCGCGGCAAACGGGGACTCAACCACGTGCACGTCGGGTCGCTGCACGCGGCTGACCCGCAGATGGCGTTGCACCACGCGCGTGACCTCTACACCCGCCGCAACGAGGGCGTGAGCATCTGGGTGGTCGCGGCCAGGGACATCACCGCGTCGAGCCCGGACGAGAAGGACCCGTTCTTCGCGCCTTCCGGCGACAAGGTCTACCGGCATCCGACGTTCTACGAGATCCCCGACGATGTCCCGCACATGTAGGGCGGCCCGATGACCGAGGACGAGTTCGCCGCCTACCAGAGCCTCAGCGGGGAGTCCGAGGATCATCGCTGGGCGTTCGGCACCGGATTCACCGACCCGCTCGAGGGAATCGACCCCGCGGTGCCGGATGGCGTGGACGCCGCCGCGCTGGCCACGTACTGCCTGATGCTCGGCGATGACGCACTGATCTACTCCCACCGGCTGCAGCAGTGGATGACGCGCCTGCCCGAACTCGAGGAGGAAACGGCGTTCGCTAACATCGCCCTGGACCTGCTGGGGCAGGCGCGCATGCTGCTGGCTCGGGCCGGCCAGGCCGAGGGCGCGCTGGCTTCCGGGCGCGACGGGCGGACCGAGGACCAGCTCGCGTTCTTCCGCCCGGAAAACGAGTTCCGCAACGTGCGGCTCGTCGAGGGCCTGGACGCTGACTTCGCCGAGCTGACCGGCCGGCTGCTTGTCTTCTCGGCCTGGCGCCTGGCGCTGTTCGGCCGCCTGGCCGGATCAAAGGATCCGGTGCTGGCCGCCATCGCGGCCAAGGGCGTCAAGGAACTCGCCTACCACCGCGACTACGCGGCGCGGTGGGTGATCAGCCTGGGTGACGGCACCAGGCTCTCGCACGGCAAGATGCAGGCCGCGCTGGACTCTATCTGGCCGCTCGTGGATGAGCTGTTCCGCGCCGACGCCGTCGCGGCTGACCTGCCCGAGGTAGCGGCTGACCCGGCGAGCCTGCGGGCCGAGGTCGACGGCGTCCTCGACACCGTCCTGGCCACGGCCACCCTAGACCGCCCGGTCGGGGCGCCGATGGCGCAGGTCGGAGGGAAGACGGGACGCGACGGGATACATACCGAGGCGCTCGGCTACGTTCTCGCCGAGCTGCAGAGCGTGGCCCGGGCCCACCCGGATGCGACATGGTGACCGAGATGAGGAACGGCCTGGAAATAGCCCGCGAAATCGCCGCGGCGGTGCCCGACCCGGAACTGCCCATGGTGACGCTGGCCGATCTCGGCATCCTGCGCGACGTCACGGCCGAGGGCGAGCAGCTTGTCGTGACGATCACGCCGACGTACTCGGGCTGCCCCGCGCTCGGTGAGATCGCGCACGACCTGCGGTACCGCCTCCGCCGAGCCGGGTTCGCGGACGTCATCGTGCGCACCGCGCTCGCCCCCGCGTGGAGCAGCGACTGGATCACCCCGCCAGGCCGGGCGAAGCTGCGCGCGGCGGGCATCGCACCGCCGAACGCGGCGCACGGCCCTACGGCGCATGGCCCTGTCCCGCTGACGCTTACCGCGACACGCCGCGAGCCTGTCCCCTGCCCGCGATGCGGCTCAGGCGACACGACCCAGACCGCGGCCTTCAGCGCCACCGCGTGCAAGGCGCTCTTCCGCTGTGACGCCTGTCTTGAGCCTTTCGAATACGTGAAGGAAATCTGAATGCCCCGCCCGGCGGTATCCCGGACCGAATTCCACCCACTTACCGTGGCGCGCGTCGATCCGCTCACGGACGACGCCGCCGCGGTTACCTTCGAAGTCCCGGTCGGGCTGGTTGACGCGTTCACCTTCGCGCCCGGCCAGTCGCTGACGATCCGCCGCGGCGATGAGCGCCGCTCCTACTCGATCTGCTCGGCTAGGGGACGCGCGCCACGCATCGGCGTCCGCGAGGTGGCCGGCGGCGCGGTGTCGGGCTGGCTCGTGCGCGAGATCAGGGCCGGGGACGTGATCGACGTTCAGGCGCCATCCGGCTCGTTCACCCCTGAACTGGGGCAACCCGGGCATCATGTCCTGATCGCCGCGGGCAGCGGGATCACGCCCGTCTTGTCCATCGCCGGTTCGGTGCTCGCCGCGCACGGCGACTCGGCCGTCACGCTGCTTTACGGCAACCGGCGTAACGACACGGTGATGTTCGCCGACGAGATCGCCGACCTCAAGGACGCCTACCCGGAGCGGATCTGCCTGGTCCATGTGCTCAGCCGCGAGCCGCAGGAAGTGGAGCTGTTCAACGGCCGGCTGGACGCTGACAAGCTGCGCTCGCTGCTGCCGGTGACCGTCGACGTCGCAGCGGTGGAGCACTGGTGGCTGTGCGGTCCGTTCGGCATGGTCGAAGGCGCGATCGGCGTCCTGACAGAACTCGGGGTGGCGCGCGAGCGTATTCACCGTGAGCTGTTCTACGTCGAAGACGAGCCGCCCGCCGAAGCCAAGCATCCCGACCCGCCCGCGGGTCCCGGCGCCGAGGTGACCGTACTGCTCGACGGCCGCAGCAGCACCGTCACCGTGGAGCCTGGTACCCCGATCCTGGACGGGGCCCAGCGAGTCCGGCCCGATCTGCCGTTTGCCTGCAAGGGCGGAGTATGCGGCACCTGCCGCGCCCTTCTCACCAGCGGTGAGGTCCACATGCGACGCAATTACGCCCTGGAACGCGAGGAACTCGAGGCAGGCTACATACTTACCTGCCAGGCTCTTCCTACCTCCGACCGGATCACCGTCGATTACGACGCCTAGGAGCTGTTCCTGGCACCGACCGCGGGTACTGCGGATCGCGGCCCAGGTAGCCGATCAGCTGATCGCCCGGGCTGGCTTGGGCGGGCACCTCGAAGGGGACGGCGAACAGGCCCTCCCGGCCCGCGACGAGGAACGGGCACAGCCGGAGCAGCCTGGCCGCGAGCACGGACGGGATGGGACAGCGGTCACCGCGGGCCGCCGAGACGTCCCACCCGTGCACGGCGATCTCAATAGCCCCGGTGCACGCGACCAGGCCAGCCGGCATCGGCAGGCCGCCCACGGCGACGAACTGATCCGGGCCGGCGAAACCGTAGGTCGCGCACAGCAGTTCGGCGGCCCGGTCCCGCAGCACCTCCACCGGCTCTGCCGGGGAAGCGGCCAGCACGTGCCCTGGTTCGCCTGGCTCCAGTGCGAGGTGACCGGTGCGGATGCCCGCCTCGAGGTCGGCCATGGATGCGCTGAGGTGACCGAGCAGCATGCTCAGGTCCCACTGCGTGCAGGGGGTGGGCAGCGACATCTCCCCCGGCACGACCAGGGCGCAGACGCTGAGCGCATAGCCGATCGCGCCGCTGAGCAGCGTTATCGCACCTGGTTGCGCGCTCATCGCACCGGTGCCGGCGTCCTGGCGGCGCAGTGCGCTAGCAGCTCACGCGAGAACGGGCCGGTGAGCCTGCTGAAGTCTTCTCGCGCCGCCACTGTGTCCTCCCGCGACCAGCCGCCCGCCCATTCAGGCCAGCTGTCTATATAGACCGGCTGAGGCGCCGTTTCTCACCGGTGATCGGTTTTCTGCGAGCGCAAGCTCCTGAGGTCAGCGGCGAGGGCGCGGGCCATGTCGACCGGGGCGCCGCGTTCGGCCCCGTCCAGCTCGAGGTAGGCCCGGTGCAGGTTACCCACGATCCGTTCGGCATCCAGAAGATCTTCGAACTCCCCTAGGTCAGCTCGGTGGCGGCGGCGTCGATGCTGATGACGCCGGTGCCGCTGACCATGAAGCCGGTATTGTTGATGTACCAGCTGCCGTCAGGCTGCAGGTAGGCGTAGATGCCCTCGCTGATTTCCCTGGCTTCGCCCAGGCTCATCCTCGTGCTCCTTAGTCCCGCGGGGTAGCAGCAGCGATACCGCGAGCAGCATCCCGAACAGCGCCAACCCGGCCAGGACGAAGGCGTTGCCCGCGATGAGCTGCAGGCTGTGCCAGTGGTACTCGGCGAACCAGGGCCGGTCTCCGTACCAGTCGTAATAGTACGGATTCGTATTATCCGGGATCCAGAGTAGGCCGAGCGAGTCGTGGCCGAGGTTCACCTTGGAGGTGAACAGGAACGTCGGCCAGGCGCCGAACCACGCCACGATGCCCGCGGCCACGATCCCGCAGGCCCAGGCGGCCATTTTCGCTCCGCGGCGCCAGGCCTGCACCGCGTAGTGCCCGGCCGCCACCACGCCGGGCGCGATCCAGACCCAGTGATGATCCCAGCTGACCGGCGAGACAAGCAGCCCGGTCAGCGCGGCCATCAGCAACCCGAGCAGCGGGTGGCCCTTGCGGTCGAGCAGGGCCGCGGCCGCTACTCCGGCGATGGCGACTATGACCACCGCGACGATCCAGGCCGGCTTGGCCCCGTTCACGCTCCCGGTCAGCCTGGTGATGAGGCCCTCGAGCGACTGGTTGCCGGCCCAGCCGACGAATCCCGTCCGGCCGCCCTGGACGAACAGGCCGCCGAACCACCACTTCCCCGAGTCCGCGGGCAGGATCACGAAACCGAGCAGGACGGTGACCGCGAAACCGGCGCAGGCCATGGCCGCCTGGCGGAACTTCCTGGCCAGCAGCAGGTAGGGGATGAAGATAAGCGGGACCAGCTTGATGCCGGCCGCGACGCCGGTGCCGAACCCCTTCCACCAGCGGCTGTTCGCGGTATCCGGCTGGCACAGGTCCCAGATGATGAGTGCCATCAGCACCAGGTTGACCTGGCCGAGGTAGATGGTCCGCAGCACTGGCTCGGTCCAGAAGACGACACCGGCGCCGAGCAGCGTGGCGCCTAGCCGGACCTTGTCCCGCCGGTAGCCCAGGCCGCCCAGCGTGAGCCACAGCGCCCCGAGCAGTGCGATGACGTCGACGGCCACCGACAGCTTCGGGGCCAGGGACCAGGGCACGAACGAGATCAGCGCGAACGTGATGGCCGCGAACGGGGTGTAGGTGAACGGCAGGTGGAGCTTGCCGTACCCCGCCCAGTCGTAAAGCGGCGCCGCCAGGTGCGGGTCGTACAGCGGCGCGACGTGCCGGACGATGAGCCCGCCGGACCGGTACACGGCCAGGTCGACCGGGTCGAGGGTGTAGTTCTTGGCGTGGCTCACCGCGTAGATCACCCAGCCGCCCAGGGCCGCGGCGAACGCGGCCAAGCCCGCGAGAAGCAGCCAGATCCCTGGCGTTTTCTGGGCCCCGGCCGGCGCTTGCGGGCGGGTGAGGACCGATCTCACCTCGCCAACCATAGCGGCTCCGGCTATGATTCGGTTCCCGGAGGTGGGGATGTCAGATACTCGAACGGCCACGCACGCGGCCGGACCGACCCAGGCGAGCCGTCTCGCCCGGTTGCGGATGTCCAGTTTCGGCCTGGTGACCATGCTGATCATCCAGTACATCCTGGGCACGGTCTACAGCCTGTACGGGACGGCGCCGACCGCGAAGAAGTCCATCGGGCTGTTCTCGAGCCCGGTGCTCGCCCTGCACGTGATCCTAGCCATCCTGCTGCTCATCGCCGCGGTGATGCAGCTGGTCAGGGCCATCGGGGCCCGGCACGGGCTGACGACCTGGATGTCGGCCGCCGGCCTGGCCGGGATCGTCGCGGCGGGCTTCGCCGGGATCGGGTTCACCGGGAACGGCGCGGCCGGGGCCTCCCTCGGCATGGCCGTCGCGTTCGCGGTATCGCTGGCGAGCTACGTCGTGATCATCCTGGTACTTCCCGCCAAGTTGACTACGTGATGTAGTAGACGGCGTCGACGTGGCATAGTGATCTCATGAGCGGCGTCGGGCAGCTTGTCACCTCTGGCCCGCTGATCCTGGCCCTGCCCGTGGCCGCGGCGGCCGGCGCGGTCACGTTCCTCTCGCCCTGCTGCCTGCCGCTGGTGCCTGGCTACCTTTCCTTCGTCACCGGCATGGCCGGTGCCTCGGGTACGCAGGCTGGCGCGGCTCGTGACGACCCGCCGGAACTGGCCGCCGCCGGGGAAGGATCCGCCGTAGCGGTGGCCGCGCGGCCGGTGGCCGTACCCTCGCCGCCGCGGGGCCGCGTGGTAGCGGGAACCGCGCTGTTCGTGCTCGGCTTCTCGGTCGTCTTCGTCGCTTACGGCGCCGCCCTCGGCGGGCTCGGGCACCTGCTGACCGGGCACGCCCGCCTGCTGACGCGGATCCTCGGCGGCCTGACCATCCTGCTCGGGCTGCTGTTCGCCGGGGCCTTCGACCGGTTCTCCTTCGCGGGCCGGATCGTGCGCCCATCCGCCCGCCCGAGAGCGGGGCTGGCCGGGGCGCCGCTGCTCGGCGTCATGTTCGGGCTGGGCTGGACACCGTGTATCGGCCCGACGCTGACCGCTGTGCTGGCACTGTCGGCGTCCACCGGCACCGCGGCCCGCGGCGCCATGCTGGCCTTCGTCTACGCCCTCGGCCTCGGCATCCCGTTCCTGTTCGTATCGCTCGGCTTCCAGGCCGCGATGCGCGCGTTCGCCTTCGCCAGGCGCCACGCCCGGCTAGTGACCAGGATCGGCGGTGCCATGCTGGTCTGCGTCGGCCTGCTCGAAGTCACCGGCGCATGGTTCACCTTCATGGACTGGGTGCAAGCCCACTGGGTCAGCAGCTACCAGCCCCCCATCTAGCCCCGTCCGCGCGCCCAGAGCCGCGCATTATCGTGCGTCGCCACTCCCTCTATCAAGTGGTTGCTGGCACACGGTCATAAATCGCCGGGTTATCCACAGGCTGGGTGGAGGGCTCGCGGGCGGCGGTATCCACTCTCCGCTGGAACGGCATTACGTCTACGGGGTCGAACGCGCGCACGGCCTGCCCGCGGCCCGCCGGCAGGCAAAGCGCAGGCACGGCAGCGGGCACCGCTACCTGGACAACCTCTACGAGCAGTACGGCGTCTGCGTCGAGCTAGACGGAGCCGCCTCCCACCCGGCGGAAGGCCGCTGGCGTGACACCCACCGCGACAACGCCAACCTCGTCCAGGGAACACAGACCCTGAGGTATGGCTGGCCGGACGCTACCGAGAATCGCTGCCGGACCGCCGCCGAGGTCGGCGCGCTCCTGCGCCGCCGCGGCTGGAAAGGCAACATCCGTCCCTGCAATCCCGCCTGTCAGGCAGCCAGATGATCGTGCACTACCACTCCCCCTATGGGGGGTGTGCTGACACACGGTAGCTGCGCAACCGCTTGGGGGGTGGGGGCGCTGGGGGGACGCGGGGCTCGGAACACGCGGGGGCTCGGGGCGGAGCGAGGCTAGGAACGGGGTAAAGAGCGGGGTAAGGAGCGGGCGGCGTGGCGTTTCGCGGACCGCTTGGAGCGGGCGGTTACTTCTGGCTGGGGGCGGACAGCGGCCTGCACGGCGGCCGCCTCGGATTCTGTCACCAGGGCCTCGAACAGCCGGGGGTCATCGCCGTCTTCCGGATTCCACTGCACGCCGAGGCCGAACCGGTGTCCCTGCAACTCGACCGCCTCCACCACCTGGTCATGGGTCCATGCCACGGTGAGAAGCCCGTTGCCGATCCGGTCGATCGCCTGATGATGCGCGGCGGGCACCTGCGCGGATTCGCCGAGCACGCGGCCGAGCTTGCTCGCGGCGCTGATCGTCACCGTGTGGGTGGTCATCTTGACCGGATCCGGCCGGTGGGTCTCGTTGCCGAGGCGATCGGGGAGGTGCTGGAAAAGGGTCCCGCCGCGGGCCACGTTGAGGATGTGCAGGCCCCGGCAGATGGCGAGAAACGGAAGATCAGCATCGATCGCCGCCCGTGTCAGGATCAGCTCGAACCTGTCCCGCCGGTGGTCAGGCAGGTCCGTCTGCTCGTGCGCTGCCTGGTCGTACAGCGAGGGATCGACGTCTCGCCCGCCGGTCAGGACCAAGCCGCTGAGCCCGGCGATCAGCACGGGCACCGAACTCGCGGGGACGGGCGGCAGTATGACCGGCGTTCCCCCCGCACGCTCGACGGCTCGCGTATAGCTCACCGGCGAGACAACGGCCTCGCGAATCCAGTTGCCCCACCGAGCGGCCTCAAGCTCGCCGGTGATGCCGATGATCGGCCGGCCCATCCGTCCTCCTGCGCGTAAAGTTCCAGTGCCCATCATGGTCCATGACGCCCACTCAAGGCCTGCCCCACAGTAAAAATCTCCCGCGCCGGTTAAACCCGACTTGCCGGAAATCAATTGTGACGTTCTGCTTCTAGTGCGACACTGTGAGTGTGGTGATGTCAGCAGGCGGCGAATCGCCGTACCAAGCTGAAGGCTTTCCGGTGCCAAACAGCGCGGGCGATGCCGACCAAAATCCTGCACAGGTCTCATTCTGGCTGCTTGAGCCGGCCGCTGACGCGGCAATGACATACTTCTACGGCCAGCTCTTCGCCATGGACACCGAAATCAGGGCTATGTTCCCGGCCGCCATGGACGTCCAGCGCAAGCGCTTTTTCCAGGCCCTGACTCGCATCGTTGCTGGCCAGGATGACATCGACGGGCTGACCGGGTATCTTTCCGAGATAGGGCGCGCGCACAGGAAATTCGGGGTCCGCGAGCGGCATTACGACGTGTTCCGCCGCGCCCTGCTAGCGACCCTGCCCAGGCGCCGCGAGATCGTGCTCTACTACGGCGCGCGACGTCATCAGGATCTGTATGACCTGCCCGGGCTGCAAGAGATGGAACTGGCCTATCCGTGGCTGCAGGTGATCCCGGCGGTGTCAGATGAGCCGGCCCACGATGCCATGTACGGCACCGTGCCCGAACTGGCCGCCAAGGCGACCTGGGCCGACCGCGACATCTACGTCAGCGGGCCCGACCACATGATCGTCAAGACCGCGCGGGTGCTGAGGGAGCGCGGCGCCCCGGAGCGCCTCATTCACTACGACATGACCAGCGAGCCCGCCGAGCTCCGCTGACCCAGGCCCTAACGCAGGTGCTGGTCGAAAAAGGCCAGGATCAGACCTTTCGCCAGCCGGGAAGCCAGGTGCCTTCGTCGGTCACCGTATAGTCCCCGAACAGGGCCGGCGCCTCCTCCCGCATGAGCTCGCCGATCTTGCCGAACACCAGGCGGATTTCCTCCTCGGCCCCCTGGTCGGTCCGCGCCTCGATCGTGTGCCGCAAGGTGCGGATGTTCGCCGTCCAGACCAGCCCGGTGGCCAGGCCCTCGGGCGCGAACCGGCGCATGAACGAGGTCTTGGCCTTCTTCTCGTGCATCTTGGTGTCGTCGTCGTCGAGCCCGAAATGCCCGGCCATCCACTGCTGGAACTGCTCGAGCTCGGCCAGCAGCGCCGTGGCCCGCTTCATCAGCTCGGCGTCTTCGCGCGCCCACTCGGGGAACCAGAACGGCAGCTCATCGAGCCGGACGTAGCGCAGCGACTCCTGGGACACCGCCGTACCCGGCCGGTGCCTGACCAGTTCATGAGTGAAAACGCGGCTGACGTTGTGCAGGACGAAGGTGAAGCTGACGTGCTCGAGCACCGAGCCGTGCTGCTGCTTAAGGATGTTCTGCAGATACGCGTCCTGGTCATCGCGCACCTTCCGGACGTTGGGGTTGAGCCCGGGCTCCCAGGAGCGGTAGCACATCTTCCCGGCGAACTCGGCGAGGTCCTGCACGTCGTTGCCCAGCTGGTCGCGGTCAACCCGCTCCAGCCAGCGCTCGCCGCCTACCTCGCGCAGGTAGGCGGCCATCGCATCGTAGTCGACCTTCGGCCGGGCGACCAGGAAAACCTCGGGTTCAACGCTCCTCATGGCACAGCACAGTAACAACAGCGTCTCGCCGGCGAAGCCGACTCACCGAATGACACGCGCAGGCTGCCTGCTGAGGCACAGCTCAAGGACGTTGCCGATGATCTGGTGGCCGGACCGGCCGGACGCGGTGAGGATCGACTCGGGATGGAACTGCACCGCCCACCGCGCGGCGCGGGCGTCCTCAATCGCCATCACCACGTCCTGCGCCCCGTCCGGCGTTTGCAGGGACGCGGTCACGCGGAACCCGCCGCGGACCTGCGCCGCCCGCGCGTACAGGCTGTGGTAGCGGCCGGCGGTGAACTCGGCGGGCAGCCCCGCCAGCAGCGAACCCCCCGTCGCCCGGACCCGGCCTGGCTTGCCGTGCGCAGGCTCGGGCAGCAGGGACAGCTCTCCCCCGGCGTGCTCGACCATGGCCTGCAGCCCGAGGCAGACGCCGAAGGCCGGCAGGCGGCGGGCGTACACCTCGTCGAGCAGCGCCGCGCAGCCGAAGTCGGCAGGCCGCCCGGGGCCGGGGGAAAGCACGACCAGATCCGGCGCGTAGGAGTCAAGCAGCGACGGCGGGAACCCGAACCGCAGCGTAGTCACGTCGGCCCCCTGCTGCCTGAAGTAGTCGCCGAGCGTGTGCACGAAGGAGTCCTGGTGGTCGACCAGGAGCACCCTCGGCACCCGGTCGCCGGCCAGGACCCGGGCGCGGACCAGCCCAGTGCCAGCCAGCCCAGTGCCAGCCAGCCCAGTGCCAGCCAGCCCAGTGCCAGCCAGCACCGTGCCGTCCGTCGCCTGGACGGTCGCCGCCGCGAGGCCCCCGGCCAGCCTGCTGGCCTCTTCCAGGGTCTCGAGCAGGGCGCGCGCCTTGATCTGGGTCTCTCGTTCCTCGGCTTCCGGCACCGAGTCATAGAGCAGCGTCGCGCCCGCGCGGACGGCCGCGATCCCGCCGGTGATGTGCGCGGTCCGCAGTGTGAGCCCGGTGTTCATCGAGCCGTCGAAGCCGATCTTGCCGACGGCGCCGCCGTACCAGCGGCGCGGGCTCTCTTCGTGGTCCTCGATGAACTGCATGGCCCAGGCCTTCGGCGCGCCGGTGACGGTGACCGCCCACATGTGGGTCAGGAGCGCGTCGAGCGCGTCGAAGCCTGGCCGCAGCCTGCCTTCGATGTGATCCACGGTGTGAATGAGGCGGCTGTACATCTCGATCTGCCGGCGCCCGATCACCCGCACGCTGCCGGGGACGCAGATCCGCGCCTTGTCGTTGCGGTCCACGTCGGTGCACATGGTCAGCTCGGATTCCTCCTTGGCGGAGCCGAGCAGCGCGGCGATGTTGGCGGCATCCTCCAGCGGCCCCTCGCCGCGGGCGATCGTGCCCGCGATCGGGCAGGTCTCCACCCGGTCCCCGGTGACCCGGACGTACATTTCGGGTGACGCGCCGACCAGGAACTCCCCCTCGCCCAGGTTGAACAGGAACTCATAGGGAGCCGGGTTGCGCTGCCGCAGCAGTTCGTAGAACGCGGCCGGCGACGCGCACCGCCCGTAGAACACGTGCCCCGGGGTGACCTCGAACAGGTCACCGCAGGCGAACCGCTCCCGTGCTTCGGCCACGACCCGCGCATAGGTGCCCGGCCGCGGCTGTGCCGGCAGTTCTTCTGGCCGAACGAGCCGTGGTGCTCCAGCCGGCCCCGTACCTGCCGTCCGGCGGTCAAGCCCCGCGGTCGAGGTGCCCTCCACCTCGAACTCGTAGGCGTACCTGACCGCCTCCTCGCGCATGCGGTCGAGCACCCAGATCTCGTCCGGCAGGTGCAGGACCAGGTCGCGCTGCGCGGCCGGCCGGTCAACGCGCAGCTTGACGGGCTCGAACTGGAAGGCCAGGTCATAGCCGAACGCCCCGTAAAGCCCGAGATGCGGGTCCTCGCACCCGAACGCCGCCGCGATCTCGCGCAGCGCGGTGAATACCGTCGGCCTGCGGCTGCGCTCCTCCTCGGTGAACTCCTGGTCCGCCGCGGCGACGACGACGCACACCTGGTCTGTTTCCCCGGGGGGACGATCCCCCCAGCCCCCCCTGCTCTTGGGGGGAAACCTTTCCCCCCAAACCTCCTCGGCCCCCTGGCTCAGTGCCCGCCCTGAGCAGGGCGGCCCGGATCACCGGCAGCAGCACGCGGCCGCGGTCGTTCAGGGCCCGCGCGGTGACCCGCCGACCCGTCGCGATGATCTCCGCGCACGGGTCGGCGTAGGCCATATGCCAGCGGCTGTATCGTCCGGGGTACTCCATGCCGGAGCTCATCACGCCGCCGCGGCGCTCGTCCGCGAGGGCCGCGATCCGGCCGAGCTCGGCGGGGTCAAAGGGCGTGGCGGTGCGGGTGACCCGCACACCGCCGCGGGTCAGCAGGTCGCTGCGTTGGGAGTCCACGGTGGCCCCTAGGGTTTCGGGCCCTGGCGACGGCCGGGAAAACAAAAGCGGCCGCCGGTCCTGGGCGGTCGCATTAAATCGTCTTACGGTGCTTCAAAAACACCTTGAGTCGGCGCGCCGCCTAATGGCGGCGCCACCATTGAAGGCGAGTTATCCGCGTCACGAGCGACAGCGTAGCGGATCGCACGTCCGCCCGCTACCGGGGGCCGGCGGGAAGGCCGCTGGGTGCTAGGGGGCGCGGTTAAGGTCAGGACGGGCAGGCCGGGTGAAGTTCCGGCATCCGCCAGGCGGTGGCCGCGGCCGCGATGACCTCGGCCGCTCGGCGCAGGCCGGGCTGGGGCCGGCTGTCCCGGCCGGGCGAGCCGTTGGCCAGGAAGTTCTCAACTATCCGCTGGACTGAGACCTTGCCGAGCAGCCCGCCATGGAAGCCGCCGATGACAATCACGGCCGCCAGCGGCGCCACAGGTACCCAGACGGTCCGGTGGTAAAGCTCCCGCCGGATACGCCACAGCGCGGCCCGGGCCCGGCTTGAACCGGTGGGTATTGTTCCTGACGTGATCTCCCGTGACGATATCCGCGCTGCCTACGAAACGATCCGGCCTTTCATCCGGCGCACGCCGGTGATCCAGGCCGATCTCGGCGAGCTCGACGCCTCGCAGCTGGCGCTGCCGACGGCGACCCTCAAACTCGAGCAGCTGCAGTGCGCCGGGTCGTTCAAGGCCCGTGGCGCGTTCGCGAACCTGCTGCTGCGTGAGGTGCCCGCCGCGGGTGTGGTCGCGGCGTCGGGCGGCAACCACGGCGTGGCCGTGGCCTACGCGGCCCGCCGGCGCGGCGTGCCCGCGAAGATCTTCGTGCCCACCGTGTCCGCCCCGGCCAAGATGGAGCGCATCCGTGCCCTCGGCGCCAACCTGGTCGTCACCGGTGAGCGCTACGCCGACGCGCTGGCCGCCGCCCAGGCCTGGGTGCAGAGCTCGGGTGCGATGAGCGTGCACGCCTTCGATCAGCGTGAGACCCTGCTCGGGCAGGGCACCTTGGCGCTCGAACTGGCCGGGCAGGCCGGCGACATGGACACCGTGCTTGTCCCGGTCGGCGGCGGCGGGCTGATCGCGGGCATCGCCTCCTACTTCGCGGGCACCGTGCGCGTTATCGGGGTGGAGCCGGACGGCGCGCCCACCCTGACCTACGCCCGGGCCGAGGGGCCCGCCGACGCCCCGGCCGGCAGCGTCGCGGCGGACGCGCTGGCCCCGCGCCGCGTGGGTGAGCTGGTGTTCCCCATCACCCAGTCCTTCGTCGAGGATGTGGTGCTTGTCGACGACGCCTCGATCCTGGCGGCGCAGCAGGCCCTGTGGCAGGCGCTCAGGATCGCCGCAGAACCCGCCGCCTCCGTCGGCATCGCGGCCCTGCTCACCGGCGCCTACAAGCCCGCTTCCTGCGAGCATGTCGCGGTCGTGATCAGCGGGGCCAACATGGCGCCGTCGCAGCTGGGCTGAGCGCGGTGGTGACCGGGTTGAGCCATGCGTAGTATGCCGGGGTGCTGATGCGGGACACTTGGTGACTGTGCGGTTCGTTTTCACGCCTCCCGCCGACCACGCGGCGGGACTGCTCACCCTTCCGTGGTCTGAGCCGCTTGCTGACTGGCAGGATGAGCGGCTCGTCGAGATCCGTCAGCGCGGCATCTCGCGGCACGTGGTCCGCTTCGTCTACGACGACGGCACGCTCTACGCGCTCAAGGAACTGAGCGAGCGGCTGGCCCGGCGCGAGTACCGGCTGCTCCGGGCGCTGGCCGAGCTGAACATTCCTGCGGTCGAGGTCGTCGGGATCGCGGTCGACCTGGCCGAGGGGTCCCTGGAGCAGTCCGACTCGGACGCGGTCCTCGTCACCGAGTTCCTCAGCTACGCCACCACGTACCGGGCGATCTTCTCGCACCCGCGGGGCATGACGGCCACCGACGGGCTCCTGGATGCGCTGGTCGAACTGCTCGTCCGGCTCCACCTGTCCGGGTTCTTCTGGGGCGACTGCTCGCTGTCCAACACGCTGTTCCGGCACGACGCGGGCAAGCTGGAGGCCTACCTGGTCGACGCGGAGACCAGCGAGCAGCATCCGGCCCTGACCGGCGGCCAGCGGCAGTGGGACGTCGAGCTGGCCACCGAGCGGATCTACGGCGAACTACTCGACCTGCAGGCGGGCGACATGCTCCCGGAAGAGGTGGACCCGCTCGAGATCGCCGACCAGCTCCGGCAGCGGTACGAGTCGCTGTGGCAGGAACTGACCCGCGAGGAGATCCTGAAACCCGAGGAGCAGCGGTACCGTATCGCCGAGCGCCTGCACCGGCTCAACGAGCTCGGCTTCGACGCCGACGAGGTCGAGCTGATCAGCACCGGCAAGGGCAACAAGCTGCGGCTCAAGACGCGGGTCGCGGAAACCGGCCACGACGCCAGGCAGCTGTTCCTGCGGACCGGCATCGACGCGGGCGAGCACCAGGCGCGCCGGCTGCTCAATGACATGGCCGGCTTCCGCGCCTGGCTGGAGCAGAAGCAGGGCCATCCGGTCTCGGAGGTGGTGGCGGCTAACCGGTGGCTTGAAGAGGTGTACGACCCGGTCATCGCCGCGATCCCCGAGGATCTTCGCGGCCGGCTCCCCCCGGCGGAGATCTTCCACGAGATCCTCGAGCACCGCTGGTACATGTCGGAGGCAGCGGGCCGCGACGTCGGCACCACCGCCGCCACCCGGGATTACATCAAGAAGGTGCTGCCAGCGGCCCCCGAGCCCCTGGAGGCCGCCGAAGTCATGGACTCCGTCGAACCCATGGATTCGGCCGGATTCCTGGAGGCGGATGCCGGGCCGCTTGAGGAGGACGGCTCGCTGGCCGCGGCCGATTAACCCGCAGGCTGGTCAGGCCCGGCCGGCAGCAGGTGCCTGAGCTCGGCGGCGCTGCGGATCACGCACCGCCGCCAGCACGTCCTCGGGTCCTCGGCGTCTAGTGCCGTCGCGACCGGTACAGATCGGGCACGGGCTCCTCGCCCGGCATCGCGGCCTGGAGGCTGGCCGGCTCTTCCTGCCGTCCCCGCTTGAGCCCGCGCAGCGCCACGATCGCCGCGACCGCCATGATCGCGGCCATCACGTAGAGCACCTCCCTGGTGGCGCCGGCGAAGTCGGCGCGGATGAATTGCGGGATGGTGGCGACGTTGCCGCTGCCGCCCTGGAGCTGGGCGATCTTCGACGCCTCGGCCGACGCCGCTCCTGGCGGCAGGCCCCTGGCGACCAGCGAGGAGGTGATCCTGGACCGGAACTCGGTGATCAAGATCGTGCCCAGGATGGCGAACCCGAGGCTGGCCCCGTAGTTGCGGACGGTCTGGGTGATGCCGGTGGCCTCCCCGTAGGAGAACCGGGACGCCCGGTTGATCGCGTCGGTGTTGGCCTGCCCGAGCATCAGCCCCATGCCCGCCCCGGCCAGCACGATGTAGATCACCTGCGCGCCGGCGTGCAGGTCGGTCACCCTGCCCGCCCACAGCGCGAAGCCGACGGCCGCCAGCGCGCTGCCGAGCACCACCGGCCGCTTGGCCCCGATCCGGTCCAGCATCCGGCCGCCGATCTGCGCGCAGACCACGAAACCCAGGAAGAAGTACAAGATGAGCAGGCTCGACGTGGTGGCGTTCTCGGCCAGGGCGACCTGCCCGTACACGCTGGCGAAGAAGAACACCGGGATGAATGCCATCATGGCGATGCCGAGAATAACGTTCTCGACCGAGAACGCCCGGTTTTCGAAGATGCGCACATTCATCAGCGGTGATTCGGTCCGGCGCTCGACGACATAGAAAATGCCCAGAAGCACCGCGCCCGCGACGATGCACACTTCTATCGCCGGGTTGCCCCAGCCCCACAGGGACGACTGCTGGAGACCGAACACGCTGAGGGCGACACCGCTGACGATCAGGGCCAGGCCACGGTAGTCCATCGGCGCGGGACGGCTCTCGCTAGCAGGCTTGGAGATGACGATCAGGACCAGGGCGATGAGGGCAATGGGGACGTTGATCCAGAAGATCGCCCGCCAGGTCCACTGGATCAGGTATCCGCCCGCGATCGGGCCGATCGCGGTCAGGCCCCCGGCGATGCCGAAGAACAGGGCCAGGGCACGGCCGCGGGAGCGCAGTTCGAAAGTCTGCACCACGATGGCAAGCGCGGCCGGGAACATGATCGCTCCGCCTAGGCCCTGCACCGCCCGGAACGCCACCAGCCACGCCTGGGCGATGCCACCGGAGGGCGTCAGGCCGCACAGCGCCGAGGAGCCGGCGAAGATGATCACCCCCAGCACCACCATCTTGCGGGGCCCCACCGTGTCCGCCAGGCGGCCGCCGAAGGCGAACAGGGCCGCCAGCGCCAGCAGGTAGGCGTTGATCGCCCACTGCATGCCGCTGCTTGACAGGCCCAGGTCATGCTGGATCGTGGGCGCGGCGATCGAGACGATGGTCTGGTCGATGAAGGTCATCGAGACCGCGAAAATCATCGCCGCCAGGACCAGGCCCTGGCCCCGACCGCCGGTGGTACTGCTGACGCTCATCGTGTTCTCCCAGCTCTGGCCGGCTAGTAGCTGAGTTTCAGTCTGGGGCACGGCTGGCCGGACGTCATCTGTCAGATGACTGTGACCCGGGGCCGCCTGGCCGTGGGGGGCGGCTAGCCAGCGAGAAGCTAGGAAGCCACCAGGGCATTGGTCAGCGCGTTAATGCCCGTCAGGTTGCGCGCTAGGTCGGGCGTGAGATGGTACCGGGCGGTGAGCGCGGATGAAGCCGGCGATCACGGCGCCGAGCCGTTCGCCCGCGTCTTCCTGCAGGAAGTGACCGGCTCCGGTGAGGACCGGATGGTCGATTCCCGCCGCGCCGGGCACGGCCTGCTTCAGCACGGGCCCCATCGAGCCGGTGATGGGATCACGGTCGCTGAACGCCACCAGGAAGGGCTTATCGAAGGTGGCTAGCTGGCGCCAGGCGGCCCGGTTGGCCTCCGCGGCCGGGTCGTCGGGGGTCGTCGGGACCAGCCCGGGCATCGCGCGGACCGCCGCGGCGAAGGCCGGGTCCGGGAACGGCGCCTCGTAGGCGGCCAGGACCTCAGGTGACAGCCGCGTCTGGCAGCCCGACTGCACCAGCCGGGACACGCTCAACTCGGGCGCGGTAAGGACGATATCGCGGAACCGCAGCCAGACGTCGGGCATCGGCTGGTCGCCGGTGGGCAGCCCCGTGTTGGCCGCCACCACCCGGGCGAACCGGTCCGGGTGCTCGGCGACCAGCCGGAGCCCGATCAGGCCGCCCCAGTCCTGCCCGACAATGGTCAGGCCGTGCAGGTCAAGCTGGTCGAACGCGAGCGCCCTGATCCACTCCACGTGCCGGGCGAAGCTGTGATCACCGGGTTCGGCGGGCTTGTCCGACCGGCCGAAGCCGGCGAGATCCGCGGCGATGGCGCGCAGCCCCGCGTCCGCGAGGACCGGCATGACCTTCCGGTACAGGAACGACCAGCTCGGCTCGCCGTGCAGCAGGAGCACCGGCTCGCCGTCGGCGGGCCCGGCCTCCACGTAGGCCAGCCGCAGGTCCCCGGCGTCGGCGTACCGCGGCGGGTAGCCGAAGCCGGGCAGGTCGGCGAAACGGTCTTCCGGCGTGCGCAGCACCTTCATCCCGCCATGCTGCCACGAAAGCGTTCCGGCCAGGAACGACCAGGAGACAGTCGGATGACCCCAAGCCGGCGGCGGGTTCGTTCCCACCTGGTAACGCGAGAGCCCTGGCGGGTCACCCGCCAGGGCTCTCGTGACGTACCGGCTAAGGGCTTACGGCACTTTCCAGTGCTGGTTGGCGCTGTTGTGGCAGGTGTACACGATGAGCTGGGTGCCGTTGCGGGTCGAGTACGCCGGGTCGTCCAGGCAGAGCTTGTAGCCCCGCGCGTTCAGGACGAGCTCGCCGTTGGCCAGGTCGGTCCAGAGCTCGTTCTTGGCGTGGTTGCAGGTGTACATGATCACCTTGCTGCCGCTGCCGCCGCCGTACTGGTCGTTCGCGCAGGCGCCGTTGTGGATCAGCTCGCCGTGGCTGTACGTCCACTTCTGCGCGTTGTCGTTGATGCACGACCAGATCTGGACCTTGGTCCGGTTGGCGGAGCTGTTACCCGTGGCATCGAGGCACTTGCCGTCGTAGCCCTTGATCTCGTACCCGCTCGTCGAAGGCGACGAAGAGGTCGGGCTGGGCGACGGGCTCGCCGCGGTCGTGTACGTCATCGCGACGCTGAGGGCGTCGGCGGTATCCGTGGTCGGCAGGCTCGCGGTCGCCGCCACCGTGCAGGTGGCGGGGGCGGCGAAGGGCAGCGTCACGGCGACGGTCAGTGGCGTGGCCCCAGCTGTCCCGCCCGACGTCGTTGTCGTGACTCCATTGCGGGTGCAGGTAGCTGACCAGCCAACACTGATGATGGCCGTACTGCTGGAGGGAGTGACGGTCGCGGCTACCGACACCGACGTCGGCGCTTAGCGCAGAGGACGGGGATATGCGCCTGGGTAGGCGAATTAACACGGAGAAAGGCGTTTACGTCTTACTCACCAGTTCGGCATAGAGATCCGCGGTCTGGGCGGCGATGGCGGACCAGCCGAATTCCGCGACCGCGCGTTTGCGGCCCGCCTGTCCCATCGCCTGTGCCCGTTCGGGGTCACTGAGCAGCGTGTTGAGGGCGGCCGCGAGGGCCTCCGGATCCCCGGGTGGGACGAGCAGCCCGGTCTCGCCCTCGGCGACGACCTCGGGGATCCCGCCGGTGCGGGATCCCACGACCGCGGTCCCGCACGCCATGGCCTCCAGGTTCACGATGCCGAGCGGCTCGTACACCGACGGGCAGGCGAACACGGCGGCGTGCGTGAGCAGCTGGATGACCTCGGCTTTCGCCAGCATCTCCGGGATCCACACCAGGCCGGAGCGGGATGCGCGCAGGCCGTCCACCAGCTCCGTCACCTCGGCCAGCAGCTCGGGCGTATCGGCCTGACCCGCGGCCAGGACCAGCTGCGCTTCACCGATCAGCCGGGACGCGGCGCGCAGCAGCACCGGCACGCCCTTCTGCCTGGTGATCCGGCCGACAAAGACAACGTAAGGGCGGGATTGGTCGATGCCATAGCGGTCGAGTACGTCCGTCTTCGGGTCAGGATGGTATTCGCCGGTGTCAATGCCGTTGCGTATCACCCGGATCCGTTCGGCCGGAATTTCCGGGTAAGCGGTCATGATGTCGGTCCGCATGCCCGCTGAGACGGCCACCACCGCGGCGGCTGAGGTGGCCGCCACCCGCTCGCACCAGGACGAAACCTGGTAGCCGCCGCCCAGCTGCTCGGCCTTCCAAGGCCGCAGGACCTCGAGCGAGTGCATCGTGACGACGTGCGGGATGCCGTAGAGCATGGCGGCCAGGTGGCCCGCCAGGTTGGCGTACCAGGTGTGCGAATGGACCAGCTCGGCCGACCCCACGGCGGCGGCCATCGACAGGTCGGTGGAGATGACCTGCAGGGCCTGGTTCGCGTCGGCCAGGCGGTCCCAGGGCTGGTGCGCGACGGCGTCCGGGCGGTCCGCGCCCTGGCAGTGCACGGTGAGATCCACCAGCGGCGCCAGCTCACGGGCCAGGTACGTGACGTGCACGCCGGCTCCGCCGTACACCTCGGGCGGGTACTCGCGGGTCAGCAGCGCCACCTTGAGCGGCCGCGCGGCGGCTTGCCCGGCGCGCGCGCTCCCGGAGACACTGAGCGGCCGCGCGGCGGCTTGCCCGACGCGCGCGCTCCCGGAGACACTGAGCGGCCGCGCGGCGGCTTGCCCGACGCGCGCGCTCCCGGAGACACTGAGCTTGCCTGTCACGGCACGACCTCCTGGCCCTTGCCTACCACGGTGATGCCGCCGGCCGATACCGCGAAGCCGCGTGCCCTGTCGTGTTCCTTATCCACGCCGACCTGCGCCCATTCGGGCACGATGACGTTCTTGTCGATGATCGCGTTCCTGAGCACGGCGTGACGGCCGATCACGGTGTTGTGCAGCACCACCGACCGCTCGACCGTCGCCCAGCTGTTCACGCGTACCCCGGGCGAGAGCACGGACTGGCGCACCAGGCCGCCGGAGATGATGACGCCGTTGCTGACCAGGCTGTCGATGGCGCGTCCTACCCGGTCTCCCGCGTCGTGCACGAACTTGGCGGGCGGCAGGGACGGCACGTGCGTATAGATGGGCCAGCGGTCGTTGTACAGGTTGAAGACCGGCTGTACCGCCCACAGGTCCATGTGAGCGTCGAAGTAGGCGTCGAGCGAACCGACGTCGCGCCAGTACCCGGCGTCCTCGGGAGCCGCGCCTGGCACCTGGTTGAGCATGAAGTCATACGCCTGCGCGCAGCCGTCCCTGACCAGCATCGGGATGATGTTGCCGCCGATGTCGTGCCGGCTCGAATCGTCGTCCGCGTCCTTGCGCAGCGCGTCTACGAGCACGTTGGTGCCGAATACGTAGTTGCCCATCGACGAGTAGGACATGTCCGGGTTGCCTGGCATGGGCGGCGGGTCGGCGGGCTTCTCCAGGAACGCGTCTACCTTCCGGCCGTCCTTCGCGACCTGGACGATGCCGAAGTCCGAGGCCTCATTCCTCGGCACGGGTATGGCCGCCACCGTCACGCCGGCGCCGTGGGCGACGTGGTGGTCGATCATCTGCCTGGGATCCATCCGGTACACGTGGTCGGCACCGAAGACGATCACGATGTCGGGTTTCTCGTCGTTGATCAGGTTCATCGACTGGTAGATCGCATCCGCCGAGCCGGTGTACCACTGCGGGCCGAGCCGCTGCTGCGCCGGGACCGGCGTCACGTAGTTGCCGAGCAGCGAGCTCATCCGCCACGTAGTGGAGATATGCCGGTCCAGGCTGTGGCTTTTGTACTGGGTGAGGACGCAGATCTTGAGGATGCCGCCGTTGGCCAGGTTGGACAGTGCGAAGTCGATCAGCCGGTACAGGCCGCCGAACGGGACCGCGGGCTTGGCCCGGTCCGCGGTCAGCGGGCTGAGGCGGGTACCGGCGCCCCCGGCCAGGACAATCCCAAGGACTGACGGCTGTGGCATGTCCGGCTCCTCCTATGAAGCTTGCTGCAGCTGACGTGCGGCGGCTAAGAGCCATGCTCCCTTGTATCGGGCGGAACTGGGAAGAGCTCGCCGTCCCTGATTGGCGGATCTTCGCGCTGCGGGGTTCTTGAGTCCGTGGCCTGCCAGGCCTCGCGGACAAGCACCTGAAGGGCGCCGGCCAGCGGGATGGCCAGCAAAGCGGCGACGAAACCGCCGAAAATACCGCCGACCAGGCTGCCCAGCGAGGCGCCGACCAGGACGGCCAGCAAGACGAGCAGCGGGCTGATCTTCACCGTCTTGCTCATGATCACCGGGTTCAGTATGTGGTTCTCGATCTGGGTGTAGACGATGAAGACGACCGCGGTAATGATGCCCGCGGTAACGGAGTGGCCCAACGCGAACAGCACCGTGGGGATGCCGGCCAGGGCGCCGCCGATCAGGGGCAGGAAGTCTAGCAGCGCGACCCACAGCCCCCACAGCTGGGGGAACGGCACGCCCAGGAGCATCAGCGTCACGAACACCACGATGCCGGCGATGATCGAGGTCAGGAAGTTCCCCAGCATGTACCCGATGACCGCGCTGTTCACCTCGCCCGAGATCCGGGTGGTCGCGGCCGCCCGGGCCGGCCTCATCTGGCCGAGGATCCAGCGCCGCATCCTCGGGCCCTCGAGCAGCAGCATCAGGACCAGGACGAAGATCGTCACGAGCTGGATGATCAGGGAGAACGCGGCCGTGCCGATGCTCAGGGCCGGCTTGCTGAGCGATTGGGCGTAGCTCACCAGCTTGGGCGTGTTCCGCTGGACCCAGTTCTCGATGTGGTACTTGCGCACGAGGTGGCCGATCCAGCCCGTGCCGTTCTGCGCGCTGGCGACATAGGAGGGCAGCCGGTTGGCCAGGTGGGTGATCCCGTTCACCAGCGGGTAGCCGAACACCGCCGCCAGGCCGATGAAGCCCAGCAACGCCAGCATGGTGACGATGCCGACGGCAACGCCGCGGCGTCGGACCAGCCGCCGCTCCAGCACGCCCACGACCGGGTTGAGCAGCACCGCGACGAATCCGGCCACGAGGATCAGCAGCAGGATGCCCCGCAGCCGGTAGATCAGCTGGCCGACCAGGTAGGCAACCGCCACGATCGCGACGGTGGTCACGATGGTCAGCAGCGGGACTCTGCGCCGCTCTGCGGCCTTCAGCAGGCGTGCTATGCGGCCTTGCGGCGGCGGTGCCTCGTCGGCCACCTGATCCTTCACGTGACCAGGATGCCAGGTCTCGCGCCCCGGCGGGATCAGCAGGCTTGACGGGCCCGCTTTTGGCACCCGTCTTACTGTTGGCCGCCGACGCCGTGGGCTTGGACGGCGGAGGTCACGGTCGGCGTCCCGGTCGAGCACGACACCAGCATCGTCACCGAGGTCGCACCGGAGTCGAAGGTCACCTGCGCCGTGACGGCCGGACCGCGGAGCACGTTTCCCGCCTCATAACCCTGCGTCGGACTCCACGACACCAGGTAGGAACCGATTGAGGTGCACTCGGCCAGCACGGTTCCGCCCGGCGAGGTGAGCACGGTGCCGCCCGTCGCCTGCGGGCTGGGCGAGGTGGCCGGCCAGACGACAGAGGGCCGGGCGGGCGGCGGCGTAGCGGCGGTCTCCCGCGGCTGCGTGGCCGGTGGCTGGGTCGCGGCCGGCCGAGGAGGGGCCGACTGGGGCAGGACGAGCCGGCTCGCGGACGGTACGGGAGCCGGGAGGGGGGGTGTCGCAACGCTGGCCTGGTTGGCCTGGTTGGCCTGGTTGGCCTGGTTGGCCTCACGGGCGAGCGCCTGATTGACGGCGGCCGCGGTCAGCTGCTGGCCGGGGCTATCGGCGATGCCCTGGCCGAGCAGTGAAACCGCCAGCAGACTGCCCGCGGTCGCGGTGGCGACACCGAGCAGCCAGGCTCCCACGCCGACGAGGATGCGCATGTGCACCTGACGCAGGATCGCCTAGTCCGGGTTAAGAGCAGGTAAAGGCGACCCTAAGGACCCGCTGACGAGAGCGGGAGCGGGCGGGCTGATACGGGATCTACCTGCACGAAACAGCGGCACCCGTTACCTTCACTGGTGTGGCCCAGCTGCTGCTTGTGGAGGACGACGACGCCATCCGGAGCGCCCTGATCCGGACCCTGACCGAACGAGGGCACGTGGTGACCAGCATGTCCACCGCGATGGGCGCGCTGCAGCATGTCCTGGCCACGCCGCCGGACCTGATCCTGCTCGACCTGGGGCTTCCCGACCTCGGCGGCTACGAGGCGCTGCGGATGATGCGAGCGGTCAGCTCTGTTCCCGTGGTCGTCGTCACCGCCCGCGACGACGAAGCCGACATCATCCGGGTGCTCGACGCAGGCGCGGACGACTACGTGATCAAGCCATTCGGCGCGGGTCAGATCGAGGCGAGGATTCGCGCCGTACTCCGCCGGTCCGCCCAGGGCGAACCGGCCGCCGTTAACCAGCTCAAGGTCGGCGGCCTGCGGCTAGACCCCGAGGGTCATGTGGCCACGCTCGACGACGCGCCGCTTGACCTGAGCCGCCGCGAATTCGACCTGCTGCATTACCTGGCGCTCCACGCCGGGCAGGTGGTGCCCCGCCGGGACCTGCTCACGCACGTCTGGCGGATGCCATACGGCGGCGCGGACAAGACGGTCGACGTGCACGTGTCGTGGCTGCGCAGGAAGCTCGGCGAGACCGCACAGCAGCCTCGCTACCTGCACACCGTCCGCGGCGTCGGGATCAAGCTCAGCCCGCCCCCATGAGACTGCGCGTCATCTTGCTGGTCGTCGCCACCAGCTCGCTGGTCCTGATCTCCTTCCTGGTCCCGCTCGCGCTCGTGCTGCGCACGCTCGCGGCCGACCGCGCGGTGAGTGCCGCCACGGCTCAGGCGCAATCGATGGCGCCGCTGGTCACGACGCTGCCGACCGGCAGCCTGCAACTGACCGTGGACCAGGTGAACGCGCAGAGCCGTACTCCGGTCACGGTCTTCCTGCCGTCGGGCACGGAGCTCGGCGCGGCCGCGCCCCTGTCGGCGGCGGTCCGCCTGGCCCGCAACGGCCACAGTTTCTCCGCCGATACCGGCGGCGGAAAAGAGGTGCTTGTGGCTGTGGAAGGCCTTCCCGGCGGCTCGGCGGTGATCCGTACCTTCGTCCCCGACTCGGTCCTGCGCCACGGGGTGACCAGGGCCTGGCTGCTGCTCGGTGGCGTCGGGCTGCTCCTGCTCGTTCTCAGCGTGGCCGTGGCCGATCAGCTCGCCCGGTCTTTGGTCCGCCCGCTCACCGCGCTGGCGCGCGCCTCCGACTACCTCGCCGCCGGGGACTTGTCCGCCCGGGCGACGGTGGCCGGGCCGCCGGAGGTCCGCCGTGCAGGCGCCGGGCTGAACCGGCTGGCGGTCCGCATCGGCGAACTGCTCGCGCACGAGCGGGAAACCGTGGCCGACCTGTCTCATCGGCTGCGGACCCCGCTGACCGCCCTGCGGATCGATGCAGAATCGCTGCGGAATGGCGCCGAGATGGAGCGGCTGCTCGCGGACGTCAGCTCGGTGGAGCGGACCGTCAGCGAGATCATCAGGGAAGCCCGGCGCCCAGGCCGCGGCAGAGCGCAGGCGATCTGCGACGCCGCCCAGGTCATCGCCGAACGCGCCGCGTTCTGGTGGCCCCTGGCCGAAGACCAGGACCGCCGGATGACGGTCGAGGTGGCTCCGGGGCCGGTACCGGTCCTGGTGTCGCGCGATGACCTGGCGGCCTGCGCGGACATCCTCCTGGAAAACGTTTTTGCGCACACCCCGGAAGACGCCGCCTTCACCATCCGGCTCAGCCGTCGTGCCGCGGGCGGCGCGTGGCTGGTCGTGGCGGACGACGGGCCGGGCTTCGGGGATGCCGACCCGACCCGGCGCGGCGTGTCCAGCGGCGGCTCGACCGGGCTCGGCCTGGATATCGCCCGGCGCATCGCCGCGACGTCGGGCGGGACGCTGACGATCGGCCGGTCCGCGTCGGGCGGCGGATCGGTGACGCTGGGGCTGGGGTCTGTGGCCGGGCCGCCGGCCGATGGACGCCGGCACCGGCGAACCCGGCTCAGGCTGCGGGTGTTACCCGGTTACGGAAGATACTAGGGAGGTGAATGCAGGCGTGAGCGCGGCAGCCGGAGGCTTGTGGCGGCATCGTGCCCGCGGTGCCCCGCACCGGCGCGGGATCCGCGGGCGAGATCATGCCGCTGGCGCACGCATTCGGTCCCCTGGTCGGCATCGAGCCGTGGTTTCAGTTCATCCGCCACGGAGGAGGCAGCCGGGCTGGCGACACCCGCAAAATCACGGCATGTGGCCGTGGGCGGCGCGCGCATCGATGTCGCCACGTCGGCGAGCCACCGGGGGCGGGCGCTCGGGGCGTTCGCTGAAGCCACGGGCAGGCACGCCACGGGTACCCCTGCGTCCGCGCCGCTGCCAGCCCCCGGAACTGATCAGACGGCCTGAGATCCGTCGCGGTGACATCTGTTTCACCCCTGGCGGGTGATGCCCCTGCGCCGTGGCGGACGGATGCTGAAACTGCGCACTGCGCACGCCGCAGTTCGCGCCCAGATGGTGGCGTCGCCCGCGAAGGAGAGCGAATGTCGTATCCGCTATTGAACATTTTCTGGACCATGCTCGAGTTCTTCCTGTGGGTGGTCTGGATCTGGATCTTCGTCATGGTGGTCTTCGATATCTTCCGCAGCCGCGATCTTTCCGGCTGGGCCAAGGCCCTGTGGGTGCTGTTCGTGGCGCTCATCCCCCTGGTCGGCGTCCTGGTCTACTTGATCGCTCGCGGCGACAAGATGCATGAGCGGGCAGAACGGCAGGCCATCCGCCAGGAAGAGGCGTACCGCGACTATGCCCAGCCGGCAAATA
Source organism: uncultured Actinomycetes bacterium (assembly GCA_963739615.1). Taxonomy (GTDB): domain Bacteria; phylum Actinomycetota; class Actinomycetes; order Streptosporangiales; family Streptosporangiaceae; genus Palsa-504. The sequence goes on from CAVUBD010000004.1 coordinate 216,561, forward strand.
CCGCTGACCAGCTGGCGAAACTGGCTGACCTGCGAGACCAGGGCGTAATCACCGCTGACGAGTTCGCACGGGAGAAGGCGAAGGTACTGGCCTGAAAACAAGAAGGCCTGGCCTGGTGCGACCAGGCCAGGCCTTCTTGCGTCTGTGGTCAGGAAGCGGCGGGCCGATGGCCCGCCCCTGTCGTTCTCACCGTCACTCAGGACGCCATCCTCGGCGCAGCCACGTCACCGCCTGGCACCGCTGGTGACCTGAACGGTGCCGGCCCTCACCCACCGGGGGTGATCGTCCGCTCGCCCGGACCCGTCAATCAGCAGGATGAGAATCGCCGACGTGCGAGTCCCTGTCCTGCAGGCGCCGGATCTCCAGGACTTCGATGCCGAACGTCTCAAGCCTGGCGAGGAGCCCGTTCAGGGCGGCCTGATCCCGGAGGGGACCGTGCAGGACGGTTTCGACCGGCTCCACCGAGGCGGTGAGCCGATCGAAGTCAAGCAAGGCCTCGGGCGGCAGGACCCCAGTGACGCGGATCTCGTAGTACGACGATGGCACCGCAGCTCCAAGAAGATCGGAATTCGGGCGTGGCCAACTCCAACGTCTCGCATTAAGACGGGTTGCGCCCCACTCACGACGGATGAATTCGTCACCCTGGTGAGATCATGAGGAGGGTGATGACGTATCACCCGCATACGGAGGAGAAACAAGGCAGGGTGGTCGGCCTGCCTAGATCCTGCACGGAACCTGCGGCGCCCGGGCGCGGGGCTGGCCGCCGGTAGTCGCCAGCGGAAGAGGATCATCCTAATGGGGATTATTGTCGATCCACACGGGGCCGCACGATCTAAGGGGCTCACCAGTACGAACGATCCGATCCTGGTGTCCAAGATCACCGTGCCCTCCTTGCCTGGCTGGGTGGTGGCGCGCCCGCGAGTCGAGAAGCTCATCGCGGACGGTTCGCGAGGGCCGCTGACCACCGTCACCGGCCCGCCCGGCGCGGGCAAGACCATGGCGGTCGCGCTGTGGGCCGCCAGCGCCTCCCCTGGCCCCATAGTCTGGATCACCCTCGACCGCTACGACAGCCGGCCGAAGGTCTTCTGGTCCTATGTCGTGGCGGCGCTGCGGCGAGCCGGGCTCACGGTGCCGCGAGGCTTGTCGGCGCCTTCGCGCGCGGCGGTCGACCATGGCTTCCTGCTCCGGCTGGCATCGGTGCTTGCGGCCCAGGAGACGCCAGTGAGGCTGGTACTCGACGACCTCCACCTGGTGACCGAACCCGCCATCCATGACGGGCTGGCTTACGTCCTCCGGAACGCCACGCCAGGCCTGCACCTGGTGGTGTCCTCACGGATGGACCCGCTGCTGCCCCTGCACCGGTACCGGCTCGCCAGTGAGCTAGCCGAGATCCGGGCCGACGACCTGGCCTTCACCCTCCCTGAATCCAGGTCGATACTGGTCCACCATGGAGTCACGCTGTCAGAGACGGCGCTCGAGTGCCTCACCGGACGGACCGAGGGGTGGGCGGCCGGAGTGCGGATGGCAGCGCTCTCGCTGGACGGTCATCCTGATCCCGAGCAGTTCGTCAAGAAACTGGATGCGGACGACAACGCCGTAACCGGGTATCTCGTGGATGAGGTCCTGAACGCCCAGGATTCCTCCGTCCGCGAACTGCTGCTGCGGACGAGCATCCTGGACTGCGTCAGCGCGGACCTCGCCACTGAGCTAGCCGGCGACACGCATGCCGGTAGCACGCTGGCGGCGCTGGCAGCGGCTAACGCATTCGTCCGGCCGGTCGGACACGGGTGGTTTCGCTACCACGCGATGTTCGCCGAGGTATTGCGCCTGAAGCTCAGGAGCGAGCGCCCCCACCTGTGGTCCGACCTGCATGAGCGGGCGGCGTGGTGGTATCAGCGGAACGGGAGTCTCGTCGAAGCCGTGCGGCACGCGGCCGCCTGCGGTAACTGGCCGCTCGCGGCCGGAATGGTCATTGACGAGCTCGCGATAGGCCAGCTCATCGATCCACGGGGCAGCCAGTCGCTGGCCGAGGCGTTCCGCGACATGCCGCTGGACGTGGTCCGGACGCACCCCTACCCGTTGCTGGTGAGCGCGGCCATCGGGCTATCCGACGCCGCGGGTGAGCCGGGCGCCACCTCGCTCGCCGTGGCGGAGGGCATCCTCGAAGACCTTCCCGCCGACCGCGAGATACAGGCCCGGCTGAGCGCAGCGCTGATCCGGCTGGCGCTGTCCCGCCGCACCGGGAATCTCGATATGGCGACCGCCGCCGGCGCCCGCGCAGCGGCCCTGCTCGACGAGCTGCCAGGAAGCTTGCTCGCGCGCCAGCCCGGGATACGGGCGCAGGTGCTGCTGGGTCGCGGGGCCGCCGACCTGCGGGCCGGCCGTTTCGATGAGGCGGTCGCGACCTTGCAGGGGGGTATCGCCGCGGCCTCCGCCTCGGACAGCGCGTGCGAGCGGGCTGACTGCCTGGCGTATCTGGCGCTGGTGGAGGCGCTGGGCGGACGGCTGAGCCGGGCCGTCGAGCTGGCGGGAGAGGCCGCCCAGGCCATCCAGGACGGCGGCGACGAACTGACCGAGCACGTCGCCGCGGCCGCGAGTATCGCGCTCGCATTGGTGTATCTGGATCGCCATGAGATACCGCAGCTGCACGGTCAGCTGAGGCTGGCCGAGGCTACTCTGCGGGTGAACCCGGACAGGCTGATCAGCGCGGTGGCCCGCCTGATCGCAGGGTCACGCCGGCTCGCCGAAGGCCGGTCCCCGGCGGCTCTGGACATCATCGGCCGCGCACGACAGGCTTGGTCGCCCCCTGGCTGGCTCGACCACCGGCTGACGCTGCTCGAGTCCCGGGCATACGCGGCAATCGGGGACATCCCGGCCGCGGTGGCCGCGGCCCGGCGCGCCGATCCGGCGGACGGGACCGAGGCCGCGGCGGCGCTCGCCCGGGCTTGGCTGGCCGCAGGCGATCATCAAGCGGCCCGGATGGCCCTGGACGCCGGGGCGGACCGGACCGATACGGCGCCGGGGCATACCTGCCTGGAGGGATGGCTGGTCGATGCGCGGCTCAGCTACATGGCTGGTGATGGTGCGCGCGGTCGCCGGTCGCTCGAGCACGCCCTGCGGCTAGGCCGGCCAGAACAGCAAAGGCTGCCCTTCGTGCTGGAGCGAACCTGGATCCAGCCCGCGCTCCGCCGCGACCCCGATCTGGCCCAGGCCTACCATGAGCTGCTCGAGCCCGATCTGGCCAGCCCGGCGGGGGGCGGGGTTCCGGCGCAGCGGACCGTGACTGGCCAGAGCACGCCATTGATCGTCGAGCCGCTCACCGATCGTGAACACGAGGCCCTCCAGCATCTATCTGAGATGCTCAGCACCGCTGAGATCGCAGCCGAGATGTACATCTCGGTGAACACCGTCAAGTCCCACCTGAGGAGCATCTACCGCAAGCTGTCGGCGGCGCACCGTAATGAGGCGGTCCGCCGCGCCAGGCAACTTGAGCTGATCTGACCTTCGGCTGGCATCTCAGCTCAAGACAAGATGCCAGCCGCGCGGCCTTGTCCGACGGCATCGTGGCGGGTTGACACGCCAAGCTTGCGGTAGATCGCCTGGGTATGGGTCTTGATCGTGTTGGTCGACAGATGCAGTTCCTGCCCGATCTCACGCAGCGAGAGCGTGCCCTGGAGCAGGCGCAGCACTGCCACCTCGCGTTCGGTCAGAGGGGCAGCCAGCGACACGGCTCTCGGGCGGCTCGCGGCCTGCCGTTCAAGCCGCTCTAGCCGGACCAGCAGGGCGTCCGTGGCGTCCGGCAGCGAAGTCACAAGCAGCCGCGCCCGGTAAACGACGGCCGCGGCGCTTGAACGGTCCCCCACATCGAGCAGCACTTGCGTCAGCCTGGCCAGGGCCTCGACCCTGATCCAAGGGCTGATTCCAGGCACTTCCTGCCAGAACTGGACCGCATGCTCAAGCTCGTTGCGGGCCTCTTGCAACTGCCCCCGCGCCGCGTGCACCGCGCCAGCGGCCATGTAGGCCAGCGAGCTCGCTGGCGTCTCGCTTGCTCCCCCCGGGGGGACGAGGCGACGGGCCACGTCCGCAAGTTCCTGGGCTCGCGCCAGTTTGCCCAGCTCAACCGCTGCCAGTGAGAGCACGGACAGGCCGAGCGTGCGTACCAGCGGGACCGCGGCCTGGCTGGAAACGGCCTCCTCCAGAGGTTCCTCCGCCGCCTTAGGCTCGCCGGTCAGGTACAGGCTGAAACCAAGCGCTGCCCTGGCCAGGGCGTACCACGGTGACGCCGGATCCGTTTCGAGCTCGGCCGCCGAGACCGCCCCCTGGTGCATTACCCGGTAACCTTCGAATCCGAAAACGCCTCGCAGCAGCGCGACCGAGAACTTCAGCGATCGCATGCCGTCGGGAAGCCGGTCCTCTTGCTGGGCTGCTTCTATGACCGGCAGCCAGCGCCGCACAGACTCCCGGTCGCCACCGAGGGCCGCGATCCACGCCGCGCAGTGCGCGGCCAGCGGGTCGGTCCTGATCGCGTCGTCACCGAGCAGACGCAACCATCCGCGAACGGTCGCCACCCGGCCGGAATCGGCGTAGGCAGGCCAGTGGCCCGCAATAAGCACCGTGGCGAGGGCCAGATCACCGGCGGCCACCGCATGACCGATGGCCTCGTCCACTGATCCGGATCGCCGATGCCAGCAACTCGCGCGCTCGTGCAGCGTGGCGACGAGGCCCGGCTCGGTCCTGATAAGGTAACCGCGCAGTGTCTGCGCGAACAGGCTGTGATAGCGGAACCACTGCCGGATCTCGTCGAGCGGGACGACGAACAGGTTCTCCCGGTCCAGGGTGTCAATGATCTCCCCCGCGTTGGTGGACCCGAGCACGGCATCGCAGAGCGGCGCGCTGAAGCGGCTGAGAATGGAAGTCCGCGCGAGGAAATAGCGGATCTCGTCCGGCTGACGGCTGAGCACCTCCTCAGTCAGGAAGTCGGTAATGAACCGGTTGTCACCGCTGAACTGGCGGACGAAGTTGCTCGGGCAGGGATGCCCGCGAAGAGAGAGCGCCGCCAGGTACAGCCCGGCCGGCCACCCCTCGGTCCGCTCTACCAGCATGGCAACGTCAGAGATACTGAGTTCGGCGGCGGAGATCATCTGCACGAGCAGGGCCGCCTCGGCAGGCGTGAAGCGCAGTTCCCGGGCCCCGACCTCGACCATCTCGCCCGCCGCCCGCAACCGCGCGAGCGGCAGCGGTGGACTGGTCCGGGTAATCAGCACCACCTGAACCGATGACGGGAGATGCATCAGGAAAAAGGCCATCTGCTCGTGGCAAGTAGGCTCGGTGACCGCCTGGTAATCGTCGAGCACGAGAACTACCGGAGCTGTGAGCCCGGTCAATTCGTTGAGCAGGACAGGCAGGACGGCTCCCGTGATATCGGCGTCATGGCCCCAGAGCTCCGGGGGATTCTCGTCGCCGGCTAGCTCCGGGCACGAGGCCCGCAGCGCATGCATTATGTGCCACCACAACTTGCCCGGGTCATTCTCGCCGTCATCGAGCGAAAGCCAGGCGACCGGCCGGCTCGTCGTTCCACTGGCCCGCCACTGGGTCACCAGAGTGGTCTTTCCGAAGCCCGCGGGGGCGTTCACGAGAATGAGCCTGGCGGTGGCGGCCGCTAGGTGCTGAACCAGGTAAGGCCGCTCTACCCAGTTCTTAGGCAAGCCCGGAACATGAAATTTAGTCCTGATGGGTGCGTCAGAATCAACGCGGTCCGACGCCGGGGCTCTTACCGCCCGCAAACTGTACCGTGACCGCGATGATCTTCCGGCTGCACCCGGATTGCCGCTCACATGAGCAGCTTAGTGTTATCAACGATTGATAAACCAGAGATACTTGCGGCCAGTTAAGGGGCTAGGTGCTCTTGACGGCGGGCGTGACGTTGACCGAGGGGCGGTCAGCTCACGAGCAGGTAGATGCTCTTGCCGGCCAGCCAGAAGCCGAGCAACAGGGATACCACGATGACGACCTGGTCCTGATGAGTGTCAAGCCATGTCCGCAGCCGCTGCAGCCGGACGGCGGCCGCAGCGGGCGCGAAGGCGGCGTACAACTCCAGGTACAGGAAGCTGGCCGTGGCGAGCAGGCAGAAGAGCATCAGCGTCAGGTAGCTGCCCGCGGTGGAAAGCTTGGCCCCGACGACCGTGGTGGCACCCGCCGCCACCAGCGTCCACGGCTGCAGGAACACGGCCAGGCCGATCGCGGCCCAGAACGAGAGGCGGTCCAGCTTGGCCATCCAGCCTGGCGGTTTGCGGGGCCGGCCGATCCGGCGCCGCTGGCGAACGGCGAGCAGGATCAGCAAGAGGCCCAGGGCCAGCTTGACGGCCAGGGCGGCCGTCGACGGGGCGGTGCTCGGCTTGGGCGGCTGGTTCCCGGTGGCCAAGATGACCGCGGCGATCACCGCGACCAGGCAAGCCAGCCAGCCGAGGATGAACGCCAGGCCCTTCATGGAGCCCTTCTCGGCGCTCAGGATCAGGATGAAGGCCGTCAGGGGAAACGGTTCCAGGGAAATCGCGAGCCCGATGAGCAGAAGGTCAAGTACCACGCCGCCACCTGCCCTCCCGGGTCAGCCGGATGTCACGTCACGTTCTGCGGTCACCCGCCCTGACGCCACCGCGTCGAGGAGAGAGCTGTCGCTTCAGTCATGTTCGGCTCCTCTCGGTACTGCCGGATGCCGCAAACGCCACACTGCCGCTTCGGGCGGCTGGCCACCTCATCCGGCGCGGATGAGGTGACGGGCCATTTGAACGTGGTTACCTGCGTGGAGCGGCCAGGCAACGGCTCCGCTCAACGCACGACAGCTCGCGAAGGGCATCCCGCGGTGGCAGTGAAAGGGACGGGCGGTCAAGATGAGCGCCAAGCTCGTCTCCGGGCAGCAGCCCAAGCCGGGAGGCTGAGGTCCTGGCGGCATATCGCCCGCGCCGGGTGATGTGCCGCCGCCTCAAGCAGCCTGATGCTTTTGGCCGGCAGAGGTCACAATCGAAGGGCAAGAACATGGCAATTGGGCCCGTGCAGCTGATTGTGCTGGGATTCAACCACCCTCACTTTCACGGCGAGGTCATCGCCGAGCTCGAGCGGCTGCGGGAAAGCGACACGATACGCGTGATCGATTCGCTCGCCGTCTACAAGGACGCCGACGGCGAGCTCGAGGTGGAGCACCTTAGCAACCTCACAGAATCCGAAGCCATCGAGCTCGGCAGCAAGATCGGTGCCCTGATCGGCCTGGGGATCGAGGGCGAGGAGGGCATGGCGGAAGGCGCCATCGCGGGCGCCGAGGCGGTGGCCGCCGAGGGCGGCGTCCACGTGTTTACCGAGGAGGAGGGCTGGGATGTGCTCGAAGACATCCCCAACGACTCCGCAGCAGCGCTCATCCTGATCGAGCACCACTGGGCCGTGCCGCTTCGCGACGCCGTCATCCGGGCCGGCGGTTTCCGTATCAGCGACGGCTTCATCAGCCCGCTCGACCTCGTCGAGCTGGGGCTGGTCTCGGCTGAAGAGGCGAAGCAACTGCACCACCTGGAAACGTCGGCCGCAGCCGGCCAGGCATGACACCACGTCAGCACGAGAATCTGGAGGCCCGAGATGTTCGGAGCACGCAGAGTAGCCCGGCGCACGTCAAGGCGCACCGCCCGGCGCGTTTCCCGCCGTAGGTGACGGCGCCGCAGGTAACGGCCCGGCACTAGCTGCCATAGCGGCGGCTGGCAGCTAGTGCCGGTAATCCGATGAGCGCTTCCGATCTGGCGATCGTGGCGGTACTCGTGTTCGCCTGGGGAACGCTGTCGGCGCGGCTGGAGCGGTTCGATGTCACCGCGCCGATCACGTTTGTTCTGGCCGGCGTGCTGCTTACCCACGGCCCGCTGAAGCCCCTGGGGTTCATGCCGTCCCACGAGACGGTCAAGGTGCTGGCCGAGCTCACCCTGATCTTGGTGCTGTTCTCGGATGCTTCCCGGGTCGGGTTGCGGGATCTGCGCGCGGATATGGGCCTGTGCCTGCGGCTGCTCGGGCTCGGGCTGCCGCTGACGATCGGCCTGGGAACCTTGCTGGCGCTGGCCCTGTTCAAGGGCATGACCATCTGGCTCGCCCTGCTGGTGGGAGCGGCGCTCGCGCCGACCGACGCCGCTCTGGGCGCGGGCATCATGGTGAACCCCGCAGTACCGGAACGGATCAGGCGGCTGATCAATGTCGAAAGCGGGCTCAATGACGGGATAGCGACGCCGTTCGTGCTTGTCGCTGTGGCGGGGGCGGGCACGGCCGAGCACGGCGCCGGCATCGGTCCTGCCCGGGCGGCTGCCGAGCTGGCACTCGGCGTGCTCATCGGTGCGGCGGTGGGCGGCGCGGGCGGTTTCCTGGTGCGGGTAGCCCGCCGACGGGGCTGGGCCGAGGGAAGTTTCGCCGGCTCGGCAGTGCTGGCGCTGGCCGTGTGCGCCTATGCCTGCGCGCTGACGCTGCACGGCAACGGATTCATCGCCGCGTTCGTGGGCGGGCTGGCGTTCCGCGCCGTCGGCGGGCGCCGCGGCGAGCAACTGGTGCCGTTCGTGGAGGAAACGGGTGCCTTGGTGTCACTGCTGGTATGGCTGGCGTTCGGCGCGGTCGCGGTCGTCCCGGCGCTGCAGAGCCTGACGTGGCAGACCGTGGTGTATGCGGTGCTGAGCCTTACGGTGATCCGGATGGCGCCGGTGGCGGTGGCGCTGGCCGGCGGCGGGCTTGGCCGCGCGGCGGTGCTGTTCATCGGCTGGTTCGGCCCCCGCGGCCTGGCGTCGGTGGTGTTTGCCCTGGTGGCACTGGAGGATCTGGGCCAGCATGTGGCCGGGCGCGCGGTAGATGTTATCGCTGTTACCGTGCTGTTGAGCGTCATTGCCCATGGCGCGACCGCCGATCCGCTGGCCCGCGGCTACGGGCCGCGGGTGGCCCTGGCTGTCTCCGGTTCTGACGAACCGCAGACACCCCAACTGCCCGAGCGCAGGCTTATCCGCCGTGTTCCGCACCCACCGGGGGATGATGCAGGCCAAGGCAGGCAATGTGTCGGTGAATGGTCGTGAGGAGATATTCCCACGGCCTGTCTAAGGCAACGCGCGAAAGGTTCGGACATGCGGCGTTATGGTCAAGGCCTTTTCCTCATGACAGCGATCCTGGCTGGATGCCTGACGGCGGGCTGCGGGGGTCCCGTCTCGAGCGCCATCGCCAGCTTCTCGCCCAGCCGCAGCGCGAGCGTCTCCGCCAGCCAGAGTGTGAGCGCGCCGCCCAGCCCGAGTGCCGCCCCGTCCACCCCGAGCGTGAGCGCGCCGCCCAGCTCAACCGCGGCGGTGACTCCCACCGCCCCGACGCCGACTCAGACCGCCGCCGCACCGGAGGTAACCGCGAGCGGTTCCCCGGCGGCTAGTGCCGGGTCGGGCACTAACCTCATCTGGCTATGGATCCTCCTGGGTGTAGTTGCCGTCGCCGGGGTGATCGCGTTGATCGTCCGTTCGGCTGGCCGCCGCTCGGGGGCTGCGGCGGGCTGGCAGTCGAGGGTCATCGACGCGTACGCGAAGGGCTCTGCGCTGTACGACGCCATGAGCATCGCGGAAACCCCGGCCGGGCTGGCCGCTGATGACGCGGGTGCTCGCTGGTCGGACATCCAGCGCCGCGCAGATGACCTCGCGCAGACGCTGTACGCGCTGCGCGAGGCGGCTCCGGATGAGAACCGCCGTGCCAGGGTGGCTGATGCACTCGCCTCCCTGCAGGCGGTTCGCTCCGCGATGGATGCCGAGCGCGCTCCGGGCGGCCCCGGCGTCCAGCACGCCGAGGTCGTCCGCGATCGTATGTTCGCCTTCGAGGCGGCTCTGCGCGCGTTGCGTGACTCAGGCGAGCCACGGTCCTGAACCAGGCCCGGAGTCGCTCACCCTTCCGGGGTGAGGCGGCCCGGTGCCGTGGCTGATGAACTTCATATCGTAATCACTGAACGGCGGGAGGATAGGCTATGTCAGGAACGGGCTGGGGTATCACCGTGGGCATCATCTATTTGGTGCTGGTGCTGACGATTGCCGTTCTCAGTTTCCGCAAAGGGCACTGGGTCCTCGGCCTGCTCGGCTTTGTATTCCCTGTTTTCTGGCTGATCGGCGCTATTATGCCGGCGCGCCGGGCCTACCGCTGACGTCCAGGCGCCCGCCAGCACCCAGCCCGCGGCGGCCCTGGGTCCGCTACCCAGGGCCGCCGCGGGCTTCCTGTTACGTGCCGGCATTCGCCGCGACGCGGAGCGCTTGCCGGAGCAGGATGCCCGCGATGATCTCAAAGATGCCCATGATGATGAACCAGATGCCGAGCAATACGGCCAGGACGTTGAGCGAGGAAACGGGAGCAGACACGACCACGATCCCGGCGATAACGCTTATCACCCCGAAAATGATCCACCAGGCCTTTCCTTCCTGGACGTCGCCGGCGAGTCCGCTAAGGAGTGCAGTCAGGCCTTGGACGACCCAGGTGACGCCAACGATCAGGCCGATGAGCGCCACTGTCAGATGCAGATGACGGATCAGGATAAGGCCGATGACGACGAACAGCAGGCCGGCGATTCCGGCCCAGACCCTGTGTCGCTCATCTCGGTCGAATACCCGGATCAGGTGGAAGAGCCCGGAGAGGATCATCAAGACCCCGAGCAGGATCGCGACCACGTTCAGCGATCCGGACGGGTGAATGCACACGATGATCCCGAGGATCAGCGTCAGCACGCCTAGCACCAGCGTCACTATCCACGAACCCGCCAGCACGGATGAGGGTGCTGGCTGCACGTCGTACTCGACGGATGTCATTTAGTACTCCTGTGTTGCTCCGTGCTCGGGGTTCTACGATCCATCCGGCAGGGTCAGGCCGAGGGCGATCATGATCTCAGGCGCGGCTGCTATTATCTTCGGTCCGCCGACCTGCGGTGCGACGGCAATCAGCACGCCCAGGATATCGGACGGCAAGACACCTTCATCGATCGCGTTGCCCACCTGCCAGAGGTAGGAGGCTGGAGGGGCGTCGAGCGCTATGAGGGCGGCGATCTTGACGAGGGCGTAGGTGCGAGCGTGAAGGCCGCTTCTCTCTTTCCAGCCCGCGCGCAGCTCAAGGCCCTCCGCCAGCAGCTCCGGGTCGCCCACAGCCAGCCCGGCCAGCAGTTCCCTCGTTGCGTCGTCGACATCGGCCTTAGCTGGAACGTTCATGATCAGAATCCTTTCGCCGTCACAGCGGCTGCGCTGCTTGAGGCAGCCGGAATACTGCTCAACGATCCCGCTCGCAGCTGGGTACGGCGTCACCCGCTGTGGATGGTGTCATACGGCCGGGCCCCGCGCAGGCCCAGCACCGCCATGCCGATGGTCCGGCCGCTCGCCGCCCACGAGTATCCGAGACTGGCCCACGAGCCCGTTGATGTCCAGCGCGTTGACAAGAAGCTCGACCACCCGCTCGGTGACCCGCTGAGCGATCGGCTCGACCGGGTCGGTCATTCGCCGGCCGGCCGACCGCAGCCGTTCACGCGGATCCACGCCACCTAGTATCGTCGCGGCCAGATTCCGGGAATCATGCGCGGGGGGTGAGGCGTAATCCATCACCCGCCAGGGAGGACGCGGTGCAGATCCGGCCCTGCCAGGCTGGCGTACTGGCTCGGATACGCACGAGTTCGCGACCGGCCAGCGGCGTGCTTGAGCTGGAAGGGAAGGCGACCATGGCAGAAGCGGCGGAGTTCACGATCGGGGCGAAGGCGAGCTGCTCGGATGGTTTCTGCGGCGAGGTGACCCGGATTATCGTCGATCCGGCCGCCCGTACGGTCACGCATCTCGTCATCGAACCGAAGCACAGGCGGTACAAGGGCCGGCTTGTTCCCCTCGAGCTGATCGACACCGCCACCGGCGAGATCAGGCTGCGCTGCACCATCGGGGAGTTCGACCAGCTCGAGCCCGGCGAGGAAGCCGATCTGGAGGAAGGGGCCGGCTACGGGGGCGGGTACGGCGCCGCGGAATCGGTCCAGGGCTACGGTGGAACTGGCGCCATGGGGATCGGAGGTTCTGCCTCCGGCATGCTGATCGGCAGCAGCCTGGGTCACAGCCCGCCGCTCATTATCCAGGACGTCGTTCCAGAGGGCGAAACGGAGCTGCGTCGCGGCGAGCACGTCCATGCCCTCGACGGCCCCATCGGGGAGGTGCGGGGCTTCGCCGTCAATCCAGACGACCGCAAGGTGACGCATATCCTCCTTCGGGAGGGGCATGTGTGGGGGCGTAAGGATGTCGCCATCCCCATCAGCGCCGTGACAGGGACCGACGGCGGAATCCGGCTCAACATGACCAAGAAGCAGGTGGAGGAGCTGCCACCGGCGGGCTGAGCGCCCCCCGCGGGCCGGTACATCGGCTCGATAGGGCGGCCCGCGCCGACCGCGGCAATCACCCGGCCGGGGTGACGTGTGCGCGACCGCGCGCCCCGCACCATTAGCTTGCAGCTTCACTCGCGAAGGGGTGGTTCTGGTGACTACACCGTCCGATCCCCTGGCGCTCCTGCGGTCCCGGAGCTACCTGGTGTTGCTGGTGCTTGCCGCGATCATCGGCGTCGTCGTCTCGGCCGTGGCTTACTTCTTTCTCGCGCTGGTCAGCAAGCTGCAGGGATGGATCTTTACCAGCCTTCCCAGCGGGCTGGGCTTTCACTCCGAGCCCCCGTGGTGGCCGATTCTGCCACTGATGCTGGCCGGACTGCTGGTCGGGCTCACCCTCCGTTACCTACCCGGTACGGGCGGCCATAAGCCGGCCGAGGGGTTCAAGGCGGGGGGTGCTCCCTCGCCGGCCGAGCTCCCCAGCGTGGTGCTCGCGGCGCTGGCCACGCTGAGCCTAGGCGTGGTGCTCGGGCCCGAGGCTCCCCTGATCGCCATCGGCGGCGGGCTCGGAGTCCTTGCTATCCGCCTGCTGAAGCGGGACGCTCCGGCGAGAACCAGCACGGTAGTAGCGGCGGCGGGGAGCTTCGCCGCCATCAGCACGCTGCTGGGCTCGCCGCTGCTCGGGGCGTTCCTCCTCATGGAGGCCTCGGGGCTGGGCGGGGCCATGCTTGAGCTTGTCCTGGTGCCAGGCCTGCTGGCCGCCGGCATCGGCTCGCTGATCTTCATCGGCCTTGACGCCTGGACCGGGCTTGGCACGTTCTCGCTGGCGATCCCCGGCCTTCCCCATGTCGGGTCGCCGACTGGCGCTGAATTCTTGTGGGCGCTGGCGATCGGGGTGATGGCTGCCCTTCTCGGCTCCGGGATCCGATGGCTCGGCCTGTTCCTGCAGCCTCATGTCGAGCGGCGGATGGTGCTGGTCACGCCGGTGGCCGGCCTGGCTATCGCAGGCCTGGCGATCGCGTTCGCCGAGGGCACGGGCAAGAGCTCCAGTGAGGTCCTGTTCTCCGGGCAAACCGCGCTGGGTCCTCTGGTCACCCATAGCGCCGCTTATACCGTCGGAGCGCTGGTGCTGCTCCTAGTCTGCAAGGCAGTGGCCTACGGCATATCGCTGAGCGGCTTCCGCGGCGGCCCCGTCTTCCCGGCCATGTTCCTCGGAGCCGTGGGCGGAATAGCGCTATCCCACCTGCCAGGACTGCAGCTCGTTCCCGGCGTCGCCATGGGCATCGGCGCGATGTGCGCGGTGATGCTCAGGCTCCCGATGACCTCCGTCCTGCTGGCCGTCCTGCTCCTGGCCTCAGACGGCCTGGCCGTCACGCCTCTGGCGATAGTGGCGGTCGTGGTGGCGTACGTGGTCTCGGCCAGGCTCACGCCATCCCCGGCCCCGGCCCAGAGCCAGGACACGCCGCGTCCCGCTGAGGATGCTGTCCAGCCCAGCAGGTAGGCGGCCACAGGGCAGCGGTCGCTACCCGGCCTGCTCAGGGACGATCGGACCCAGCGGAAGGGTGTAGACGTTACCCAGCGTCTCGATTTGCTGGGTGGTAAATGTCCGCTCGCGGCGGATGTCGCGGGTGAAGGCAAACCACCAGGTGAACAGCGCACCGATGCGGTTGCGGTAGCCGGCCAGGAAGGCGATGTGGATGAACAGCCATATCCACCAGGGCAACTGTCGCCGCACTAAGGTCAGCGGGCATCACCCTTCCGGAGTGATTGCCCCGTCGTCCTGCGGCGGGAAGACTCTTCCCAGCGTCTCGAAGTTCGCGGGCCGCCGGGCCCGAAGGATGCCGACGGCGATGACGCCAAGGCAGAGCCAGCCCAAAGCGGTGAAGGGCAGCACGTTCACCAGCGTGTAGGTGGACGGATCAAGAATCCCCCACAGGGGAAAGAGGAAAAATAGAGCGCCCGCAGCCGGGATGAGCAGATGTCGCCAGAGCCTGAACTCGGCGCGGAACTCGGTGCGGAACGCGCGGATCACCGCGATGTTCACGGCAAGGTAGACGAGCACGACCGAGAGCCCTGCGGCTCCACCGAGATATCCGAAGGTCCGCGCGCCGCCGTAGGCGTAAGTTAACGGCAGTCCGAGCGACAACGTGAGTACGGCGAGACAGCCGATCGAGATGACCGGAGTACGGCGGCCGGACAACCGGGCGAGTGCCCCGGGCAGAACCCGCTCGCGTCCCATGGCGAACAGGATCCTGATGGCCGCGTTGACCGCGGCGGTGACGAAGCCGAGCCCGGTAAGCACGACGACAAGATCGATAGTCCATAGCACAGATGGCGACCAGTACCGGCTGGTCAGATACCCCAGCGGGTCGCCCTGCCCGATGAAGCCCGGGATGCCGCGACGCCCCACGGCGAAGGTTTCCGCGCACACGACGAGCAGGTAGAAAATGCCTGTCACGACGACAATCCAGATAGTGCTGGCGGGAACGGAGCGGCGGGTGTTCCTCGCCTCCTCACCGAGCGCGGCGGCCGCTTCGAAACCAGCGAAGGCGGTGATGCCGTAGATCATGGCATTCGTGATGTCGGTGAGTTGCCCGCTGGGCGACGACGTTGGCGAGAAACCTGCGACCGAGTAGTGCGTGGGCCCGATCTTCACCAAGATGGTGATGGCCAGCGCCGCGATGACAGCCATCTCCCCGGCGACAAGGACCAGATCGACCATGGATGACGTGCCGATCCCCAGGTAGGCGACCAGGACTACGGCCGCCAGGATGACCACGAACAGCGCCCAGCCGGCGACGGTCACATGCAACGTGCTGGCCAGTAGCTGGGATGCGTACGCGCTGGTCAGCGCTATTCCCGCCGGTACATACAGCGCGTAACCGAAAATCATCATCCAGCCGGTCAGGAAACCTGCGGTCCGGCCCAGCCCGCGGCTGTTATAGGTGTAGGCCCAGCCCGCCGACGGCACCCGGCGCGCGAACTCAGCGATGCTGATCGCGCAGCATAGGGAGGCGACGAACGTGATGAGTACGACAAGCGGAGACGCGAATCCGGCGTACGCCACGACGAGGACCAGCGCAGTTACCACCGAACCGGCCGGGGCCACGACGCTCGCGCCAAACGCGATCACCCGGCCCGAGCCGACCACCCCGTGCGCCAGCCCGCCGGTCTCCCGACCGGCGGCGCCCGTGCCGAGCCTCTCCTGGTGCACGCACACCCCCTGGTACGGCGCAAGTCGCAAGTTGCGCGCAATAAGACTAATTGTCACGCTTGACGTGGTCCAAGGCTTTCGGAAGAGTATGGGACGTTAACTGTTCCGAGGGCACCGGGGGCTGGGGCGACAGCAACGACGGGTCAGCGGGCTGGTCAGACGTCTAGTGCGGGCAGGTCGGCGTTTGACCTTATCCCGTCGAAGCTCCGCTGCCCCCCGACGCGACCGGGGACAGTACGCCGGGCATCGCTGGTCGAACGGCTGGCGCGAGACGACTCGTGGCCGATCGTCTCGGTGGTCGCGCCGTCCGGTTACGGCAAAACGACGTTGCTTTCACAGTGGGCTGAGCGCAGCGGCCAGGCCTTCGCATGGGTATCGGCCGACGAGGGGGACAACGACCCGAAGGTCCTGCTCAGCTACGTGGCCGAAGCCCTGGATGCGGTGGAGCCGGTCAGCGCGCGGGTGTTCGAGGCGCTGGCCTCGCCGCACAGTTCGGTGCCCGGATCGGTCGTCCCCCGGCTGGGGTCGGCGTTCTGGTCGATGACCGTGCCGGTGGTGCTCGTGCTTGATGACGTCCACCTGCTGCACAACTCCGAATGCCGGGCCGCGCTGTCGGTGCTCGCTGATCATGTACCCGCCGGCTCGCGGCTGGTGCTCGCGGGCCGGGAGGATCCGCCGCTGCGGATCGCAAGGCTGCGCGCGGAAGGCCGGATCCTGGAGATCGGCCCGGGTGACCTGTCGCTCACCCGTGAGGAGGCGGCGGCGCTACTGCGCGATGCGGAGCTGACACTTGGCGAGGACGACGTGGCGGCACTTCATCGGCGGACCGAGGGATGGCCGGTCGGCCTGTACCTGGCGGTGCTGTATCTGCGGGAAGGAGGCTCGCTCGGCAGCGCGGCTGTCCCGTTCGGCGGCGGCGACCGGCTGGTAAGCGAGTACATGGAGTCCGAGTTCCTGGCGCGGATCTCCCGGCGGCACCGGGCGTTCCTGACCCGGACCGCGGTGCTTGAGCGCATATCAGGGTCACTCTGCGAGGCGGTGCTTGGCCTGCCCGACTCCGCCGCGACCCTGGCCGGCCTGGCCCGGTCGAACCTGCTGCTTGTGCCGCTGGACCGGCGGGGACAGTGGTACCGCTACCATCACCTGTTCCGCGACATGCTGCTGGCGGAACTCGAACGGCTGGAGCCAGGCCTGATGCCGGTCCTGCGGCGCCGCGCGGCCGACTGGTGCCTGCGCAACGACCGGCCCGAGGAAGCGCTGGAATACTCCATCGCCGCCGAGGACGTCGACATGGTGGCCGACCTGGTGCGCAGCCTGTGGCTGCCGATGGATCGGCAGGGGCGGATCGCCACCCTGCAGCGGTGGTTCCGGTGGCTGGGTGAGCGGGGCGGCATCGAGGGACACCCGATGGTCGCGGTGGGGGCCTCGCTTACCGCGGCGGACATGGGGCGGCCGGTCGAGGCCGAGCGGTGGGCCGACGTTGTCGATCGCTGGCAGTACGGGAATGCGGAGCGGCCCGACGACCCTTACGCCGAGGCGTGGGCCGCCGTTCTGCGGGCCGTCTTGTGCCGGCGCGGGGTGGAGCAAATGCGCGCCGACGCGGACGAGGCCGGCCGGAAGTTCGCGGCGGCGAGCTCCCAGGCACCGGTAGCTCCCCTGTGCCGGGCGGTCGCGCGCATCCTTTCCGGTGACATCGATGGCGCCGACCCGTACTTGCTGGATGTGGTCAGCCTCGCGGAGGAAGTCGGCGCGCACGAGATCCTCGCGGACGGGCTGAGCGAGCGGTCGTTGCTTGCGATGGCGCGGGGTGACTGGAGCCAGGCCGAAGCCCTGGCGGAACAAGCAGGCACGGTGTCGCGCCGGACCGGGATAGAGGTCCTTCTCGCCCGCACGGTGCAAGCCCGCGCCGCCGCGCACCGGGGAGATGTCCCGGCGGCGCGCCAGCACCTGATCAGTGCTCAGGGCCTGCGGTCCAGGATGACCTACGCGATGCCGCACATCGCCGTTCAGGCCCGGATAGAGCTCGCCCGCGTCCATCTCGGGCTGGCCGACACGGCAGGCGCCAGGACGCTGATGCGGGAGATCGACGAGGTGCTCAAGCGCCGGCCCGACCTCGGAACCCTGATTGGCGAGGCCAACGCTCTCCGGATCCGGCTAGCCGCGGAGCAGGGCCCTGCGAAACTCGGGGCATCCTCACTGACAGCTGCCGAGCTGCGCGTTCTGCCTATGCTTTCCACCCATCTGTCATTTCCGGAGATCGCGGCCGAGATGTTCCTGTCGCCGCACACCGTCAAGTCCCAGGCGATGTCGATCTACCGGAAGCTGGGGGCCTTCTCACGCAGCCAAGCGGTCGACCGGTCCAGGGAGCTGGGCCTCCTCGAGGGGTGACGACCGGCCTTTCATGCCATCCCGGGCGATCGCGGCGGGCGCGTCCGACGACGAGATCGCCGACGTACTACTGGCGATCGCCCCAGTGGTCGGGCTCGCCCGGGTCGCCTCGGCCGCTCTCCACGTGGCGACCGCGCTCGAGTACGACATCGCGGCCGCGCTGGAGGAACCGGATGCCCGCTGACAAAGGCGGCCGGCTCGAATCCGATTTCATGCCAATCGCATGATGCGTCGCCTGGTCAGCTGGCGTTTGGTGGTGGTAGGGCGAGACGCCCTGATCAGGGCCTGGACGGAGTGCGGGAGGTTCGGTAGTGACCCACGTGGCCAAGCAAGCGGCGACCCGCACCAGAAGGTCAGCAGCGCCCGCAGACGATCCGATCCTCGCGGCTAAGATCACAGCGCCGAGTGTGCCGGACTGGGCGTTGCCGCGCCCGCGGATCACCAAGCTGATCGCCGAGGGTACGCGGTGGTGCCCGCTCACTGTTGTTACCGGCCCGCCTGGCGCCGGCAAGACGATGGCGCTGACGTTGTGGGCGGCCGCGGAACCCGGGCCGGTGGCCTGGGTCGGCCTGGATAAGTTCGACAACCGGCCGGGGGTGTTCTGGTCCTATGTCGTGGCGGCGCTGCGGCAGTCCGGCGTGGCCGTTCCGAGGCTGCTGCGGGCCGGGGACCGGGGACGCCCAGGCGATGAAGGGTTCTTGCTGCGGTTTGCGGTGGCACTGGCGGCCCAGGACCCGCCGGTGACGCTGATCCTGGATGACCTGCATCTGCTGACCGAGCCCCGGGTGCTGAAGGGGCTTGACTTCGTGCTGCGCAACGTGGGCCCTAGCCTGCGGCTGGCGGTCTCCTCGCGGATGGATCCGATGCTGCCGCTGCACCGCTACCGGCTGGCTGGCGGGCTCGCCGAGATCCGGGCCAGCGACCTGGCGTTCGGCATCGCCGAAGCCGAGCAGCTACTGGCCCAGCACGGCACTACGCTGACGGCAGACCTGGTGGCGAGCCTGACCAGGCGAACTGAGGGCTGGGCGGCAGGCCTCCGCCTGGCTGCCATCTCACTGGACGCTCACCCAGACCCTGGACAGTTCGTCAAGGAGCTGATAGCCGAGGACCGCGCCCTGACCGGCTATCTGATGGATGAGGTGCTCAACGCCCAGCCGCCGGAGGCCTATGACGTTCTGCTGAGCACCAGCATCTTAGACCTTGTCAGCGCCGATGCCGCGGTGGAGCTTTCCGGCAATGAGCAGGCCGGGGGAATCATGGCGGCCCTGGCCCGCACGAACGCGTTTATCCAGCCACTCGGGTCCGGGCGGTACCGCTACCACACGTTGTTCGGCGAGGTGCTGCGCCTGAAGCTGCGATGGGAGTCTCCGGACCGGCTGGCCGGCCTGCATCAGCGAGCGGCCCGGTGGTGTGAGCGGAACGGCCTGCTTACCGAGGCGGTACGGCACGCTGCCCAAGCCGGTGACTGGCCGCTGGCCAGCGGCCTCGTCGTCGACGGGCTCGCGATCGGCCAGATCCTCGAGCCGCAGGACGACCACCGTCTGGCCGAAGAGTTCGCGGGCATGCCGCCCGGCCAGTCGTGGACCGTACCGCAGCCGTACCTGGTCGCGGCGGCGGTTGCACTCGCCGCTGGCCGGCCTGAATCAGCCGCCGCCGCGGTCGATGCCGCCGATGGTCTCCTGGAGCATCTTCCGGCCGATCAGGCGGCGATGAGCCGGCTGACCGCCGCGGTTATCCGTCTCATCGCCTCCCTTCGCAGCGGGGATCTGAGGGCGGCGGCGGCCGCCGCTACTCGTGCCGAGCGCCTGGTCAGCCGGATCCCGGCCGCAAAGATCGGCCGGGATCATGACATCAGGGCGCGAGTACTGGCCGGCCGCGGAGCCGTCGAGCTGTGGTCCGGGCATCTGGACGAGGCGGCCCATGCCCTCGAGGCAGCCGTGGCCGTCTGGGCCGCTCTCGGCGGGGAGGATGAACGAGCCAACTGCGCTGGGCTTCTAGCGCTGGTAGAGGCTTTGCGCGGCCGACTGCGCCGCGCGGCGGAGCTGGCCGGCCAGGCGGCCCAGGTAGCTGACGAGCACCCGCCGCGCGGGTGGAATCCGGACCCCGCGGCGCTGGTCGCGCTCGCCTGGGTGCATCTGGAACACAGTGACCTGCGCGAGGCGCGCGGTTACCTCAAAGAGACAGACGACGCCCTGGGCGTGAGCCCGGACAAGCTGATCGGCGCGGTGGCTTACCTGGCCGCGGCGAACGGCGCGCTGGCGGAGGGCCGCACCGCGATGGCCGCGCAGATCATCGCACGAGCCCGGTCCGGGACGCCTGTTCCGGCCTGGCTCGACCAGCAGCTGAGCCTGGTCGAGTCGCGAGCGTGCGCTGCGGCCGGCGACATCCAGGCCGCGCTGGCCGCGGCCGGACGCGCCGACTGCAAGACTTCGCGGCAGGCTGCGGTCACCCTCGCGCAGGCCTGGGCGGCCGCCGGAGACGGCGACAACGCACGGCGCGCCCTCGCACCTGCGCTCGGGAGCGGGACGCTAGACCGGGTACGCCTGCACGCGTGGCTGGTCGACGCCCAGCTCAGCTACACCGTCGGCGACCGGGCCCGAGGTCGCCGTTCCCTCGCGTCCGCGCTGCGGCTGGCAGAACCTGAACAGCTCAGGCTGCCGTTCGTGGCAGAGGGCGGCTGGATCGGGCCGGTGCTGCAGCGTGACCCTGAACTGGCCGACGCCCACCGGGGCCTGCTTGCGCCGGCCCGGCGTCACGAGCCGCTCACCAAACGAGAACGGGAAGTGCTGCAGCTCGTGTCGGGCATGCTGAACACAGCTGAGGTCGCCAGCGGGATGTACATCTCCGTCAACACGGTAAAGACGCACCTCAAAAGCATCTACCGCAAGCTAGCGGCGGATCACCGCGCCGAGGCAGTCCGCCGTGCCCGCCAGCTCCAGCTGATCTAACCGCGCCAGCTCAAGCAGGACGCTCGCCCGGCCCGCGGACTCACCCACGGTGGGTGATTACGGCGGCGGCCGCCACCGCCAGCATGGGAACACCATGCCGCCATCAAGGGAGGTGCTGATCATGCCATTGCACGACCGCGAGAGTGTCCGTGATGAGCTTGAGGATTGCGTGTTCGCCGACCGGGACCTGACCAGGCCGGTCGCGAAGTACCGGTTTCCCAAGGACGGGACGCCGCCCCGGGATGCGTTCCAGCTGGTGTCGGATGAGCTGATGCTCGACGGGAACGCGCGGCAGAACCTGGCCACGTTCTGCCAGACGTGGGAGGAACCCGAGGTTCTCGGCCTGATGGCGCTGTCGGTCAACAAGAACATGATCGACAGGGACGAGTACCCGCAGACCGCCGAGATCGAGCGGCGGTGCGTGCACATGATGGCCGACCTGTGGAATGCCCCCGATGCGGCCAACACGGTGGGGACCTCGGCGGTCGGCTCCTCCGAGGCCTGCATGCTGGCGGGGATGGCGGCCAAGTGGCGGTGGCGGGCCAGGCGCCGGGCCGAGGGCAAGCCGGCCGACCGGCCGAACATGGTGTGCGGCCCGGTGCAGGTGGTCTGGCACAAGTTCGCCCGCTACTGGGACATCGAGATGCGCGAGGTCCCGATGTCGCCGGGCCGTTACATGATGGATCCCGCCTCGATGCTGGAACGGGTGGACGAGAACACCATCATGGTCGTGCCGACCCTCGGCGTCACCTACACCGGCGCGTACGAGCCGGTGGAGGATATGTCGAAGGCGCTGGACAAGCTGCAGGCGGACACCGGCCTGGACGTCGGCATCCACGTGGACGCGGCCAGCGGCGGTTTCCTGGCCCCGTTCTGCGCGCCCGGGGTCGTCTTCGACTTCCGGCTGCCCCGGGTCAAGTCGATCAGCGCCTCGGGCCACAAGTTCGGGCTGGCCCCGCTGGGTGTCGGCTGGGTCGTCTTCCGGGACGCCGCCGAACTCCCCGAGGACCTCATCTTCCACGTCAACTACCTGGGCGGCGACATGCCGGTCTTCCAGATCAACTTCTCCCGGCCTGCGGGCCAGATCGTCGCCAGCTACTACAACTTCCTGCGGCTCGGCTCCGAGGGTTACCGCCGCATCCACCAGGCCTCCTACGCCATCGGCCAGTACCTCGCCGCCGAGATCGTCAAGATGGGTCCCTTCGAGCTGCTGTGCGACAGCAACCCGAACACCGGGATCCCGACGGTCACCTGGCGGATCCGCGACGGCGAGGACCCCGGCTACACACTGTTCGACCTGGCCGACCGGCTGCGCGGCCGGGGCTGGCAGGTACCTGCCTACACCCTGACCGGAACCGCGTCTGACATCGCGGTGCAGCGCATCCTGGTCCGGCTCGGCGTCAGCCAGGACATGGCCGCCCTGCTCCTCGACGACTTCCGCGACGCCGTCGCCCACTTCGCCAAGCACCCCGTCACCGTATCCATGACCAAACAAGAATCCGGCGGATTCAGCCACCTCTAACGGGACTCCGGCACCTCGCCGTGACCAGCGACCGGACCATCTCGATCCTGTTCATGATCGGATCGGCCTGCTTCGCAATGGGGGCCGTGCCGGGCTACGCGGGGGCGGTGGGAGCGACGATGGTGTGGCGGCCCGACGCGTACGGCTCGGCATGCTTCCTGGTCGCCAGCGCGCTGGCGCTGGCGGTCTTCGGTCGCTCCTGGTACTCGTGGCGATCCCGCAAGCGCCCCTGGTGGATCGCGGTGGCCAACATCCTGCCTCGTTCGCCTGCCAAGCGGACCCTGGCCGTCAGCGGCACCCCCGCAGCCACCTGAACGCCCGGCCATCACCTGGAGGGATACGAGCATGACCGCTGATTCCTACCAGGACCTGCCACGGACACCGCGAAGGCGGGTTATTCTCCGGGCGGTACTGCGGGGTTTCCTGAACACGGCGCTCCTTGTCGTTGTCTACTACGTGCTGCCCCTGGACGAGCGGTTCGGCGCTGACGCAGCGGTGCGCGTGCTCATCGGCCTCGTGGTCTTCGCAGGCATGACGGCGTGGCAGGTCAAGACGATCATTGACTCTCCCTACCCTGCTACGAAAGCGTTCGAGGCGCTTGGGCTGATCCTTCCCTTCTACCTGCTGTTGTTCGCTTCGTCCTATTTCGTGATGGAACGGACGTCGACGGCGAGCTTCACCGAGCCGATGACCCGGACGGACGCCCTGTACTTCAGTGTCACAGTCTTCTCGACGGTGGGTTTCGGGGACATCGCTCCCAGGTCCGAGGCCGCGCGGATAGCCCTCATCTTCCAGATGCTCGGCGACCTCGCGCTTCTGGGGGCGGGCGCGCGGCTCCTGCTGGTGGCCGTGCAGCACGGACGGCAACGGAGGTCAGATGCCGGCAGCGACCCCGGCTCAGCCGACCGCCCGCAATAACTCATCCCACGGGGGTGAGGTGAGTTCCATGATCCTCGGACAAGGTGATTAGACGCGGACCGAGTATGAGCAGCGGGAGGTGACCTATTGTCTGACATAGGCGAGTCGGACCCTGCGGCCGCAGGGTCAGAACCTGGCCTCGACGAACAGGCCGAGATCGATCGCCTCCGCTCCGAAGTGGAGCGGTTGCGCGCCGGCCAGGCTAACGCGGCTCACCGACGCCGAATCGGCTGGCGGACCCCCGTCGCCACGCTTCTTATCGTGCTCGGCTGCGTGCTAGCCCCGGTGTCAGTGCTCGGCGTCTGGAGCGCCAACCAGGTCTCCGACACCAACCGCTACATCGCCAACATCGAGCCTCTCATCCACGATCCGGCCATCCAGAACGCCCTGGCCGACAGCATCACGAACCAGATCACCAGCCACCTCGACGTGACCGCCTTGACCAACCAGGCCGCCGCCCTGCTGACGAGCAAGGGCCTGAACCGCGTCGGCTCGCTGCTGCAGAGCTTCGGCCCGTCAATCGCCAGCGCCGTGAACGGATACATTCACAGCCAGGTGCTCAAGATCGTGTCCAGCCCGCAGTTCGCCAGCACGTGGATCCAGGTCAACACCGTGGCCCACGAGCAGATGGTCAAGGCCCTGTCCGGGCAGGGCGGCGGGGCGGTCAAGGTCAGCAACGGGCAGGTTGTCATCGATCTTGGCCCGTTCATCAATATCGTCAAGCAGTCCCTGGCCGCGCGGGGATTCACGCTGATAAACAGCCTTCCGCCCATCCATCCGACGCTGGCCTTGTTCTCCGCCCGGGACCTGACCAAGGCCCAGACGCTCTACCGGTTGATCAACGACCTCAAGATCGTGCTGCCGATACTGGCGCTGCTGCTGATTGCCCTGGGGGTGTACCTCGCACGAGGACACCGGCGCGCCCTGATCGGCGCCGGGCTGGGATTCGCCGCCTCCATGCTCGTGCTCGGCGCCGGCCTGGCGATCTTCCGGAGCATCTACCTCAACAGCGTTCCCAGCAGCGTGCTGCCCAGTGATGCGGCCGCCGCCATGTTCGATACGTTCGTCCGGTTCATCAAATACGCCCTCCGCACGCTGCTGGTGGTGGGCCTGGTCGTCGCCGGCGCCGCCTTCCTCACCGGGCCGTCGGTGACGGCGGTCGGTACCCGCAGGGCCTTCGTATCGGGGCTGAGCTGGGTCCGGCACGGCGGTGAGCGGGCCGGCGTGACCACCGGGCCGGTCGGCATCTGGACATATGCGCATCGCAAAGGCCTCAGGGTCGGGGCGGTAGCGCTCGCCGCTTTGCTCTTCGTGTTCTGGGGGCGGCCCACGGTCCTCGTCGTCATCTTGATCACGGTCCTCCTGGTAGTGGTTCTGGGCCTGATCGAGCTGATCGGCAGGCCGCCCGCCACAGCGGAGATCACGGCCGAGCCCGCCGGATGAGACCGACCACGCGCCCCGCTCAGCGGTAGGGGCCGCCCAGTGATCGCGGAGGCGGCCGGCCTGGCGCTGCTGGCCGCGATGTCCCCGACGGCGCTGCTCGTCGCCGCCGTTTACCTCGGCTCCGCACGGCCCAGGCAAACCGGTCTGTTCTACCTCGCAGGCGCCGTGCTCATGAGCGCGATCATGGGTGTCGTAGTTCTGCTGGCGTTGCGCAGCGCCGACCTGGACCATCCCCGCCAGCACGCCCCACGTGATGGCCTACGGCTGGGCCTGGGCATCGTATTGCTCGCGGCGGGCATAGCGGTCGCAGTCCGCAAGCCACGGCCGCCGGATCCGGCGAAAGCGAGTCAGGGCTTCATCTCCAGAATGGCCGCCGATCCCGCCCCGCTGAGCGCGTTCGTCGTCGGCATCGTCGTGTTCGCACCAGGAGTCAGTTTCGTCGCCGCGTTGCAAGTGATCGCCACGGCCCGAGCCGACCTCGAGCTCACGCTCGTGGCCGTGATCATCGTGGTCAGCATCAATGTGCTGCTGGTCTGGCTGCCCCTCGTACTCTACCTGATTGCGCCGGAAGTTACCGCACGTCGTCTGGAAGCGTTCAACGGCTGGCTGCGCGCACACGGGAGCGTCCTGCTCGTCTGGGTGCTTTCCCTGGTCGGAGGGATCATGGTCTTCGACGGTCGCGTGCAGCCGCAGCCGCCGCTTCCCCGGGTGTCAGCGGAATAGACCACAACTCCGCGCGCCGCCTCCTGGTAGCGCTTGGCCGCGTCCGGATCGGCGCCGCCGCGCACCTGTCCCAGGCGCACGAAGTCGGAGTTCGGATCGAGCACTACCATGCGCAGGTCCGTCTCCGTCAGCAGTTGCTCCAGGATCACCCCGAGCGAATAGGTCTTACCTGATCCCGACTGACCGCAAAGGAACGTGTGCCGGTTAAAGCCGCCGGCGTCCGCTAGGCAAGGCACGTCAGCGGCCAGCGCCAGCTCACCCAGCCGCAGCCTGGCAGAGCGCCGCGCGGTGCGCTGGAGCCACGCTTGCGCCTCCGGCCCGGTGGCGGCACGAACCAGCGCATCGTGGAAAGGCGCCGAGTCGCCTTCGAGGATGGTGCCTTCGCCGCGTGCGTACCGGATCTGGACCTGTGTCCGAGCCTCCGCGGCACCCTCTGCGCGAGATGGCAGCATCAGCTCTGTGCTCAGCCGATCAAGCTCCAGGGTGAGGACCTGACCAAGGCGCGGCATCCCGCCACCCTCCAGCACCACATAACCGCCGATCTGCAACTGCAAGCCGTGCAGCGAGGCCTGGAAAGAAAACCGTCGCCCGTCCACCGAAGTGGCCAGCGGCAGGACTGATGCTTCGAGGTTCCTGCGTGCCTCGCGGAAGCTTTCCACTTGAAAGCCGAGACCGGACTCCATGCTCATGCCTCGACTCTGCGGGCCACGTCACTCTCGGGCGTCATCCCCTCCGGGTGATACGCCCTCGAACGAACCGCCGGGACTGCCCTGCTCACGCGGGTCGTCTCGCCGCGTGGTACGCCACCGCGAGTACACCATCCTGATACCTAGTCCTATGGCGACGATCACCACCACACCGAGCACGGCTTTGGTACCGATCTTGCCAATGCGCTGCGCGATCTCCGCGCCAAGGAAGTACGAAAGCCCGACGTACATTCCGATCCAGCCGACACCGGCGACGACCGCGCCCAGCATAAAGACCCAGAATCGCACTCGGAAGATCCCGGACACGAAGGCCGGCATCGTCACCGATGCCACGAAGTTATGCCGGCCGAAAACACGATCCCCCTTGGCGAGCAGCTTCCGGCGCGATTTCTCAAACCGGCCCGGGTGGTCGAGCAGCCAGCGCCCCTTACGGTGACCGATCTCATATCCGGCCAGCGAACCAAGCATCCAGGCGACCATCGCCGTGGCCAGCACGATCCATATGTTCAGCCGGCCTTCTCCCGCCAACGTGCCCGCCGCGATCAGCGACGCGTCACCCGGGCCGGGCACGCCGGCCCCCATGATCGCGACGAACACGAACATGAGGATGTATTCGGCCAGGCTCACGGCGACGAGTCTCAGGCTTCCGCCCGCCCGGCACATCATCCGACAAGGATGACTAGCCAGATCTGAGCCTGGACGGACATCTCGTGCCCTCACGTCGGCGTTTCGTAACGCTGGAGTGGCCATTGGTTTGCCCACGGTTCACTCAGGCAGCTGGACCCTGAACTCGGAGCGGACCGAAGACCGATCCAGTAGATGAATCACGCTCTTTCTCATGGCCCGGGAAACATCACCCCTCCAAGGTGATGAACGAGGCCGGTCCCGCCGCCTATAAAGGCCGAGAGGTCAGGCTTTGCCGTGTATCGAGCAGAGGAGTGGCAATGACCGCCGAACGTGAGCGAGTGGCAGGATTCGGCAAGCTAGAGAACGGGCTTCGTCAGGCGGGCGACTGGTACCGGTGGGGGCCGTACGTCAGCGAACGGCAGTGGGGGACGGTACGGGAGGACTACAGCGCTGACGGTGAGGCATGGAACTACCTGCCGCACGATCATGCCAGATCCCGCGCCTACCGCTGGGGCGAGGACGGCCTGGCCGGGTTCTGCGACGTGGAACAGCGGCTCTGCCTGGGCCTGGCGCTGTGGAACGGACACGACCCGATCCTGAAGGAGCGTGCCTTCGGGCTGACCGGGGCTCAGGGCAATCACGGCGAGGACGTCAAAGAGTACTGGTGGTATCTCGACGCGATCCCGAGTCACGCCTGGAACCGATGGCGCTATCACTATCCGCAGGCCACGTTCCCCTATCAAGACCTGATAGACGTGAACGGTTCACGCAACAAGTACCAGCCCGAATACGAGCTCATCGACACCGGGATATTCGACAGTAACCGCTACTGGATCGTCGAGGCGCACTACGCCAAGGCCGATCCCGACGACCTGCTGATGGCGATCACGGTCACCAACGCCGGCCCGGACACCGAGACCCTGCACGTCTTGCCGACCGCCTGGTTCCGCAACACCTGGTCCTGGGACCACGACTCTCCCAAGCCGGTTCTCGGCGCGGCCGAGGCCGGTCCGCCCGACACGGCCGCAGTCAGCATCGCCCATCCGTTCCTGGGTGAACTCGAACTGACCGCAGATGCCGGGCCGGACGGGGCCCTACCGCAGGTGCTGTTCTGCGAGAACGAGACCAACCTCGCGAGGCTGTACGGTACGAAACCGGGCACGCCGTACCCGAAGGACGGCATCAACGACCATGTGGTCAGCGGAACGGCCACCGTCAATCCCGAGCGCACGGGCACCAAATGCGCCTTCTGGTACCAGGTCAGCGTTCCGGCTGGCCAGACGGTCGAGCTGCGGGTACGGCTGCGGCCGGCCGCGGGGAAGGCGGCCAGCGGACAAACGGCCACCCCGTTCGGCACCCAGTTCGACCAGGTGATGGCGAAACGGCGAGCCGAGGCCGACGAGTTCTACGACGAGCTGACGCCCCGCGACGCGAGCGCTGACGAGGCGATGGTCATGCGCCAGGCGTTCGCCGGGATGCTGTGGAGCAAGCAGCTCTTCTACTATGACGTGAAACGCTGGCTGGACGGCGACCCGACCCAGCCGACGCCGCCGCCGCAGCGGCTGACCGGGCGCAACTCCCACTGGCGCAACTTCGATGCCTTCGACATCATGTCGATGCCGGACAAGTGGGAGTACCCCTGGTACGCCGCGTGGGACCTGGCCTTCCACTGCGTGGCGCTGGCCCACGTCGACCCCGCCTTCGCCAAGTACCAGCTGATCTTGCTGTGCCGCGAGTGGTTCCAGCACCCGAACGGGGCGCTGCCCGCCTACGAGTGGGACTTCTCCGACGTGAACCCGCCGGTGCAGGCGTGGGCGGCACTGGAGGTGTTCTCCATCGACGGGGGCCGCGACCTCGATTTCCTCAGCCGGATCTTCGACAAGCTGCTCGTCAACTTCACCTGGTGGGTCAACCTGGAAGACTCCGGTGGCAACAACGTGTTCGAGGGCGGCTTCCTCGGCCTGGACAACATCGGCCCGCTCGACCGCTCGCACCTGCCCGTCGGCGGCACCCTGGAGCAGTCCGACGCCACCGGCTGGATGGGCTTTTACGCGATCGCCATGGGCAGCATCGCCGCCGTCCTGAACCGGACCAGGCAGCGGCCGGCGGCGGATCTCGTGCTCAAGTTCCTTGAGCACTTCGCCGGCATCCGCGAGGCCCTGGCCAGCCAGGGCCTGTGGGACGAGGCCGACGGGTTCTACTACGACAGGATCGTGACACCGTCCGGGGAAGCGGTGCCGGTGAAGGTCCGGTCGATGGTCGGCATCATCCCGGCGCTCGCGGCCGTGGTCATCGAGGAGAATGATATCCGGCAAGCGCTCGTCGTGGGCAAGCAGTTCGCGAGCCTGCTCGGCGCCGAGGGCATCGCCGACCCCGACAAGCTGCGCGAAACCGGGCAGCTGCGCGGGCAGCCGGGCAGCCAGCGGCTGCTGCTCAGCCTGGCCGGCCCGGCCCGGCTGGAGCGGCTGATCGCCAAACTGTTCGACGAGGCCGAGTTCTTGTCCCCGTACGGCCTGCGGGCCCTGTCGGCCTACCACCGCGAGCATCCCTACGTGATCGACGTCGAAGGCGTGCAGGCCAGCATCGACTACGAGCCGGCCGAATCGACCACGGCCATGTTCGGCGGGAACTCCAACTGGCGCGGCCCGATCTGGTTCCCGCTGAACTACCTGCTGATCACCGTCCTGGAGCGGTACCACCGGTTCTATGGCGAAGACTTCACCATCGAGTACCCGACCGGGTCGGGCAAGCAGCTGACGCTGGACAAGATAGCCGCCGACTTGCAGGACCGGCTTATCTCGATCTTCACGCAGGGACCCGACGGCCGGCGGCCCTGCTTCGGCGGGACCGAGCTGCTGCAGACCGATCCCGCGTGGCACGACAACCTGATCTTCAGCGAGTACTTCCACGGCGACAACGGCGCCGCGATCGGCGCTTTCCACCAGACCGGCTGGACCGGGGTGATCGCCGACATGATCCGCCGCCGCTACGGCGAGGTACTCGCGGTGGGCGACGTAATCCGGGGCATCGGCACTGACCGGGAGCCCCCGTCATGACCGCTGCAGCCGTGCCGACCGTGGAGACGCTCCCCGGCAGTGAGTTCCCGCTTGGCGCGACGGCGGACGGGACCGGGACGAACTTCGCCGTGGCATCCAGCGTCGCCGACGGGATGCTGCTCTGCCTGTTCGACGAGACAGGAGCCGAGACGCAGGTTCCGATGCGGGACTACGACGCCGGCGTCTGGCATGTCTTCGTGCCGGGGATCCGGACGGGGCAGGCGTACGGATACCGGGCGACGGGCCCCTACGATCCGGCTGGGGGGGTGCGATGCAATCCGGCCAAGCTCCTGCTTGACCCCTACGCGCGGGCCCTGCACGGGACGGTCACGTTCGGGCCCGAGGTCCTCGGATTCTCCGCCAGCGACTCCGATGCGCCGAGTGAGGCCGACTCCGCGGCCAGCGTGCCGCGCAGCCTGGTGGTGGCCGATGAGCCATTTCCGTGGCAGGGCAGCGACCACTACAGGCACACCTACGCCGACACGGTTATCTATGAGGTCCATGTCAAGGGCTTCACCATGCGCCACCCCGAGGTGCCGCCTGAGCTGCGCGGGACTTACGCCGGCCTGGGGCACGAGGCGGCCATCGCCCACCTCCTCGGCCTCGGCGTGACCGCCGTCGAACTGCTGCCGGTGCACGAGAGCATCCCCGAGGCGTTCCTGCCGGCCCGCGGGCTCACGAACTACTGGGGTTACAACACGATCGGGTACTTCGCCCCGCATCAGCGATACTCGGCCGCGGTGCGCGCCGGGAAGCCCGGCGGCCAGGTCGCCGAGTTCAAGGCCATGGTCGACGCGCTGCACGCGGCCGGGCTCGAGGTCCTGCTCGACGTGGTGTTCAACCACACCGCGGAAAGCAACCACCTCGGCCCGACGTTCTGCTTCCGCGGCCTGGACAATCCCGCGTACTACCGCCTGGAGCCCGGCGACCCGCGGCATTACGTCGACACGACCGGCTGCGGCAATTCGCTCAACTGCGGCGATCCCGTCACCTTGCAGCTGATTATGGACTCGCTGCGGTACTGGCTGACGGACATGCACGTCGACGGATTCCGGTTCGACCTCGCTCCCGCCCTCGCCCGCCAGGAAGGCGAGTTCGAGAAGCGGTCCGCGTTCCTCAACATGGTCTCTCAGGATCCAGTGGTGTCGCGCGCGAAGCTCATCGCCGAACCCTGGGATGTCGGCCAGATGGACAGCTACGACCTTGGCGGGTTCCCGGCGCTGTGGCGCGAATGGAACGGCAAGTACCGCGACACCATGCGCGACTTCTGGCGCAGCCACCCGGTCGGTATCGGTGAGTTCGCCTCCCGGTTCTGCGGATCGTCGGACCTGTACACCCGTGAGCGGCGCCGGCCGACCGCCTCGGTGAACCTCATCACGGTCCACGACGGCTTCACCCTGCGCGACCTCGTCTCCTACAACGACAAGCACAACGAGGCCAACGGGGAATCGAACCGCGACGGGACCGATGACAACCGCTCGTGGAACTGCGGCGCGGAGGGCCCGACCGACGACCCCGCCGTGGTGTCCCTACGCGAGCGCCAGTCCCGCGCGATGCTGACCACCTTGCTGCTGTCCTTCGGCATCCCGATGCTGCTCGGCGGCGATGAGATGGGCCGCACCCAGCAGGGCAACAACAACGCCTACTGCCAGGACAATGAGATCACCTCGTTCGACTGGTCACAGCCAGACGCCGGCCTAAGGGATTTCACCACGCGGCTTATCGCGTTGCGCAGGGCCCACCCGGTGTTCCGCCGCTGCCGTTTCCTGGCCGGAGCCGAGGCAGTGGAGTTGCGGTGGTTCACCCCGGCGGGCACCGAGATGACGGGCTCCGACTGGTCGGACGCCAACGCCCGGGCTATCGCGCTGTACCTGGACGGATCCGATGACCCTGACCGGGCCGCCGACGGCACGTGGCTGGTCGACGACGACTTCCTGGTCCTCGTGAATGCCTGGTGGGAGCCACTCGAATTCGCGCTGCCCGTCACCAGGCCCCAGGCCGCGTGGCGGGTTGAGATCGACACCTACGATCCCGCGTCCGCGGCCGGGCCCGTCGCAGCCGAGCGCAAGGCCGGAGACCACATCACCGCCGGCCCCCGCTCCGTCATCGTCCTGATCAACCAGCTACCGGCAGCGTGACGACCGGATCGACGTCGACGGAGGTGTACCACCCGTCGCGTGGGCCGAAGCGGGCAAGTACGACGTGATGCCGATCGATGGTGACGCCAGGTCACGTATGGCGCTCGAACGCCCCACGATCGCCGGACCACGCGAACGGTACGTGTTCTACCCGAACGGCGCGCCGGTTCCGTTCGCGGCGGCACCCAAGATCTACAACCGGCCGTTCAGCATACGGTTCCCGTTATCTTCGGTACAGAAGGGCTGACCTGCGGGCGCGCGACGGTAGCCGGAATGAGTACCCTCCCGCTACTCGGAGCTGATCCGGCGCTACGCCGCCGCAGAAACGCTGCCCCGGCAGCTGGCCGCGCTACAGGATATTGATCGCCCGGGCGATCACGAGCGCGCCGATGCCGAGGGACGCGGCTGCTTCGGTGATCATGAGCAGCTTGGCCCACGGCTTGACCGCGGAAACGTCGGTGGGGCTGAACGCGGTGGCGGTCCAGAAGGCCAGCGACAGGTAGTCGACGAACTTCGGCACCCAGGCCGCCGGCACATAATCGGTGTGCAGCATCTCAGGGAAGACGAACGCCGGATTCGCAAAGGGATGGTGCGCACGGGCGGCGGCGCCGCCGCGATCCAGGTCCCAGTACCACAGCCCGAACGCGATCACGTTCGTCGCCCAGATCACCCCGCCGGTCGCCAGCAGCCCGGTGGCGTTATTCGCGAAGAGCTTGTTGCTGGTAATGATGTCACGGACAAGCCGGGCGGCGGCGAACAGGTTCGCCGTCGTGAGTACGGCGATGACGACGCCGGTAGTTACCCGCAGCCAGGCCCGCTGGCGGTCGATGCGGCCCGGGTCCCCGATGATCAGCACGACAAGCAGCGCGAGCAGAATGACGGGGACGACCCATGGAGGGTTAACCCGGTACCGCGCCGGCAGCGCCATATGCAGGAACGCGACGGCCAGGATGGCCAGCGCCACCGGCCACCAGCGTTCGCCCCGGACCTTGACCTGCTCCGGCGCTACGGAGGGCGGAGCGGGCGGCTCCCGGCTCGGTGCCATGCCCCCGGCCTTCTCAGCGGGCGGGGCGGGATCTGCGGCCGAGGATCGGCAGGCCACCGCCCTGGCCGGCCTCAGGCTCTGCCTTATCCGGGTAGTTCCCTGCGACTTTTGCCATTGCGGGCTCCCGTCTGTCCCGCTCACGTCTGCCCCCTCTTGCTGAGGGGCATACTGGAGACATTCCAGCATTACGCCGCGCGCGGCCGGCCCGCTTCACCCGAGGCGGGTGAACGCCGTCGCTATCACCGGCTGACGTCCGGCTCGCTGACGTAATGGTGGTACGCCTCCTCCAGTTCGGGCGACCCTGGCGGTTCCATATAGGCACGGACGGTCCTCAGCTGAAACTCGCAGAAATCCAGCGCTTCCTGCTCCTCGGTGCGCAGTTCCCGCTGGTGCGATGCCTGAGCGGCCCGGTGGGCGATGTCCACCTGGCCAAGCGCCTCATACACGGCACGGCGAATCGTGATGTTCAGCACGTGCATCTGGTCATCGCTGATGAATCCCTCTCCGCTGCCCGGGTTGTCCGGGTCGAACGCACGGCCGCCGTGGAACGTTTCCAGCGCGTTACGGATCGCCTGCGTTACGACCCAAGTGCGGAATTGCTCATAGCTGATCTTCCCGGCGACGCACTCGATGCGGGCCAGCAGGTCGGCGGTGGTCATGAGGTACTCGTTTCTCCGGGGCTCCGGTCTGCTCCCCTGCCGCCCGGTGGCCCGGCGAGACGCGCCCCGCAGGCTCAGGGTGTCCGGCGAAGCGCGCTTTCGGGCGCATTCCCGGGAAGACGGCACCGGAGGGAGCCAGGCCGATGATTCACGATGAACCTGCCCTTCGCCTGAAGGTTACCTGCAGGTAACCTCATTGCGCCTTCTCGGCATCTTCCGGCTGCGCTTCCACTGCGGAGATGACCGACCCTGGTGAGCGGCGCGTCAGGTTACCGACACGGTCATCTTGCCGCCGGCCAGGCCTGACTCCGTCACCTTGTGCGCCTCGACGATGTCATCGAAGCCGAATACCCGGGCGGGCTTGGCTTGGCAGAGGCTGTTTTTGGCTCCGCTATGCATGGACGCCTCGGCGTGGTTCAGCCCGGAGGCCCTTACCGCGATCAGCACCTCGCCCGCCGCCGGCACGGGATCGGGCAGCTCGGTGACGGTGAGCACGTCAGGGCCGCCGTAGGAGCTGATGATGATGGCCTTCACCTCCCGCCTTCTTTCTTGAGTGATCGTTCATCTATTGGGCCGCAGAAGAGGCCGCCAGGCGGCGGCCGGGGTTTCTTACATCAGGCCAGCGAAGGCGTTACCGACAATGATCCGCAGCACCTCCTCGTCAGGGTTTGCCTTGCCGACGACCATCATGCCCGAGGCCGTCGCGACCAGGCCCTTGGCGACCGCGGTCACGTTGACCGACGCCGGGATCTCGCCGAGGTCGACGGCCGTACGCAACGCGCCGGCGAAGCACTGCTCGAGCCGCGCCATGTGGCCGCGCACGACGGCGGCCACCTCGGGGTCGGCCGCCGCGTTCTCGATCGCGCTGTTGGCTGCGGCCGACGTGTCAAGGCTCGCGAAGCCTACCGCGCAGCGGCCGTGGCGCACCCCCGGTGACAGGTGCCTCCGCTGCCGCCAGGTTTGCGCGAACTGGGAGCGAGTAACTGAGTGAGTAACGACGGCAGTTGCCAGGCGAAGGTCCCGCGCCTGCGGGCCGTTTGCCTCTCCCGGCTGCCGCACCATGGTCATCCGCTGGATCTAGTGCCAAGCACGAACCTTGGAGGAAGACATGGACTCGGGGGAACAACAGACCATCCGCATGGAGAATGTGAAGAGAACGCTGTCAGCCTTGTGGATCTTCGTAACGTTGAACTATCTGTACTGCGACGTCGTGTCTCTGTTCGACCCCGAGCTACTGAAGCAGTATATCGCTGGACACGTGAATGGGATCGGCGACATCAGCCCAGGATTCCTATTGGGGACTGCAATACTGGTAGAAATACCGATCTCCATGGTTCTCCTCTCCAGGCTGCTGAAATACAGGGCAAATCGCTGGGCCAACATCGCCGCCGGGTCGATAATGACTGTCGTTCAATTCGTGTCGCTGTTTGTCGGATCTGGGCCAGCAATGTACTACACGTTCTTCAGCATCATCGAGATTGCGTGCACCTTGTTCATCGTCTGGTATGCATGGAGATGGCAGGACGTCGGGGTCAGCCTGCCGAGGGCCCGTTCAGGAGCAGCCCTGTGACCACCAGGATTTCCGGGTCCACGCGAGTCCACCATGGACCGCCTGAGCAGGTCACACGATGTGCCAGGGGACTTTGGCGTCCAGGATCGTCCCGATGCATCCACATCTGTTGTTACCAACAGCGTTAGCAACTGGGCCTCTTCGTCCCGAAGCCAAGTTCGTAAGTCATCGTCGTGGGCAAGGCTGCGGCCGACCTGCTCACACTGTCCGAGTAAGTCCGTGGGCGTCTGCTCGCCGCGCCACGATCGTCACTCAGCTGGTCACTCACCTTCGGTTGGCCGCAGAAGTGACCCCTCCGCTTGCGAGTCTCGGCCAGGGTGTTTAGCAGTGTTTCGCTGCTCCTTTGAGGCCGCGCTCGCCAACATCTCTCGCCTAATATTTTCAATGGATGATCCCAGGTGCGTGAACGGACGCAGCCACGGCTGCCAGGAATGCACCTTCGACAGGGTCTCAAAATGCGTCACGCCAGGCTTGTTGCTGACTGAGCCAGAACACACATCGAGTTCCTCGTCTCCGATCCTGACTCGCAGCCAGGCATGGCCCGAGACTCCTTCAGGCGATAGCGTGCCATCAACCACCGTGGCAGGAAACGTGCAACGCAAGGCAAACACTGGCCTTGCTTCGATCCCCAGTTGGTCATAGATATGTTTCAGCGCAAGCGACTGCTGCTCGCAGTACCCCATACCTCGTTCGAAGGCCCTGGAAGGTGTATCCCAGGTATTGAGCCGAGAATAGGTGAATTTCCTGGCAGCGAGGTTCTGCGCATACGCCACCAGATCCCAGCCGTGCAACTGCGTTCGCCTGCATGCTTCTACTGCGTCACCGATCGTGGTGATCCCATCCATCGACACACGGCTTGGTTTGGGAAGACGACGCAACAGTGGGATTGGGCCTGCGGGCCATGGCCGCGCCGGTGGGGATGGGTGCATCGTTTTGCCATGAGCGCTCTACGTGAAACCAGCCGACGCCTGGCTCGGCCTCAGCGGATTTCCTGGAGCGCCACCACCGGGGAAAGGGCGATGGCGCTGCCGGGAGACGATCTAGTGCCAGCTCCGATGGTGCAGACCACCCACGCCGTGACAATCAACGCACCGCCGCAGCGGGTCTGGCCATGGCTGGTGCAGACTCAATGCCGTTTAGCCACATATCCCCGGGCCGGGCGCCGCGCGGGCGCGAAATAGGGGCTCAGTGCGGGTTTGCGGGGGCTGGGGTTGCTGCCGCGTTGTGGTACGGGCACGATTCGGCCGAGTGCGGGTCGC
Source organism: uncultured Actinomycetes bacterium (assembly GCA_963739615.1). GTDB lineage: Bacteria > Actinomycetota > Actinomycetes > Streptosporangiales > Streptosporangiaceae > Palsa-504. The sequence continues at coordinate 253,133 of CAVUBD010000004.1, forward strand.
GTGGCCGGGCCGGGCGGGAGGCTGGACGCGGGCTGCCCGTTACCGAAGCCGGCTTCAGCTTGGAACCCGGGTCCGTCGCTTAGCCTGGCGCCGGGGCCTCGACCCGAAGGGTCGCGCATTGTCGCCACGAGCACGCCGGTCAGCTTTTCACTCCGGCCGGGGCCCCGCGGGCAGCCCGCCTTTCCTGCAGGCACGAGCATATGGGAGGCGAGCTGGATGGAGCAGCCGCAAGAGGTGGAAGACGAGGAGTACGAGCGCGTCTGGGAGCGGGTCGCGGCGATCGACGTGGCCAAGGCCACCGGGGTGGTATGCACCCGGGTGCCCGGTGACAGCGGGCCCGGCCGGCGCAGCATGCACGTGTGGACCGTGAAGGCGACTATGGCCGCGGTCACCGAGCTGGGCGATCACCTGCGCTGCCAGGGCATCGAGGTCGTCACGGTCGAGTCCACCTCGGTTATCTTTAGTTTGAGCAAATTTTCATTATGTTTTCGCAGGTCAGGACTGTCGCGTACGCGTCCGTGACGGTGGCGCGAGGGCGCGGGCGAGGGCCTGGTAGCGCTGCTGGGCGGCCTGGCGGTCCTTGTATCCGAGACGGGCGGCGATCTGCTGCCAGGTGGCGCCGGCCGTGCGGGCGCCGGTGATGAGCTGGTGCTCGCGGAGGTCCAGCTCGCGGCGGTGGGCGGGGATGGCGTCAAGTGCGGCCAGCGCGCGGAGGATGGCGGCGGCCCTGGCGGGTGTCAACGGAATCGTGACATCGAACATGGGTGGCGTGCCGAGCGGGTCGGTGCCCGGGGCTGGCATCGCGGTCAGTCTCCGGGGCCTGGGTCCTGGCCTGCGCCGAGGCGGCGGCGGAGCAGGAGGTTCTCGCCGTGGGCCTGCTCAAGGGCCTGGCGGAGGGCGGCGGTTTCCTCGCGGTGGCGGCGCCTGAGGCCGGCGAGCCGGGCGGTCAGCGTGCGCACGATGCCTGACGGGTGGTCCTGCCCGGCCTGGCTTCCGGCGGGCTCCTCTCGTTTCGGGCGGGCTGAGCGGTGGTGCTCGACGCGCTGGCGGATGCCGTCGTTGCGGTAGAGGAAGTCGAGCGAGACCCCGGCCCTGGCGGCGAGGCCGCGGAAGGTGACGGGCTCGCCGGCCTTGATCATGGCGACGAGCGCGTTCTCGGTGCGGGCGGTGGCGGCTGCGGTGCGGGCGGCGGCCGCCTTGCGGAGGCTGGCGGTGTTACCGGGCATTGCGCTCGTCCTGCCTGGCGATCGCGGCGTCGGCCCGGGCCGGGGTTCCTGCTCCGCGGACGGCCTGCGGGCTGCCGCCTGGCGCTTCGGGTGCCGATTCAAGGGCCGTGATGATGGCGTCGAGGGCGCTGGCCTCGCGATGGCGGCCGTCGAGCCAGACGTTTCCGGGGGCCATGGGGCTGCCGGTCCTTCCGGTGAACGCGGCCTGGCGGGTGTCGATGAGGGCGAGGGTGCGGTCTTCCTGGGCTCGCAGCTCGGGCAGGAACGTGGCGTCGGTGGCGAACTTGCTGCAGGTCAGGCGTTTCCCCGGTCGCATGCCTGGCGGGGTGGCAGCAGGCACCAGCCGTTGGGCAGGATCCGGTCGGTCCGCTGGTCCAGTTGCAGCATGTCGTAGAGGTCGCGGGGGCTTGCCTGCAGGTCGCGGGCGTCGGCGGTGATCTTGCGGTAGCGGAGGAACCCGGCCTCGTGCGTTTCGGCCAGGGTCTGGGCGTAGTGCATGGTCATGGCCGGCGAGAGATGACCGGGGTAGCGCTGGACGACGTGAATGGGGACGCCGGCGTTGAGCAGGCTGGTGGCCCTGGTATGCCGGAACCGGTGGGTCCGCTGGAAGTCGACGATGCGGTCGGCGCTGTCGCGGATGCCGAGCCGGAGTGCCAGCTCGGTGAGCGTCTTGCGGAGGGTCGCCGACACGTAGGGCCGGTCGGCGTTGCGGTTGAACAGCAGGCCGAGGAACAGGTAGCGGGGCCGCGTGCCCGGTGCGGCGTGCGCGTCCAGCCAGGCGGCGGCCCATTCCTGCTGCGCCCGGATGATCGCGGTGATCTCGGCGTCGACCGGGATGGTGTCCGGGGGATGCCGTCGCTGCGCTGGTAGATCGCGGCTACCGCCTGGGCCGGAACCGGCAGGCCGAGTACCGCGCTGGCCACGACCGCGGTCTGGTGCAGCCCCAGCCGCGGCAGCCGGATCTCCTCGGCGGCCCGCTGGCCCAGCAGCCGGGCGCGCAGGTCGCGCATGGCCAGCTGAGGATAGAGCTCGTCGCTGCGGTAGGTGCCGGCGACCAGCATCGGCCGGTCCGCGACCCGGCTGGCCAGGTGGCCGAGCACATCCAGGCTCAGCTCGTCGGCCCAGTGCAGGTCCTCGAGGATGATCAGCACCGGCGCGCCCGGGTCGACGGCGACGATCAGGTCGGCCAGGTCCTGGACCAGCAGGCGGCGCCTGTGGTGCGCGTCGCCATCGGCCGCCGGGATCGTGCGCAGCCGGGAGGCCAGGCTCCGTCCGAGGTCGCTGAGCGCCGGCTCGCGCGCGGGCATCAGGCCGCTGGCCATATCCAGCAGGAGGCCAGCGAGCGACTGGGCGTCACCGGGAAACGCTGCCGCCCGGACGACGGCGAAGCCGCTGGCGCGGGCGTGCCGGGCGGCTGAGCCGAGCAGCCGGGTCTTGCCGATGCCCGCCTCGCCCGCGACGAACAGCAGTCGGCCCGTGCCCGCCGCCGCGTCGGCGAGCCGTTCCCCGAAGAGGGTCAGGTAGGCGTCCCGGCCGACCAGGACCGGTGACTGGATCACGCCGTGCGCCGGCACCGCGCACCTCCTCAGAACTTAAGTATCCGCCACTGGCGGGATAGGGCACCTGCCCGATGAATCGCAAGGCCCTGCGCGGCGAGGCTGAGTCCTGGCAACGCACCACGCGAGCCTCTTCCGATCAGGCAAGCCCAGAAGGAGTATCTGTGAGTACCGTCGAGACCCAATCCCACCGTAACGGCGTCGATACAGCCAAGCTGTTCGCGACGCTGGACGCCGTCAAGGCACACCCCGAAGCGGCCCGGTTCAAGTTCAGCGTGGACAACCGCTGGATCTCGGGCACGCACAACCGCAGCCAGATCAGCGCGTTCTTCGGCGTGGGCGCCGACCAGCAGCATGCAAGCACGTTCGCCATCGAGGCGGACCACCCTGAGGTGCTGGTAGGCCAGGACACCGCGCCGACGCCGGCGGAGATCCTGCTCGCGGCGCTGGCGTCCTGCCTGACCTCCGGCCTGGGCAACATCGCCGCCGTTCGCAAGATCACCCTGGAGTCGGTCGAGTCCCGGGTCGAGGGCGACATCGACCTGCGGGGGATCCTCGGCCTCTCCAACGAGGTCCGCAACGGCTTCCAGCAGATCCGGGTCAGCTTCCGGGTGCGCGGCGACGCGCCGCCCGCCGAACTGCGCGTGCTAGTGGAGCAGGCAGTGGCCCGCTCAGCGGTCTACGACGTGCTGACCCACGGCGTGCCGATCAGTGTCGACATCGCGACCAGCTGACCGCGTGACCGGCGACGGGGGGATGACCATGCACAGGGTGGAGACCCTCGTCGTCGGGGCCGGCCAGGCCGGGCTGGCGATCAGCCACTGCCTGGCCGAGCGCGGCGCTGACCACGTCGTGGTGGAGCGGGGGCGGGTCGCCGAGCGCTGGCGGACCGCCAGGTGGGATTCGCTGCGGCTGATCAGCCCCAGCTGGATGAGCCGGCTGCCCGGCTGGTCCTACTCGGGAGCAGACCCGGACGGCTACATGGCCGCCCCCGAACTGGTCAGCTACCTGCAGGGCTATGCCCGCTCATTCGCCGTCCCGCTGCACGAGGGCACAAACGTTCAGCGCGTTGACGCGCGCGCCGGCGGCCTGCGCGTCATCACCGACCAGCAGACCTGGCTCGCGCGCAACGTGGTCGTGGCGGCCGGCACAGAGGACCGGGCGTTCGTGCCGCCCGTTGCCAGCGGGATCGAGCCGGGCATTCATCAGCTGCCTGCCAGCCGTTACCGTCGCCTGGGTGAGCTTCCCGACGGTGGCGTGCTGGTGGTCGGCGCGTCAGCGTCAGGGGCCCAGATCGCCGACGAGCTGCGCCGGTCCGGCAGGCCTGTCATGATCTCGGTTGGCCCGCATTCCCGGCTGCCCCGCTGCTACCGCGGCCGCGACATCTTGTGGTGGATGGACCAGGCGGGGATTCTCGACCACACGATCGATGACATGCGCAGCGCGGGGTCCGCCCGCTCGGCGCCGTCGCTGCAGCTCTCCGGGCGCAGCGGCCGCAGGGTAGACCTGGAAGCGCTGACCGCGGGCGGGGTGACGCTGGCCGCGGCTTACCGCGGCCAGCGGCAGGTGGCTGAGCTTCGCTGACGACCTGCCCGCCACCACCGCCGCGGCGCAGGCCCGGATGGAGCGGCTCCTGCGCTCCATCGACGCCTACATCACGCGCAGCAGCCGCGACGAGCACGCTGGCCCGGCCGAGGCCTGGCCGACCTTCGCGCCGCGCGGCGGCCCGACCCGGCTGGACCTGCGCCGCGCCGGCATCACGACCGTGATCTGGGCGACCGGGTACCGCCCGGCCTACCCGTGGCTGCCGCCTCTCGGCCTGGATCAGCACGGCGAGATCCGCCAGCACCGCGGCGTGACCGACATCCCCGGAATCTACGTCCTGGGCCTCAAGTTCCTGCACCACCGCAATTCCAGCTTCGTCGATGGCGTGGGACGCGACGCCCGTTTCGTGGCAGCCCACCTTACCGGGCGGGCGGCGTCCCCCGCCCGCGCGGCGGACATCCGGGACTCGTGCGACCTGAGCGCCTGACCCGCCTGACAACCCTTTGGAGAAGCAGATGCCGACCAGAAACAGCCAGCACTACAACGTGGTCATCGCCGGGGCCCGCTGCGCGGGCGCAGCGACGGCGATGCTGCTGGCCCGGCAGGGAGCCCGGGTGCTGCTGCTGGACCGATCCCGGTATGGCACCGACACCCTGTCGACTCACGCGCTCATGCGCGGCGCGGTCCTGCGGTTCGGCACGTCGGTCACCGGCCTGCGGCGTGACCGGACCGGGCGGGTGACCGGGATCACCGGCCGGGCCGGCGCGGCGCACCTGGAGGTGGACGCCAACCTGGTCGTCGGTGCCGACGGCCGCCGGTCGACCATTGCGCGGCTTGTCGGCGCCGAAGCCGCCAGCGTCGCCCCGGCCTCAAGCGCCGTCATCTACCGGTATTTCCGCGACGCTGCGACCGAGGGCTACCACTGGCACTATGCGACCGGGGCAGCCGCCGGGGCCATCCCCACCAACGACGGTCTGACCTGCGTGTTCGCCGCTACCACCCCGCAGTGCCTGCGGCGCGAGCTGGAGGGCGGCGCTGATGCCGCCTTCTGGCGCATCCTGGGCAGGGCCGCGCCCGGCCTGGCGGGCAGGCTCGCCCGCGCGGCCGCGGCAGGCCGGCCGCGGGTGTTCCCCGGCCTGACGGGATACCTGCGTGACGCGGCGGGGCCCGGGTGGGCCCTGGTCGGTGACGCCGGCTACTTCAAGGACCCGCTCACCGCCCACGGCATCACCGACGCGCTGCGCGACGCGGAAATCCTGGCGCGCGTGATCACCTCGGCTGGCCCCGATGCCGCCGGCCGCTACCAGGCGGAACGCGACGCGCTGTCGCTGCGCTTGTTCCGGGTGACCGGGCGGATCGCCTCGTTCGCATGGACCGCCGATGACATCGGCGAGTACCTGCTCGAGCTGAAAGACGCCATGGCCGAGGAGGCGGCGGCGATGACCGCCGATCGCCCGGCTGATCCCGGCCGCCAGCTCGAGCCGGCGTCAGGCTAGACGGGAGCGGTGACATGCGGCATCCGCTGGCCCAGCGAGGCCTCATCGCGCTGGTGCAGGTACTGGTCATGGGAGTGTGGTTCTCCGCATCGGCGGTCGTTCCCGCCATGGCCAGCCAGTGGCACATAAGCACTGGCGCCGCGGGCTGGCTGACCGCGCCGGTGCAGGCCGGATTCGTGGCCGGGGCCATCGCCTCGGCCGTGTCGGGCCTGGCAGACCGGACGCCGCCGCACCTGCTTGTCGCGGGCTGTGCCGCCGGCGCGGCGGCATGCACCCTGATCATCGCGTTGTTCGCCGACGGCCCGGCCGCCGCGGTGCCGCTGCGGTTCGCCACCGGGGCGTTCCTGGCCGGTGGGCATGAAGCTCATGGCCTCCTGGTCACGGCCGGGAGGCCGGGCGCTGGCCATGGGCGTGCTCATCGGCTCCCTGACCCTGGGGTCCGCTCTTCCGCACCTGATCGGCGGACTGTGGCGACTGGACTGGCGCACGGTCCTGGCCGCGGCCGCGGCAACCGCCTTGTGCGGGGCGATCGTCGCGGGCGCGCTGGTCAGGCCGGGCCCGCGGTTCCCCGCTGCCGGCGGCACCGTCCGCCCCCGCCATGCCCTCGCGATATTCACCGACAGAGGCCCCCGCCTGGTCAGCCTCGCCTATTTCGGGCACATGTGGGAGCTGTACGCGCTCTGGACGTGGCTGCCGGCGTTCCTCACCGCGAGCACCGCTACCACCGGCCGGCCGGGCCCGGCCGGGCCCGGCGCCTCCGGCATCGACGCCTTCCTCGTCATCGGCGTGGCCGGGCTGGCCGGCTGCCTGATGGGCGGCTGGGCCGCCGACCGTCTTGGCCGCGCCGCCACCGCCGCCGCGGCCCTGGCCGTCAGCGGCGCCTGCTGCGTGCTCTCACCGCTGGCCTTCGGCGCGGGCCGCCCGTGGCTGCTCGCCTTCGCGGCACTGTGGGGGGCCGCGGTCATCGCCGACTCCGGCGTGTTCTCCGCCTTGCTGAGCGAGACAGCCGACCGCCGCTACATCGGGACCGCGCTGACCGCGCAGATGGCGACCGGATTCCTGCTGACCATTGTCACCATCCAACTGGTCCCCCTGATCGCCGCCGCCGCCAGCTGGCGGTACGCCTTCCTGGCGCTGGCAGCCGGGCCGCTAGCCGGGCTGCTCGCCATGACCACCCTCAGCCGTGACCTCAGGCAGAACCCGCACGCCATCCCTGTCGCCCCGACCGAAAGGCAGCACCATGAACTCATGCTGGCCCACCGGACCACCCGCCGTCGGTGACACCGCCGAGCTTTCCCGCGCAGTCACCCCAGACGACATCGAGCGGTTCACCCAGATCAGCGGAGATCGCAACCCGCTGCACTATGACCTCGCCGCGGCACGAGCGTCCCGGTTCGGCGAGATCGTCGTACAAGGCGGGATAATCAGCGCCATCCTCAATGCCGTGGTAGCCGAGTCGCTGCCCGGCCCGGGAACCGTCTTCCTTAGCGTGAACTGGGACTTCAAAGCACCCGTGCGTCCCGGCGACGTCATCACCGGCCACGTCGAGGTCCTGGCAGCCAGGACCGACAAGCCCGTCACCAAGCTGCGCACGACCGTCGTCCGGGGTGACGGCACCGTCGCGCTGTCGGGCACCGCGGTCTGCTACACCATGGCGATCACCACCACGACACCCCCATGACAGCGCGCGCAGAGCTCAGCCAGACCTACGCAATGGAGGCAAGTCCATGTCCGGCAAGACCGTCACCAGCCTGTCCGCCCGGCTATCGAATCTCCCAGCCGGCCGGGGCCACGCGCCGTGGCCCGACTATGAGTACGTCAAGGGGTGGGGCGTTTTCGGCCTGCCCTTCGATTCCGGTCACGTGCTCGCACTGCGCGTCTTCCCGGAGTACGACTTCGCCCCCTACCGAACCGTGTGGCATCGTGACCCTGGCGGCCGCTGGTCGATCCACGTCGACGGTCAGCGACTCGACACCGCCTGCCCCCGTTACTACGGCCCAGCCTGCCACTTCACCGGGCACGCCACGATCGGGCTCACCTGGACCGGCCCGGCGACCCTGCGCGTGACCATGGACGCGCCCGCGCTGGAGTGGACGCTCACCGCCACCTCGACACCCCTCCTTGGCCTGCTCAACACGATAAGCGGAGCGATGCCGCTGGCCACCTGGCGCCGGCGATCACTCATCCGGGCCCGAGAGCACCTGTCCAGCGCGCTGGGAATGGGCCAGCTGCAGCTGTCCGGACTGATGCCCAGCGGCCACACCGGAACGCTCATGCCCCAGCGGATGTACTTCGTCGACGACTCGCGAGCCACGCTGGACGGCGACGACCTGGGCCATCCAGCCCGCCTGCGGGACAACCCCGCGATCGGCGGCGTCGCCCTGCCCGCACGCGGCGTCCTCGCCATCGGCCAGGCAGCCTGGGAGATCCTCGACCCCGTCGAATATGAGCGCACGTGGTTCCAGACATCCGCGGCAGCACAGCCGTCCAGCGGCGGCGCGGCGAGTGCGCGAGATCGCCAGTAAGCCGCGCGCCCCGGGGGGGAGGCTGCCGCGCGAGGAGAGCACGCAGGCGATCCTCCCGGTGACCGGCGAGCTCGCAAGCCTGCCGGGGAAGACCGCGGCCCAGGCGCCGCCGTGGCGCGCAGCGGCCGCCCAGCCGTGCCCGGGGCGCTGAGCGGGCCGGGCGAGGCCGGCTGCGGCAGGCGCTGAACGAGCTGGCAGTCACCATCGAGCGCACCGCCACGATCACGGCTCAGACCCGGCGCTGGCCAGCGGCGGGCTCCCGGACAGCGCAACCAGGCTCCGTAATGGACCGCATCCGCTCAACCAGGAGCACCGCTGTCCCGTCCTGGCTGGCCGCCGCGCGCACGGCGTCGAGCAGCCGGTCGACGACCACAGACGCAAGGCCGACCCAGAGCTCGTCGGCCAGCAGCACTCTCGGCCCCCTGGCCAGCGCCCTGCCCAGGCTCAGCAGCTGCTGCTCGCCGCCGGATCGGCCTGCACCCGGTTGCTCGCGCACTGCTCGGCGGTGTGCAGTGCTGATGGGATCAGCTTGCTGGGGACCCGCGGGAAGGCTGGGAAGCTGCCGCGCTGCGCGGAGCAGGTCTGTCAGTAACGGAAGAACCCGGCCAGCTCGCTGGCGAGCAGGCCGGGCGCTGAGTCGATGGCGTCGTGACCCTGGCCGTCCAGGACGGCCAGGGTGCTCTCCGGCAGCCCGGCGGCCAGCTCGCCGGTGATGTCATGCGCCCAGGCCGGGCTGGCCGAGCCGAGGATCAGCAGGACCGGGACCGGGACGCCGGCCGCGAGGGCGGGCAGGTCGGCGCCGGCTATGGCCTGGCCCTCGCGGGGCATGGTGGCGGACACGATCGGCATGACGTCGTAGTCGCGCGGAGCGTTCCGCAGCTCGATGACCTGCTCTTCGCTCAGGCCGATGATCTCAGTCAGGAAGCTCGCCATGGCGGGTCCCGGCTGGCCTGCGGCGATCATGGCGCGGACCCGGTCCCGCCATTCCCGCGGCGGTCTGCGGCCGGGCGGCTCGTACAGGGCCAGGCGCCGGATCGGCGCCCCTCGCGCCGCGGCACCCAGGGCGCAGGTGGCACCGAAGCTGTGGCCGAACACGTCGGCCGACCCGCCCAGGCTGGCCGCGGCCGCCGCGACATCCTCGAATTCCCGGCTGACATCGTAGGGCCCGGTGTCGCCGCTGCTGCCCCGCCCGCGCCGGTCCATCGCGGTCACCCGCCAGCGCCCGGTCAGTACGTCCCACAAGGACTGCCAGCTGGCGATGCAGCCCATGCCGCCGTGCACCAGCAGCAGCGGCGGGCCCTGGCCGGCTGTCAGCAGGCCGATCTGGGTGCCGTCGGGGCTGGTGACCGCGTGCCGGTAGCCTTCCACCGCACCTCCCCAGGGCCGACCCTACGGGTCAGCGGCGGCCACCGCCACCGGTTATTGCCGCGGGCAGGTCAGGGTCTTTTCACGCACACGCACACGCCCAACGCCAACGACGCCATCACGCTCACGCAGGACGTGGAACAAGTGGCCAACTAAAAACTTGGCCGTTGACACCCCCTTACGACATGACGCCGCTGCTCGCGCAGCGTCCAGAGCCGCGCGCAGCGTCGCTCGCCATAGCACTGTGCCAGCCTCCCGCCGGGCGGGCGACGCGCACCCGGTCACCGCCTCAGCGGCAGCGTCGATGGGATGACGCATGCCGACCGGCAGTCCGCCCGGCCGCAGGTGCGGACAAGACTAGCTCGCCGCCTGGCGCGGGCAGGGTGGCGAAGAACCGGCCGACGGGGGTGTGCGGCGTACGCCAATCAGGCGAGCAGTCCCGGCGCCCGGATAATGGGACAAAACGGGCGCAGATCGGCGAAGCGAGCGGTTATACGCACCGCTCGTTCCGCCCGGACGCTGACGAGCCGACCCGGATGGACCCCGTCCTCGGCGTGACCGCCTACCTCGAGCCTGACTTCGCGGCGCTGACGCCGATGCGGGCTTTCAAGGTTCCTCAGCAGCTTCGGGGACCTCATCCGGCTGTGACCGCGTTTCAGGAAAAGCGCGAGCACGTCTCTCGAGCACAAATTCCCCGTACCGCCCGGTACCTCCAGGGACTGGTGAACGCCGTGGCCGAGATGGGCTGGTCGGCTCCGGCGAAGCTCCAGGTCGGCTATACGGGCCGCGGCGAGCCAGGTCCCGACCTGTTGATCAAGCTTCCCTCTCGCCAGTTTCAGGTCGCCATCCGCGAACTGGACGAGCGCGGGCGCCCGGGCCGCGCCTTCATCACCCAGACCGATTACCCGACCCGCACGGAGCGCACGACCGTGAACAAGAGCTTCACGGCCTCCGGCAGGCTGGAGGTGACGCTGACACGGGGATGGGAGCAGTTCCCGGTCCTCAGCCAGCGCGATACCGGCAGATCCACCCTGGAGGACCAGCTGCCCACCCTCATCCGGTTGCTTGAGATCGACAAGGCCGAGGCCGAGTGGGCACAGAAAGAGGAAGAGCGCCGCGCGGACATCCGCAAGGAACGCTGGGAGGAGGTCACCTCTTGCAGCCACGAAGAACTCCAGCCGCACATGCATGGCTGGAGCACCTATGGGCTGTACCGGCACTAGGCGCGGCCTGGGATGAGCCTCGGCCATCCGGCCGCAGATCTCGCTTAGGAGCACGGAGGTCTCGCCCTCCGGCAAGGCGCGCTGCCTTCTTCAGCCGGTGCTCTTATACTGGCTGCATGAGCGCGATGCGTGAGGAACTGCATCACCTGGTGGACGAGCTCCCCGAAGCGGAGGTCCGGCCGGTCCTTGAGCTGATCCGGGGCCGGGCTGACGCCGCTCACGGCGTACGGGACCTGCCGTTCTTCGCGTCCTTCGAGTCTGATCCGGATCTGGCGGAGAGGTCAGAGGAGATCCTGCGGGCCGAACTCGGCCACTGACATGCTGCTGTGCGACACAGGCGTCCTGCTCGCTGCGGGCAACGTGAAGGACCACCATCACGCCGCGTGCCTCGCGCTGATGCGCACTGCCGAGGGGCCGCTCCTCGTTCCGTCGCCTGTCCTGGGCGAGATCGGCTACCTGCTCCAGTCACGCGTCGGCCCGCACGCCGAGGTCACCTTCCTCAAGTCATTCGGCGGCAACGGCTTCCACGTTGCTGAGGTCGAGGAAGGCGACATCTCGCGCATCGCGGAACTCGTCGAGCAGTACGTGAGCCTTCCCCTCGGCATCGTCGATGCGAGGAGTTCCTCGGCACGGGGGCGGAGTACCGGCGGCAGCCAGGCGCAGGCGCCCACGTCATCTGACTGGCCGGCGCGGTTGCTGCCGTCTGGCCGCCGCCAGTGGCGGGGGCCGTCTAGCAGGAACTGGTAGCACCCGGTCGCGGGAAGCATCGGCGGGAGGTCGGCCTGGGCCGCCTGGCGGGCCGCGCTGGCCGCGATCCGCAGCCCGGCTCGGTCCAGGTCCCCGAAGTAGCGGACGTGCCGGGGCTGCGGGTCCAGCAGCGGGATACTCAGCACGCTCTGTTCGAAGGAGCCGCCGGTGCCCCAGGCGACGTGCAGGTTGGGCCGGGTCGCCTCGTCCAGGGCTCTCACGGCCGTGAGGAACGAGGTGTAGGTGGCCAGGTTCTCCGCGACGAGCAAAGTCACCGGACCGCTGCCCGGCACGTGCTGGGAGACGAACGGAAGCGGCGGGTCGTAGCAGGCCAGCAGGTCCAGGGTGAGCGCACCGGAGGTGAAGAGCCTGTTCTTCCGGTACCGGTCGAGCGCCTTCTCGTCGTCGAACAGCTCCGCCGAGCGCTCCTCGGCGGGCACCCGGACCGGTGCCAGATTGTCGCGTAGCCAGCCGGCGACGCGCTCCAGCAGCGCGTGCTCGTCGGGGCGGCTGACGATCCGGCCTGCCGCTTCCAGTGCGCTTGGCCACACGCGCGGCGCGGGCCTGACGGCCGGCCCCGGTGCCTCGCCGTCAACGCGCATTACCCAGACGGGAAGAGGCGGCTCGACGCTGGCGTCCCAGCCCGATCGCGAGGCCGCGGCCGGGAGCGTCACCACGGACGTGCCCGCGAGCTCGCCTAGCGCCCGGCGGAAGCGGGCACGAGCCGCCGGGTCTCCGACCAGGCTCAGGTCATGCTCTTGCGCGGCTGCAAGCAGCTCCGCCACCACGATCCGCTTGTTCCGGGCGGCGGCAACCTGCAGGGCGAGGCGGGCGGCCAGCGGAGACAGCGGCCGGCTCACAATGCGCTGTCCCCCGCCGCTGCTGGACCGTCCCACCGGCGGTCTGCGTGCGCGACCCGGACTCCGGTGATCAGGCTCCCGTCCGTGCTGTCCGTGCTGTCCGTGGTGTCTGCGTCGGCGACGATGTAGCGGCGACGCAGAGTCGAAGGCGTTGCGCTGCAACTGGCGTTCCAGCACGAGCTCGGTGGCGACCTGCTCGTCCTCCACGTCGAAGTTCAGCCCGCCGATCAGCGCGTTAATCGCATCGGCGGTGGCTCGCAGTACGTTCTCGTCCCGCGCTGCGTCGTCGCGCTCCTCGAGCAGCGAAAACGGTACCTCCCGGCGCTGGTGCTGGCGCTCCGCGCTGGAGTAATCGCTGGTGAGGTACTGGAACTTCGCGTGGTGCGCCTGCCGGTTCAGCAGGAAGTCGATCACGAACCGCGCCACGTCCGCGTGTTCCTCAGCCGTCCGGTCCGGGGCAGCCAGGGCCGCGAGCCCGGTGAGCGCGGACACGACGTCGGCGCGGGTCGCCTCCTCCTCGAAGCCCTGCCGGGACACCACAAGGTCAATAGCCGTGAGCGCAAGCGTAACGATGTCGTAGGCGCCATCAGCCCAGTCACGTCGCCGGGCGGCCTGCGCGGCCTCGATAACTGGGCTGTACCGCAGGAATGCCGCCACCCGCGGCGGAAACGACGCCTCATACACGCTCAGGCCGCCAGGCCGCCCTCCGGGAAGAACCTCAAGGACGGCCTCGGAGTTCTCCCCAGCCGAGCCTCCGCCCTCAGCCTCAGCCTCAGCCTCAGCCACAGCCACAGCCACAGCCACAGGCTCCACGTCGCTCCTTCATATCAGCCAGTGACTGTGATGGTAAGGTCACCCACCGACATTCTGAGACCTCCTGCAATCATGTCGCAACATTGCGTACTGTTGCGCGAAGCTCGCTCTCCCTGCCTCGTCAAGCCGACCACAGCCGCCCCGTCCATCGGCATATCCTGCCGGGACCCACAGGAAGCCACCGCGCGGCCGGAACTATGCCAATTGGTCTATACCAATCATACGATTGGTATAGACCATGAGGCCCCAGGTATCAGCACGGATTCAGCACGCGGTCCGGAAACGACGGGAAATAACCGGGAGGATTCGGACAAACGGAACACGAGAAGGGGCCGCCCCACTCCCAAGCGGAACGGCCCGTCTTCCCAGGTCAACGATAGGTATATCCGCAGGCCAGGGCTACCTGACATCCAATCCCGTGACCGCGCGCCCGATGATCATCCGCTGGATTTCGCTGGTGCCCTCGAAGATGGTGAAGATCTTCGCGGCAAGGGCAGAGGCACCGGCATACCCTGCAGCTAGGCTGACCTGCGCAAAGACCGACACGCAGGGCTTCCGATCGCCCGCTGCGCATGGGGGGTACCGCTGCCCTTTCTAGTGCCCCGCACGGGTTCCCGGCCGCAGAGGCCGCCGCCCGCTACGCATGCTGGCGATGCTTCCCTGGCCGACGGTATCCTGGGTTCATGACGATGAGCCCGGATCATGTCGACTTGCATCGGATGGTGGACCGGCTCGATCCTGACCAAGTGCGCGCGCTGCGTGCCGTCGCACAGCAGTTGCTGCGCCCAGGCGTCAGGCACCCCGGCTCCGGCGAGCCCACGGCCCCGGAGCCGGAATCCCTGTTGGCCGACGAACCGGTGCGGGACTTCTCCTTCATTGGCCTGTTCAACGGTGCACCGGATCTCTCCGAGCGCTCCGAGGAGATCCTGCGCGAGGAGTTCGCGAAGCGCGCCGATGCTGATCGCTGACACCGGCCCGCCGGTGGCGATGCTCAACTCCAAGGACCGGCACCACGAGGCCTGCACCGCGCTGTTGCGGCAGGTCCCCTTTTCGGGTCAGCGGCAGCAGGATCATCAGGTTGGTTCCGCGAGTTCGCTGAGAGCGCCAAGGGCAGTGGGGGTGAATGGCATGACCGGTCCGGCGGCTGCGACCGCCTCGTTGTGCGCCCAGATGCCGCCGCTATCTTCTTCCGGTGCCCAGCCGCGACCGCCGGTGCAGCGCGGGTAGGCCACGCCTGGCAGGGCCGGGGTGATCTTCTCCACCACGATGTCGTGCCGCCAGTCGTCGCCGAAGTCATAGACGTAGACGATCTTCGCCTTCTCCTCCGCAGCGACCTGGGCAAGCGACACGGCAGACTCGTCGCCTACCTCTTCAAAGCCCCAGTCTCCGTCGTCGTCCGGCCTGCCGAACGACCCGCAGGCAGTCTCGAACTGGTGCAGGTGGTAGCCGTGCCAGGCGAACGCGATCTGCAGCACCTCGTGGACCATGTCCAGGGTCAGCTCGCTGGGCAGCTCGAGACGCCGCCACACCGGCGGCCTCGCCCCGTGCAGGCTCGCCTTCACCGTGTGGACGGTCGTCGCCGCGGACTTCTTCAGCCGGGGCAGCTTCTGCCGGGGCACCCGCCTGCCCCCGACGTACACCTCGTCGGGAATACTGAAATCCTCGGCCGGACCGCTCATGGCGAGCGCGAGGACATCGGCCTCTGTCATGCCGAACTGTTCCATAAGGGCGGCGACCGGCGGCGGCAGTGGCTTGCTCGGCAGGACCCCCACTATCTCAGTCCCGGCGCCCGCCGTCTCCGGAACGATGTCTTGCCCCGGTTCGGGTGACGCGTTGTCGCCGCCCCCGGCGAAGATGCCCGCGCAGGTCCGCCAGGCATCGCCGTCTCCATCGCTGATGATGAGGCCCGCCTCCTCCAGCCGCCGCAGGGCCCGCCCGGACGCGGCCTGGCTCAGCCCCGTCCGGGCGGCCGCGCCCTTCGCGGTGAGGTGGGCGATGCCGCCGTAGTCGTAACCCATCTTGTGGGCTTCCACGCCGCGATCCGAGCAGAGCACCACTGCCGCGAAGGCGACCAGGCAGTCCCGGTCGGCGAGCACGGAGAAGTCCATCACAGCTCCTTCCGGCGGAACGGGGCGCCGTCGCCGTCCTCGTCGCCAGGGCCGTGAACATCGGTGACCGGGTTCGCGGCCTCGGCACGGGCGGCTTCCAAGGCGGGCGCCGCCAGAGCGGCGGGCAGGCCCGTCCGGTCGGCGCACCACTGGACCCAGTCGGGCAGCAGCGCCACGACGGCGTTGCCTTCCTTGGGGAGATAATCGTCGCGGACCAGGCGGCCGAGCATCTCGACGCGGTGCGGCGAGCAGGAGTACACCGTCTCCTCGGCCGGGTGCTCGCGCGGCCCCCACGCCTCCAGCAGGAACTCTGCCGTCTCGGCGGCTTGCTTCCGGAACTTGCCAGGCTTCGGGGCATCGGCGTGCTGGCCCGCGTACCAGTCCACGAAGGGAGCGGTGTCGATCTCGGCTGCGAAGATCAGGTCCGCCTCTTGCCCATCGCCAGGCAGGGAGCCAAGGACCAGCTGGCCGCGGCGCCTGGACCGGAAGTACTCGCGGATCAGCTCCCGGTGCTCGCCGCCGGCGAGCATATCCCCGAGCAGGCCGGAGCGCGCCAACGGCCCCAGCAGCCAGGCGGCCAGCTCGCCAGGGCAGCGCGAGGGCCTGGCGTCGGCCGCGGTCATGCCGACCGCGTCGCGCCACTCCGTAAGGGCATCCTCCGCGGAGCCGAACGTCCCGGCGCCTACCACGGTGACCAGCCAGCAAGAGTCAACATCCCATGCGTACCAGTGATCGCCCTCCCCCGGAGCCTCGCCGCTGCTGAACGGGACGGCGAGGAGGAACCGGCTGCCGTAGGCGTCCCGGGCCACCAGGGCCTCGCCGGGCACCCAGTCATCCTCCTCGTCCGGAGCGGGGACGGCGGCGGCCGAAAGGCCTCCCCGGAGTTCAGCCTGGCGTAGAACTCGTCCCCGACTGCTGTGCAGGCCCGGGTCTCGATGTCCACGGGGCGTTCCGGCACCGGCGCGTCGAGGAAGCTCTTGATGACGCGGTCATAGGACTGCGCCCACCATGGCATGGCGGGCGCCCAGCCAGCGAGCCTGCGGGCCAGGTCGCCGAACGACCGCCGGTCCTCGATGCTGAGCTCCCGCGCCCAGGACGACGCGTCAGGCTTGCCCGTCTTCGTCGGGTTCCGGCTCGCCAGCTGCTGCTCACGACGCTGGGGATTGCCGCTGAGGCGCTTGCCTCCATCGCGCTTCTTGGGGGACATGGCCGTGAGCGTAGCGGCTCCAGACATGCTCCAGAAGCCCATCCCCCGAGGATCGATGAGAACCGCCGGTCCGGCAGGGGAGAGAACGGCGGATGCTTGACACCCCGGCCCCGGCTAGCTAGATGACCATCTGGAGGCGGTGGGCGGGGGCGGTGTGGCGGCGGCCGGTTCCGGCGGTGCGGACGGCGGCGGCGAGGGCCTTGCGGGACCCGGCTAGGACGACGAGCTTCTTGGCGCGGGTAATGCCGGTGTACAGGAGGTTACGCTGCAGCATCATCCACGCGCTCGTCGTCAGCGGGATGACGACCGCCGGGTACTCCGAGCCCTGGGAGCGGTGGATGGTGACCGCGTAGGCGTGGGCCAGCTCGTCGAGCTCGTCGAAGTCGGCCTCCGTCACGCCGTCGTCACCCGGGACCTTGTCGCAGACGGCCGGCTCCTCGACCGCCAGGTCCGGGACTTGTTCGGCGACCGCCTCCTGCGGGACGCCGAGGATCTTGACGCCCTCGGCGACAAGCTCGCGGACCGGGAGGTAGCAGTGGCCATCGTCGGCGGCCTCGGACAGGGTGAAGGCGAGGCCCGCCCTGATCCGCTCCGGGCTGTCGCGCGATGCCGACCGACGCGGCGATCGTGTCGGCGGTCTTGAAGCCGATCCCCCAGATGTCGGCCGCCAGCCGGTATGGCTCCCGCTTGGCCGTCTCGACCGACTCGTCGCCGTACTTCTTGTAGATCTTCACCGCCAGGGACGTGGAGACGCCCACGCCCTGCAGGAAGACCATCACTTCCTTGATCGCCCGCTGCTCGGCCCACGCCGCCGTGATCCGCGCGCACCGCTTCGGCCCTAGGCCGGGCACCTCGATCAGCCGGGCGGGATCGTCGTCGATGACGTGCATGATATCGACCCCGAAGTGGTCAACCATCCGCGTCGCCATCACCGGGCCGATGCCCTTGATCAGCCCGGATCCCAGGTAGCGGCGGATGCCCTGCTCGGTCGGGGGCAGCACGGTCGAATACGACCAGACCTCGAACTGGCGGCCGTACTTCGGGTGCGAGGACCACCGGCCTCGCAGCCGCAGCGACTCCCCCACCTGCGCGCCTAGCAACGGCCCCACCGCCGTCACCAGTTCCTTGCCCGCGCTCACCGGCCCGCGCCCCATGCCCCGATCCGGGCGACCCGGGCGATCGTGTACCCGGTCTCTGGGTTACAGAACGTGACGCGCTCCAGAACGCCGTCCAGGACGGCGACGTTCGGGACTGCTGGCCCTGCGCACCTGGGCGGGGATCGGGCGAGGGGTACAGCTCGCATTATGCCGCGCTGCCTCCGGGAACGCGCCCGGCACACTATCTTTCGGGGGTGCGTACCTGGTTCGAGATCGAGGAGACGGACGTCTACCTGACGGTCCGTGAGACGCTCCTGCGGCGGTGCGGGGCGTGGGCCGCGGCACGCGGCCTGGCGATGGCGCCGTCGCTGGCCGAGGCTCTGCTGGACTCGCGGCACTTCAGCCCGGACGGACGGCTGGGGTACTGGACCCCGGCCCAGGTGGAGCGGGCGCTGCTGCACTGGATCCCGGGGAAGGTCACGGCGCCCCCGGAGGACCTGCCGGGCGCGCCGGAGACGCTGCGGTCCCTGCTCCGCTACCTGGAGGCGACCGGGCTGCGCGACCCCCGGGGCGCCACCACCGCGGAGAACGAGGCGGCGATTGACGCCGCGGCGGCGGAGTTCAGCGCCGCGATAGCCGACCCGGACCGGTACGGGCTGGCGAAGACCATGGCACTGGCGCCCGGCCTCGACAAGCCGGAGGCCATCGAGGCATTCCTGCAAGAAGGGCCCGGGACCCTGCCAGACGTCGATCCCGGGGCGGCCCGCGCGCGGGCCGCCCTGACCACGGCAGGGTCCTGAAGCAGGCGACCTGGAGGAAGGCGAGTCTCGCGTGAGTGAGTACCAATACTACGAGTTCCGGGCGCTGGACCGGCGGCTGACCGGTGAGCAGCAGCGGCGGCTGCGGTCGCTGTCAAGCCGGGCGGAGATCTCGGCGACGCGGTTCACCAACGAGTACTCGTACGGGGACTTCCGCGGGGATCCCGGGCGGCTCCTGGAGGAGTACTTCGACGCCTACCTGTACGCGGCGAACTGGGGGACTCGGGAGCTGGCGTTCCGGCTGCCGCGGGCGCTGCTGGACGCGGATACGGCGCGGCTGTACTGCGATGAGGAGCACCGGGCGTGGGTGACCGAGACCGCGGAGCACGTGATCGTCCGGTTCCGCTGGGACGACGACGAGGGCGACGACTGGATCGAGGGCCAGGGGCTGCTCGACCCGCTGCTCGACGCCCGCGGTGAGCTGGCCGCCGGAGACACGCGGCTGCTCTACCTCGGATGGCTGCTGAAGGTTCAGCTGGGCGGGCTCGACGAGGATGATGACGAGGGCCTGGAGGACGAGGGCCTGGAGGACGAGGTAGAGCCGCCGGTCCCGGCGGGGCTGAGGGAGCTGAGCGACTCGCTGGCCTCGGTCGCCGGGTTCCTGAAGATCGACAAAGACCTGATAGCGGTCGCGGCGGAGGCCAGCGGCCAGCTGGTGCCGGTCAGCGACGACGGGATCGCGGACTGGGTCACGGCGCTGCCGGCCAGTGAGAAGGACAAGTTCCTCACCATGGCCGCCGAAGGCGAGGGGGCGCAAGTGGAGGCGCTGCTGGTACAGCGGTTCCGGCGGGAGACCCGGCCAGCGGGCTCCGCGGCGGCCAGCGCGGGGCGAACCGCGGGCGAGCTGCTGGCGGGCGCGGAGGCCCGGCGGGCCGTGCGGAAGGAGGCCGAGGCCCGGGCGCGGGAGGAAGCACGGGCACGACGGGCGGCGGAGCAGGCCGCCGCCTACGAGCGCCACTTGGAGAAGCTCGCAGGGCTCAAGGATGAGGCATGGCAGCAGGTGGAGAAGCTGACCATGTTCTCCAAGCCGAAGGAATACGACCAGGCCACACAGCTCCTGAAAGACCTGCACATGATCGCGCGGCGGGAGGACGACATCGCGGCCTTCACGGCGCGGGTACGCGAGCTGCGCACGCGGTACGCGAAGCGGCCGTCGCTGATGGAACGGTTCGACAAGGCAGGACTGCCACGACTGGAATAGCCGACTAGTGTCAAATCGTCACCGCCATCATTGCAGCAGGTCGGAACTGCTGTCCCTAGCCTCGTCGTCTACCAGGCCGAGTGGGGAAGCCTGTCCGAGGAGGCCCTCGCCTTCCCCTGCTGCCGCCGGGTCCCACGCTCCTGGCGCAGGACACGACCAGGACCATGTTCATGAGGTATCGTTGGTATCTGAGATAGGCATTCGGGATATCGGAATCACCTCGGGAGGTACCGAGATGACAATGGTGAAGACGCCGGTCGAGATTGACCAGGAGGCCCTGGCCTTGGCCGCCGAGGTTCTGGGGACGAAGACAAAGAAGGATACGGTCAACGCCGCCCTCCGTGAGGTAGGGCAGCGCCTGGACCGACTGCGCGCGCTGGCGCGCCTGCGCGAGATGGCCGACCAGGGAGACTTCGACGAGTTCGTCGGGAACAAGGCCGCCTACCGCCGATGAGCCCGGCCTTGTACCTGGCCGATACCTCCGGGCTGTTCCGCCTCCTTCAGGCCAAGACGGGGGAGGCATGGGACGAGCAGCTAGCCGCAGGCGTCATCGCGACCTGCCCGGTAGTAGAGCTCGAGTTCCTGTACTCGGCACGCTCGCTGGCTGACCGGCTGGAGAAGCAGCGCCTGTTCCGGCGGCTGTTCACCTGGGTACCGATGCCAGATGACGCCTGCGAGCGTGCCAGCGAGATTCAGCAGCGCCTAACCGAGACGGGCCACCACCGCTCCGCCGGACCGGTGGACCTCCTCATCAGCGTGACCGCTGAACGTCACCGCCTCACGGTCCTCACCGATGACCGCGACTTCCTCACCGTGGCCGCGGTCACAGGGCAGCCGGTTCGCCTGGTCACCGGCACGAGCTGATCACGCCGTTCACGCCACATGCACTGGCCGTGACGCGGTCAGCGCGCGATCCCGGAGGGAAAAATGCCGGGTCCAGCCGGACTCGAACCAATCCGCCGCAAGGCCGCCGCCCCCGCTGATAGAGGAGCAGCGGACGCAGGACGGACGCACCCTCCACTCCGCGCCCCGCGTCAAGCCGAACGCGACCGCCCGGCCCGCCGGCGCAGGCCACCGGAACCCCGCAGGACGTCATCGCGCGGCCGGAACCCGGCCACATCATACCAATTGGTCTATACCTGTCCGTAGATTGGTCTAGACCATAGGTCTCCAGGTATCAGCACGGATTCAGCACGCGGTCCGGAAACGACGGGAACTAACCGGCACGATCCGGATAAACCGGACCCGAGAACGGGCCGGCCCCCTCACTAGTGGAACGGCCTGACCTCCGGGTCAACGGTGGGTATATCCGCAGGTCAGGCTAGCGGACATCCAGCCCGGTGACCGCCCGGCCGATGATCATCCGCTGGATTTCGAGGTTCCCTCGAAGATCGTGAAGATCTTGGCGTCCCTGTGCCAGCGCTCTACCGGGTAATCCCGGGTGTAGCCGTTGCCGCCGAGGATCTGGATGGCCTGCTCGGTGACCCGGACCGCGGTCTCCCCCGCCACCAGCTTCGACATCGACCCCTCGGCCGCCGTAAACGGCTTGCCCTGCCGGGCCATCCAGGCCGCGCGCCAGGTCAGCAGCCGCGCAGCGTCAACCGAGGCACGCATGTCGGCGAGCATGAACGCCACGCCCTGGTTCTGCCCGACGGGCCGGCCGAACTGGACCCGGGTGCACGAGTACTCGGCCGCGTATTCCACCGCCGCGCGTGCCACCCCGACCGCCATCGCGGCTACGCCGGGCCGCGACGCCTCGAACGTCTTCATCGCGGCCTGCTCGCCGCCGCGGCCGCTCTCCCTGACCCGCGCCAGCCGCTCCTCGAGCCGATCCCGGCCGCCGACCACGCACCGGCCGGGCACCCGGACGTCGGACAGCACCACCTCGGCGGTGTGCGAAGCCCGGATGCCGTGCTTACGGAACTTCTGCCCCATCGACAGCCCGGCCGTACCCGGCGGCACGATGAAGCTCGCCTGCCCGCGAGAGCCGAGGGACGGGTCCACCGCCGCGACGACCACGTGCACGTTGGCGATGCCGCCGTTGGTGGCCCAGGTCTTCACGCCGTTCAGCACCCACTCGCCGGCTGCCGCGTCATAGGCCGCGCGCGTCCTGATCGCCGCGACATCGCTGCCCGCGTCGGGCTCGGAGGCGCAGAACGCGCCAAGTTTCACATCTCCCGGCCCGCCGAACATCTGCGGGCACCACTCCCCGACCTGCTCGGGCGTGCCGTTGGCCACCACCGCGACCGCGGCCAGGGAACTGCCCGCCAGCGAAAGCCCGATCCCCGCGTCCCCCCAGAACAGTTCCTCGAACGCGACCGGAATGCCGAGCCCCGACCCTTCCAGGTACTGCTGCCCGTAGAAGTCCAGCGAGTACAGGCCGATCCTGGCCGCCTCCTCGAGCACCGGCCACGGGGTTTCCTCGCGCTCGTCCCACTCCGCGGCGGCCGGGCGGATCACCGACACCGCGAACTCATGCAGCCAGTCCCGCGTCCGAACCAGGTCATCCCCCAGCTCAAGCGAGAACGCGCGGTTACCGCTCGCGTCACTCATGCCGCCTCCGACCCGCGCGCCCGTTTAGCTACTCAAAAGTAACATCATGCTTCCGGCCGCGGAGAGGCGGCGGCCCGCAGGCCGAGGATAAGTCCCTGGCGTGGCGGTCGAGGAACTCGTAGATGTCCGCGTCGTCGACGCCGGGGAAGCTCCCGGCGGGCAGGGCGGACAGGATGTGCGAGTGCGCGCGGGCCGACGGCCACGCCTGCCCATCCCACCGTTCGGCCAGCGCGACGGGCGGGCGGCTGCAGCACTCCCCGTCCGGGCAGGCCGACCGCGTTCGCGTGCTCGTGTCGCGGCCGCGGAACCAGCGGGACTGCTCGTAAGGCACCCCGAGCGTGATCGCGAACCCCTGGTCGGCCCGCGGGTCGACCTGGGCGATGCAGAAATAGGTCCCGGACGGGGTGTCCGAGTACTGACAGTACGGGGAGAAGCGGTCGGCCGCCCCGAAGACCTGCCGTCCGGACCACTGGCGGCACAGCCGCTGACCTTCGATCGCGCCCGACTGGTCCGCGGGAAAGACCACGCCGTCGTTCTCGTAGGCCTTGTAGATGACGCCGCTGGCGTCGTTTTTCACGAAGTGGCAGGTCAGGTCGAGATGATAGGTGGCGAGGTTGGTGAACCGGTGCGCGGCCATCTCGTACGACACGGAGAACAGGTCGACCAGGTCCTCCACCGCCAGGTCGCGCGCCTGCTTCGCGCCGGTAAGCACCGTGACTGCCGCTGGCTGCGGAATCAGCACGGCGGCGGCGAAGTAGTTCGCCTCCACCCGCTGCCTGAGGAAGTCGGCGAAGTCGCGTGGCACCTGGTGGCCGAGCAGGTAATGACCCAGGGCCTGAAGCACGATCGCGCGCGGTGAGTGCGGGCCGACCGGCTCCTGCTTCACGTAGAACCGCCGGTTCCGCAGATCGGTCAGCGACCGCACGGACCGCGGCAGGTCCTGAACGTACCTGACGGCGAAGCCGTGATGGCCCACCACCGAGACCAGCATGCCCTGGGAAAGCGCGCCGCCCGAGTAGCCACCCGCCTGCAGCGCGCTGGCCGCCGCACGCTCGATCGCCTCGAAGTAGTTGCCTCGTTCTCGCATGGCGTCCCGCAGCGCGGCGTTCGCCGCCCTGGCCTCTTCCGGGGTGGCGGCCGGCTTGGACCGCTGAGCGCGCAGTTCCGCCGCGACCGCGACCAGGTGCTCGAGCACGTCGGTGGGCACCCGGGCGCCGATCCTCAGCTGCGGCAGGCCGAGACGCCGGTAGGACGGGTCCTGCTGCGCGTCGGCCAGGGCGATCTCAAGCTGCGCCCGCCGCTCGGCGGCTGCCGGCTCAGCAGCTCGTTCACCGGCACCGACAGCGCCGTCGCCAGCTGCTCGATCAGCGAGAGCTTCGGCTCGCGGCGGCCGTTCTCGATCAGCGACAGGGCGGAGGGAGCCCGGCCGATCCGCTCGCCGAGCTCGGTGAGCGTCAGACCGCGCGCGCGGCGCTGGTGCCGTAGCCGCTGACCAAATGTCATAAGGTCTATACCATCGGTCTGGACCAAATTTTGAAGATCTTTCATAGTGAATCTCAGTGTAACTTACCAATATGGAAAAAAATAAAGAATTTTATGACTTTCGTCTCTGTTCAACCTGCCCCTGCCCGGACACCCTGTGGATAAGGACCGGACATCCCGGTACCCCACCGCCCTCAACCCCGGAAATCAGTACCTGAGGAAGGCACACAGTGGAGACAATCAGCCAGCAGGCGGCCAGGCTAAACGAGCAATGGCAGACCGACCCCCGCTGGAAGGACACCGCACGGACGTACTCCGCCGAAGACGTGGTGCGCCTTCGCGGGACCATACAAGAGGAATACACGCTGGCCAGGCGCGGCGCCGAGCGTCTGCGCAAGCTGCTGGCCGAGGAAGATGCCGTCACCGCGCTCGGCGCGCTGACCGGAAACCAGGCGGTCCAGCAGGTCAAGGCGGGCCTGAAGGCCATCTACCTGTCCGGGTGGCAGGTGGCCGCGGACGCCAACCTGGCCGGGCAGACCTACCCGGACCAGAGCCTGTACCCGGTCAACTCGGTGCCGCAGGTGGTCCGCCGGATCAACAACGCCCTGCAGCGCGCCGACCAGATCACCTGGGGCGAGTCGCGGGACGGCGACGTCAGTTCCTCTCCTTACTGGCTGGCACCCATCGTCGCTGACGCCGAAGCCGGGTTCGGCGGCGTGCTGAACGCCTTTGAGCTGATGAAGTCCATGATCGCGGCCGGCGCCGCGGGCGTGCACTGGGAAGACCAGCTGGCGTCGGAGAAGAAGTGCGGTCACCTCGGCGGGAAGGTCCTCATCCCGACTAGCCAGTACATCAAGACGCTGAACGCGGCCCGGCTGGCCGCCGACGTGTGCGACGTGCCGACGCTGATCATCGCGCGCACCGACGCGCAGGCGGCCACGCTGCTCACCTCCGACGTGGACGAGCGCGACATGCCATTCGTCACCGGCGACCGCACCGCGGAAGGGTTCTACCGGGTGCGGAACGGGATCGAGCCGTGCATCGCCCGCGGGCTCGCCTACGCGCCGTACTCCGACCTGCTCTGGATGGAGACCTCTAAGCCGGACCTTGACGTGGCCCGCGAGTTCGCCGAGGGGATCAAGAACGTCTACCCGGATCAGATGCTCGCCTTCAACTGCTCGCCCTCGTTCAACTGGCGCGCGCACCTGGACGACACCACGATCGCTAAGTTCTCCAAGGAACTCGCCGCAATGGGCTACCGGTTCCAGTTCATCACCCTGGCCGGCTTCCACGCCCTCAACCACTCCATGTTCGACCTGGCCAGCGGCTTCGCCGCCGAGGGGATGCCCGCCTACGTCCGGCTCCAGGAAGCCGAGTTCGCGTCCGAGAAGCTGGGCTACACCGCCACTCGGCACCAGCGCGAGGTCGGCACCGGCTACTTCGACCTGGTGACCTCCGCGATCTCCCCCAACGCCGAAACCGTCGCCCTGTCCGGCTCCACAGAGGCCGAGCAGTTTCACGCCGTCTGATCGCAGGCTAGGCGCTAGCTCATTAGTCACCTCGTAAGGGTGATGCCCCAGACAAGACCGGCCGGCATGCTAAGAACATGTGAACGGGAGCCAACCGCGAGGCGAACCCTGGTGCAATGACGAACAAGTGAAATCACGTCCGTGGGTCGGGCGGGTTCCTTTCGCAGTCCATCAGGGCCGGGTCAGCGCGGACGACGGAAGGAGCAGGCCGATGGCGGTAAGGAAGGTCGAGCATCTGAGCCTGGAGGAACGCCAGGCACGCGGTAAGCAGGCCCGGGACCAGGCGGGGGTGTCGGCGCACGACGGGTGGGCGCCGGCCGGGAACCGCCCTGATCCGGTCAAGCTGCTGGAGGAGCAGAACATCACCCGGGAGCCGGATCTGATACCGGTGCGGCATGGCCGGATGATGGTCTCGCCGTTCACGTTCTACCGGGGCTCGGCGAAGATCATGGCGACCGACCTGGCCGGCACCCCGACGGCGGGCCTGGGTGTCCAGCTGTGCGGTGACGCGCACCTGTCGAACTTCGGGCTGTTCGCCTCGCCCGAGCGGAGGCTGCTTTTCGACGTGAACGATTTCGATGAGACGCTGCCGGGCCCGTTCGAGTATGACGTCAAGCGGCTGGCCGCGAGTTTCACCATCGCGGCGCGCAACAACGGCTTCACGGAGGCGGCCGCGCGTGAGGTGACGATGACGTGCGTGGCCGCCTACCGGGAGGCGATGGCGTCCTTTGCCGGAATGCGCACGATGGACCTGTGGTACGCGCGGCTGGATGAGGATGAGCTGCAGACCGCGATGCGCCGAGCGGCCCGGGAGGCGGTCAAGGACCAGGGAACCGAGCCGCCCGCGAAAGGCAAGAAGGCCGCGAAAGGCAACAAGGCGGCGAAAGGCAACAAGGCGGCGAAAGGCAAGAAGGCCGCCGAAGCAACCGAGGCCAGGAAGATGGCCGAGCGGGGGATGAAGATCGCGCAGAAGGCGCACACCCGGGACAGCTTGCAGGCGCTGGCCAAGCTCGGGGAACTGGTCGATGGCCGGTACCGGATCGTGAGCATGCCGCCGGTGGTAGTGCCCTTCCGCGAGCTGCATGAAGCCTACGGGCTCTCCCCCGACGAGCTTCAGGAAGCGATCAGCCACCAGTTCCGGGAGTACCGCGCGACCTTGCAGGGCGACCGGCGTCAGCTGCTGGAGCGGTTCGAGATGGTGGACATGGCCCGCAAGGTCGTCGGCGTGGGCAGCGTCGGCACCCGCGCGTTCATCGCGCTGCTGCAGGGCCGCGACGAGGGCGACCCGCTGTTTCTGCAGGTCAAGGAGGCAACCGCGTCAGTGCTTGAGGATCACCTGCCCAAGAGCCGCTACCGCCAGCCCGGCGAGCGGGTGGTGCAGGGCCAGCGGCTGATGCAGGCCTCCAGTGACATCTTCCTGGGCTGGGCCAAGGGCGAGCAGGCCAACCGGTATTACTACTGGCGGCAGCTGCGGGACATGAAGGGGTCGGCAGAGGTCGAGACGATGCGACCCGAGGGCCTGGTGTTCTACGCTCGCATCTGCGGCTGGACGCTCGCCCGGGCGCACGCCCGGTCCGGCGACGCGGCCTCGATCGCCGCTTACCTCGGCACCAGCGACCGGTTCGACCTGTCGATCACCGGCTTCTCCGCCCGGTACGCCGACCAGAACGAACAGGACTACCAGGCCTTCACCGACGCGGTCCGTAGCGGCCGGATAACCGCGCTTGAAGGCGTCTGAGCTGAACGGGGAGAAGAGTATGGGAGAAGATGAACGCCTACCCTAGAGCGATCACATTGACCGCAGACGGCCGCGCCTGCCGGTCGCACACGATCGTCTTCTAACTCGGAGGTCACCGGGCTATGCCACAACCGCCTCCAGCCCGCTCAGCCGACGTTTCAGGCGCTAAGAGCCAGCCCGGGCCGCGCCCCGCCAAGAATATGGCCTGGATCCCCTCGGGCGAGTTCGGCATGGGCTCGGACGACTTCTATCCTGAGGAGCGACCGGTGCATCGCGTCGCGGTCGACGGGTTCTGGATCGACGAGCGCCCGGTGACCGTGGCCGAGTTCCGCCGCTTCGTGACGGCGACCGGGTACCTGACCTGGGCGGAGCGGGCTCCCGATCCCGCCGACTACCCGGGCGCCGATCCCGCGCTGCTCGTCCCGGGCTCGCTCGTGTTCCAGCCCACCCCCGGACCGGTCGACCTGGGGGACGTCCGGAACTGGTGGCACTGGACGGCGGGCGCGCAATGGCGCCATCCCGACGGGCCGGACAGCACGCTGCACGGGCGTGAACTGCACCCGGTGACCCACGTGGCCTACCAGGACGCCGAAGCGTACGCCGCCTGGGCCGGGAAGGAACTGCCGACCGAGGCCCAGTGGGAATACGCGGCGCGCGGCGGCCTGGACGGCAGGACCTTCTGCTGGGGGGACGAGTTCGCCCCCCGCGGCAAGATGATGGCCAACACCTGGCAAGGCGAGTTCCCCTGGCAGAACCTGATGCTCGACCGCTACGAGCGGACCTCGCCGGTCAAAAGCTTCCCGCCCAACGGCTATGGCTTGTTCGATATGGCCGGCAACGTATGGGAGTGGACCACCGACTTCTTCGCGCCCCGCCACGCCGCCGACACCGCTCACCCTTGCTGCACGCCGCGCAACCCCAGAGTGCTCTCACCAGATCAGAGCTACGACCAGGCCGCCCCGGGCGCCCACATTCCGCGCCGGGTCATCAAGGGAGGCTCGCACCTGTGCGCCCCCAGCTACTGCCTGCGCTACCGCCCCGCCGCCCGCCAGGCCGAGGCGATTGACACCACGACCAGCCACCTCGGATTCCGCTGCATCGTCACCGACCGCGGACGGTAACACGCAGCCGGTTCAGCGAGTCCAGGAGCGAATATGTCAGGTAGGCATCGCAGGCGACGAGCCGGAACTTTATCCCGCGCAGGCCGCGCGGGAAGAAGAATCCCTGCGGTTGCCAGCGCCGGAAATCGACGAACATCTGGTGAAAGAATTCCCGGCGGCGCCGCCTCGGCACCAGCGGCAGGAGCGTCGTGTAATGCCAGATCGCGCGCTCGAAAATGGCCGCGATTACGGACGGGGGAACGGGCGCTGAAACGACGTCCCGTTCGGACAAAAGATTGAAAATACGCTGGTAAGAACCGAAGATATTGAAGTTGGCCGCGCTGGCCGCAGCCAGGAACGAGCCGCGCCGCGCCCGCCGGTAGCGGTAGCACACCCGGTTGAGCACGCCGATTCTCCTGGCGGTCAGCAGGGCCATGGTCGTCACCGGCACATCCTCGTGCGGGGCGGGCCCCGAAGAGCCGAACGTGATACCGAGGCCGCACAGGAAATCCCGCCGGAACACCTTGCTCCACGCCGTCATCGTCAGGTGGATCAGGGCGGGATGATCCGCGAGCGCCACGAGTTGCCGGCCGGTCAGGTACTTCGCGCCGTCGCTCGGGCTGGTCATGCCGTCGGGATAGAGGTTCTCGAAGTCGACGATCAGCACGTCCGGCTGCTCCCGGAGCCGGGCCGCGACCGCAGCCAGGCCACCCTGGGCCAGTTCATCGTCTCCGTCGACGAACCAGACGTACTCCCCCGTCGCCTCCTTCGCGCCCAGGTCCCGGGCCTGCCCGGGACCCACCGGGGCGGGGGTCCTGATCACCCGCAGCCGAGAGTCCTGCCTGGCCGCGAGTATCGCGCCGCAGCGATCGGGGGAAGCGTCGTCGACGGCTATCACCTCGATGGGGACCGCCTGCTCGCTGAGCCCGGAGTTATCGAGTACCGAGTCCAGGCAGCGATCCAGGTAGTCTTCGACCCCGTGCACCGGGATGACCACGCTGATCAACGGCATGGCTCCGAACGATACCCCCTGATCGCGGCAGGCGAGGTTGTGACGTTGGCGAGGCGCCCCGCCGGCCGGGGGGGTAACCAGAGGGGTTAACCGGCGAGGCGCGCTCGGGCACCTCCCGGCTGGGCATCTAGCCACGGCCGCGGGAGGCACCAGCTAGATAATCAGCGACCAAGCTGACGATCCGTTAAATGTTACCTGTAAGTAACCTCCACATTAGCCGATAGTTGTGTCTGAAGCGATGGCTGGGGCCTAACGGGCTGGGCGCGTTCAGTTTCTTCAGGTTTCCCCCAGGTTTCGCGGGTCGGCCTCGCCGCAAATCCGGTTGCGTGCCTTTGTAAGCTAAAGGACCAGCAGGCCGAGCAGCTCCATTGGCCCTGGGCGTGCTGATGGATACCTTCATCGTCCGTACCATCTTGGTGCCGTGCACGGTGGTCCTGCTCGGCCGGTGGAACTGGTGGCCGAGCAAGCTCAGCCGGGTCGAGGTGCAGCCGGGCGGAGAAGGCATCGCGCGCGATGCGGAGTCCGTGGCCCCGCGCAGCGTCTAACCAGCGCTTTACCCCGGACCCTTCAGTCGGCGAGGGCGTCGATGGACGCGGTCAGGTCGCGCAGGGCGGGAGCAGCGTCGCGCAGTGCGACCCGGTCCTGGTGCGGGAGTGCGGCCAGTGCGGCCTGGATGATCTCCTCGTTCACCCGGTGCCAGCGGGTCACCGCCCCGGTGCCGTCCGGCGACAGGTTCAGGCTCACGGTGCGCCGGTCATCGGCGCCGTCGCTGCGGACCACGTAACCGGCCGACTGCAGCCCATGGAGCAGCGTTGCCACCGAGCTCGGCGCGAGCCGGAGCATCCGGGCGAGCTGACTGGGCCGTACCCCCGGATGTTCGGCCATGCAGGACAGCAGCTCAAGCTGGGCCACGGAGAGGCCCAGGACGGAGTTGGCCGCACGGGCGGCGCGGCGCATGGCCCGCCGCAGCCGGGACACGATATCGGCCAGCTCCCCGCCTGCGTGCTGGGGGCCTGCGTGCTGGGGGCCTGCGTGCTGGGGGCCTGCGTGCTGAGAGTCCGCGTGCTGAGAACCCGCCTGTTGCTGTGCACGGTTTCCCTCAGCGATCTGCACCTGACGGGTCCGCCTCCCTGGGACGCCCGGGCTGCCCTGCCACCGCGCGGCTGGCCAGGCTCTCCCTGATGACCATGGGCCGGGCCGACTCATGCAAAATGCTTCTGTAAGCGAACATCTTGTGGTTCAGCGTACCAGATACTTCTGTAAACGAACATTCTGGGAGCGG
Source organism: uncultured Actinomycetes bacterium (assembly GCA_963739615.1). Classification (GTDB taxonomy): domain Bacteria; phylum Actinomycetota; class Actinomycetes; order Streptosporangiales; family Streptosporangiaceae; genus Palsa-504. The sequence continues at coordinate 283,616 of CAVUBD010000004.1, forward strand.
GATACCAGGATTAACTCCGGACATGCCGGGCGTGGTGCTGGCCTTGGCGTTCTGGACCCGACAAACTCATGTGAGTGGAGCGGTCCCGGGCCTTCGGGTAAGCCGCTCGGCTAGAGTTCGCCGGGAGCGCCGGGCAAGCTCGGGGCCCGACGGTGGCAGGACCGGCACGCGGACGGGCCGGAGCGGAAGGGACGACGATGCAGGAACTGCGCTTCGTCGCGGTGAGCGAGGATGGCAGTTGGGCCGTCCTCGCTGTGCCGGGGCGTAGCGCACGCTTCACGCTGCCGATAGACGAGCGGCTCAGGGCAGTCGCTCTCGGCCAAGCCTCCCGGCTCGTGCAGTACGAGATCGAAGTGGAGAGCCCCTTGCGACCCAAGGAGATCCAGGCACGAATCCGGGCCGGGGAAACGGTGGAAGAGATCGCGGACGCGGCCGGCATTGCCGTCGAGCGCGTGCGCTGGTTCGAAGGTCCGGTCCTGGCCGAACGTGCCTACATAGCAGACCAGGCCCAGGCCGCGTCGGTCAGACGCCAGGGGGACGCCACCCCCGCGACACCGGGCCCGCGACTAGGCGAGATCGTGGCCGAACGGCTACAGGTCGCCGGTTCCGACCCGGAAGACGCTCAGTGGGACGCGAAGAAGCGCGGCGACGGAAGCTGGCAGGTTCAGCTCACCTTCATCGCCGCCGACCGTTCGTACGTGGCCGAATGGGTCTTCGACCCGCGCCGCAGGCACGTACTGCCTGCCGATGAGAACGCCGCCCGAATGTCGTTGCCAGGCGGCGAGCCACCCCAGCCTGCTGCACCGACCCCAGGCGAGGCCACGGTCACGCAATTGGCACCCAGGCTCAGCACGGCATCCGGCCAGGGGCTCGGCCAGTCCGGGACGGGCACCTCCGGGTTCGGTCCAGCCGGGTTTGGCAATGGCGGCCCGGGCAGCGGCGCCCTCGGCAGCGGCAGGGCCAGGCACGAGCGGCCAGGGAGCAGTCGTCCGGCCATCTCCGAACCGCCTCCGTCGGCGTCCTCGGCTCCGTCGGTTCCCCGGGCCGCAGCCGCACCGGTGGCGCCAGCAGCGCCAGCGTCAGAACCCAGCGGCGATGTTACTCATTCACCTGGGCTAGGGCGCCACTCGCTGCCGCAAGCCACATCCCAGAAGACGGCGCAGGAACCCGCGTTCATCAGGGCGGATCCCGACCGGGACGACTACCAGGCCGCTCCCGAGCAGCAGGTCGCAGAACTGCGGATTCCCGAGGCTCCCGCAGGCCCGGCGCAGAGGACTCAGGAGCCTCGGGCGGCACAAGCTCGTCCGGAGGCGGCTGGCCCGGCGGCCCGTTCGGAAACGAGGGCTGGAGAAACGGCAGCTCCGGCTGCTGCTTCAGCCGCGGCGCCGGCCGAAGATTCTCACCTTGCGCCTGATGCCTCAGCCGAACCGGCCAGCGAGCAGGCGGGGCGTCAGGGCCGGAAGTCGGCGCGCGGCAAGCGGGCCTCCGTTCCCTCCTGGGACGAGATCATGTTCGGTAGCTCCCGCCAGCAAGACTGACAGCCAGCTCTCCCACTGCGGCAAGTGGCCGGCCCTCAGTAAGGCTGCGGGCGCGGTGGGACCCGGTCACCCGTGAGAGGGTGATGCCGTCGGCCCGCAAGCGGACCACGCTGGGGATATGGATCAACCAGCGACTACGTTGCGCGACCCCTCAGCGTGGCCGTATATGTCTATAGTGCCATTTTCGTGGGCCACGCCGACGCCGTGAGCGGCGCCAGGGGCTCCTTCCGCCGGGGTGAGACAGGAGGACGGCCATGGCCCTTAACCTCATCCTGATCGGCTTGGCGGTGGCCCTGAACCCGCTGCCGCTGACGGCGTTCCTGATCGTGCTGCCCTCACAGCATGGCGTACGGAAGGGCGCCGCGTTCGTGTTCGGCTGGCTGGTCTCCCTAACGGTCGTGGTCACCATCTCGGTGGTGGCTACCGGCAATAACCCCCCCAAACCGAAAACGGCGCCGTCCCTCGCAGCGCTTGCCGTGAAGGCCGCTCTCGGGGGCGTCCTCGTCATGATCGCCATCCGGCATCGCCGTGAGATGAGAAAACAGCCCAGGAGGCCGAAGAAGCCGCCGAAGTGGCAGGAGCACGTGGACAACATGTCCCCGTGGTTCGCCATGGGCCTGGCCCCGGTTCTCCAGCCCTGGGTTCTGATCGGTGCGGGCGCCGCTACGGTCGTGGAGGCCAAGCTGTCCAGCTGGCAGAGCTACCTGGTGCTGTTCATCTACTGCGTCCTGGCCTCGTCCACCTACCTGGCCATGGAGATCTACGCCGTGCTCAGGCCCGCCCAGAGCCAGGCGTTCCTGGCCACTTTCCGGGCCTGGATAGACAATCACACCGACCAGGCGATCGTCCTGGGCAGCCTGATCATCGGCTTGTGGTTCATCGCGGACAGCCTCTCGCTGATCGCCTGAAATGTCTTACGGGATCTGATCGATGGCCGGAAATCACCCATGATGGGTGATGCGGGGGATGCGAAGTGCGGCGAACGTGGTTAATGGCTGTGGCGATAACGGCATTCGCGGCTGCCTGTGCGGGGCACCGCAGCCGCCTCTGCAGGCGCATCACAGAAAGGAATCAGGCTATGAACATGCCCGCCAAGGCCGACGTTGACGACGCTACGAAGGATACCCTGACCGGTCTTGCCCTGGGCGACGTCGAGGTGCTGGAAACAGCGCTGGAGCTCCGGGAGGCATGGCAGGAGCGCAGCGGCCTGGATGCCCGCGCCTTCTCCCTGGTCAAGATCGCCGCATTGATAGCCGTCGACGCCCCGCCCGCCTCCTACCTGTGGCAAGTGTCCAACGCGCTCGACGCAGGCGCGACCCCTAACGAGATCCTTGGCGTAATGCGCGCGATAGCGCCGCAGGTCGGCGGCCCCAGGGTAGTAGCGGCCGCGCCAGAAATCATGCTCGCGCTTGGCCTGTCCCTGCCCGAGGGCGGAGATTTCGACTAACAGACCACCCGTTCCCATCGAACAGTAGGAGACAGGATGTTCAGACGACGCCGCCCGCTCCTGCGCGCCGCCGCGGTCGGCGGGGGCGCCTACGTGGCGGGCAAGCATATGGCCCGGGCCTCGGATCAGCGAGCCGCGGACGAGGCCGACCAGGACGACCGCATCAGCCAGCTCGAGCAGCAGCAGGCCGCGCCGCCGCAGGCCGCGCCGCCGCAGGCCGCGCCGCCGCAGGCCGCGCCGCCGCAGGCCGCGCCGGCCGCCGGACCGTCGGTGGCCGATCAGCTGCAGCAGATAGCGGCGCTGCACCAGCAGGGCGCGCTCACCGACGACGAGTTCACCGCGGCCAAGGCAAAGCTGCTGGGCGGCTGAATCGACGGCTGGCTAGGCCTGGCAGTCTGCCAGGCCCAGCCAGACATGGCCGGGTCTTCCTTTTCCCGACGCTTGTAAGTGTTCCTACTGGTCATTCTGCGCGGGAATGAATACCCGGCCGAGGGTCGCGAAGCTCTCTGGTCGGCGGGTTCGCAGGATGCCGGCGGTGATGGCGCCGAGGCCGAGCCAGGCGAGTGCCGTGAAAGGCAGCAGGTCCGTCAGCGTGTCGGTACGGGGATGAATGATCCCCCACAGCGGAAACAGGAGCAGGACGGCGGCTGTCGCCGGAATGAGCAAATGCCGCCAGAACCGGAATTCGCTGCGGAAGTCGGTACGGAACGCGCGGATGGCCGAGATGTTCACAGCGAGGTAGATGAGCACCACTGATAGCCCGCCGGCCCCGGCGAGATACCCGAAGGTGCGCACGCCGCCGTGGGCGTGGGTCAAGGGCAGCCCGAGCAAGAGCGTGAGCACGGCAACGCACCCAATCGACACGACGGGGGTATGGCGGCTGGACACCCGGGCCAGCCGCCCAGGAAGAACCCGTTCACGTCCCATCGCGAAGAGGATCCGGATGGCCGCGTTGAGCGAGGCCACGACGAAGCCGAGGCCGGTGAGCACGACCACGAGATCGATGACCCACAGCGCGGACGGCGACCAGTACTGGCTGGTGAGATAGCCTAGCGGGTTCCTTTGCCGGGCAAAGCCAGGGATGCCGGGCCGCTCCACGCCGAACATCTCCGCGCAGATGACGAGCAGGTAGAAGACACCGGTCACGATGACGATGCCGATGGTGCTCGCGGGGACGGAGCGGCGCGTATTCCTGGCCTCTTCTCCGAGCGCGGCGGCCGCCTCGAAGCCGGCGAACGCGGTGGTGCCGTAGATCATCGCGTTGGTGATGTCGGTCAGCTGGCCGTGCGGCGACGATGCCGGGGAGAGGACCGCAGCCGAGTAGTGCGCTGGCCCGGTCTTGACCAGGACCGTGATGGCCAGCGCCGCGATCACGGCCACCTCTACGGAAACCAAGGCCAGATCGGCCCAGGATGAGATTCCGATCCCCAGGTAGGCGACCAGGATCGCCGCCGCCAGGATGACCACGAACAGCACCTGGTCACTGACGGCTACATGCAGCGTGTCGGCGACGAGCTGCGACGCGTACGCGCTGGTAAGCGAGACGCCCGCGGGCACGTACAACGCGTACGCGAAGACCATCATCCAGCCGGTCAGGAAACCCCCTACCGCACCAAGCCCTCGGCTGTTGAAGGTGTACAGCGAGCCAGCTGAGGGCAGCCGGCGGGCGAACTCCCCGATGCTGCTTGCGCAGCACAGGGCCGCGACGAATGCGACAAGCACTACAAGCGGGGACGCGAACCCGGCGTAAGACACGATGATGACCAGCCCGCCTACCACCGCGCCGGCCGGGGCCACGTTGCTCGCCCCGAACGCGATCATCCTCGCTGACCCGATCGCCCCGCGAGCCAGCCCGTCAGCCTCATGCCCGCCGGTACCGTGACACCACCGTCCCGGACTGGTCATAAGCCTTCGCACCTGTCTCTTCTTGATATGGCGCCAGGGAGCACGTCCGTTTAGCCAGTTGCCCGAGACTGCTCGGCAGGCCCTGCGGTCTGGCCTGGTCCCGTCCGGTCTTCCGCGCTCTGCTCGACGACGGTCCATTCAGCGCCGGTCTCCTCGCGGAAGGCGGCGATGGCGGATTCGATGGTCGGGAAGAAGTGGCGCGGGTCGATCGTGCGGGTGAGCCCGTAACGCTCGATCTTGCGCCGTACCGGATCCTTGAGCTCGGCGAACACCAGGCTGATGCCCTTGGCGTTCAGCGCCTCATCCAGGTCTTCCAGCACATCGGAAGCGGTCGTATCCACGTCGGTCATCGGCTCGGCGGCGATGAGGATCCAGGTTGGCGGCGGGTCGGCCCGGGCCAGCCGTCTCACCTCGTCGCGGAACGTTGTGGCGTTGGCGAAGAACAGCGGGGCGTCGAACCGGTAGATCACCAGCCCGGGCAGGTGCTGGGTCGCCGGGTGGAGGTGCACGTCGTGGTAACCCTCCAGCCCTTCCGCCCGCCCGAGTTCGGTGTCATAGGGCCACCAGGCCCGCCGGAACACGTTGAGAATGGACAGCGCGACTGCGATCGCGATCCCCGGCAGCACCCCGAGCAGGGCGACCCCGAGGAACGCCGCGATCGACAGCAGGCACTCCGTCCTGCGTTGCCGCCAGAGCCGTACCGTTCCAGGAATGTCGGCCAGGGACAGCGACGCCGTGATCACCACCGCGGCCAGGGCCGGCTGGGGCAGGTTCCGGAACAGGCCCGGGACCAGCACGATCATGAGGATGATCAGAGCCGCTCCGGTGACCCCGGTTAGCTGGGTCTTCGCTCCCGAGCGTTCCGCCACCGCGGTCCGCGACCCGCTGGTGCTGACCGGGAACCCCTGAAAGAGGCCCGCCGCCAGGTTCGCCGCACCGATCCCGATCATTTCCTGGTTGCCGTTGATCTCCTGCCCGGTACGGGCGGCGAACGCCGACGCGGTGGAGATCGTATCGGCCAGGGAGACCAGCGCGATCCCCGCTGCTCCGGCGAACAGGGGCCCGAGATCGGCCAGGCGGACGTCCGGGATCGTCAGTGGCGGGAACCCCTTCGGGAGCACCCCGACCAGGCTCACGCCGTGCTCGCCCAGGCTGAAGACCGTGGTCGATGCGATCGCGAGCACCACCATGACGAGCACGGCCGGGACCTTAGGCAGCCAGCGTTGCAGCACCAGGATCAGCACGATCCCGGCGATCCCGACCGCGGCCGCGGCGGCGACCGCGTCACCGTGAGCCAGCCCCTTGACGAAGCCGATAGCCTCGTGAATCAGGCCATCGCCCTCCACCTTGAACCCGAACAGCTTCGGCAGCTGGCCGATCAGGATCGTCAGTGCCAGGCCGTTCATGTAGCCGATCATCGTCGGCTTGGAGATCAGGTCGGCGATGAAGCCGAGCTTCGCGACAGCCCCGAGGATCATGATCGCCGCGACCATGAGCGCGAGCATCGACGCCAGCGCGATAGCCCGCTTCGGGTCGCCGTCGGCGCCGGCCAGCGGCAGGATCGTCGCGGCGATCATCGGCCCGAGCGAGGAGTCCGGGCCCAGCACCAGGATCCGGGACGGGCCGAACACCGCGTAGCCGAGCAGGCACAAGATGGATGTGTACAGCCCGGTGATCGGCGGCAGGCCGGCCAGCTCCGCGTACGCCATGCCCTGCGGGACCAGCAGCGTGGTGAGCACAACCCCGGCGATAAGGTCCCTGTGCAGCCACTCACGCCGGTAGGACCGAACGGCCTGCAGGCCGGGCACCCATCTGGACGCAGACACCATCACCTGGCGAGCGTGGATCATTGCAGCGCGAGCAGGTGGAATTGCCACGGTTCCAGGGCCACGAGCATCGCGTTGACCATAGTGTCCTGCCCTTCCGCTGCCACCTCCGGGGCCGGGGAGCCCGCTCGCGGGATCCATGCACCAGCATGCGGGCAGTTGGGCCTGGCGGTCATCACCCTCTCCGGGTGATGACCGCGTCAGGCCTGGGCCGTCAGCGTGGACGCGTGTGCCTTCACGGCGACAGGTCCGAAAAGGGGATGACTTGACCGAGACGAATGCGCCGGCCCGGGCTGCGGCCCGGGCGATGATCTTGCCGCTGGCGCTGGCCCAGTTCATCGCCAGCTACGCGGCGACCAACATGAACGTGGCGATCAGCGCGATCGCCCAGGACCTGAACACCACGGTGGCCGGGGTGCAGACGGCGATCACGCTGTTCACCTTGACCATGGCGGCACTGATGATCCCGGGCAGCAAGCTGACCGACATCTGGGGCCGTAAGCGGTGCTTCGTCCTCGGCCTGATCGTGTACGCGGTCGGGGGGCTGCTGGCGCTGCTGTCGTTCGGGCTGCCGCAGCTGATCATCGGGTACTCGCTGCTGGAGGGCGTGGGCTCGGCGCTGATGATCCCGCCCATCTACATCCTGGTCACGGTGATCTTCCCCGACGTCAAGTCGCGGGCCCGGTATTTCGGCGTGGTCAGCGGGGCGGGCGGCCTGGGCGCGGCCGCGGGGCCGCTGATCGGCGGCGTGCTGACCAGCGCGATCAGCTGGCGGGCCTCGTTCGGCCTGCAAGTCCTGGTGGTGGCGTGGATCATCCTGCTGGCCCGCAAGATCGCCTATCCCGAGCCGGTAGGGGCGCGGCCCCGCTTCGACGTGACCGGGTCGGTGCTGTCCGCCGCGGGCCTGTTCTTCCTGGTGCTCGGGCTGCTGCAATCCAGGACCTACGGCTTCGGCAAGTCGCGGGAGGACTTCACCGTCGGCGGCACGGTGATCATCCCCAAGGGGTCGATCTCGCCGGTGTGGCTGTACGTGGCCATCGGCGCGCTGTTCCTGCTGTGGTTCTTCCTGTACACCCGGTCCCGGGAGCACAAGGGCCGCGACGTGCTGCTGCCGCTGCGGCTGTTCCGCAACAAGACCTCTAACCTGGGGCTGGGCACCCAGACCATCCAGTGGCTCACCTTGCAGGGGTCGTTCTTCGTGGTCTCGGTCTACCTGCAGGAAGTCTGGAAATACAACGCGATCAAGACCGGCCTGGTGCTCACCCCGGGCACCATCGGGATCCTGGTCGCCTCGGCCGGCGCCGACCGGTTCGCCCGGCGGCACGCGCAGCGGTGGCTGATCATCGCGGGCTTCCTCATCACCTCGGCCGGCATGGCCTTGCTGCTGGCCCTGGTCCGGGCCCACTCGGGCGTCTGGACGTGGATACCAGGGCTGCTCCTGTTCGGCATCGGCATCGGGGTCATGCTAACCTCGTCGGTCAACGTAGTGCAGTCCAGCTTCCCCGAGAGCGACCAGGGCGAGATATCCGGCCTGTCCCGGAGCGTCTCGAACCTGGGCTCCTCACTGGGCACGGCCCTGGTCGGCTCGGTCCTGGTGGCCGTCAAGCTGCCCGAGGGAAAGCCGTTCGCCGTGGCGCTCACCATGATGCTCGTGATCACGCTGATCGGCTTGGTGCTCGCCGTCCTCATCCCCCGTCAGTCGGTGGAGGCCGAGGCGCCGGCCAGCCCCGGCCAGGCGCCCGCGCCACCCACAGCACGTCGTCGAAGAGCAGTTCCTCGGCGTTGGACGGTCAGGCGGGTGTGTTCCAGGCCCGCCAGTGCACCATCACCTGGCGCAGCCCGCCCACCTCGGAGTTCACTCCGAACGGCATGTTTGATCACCACGGGACGCTGGTGCCGCCCGACAGGGCCGTGGCGGCCCGGGACATGACCGCGGGTGCGGCACCCTTGACGAAGCACCGCACGACCGGGCGGCCCGCCACGTCGGTGGCCGAGTTGAAGGTAGCCATCAGCTTGTAGCCCGGGTCGAACGGCAGCGTGGCCAGCCGGGGCAGCCGCTCGCGGGTGGCGCCGATGTCCAGCCCGGCCTTGTAGGCCAGCACCAGCAGGGCGCCCTCGGTGGGATCGCCGACGACCTTGCCGTCGACGAGCTTAGCGTCGCTGGCGATGCAGTAAGGCAGGAGGGACGCGTCCTCGATGGCGGCGGCGCGGCCAGCGGCGTGATGGACCTTGCCCTCCAGGCCGTAGCCAATCCCGGAGATCGTGTAGCGGTCGGCCGGGCTCACCACCTCGACGGCGGTCATGTGGCAGACCCTCCCAGGGCGGGTTCCTTACGCTGCCGGGAGAGCTGGATGAACTTGTCCGCGGCGACGACAGCGGGCGCGATGAGCGACAGGGCGAGCACCACGACCCACTGCCGTCCGCTGAGCGAGGTGGTGTCGAGCAGGCGCTGGAGCATGTTGAGTTCGACGGCGGCCCAGGTGATGATCCAGCCCAGGATGATCCAGCCCAGGAAGGGGAACACCGGGGAGGACCAGGGTGCCTGGCGTTCGCGGCGCATGACCAGGCCGATGTTGACCGCGCTGAACGAGACGATGGCGAAGGCCATGGTCATGTTGACCGACGCCTGGGTGGTGCTGGGCTTGCCTGGTCCCCATTCCAGCGCGGACAGGGCGGTGGCCGCGACTACGAACCCGAAGATGAACCAGCGGATGATCCATGGGCGGGTGACGATCTTGGTGCCGGGCTTGCGCGGTGGCCGCTGCATGACCCCGGGGTCGGGGACGTCGACGATGAACCCGATCACCACGGTGATGATCACGAAGAACTTGCAGAACAGCAGCTGCAGCGGGAACAGGGCCACGCCGCCGTTGATGTTCAGGATGGTGGCGTAGACCATCAGCTGCAGCACCGAGGACAAGATCGTCAGCTGCATCCTGATGTAAGTGGAGATCCGCCGGTAGATGTCGCGGCCGAGGTCGACGGCCCGGACCAGGGTGGCGAAGTTGTCGTCGGTCAGCACGATCTTGGCGGCCTGCTTGGTCACCTCCGAGCCGCTGCCCATGGCCACGCCGATGTCGGCCTGCTTCAGCGCGGCGGCGTCGTTGACCGCGTCGCCGGTCATCGCGACCACCTGGCCGGATTCCTGCATGAGCTTGGCCAGCCGCAGCTTGTCCTCCGGCGCCACCCGGCCGAACACGTGCAGCTGGGGAAGCCGGCTGATCACTTCATCATCGCTCAGGTGCTGCAGTTCGGTGCCGGTGATCACGCCGGGCCCGAGGCCGAGCTCGTCGGCGATGGCCCGCGCGGTGACGGTGTGGTCGCCGGTGATCATCCGGACGTCGATCCCGGCACCGAGCGCGGTGTGGACCGCGTCCCTGGCCTCGGTGCGCAGCGGGTCCATGATCCCGACCAGCGCCACCATCACGAGATCGGTGACCGCGGCCATCGGGTCGGCCAGCGCCGCCGACATGGCCGTGTCATCCATGTCCTTGGCGGCGAACGCCAGCACCCGCAGCCCGCGCTCGGACAGCTGGCGGTTGGCGGCCAAGAGCTCGTCCCGGACGGTGCCGATCGGCACCTGCTGGCCATGCCACAGGGCCCGGTCGCAGTGGTCCAGGACCACGTCCGGCGCGCCTTTGACGGTGGTGAAGTGCGGCTGGGCGATGATGCCGCCGGCCAGCCAGTCCGGGCGGTCGTGGAAGGTGGCCATGAACTTGTACTCGGAATCGAACGGCACCTCGGCCCGGCGGGGCAGGGCTTCGCGGGTCTGCTCGGCGTCCACGCCCATCTTGGCGGCCAGCACCACGTACGCCGCCTCCGTCGGGTCGCCGATGACCGACCCGTCATCGCCCACGGTGGCGTCGGTGCACAGCACCAGGCCCAGGGCCAGGCGGTGGAAGTCCGGCGGTTCCGTCCCGCCCACGCCCAGGACCGCGCCGGTCTTGACGTAGCCGGGGCCTTCGATCTTGAACCAGTCGCCGCCGCCCAGCATGGTGGTCGCGGTCATCGCGTTCATTGTCAGCGTGCCGGTCTTGTCGCTGTTGATGACGGTCGTCCCGCCCAGGGTCTCCACGTCCGACAGCGACTTGACGACCGCCTTGGCCTCGGCCAGCCGACGCGCCCCGGAGGACAGCATGGCCTGCACGAACGTGGGCAGGCCGGTCGGGATCGACGCGATCGCGGTCGAGATGCACAACAGCACCAGGGTGGTGATGTCCTGGCCCCGCACGATGCCGAAGATGGCGATGATCGCCACGGCCGCGAACGCGATCGTGCCGAACACCTTGGTCATGCCGTCCAGTTCGCGCTGCAGCGGGGACCGGGTGCGCTTGGTGGCGTTGACCATCCCGGCGATCTGGCCCATCTGGGTCGCGGTGCCCGTGGCGGTCACCACGAACGTGGCGGTGCCCCGAGTGACCTGGGTGTTCTGGAACACCAGGTTGATCCGGTCGCCCAGGGCGATCTCGCCTGCGGGCAATGTGCCCGCGTCCTTGGGTATCGGCGCGCTCTCCCCGGTGAGCGCGGCCTCTTGCACTTCCAGCGTGGCCGAGGACTCGATCCGCCCGTCCGCCGGGACCACGTCCCCGGCCTCCAGCAGCACGATGTCACCCGGCACCAGCTTGGTCGATTCGATCTCGGCGACCTGGCCGGAGCGCCGCACCCGGGCATGGGGCACCTGCAGCTGCGCCAGCGCCTCCACGCTGGCCCGGGCCTTCAGCTCCTGGTTGGTGCCCATCACGACGTTGAACAGCACCAGGCCCAGCACCACCACGCCCGTGGCGATCTGGACGATCGCGAAGCTGGCGGCGCAGACGAACAGCAGCATGATGTTCATCGGATTGACCAGCTGCTCCCGGCCCACCACCCACATGCTCGGCGGCGGCTCGGTCGGCAGCTCGTTCGGCCCGTACTCCGCCAGCCGCCGCTCCACCTCGCCGACGTCCAGCCCGGTACCCGGGTCGACGCTCATCTGCCCGGCCGCGGCTTCCGGCGACAGGGCGTACCAGGCCGCGTTCTCGGCGGGCTGTTGCACGGTGGTCATCTCGGCTCCTCACGACGGTTGCGGCTTACCCGCGCCACAGCGGGCGGCCTAGTGCGCGAGCTGGACATTCTTGGTCCTGGTGTCGTGGAAGTGTTTCCATCCGTAGTCCAGGGCCACGCTCAGCACCAGGACTCGGCCTGCAGCGACAGCAGGCCCACCTGCGGGCCGTTGCCATGCACGACCACGATGCTGTGCTCGGCGGCCAGCGGCGCGATCGCCTGCGCCGCGGTCTTGATGTTCCTGCGCTGGATCTCGGTGGTCATGGGGTCGCCCCGGCGCAGCAGCGCATTGCCGCCCAGCGCGATCACGATCCGCATCGTCAGACCTTCATTGTCATAGCTCGGTCCTGGGCGGCCTGCTGTGACGCGTGACCGCCGTCTGGCCCGGCCCGGTTCGAGCCGGTGTCCAGATCCTGCGCCAGCGCTTGCCGAGTGTCGTCACCCTTCTCAGGGTGATTGCGGAGCACTTGCGCTCGGGAAACCGCCTTGCGGATCTCGGTGACCACGATGATGGACAAGGACACGGCCAGGCAGAGCCGTCCGGGCGATCCCGTCCGGGCGCCTCGAAGCGGCCGCGGACTGCCTGAACTCAGCCGCTGCGATTCACCCGCGGGAGGGTGAGGAATCCCCGGCGCTCCGCAGGCAAGATCAGAAGCCGCAGGCAGGATCGGATCCGGTCCGGGCCGGAGAACAACCACGCGAGGAAAGGGGAACATCATGGCTGACCTGATTGCCATCGGATACCCAGATGAGACGACCGCGGAAGCCGCCGCCGACGAGGCGCGCCGCCTGGCCGCCGACCTGATCATCCAGCCGGACGCGATCGCGGTGATCGTGCGGGACCAGGACGGCAGCTACCACGTCCACACCAGCCACCACGTGGTCGGCGGCGGGGCGACATGGGGCATGTTCTGGGGGTTCCTGTTCGGCCTGCTGTTCTTCATCCCGGTCCTCGGGATAGCGGTCGGAGCCGGGATGGGCGCGCTGATGGGCAAGTTCGCCAAGACCAGCATCGACAAGCAGTTCCAGGACCAGGTCCGCGGCATGCTCCAGCCCGGCACCTCAGCGCTGTTCCTGCTGCTGGAGAAGGTCACCCCCGACAAGGCCGTCGAGGCGATGAGCAAGTACGGCGGCACGGTCCTGAAGACCTCCCTGTCCAAGGACGACGAGAAAGAACTCCAGGAAGCCCTGCACGGCGGGGGAACAACTGCACAATAACCCGCCGAAACCGCCATGCAGACCCATGATGAGCCGGCCCTGGGGTGGACGGTGGTGCTGCGACGTCAGCCAGCCCGCCTCGTGGAAGGATGCTGCATAGGTCCACATCTGTGCAGATGAGCGTAGGAGCGTGACATGACGACAAAGGCCGCCTTTTCACCCGAGGAATGGAAGGTGGTTCTTGAAGGGCCGCCGACTGCCGGGATGATCGTCGTCACCGCAGCGCGCGGGGGAACGTTCCGCGAGACGATCGCGATGGCCAAGGCCTACACAGAAGCGCGTGCCGAGCATGGCGACAGCGAGCTCCTCGACGAAATCGTGGCCACGAAGCCCGAGATGGACCACACCAGGTACCACTCCGCCGAAGAGCTCAGGGAAAACGGGCTCGCACATCTCCGCAGCGCGGTGGCGCTGCTGGAGAGCAAGGCAACTACAGGGGAACTCGGGGATTACCGGCAATTCGTCGTCACCCTGGCTGGCAAGGTCGCGGCCGCGCATAGGGAGCACGGGCAGGCCGTGAGTCCGGCGGAGGCCGAGGCCATCCAGCAGATCACCGAGGCACTGGGTACCAGCGACTCGTGACCAAGACCGAGAGCACAAGGCCCACGGCCCGTCCGTGAGCTCGTGATAGGTACGCTGGGTTGCGCCAACGCGTAACGCTATGACCCCGGGCTCCGTCCGTGCTTTCGCGGGCAGCGGGAGGGGGGCTTACATGGCGGAGACATCCGGGGAGCCTGCGGCCCGCCTTGGCTGGGCGATCGCGGTCGTCATCGTCGTTCTCGTGGTGGTCAACGTGGTCGATGTCCGCGTGGCGCATGCGTCGCTGGTGCTCGGGCCGGCCTGCGCGGCGGGGTTCTTGGCGCTCGCCCGGTGGGCTGGGCTCAGCTGGCAGGAGCTTGGCCTGGGCCGGGGAACCTGGCGGCGTGGACTGGCCTGGGCGGGTTGTGCGATCGGGGCTGTGGCCGTGGTGTTCGCGGTAGGCGCGGCGCTTCCGCTGACCCGCGACGCCTTTCGCGACGCCCGCTACCACCTAGGCTGGGAACATGCCCTGCTGACCGCTTTCCTGCTCATCCCGCTGGGCACGGTGCTGTTCGAGGAGGTCGCCTTCCGCGGGGTGTTGTGGGGCCTGCTCCGGCGCGGATACGGGACGCTGACAGCGACTGTCGTCTCATCTGCGCTGTTCGGTTTGTGGCATGTACTCCCGTCGCTCGGCTTGGCCACGGACAACCAGGCGATCGGCAGTACGGTCGGAAAGGGGACATCCGGCGAGGCGATTTCGGTGCTGGGAACGGTCCTGTTTACCGGTCTGGCGGGGGTGGTGTTCTGCGAGCTGCGGCGCCGCAGCGGCAGCCTGCTCGCGTCGATCGGGCTGCACTGGGCGACGAACGGGCTGGGTGTTCTTACGGCCGCGTCCATCTGGGCATGGGCTTCCCGGTGACGAGGTGATCAGCGGCGATGGACAGCGGCTGTCGCGGTTAATCCTCGCCCGCGATGATTTTCCTGAGGTCGGTCAGGTCCTGGGGGGTGATGCCGGCCGGCTGCATGACGGCGTTCCACCCGTCGACGTATTCCGATGTGTACGTGTGGCCGTGGCCGCCCGGGACGCCGGTGGCGAACGGAAGGTCGGCGGTGACCTGCCAGAAGGTCACGAACGGCATCCAGAACATGCCTTTGAGCACGTCGTTGCCTGGAGGCTCGCTGATCCAGTCCGGCTCGCTGAAGATCAGGTGCGGGCTCCACCAGACGATCGGGTCGGACGGGTGCATCAGGTACAGCACCCGGGTGCCTTCCCAGGGCTGGCCGTTCGGTGGTATCGCCGTCGCCGGGTCGTTGGTGAACCGGACGATCCGCCCGTCTTGGTATACCGGCTGGACCTCCGGGCTGCCGGGGTCACGGTGGTCGCTGAATTCCCGGAACAGCGTATTGAAATTCGGCGGCCCTACGAACAGCACGCCGGAGGTCAGGTTGGCCATGCTGTACTCGCCGCTAAAGGCCGTCTCACCGCCGAACGACCCCAGGCTTTCCCCGGCCACGAACAGCCGGGGCCGGTGGTCCGGGGGCAGCTGCGACCAGGCGCCATAGACAGCATCGAACAGCGCACGGCCCGCCTCACGGGCCTTGGACTGGTCCACCAGGTAGGAGATCCACGACGGCAGGTAGGAGTACTGGATCGCCACCGTCGCACAGTCCCCGCCGGACAGGTACTCGAACGAGTCCACCAGCGCCGGGTCCACCCAGCCACTGCCGGTCGTCGTCACCACGAGCAGGTCCTTGCGCCCGAAGCCGCCCGCCCGCTCCAGGTCCCGGACCGCCAGGGCGGCCCTCGACTGCGCGTCGGGGGCTGAGGCCAGCCCGGCGTAGGCCCGGATCGGCTCCATGGCCGGCGACCGGTGAATTTCTCAATATCATTCACGAACGGGCCCTTGCCGATGAAGTTACGGCCTTGCCAGCCCAGCGAATCCCAGGGTATGAGCGAGTCCGATCCGCCGGAGCGCAGGCTGGTCGTGGGCTGGTGCACCCCTTCCGCGGTCATCGTGTCGCGTACCGAATACGCACTGTTCATGACGTTGACAAAGCCTTGCAGCAGCAGGCCGGAGACGATCAGATAGGTCAAGCCGACGACCAGGACCCAGCCCACCCCGCGTGCTGCGCGCCGCCCGATCCAGCGGTTGAGCAGGTTCGCGGCCCACCGGTACAGGCCGCGTAGGCCGCGCCCGATCAACAGGAGAAGGCAGAACGCCGCCGCCGCGACGAACGGCGAGGCGATGACCAGCGGGATGCTGTAGTCGGTGACCCCCATCAGCTTGCGGATCTCATACTGCCAGTACTGCCCCAGCCCGAAGGACACCACGACCAGGACGGCTGCGCTGATGAACAAGACGACCCAGGACCGGTGCCGCGGACGCCGGGGGTCCCGGTCAGCGAAGGCACGCCAGATCCACGCGAACAGCACCCCCAGCCCGTAGCCGATGGCCGCGGTGATGCCCCAGACCACGCCCTGCACGATGCCGCCACGCGGAAGAAGCGACGGCGTAAAGGACAGGCACCCGACGACGAGCGCGCCCCAGCAGCCGGGGAGCGTGACATACAGCAATCTCCTGGGCTTCCCGGGCTCCAGCGATGGCTGAGGGCCTTCAGCCTCATCGGCGGCCTGGGGACCTGCGAGTGGCCGATCGGCTCCGGCCGGTTCGGCGGTACTCTGATCCGCAGCATCCGGCTGCTCACCCGGTAGCGAACCGACCGGCGTCCCCGGTGTGTCCACGACCTGCTCCTCTAGGCCTCGAGCCTTGGCATCCTCTTCCATGCCCTGTCATCGATATCGTTCGGTCAACCTTCGCTCCGGCACGTCACTAGGTCATCACCCAGCAGAGGGTGATAGTGACTCGCTCCCCGCGCTAAGCCACGGTGGCGCGCCTTGACTTCTGGATCGCGATCGCGGCAATCGCCGCGACGCTGCTGGCCTGCGTGCTCGCCGGGGTGATGATCGGGATCGGGCTCCGCCAGATCGCCGGGAACGGCTCACCCCTCAAGGGTGATGCCCCAGGTCAAGGGTGACGCTGAACTGTGAGTAGGACTGCGAGGAGCCCGTCCAGGCGATCCGGTCCGGGCCGGAGAACAACCACGCGAGGAAAGGGGAACATCATGGCTGACCTGATTGCCATCGGATACCCGGATGAGACGACCGCGGAAGCCGCCGCCGGCGAGGCGCGCCGCCTGGCCGCCGACCTGATCATCCAGCCGGACGCGATCGCGGTGATCGTGCGGGACCAGGACGGCAGCTACCACGTCCACACCAGCCACCACGTGGTCGGCGGCGGGGCGACATGGGGCATGTTCTGGGGGTTCCTGTTCGGCCTGCTGTTCTTCATCCCGGTCCTCGGGATAGCGGTCGGAGCCGGGATGGGCGCGCTGATGGGCAAGTTCGCCAAGACCAGCATCGACAAGCAGTTCCAGGACCAGGTCCGCGGCATGCTCCAGCCCGGCACCTCAGCGCTGTTCCTGCTGCTGGAGAAGGTCACCCCCGACAAGGCCGTCGAGGCGATGAGCAAGTACGGCGGCACGGTCCTGAAGACCTCCCTGTCCAAGGACGACGAGAAAGAACTCCAGGAAGCCCTGCACGGCGGGGGAACAACTGCACAATAACCCGCTATCAACCGGTCCACCACCCGCGGGAGCCGATTTCCGCGGGAGCCGATTTCCGCGGAAGACCAGACGCAGCGACGAACGGAATACTCCGATGGCAAAACGGGATAGCGTCCGCGAGCTGACCGCTGGGGCTGCCGATGCGGCCGCGGAACTGCTGGCCGAGGAGCTCGCGCGACGAGGCGGACCGGTCCGCCAGCTCGCCGCCCGAGGGCTGCGTGAGCTGGGTGCCGTGGACCGGGCGATCTACTCCGCGGTAGCGGCTACCCCCACCCCTTCACTTGACGAGCCGCTGCGCCGACTCTCCAACGCCGCCAATAACTCCGGCCTCTGGCTGGCCGTCGCGGCCGGGCTCGGCGTGGCGGGTGGCGGGGCCGGCCGGCGTGCCGCGGTGCGGGGGACGGTGGCCATCGGCGTCACGTCCGCGCTGGTGAACCTGGCGGTGAAGTCCGCCTGGTCGCGCCAGCGGCCCGACCGGGCCGGGGCCGGGGTCCCGCGCTGGCGGAATGTGCGGATGCCGACCTCCACGTCGTTCCCGTCCGGTCACGCGGCGTCAGGTTTCGCCTTCGCCGCGGCCATCGGCCGGGATCAGCCCTGGCTCGGAGTGGCGCTGCGGTTCCTGGCGGCGACGGTGGCGTACTCCCGGGTGCACACCGGAGTGCATTACCCAGGCGATATCGTGGTCGGCTCGCTGATCGGCGAGGGCACGGGGCAGGCCGTAGCCGGCCTGATGGACCGGCTGTCGCCACCCCGCAGGCCCTCCCGATCGGGTCGTGTTGAGCAGCGCGAGCTGTCCGATGCCGCAGCTGCGGAGGGTACACCGGGGCCGGCACCCGGCCCGGAGACAGCGTGATCCCGTGCCAGCCGGGCAATCCGAAGGCCGCTCATCGGGGTTCCTCATGGTGGACGGCGGCGAGCAGCGCCGCGTAAGCACGGACCAGCGCGGCGCGCTCCAGCGGGAGCAGCGGGCTGTCGGGGAGGCAGCCCTCCCGGACCCACTGGTCGGACAGATCCATCGCCCGCACCCGGTGCGCGGCGGCTGGCCTGACCATGGCCTCGGTCTGGCCGAAAAGGTAGCTGTACAAGCGGGTCACCGACTCGACCAGCTCGTCGCCCGTCTCCGCAGGATGGCGCGCGTACTGGCGCTTCCGGTGCGCCCGCCACCAGTCAATCTCAAGGCTGGCTGCTTGTGCCGGGTCCGCGGGCTCGCCGAAGCGGAGCCTGACCAGCGCGTAAAGCTCGTGCATGCGCGCCTGGGCACCGTCAGGGTCGTTGTCGGGGAACGGTGCCCACAACTGGGCGGCCCGCAGCATCAGCCAGGCGCTCTGCAGGATCTGCCGCAAGTCCGTACCGAAGCCCAGCCGGAGCAGCTTGACCGAAGCCGCCAGCAGACTGGGCCAGCGGCGCAGGTAGTAGGCCACCCACATCCGGTGCTCCAGGTCGGCGAGGACGAAGGGATCGAAGGACCGGAGTCCGCCCGGCGACCCTATGTTCACCCTCCAGATGCCCACCGGCTCAATCCCTTCCTCTTCACTGCGGATGCGCTGACCTAGCCCTGAGATGCATGGGCGCCGAGCTCGGCGCGAAGCCGGTACCGGGCCCGATGCAGGCACGACTTCACGCTGCCGAGCGGGATGCCGGTAAGGGCGGAGATCTGCTGGTAGCCGAGTCCTTGGAGGTCGGCGAGATAGACAATCATCCGGTGCCTGTCCGGGAGGGCCCGCAGCGCTGCGATGAGATCGGAGTTCAGCAGGCGCCCGACGACCTGGTTTTCGGCCGAGTCATCGTATGAACTGGCGCGGAGCAGGTGCGGGCCGATGGAGTCCGCGGTGACGAACATCGGCCCGGCCCGCCTTTTCCGGTAGCTGCTGATGAACGTATTGACCATGATGCGGCGCAGCCATGCGTTCAGGTTCGTCCCCGGCTGAAACCGCCCCGAAGCCGCCAGTGCCTTCGCGAATGTCTCCTGCACGAGGTCTTCGGCGTCCGGGGCGTTTCCGGTCATCCGGAGCGCTGACGGATACAGGCTCCGGCCAAAAACCCGGAGCACATCTTCGGCCCACACCCCGTCCGCGGTTATCGCCATTCCCGGCTCCAGATCGTGACGTTCAGCTTCTTCCCTGCCCTTTATGCCCTGGGCGCCAGCCCGCGCGGCTTACCGTCTAGAACGGTGTCGGGATATGCCGCAATGGCAGGTCCGGCTGCACGTAGCCGTCGGCCCTTTGCCGCTTCGGCAGCGTGATGTCCCGGCGGGCGGGCGGCTTGTAGGGGACCTGGCCGAGCAGGTGGCTGATGATGTTGAGCCGGGCACTTTTCTTGTCGTCCGCGTCGGCGATGTACCAGGGGGCCCATGTGGTGTCTGTCGCGGCGAACATCGCGTCCCTGGCCCTGGAGTAGTCATACCAGCGACTGTAGGACTTCAGGTCCATGGCGGACAGCTTCCAGACCTTCCGCGGGTCGTCGATCCGGCTTTCCAGCCGCCGGGTCTGCTCGCCCGGGCTTACCTCCAGCCAGTACTTCAGCAGCAGAATCCCGGAATCGGTCATGGCCTTCTCCCAGGCCGGCGTCAGCTTCAAGAACCGTTCGGTCTCCTCCGGCGTGCAGAAGCCCATCACCGGCTCGACGCCCGCACGGTTATACCAGCTGCGGTCGAAGATCACGACCTCGCCGGCGGCCGGGAAGTGCTGGATATACCGCTGGACGTACATCTGCGATTTCTCCCGCTCGTTCGGGGTGGGCAGGGCGACGACCCGGAACACGCGGGGGCTGACCCGCTCGGTGATCCGCTTGATCGTGCCTCCCTTCCCGGCGGTGTCGCGGCCCTCGAACACGACGCAGATCTTGACTCCGGAGTCCTTCACCCACTCCTGCATGGCCACGAGCTCACCGTGCAGGATCCTCATCTGGCGTTCGTATTCCCTGCGCTTCATCTTCGGGGGCGGCCC
Organism: uncultured Actinomycetes bacterium; assembly: GCA_963739615.1. Taxonomy (GTDB): domain Bacteria; phylum Actinomycetota; class Actinomycetes; order Streptosporangiales; family Streptosporangiaceae; genus Palsa-504. The sequence goes on from CAVUBD010000004.1 coordinate 303,681, forward strand.
GGTTTCGGCCTCCTCCTCAGCAACAGATGATGACGCCCGCACCTCCGCGTCGTCCTGGTTATGCCGGTTCTTCTTCTTCGCCATATCGCTAACTCCGATTAATGCGGTGCTTGGAGAGGTGTGCCCGCGGTCGGGCGGGGCCTGCGAGATGCCGCAGCCTGGCCCAGTTCACCGAGGATTTGGGCCGGGGGATGCCCGGGCGATCACGTGGTACCCAGACGCAGAGCGCCCCGGCGGAGATCGTGCAGGTCACCGGCGTCGACATCAGTATCGACTCGCCGTCGACGCCGACCGGGATCTGCTGCTCGTCGGCAGTGATCTCGATCTGCTCGGCGGTCAGCACCTTCAAGCCGGCGGCATGCCTGCCACGGAGGAGACCGGCGGCCTGCCGGGCGCTATCCACCTTGACGCCGACCACGCCCAGGATACCGCGATCCAGCCGCGTGCGGCGGCCCAGGCCAGCCAGGTCCCCGGTTCCGTACGGATTGTTGGCCACCAGCAGCGCCTGCGGCGCCTCGATCTGCGTGCCGTCCGCCCGCACGTGCAGGTGTGCTCCTCGGTGGCCTTGCAGCAGGTCGGGAAGCGTGTTCAGCGTCGTGTTCAGCTTGTCGCCGCGGTAGGCCGGGGTCTCGACGACCTCGGCGTAGGCGCCGAAAGACGCGTTGTTGACGAAGGTCTGGCCGTTGATCACCCCGAGGTCGACTCGCAACGCGACGCCGTTGGACAGGGCGCCCAGGCAGGCCGACGGATCCTCACGGTCCAGCCCGAGGTCGAGGGCGAAATGGTTACGGGTGCCAGCGCTGATCACCACGAACGGGATGCCGTGCTCGGCGGCGATGCCGGCCACCAGGGCCTGCGTGCCGTCGCCGCCGGCCACGCCGAGCAGGTCGGCGCCCTGGGCGACGGCCTTGCGGGCCACCGCCGCGACGTCGACGTGCTCGGACCCGCCAAGCAGGAACACCTCGGCGCCGAGAGCCTCGGCCTTGCGTTTCAGGTCGAACTTCCCGACCTTCCCGCCGCCTGACTTCGGGTTCATGATCAGGTACGGACGCCGGGCAGGTGGCTGCGCCGGGTGCTCGGGCATGCGCCAGTCCGCCTGGTCCCTGGTCAGCGCCTGGCGTGCGGTTATGCTCGCGAGCAGCCAGACCGCGGCCGACACGATGGCCACCCACAGCAAGTTCCGGAAGGCGTAGACGACGATCACGGCGATCGGCACCAGGACGAAAACGACGAGCGCCAGCCAGCGCCAAACCCCCCGCCGGGCGAGGAAGACGTAGGCGGCAGCCAGGCTCACGACAGCGGCGGCCACGGCCACAGCCAGCATGGCCAGGCTCTTCAGCCCGGCGAAGACCACTAGGACCACGATCGCCAGGCCTGCGAGCACGAAGCTGAGGCGCGCAAGCCAGTGTTGTGAGCGCGTGCTCAGGGGACCGTCCGGCCCGGCTGGCGTCGTCATGGGACGCCGCCCTCGGCCGGTAGCCTGCAAGTCGGGTACGGCAGCCGGGAGGAGCTTAGCGACTTATCCATACTGACATCGTGGCGAACTGGCAGCTCCGGCACCTCACCCGTGACCGGGTGACTTGCGCTCGAGATCCTCTTCGGCTCGCTTGCGGGCGCAGGCTCAGAGCAAGCGCAGGTCGACTGCTCGCTGAAGGGCCTCCCTCCGTGACGCCACCCCGAGTTTCTGGTAGATCGACCGGAGATGGGTCTTCACCGTGTTGCGCGAGACGTAGAGCGTGTCCGCGATCTGCAGGTAGGTGCTGGTCGGCAGGAGCGTGAGGATGCGCTGCTCGGCAGCTGTCAGCGGCTCGGTCAGCGCCCGGCTGGACGTCGTGCTGCCGGGCTGGGCGGCGCGTACCTCGAGCGCCGCGGCGACCAGGTGCTCGGTGAACGGATCTGGCCGCAACTGGGCCGCGTGCTCGATCATGTACCCGGTCACCTGCGGTGCCGTGGTGACGACGGTGTTGAGGAAGCCCTGGCTGCGGGCTGTGTACAGCGCGCCGCCGAGCAGGCCCGCGGCCGCGGGATCGCCACGCTCGATCGCGGCGGCGGCCAGCAGTATCTGGCGCACCAGTGCGTGGCGTGGCGTCAGGTCGCCCAGGGCCGCTGCCTGCAGGTACTCAGGCACGGCGTGGTGATCACCGGCGGCCAGCGCGACCTTGGCCAGCAGCAGGCCGCGGCGGGCGGCGGGCAGATGGCTGGCCAGCTTGGCGGAGGTGCGCGGGTCGTCGAATGACAGGCGGAGCAGCGCCTCCTGCTCGTCGGCCCGGGCCAGCAGCGCCGTGCTGGCCCCCGCGGGCAGGGTCTGGCGGACGGCCTCGATGGTGGTCAGCGCGTCGCGGACCTGCCCGCGGGCCGCCCAGATCTGCGCCCGGTCCAGCAGTGCCAGGAACTCGAAGAGCGGCCGGCGTTGTTCGGTTATCGAGAGCACTTGTTCGGTGAGGTCCTCTGCGGTGTCGAGGTCGCGGCGTTCCAGCGCGAGGCCGGACAGCGCACGCAGAATGTCGACGGCGAAGAAGTGCTGGCCGAATCCCAGCCGCCGCGCATCGGCATCGGCGGCCCTGGCCGTATCGGCGGCCTCAGCCAGACGGCCTGACTCGAACCGGGCCAGCGCCAGCGAACCCGGCACCATCACAAGCTTGACCGGGTCGACGACGTCGGGGGCCGCCAGAGCCGCCGCGGCCTCGCGCTCGACCGCCGGGAAGTCATCCAGGCAGTTGTACACTCGGATGAGGATCAGCGGGACGGCTGCGTTCCATTCGTCGGTGAGCTGCAGCCGCTCCTGGATAGCCCGCGCAGCCCGCGCCATCTGCACGGATTCTTCCAGTCGGCCGACCACCCCGTAGCGAAACGCCTGAAACGCCGCGAACCGGGCGGCCAGCTTCGACTCGGCCGGAATCGTCCCGGCGTGCTCGAGCAGGTCGAGGTACTCACCGCCGCGAGCCGTATCACCCGACAACAGCAGGTCCGCGGCCAAGCCCAGCAGCCGTTCCGGGGTCTCTATCAGCGGCGAGGGATCGACCATGCGCAGCACTAGCGGCTCCGGCGCCGTCGGGACATGCAGGAAGTCAGGGACGACCCGATCCTGCAGGAGCGCCAGTGCCCGGTCGGGCTGCTGTGCCACCAGGTAATGGTGGGCGGCACGCCGTGTGTCCCCGGTCGCCTCGCACCATTCGGCCGCCCGCAGCTGAAGCGCCTGCTCGCGGGCGCGGTCCCTCGCGCGCAACTCGGCGCGCAGCACCTGGCGCACCAGATGGTGGAACCGGAAGCTGGTCCGCTCGTCATCGAGTGCCACCAGGAACAGGTGCGCGGCGTCAATAACGCGCAGCATCGCCTCCGCGTCCTGCCGTCCGGTGACCACGGCGCACGCGTCCGCGGTCAGCACCCCCGCCAAGATGGAGGTGTCGAGCATGAACTGGGCCACCTCAGGCGGCTGCTGCTCGAGAACCTCGGAGACGAAGTACGCCGCGATGGCCTGGCCGCGGACCTCCAGCGTCCGCGCCAGCCGCGCCGGATCCGTGGTGCCGCGCAGGGACAGCGCCGCCATCTGCAGGACCGCGGGCCACCCCTCGCTCCGCTGATGGAGCAGCGCCAGGTCAGCATCGGATATCCGGACACCAAAGTTCGCCAGCAGGTCACGGCTCTCGGCGAAGGAGAAATACAGGTCACGGTCCCGGATCTCGCTCAGTTGGCCCGACATCCGGAGCCGGTGCTGTCGCAGCGGAGGGTCAAAACGACTGGCCAGCACCAGCTGGACAGTCCCGGCCGGCCAGCGCTCGACGAGATCGGTCATGTCCGGAGCCGTCGCGGCGGCTGCGTAATGGAAGTCATCCACGATGATCGCCGAACCTGCGGGCAGCCTGGCGGCATCGTTGGCGATCGACGCGGTAACATCGGCCAACATCGTCCGGTCCATCGCGAGCAGGTCGGCGGCGTCGGCGCCGAACCCCGGTTCGATGGCCCGTAGTGCCTCGATGAAACCGGCCCAGAACCGGACCGGGTCAGCGTCGGCCCGGTCACAAGACAGCCAGGCAGTCACGCCGGGTGGCCGCGCCCCGGCCCAGTCCGCAAGCAGCACGCTCTTGCCCGCGCCGGCCGACCCCACCACAACCGTCAGCCGCTGGTCAGATCCCGCCGCCAGTCGGTCATACAGCACTGACCTTGTGACGAGCGTGGCGGGCAGCGCCGGAGGCCGGAACTTCGTCAGCGCGAACCGCGTGCCCCGCAAGGAGCCGTGTCCAGCCGTCGCGATCTGTGTCATGTTCTTAGTTCCTGAGCCCAGGCCGTGCCCCGCAAATCTGTTCTCTGATATGAGCAGTCCTTAAGCCGGTGCGCGTCTAGAAGCCGGTGCGCGTCTAGCGACCTTGACGCACTGTGGCAGTGGATCACGGCGCCGGGTGCGGCGCATCACCCGCAGCGGGGGAATCCGAAAGCATTAGCCCGTTTCTGTCGCGGCGTGAGGGGCTGGTGGTTCCATTGGTGAAAGATCTGCGCATCGGCATGGGCCTTGCTGGCGAATCTCGACTCACCCTCAGAAGGGCGATCACGAAGAGGTCGGCATCCTGAATGCTGAAGACCGCAAGCATCAGAGCTAGAAAGCCTGGGTGGCGTAACCAGGTGCTCCTTCGCAAACTACGCGGCAGGAGCGTGAGGATGCGCAGCTCGGCAGCGGTCAGGGGCTCGGAGAGCATGCGGCGTAGGACGCGGCACGATCGCGGGCCATACCGCCGCGCCCCGCTTCACCCTGGGATGGGTGATGACGAGACACTTGTCGCCGGGCACGCTGGCGACAAGCTGAACCAGCACACTACGAGGCGCGACACTGGTGCAATCACAGACGTACGAGATCACTTTCGCCGGCCCGGCGGGGAGCATGCTGCGCGCGGAATTCGACGACTGCGAGGTCATCGCGGGCCCGGGCACGACAACCCTCCGCGCCGAACTGCCGGACCAGGCAGCCCTGACCGGGCTGGTACTACGGATCACCGGCCTCGGCCTTGAGCTGATCGACATGCACGTCGTGGCGCCGCCAGCCGGCGCCTGAGGCTGCTGCCCTGTCCGACGGCGCCGTGACAGGCCGTTGTGCGCGTTCTGACAGCGGCATGCGTCAGGATGTCATCATGCGATATGACGCGATGACGCCGAACGCGATCGAGGCCGCCGGCCTGGTCAAGCGGTTCGGCAAGACACTGGCCCTGGACGGCATCGACCTGGTCGCCAGGCAGGGCCGGGTACTCGGCATGCTCGGGCCCAACGGGGCGGGCAAGACCACCGCGGTGCGGATCCTGGCCACGCTGCTGCGGCCGGACGGCGGGCAAGCGACCGTCTGCGGCTACGACGTAGTGCGCGACGCCCACCAGGTCCGGCAGCTCATTGGCCTCACCGGGCAGTACGCGTCTATGGACGAGGGGCTGTCGGGGACCAACAACCTCATCATGATCGGACGCCTGCTCGGCATCTCACGGTCGGATGCCCGGGCGCGGGCAAGGGAACTGCTCGCCCGCTTCGATCTAGCCGACGCTGCCGCCCGGCCGGTGAAGACCTACTCAGGCGGAATGCGGCGCAGGCTGGACCTAGCCGCCAGCCTGGTCGGCAACCCCAGGGTGCTGTACCTCGACGAGCCGACGACGGGACTTGACCCGCGCAGCCGGACCGACGTATGGGGCATGATCCGCGGGCTCGTCTCGGAAGGCGTCACGGTGCTGCTCACCACCCAGTACCTCGACGAGGCCGACCAGCTCGCGCACGACATCGTGGTCATCGACCACGGCACGGTCGTCGCGACGGGGACGCCCGATGAGCTGAAGGCCAAGACCGGCGGCCAGGTGCTGCAGGTCTCGCCCGCCGACCCGGCCCGGATGCCCGAGGTCACCGCGCTGATGGCGAGGCTGATCAAGGCCGAGGTAACGACCGACGCCGGGAACGGGGTGGCCACCGCACCCATCACCGACGCGGCCCTGGTGCCGCATATTTTCCGCGAGCTCGATGACAGGGGCATCGAGCTGGCCGAGTTCACGCTCCGCAAGCCCAGCATGGACGAGGTCTTCTTCGCATTCACCGGGCAGGGGGCGGATGACGAGGAAAATGGCCGCCGCGAACTTGAGGAGACTAACCGATGACCGCGATCGTGGCACCGGCCACCGTTCCGGCGCCGGCCCGCAGGCTCAGCCCGCTGGGCGGGCTGCGGAACACCTTCACGCTGACCTGGCGCAGTGTGCTGAAGATCAGGACCAACATGGAGGAGGTGTTCGGCCTCAGCCTGCAGCCGATCACGTTCCTCCTGCTGTTCACCTACGTGCTGGGCGGGGCCATCGCGCACGGCAGCACGCACGAGTACCTGCAGTTCGAACTGCCGGGACTGCTCGTCATGACGGTGGTGTTCGCCACCTTGGGCACCGGGCTCGCGCTCAACCAGGACATCTCCAGCGGCGTCTTCGACCGGTTCCGCAGCCTGCCCATCGCCCGCTGGGCACCGCTCGCGGGCGCCGTCCTGGGCGATATGGTGCGGTACTTCATATCGATCGCGATCACCATCGGCTTCGGGATGATCCTCGGGTTCCGGGTGACCACCAATCCGTTCTCCGCCGTCGTCGGCGTCCTGTTGCTTATCGCCTTCGCCGTGGCCATGTGCTGGGTGTCTGCCCTCATCGGCATGCTGGTGAAGACGCCGCAGGGAGTTCAGGCGTTCGGGTTCATCGCGTTCTTCCCGCTCGTGTTCGGCAGCAACCTGTTCGCGCCGACCGCGACCATGCCCGGCTGGCTGCAGGCCTTCGTGAAGGTCAACCCGATAACCGTCCTGACCGAAGCGGAACGCGGCCTGCTCACCGGCGGCGCAGTGGCCGTTCCGGCCGTCAAGTCACTGCTATGGGCGCTCGGCATCTTCGTGGTGTTCGCCCCGCTGGCGGTCCGCGTCTACCGCCGCAAGACCTAGCCGGGGCGTCAGCGCGGCCACCTTGTCAGGCCGCGTCGACGGTGATCGCGACGGCGCCGACCGCTAGCGTGATCGCGTCATCGCGGTCCAGCCCACGACCGTGCTCGTAGCGGGCATCGAACCCGGCCTGGCCCAGCGCGGCCCGGGCCGAGTCCCTGGCCACTGGGGCGTCCAGGCTGCCTTCGTCGAAGCAGCCCCGCATGGTGTGGGCAGCGCCGAGCAAGGTAGCCGCAACCTCGGCCGCCTTGGCGGGAGGCTGGGGCTGGGCGGGACGCAGGACGAACACGGCGATGGACTCCATCACGGCGGCGAGCACCGGGCGTTCGACCCACTCGGCCGCAATAGCGAGCGCTTCGGCCAGCAGCCTCCGGCAGCGGGCTTCGTCTCCGGCCGCCAGGACGGTCAGGGCGAGCCTGGCCTGAACCAGCGAGCGCAGGCCGTTCCACCAGCCCGACTGCTTATCCGCCAGCCAGGTCATTACCTTCTCGCCGTGGCGCGTTGCCGCGGCGGTATCGCCTTCGCGGAAGTGCAACTCCGATCGCACCAGGCCAAGCCACACCACCGCGTCGCTTAGGCCGATGCCGAGCTGAGCTGCACCCTGCTCAGCCCGTTCCAGGTCCGCGCGCGCCCCCGCCAGGTCACCCATCCGCAGCCGGATCGACGCGAGCTTTCCCACGATATGGGAGAGGTCCCCCCAGGCACGGAGCTCACTAGCCTGCGCCCCGGCACCCTCGAGAGCCGCGACCGCGGCCGGGTAGTCCGCTCTCAGCTCGGCAAACTCGGCCAGCTGGACGAGCACGGCGGCCGCTCCCCATACCTCGCCCAGGGCACGGAAAGCGGTCAGGGACTCCCGGCACTGCGATTCTGCCCCGTCCAGCCGGCCGAGCATGCCTCCGAACGTGCTCCGCATCAGGGGCGCGGCCGCCCGCACCCATGGATCCCGCGACGTCGCGTACTGGTCAAATACGGCCAGGGCACGCTCGGGATCACGCTCATAGACAGCGATCATCGGCTCGCCCATCGCGACGATCGGGTGATTCGACGGCGCGTCCGGTGACAACTCGGCGAAGTCGGCCAGGGCCGCGGCCAGCACGGGCATCATCGCGTCCATCTCCCAGCTTGTGCCGACCGCGGTGAGCGCGCCGACCACCCGGGCCTCGGCCATCCGCGGCGAACGCTCGCGGGGGGCGAGCGCGAGAGCCTGGCGAGCCAGCCCTTCCGGCTCGCCAGGCTGCCCGCGCAGCATCCAGTACCAGCCGAGCGCCCGCACGAACCGCAGCGCGGTATCCGCGTCCTGGTTCGCGATCGTCCAGCGCAGCGCGGCATGAATGTTGTCCTGCTCGCTGACCAGCTCACGCAGCCAGTGCCGCTGGTCCGCCGCGCGCAACTCCGGGTCGGCGGCCTCGGCCAGGTTCAGGTAGTACGCGGTGAAGGCGGCCCGGGCCGCCGTCTCCTCCCCCGCCTCGGCCAGCCGCTCCAGTCCGTACGCGCGTACCGTCTCCAGCATCCGGTACCGCGGGCTCGAGTCATCCTGGCTCTGCCCCGCGCTGATGATGGACTTGTCGACCAGGCCGGACAGCGCGGGCAGCACCTGGGCCGAAGGCAGCAGGTCGTCGGCGCAGACCTGCTCGGCTACCGCGAGCGTGGCTCCGTCGGGGAACAGGGCCAGCCTGCGGGCCAGCGCCTGCTCGGACCGCGAGAGCAGGTCCCAGCTCCAGTCGACGACTGCGCGGAGCGTCCTGTGCCTGGGCAGCGCCGTCCGGCTGCCGCCGGTGAGCAGCGCGAACCTGTCGTCGAGGCGCTCGGCGAGCTGAGCGGGAGTCAGCATGCGCAGCCAGACCGCGGCCAGTTCGATGGCCAGCGGCATCCCGTCGAGCGACCGGCAGATCCGCGCCACGGCCTCGGCGTTGGCTTCGTCCAGCTCGAAATCGGGCCGGACGGCCGCCGCCCGGTCCCGTAGCAGCCGCGCCGACCCGTAGGACGCGACCTGTACCGAAGAGCCGGCTTCCAGAGCCGGGGGTACCGGCAGCGGAAGCACTGAGCACAAGATTTCGCCGTCGATACGGAGCGGCTGCCTGCTCGTGGCCACGATCTTGATGCGCGGGCAGGCGACAAGGACCCGGCCCGCCAGCGCGGCGGCCGCCTCGATGACGTGCTCGCAGTTATCGAGGATCAGCACCTCGTCCCGGCCGGCGAGCGCGGCCGTGAGCCGGTCGAGCGGCCCCGCGCCCGGCTCAGCCGCCCGCCGCGCGATCACGGCCTCGCGGATGCCGAGCGTGTCCAGGACCGCGTACGCCACCTCCCCCGGATCGGTCACCGGCGCCAGCGGCACGAACCACGCCGCCTTCGCGAGCCGCCCGGACGCCTCGGTCCCCAGCCGCGTCTTCCCAACGCCGCCGGGCCCGGTAAGGGTGACCAGACGGGCGGCGTCCAGGTGCTTCAGCACCCGGGTCACATCCTCATCCCGGCCGACGAAACTGGTCAGGGGGCTCTGGACGCGGGGAGCTGACACCGGACTGGGGGCTGGTACCGTGGCCCGTTCGGAATAAAGAGGACGAGCGGGCGGCCGTTCCTCCCCCCGCAAGATGCGGAGGTAGACCTGCTCGAGCTGGGCTGACGGGTCCACGCCGAGCCGGTCGGCCAGCAGTTCGCGGGCTTCGGCGTATACGGTGAGCGCCTCGGCCTGGCGGCCGGCCGCGTACAGGGCGCGCATCAGCAGAGCGCGGGGGCGTTCGGCCAGCGGATCGGCTGAAAGCAGCCCGCGGAGCTCCCCCACGAGACTTGCCCCCTCGCCGAGGGCCAGGTCGGCCTCGATCCGGTCCGCCAGGACGCTGGAACGCAGCTCGGTCAGCCTAGCCGCGGCCACGTCCGCGAAGTCACAGCCGGCCGCATCGGCGAGGGCCTGGCCCCGCCAGGCGAGCAACGCCTCCCGCAGTGTCCGCGCGGCCAGTTCGGCGTCGCCGCCGGCGAGCGCGCGGCGGCCCTGACCTGCGAGCGTCTCGAAGACCGTCGCGTCGACCGCTTCGGGCGGCACCGCCAGGCGATAACCGGCCGGATGGGACTCGATCACGTTGTCGAACCCGGCCAGGCGCAACTCGGCTCGCAGCCGTGACACCAGCGTCTGCAGCGCGTTACCGGGATTGCCCGGCAGGTCATCCGGCCAGATCTGCCCGGCTATGGAGGCGGCCGGCACGACACGCCCGGCGTTGAGGGCGAGCAGGGTGAACAGAACACGCAGCTGACGGCCGCCCACCGATACCAGGCGGCCTGTGGTATCCCGCACCTGGAGCGGGCCAAGCAGCCCGATACGCAGCGCGTTCGGCATATGCCCTCTCCGGTCATCCATGTGCCAGCCCGGACCCCCGCCACTCTCCGGACCATTCAACGCGTCGGTTCACCCTACGCTTCCAGGCCGGGCAGGCTCTAATATCAACCGTCGGCATGAAGGAGAAACGTCAGTGACTTCAGGCCAAGACCGGAGCCGCCGGAGGTGGCACGGACCGCGTGCGCGCGCGGCCGGCGCGGCGACCGCGGCTGTCCTGACCCTGGCCGGCTGCGGAACGGCAGGTTCGGGCTCGGCGGTCGCCCCCCACCCGATGTCGATCAGCAGCGAGGCGTTTATCCAGGGTGCCCTGGGCCAGCACTACACCTGCCATGGCGAGGGGGTCAATCCCCCGCTCAACTGGTCGGGCGCCCCGCCGGGCACCAAGAGCCTCGCGCTGATAGTCGACGACTCCTCGGCGCCGATCACGCCATATATTTACTGGCTTGTGTTCGACATAGGCCCCGGCACCACGGACATCCGGGAAGGCTCGCTGCCCACGGGCGCGAGGCAGGCGGTGAACAGCAAAGGCACGGTGGGCTACGACGCGCCGTGCCCGGTCGGTCATGCTCACTCCTATCGATTTACCGTTTATGCGCTGCGCAGCGAGCTGACGCTGGACAACGGCGCCCCCTTGCTGTCGGTGTGGAGCGCCATCTCAGCGGCCACAATCGGGCGCGGACGAATAGTTGTCACCGGAAACCCGTGATCAGGCTGATACATGTCGTGATCGGCATTAAAAAGCGAGATCTTTCAATCGTGGGACACGCTCCCCGGAAGTGAGCAACAATCGTTGATCAAGCGGGTTTCACGGCGCTCGCGACAACGAGGGAAGGCTCGCGTCATCGGCCGCGTGCGCCTGGCTAGCGCCCCCATCAGGCCCGGCGTTCTGGATGGAGACCATGATTCTGGTCGCTGGACTCGCCGTTGCCGGGCTCGCCGGCATCGCGGCAGCCTTCTATTTCAGCATCCGCTCAGGTAAGGGCTACACGCGGAACTTCCGCGTCCGGCTAAGCCGGGCGCCCGCCGATGGGCACGCGGGCAGCGGAGCCGAAAGGCGCGGCAGCGGAGCGAAAGGCAGTCGGGCAGCAGAGCCGAGAGGCACGCGGGCAGCAGAAGGAGCGGCGCCGCCAGTGCCGAACGACCGCCGGTGAATGCCCGCCGGACCGCGGGTGACGGCAGAGCCGCGGATGACGGCAGAGCCGCGGATGACGGCAGAGCCGCGAATCACGGCCGGAACGCGAATCACGGCCGGACCGCGAATCACGGCCGGACCGCGAATACCGGCCGGCGCGCGAATACCGCGTCCCGCGAATACCGGGCGGAAGGCCGCACCGGGCCAAACACCGTTGCGGATTTCGGCCACTCCGGCGAAGCGGAGCCGGCCGGCGGCCAGCGCCCCGCGCTCCGTCCCACGTCAGCCGGGCGACGGGAACGGCCTGACGCCTACCAGGCTCCCACCCTCGCGGCACCGGTGTTCGCGGCAGGAAACGCGAACGATACGCCGGGTGACGCATGGCCAGCCGACCCCGGCCCCGGTGACGACGCAGCCGACGCCTCGGCTAGGTCGACCCGGTCGCGTCGGCGGGTGGGCTTCCGCAAGGGCGCCGACATCGACGAGGAAATGTGGCCGGCCGAGGCCTTCGGCGGCGTGACCGACGACCAGTTCTGGGATGACCTGGCGTCCGATAAGCCCCTCACGACGACCGCGCGCAGCGCGCAGCAAGACTCCAGGTCGAGGAACCGGCCGTTGGCTGCGGTACCGCCGCCGGACGCGCGTCCCGGCCAGAGGCCTGGTGATGCCCGGGGCCCGCTGGACGACAGAACCCGCGGCAGGAACGCCTGGAGCTCGGGCCCTTATCCGGACTCACGATCCGGAGCGGCCGACAGGACCACCATTCAACCGGTTCAGCCGGTTCCGCCAGCCCAGCCACTTCAGGCAGCCCAGCCACTTCAGGCAGCCCAGCCACTTCAGGCAGCCCAGCCACTTCAGGCAGCCCAGCCAGCTCAGGCAGCCACGCAGCCAGTGCAGGGCCCCGGCCAGCCGCGCGGGTGGCGCCACGCCAGCGGCGGCCCCCGCGCTGATGAGGACCCGCTGACCAGTGCCGCCTTCTCGCTGCGTTCCAGCGGGCCCGTTGACGGCAATTCGCAGCAGGCTCCGCACAGATCACAGGATGCCGGCTGGGATCAGTACAACGTTCGGCCAGCCGCAGAATGACGCCGGCGCCACTGCACCGTACCCATACCAGCCGTACCGCGAGGCGACCCAGGAAACCTCGGCGATGCAGCCAGCCGATACCCCACCGTACGGCGAGAGATACGGTTACCCAAGCCCGGCGGCTTCGCCGGACGACGGCCCGCGGCGGGCGAATGGTGCCCGCAGCCATGCCCGGCACGGCGGCAACGGTGCCGGCGCCGCAAACCGCTCTGCCCAGCCGTCATACCAGCCGGGCAGCAACTACGCACCGGGCAGTGATTCGCCGCCGGGCGGGCACCAGCAGGGCGGACGCCGAGCAGGGCCTTACGATCCCAGGGACGACTACCGGCGTTTAACAGCCCAGCGGTTAGCTGCAGCAGACTTGGGTTATGCCCGAGGGAGACGTCGTATGGCAGACCGCCCGGCAGCTGAACCAGGCGCTGGCCGGACGCCCGCTGACCCGCAGTGACTTCCGCGTGCCTCGGCTGGCCACCGTTGACCTGACCGGTGACGTGGTGACCGAGACCGCCTCCCGGGGCAAACATCTGCTTACCCGCATTAAGAACGGCCTGACGGTCCACACCCACCTGCGCATGGATGGCAGCTGGCGGGTATGGCCGGCCGCCGGGCCGCTGCGGGACAGCCACCGGATCAGGCTGATCCTCGCCAACGACGAATGGCGGGCGGTCGGGCTCCAGCTTGGCGTGGTTGAGCTGATCCGCACCAGCGAGGAAGCGCGGGTCACCGGCCACCTGGGCCCGGACCTGCTGGGCCCGGACTGGGACTGCGCCGAGGCGGTACGGCGGCTGAGCACCGAGCCGGACCGCCCGATTGGCGAGGCGCTGCTTGACCAGCGCAACCTGGCCGGCATCGGCAACGTCTACAAGGCCGAACTGCTGTTCCTGCGCGGCGTCAACCCGTGGCAGCGCGTTGGGGCGGTGAAGGATCTCGGTGCGACGGCCGAACTGGCCCGGCGGCTCCTCGATGCCAACAAGGAACGCCACGGCCACATCACTACCGGCAGCATGCGCCGGGGCGAGGAGCACTGGGTGTACGGCCGCCGCGGGCGGCCGTGCCGTCGCTGCGGTACGCCGATCCGCTCGCAGGGACAGCAGGACCGGATCACCTTCTGGTGCCCCAGCTGCCAGCCAGCGGGAGCATAACCGCGCTCGCTGCCGCCATGAAACCGTGCTGAATGCCGGGTTTCATTACCGAGCGGCCGCTGCATCACGGTGCGGTCGCGCCATCACGGTACGCACTGGGCTCATCGCGCAGGCGAGCCGCCTGGGTTGATGTTGTCGCGCAGCCTGGTGACGAGCGCCTCGAGCTGACTGGCATCCTCCGGCGACGGCGGCCAAGCCGCCGGAAACAAGCCCGCGCAGATGTACCGCCAGGGCCAGCCGATGCAGGATTAGCCCGGACCGGGCTACGGGCGGCATCAGACGTCACCCTCTCTGTCTCTCATCACACGCGCCCCGGTGGAAGCCTGGGCCACATCGCCCCGGTCCCGGCGGGACGACCGAGTGCGGATGCACTGGCGGTACGCCAGGCTCGGGCCCGGCGTTGCCTGATCAGAGGTCCTCAGGCCGAGTAGTAAGCAATTGCTTTCAGCAATGCTCCATATAGTCGCTACTATGCCTCGTTTCCCCAGCTCAGAGGCACTACAGACGAGCGCAGGCCGGCTCGCTTAAGCACGCTGTCCAGAACGTTCAAATCACGGTGATGGCGTCGATATCTGTACGTGATACCTCTGTTACCTGGCGTGAAAACTGATAGCGATGCAACAGATATCCCTTATGAATGTCTCATAAGGTGGGACATTTTCATGATTTAGCTGACATTCCGGCCGTAATGCCGCAAGCTGTTGCCGCACAGGACACCATTTATTTCACAGCGTGAATAAGTGCTTGCCCTGCGTCATGACGGACCAGTCGCACCCTGAACAGCGACCACGAGGAGGTCCGCGGCATCGGCCGCAGAAGGCCCATGCCTTCGGCCAAACCACCGGAAAACTGAAGGAGCAGGACAGTGAAACTTCGACATAAGGTAGGCACCATCGCCGGAACGATGGCACTTTCTCTGGCGTTTCTCTCAGGAACGGCGAGCGCTCAAACGGCGTCGTTCAACCAGCGGACAGCCTCATACGTCGAGACGTTCATAGGCCGAGTCCCCTATGTATATGGTGGCAGTTCTCCCAGCTCAGGCTTTGACTGCAGCGGGCTGGCCCAGTACGTATACGGCCACAACGGCAAGTCGATCCCCCGTACGGCCGATGACCAGTTCCGTCATTTCCGCAGCGAGAGCAGAAGCGCGGCCTGGGGCGGGGACCTCGTGTTCTTCCACGTCGATTCGAACCCCAGCAGCTACGTCTACCATGTCGCCATCTACGAAGGCAACAATCACATCGTCTCTGCCACCGATCCGGCGGGAGGGATCATGTGGCAGACAATCTGGTCGTCCGATGTGACTTTCGGCACAATAACTCATTAGGTCCCGCGGCTGCCGAATGTGACTTACCGCACAATCAGCCGGTAAGTCCGCGCCGGGGATGAGCGGGTCATTCACCGTGGCCTTGGCCCGTGATCCTTGGCCCGTGATCCTGGCGCCGTCACCCTGCTCCCGTGACGGTGCCCCGGCCGGGCATTTCCTCGCCGGGCAGGCCACGCTAAAGTGCCTCTTAGCTGGTCACCAGGCCCGAAACCAACCTCGACCGGCACGAGCCGACGCGCAAGGAGGCACGGCGCATGGTGCATTTCGGCCGCGCACTCGCCGACGTGGATCTCAGCCACAAACTCACCCTGAAGCAGGAAGCGGACCGCCTAGTCACCGCCCAGCAGCGACTGCTGCACCTGAGGCTGGTACTAGGCGGCCAGGTCGGGGACGATGCGAAGCTCGGCCCGCCGGTATGCGTGGTCTTCGAGGGATGGGACGCCTCCGGCAAGGGCGGCGCGATCAAGCGGCTCGTCGAGCCGCTTGACCCACGTCACGTCCGGGTCGCGCAATTCGCGGCGCCCACCCACGACGAGAAGCGCCATCACTTCCTGTGGCGGTTCTGGCCAGCGCTGCCCGGCTGGGGTGGCATGGCGGTGTTCGACCGGTCCTGGTACGGTCGCGTCCTGGTCGAGCGCGTCGAGGGTTTCGCCACCCAGGAGCAGTGGCGACACGTGCCTACAGGGAGATCGTCGACTTCGAACGGACGCTGGCCGACGAAGGCATGATCATGGTCAAGTTCTGGATGCATGTGTCCTCCGGGGAACAGCTCAAGCGGTTCAAGGCACGCGAACGCGAGCCCCTCAAAGCCTGGAAGCTGACCGCGGAGGACTGGCGGAATCGCGAGAAGCGGCGAGAGTATGAGACGGCCGTAGAGGAGATGCTGGACCGAACTGATCACGATGCCGCACCCTGGGTGGTGGTTGAGGCCGAGGACAAGCGCTGGGCCAGGGTCAAGGTAGTCGAATCCGTGGTCGAGGCTATCGAGATCGGCATGGCCAAACGGAACCTCCCGGTGCCACCGTCACCCCAGGGCTAGACAATCTGCGGGCACCCAACCCGTTACCCTTCTGCGCCTCCCGGACCAGGCCCTTCCCGCACACGCCGGTTTCGCTGACCTGCTACCACTCCCGCTGTACCCTTTCTGACCTGCATTTTTCTCCGCCAACGCTTGCCATTGATCGGCCGCTGTTTACA
Organism: uncultured Actinomycetes bacterium; assembly: GCA_963739615.1. Classification (GTDB taxonomy): domain Bacteria; phylum Actinomycetota; class Actinomycetes; order Streptosporangiales; family Streptosporangiaceae; genus Palsa-504. The sequence continues at coordinate 319,818 of CAVUBD010000004.1, forward strand.
CCCTCTACCGGAACTGAGCCGGAACTGGCATGCCCAGCGTCGGCTTGCCTCGCCATGCCCGGACTCCGAGCCGCATCTCCCCCTAACCCAACGGGCCGCCGCATGCCCTGCAACGGCAGCGACGGCCCTAGATCCCGCTCCCGTGTAACCGAGAGACAGGAACTGAGCGGAACGCCAGGAACTTGTCCCGGTCCTGGAACTGCGACGGGATGGGAGCTTGACCTGGGCCGTTGCGGCCGGGATCCTGGAGGCCGGCTAGAGAAAGCCGCGCCGGACCTGGACCGGGCACCGATCTCTCTTGGCGCATCTGAGATTTCTCCGTCGGTGCCCGGCTCGGGTCCGGCACTGATGCTAAGGAGGCTCTCAGGTGCTCAGAAGGACATTCGACGTGCTGACGTCCGCAGTGGGACTGGTCCTGGCGGCGGTCCTGCTGGTGGCCGGCGGGCTGCTGTTGTGGGCCAACTCGTTCGTGGACAGCCAGGTGCACGCCTCGGGAGGGGGCGCCTCGATATCGACGTAGTCCGTGATCTCCTTGACTTGCCCGGGGGTCAGCTCCTCATCGCTCATGTGTCCTCCTGGCGGCCTGGCGGGAGCGCGAGGCGCCCGGCGGCATCGACATAACGGGCGTGGAAGTCGGCGGCGTGCGCAGCCCTGGGAGATGTCCGCGCGAGCGACCGGTCAAGCTTCCCGGCGAGCACCATGGTCGGCCACACGACCCGGCCGCACTCCAGTGCAGCAGCCCCGGCGGCGGCTGCCTCGTCGAGCTCGCCGAGCCCGGCCGCGGCCAGGCCCAGTATCAGCAGGGTCCGCGCATAGTTGGTCGGCTGGTCTCCGGGAGCCCGCGACCGGGGGTTGTAAGCCGTCTCGATCAGGCGCCGCGTTATCTCTGCCGCCTCAAAGTACTTCCCGGCCAGGAGGAGGGATGTCGCGGTGCAGGGCGGGTCGTCGGCGCGCGGGACGGAATAGATGCCGCTGGTCGCAGCGGATGGGCTTAGCTGGCCCATCGCCACGGCCGCGCGGAGTCTTGCAGCCGCCATCCCGGTGGCGTCCCCGAGCATCGCAAGGGAGCGCATCTCCTGGGCGGCGAGCTTGGCGCAGGCGACCGTCCCCGCCGGCGCGACGGCCAGCCCGCGGCGCGCGGCCGCGGCTGAGCCGCCTGGGTCACCCTGGTAATAGGCGATCAGCGCCCGGGTGAGCGCGGCCCAGCCTAGTAGCTCCGGGTAGCGGGCGTCCCTGCCACGGCGTTCGGTGTCCGAGCACCATACGAGCGCTGTGCCGTGGTCACCCATGTCGGCCGCGGATATGGCCAGCAGGCTCGATAGCCACCCGGCGGCGGCGATGAGGTCCGGACGTCCCTGCAGCGGCCTGGCGCGGCCGAGCAGTGTGCCGGCGAACGACCGGACGCTGAGCAACTCGTCCCCGCAGGGACATCCCGCGCTCGGTCATCAGGTCGGCGAGCTTCGTCCGCTGGGCAGTCGCCCGCCGGCACGCGTCCGGCCTCACCGCCCCCGCCACGCGCTGGCCCGGCCCGACCGGCCCGCTCGACCAGGACCGCCGGTGGGCAGACGCGCAACGGCTCCTCCACGAGTGCGCAGGAACGGGCCCCGGCAAGAGATCAGCACGCGGACCCGCTGCCCGGTGCCTAGAGGTCACGTTCCAGACGTGCCGCGACCTCCCGATAGCGGCTGACCGGCACCAGATGCACGCCGTCGAAGGCTCCGCTGTCGCGGATGGCCAGGATCTGCTCGCACGCCGCGTCCACCCCGGCGCCGCGGTCACGCTCAACGTCATCGACCAGCTGGCCGGGGATATCGATGTCCGGGATAGCGGACGCCAGGCTGCGGGCCATGCCCGCGCTGGCCAGCACCATCACCCCCGCATAGACCGGAACCCGCAAGCCGGCGCTCTCACGCCACCGCAGCAGGGCATCGACCGAGAAACTGACCTGCACGAATGCGAAGTCAGCGGCGAGCTTCCACGCAGGAACCGGGCGCAGGCCCGACGTGACCCCGACGCCAAACGGCCGGCAGCCGGCGAACGCCGGATCCCCCGCCGCGCCGCGCGCTTCCTCCATCATGGCCCGCACCGTCAGCTCACTGGTCCGCCCGCCCACGGCGGGCTTGTCGCCATAGACGAACAAGAACCGGTCCACCCCATACGCTGCCGCCGTCAGCAAGTCCCGGCGGAACCCAAGCAAGTTACGGTCCCGGGAGTTCAGGCAGGCGATGCCACGGGCACCCATCGCCTGCACCTCATGCGCGACCGCCACGCTGGATACCGTCGCCCGCCCGATGTGGTTGTCGGGAATCAGGAACGAGTCCGCGACCAGGCTCAGCACCCCGATCTGGTGACGCACCCGCGTCAGGTCCGGGCGAGTAGGCGGCTCGATCTCACAGACCAGCTCGAAACGACGATCAGCCATGCCATGACCCTACAGACAACGCTCCACCCACGGCATTCAGACAGTTCTGATATCCGACTGTGCCGTTATGTTCCCCGACTCAGAAGACCTCGGCCGCGGGGCCGTGGACGCCATCCTGGCTGAGGCTCTGGCGGAACAGGGACGGAACCGGGAGGCGCAGTGAGGACGCGGGCGCAGGTCAGAGGCGTATGGGTGGGTGAGCCGGCCTGTAGGCCGGGTTCTGTGCCTCGCTGACGCGGGGCGGCGGTCATCCATCTGGGACTGCCGTTGCCGACAGCCTCGTGCGGCCTACCCGCGAGCATCGGGCGGGTCACCCTCAAACGCTCGCGCAGGGAACGTGCAGCTCCCCTCTTGGCCTTGCTCCGGGTGGGGTTTGCCGAGCCGCCGCAGTCACCTGCGGCGCTGGTGGTCTCTTACACCGCCGTTTCACCCTTACCCCCGCGCTGGCGCGGGGGCGGTCTGTTTTCTGTGGCACTTTCCCGCGGGTCACCCCGGGTCGGCGTTACCGACCACCCTGCCCTGTGGAGCCCGGACCTTCCTCACCGGGCCTGCGCCCGGCGCGACCGCCCGGCCGGCTCACCTACGGTCAGGATACGCCGAGGGCCACCTCGCCGGAGGGCGGGACTCAAATCCCCGGATAGCGTCGCCGCCGTCCTCCGCTTCCGCCGGGCGGACCGGGGCGAACGCCAGCCCGGCGGCCAGGCAGGCGAACGGAAGAACTGGGAGCAGGTACCTGTAGTCGAAGTCCGCGACCGCGATCGGGGCCACGAGCAGGACGACCGCCGTGACCCAGGGCAGCATGCTCCCGCCGCGCGGGGACCATATCAGACGCGGCAGGCGGTCGCGGGGCCGCCGGATCCGCAGCACGCCGCCGAGCCCGGTGAGCAGGATCAGGCCGAATAGCGGCCCGTAGGTGCAGAACACCCGCTCGTACCCGGCGATCAGGGCAGCGAACGGCTCGACGACGCGACTCGGGGTGGCGTGGCCGTAGGTCACGGCGTCGGCGTAGGCGGTGCCGCCAGGGATCCAGGAGTGGTTAGCCGGCACCGTCTGGGGTTTCAGGTGGAAGTAGTAGTACGACACGGTGCCTGGATCCGGGTACTTCTGCCGCGGCCACTCCACCGACAGCGCGATGCCGTCAAGCACCGAGCGCAGGTAGCTGATCGGCTGGGCCCCGACCGCGCGGATGGCGAAGTCGCGGAGCATGTTGTTGCTGGCCACGCTCACCGGGCCGCCGGCCAGGTCGTGCACCTGCGGGGCGTGCCAGAGGTAGTCACCGGGCGCCGTCCGGTCAGCCGGTGACCCGGCCGGGCAGATCTTGAGCTCGCTGGCCGGCGGCTTGATGACCGAGCATTCGGCGAACGAGGACACCCTGCCCCACAGGTAGAACCCGTCAGACCTGGTCAGAGAGTAGGTGCCGGTCCAGGAGTGGAACCAGGCCGCGTAGGCCAGCACGGGCGCCGCGCAGCCCGCCGCGAGCACGACCGCCGCCAGCCATCCGCGCCAGCGCCGCCAGTGCCATGTCCCGTCCTTCCTGAGACCGCGCACCAGCGCGGCCACGGGGAACAGCACGAGCACCGGCAGCCCTTCGCTGCGCACGTCGACGGCGTCCCCGGCCAGCAGCCCGGCCAGCAGCGCCGTCGGCCAGCCGATGTGCTCGCGCCACAAGATGACCAGCATGGCCACCATGATGAGGAAGGTGAACAGGGCCTCGGCCATCAGCATGTGCTCGTCTTCGATCACGAACCCGTCCAGCAGCACGGGCAGCGTGGCCGCCGTCGCCCACCGCTGGGACACGCCGTTCCGTCGCAGCAGGACGTAGATCATGACCGCGACGCCCAGCCCCATCAGGTGCTGCACGCCGGCGACGAGGGTCAGGCTGCGGAACGGCTCGAGCGCCCGCAGGAACAGCGAGTAGCCCGTCGTCTTGGACAGGTCAGGCCGCAGCCGCAGGGCGGCGCCCAGGTACACGTAGGAGTCGCCGGCGAACCACAATGCACCCGGGTAGCCGAGCATCGCCAGCAACCGCAGGGCCGCGCCGGCCGCCAGCGCCGCCGCGAAGAGGGGACTACGCGAGATGAGCGCGCGCCCGCGCGCAAACAGCGCCCCGCCTATTCGCATAGTGCGCCTATTCGCATTCCGGACCTATCCGCACGCTGAACCCGCACGCACTCTGGTCCTTTCGTATGGACTAACGACCGCCTGCCATTAGGTGACCAGGCGGCGAACTTAAGCTTATCGGAAAGTATCTTGGAGGTAATTTCTTCCTCGCCCACGATTCTAGCTGGGAGACAAATACCCGGGCGTCAGATGGCCAGCCAAGGCTCGAATATGCCGCCTCATGTCCGCGCTGTCCCATCTTCGCTCGCAACGATGAGTCGCGGGCTAGTTCGAGCACCGCGTCGGCCGCAGCGCTGACATCGCCGAAGGGCACCACGAACCCGCATTGGTGGCCCTCGGCGAGCGCCACCGCGGCGGGCAGCGGGGTGGTCACCACCGGCACACCGCGCGCCATGTACTCGACCACCTTGGTGGGTAGCGAGTGCCGGAAGTTCGGCTCGTCCTGCAGCAGGGACAGGCCCGCCAGGGCACCGTCCAGCATCGGCAGGGCCCGATCGTTGGACACGAAGCCATGCCAGCGGATCAGGCCGCCGGCTTGCGCGGGCTCGATAAGCGCGCGGGCACGGCCGTCGGCCGGGCCGATCAGCTCCACCGTGATGCCGTGCGGGCGCAGCAGCCCGGCCAGCTCGATCATCTCGCCGACGCCCCGGTCCGGCGAGAGGTGACCGACGTAGACGACGCGCCGGCCGGCTTCCGGCGGAGCCGGCGGGGGCGGCAGGTCGGGCACGTACGTCGTGTTCGGCACCACCGGATGCGGCCGGGCGAACCTGGGGACGTACCCGTGTTCGGCCAGGATCAGGTGCATGTACCGCTCGGCCATCCGTTCCGCGGCGTGCACCGCGGACGCGGCGGCCGGCCGGAGCAGGCGCGGCAGCCAGGGCTTGGTGCTGAGCGCGGCGGCGGTGTCCTCGTGCACGTCCCAGATCGCGGGCGGCCGCCGCCGCCGGGGGGGAAGGGCGAGCAGCAGTTCGGGATCGTGGATGAGCAGCAGGTCGGCGTTTGCCGCGTGCCGGGCCAGTTCCCGGCGCGTGGCCAGGAGCGCTCCGAGCCTCCGACGTCCCGCCGCGCGTGGCACTGGGGTGACCTGGAGCACGCATCCGGACCGTTCGGCATAAAAATCCTGAGAATCCACCGGGGCGATGTAGGTGACCTCGTGACCTGCATCAAGCAGGGCCCGTATCTGCCGGTGGTAGATACGGGCGTCGGCGGGATGGTGAACGATCGTGCACACCAGCACCCGCATGGGTCACAGCGCCTCGACGTGCGGCGCGGGCGGGACGACGCCGCGGGTGTCCAGCATGAGCCGCGCCGTCCGGGCGATCCTGGGCAGGTCGTAGGCCCCGTGCGGCTGCAGCAGGATCACCAGGTCGGCGGCGGCCACCGCGGCCGCCAGGTCTTCCGCGCGCGGTATGACCTGCCCGTCCACCTGCCATTCGGGCACGTGGGGATCGTGGTAGGCGACCGCGGCGCCGCGGCCGCGCAGCTTGCGGGCGAGCGGCCTGGCCGGCGATTCGCGCTGGTCCGCGATGTCCTTCTTGTAGGTCACGCCGAGCAGCAGCACCCGGGCGCCGTTGACCGGCTGGGCGTTGCGGTTGAGAAGTTCGGCGGCGCGTTCGGTGACGTAGCCGGGCATCCGGCCGTTGATCTCCTGGGCCAGCTCGACGAACCGGAACGGGTAGCCCAGCGTGCGGACCTTATAGCTGAGGTAGTTCGGGTCGATCGGGATGCAGTGGCCGCCGACACCCGGCCCCGGGTAGAAGGGCTGGAACCCGAACGGCTTGGTGGCCGCGCAGCGGATCGCGTCCCACAGGTCCACATCCAGCTCGCGGCAGAAGATCGCCATCTCGTTGACCAGGGCGATGTTGACATGCCGGTAGGTGTTCTCGAGCAGCTTGGCCATCTCCGCCTCGCGGGCTGACTTAGCCCGTACCACCTGATCGCAGATCCGCTCGTAGAAGGACACCGCGGTGTCCGCGCAGGCCGCCGTGACCCCGCCGACGATCTTGGGCGTGTTGCGGAAGCCGTAGTCGGGGTTGCCCGGGTCGATCCGCTCCGGTGAGAAGGCCAGCGAGAAGCCGATCCCGGCGGTCAGCCCGGAGGCCTTCTCAAGCAGCGGCCGGACCACCTCCTCGGTGGTGCCCGGGTAGGTGGTCGACTCCAGCGACACCAGCGCGCCCGGCCGCAGCAGCCGGCCCGCGGTCGCCGTGGCGGCCCGGACCGCGCTCAGGTCGGGGCCGTCGGCCACCGACAGCGGCGTCGGCACGCAGATGACGATGACGTCCTGGGCCCCGATCTGCCCTTCGTCGGCGGTGGCGCGGAACCCCTGGGCTCGCATGGCCGCGACCTCGGCGTCGGTGACGTCGCCCACGTGCGACCGCCCGGCCATCAGCCCGCCGGCGATCTCGGCCCTGATGTCGTAGCCGGTTACCCGGAACCCGGCGCGCGCGGCCTGGACGGCCAGCGGCAGGCCGACGTAGCCGAGGCCGATGACAAGCACGTCCTGCGCCGGCATTTACCCCTGCCTAGGTTGCCCCCAGACGCGCGTACGCGTCCTGATAGCGTGCCGCGTTGTGCGCCCAGGTACGGTCCCTGGCCACCCATTCGCGGGCATTGTCTCCGAGTTTTCTCCGGATATCCGGACTGTAAAGCAGGTGTTCAAGCCAATCGGCGAGTGACACCGGATCTTGCGGTACTGTTTGCACTCCCGTCACCTCGTGTTTGACGATTTCGGTGAGTGCTTTCACTTGACTAGTGACCACGCAAAGCCCGCTGGCCATCGCCTCAACTGGCTTCAGCGGGGTAACGAGCTGGCAAACCCGGTCCCGCGTGCGCGGGACGACGAAAATATCGAGGAGCGCGTGGAATTCACGTACCTTTGCCGCGGGCACGCGGCCGGTGAATATGGCCGCCTGGGCCAGGCCGCAGGCGGCCGCCTGGCGCTGGAGGGCGGCTCGTTCGGGCCCGTCGCCGACGATCAGGGCCCGCACCGGCACGCCGCGGCCGCGCAGGATGGAGGTCGCCTCGACCAGCGTGCCGATGCCCTCGTAGGGGGCCAGGGTGGACACCACGCCGACCACGTACTCCCCCGGGGCGATGTCCAGCTCGCTCCGGAGGGCGGCGGCATCGGGCAGCGGCTGGAGGAACTCCCCGGCGACCGCGTTCGGCACGATGAGGATTTTCTCCGCGGGGACGCCGCGGGCGATGATCTCCTCACGCATGGCCTCGCCGAGCGTCACCACCAGATCGGCGGCCAGCATGCACCGGGTCTCCAGGTCGCGGTTCCCCCGGTAGAGCTCGCTGCTCGCGAGCCGGTCGCCGTCCGGATGCCTGGACAGCCAGGTGTCATCCCAGAACCCGCGCACCTCGTACACCACAGGCAGGCCGTACCGCTCACCCAGGGCCAGCGCGATCCTGGCGTTGGCGAAGTTGCTCGCGGGGTGCAGCACCGCGGGACGGAGCCCTTGGACCAGCTTCGCGGCCATTTCGAGGCCCAGGTCGGCGGCGGCGTCGGCGCGTTTCGGCATGAGGGGCGGCAGCAGCCGGTGGTAGGGGATGCCGTCCAGCACGACCAGGCGCCGGCCGTCGATCCGGCCCTGGGTCACCGGGTACCCGCATCTGGTCACCACGTGCGGATCAAGCCCGGCGGCGCGCTGGGCCGCCGCGACCTCGTGGGTCCTGATCGTGTACCCGGCGCTCGTGGCGGGCAGCGCGTCGGTGACCAGGTGCAGGATGGTGCTGCTCCGGGGGGGCGACACTGTGTTAGCCCGGGGGGGCGACCCCCGGAGCCCCCCGATCCTGGGCGGAAACGCTTCCCCCCAGACCCCCTGCGGCCACCGTCGAGGATTCGCCGCTCGGCGGCCAGCGACTGACGCAGCCGCCGGGCTTTGGCGCCGCGGGTCCCGTCGAGCGCTTGGACGGCCTCGGTGAGGCGGCCCTCGCGCCAGGCCAGGCGCGCGGCCAGGACCGGGCGCGCCCGGTCGTCGTCGGCGAGCTTGGCGACCGCGGCCGCCGCGGTCACCGGGCGATCCACGGCCAGGCTGAAGGCCGCCAGGCGCCGGGGCGAGGCACCGACCGCCGCCTGGGCCGCGTCCCGCTCCCCCGCTCCCCACAGCAGCGTCGCCCGGCCGTAAGGCCCGGCGAAACGCAGCCACCCGCGCAGCGGGCCCGGCAGCACCCGCCAGGCCAGCAGCAGGGCGCGGACCGGGTCGGCGGTCCCGTGCCGCCAGGCGATCGAGGCCGCGAGGATGAGCGCGCGAGGGGACGCATGGGGGCCGGCCAGGCGGGCCCGGAATCGGCCGGGAGCGGTCGTCGTCACGGCGGCGGATGATAGCGGGTTCAGGTGAACGGAAAGGACGCGATGCGCGTACCCATCACGCACGTGCTCGGGGCGAGGCCGAATTTCATGAAGGCCGCGCCGGTGATCCGCGCCCTGGCGGCGCTCGGTCACGAGCAGCGGATCGTGCACACCGGGCAGCACTATGACGAGCGGATGTCCGAGGTTTTCTTCGTCCAGCTCGGTCTGCCCAGGCCCGACGTGAACCTGGGGGTCGGCTCGGGTAGCCACGCCGAGCAGACGGCCGAGGTCATGACCGGCATGGAACGTGAGTTCACCGAGAATTCACCCGCGCTGGCCGTGGTGTACGGCGACGTGAACTCCACCCTCGGCGCCGCGCTGGCCGGCGCGAAGCTGGGCATCCCGCTGGCCCACGTCGAGGCCGGGCTGCGCAGCTTCGACGATTCCATGCCGGAGGAGATCAACCGGCGGCTGACCGATCAGCTGTGCGCGCTGCTGTTCGTGACCTCGCCCGAGGCGACCGGCCATCTCGCCAGGGAAGGCCGACCGGTTGACTCGGTGCACCTGGTCGGCAACCCGATGATCGACACGCTGCTGGCCAGCATGGACCGGTTCGACACGGCGGCGGCGCGGACCGCGCTCGGGCTGCCGGAGGCCTACGTCGTCGCCACCTTGCACCGGCCGTCCAACGTCGACGATCCGGCCGCCGCGGCGGCCCTGGTCGTGGCGCTGCACGAGGTGGCGGACAGGCTGGACGTGGTCATCCCGGTGCATCCGCGCGGCCGCGCCGGGCTCGACCGCGCGGGCCTGAGCGCGCACCCGGGGATTCACGCCGCCCCCCCGCTCGGCTATCTGGAGTTCGTGGCCCTGGTCAAGGGGGCCAGCGCGGTGATCACGGACTCCGGCGGCGTGCAGGAGGAGACCACCCTGCTGCGGGTGCCGTGCCTGACCTTGCGGCCGAACACCGAACGGCCGATCACCGTGACCAGCGGCAGCAACCGCCTGGTCACGCGGCAGGAGCTGGCTTCGGCCGTGCTGAAGGCCTGTGACGACGGGCCTTACCGGGGCGAGCTGCCGCCGCTGTGGGACGGCCAGGCCGGTCCGCGGATCGCGAGGATCATCACCGCCTGGCTAGATCAGGGGGCCCCCAGTGAGTGAGCCGGAGGGGCGCGGCCCTGAGGCGAACGAACAAGGCAGCGCTGAACGTGACCGGCTGGCGCGGACGCTGCGTGAGACCCGCCTGCAGCTGGCCATGACGCAGGCGCGGCTGAGCGCGCTCGAGCAGTCGGCGACGATGGAACTCGGCCGGACCCTGGTCCGGGCCGCGCGTCGCCCGTGGCCGCGGGGCGTGCAGCTGCCGCTGGAGCTGGTCCGGCTGTGGCGGGAACGAGGCGGCCTCACCGGGCCGGGAGCGGCCACGCTCGCGCTCGCGTCGGCGCAGCTCGGTGACCTGGCGGGCGGCGGAGAACGCTTCCTTTCCGCGCTGACCGCTCCTGGGCTGGGTGTGCCGGGGGCGGTCGCCGGCCGCTATACCGCGCCGGGACTGGTCATCACCGGCGTCCTGACGGCGCGTACCTGCGCCACGCTCGCCCCGGACGCGGCGGTGCACCCGCTGCTGCCGCATGATGCCGATGTCGTGCTGGAGAGCGCGGGCGCCGACCTGGTCCTCATCGAGGCCGCGGCGATGCTGGCGGGCTCGGCCTGGGCCTACGCGGGTGATCCGGCCGCAGCCGACCGGGGGCGGCGGCTCGGGCGGCTGATCGCGGCGGCCCGCGCGCTCGGCAAGCCGGTGATCTTCATCCGCAACGCGCCCGCCTACCTGGCGCCGGGCCTGGACTGGGTCGCCGCCAGCTGCGACGCCGTTTCGGACGACGGCCTCGGGGTGCAGCTCGCCAGGTTCAACCCCATCGGGCTGGACGGCTCCAGGTCCCGGGATCCGGTCTACGCCGACCCGCGGGACCCCCGCGAGCCACCCGCCGTGCGCGCCCTCCTGGATGCGGCGGCCGGGCCGGTACGGCTGGCCGGGGAGATCCCGTGGCGACGGCGGCCGGCGCTGTACCGTGAGCACGCGACGTTCGTGACGGTTTCCGCGGACCAGGCGCGTGAGCAGCTCGCCTGCGGCGCGCGCGTGATCATGGTCACCGGCGGGCAGGGCGCGGACGCCAGGCCCGATGCCGCGGTACTGCTCGAGCAGGTGGCCGCGGCCCGCGCGTACCAGCCGCGGGAGCAAGCCGAGATAACCGCCGGGCTGCGGGACATCTTCGCCGAGCACGCGACCCCGGTCCGGCTCACGGCCCTGGCCAGGCTGGCCGGGCTTGGTGACGGCATGATAAGCGGACGGCAGATCTCGGTGCTGGCCCGCGCGGACGACGCGACGGGGACGGCTGGGCTATCCGCCAGCCTGACCCGCCAGCGGATGGTCCCGGCGGAACTAGTCGTGGTCGTCGCGGCACCGGACGCGAACGCGGCCGAGCTGGCGGGGCCGCGCCGTCACCGCCGCGCTAGGCGATCTGGCCGACCGGGGCGTGACGATCCGGGCGGTCCCCCGGGTCGCGGCGGTGGCCGGCCAGCCCGGCTGGCTGGCGCACGCGGCGAGCATGGCGCGATCACCGTGGGTCCTGCCGTGGCCGGGCGGACGCGAGCATGACGACTCCTACCTTCTCGACCTGGCCTGCGCGCGGGAGTGCTCGCAGGCGGACGCGGTCGGGCACGCGGGTACCTGTTACGCGTTCACCAGCACACTTGAGCCTGTGCTGGCCCGCCGGGAGTTCTTCGCCTCCGGCGACACCGTTCCCGGGCTACGGCTGTTTTCCGCCACCTAATCCGACTAAGCCAGCTAAGCCAGCTAAGGAGCTATCCGCGTTGACCACCCGGGCGCTTGTCTACGGTGACATCGACCTGAACCTGATCGACGGTTCGGCCATCTGGCTGCAGTCCGTGACCCAGGCGCTAGCACGGGCCGGCTGCGCGGTGACGCTGGTGCTCAAGGCCCCCGTCCGTACCAGCCGCCTGATTGCGCCGCTGCTGGCCGAGCCCGGCGTCACCGTGCGCAGGCCGGCCGAGGAGCACCTGCTCGAGGGCACCGGCTCCGTCCGGGCCGCGGCGGCGGCCGGGCTGCTGGCCGCAATCGACGCAGAACTACCGCACGACCTGGTGGTGCTGCGCGGCCGGACGGTGACCGCGGCGGTGGCGAAGAGCGGGACGTTCGCCGGGCGGCTGTGGCCGTACCTGACCGATGTGCCGCAGTCCGTCCCCAAGCTCACGCCGGATGTCGCCGACGAGCTCGCGATGATCGCCTCGGCCGCGCGCTACCTGCTCTGCCAGACCGAGGAGCTCCGCTGCTTCCTGGAAGGCAGTATCCCGGCCGCCTGCGGCAAATGCGTGCTGCTGCCGCCGATGCTGGCGGACGTGCAGCCGGCCCGCGGCAGGGCCGCGGCGGGGACGCCGCTCCGGCTCGTTTACACCGGCAAGTTCGCGCCGCGATGGAACACCCTGGAGATGACCGAACTGCCCGGCCTGCTCGCCGCCCGGGGTATCGCCGCCGAGCTCCACATGGCCGGCGACAAGATCCACGACGATGCGACCGGCTACCAGCAGCGGATGCGCGCCGCCCTCGACGGGCCGGGCGTGACGTGGCACGGCGGGCACTCACGCGAGGAGGCGATGCGGCTCGCGGCGTCCTGCGACATCGGCCTGGGCTGGCGCCATCCCGAACTTGACGCGAGCCTGGAGCTGTCGACGAAGGTGCTGGAGTTCGGCGCCCTCGGGCTGCCGGTGATCCTCAACCGGACCCCGATGCACGAGGCGCTGCTCGGCGCGGATTACCCGCTGTTCGCGGCCAGCCTGGCCGATGTCACCGCCGCAGCGGCCACGGCGGCCGCCGATCCCGGTGTCTACCGGCTGGCCGCCGACCGGACCGGCCTCGCGGCCGGTCAGTTCACCCTGGACCGGACCGCGGAGCGGCTGCGCGGATACCTGGCCCGGGCTCCTAGGGGGTCTGGGGGGCCCAGGGGGTCTGGGGGGAAGGGTTTCCCCCCAGGACCGGGGGGTTCCGGGGGGTCGCCCCCCCGGGCTAGCGCCGCCAAGCTCAAGGTCGCGGTGGCCGGGCATGACCTCAAGTTCTTCACGCCGCTGCTTGACTACCTGCGACTGCAGCCGGACCTCGAAGTCAGGCTTGACCAGTGGGCCGCGCTCGGCAAGCACGACCCGGCCTACAGCCGGGAGCTCGCGGCCTGGGCGGACGTGGTGGTCTGCGAATGGTGCGGGCCGAACGCGGTCTGGTACAGCAGGCACAGGCGGCGCGGCTCACGGCTGCTGGTCCGGCTGCACCGGTTCGAGCTGCAGTCGCCCTACCCCGGCCAGCTGAAGATCGGGGCCGTGAACCAGGTGATCTGCGTGAGCAAGCACTACGCGCGGCTATGCCGTGAGCGCACCGGCTGGCCTGAGGCGAAGGTGGCGACCGTCTCCAACGCCCTTGACGTCAGCCAGCTGGACCGGCCCAAGCTGGACGGCGCCCGGTTCCACCTGGGCATGATCGGCGTGGTGCCCTCCCGCAAGCGGCTGGACCTGGCCCTGGACGTGCTGGAAGAGCTTCGGCGTGAGGACGACAGGTACTTGCTGTTCATAAAGTCGGGGATGCCGTGGGAGCACTGGTGGGTCTGGCAGAATCCGGCGGAACGCCAGCACTACGCGGACGCGCTGCGCCGGGTTCAGCGTTCACCGCTGCTGCACGGCGCGGTGGTGTTCGACGACGCGGGACCCGATGTCGCCGCATGGCTGCGCCGCGTCGGTTTCGTCTTGTCCACCAGCGACGACGAGAGCTTCCACGTGGCTCCCGCGGAGGGCATGGCCTCCCGGGCCGTGCCCGTGCTGCGGCACTGGCCCGGCGCCGAGACCATCTACGACATGCGCTGGATTCACCGTGGTCCGGCCCAGATGGCGGCCGCGATCATGGCGATCAGGGACGAAGCGGCCTGGCGGGCGGCCGGCGACCAGGCCCACGCGCAGGCGGCGGCCGCGTTCGGCCTGGCTCGCGTGTGCGAGGCTTGGCATGGCCTGCTCACCGCTGACCTCGACCCGGCGGTGCCCGGGCCGATCCTCGAACTGCTCGGCACTCGCTGACCGGTATGTACTTCACGCTGGCCATCAGCGCGGCGACCCGGCAGGCCTGCGCTGCGCTGGTCACCGCGGCGCGAGGCACCGATCCGCGGCTCATGCCGATCCCGGGGCCGCCGCGGCTGGCCTGGCGGGCACCCGACGAGCGCGCCGCGGTGCTCCACTGGGGTACCAGCGCTCCGGCCGGCGACCGGGGGGCCAAAGCGACCCGCGGGACCATGAGGCCCGTCGCGTCGCGGCGTCGCACGCGGGAACGATCTGGATCAGGGCCGGCGTCCTGTGCGCGGCCACCGGGGTGGCCCGCGTCGACCCGGTGTACCTGGCCGAGCCGCCGGGCGCCGTGGTGGTCGCCGATCGTGCCTCATGGGCGGCCGCCGTCACCGGCCACCTCAGCGATTTCGACCCGGTCATGGCCGGGGCGTTCCTCTGCCTCGGCTACCCGATCGGCGCCGGCACCCCGTTCCGCCGCGTCCGCGCCCTCGGCGGCGACCGGAGGCTCCAGGTCGCGGGCGGCCGGCTGGTCGTGGCGCGAGCCCGTGATGAAGACAACGCCGCAGGTACCGTCCGGCCCGCGCCGGCCGGGGGCGCGCCGGCCGGGGGCGCGCTGGTCGGGGCCGCCTTGGTCGAGGCCGTCAGGCCGCTGGCCGCGGCGGCGGTGCCGGTCGAGCTGTCCCTGACCGGGGGGAAGGACAGCCGGCTGATCGCCGCCGCGCTGACGGCCGCGGGCGTGCCGTTCCGCGCTCGCACGCACGGTTTCGCCAGCCATCCCGACGTCATCATCGCGGGCATGATCGCCGGCCGACTCGGCATCGAGCACACGGTGACCGAGCCACGGCCCGCGGCCACCGCGGACGCGCCGGACCAGGCTGAGGTGCTCGGCAGGCTCCGGTCGGCCGTGCTCGTATCAGACGGGATGCTGTCGGCGTTCGAGAACGTGGGCCGCCCCGATCCGGCGGTAGCGGCAGAGCCGGTGCAGGCCGGGGGTCATGGCGGCGAATTGCTGCGCGGCGGGTATGCGCAGGCGGCCTGGCGCACCGGAACGCCAGCTCATCGCGGGCGCGGCGCGCGGGCCCTCGGCGGCGGGCGGCGCGCGGGCCCTCGGCGGCGCGCGGGCCTCGGCGGCGCGCGGGCCTGGAGTGACCTGGCGGCGGCTGAGCTGTTCCGCCGCCTGACCACGCGCCGCCTGGGACTGCTCCGTCCCGCCGCGGCCGCCGCGTACCTGGCCAGCCTCGGTCCGTCCGCCGCGGCGCTGGCCGGCGGACCGCTCCGCGCGCTCGACGACTTCTACCTCACGAACCGGGCCGGCCGCTGGTCCGCCGCCGCCCGGCAGGCTTACCTGATCCGCGCGCCGCTGGTACAGCCCTTCTTCCACGACCGCGTGGTCCGCGCCGCGCGCGCCGTTCCGCTCGGACAGCGGATCAACGACCAGCTGCATCGCGAGGTGCTCGCCGTGCTCGGCCCGGAGCTGCTCGACATCCCGCTGGCCGGCCGCCCGTGGAAGGGCGAGCCGCGGAAGGGCGAGCCGCAGGCCTCGGGCCAGAACCCGGTGGCGAGACCGGGATCGCCCGCGCCCCCTGACTGGCGGCGCGTGTACGACGACGGGTTGGCCCGGTTCCTGCGGGACTACGTCCTGGACGTCGGCGGCACGGGCCCGATGTTCGACATCGTGCACAGGCCGGGCGCCGAGCGGTTGCTGCAGCCTCCGCAGGCCGACCCGCAGGCGACGTGGGCGCTGGCTACCCTGGCCGCGCTGGTTTCCGGTGACTGGCTCAACGCCCGGATGCCGGCTGCGGCAGGCCGGTTACCCGCGGCCGTACCGCGTCTCGGCCTGCCAGAAGTACACCACGCCCGCGGCCAGCGCCAGGATCGCCCAGCCGGCTCCTGCCAGCCACAGGTCGCTGGTCACGATGTCGGGATGGCAGTACGCCTGCAGCGCGGGGATCTTCTTCGCGTTGAACAGGGCGCATTTCGCCGCATTGTAAGGCTTCGCGCCCGGCGCGTCGGCCCGGATCGAGGCCATGATCGCGTACCTGGTGAGCGAGATGTACACCGCCGCCGGGTTGAAGGAGATCAAGTTCTTGGCCCACTCCGGCAGCGTGGCGGGCAGGGCGGCGATGCTGTACATGACCCCGCAGAAATACCGCCAGACCCGGAGCAGGAACGGGACCAGCTGGCTGATGTCCTGGGCGCCGGCGCCGACCCGGGCGATGAGCAGCGCGGCGCCCATGTTGAACGTGGCCTGCATCAGCAGCGCCGGGAGCAGCAGCAGCCAGTACCACGTCAGCGGCTCCCCGGTGCCGAGCACGATGGCAAACAGCACCACCATGGACAGCAGCAGCTGCTGGAACTCCACAAGCACGTACGAGATGGGCAGGCAGGCGCGCGGGAAGTGCAGCGCGCGTATGAGCGTGATATTCGCCCGGATCGCGCTGGAGCCGACGACGATAGACCGTTCGGTGAAGGCGAATATGAAAACCCCGGTGACGAGGTACGCGGTGTAATTGCTGATGCCGCGGTCGGCCTTGAAAAGGACCCCGAAGATCAGGTAGTACACGCCCGAGTTGAGCAGCGGGGTCAGCACCTGCCACAGCTGGCCGAGCCGTGCTTCGGTGTACATCGACACGTTGCGCGCCGTGGCGTAGGCGATGATGAAGTGCCGCCGCTGCCACACCATGGCGAGGTATGAGGCCAGGCCAGGACGGGCGGAACTCGGCCGAAGACCATACTCGGCCGCCAGCGCGGCCAGGGCATGATCCTCCGGGTCCGACTCGGTGAGCGTGTCGCCCCGCGCCGCGGCCGCCTGACCGTTCAGCAACTCGCCAGGAGCGGTCAGCCGCCCGCGGTCTCTCATGGGTGTGGAGTTTATGAGAACGGCCCCGGCCAGCGCGGATAACCCAGGACCAGGAGAAAATCGTTCGCCTGGATTTCTGCCCGGGTAAATAAAATCTGGCTAAGGAATTAACCGGCCATTCACCCGGCCAGGTGGCCGGTGTCGTTGAACGACCGCAGCACCGCGGGTCCGTCGGCGTACCAGTCGATCTCGCACAGGGCGGCCACGTCCAGGTGCATGCGGTACAGCGAGGACGGCGGGGCGAGCAGCGCCGCGGCGACCAGTGTCTTGATCGGGGTGACGTGGCTGACGATCAGGACGGTCTGGCGTTCCCAGCCGGCCAGCACGTGCTGCAGCGCATCGGTGACCCTCTTGCTCACCTCGGCAAAGCTCTCACCGCCCGGCGGCGGGACCGCGGGATCGGCCAGCCACGCCGCCATCTCGGCCGGCCAGCGCTCCCTGACCTCGGCGAACGTCTGGCCTTCCCAGGCGCCGAAGTCGGTTTCCCTGAAACCGTCCTCGGTCACGACCTGAGCGCCTGTGACGGCGGCCACCTCCTCGGCCGTCCTGGTCGCTCGCACCAGCGGTGAGGTCACGATCACGTCGAGGCCGGCTGACGCCAGCCGTTTGGCGGCGGCGGCGGCCTGCCGCACCCCGGCATCGGTGAGCGGGACATCGGACCGGCCGGCGTACCGCTTCTGCACGGACATCGGCGTCTGCCCGTGCCGGAGCAGCAAGGTAGCCGTGGGATCGCCCTGAGCGGGTATCCAGTTGGTTCTCGCGTGCACCTAAAGACCAGACTCAGGCGTGCGGACGAGGATCCGCCGGCACTCCTCGCACCTGATCACCTCGTCGGGCGCCGCCGCCCTGATCACATTCAGGTCCACCGTGTTGAGGCTCAGGTGACATCCCTCGCACCGGCCGGCCCGCAGCATGGCCGCCCCGACGCCACGGGTGCTGCGGATCTGGTCGTACAGCTTGAGCAGGTCGGCGGGCACATCGGCGGCGACCACGCCTCGCTGGTCAGTTGCCTTGCCGCCCTGCTCGTCTATCTCCTTGACGGCCGCATCACGCCGGTCCGCCACCGCGATCATCTCGCTGGCCAGGGCGTCGCGTTCGGCGGTCAGCTCGTCTCGCCGGCTGACGAGCGCTTCCATCCGCTCCATCAGCTCGAGCACGATTTCCTCGAGGTCACCCTGCCGGCGGTGCAGCGACTCGATTTCCGACTGGAGGCTGGCGAGCTCGCGCGCGGCGGATACCTGGCCCGCGTCCAGCCGGGCACGATCCTTCTCGATCCTGGTCCGGACCTGTTCCACGTCGCGCTCGGCGCGGTTCTGCTCCCGGGACAGATCGCCGATCTCGGTCTCGGTAGCGACGATGGTGTCCTTCAGTTCGGTCGCCCGGGCCTCCAGGCGAGCCAATTCAGCGACTTCCGGTAGCGCCTGCCTGCGACGGGCGAGGCGGACAAGCTCGGCGTCCAGGTCGGCCAGTTCGAGCAGGCGGAGTTGATTCTGCGGTGATGCCTTCACGGGTCACAACGTTAGTCGCCCCGGCGACTTAACGGGCCCCTATGGGGCCCCCGAGGGGGTCTGGGGGAAGGTTTCCCCCCAGGATCGGGGGGTTCCGGGGGGGCGCCCCCCGGGTCAACATGGTAGACCTGCGCCATGGAGATCCCTCAGGTAAGCCGGCCCTATATGCCTGGGTACGGCATCGCCGGACCAGAGGAAGGAAGCGGACTCCTGCACTGGTCCTGGGCGGCGGAGCGGCTGACGGCCGCACGTAGCTACTGGGTGGCGACGGTCTGGGCCGACGGCAGGCCGCACGTCATGCCGGTCTGGGGCATGTGGGATGACAGCACCCTCTGGTTCACGAGCAGCACCGGGTCGCGCAAGGTCCGTAACCTGGCCGCCGACCCCCGCTGCTGCATCACCACCGAGGACGCCTCGGACCCCGTGGTCATCGAGGGCACCGCGCAGATCTCGACGGAGGCGGCGGTGCTGCGACGGGTCATCGACTTGATGAACGCCAAGTACCGGACGGACTTCGGCGTGGATTTCCTCGACCCGGCGAAGAACGCGACCATCGGGGTCCGCCCGCGCCGCGTGTTCAGCATGCGGGCCGGGGACTTCACCGGATCCCCCACTCGCTGGATCTTCGAGGAATAGCGGTAATAAGAGCGCAACCTTCGCCCAGCTAACTAACGGCCGCCCGGCAGGTAGCGTGAACGCAGCGTCTACACGCGACTTCCGCCATGACAGGACCGCCTGAAATTGCCGACGACCAGCCTCGGCGCCTGCGCGCTCTCACCGGGGCTGTAGTCGGCGTGCTCGCGGCGGCCGTGGCCGTCGGCGCCGCGCAGTTCGCCTCTGGTCTCGGCGTCCCGCAGAGCTCCCCCGTGATCGCGGTGGGCCAGGCCGCCATCGACCTCACTCCGCCGGCCGTCAAGGACTTCGCCATCTCCTCGTTCGGCTCCCATGACAAGACGGTGCTGCTTGGCGGCATTCTGGTGCTGCTCGCCCTGTACGCGGCCGTGGTCGGGATGCTCGCGGTACGCCGGCTCGCCTTGGGTATGTGGGGGCTCGCGGTTTTCGGCTGCATCGGCCTGGCGGCGGCCCTGACCAGGCCGACCGCCACCGCGGGATACGCGGTTCCGACCCTGGCGGGGGCCGCGGCAGGCGCGTTCGCACTGGCCTGGCTGGCCCGGGCGGCGGCAGGGCTCGGTTCTCCCGCCCGCGCTCGCCCGAGCGGCGGTCCAGGCTCGGGCGGTTCTCGCGTGTTCGGTACCACCGTGATCCCTCCGGGCCCCGTCGCGTCCGGGAACGGGCTCGCTCCTCCCGACCTGCCCGCTCCCCCGGACGCCCCGGCTCCGGCCGCCGAACCTGCCGTCCGGGCAGGCCCGGCGTATTCCTTTACCTTCCTGCCCAATCCGGACGATCAGGGGCCGTCCCGCTGGCCCGCGCGACGGCGGTTCCTGGTCACGAGCGGCGCGGCCGCGGCCGCGGCCGCGTTCGGGACGGTGGCCGGAAGAAACCTGATCGATGAGCACAACGTCGCCGCGGCCCGTAACGCCATACGGTTCCCCAGGCCGGTAGTTCCCGCACCGCCGCTCCCCGCGGGGAGCGACCTGAACATCCCCGGCCTCAGCTCGTTCATTACCCCCGACGGCAGCTTCTACCGTGTCGACACCGCCCTGCTGGTACCCCAGGTTGATCCGGCGACCTGGCAGCTCCGGATCCACGGGATGGTGCGGCGCGAGGTCACCATCACCTTCGGCGAACTGCTGCGGCGGCCGCTCATCGAGACCTACGTGACTCTCACCTGCGTCTCGGATCCGGTCGGCGGACCCTACGCGGGAAACGCCAAATGGCTGGGCGCGAGCCTGGCGGACCTGATCAGGCAGGCCCGCCCCCTGGCGGGTGCCGATCAGCTGCTGTGCACCTCAGTCGACGGGTTCACCTCCGGCACGCCGCTGCATGTCGTGCTCGACGGCAGGAACGCCTTGCTCGCGGTCGCGATGAACGGCACGGCGCTGCCCGTGGTCCACGGCTTCCCGGCGCGCATGGTGGTGCCCGGGCTGTACGGCTACGTGTCCGCGACCAAGTGGGTCACCGACATCGAGGTCACCACGTTCGCCTCCGCATATGCCTACTGGGCTCAGCGCGGCTGGTCACAGCAGGCGCCGATTAAGACCGAGTCCAGGATCGACGTTCCCGCCGCGGGCGCGTCGCTCACCCCTGGCCGGATGCCGGTGGCCGGGGTGGCCTGGGCGCAGCACAAGGGCATCGCCGCGGTCGAGGTACGGGCCAACGGCGGCCCATGGCGGGAGGCCCGGCTGGCTGCCGTACCCGGCATCGATACCTGGCGGCAGTGGGTCTGGGAATGGCAGGCCCCGCCCGGCAATTACCTGCTCGAGGCGCGCGCCACCGACAAGACCGGCTACACGCAGACGGCGGCCCAGGCCCAGCCAGCGCCCAACGGCGCCACCGGCTACCCTTCCGCGCAGGTCACCGTCCGCAGCCACTGAAAGCCGCGGGCTGGCAGGTCAAGGGGAGCGCGGTGTCAGCCTTCCGAGTGTCTTCGGTACCAGTCCAGGGCGGGGGTACCGCGCTCCTTCGCCATTCCTTTCACCGCAGCCAGCGCGATCGCGAGTACCGCTACGGCGGCCAGCGTGCGCCTATCCAGCGCCGTACGGGCCGCCGCAGTCACCATGACGAGCGTGACCACACGCTGCCGTCGTTTCGTCTCTTGCGCCTGATGCCGCCCATCTCCCGGGATGGGGGCAGGCTCCGCCATTTCGATGTTGGTCGCCATATCACCAGGCTGCGCGCAACGGCTCCATCCGGCATCACCCTGCACGCAGGATCACCCGGGCGAATGCGGGCGATAAGAGCCGACCGCCGCATCACGGGCAGGTGACCGAGAGCGGGTAACCCCCGCATTGGCTACGGTAAAGGTGCGGGCGAGACGAGCGAGCTGGAGGCTGGATGAGCGCGGACGCCGACTTCACGAGGCTGGCGCAGGAGTACCTCGATGACCGGGCCCAACGGCATCCGACCGCCGCGACCGACCTCGGTGACCACCGGTTCGACGACCGCCTGGCCGATCCCTCCGAGCAAGCCCGGGCCGATGAACGGCGGGCGCTGGAGGGCTGGGCGGCCAGGCTGGAGGGAATCGACGTAAGCGCCCTCTCGGCGGAGCACCGGGTGGACGCCGCGATGATGGCGGGCAGCGTGGCGCGGCGGACGTTCGAGATCGACGAGCTGCGCGAGCACACCTGGAACCCGCTCCTGGCCAATCCGGGCAAGGCCATCTACCAGTTGCTGGCCAGGGATTTCGGCCCGCTGCCGGAACGGCTCGCCGCGGTGGCAGGCCGGCTGGCGGCCATCCCGGCCAGCCTGGCCGAAGCTCGCAGGCAGTTCGGTCCGATGCCCAGGGTGCACCTGGAGACCGCCATCGACCAGTTCGCGGGCACGATCACGCTGATCAGCGGCGAGATCGACGCCGCGGTTGAGGCGGCGCCGCAATGTGAGGCGCAGCTCGCCCGGGTGCGCCCGGCCGCGCTCGCGGCGCTGGCCGAGCACCGCTCCTGGCTATCCGCGCAGCTGGCGGAGGGCAGCGGCGCTGCTTTCGCGGACCCGAGGATCGGGCCTGAGCGGTTCGCGCGCAAGCTTTCGCTCACGCTGAGCTCGGCGGCTGACGCGGACGCGATCCTGGCCCGGGCGCAGGCCGACCTGGACCGGATGAGCGAGGAAATCGCCGAACTGGCGGCGAGGATCACCGGGTCGGCGACGGCCGGGCCGGACGTGGTCCGGCAGGTACTCGACCAACTCGCGCGGGACGTGCCCGAAGACACGAACATTCTCGAGTTCTGCCGCCAGGCGCTTGCTGCTCAGACCGCTTTCGTCACCGACCACCGGCTGATTACCCTGTACGACGATCCGGTCGAGCTGATCGTGATGCCGGAGATCGACCGGGGCGTCGCCGTCGCGTACTGCGACTCACCCGGCCCGCTCGAACCGTCGCCGCAGCCCACGTTCATCGCCGTCTCGCCGACGCCGGCCGGCTGGACGCCGCAGCGGGTCGCCTCGTTCTACCGCGAGTACAACCGGCACATGGTTCACAACCTGATGGTCCACGAGGCGATGCCCGGCCACTACCTGCAGCTGCAGCACTCCCGCCGGTTCAAGGGCTCCGGCACCGCGATCCGGGCCGCGCTCCGGTCTGGCTCGTTCACCGAGGGCTGGGCGGTCTACACCGAACAGCTCATGGCCGAACGCGGCTACCCTGGCGAAGGAGATCCCCGCGCAGTCCGGATGCAGCAGCTCAAGATGCAGCTGCGCACGATCATCAATGCCATCCTCGACGCCCGGATCCACGCGCACGGCATGACCGAGACCGAGGCAATGGCACTGATGACCGGCCGCGGCTACCAGGAAGAGGGCGAGGCGGCGGGCAAGTGGCGCCGGGCGCAGATCACCTCGGCGCAGCTGTCCACCTACTACGTCGGGTACTCCGAGATCTCCGACCTGGCCAGCGAGCTCAGGACGTCGGACCCAGCCCAGAGCGATCAGGAGATCCATGACCGCATGCTGGCGCACGGCTCCCCCCCGGTCCGGCTGTTGCGCACGCTGATCACGTCATGAGCCGGCGCCGCCGCCGGGGTACTCCGCGCTGCACTAAAGCGCCCCGCCGAGCCTGGTCTTCTACAGGGCCTTCTGCGGGGGCTTGGGGGCGAAGGGCCGGAGCTGGTCGCCTCCCTCGCCGACCACTCCGTAGCTTGCCTCAGGCACCTCGACCCAGGCGCCGGGCAGATCACCAATCGGCTCGGAGACCACGAGCCGCGCGTCGTCAGACACTTCACGCAGGATCTCTCGTTCGGGATACTGCTGCCGGAGCGTGCGGACGTCGCGGGTGAAGAACAGCGACCGTGACTTACCTTCACTGGAGTAACGGAACACCCACAAGCTCTCGCCGTCGGTCGTCGCGATGGTCCCCTGGAACGGGTACCTGACGCCCCGCGCGCGCCCGCAGGCCTCGACGAATCCGATGGCGCGCGCGACAGCATCCGGCGGATCGTCGGCCAGGCCGAAAGTGAGTGCCAGGTAGAACAGGACCTCGGTATCGGCTTGGCCCTTGATCTCAGGGAACAGCGATTCGCTGACCCCGAGCACAAGGTCGCGCTTGATCGCCGCGAAGCCGTCGATGAATCCGTTGTGCATAAAAAGCCACCGGCCGTAGCGGAACGGATGGCAGTTCGTCTGCTGGACGGCTGACCCGATCGCCGCGCGGATGTGCGCGAAGAACAGCGGCGAGCTGACGTGACCGGCGAGCTCGCGCAGGTTCTGGTCATTCCAGGCCGGCTCGATGCTGTGGAAGACGCCGGGGACCGGTTCGGCGTCATACCAGCCGATGCCGAACCCATCGCCGTTTGTGGTCTCAGCCCCCAGCCTGGAATGCAGGCTCTGGTCGATCAGCGAGTGGACCGGGGTGTAGAGCACCTGCGTGAGCAGGACGGGTGAGCCGGTGTAAGCGAGCCAGCGGCACATACGTCGCTCCTTTCGGCTCTTATAGCCTGAATGACCCCGGCCAGTATGAGCCTGGGTGACCCTGGCCAGTTAGATGAGGGCCAAAGGTCCCGGTCCGTGCGGGCCGAGGTCCCAGCCAGACAGCAGAAGGGGCCTTTGGTCCTAGGAATTTTCCGGCCGGACCGGACAGCGTGTCTAAGGTGGGTTTACCGGTGGACCGGGAGCAGCGGGCCAGGGGCCGGGAAGGAGACCGAGATGACAAGCCATGCGGGAGCTCCAGCTCCCCCAGGAGCGCCGGACGGGCGGGATGCGGCTCATCGGGCTGAGGTCGCGTTGCGGTCGATGGGGCAGCCGAACGCGATCGCCCGGGAGTTCGACTTCTGGGACGACAGCTACGAGGGGCGGCGGCTGTTCTCTGAGGTCCTGGGGACCTTCCTGCTGGTCCTGGTCGCGGTGGGGCCATCGCGGTCGGAATCGCCTGGATCCTACGCGGGCCGGGCGGAGGACTGAGCGGCACACAGGCCGCCGTGGGCACGCTCGGCACCCGCTGGCGGCCCGGCCGCATCGGCCATCCCGACCCCGCCCAGGAACAGCCGCCGCGTCCCCCGACCGGATCGTCCGATTCCCCGCAGGCACCCGCGGCCGGGGGATAGAACTAGCCGCCAGCCATGCTAGCGAACGCACTGAGGCTGGGCCTGAGCGGGTTTTCTCTCGGCGGAGCGCCTCGCCGATCGCCAGCAGAAGAACCTTCGCTCGGCCAGCGACCAGCCCATCGACGTGAGCAGGTAAATGCCGGCCGCGAGCGGCGCGAACGCGGCGATCAGCACCGTCAGATACGGAAGGGCCTTGATCAGCGCTCCGGTCCCGGCGCCGGCTTCCTTCTGGCCGGCCGTGACCGTCATCAGCTGGGCGAGGCGGCTTGACAGCCAGCACAGGCCGGCCAGCGCCGCGAACAGGCCAAGGAACACCGCGCCCTGCGCGCTGACGACCCCGGCGCCGCTCAGCCAGTGCATGCCGAGCGGCACGCCGAACAGGTCGTGGCTGAGCAGCCTGTTCGGCCTCCCCGCCAGCTGCGGCGACCTGAACAGCAGGTACATCACGGACAGGAACGGCCACTGGAGCAGGAGCGGCGTGAAGCCTGCGAGCAGGCTCGTGCCTTCCCGCTGGTAAAGCGCCGACATTTCCTTCTGCAGCCGCTCCGGTCGCTTGGCGTACCGCTGGCGCAGGGCGAGCAACTGCGGTGCCAGCCGGGCCTGGACGGCCTGGGCCCGGAGGGCACGGAAGCTGAGCGGCATGAGGATGACGCGGATAGCCATCGTGACCGCGATGATCGCGGCCACGGCGGCCATGCCGCCGATAACGGGCGTGAGGATTGCGGTGAACCCGGAGACAAGGTGATATGCGGCGTCCACGGGGACGCTGAAGATACTGAACATGAGGCAAGGGCCTTCCAGCTACGACGGGATGAGGGCTGGAGGCGGCCGCGCGTGCGGGCGGGATCGGTCAGCTGGTACTGGCGGCCGCCAGGGCCGCCGATGGTGCTCTGGGCCTGGCCCGTCCCGCCGCGTCGGGATCGCGCTGGCGCAGGAACGCGGCGCACCAGGACTTCTCCCGCAGCGCCGAGGCACGGCGGATCATCGGGATGGCGGCAGCCGCGCGGGAAACTCCGGCCACCGAGACCAGCAGGGCAAGCACCGCCGCGAACACGGCTCCGGCCAGGACGCTCGCGGCGAGCGCGGTGATACCGGACGGGCTGACGGCTAGCTGAGTGAGGTCGCGCAGCAGCCCGGCCAGCACGGCCAGCAGACTGCCTAGCGCCGTCATCGCCATCGTCCCGTCTCGCGAGAGAGAACCACCTTCAAGCGTACGCCGTCAGGCAAGCTCGGCGACGGCAGCCAGCAGGCGGTCGACGTCGGCCTCGTCGTTGTAGTGGACAAGCCCGGCCCGGACGGCTCCGCCGGAATCCCTCAGCCCGAATGCCCCGGTCAGCTCCCACGCGTAGTTGTCGCCGTTCCACACGTTGACCTTGGCCGCAGCCAGCCGCTCCGCGACCGCGCGCGGCGAGTAGCCGGACACGGTGAAGAAGGCGGTCGGTGCGCGCCGCGCCGGCTTGCCGTACAACGTCACGTGACCCATCGCGCTCAGGCCGCCGAGCAGGCGGGCGAAGAGGTCCGCCTCGTAATGCTCCACGGCGGTCATCGACGCATGCAGCCGCTGTCGCCTGCTGCCCACGGCGGAGGGATCAAGCGAGGCCAGGTGCTCGACGGCCGCGACCACCCCGGCCAGGTCGGCGAACCCCGGCGTGCCGCGCTCGAACCGGCCGGGCACCCCCTGCGGGGCGGGCGCGAGCCTGTCCGGGCTGAGCGTCTCGAGCAGCCGGGGATCGGCCACCACGGTGCCGATGTGCGGCCCGGACCACTTATAGGCGCTGGTGGCGTAGAAGTCGGCCCCGAGGATGCGGACGTCCACCGGCATGTGCGGAGTCGCGTGCACGCCGTCCACGTAGCACAGCGCGCCGACGGCGTGCGCGGCCGCGCTGATGGCCGCCACGTCCGGCCTGGTGCCGACGACGTTGCTGGCGGCGGTGACCGCGACCAGCCGGGTGCGGTCGCAGAGCAGGTCGCTGAACTGGCCGGACGGAAGTTCCGCCGTCGATGTGTCGACTTCGGCCCAGCGGACGACGGCGCCGCGTCGCGCGGCGGCCTGGACCCAGGGCCTGATGTTCGCGTCATGATCCAGCCTCGACACCACCACCTCGTCTCCCGGTCCCCAGAGCCGGGACAAGGTCTCGGCCAGCCGGTAGGTGAGCGTGGTCATGTTCGGCCCGAGGATCACCCCATCGGGGTGGCCGCCGGTCAGGTCCGCGAGGGCGCGGCGGCATTCGGCCAGGATGGCGTCGGAACGTCCGCTGGCAGGGAAGGCGCCTCCGGCATTGCCGATGCCCGTCCGGTAGGCGCCGGCGATCGCCTCGATGACCGCCGAGGGGACCTGCGTGCCCGCGGCGCCGTCCAGGTAGGCATAGCCATCGCTCAGCGCCGGATAGGCCGCCCGTACCCGCTTCACGTCAAAGGTCACGAACCAAAGACTCTACTCCGCCGCCGTGACGGCCTCGGCGCTGGTCCTGAGATCGGCCTCGGTGTACAGCTCCCTGACCCGGCCGGCCAGCGCGGCGAAGAAACCGGTGAAACCGGCCAGCGCCAGCCGGTTCACCACGCCTCCTCCTCACTGGAGCTCACCATGAGCAGGTCGGCCCCCGCCAGCATGGACTCGATAGCCGCGATACCGGCCGGGGCGGGTATCCCGAACGGCTCCTGCTCGCTTCTCGGCTCGGGAATGCCGGGGTGGCGGCGGACCTCGCCGCCTAGGCCAGGCTGGGCCGGCGCTGGGGCTTCCGCGGGTGACTCGGGTGACTCGGCCAGGAGCGGCAGGAGCAGCGCCCGCAGTTCGTTCAGGACCTGGGCCGGATCGGGGGTGCCGCCGGCCAGGACACTGTCGCCGTCAAGCTCGCGGCGGCGCAGTTCGCGTGCTTCCCGCCGGGCCTGCCGGCGCGATACCCGGGGCAGCGCCCCGTCGGCTCGCAGCTTGCGCCGCCAGGCGAGCGTCCAGCCGAGCAGGGTGAGCAGGGACACCACGGCCAGGCCGCCCCCGGTAGCGCGGTCGGCCAGTGCCGCCCCGTGCGGGGCCACGCCCCGGTACCCGAACGCGGCCGGGGTCAGCACCAGCCAGCCGGCCGCGCACAGCCCCAGAGCGGCCACGCACAGCCCGGACACATACCGCGCAAGGAGACCCATCGACTACTCTCCGAAGTTGAGTGATTACGCTAAAGCGCAACACTCTAACACTGCGGTCCAGCCGGGATCACGGCCCGACGCGCCAAGCAGGAAGTGCCACGGATCGTCGCCGGACCAGCCGGCCGCGAGCAGCGGCCACAGCTGCGGCATGCCGGACCGCCACGCGGTCAGGACCAGCTCGGGGTCGGCCGGACGGTAGTCCTTGCCCAGCGATCTGGCCAGATCCCAGGCGTGCAGGTGCCATTCGGCGCTCGCCACGCCCGCCATCTCCCCCACCGTGACCTCGGTATCCCGGTACCTGTGGTGCGGCAGGTCCCACGACAGCGGCAGCCGCCGCCCGTAGGACCGGGCCGACTCGGCGAACGCTGCGATGTGCTCCCGTCCGGGCGCGTCGGGCAGCGCGGCGAGCTCGGCGGAGTTCTGCCTGGCGAGCTTGCGGGCGAGGGAGTCGGCAGCCACGCCGGCGGCCATCAGCCGCGCAAGCCTGCTGGCCGGGGCGTCGTCGAGGTACTCGTGATAGTCGTCGGCCACGCAGCGCAGGTGGCCCGCCAGGTCGACCGCGCGCCACTCGGCACACGGCGTGGCGGCGACCCAGGTGGCATCGGTGAACTGAGCGGCCAGCTCGCAGATGACGGTGACCCCGTCGCGGTAGGCGGCCAGGATCCCCGTGCGGGACACGCGGTTCACGGTGCTGGCCCCGGGGGGACGACCCCCCGGAACCCCCCGCGCATGGAGGGGCTCCCCGCCCCCCCATACCCCCCTGGGGCTGGTGCTGCTGCGATTCACGGTTCCCTCCCTGCCGGGTTAAAACCCGGCTACCGGTTCGCGAGCCCCGGGTGAGCCAGCGTGCCAGAGTTAACGGCCGCCGACAAGGCGTCCGCTCTAAGAAAAAATAAGGTGACAATATCTCGGCTGCGCGGTTAACCTCACGGCTAATGCCCTCTGTTACCCCTTTGCTGGTCACGCGCGCCTCCGCCAGGGTACGGCCAGTCGGGGCGCTGTGGCGGCTTCGGGGCTACCTGAAGCCTTTCCGTACCCAGATGATCGTGATGCTCGCGGCCGCGCTCGGCGCGGTCGCCGCCGAGATCGCCATCCCGCTGCTGACCAAGTCCGTGATCGACGGGGCGATCGCGCACGGGGCGAAGGGCCTGCTGATCCCGCTCGCCCTGGCGACGGCCGGCCTCGGCGCGGCCGAGGGGCTGCTCAACATGATCCGCCGCTGGATTCAGGCCACCTCGGTAGCGGAAATCGAAAAGTCGATCAGGGACGATCTGTACGCGCACCTGCAGCGGCTGCAGGCGTCATTCCACGACCAGTGGCAGTCCGGCCAGTTGCTTTCCCGGGCGACGACCGACCTGTCGTCGATCCGCAGGTTCGCCGGGTTCGGCCTGATCTTCATGGTCACCAACGTGATGGTGTTCGTCGCGGTGGTCTCGCTGCTCACCAACCTCAACTGGTGGCTCGGCCTGATCACCGGCGCGGTGTTCGCGCCGGTGCTGCCGGTCTGCCTGCGGTTCGAGAAGCGCTATAAGGTCCTGTCCCGCCGGGTCCAGGATCAGGAAGGTGACCTGGCGACGCTGGTCGAGGAAGCGGCCACCGGCATCCGCGTGCTCAAGGCGCTCGGCCGTGGCCGGGAAGCCGCGGCCAGGCACGGTGCCCAGGCCACGGAGGTGTACAAGACTCAGGTCGAGAAGGCGGGCCTGCTCGGGTCCTTCTGGGCGCTGCTTGACTTGATCCCGAACGCCGTCATCGGCATCATCATCGTTCTCGGCGCGATCGCGGTGAGCAGGCACGCGCTGACGCTCGGCGGTCTGGTGGCATTCATCACACTCGCGCTGCAGCTTGTCTGGCCGGTGGAGGCCCTCGGTTACATCGTCGCGTCCGGCCAGGAGGCGGCCACCGCGGCCCAGCGCGTGCTGGAAATCTTCGACACCGTACCCGAGATCACCGATAAAGATCAGAATTCTGCCGAACGGGCCGTGGTGCTCGCCCCCAGCAGCGAAGCTGCGTACCAGGGGGTTCCGGGGGGTCGCCCCCCCGGGCCAGCACAGCGCGAAGCTTCGTACCGGGGGGTGCCGGAGCCGCGCTGGCCCGAGGCCGGACGAGCCGGCCGGCACGGCCGGGGTCAGGCCCGCACCGGTCCGCGCAGCCGGGGGCACCTGGTGTTCGACCACGTCGGCTTCTGCTATCCGGGCGCGGCCGAGCCCGTGCTGCGCGACGTGGTACTCGACCTGACGCCCGGCCAGACGGTCGTGCTGACCGGGGCGACCGGCTCAGGGAAGTCGACCCTGCTGCAGCTCGTGCCCCGGCTGGCCGACGCCAGTCACGGCGCGGTGCGGCTCGACGGGACCGACGTCCGCGACCTTCCGCTCGAGCAGCTCCGCATGGCGGTCGGCTGCGCCTTCGAGGACGCGACGCTTTTTTCCGCGAGCGTCAGGGAGAACGTGATGTTCGGAGCGCCAGACGCCGGCGCCGACGAGATCGAGGCCGCGCTGACGGCCGCGCAGGCCAGGTTCGCGTTTGACCTGCCCTGGGGGCTCGACACCAGGATCGGCGAGCAGGGCATGGCGCTTTCCGGTGGCCAGCGGCAGCGGATCGCCCTGGCCCGGGCCATTCTGGCCGGACCGGACGTGCTGATCCTCGACGATCCGCTCTCCGCGCTCGACGTGCACACCGAGGAGCGGGTGACCAAGGCGCTGCACCAGGTCCTGGCCGGCTCGACGGCCCTGGTGGTGGCGCACCGCCCGTCCACGGTGGCGCTGGCTGACACGGTGGCGCTGCTGTCCGGCGGAGTGATCGCGGCTAGCGGCAGCCACCGGGAGCTGCTGGCGTCGAACCCGGAGTACGCGGCGCTCATGGACGCCCGAGACCTGCAGGAGAGCGCGTGAGCACCGACGCGTGGCGCGGGGTGGCCGCGGAGAAGAGCGACGAGGTCAGCGCCGGCCTGGCCGCGCTGCTGCGGGAACGGAGCCGGCGGCTGCTCACTGACCTGCTGCGGCCGTACCGGCGCCCGGTCATCGGCATCGTGTCACTGATCGTGGTGTCCAGCCTGGCCGCGCTGGCCGGACCGTGGCTGGTCGGCATCGCCATCGACACCGGCCTGCCGCCGCTGCTGCACGCCCAGGATGCGGCGCCGCTGGTCGGCATCGCCGCCGCGTTCGCCGCCGCGGTCGCGGTGCAGGCGGTCACGACGCGCATGTTCGTCACCATGACGGGCCGCGTCGGCCAGAAGGTGGTGCTCGAGCTGCGCCGCCGCCTGTTCGCGTACTTCGGCGAGCTCGACGTGGCCTTCCACGAGGACTACACCTCGGGGCGGGTCATCTCCAGGCAGACCTCCGACATCGAGTCGATCTCCGACCTGTTCGAGGAAGGGCTTGACTCGCTGATCGCGGCCATCTTGGCCCTGCTGCTCGTCGGCACCGGCATGCTGCTCCTGGACTGGCAGCTCGGCCTGGTGGTGCTGGCCGGCTTCATCCCGCTGACCTGGCTGACGACCTGGTTCCGGCGCGAGTCGGCGCGCGCGTACCGGCGGACCAGGGACGCCATCGCGCTCGTCATCGTGCAGTTCGTCGAGACGTTCGGCGGAATACGGGCGGTGCAGGCATTCCGCAGGGAGAAGCGGAACGCCGATATCTTCTCCGGGCTCGGTCAGGACTACTCGCAGGCCAGCGCCCACGCCGGGCAGCTCATCGCGATCTACGGCCCGAGCATCTCCGGAGTCGGCAACATCATCACGGGCGTGATCCTCGGCTACGGCGGGCTGCTCGTCATCGAGGGGAACATCAAGGTCGGCGTGCTCGCCACCTTCCTGCTCTACCTGCAGCGTTTCTTCGACCCGTTGCAAGACGTGTCCCAGTTCTACAACACGTTCCAGTCGGCGGCGTCCGGCCTGGAGAAGATCTCGGGCGTGCTCGATCAAGATCCCGCGGTCCCGGAACCCTCGGCACCGCAGCCGCTGCCGACGCGATCCGCGACCTCGGCCAGGCCGGCCGGTGACGTTCGAGTCGATCACCTTCGGCTACCGCGACAACCTCGTTCTGCCAGGACTCGACCTGGACATTCCGGCTGGGCAGACCGTCGCCCTGGTGGGCGAGACCGGCGCGGGCAAGACGACGATCGCGCGGCTGCTCGGCCGGTTCTACGACCCGCGCTCGGGACGGGTCACGCTGGACGGGGTCGACCTGCGGCAGCTGGCCGACTCGGTGCTCCGCACCGAGATCATCGTGATCACCCAGGAGAACTTCCTGTTCGAGGGGTCGGTCGCCGAGAACATCAAGCTCGGCCGTCCCGACGCGTCCGCCGCCGAGGTCCAGACCGCGGCGCAGATGATCGGCACGCACGACTTCATCACCGCGCTGCCCGAGGGCTACGACACCCCGGTCGGCAAGCGCGGCGGCCGCCTGTCCGCGGGCCAGCGCCAGCTCATCTCGTTTGCCCGGGCGTTCCTGGCCGCCCCGGCGGTGCTCGTCCTCGACGAGGCCACCTCGCTGCTCGACATCCCGAGCGAGCGACTGGTGCAGGGCGCCCTGCGCACCGTGCTAGCCGGCCGGACGGCCGTCATCATCGCGCACCGGCTGTCCACGGTGGCGATCGCCGACCGGGTGCTCGTCCTCGACGGGGGCCGGATCGTCGAGGACGGCTCGCCCAGCGAGCTGATGGCCGGTGACGGCGAATACGCGGCCCTGCACTCCAGCTGGGCCGCGAGCCTGTCCTGACCAGTTCCCCCGGCGTGCGACGGCCATGGCAGTACGCGTACCCTATGGGGTCATGAGACCGGTGGTCATGAGACGGCAGAAGCCGAGCAGCGAGGCGGAGCAGAAGTACCAAGCCGACGTGGCGTTCGGTGCCCGGCGTGCGGAACTCCTGGCCGCGGCCCGCGAGGCTGAGAGCCAGCTCAGAAAGGCGGAGGCCCGGCGGGCCCCGGTCACCGAAATCCACCGCCTCGCCCTGGACCTTGACGCCGCGCTGACCGAGGCCGTCCGGGCCGCCTTCTCGGCCATGCGGGTGGCCATCGGCCCGCGCGGCTACGACGACAGTATCTACCGGCGGAAGATGAGGGCCACGGCGCCCGTGCACGCGCTCATCGCCGAGGCCGAGCACCTGCTCACGCTGCGGGAGACCCACCGCCTCAATGGCATCCCGCCCGTACCGCGCGAGCTAAGCCCGCTAGCGTCCCCCGTCACCAGCGCCTAGCCTGCCCGTTCACCACTGCCGCTCCGTTCGCTCCTGAGCACCTCTGGCATCCGGAGGCGTGGCGCCCGTTCGAATTATGCCGCCCGGTGTGAACCGACGGGGACGGTTCGACGTCTCCAGATGTAGGGGGAGCCGAGCTGCTGCAGCTAAATGGCCCGGGGGGCGCAAATGCGCAGCAATCGATTGTTTGAGGTCGAGCGTGTCGCTTGCAGCGTAGGATGAGAAGCGGCAGAGTTGGTCTAGGCCAATTTTTTCAACACGGCACTAGAGACAGATAGTTACAAGCAGTAGTCATAAGGTGTCAGACAGAACCAGCGGGAAGCTACAGATGGCCATCGAGAAAACGATCAGCCCAGGCCATGTCGGCGATCGCCCGAGCTGCGGCACACTTACACCGATCACGAATGCGAACCATGAACCCGTCAGGAGGCACTGATATGTGCCCGCACTCGCCGCCTTGTCCGGCGCCATCGGCCCCGGACCGGGAAGCGGCCCACACCATCGTCAGCCATCCCGAGCAGGGCTGGAGCCTGCTCTGCAATGGCGTCGTGATGTTCGAGGACACCGGGGAACTACTACCGGACGGCGCGGCCATCGAACCGCACCGGCCCACTGACCTGGCACCTTTCGACCGCCCGGTCGGCGTGGTCTCGTCGTACATCCGGCGGGCCCCAGAGGCCCCGGCGGCCTTATCCGCTGCCGGCGGATCATGAGGACCGGCGGCGGATGCTCGGTCGACGATCGCTTTTAACCCTTTTTTAACCCCTGTTAATCTCCATCCTCACCCGCACGGCGCTAGGCCCCAGACCATCGGCCACAGGCCCGGGCTGCCCCGTTCAAAGCACGCTTGGCAGCCACTCAGCCACCGCCGCGGCGATCTCTGCGCGGTGGCCTCTTAGCGAGTGAGTTTCTCCCGGCACGATGACCACCCGGTCGGCGTCGCCGGCAGACGGGATCCCGAACGGATCACGCTCACCGTTCACCACCAGCACCACAGCACCGCCCGCGCGCGCCGCGCGCAGTTCAGCGACCCGGATCTGGGCCGCGGTCTCTGAGTGCCCAGGCCCAGCACCCGACGGCCCAGCACCCGACGGCCCAGCACCCGACGGCCCGGCGGCGTTGGCGCGCCCGGGCAGGCGCCTAGGCGGATGCAGCGGAAACGCCAGCGCGATCACGGCGCGGGCACCTACCTCGGCGGCGGTACGGCAGGCCACGCGTGCACCGTTACTCCGGCCGCCCTGAACGAGCGGGACACCGGGCGCCAGTTCGCGCAGCGCCGCAACGATCTGGACCCAGGCGGCATCCTGCCGGACAGCGGAGCCAGGCGCACGCGCACCCGCGACCCGGTAGGGCTGCGTGACGCGAGCCACTAGCCCGCCAAGCTGCCGCCCGGCGGCACCGGCCGCCAGCACGTCGGGCACCTCGACGCTACCGCCTGCACCATGCGTGAGCACCAGCAGGAACCGAGCAGCCGCGCCGTCCCCGTCCAGCTCAGCGCGCCCGGGCCCGCTCTCGGTGATGATCTCCACCGCGCCCATTGTCCTCGCCGGCCGCCCGTGGCCGACGAGGCTATACGTTGAGGAGCTTCTTGAGGAACTGGCCGGTGTAGCTGTCCTCGGCGGCGGCGATCTTCTCGGGCGGGCCGGCGGCGATTACCGAGCCGCCGCCTGCGCCGCCTTCGGGGCCGAGGTCGATGACCCAGTCGGCGGTCTTGATCACGTCGAGGTTGTGCTCGATCACGATGACGGTGTTGCCGGTGTCGACCAGGCGGTTCAGTACGCCGAGGAGCTTGCGGATGTCCTCGAAGTGCAGGCCGGTGGTCGGCTCGTCCAGCACGTAGATGGTCCGGCCGGTGGCGCGGCGCTGCAGTTCGGCGGCGAGCTTGACCCGCTGCGCCTCACCGCCGGACAGGGTGGGCGCGGGCTGGCCCAGCCGGACGTAGCCCAGGCCGACGTCGGCGAGCGTCTGGAGGTGGCGGTGGATGGCGGGCACCGGCGCGAAGAAGCCGGCTGCGTCGGCGATCGGCAGGTCCAGGACCTCGGCGATGGTCTTGCCCTTGTAGTGCACGGCCAGGGTGTCGGTGTTGTAGCGGGCGCCGTGGCAGACCTCGCAGGGCACGTAGACGTCGGGCAGGAACTGCATCTCGATCTTGATCGTGCCGTCGCCGGAGCAGGCCTCGCACCGGCCGCCCTTGACGTTGAAGGAGAACCGGCCCGGCTGGTAGCCGCGGATCCTGGCCTCGGTGGTCGCCGCGAACAGCTTCCGGACGTGGTCGAACACGCCGGTGTAGGTGGCCGGGTTGGACCGCGGGGTGCGCCCGATCGGGCCCTGGTCCACGTGCACGACCTTGTCCAGGTGCTGGATCCCGGTGATCCGGGCGTGCCGGCCCGGGACCGTCCGGGCGCCGTTGAGCTCGCGGGCCAGCGCCTTGTACAAGATGTCGTTGACCAGCGTGGACTTGCCCGACCCCGAGACCCCGGTGACCGCGACCAGGCACCCCAGCGGGAACGTCACGTCCACCCCGCGCAGGTTATGCTCGGCCGCGCCCTTGACCGTGACCTCCCGGCCGCGGTCCCGCCTGCGGCGGCTGGCCGGCACCGCGATGGACTCGCGGCCGGACAGGTAGGCGCCGGTCAGCGACTCGGGGCTGGCCAGGAGGTCCCCGACGGTGCCGGAGACCACGATGCGGCCGCCGTGCTCCCCGGCCCGCGGGCCGATGTCCACGACCCAGTCCGCGGCCCGGATGGTGTCCTCGTCGTGCTCGACCACGATCAGGGTGTTGCCCAGGTCCCGCAGCCGCAGCAGCGTCTCGAGCAGCCGGTGGTTGTCCCGCTGGTGCAGCCCGATGGACGGCTCGTCCAGGACGTACAGCACTCCCGTCAGGCCGGAGCCGATCTGGGTGGCCAGCCGGATCCGCTGCGCCTCCCCGCCGGCCAGCGTGGCCGAGGCCCGGTCCAGGCTCAGGTAATCCAGCCCGACGTCGAGCAGGAAGCCCATCCTGGCGTTGACTTCCTTGACGATCCGCTGCGCGATCTGCTGGTCGCGGTCGGACAGTTCCAGGGTGAGCAGGAGCTTGGCCAGCTCGCCGATGGGCAGGGCGCACAGCTCGGCGATGGACTTGCCGTTCACGGTGACGGCCAGCGACACCGGCTTGAGCCGGGATCCGTGGCACGACGGGCACGGCACCTCGCGCATGTACCCGGCGAACTTCTCCCGGCTCGAGTCCGACTCCGCCTCGGCGTGCCGCCGCTCCACCCACGGGATCACGCCCTCGAAGTTCGTGTAATACGAGCGCTGCCGGCCGTAGCGGTTCTTGTACCGGACGTGGACCTGCAGGTCATACCCGCGCAGTAGCGCCGTGCGGGCCTTGGCGGGCAGCTTGGCCCACGGCGTGTCCATCCGGAACCCGAGGGTGTCGCCGAGGGCTTCGATCAGCCGGACGAAGTAGTCGCTGATGTGCCCGCCGCTCCACGGGGCGATCGCGCCGTCCGCCAGCGACCTGGACTCATCCGGCACGATCAGCTCCGGGTCGACCTCCAGCCTGGTGCCCAGCCCGGTGCAGTCCGGGCAGGCCCCCCACGGCGAGTTGAACGAGAACGACCGCGGCTCCAGCTCATCGAACGACAGGTCATCGTAGAGGCAGGCCAGGTGCTCGGAATACATCCGCTCCCGGTGCGGGTCATCCTCGGGCAGGTCGGCGAAGTCGAGCACGACCACCCCGGCGGACAGGCCCAGCGCCGTCTCCACCGAATCGGTCAGCCGCCGCCGGGCGGACTCCTTCACCGCCAGCCGGTCCACGACCACCTCGATGTCATGCTTCTCGTACTTCTTCAGCGCGGGCAGCTGACCCGTCAGGGCCTCGTCCAGCCGCACGACCACCCCGTCGACCCGGGCCCGGGAGTACCCCTTGACCTGCAGCTCCCGCAGCAGCTCCCCGTACTCCCCCTTCCGGCCCCGCACCACCGGCGCCAGCACCGCGAACCTCGTGCCCTCCGCCAGCTCGAGCACCCGGTCCACGATCTGCTGCGGGCTCTGCCGCGCGATCGGCCGCCCGCACAACGGGCAATGCGGCCGCCCGATCCGCGCGAACAGCAGCCGCAGGTAGTCATACACCTCCGTGATCGTCCCCACCGTCGACCGCGGATTGCGGCTCGCCGACTTCTGGTCAATCGACACCGCCGGCGACAGCCCGTCGATGAAATCCACATCCGGCTTATCCATCTGCCCCAGGAACTGCCGCGCATACGCCGACAGCGACTCCACGTACCGCCGCTGCCCCTCCGCGAAAATCGTGTCGAACGCCAGGCTCGACTTCCCCGACCCCGACAGCCCGGTAAACACGATCATCGCGTCCCGCGGCAGATCCAGCGAGACATCCTTCAAGTTATGCTCGCGCGCACCGCGAACCACAAGCCGGTCAGCCACTGCGCCTCTGCTCTCTTGGTGGAAGATGGACGGGTCGCTTGGCGATGGTAGCCGGGGGGTCTGACATTTTCGGGACTCCGCGCTAAGGGAACGCCGCACAAGTCATGAGCGCTGGATCATCCCTCGTTATGCCCGGCCCCGCTCCCCTTCACGATAGCGAAACCCCCCAACCCTCGTCCGCAACTCCTCGGCCTCGGCTTCGGCCTTAAGGGCATGGATGTGGCACCCTAACCGAAAGGGCAGGTAGGGTGTCACATTCATTGGTTCGGCAGCTGGTGATGATGAGATGCGTGTGAAAATAAACGGTTAAGGGGGCACGTGGTACCTGTGGCCGCCGGGCTTCAGGGGGCCGCCGGGCTTCGGGGGCCGGGGCCGACGCCGGCCGGGGGCTGGCAGATCGCTTTCAGGCCGTAGCCCAGGTCAGCGCCGTACGCCGGCATCAGCCCCATGAAGCCCGCCGCGTCCTGCGGCCGGACGACGGTCCGCAGCGGCTGCTGGAGCCGGCCGCGGGCCTTCGCGGCCAGCGCCTCGCGCATCACTTCCGCGCATTCGCGGTATCCGAGCAGCTCATGCACGTGGTGGCTGGCCAGGACAAGGACCTTCACACGGTCTCCAGCTGGGTGCGGATCACCACGGGACGCGAATACGATGACGCGGCCGTGGTACCGATGTTCGTTCGGTATAGGTTTTAGAAGTGACTTACTCGGGAGACGTACGTGTCGGCGGCCCGCCCGACACCCGCGACATAGACGGCCTGACGGTGACCAAGATAGCCGTGGGCCCCATGGACAACAATGCGTACCTGCTCCGCTGCACAAGCACCGGCGAGGCCATCTTGATCGACGCGGCCAACGAGGCGAGCCGGCTGATCGAGCTGATCGGCGACACGCCCGTCGGGACGATCGTGACGACGCACCAGCACGCCGATCACTGGCAGGCGCTGGGCGAGGTGCAGAAACACACCGGTGCGGAGGTGGTCGCGCACCCGGCCGACGCGGACGCGCTGCCGGTCCCTGTGAGCCACCTCGTCCGGGATGGCGACGTGCTGACCTTCGGTGACGCCACGGTGTCCTTTATCCACCTGCGCGGGCACACGCCGGGCAGCGTCGCGGTCCTTTACGACGCGGCAGGCGGGCCGCACCTGTTCGCCGGGGACTCGCTGTTCCCCGGCGGCGTGGGCAAGACCAACTCCCCCGCGGACTTCACCTCTCTGCTCAACGACGTGTCCGAGCGCCTGTTTGACCGGCTCCCCGACGCGACCTGGGTGTACCCGGGCCACGGCAACGACACCACGCTCGGAGCGGAGCGCCCGCACCTGGGCGAGTGGCGCCAGCGCGGCTGGTGACATAGGCGGGCGTGTCGACTAGCTGGTGAACCTCGACGTGCGCCGGGCGGATTGGGCTGGATCCGGAGGTAGCCGGTCATTTAGCCTGTACCGAACAGGGTGAGGCGGGCGACCGCGGCGGCCGGCGATGGGGAGGGCTCATGGGGACGAATATCTGGCCTACGGTCCACGCGGAACGCAAGGCCCTCGCGGCCGACCTGCGGGCGCTGAACGACGACGACTGGGCCACGCCCTCGCTCTGCGGGGAGTGGACGGTACGCGACGTGCTCGCCCACATGATCTCGGCCGCCGAACTGACGCCACCCGCGTTCTTCGCCGGGCTGATCGCCTCGGGGTTCAACTTCGACAAGCTGCAGGACAAGGGCATCGCCGCGCGGCGGGGGGCCACCCCGGCCGACACGCTGGCCGGCTTCGAGGCGGTACTGACCTCGGTTAAGCACCCGCCCGGCCCCGGGCCCACCTGGCTGGGCGAGGTGATCGTGCATAGCCAGGACATCCGCCGGCCGCTCGGGATCAAGCACGCCTACCCGACCGACGCGGTCGTCGAGGTGGCGAACTTCTACACCGGCTCGAACCTGCTCATCGGCTCTAAGCGCCGCATCGAGGGCCTGACGCTGCGCGCCACCGACGCCGGCTGGTTCCACGGGAGCGGACCTGAGGTATCGGGTCCCATCTTGTCCCTGGTCATGGCGATGACCGGCCGCAAGGCCGCGGACGACGACCTCAGGGGCGACGGAGTTGCGACGCTGCGGGCGCGGGACTAAGGTCACCGGACAATCAGGACCGTCTTACCCGGCGGACGAGCCTGCCGCCGGCGCGCAGCAGGCCGTAGGAGGCGTCGAGGGCCTGGCCGCCCACGGTGTCGATGACGACATCGAGGCCGGACACCTGATCCGGCCGCGTCTGCTTGCTGGCCGGCTTACGTTGCTGGACAAGCGGACGTCCAGCGCGCTAAGCCGGGACGGGCCGGGCGAGCGCTTGTTCGACGTCGATCCGGCCGCTGGCGGCCGCGGCGCGGAACAGCTCGACGGCGGCGGCCACGCCCTCCTTGAGCGGGGTGAAGTCAAAGCCCCCGAGGACTTCGGCGACCGCTTCGCCGCTGACCTCGGGCAGATTCGGGCCGACGTCGCCCGCGAGCGTGATCGTCCCGGCGGCCCCGGGGGCGGCCGCCTCGATCGCGGCGACGATCTCCGGCATCGTGGCCGACACTCCCCCGACATCTCCCGCAACGGCGTCCTGGACGGTGCCGTCGGCGGTCGCTCGGGCCGCCCGGATGAACATGGCCGCGACATCGTCGGCCAGCTCCATGCCGACCGGCCCGCCGAGCTCGATGGCGTAAGTCCGGCCGACGGCGGCCGCCAGCATCGCCTTGGTGGGGAACGACGTCACGCCCTGATCACGACCCGGGCCGTAGACGACGTAGGGACGCAGTCCGACGCTGGCCAGCTGGTGCTCGACCCAGTACACGCGGGCCGTGCCCTCGTTCGCCAGCTTGGTGACTCCGTACAGGCTCACCGGCACGGGCACGTCCGCATCGGTGAGCCCGGCCCGGCCGGTAGGCCGAGCGTGGGCCCCAGACCGCCGCCGAGCTCGCGTAGGCCAGGCCGCGTACCTGGTCCCGGTGCCGCCGGACCGCTTCGAAGATCACCGTGGTGCCGACCGCGTTGACCTGCATGCCCCGGATGGGATCGGCGCGTACCATCGGCAGCTGCATTCCGGCCAGATGGACGATATGGGTGATCTGGCGGCTGGCGATGACCTGCTCGATCGCGGCGAGGTCGGTGACGTCGCCGTCGATCATGGTCACCTGGGTTAGCTGGTCGTCATCGATGATGAGGCGCAGCCGGTGCGGGTCACCGGGGAGGTCGTAGGTGACCACGTCGGCGCCCTCGGCGAGCAGCCGCCGGATCGTCCAGGCCCCGATGCAGCCCAGGCCGCCGGTGATCAGGAAGCGTTCGGTCACGAAGACATCATCCTTTGCGTTGAGCTACTCGAAGTACC
Organism: uncultured Actinomycetes bacterium; assembly: GCA_963739615.1. Classification (GTDB taxonomy): domain Bacteria; phylum Actinomycetota; class Actinomycetes; order Streptosporangiales; family Streptosporangiaceae; genus Palsa-504. The sequence goes on from CAVUBD010000004.1 coordinate 360,380, forward strand.
CGGGGTACCTGGCCTGGAGCACGGGGGCGTAGTCGAGCAGCCGACTTGCCGGGGCGTCGTCTTCAGCCCGTGTACCCGCCGTCTGGGGATCAGGTACACGGGGAGCCTGGTAACCCGTCCGGCCGACCGATGCTGCGTTCGGCTAGCTCTGTGTCGATGGCGCTCAGGTGTGCCAGGATCGGCACGCGCGCCGGGGAGTCAGAGCGGGCCAGGGCGAGGCAGCTGAGGCGGCGAAGAGCAGGACAGCACGCTCGACGGCGCTGCTGGTGGTCCAGGGCCTGGACGACGCGGGAGGGTCGTCGGGCTTGCGCCCGCCTGCGGGAAGGAGAAAGCTGTGGCACGGGACTGGACCGCCCCAGGGCGCTGCCGTGGCGTGCCGTTGCGATCTGCTGGTTCGATGAGATGAGGAAACGGCATGCCTGCTGATCCCATGAATCCGGTAACCGCGGTCACCTGGGGGCCCTTCATCCAGGCCGCGTACGAGCAGTTCGTCAGCGATCCCGGTCAGGTCAATCCGGCCGCGATCAAGAACATGCCGGCCGGGTACACGCTGGTGCGCACGATTCAGATGACCGACTCCTTCGGTCCGGTGCACTCGCGTGTCTTCTACGGGTTCGTCGCGGTCGGCGGCGCGCCCACCACCGTCGTGGTCGCGTTGCGCGGCACGGCCACGACCACCGAATGGTGGAACGACTTCCAGTGGGACCTGGTGCCGTTCACCCAGGTTCCTGGCGGCGGAAACGTCGCCCAGGGCTTCCACGACATCTACGGCACCTTCGGCACCATGACCCCGGGCCAGCAGCACAGCGCGCCCGCGCCGGCCACCTTCGCCGCCGACGTCGCCCAGGCGGCCACAGAAAGCCTCGCGGCCGAGGTCGATCCGGCCGGCCTGCCCATCGTGGTGACCGGCCACAGCCTGGGCGGCGCGCTGGCCACGCTGCTGGTCACGGACCTGACCGCGAACACGCCGCTGAAGCCTCAGGCCTGGACATTTGCCTCGCCCAACGTCGGCGACGCCGCCTTCGCCGCACGCTACGGCGCCCTGAGCACGGTGTCCTGGCGGATCTATAACCAAGTCGACGTCGTCCCGTACTTTCCCGTCGACATCTTCGACCACTATCAGCCCGTCACCACCGGGTACGCGATCAACTCCCTCGGGAAGGCCAAGTGGAACCTGGGCTGCGCCCACGCGCTGAACACCTACCTGCACGTGCTGTCGCCCGCCACGGTGCCGCTGGACCCGGCCTGCCGCTAAGCCGTCTGAGCGCCTCGTCGGCGTCAGTCATGACACGATCCCTTTCCGTGCGGAGTCCGCCGCCGGGAGCGGTCGGCCGCGGCGGCGTCTCGTGCTGCCGCTGGCCGGGGTGGCCGCAGCGTGCATTGCCATCGCCCTGGTCATCGTGGTCGGTCCCGGCCCGGGAAACCATCACGCCTCCGGCACTCCGTCCGTCTCGCCCGCGCTGGCCCCGGCCAGCCTGGTCGGTGTCTACTCGAACAGCAGTTGCGGGTTAACCTGCCGTATCAGATCGCCGTGGACAGCAAGCACGGAAACTGGCTCTCCCCGGGCGTAATGGCTCAGTGACCGAACTGACGCTGGGATAGCCGCGGTGGTAGCGAACTTCCCTGACGCCGCCCAGGCCGTCGAGCACGTGGATGGCGCCGTCAGGCGAGAATCCGGCTCGTTCGTAGAACCTGCGGGCCCTGGCATTGTCCTGCAGCACCCACAAGGTGATGCCCGGATACCCAGCACCGCAGGCCCAGGTGAGTATCCGGTCCATGAGCGCCCGCCCGGTCCCGGTCGACCACCAGGCGGGATGGAGGTACAGCGCGTAGAGTTCGGCCGTCCGGCCCTGCTCGCCGGCCTGGCTCAGCGGATACGGCCAGGCCGCGCCCTGCACGTCCACCTCGGGCCCGAAGAACGCGTAACCGACGACACCAGGCTCGGCGACCGCGACGATCATGCGCTGCCACGGCCGCGTCCGGAACGTCTGCCGGACCCGCGCGCCATTATCGGGCGCGGTGACACGGTCGATGATCTCGCGGGAGATGATGCCTTCGTAGGCGGCGAGCCAGGCCTCCCGCTGCACCGCCGCGACCTGCGCCGCGTCCGCCACGGACCCGGACCGGATCACCACCACCCGGACAAGCTAGCGAATCCCGGGCAAGCTAGCGAATGCGCAAGGCCAGGAAGAAATCCACCTGGTCATCCAGCGAGGAAAGATCACGCCCGGTCAGCTCCTCGATGCGCCTGATCCGGTAACGCACGGTGTTGACGTGCACGTACATCCTGGCCGCGCAGGCATTCCACGAGCCAGAGCAGGCGAGGAACTCCCGCAGCGTCGCCAGCAGGTCGGCCCGGTGCCGCTTGTCATAGGAGATCAGGGGACCGAGCATGCGGTCGCGGAATGATCGCAGCACGCTGCCGGGGACGCTGGCGAGCAAGAGCTCATGTGAGGCCACCTCGTCGCTGGTCACGAGGCTGACCGCCGTGGTGCCGCGCAGCGCGGCCAGCCGCCGCGCGCTGCCCGCCTCGTGCAGCGCGCCGGACAGCGCGGCCACTCCCGCGGCGGGTGCGCTGATGCCCGCGCTGAGTTTCAGCCGGGAGCGGTCGGCCTCGATGACCAGCTTCGCGTCACGCAGCCGGGCGGCGAACTCGTGGGCCGGCGACGCAGCGCTGCCGCCGGCGTCCTGGCCGGCTCCGTCGCGGAGCGGGAGCGGGACGATCATGATGATCTCCTCGCCCAGCGGAGCGACCAGGGTTCCGTCCGCGACCGGGGTGACCAGTTCCTCGGCCAGGTCGCAGCGCCAGCGATCAGCGTTCGGGCCGAGCACCCGGTCCGCCTCCACGCACATCGCGGCGACGAGATAGCGGCCGTCCGGGGGCAGTCCCACCGCCCGCATCAGCGAGGCGATCTCGACGGGGGCGGCCCCTTCGCCGCCCCCGTCGGCAAGCATGGTGACGATCGCCTCGGCCAGCTTGCGGTCCCCGGTATGGCCGGCGTCCAGCCTGGCCCGCTCGAGCGCCACGTCCGCGGCGAGTTCGGCGACAGATTCACGCAGTTCATGCGGCCAGTCCTGCTCTCGCCCCGCGCAGGCGAGGAACCAGCTGGTGATCCGGGGCTCGCCGCCGACGCCGAACAGCGAGTACTCCCCCGCGCCGGCCTCGGCCGCGCCCGGCAGCCGGTCCGCCCTGAGGTACTCGCAGGCCAGCCGGAGGGCCAGCGGCCGGGGCAGGGATGCTCCCGTTCCGCCGACCACCCGGCCGGTTCCGGTCAGCAGCCAGCATTCCGCCCCGATCTCGCGGCCCATCAGGCGGAACATCGCGTCCAGGCCTGCCCCCGCGGCCACCGCGGACAGCAGCAGCCTGCGCCGCCCCAGGACTCGCGTCATAGCGCTCGCCCGGTCCCCGTTCAGCCGCCGTCCCACCTCCTCGGTGACGGCGGCGAACGACGTCTCGGCCGGCACGGCGAGCAGGGTTACCCCGTGCCGGCCGCAGGCCTGGATCACCTCGGACGGCACCTGACCGAGGGCCTCGCCCGCCCCGAGCACCGCGGCTCCCGCCTTGACCAGGGCGGTCACGAATCGCTCCGCGTCACCGGGCTCGCGGCACCAGATCATGCCAGTCAGCACCAGGTCACCCGGCGTCAGATAGCGGCTGGGATCGGGCAAGTCGGTGGTGTAGACGTGCTTGATCGCCCGGTCCAGGTCCGCGACGCTGGTCAGCAGCCTCAGCCCGAGATCAGGCACGTCGAGCAGGTCCCTTACTCGCACGGAATCACCCCCTGGCGATCAAGCGTTCCCGCGCACCATAACCCGCAATTGTTTAGCGAAAGCTACAAAACGACATGAGCCACGTTACCTGTGATTCATTCGGTGGGCGGCTACCGGGTCTTCGTCCGGGCCTGATTGGATGTTCGCATGCCGAACCTGAGCCCGCAGGCGACGACGCTAGATGCTTTCAATGCGGCTCCGCCTGACGCCGCGGAGCGGGACATCCTCGCCTGCTGCGCCTCGGCCAGGTTCGCTAGGGCGATCACCGGCGGCCGTCCCTACCGCGACGCGGCCGTGCTCCAGGACGCGGCGGACGCCGTATTCGCCACTTTGAGCTGGGACGATATCGTCGAGAGCATGAATGCGCACCCGCGGATCGCAGACCCGGCGACAGGCCCCGGATGGTCGGCGGCGGAGCAGTCGGGCGCCGCCGCGGCCAGCGACCAGGTGCGGCAGGCGCTGGGAAGAGGAAACGTCGCCTACGAGGAACGATTCGGTCATGTTTTCCTGATCTGCGCGAGCGGCCTTTCCGGGCAAGAGATGCTTAACCAGCTCCAGGCCAGGCTTAAAAACAATGATGATTCCGAACGGGCCGTGGTGCGTGCCGAGCTACTGAAGATAACTCGCCTGCGGATGCAGAAGCTGCTCAGCCTATGACGCTTTCCACGCACGTTCTCGACGCCACGACCGGGCGCCCCGCGGCTGGCGTCCAGGTACGGCTCGAAGGCGCCGGCGATGACGGCTGGGCGCTGGCGGGCGAGGGCACGACCGGCCCGGACGGCCGGCTGAGCCTGGCCGGACAGGCTGCGCCCGGCGTCTACCGCATCACCTTCGGCAGCGGGACCTACTTCGAGGCGCGGGGATCGGCCACCTTCTACCCGGAGGTCACGATCACCTTCGAGATAACCGGACCGGACGAGCACTACCACGTGCCGCTGCTGCTCAGCCCGTTCGCCTACTCCACCTACCGGGGAAGCTGATCCATGGCTATCGTGCTTGGCCCGAACCGATACGGAAAAGCGGAGATACGCCTGCTGCACGTCAGCCGGGACGACAGTACGCACGTCATCAGGGACCTGAACGTCAGCGTGACGCTGTCCGGTGAGCTGACCGCGACCCACCTGTCGGGCGACAACTCAGCGGTGCTGACGACCGACGCGCAGAAGAACACCGTGTTCGCCTTCGCCAAGGAACATGGCGTCGGCGAGATCGAGGATTTCGCGCTGCTGCTCGCCCGGCATTTCGTCACATCGCAGACGGCCATTTCCTTCGCGCGGGTCACGATCGAGCAATACCCGTGGGAACGACTCGGCGGCCATTCCTTCACCCGGTCGGGCCGCGAGGTCAGGACCGCGACCGTCAGCTACGACGGTGCTGACTCCTGGGTGGTCTGCGGGCTGCACGACCTGACCGTGCTGAACTCGGCCGGATCGGAGTTCTGGGGGTTCGCCAGGGACCGGTACACGACCCTGGCCGAGACCACCGACCGCATCCTCGCCACCGCCGTGAACGCGCAATGGCGGCACACCGTCCCGGTATCCGTGGACGGGTGGGGAGAGTCCTATCGCGCCGCACGGCACGCGATGCTCGAGGCATTCGCCGACACGCACAGCTACTCGCTGCAGCAGACCCTGTTCGCCATGGGCCGGCGTGTGCTCGACACCCGGCCCGAGGTCGCCGAGATCCGGCTTTCGCTGCCGAACAAGCACCACTTCGAGGTGGACATGTCGCCGTTCGGCCTGGTGAACGGCGCTTCGGTCTTCTACGCCTCCGACCGGCCCTACGGGCTCATCGAGGGCACGATCATGCGCGATGACGCTCCGCCAGCCGGGAAGGCCTGGTAGCGGCCGGTGGAATTCCTCCAGCCCAGGTCGCTGGCTGACGCGATCGCGGCCAAGGCCGAGTTTCCCGCCGCGGTGCCCATCGCAGGCGGCACCGACGTCATGGTCGAGATCAACTTCGACGTGCGGCGGCCAGCGGCGCTCCTCGACCTGACCCGGGTCGCCGAGCTCACCTCATGGTCGCAGACGAGCGGGGAAGGGCAGCAGGCCGCCGGGCAGGTCCGCCTCGGGGCCGGCCTGACCTACGCCCGGCTCATCACCGAACTCGGCGCCATCCTGCCTGGCCTGGCGCTGGCCGCCAGGACCGTCGGGTCTCCGCAGATCCGCAACCGCGGCACGATCGGCGGCAACCTCGGCGCGGCCTCGCCGGCCGGCGACTGCCACCCGGTCCTGCTGGCCACCGGGGCACTGGTGGAGGCCTCGTCGGTGCGCGGGACGCGGCTGGTCCCGGCGGCCGAGTTCTACCTGGGCCCCAAGCGCAGCGCGCTGGCCGCCGACGAGCTGATCACGGCGGTGCGCGTCCCGCTCGCCCGCGGGCCTCAGCAGTTCGCCAAGATCGGCACGAGGAACGCGATGGTGATAGCGGTCTGCGCGTTCGCGCTTGACCTGCGGCCGCCCGGCCCGGCCGGCCCCGCCGTGGGGACCGGAATCGGGTCGGCGGGCCCGACGCCGCTGCGCGCCCTGGCCGCCGGGGAATTCCTGGCCGCTGAACTGGCCGGCCGCGGGCTGTGGGAGTCGGCGGCGCCGCTGCCTGAAACGGTCACTGAACGCTTCGGCGAGCTGGTGGCCGGGGCCGCGCGGCCGATCGACGACGTGCGCGGCACCGCCGCCTACCGCAGGCACGCCCTGTCCGTGCTGGCCCGGCGCACCCTGGCCTGGGCCTGGGCTTCGTTCGTGAAGGGCCAGTCGAAGGGAGGGACGCGATGCGGGTGACGATGACGGTCAACGGCGAGCCTGCCACCGCCGATGACGTGTGGGAGGGTGAGAGCCTGCTGTTCGTGCTGCGCGAGCGGCTCGCCCTGCCCGGCTCGAAGAACGCATGCGAGCAGGGCGAATGCGGGTCATGCACGGTCCTGCTCGATGACGTGCCTGTGTGCGCCTGCCTGGTCGCGGCCGGTCAGGCGGCGGACCGCGAGGTGGTCACCGTCGAGGGACTGGCCGGACGTCAGATCCCGGTCGCGGCGGACGGGCTGCACCCGGTTCAGCAGGCGTTCATCGACGCGGGCGCCGTGCAATGCGGCTTCTGCACGCCCGGGCTGATCATGCAGGCTCACAGCTTGCTGCGGCACACCCCGGGCGTGCCCGAGGACCCGGATATCCGGGAGGCACTCGCCGGCAACCTCTGCCGGTGCACGGGATACGAGAAGATCCTGGACGCCGTGCGGCTGGCCGCCACGCGGATGGCGGGGGACGCCAGATGACAGCCGCGATCGTGATCGAGCACTGCGCGATCGCCACGATGGACGGCCGCGCGGACGATGACAGCGGCGCCGAGTACCGCAGCGGGCACGTCGTGATCACGGACGGGCGGATCACCTCGGTCGGCGAAGGAACAGCCGCGCACGTGCCTGAGGGGGCGCGGCGGGTCGACGGCACCGGCTGCCTGGCCACGCCCGGGCTGGTCAACACCCACCATCACCTGTACCAGTGGCTCACCCAGGGCCAGGCTCAGCAGTCCGTGCTGTTCGACTGGCTGACCGAGCTGTACCCGGTCTGGGCCCGGATTGACGCGGACCAGGTATACGCCGCGGCCACGGCCGGCCTGGCGTGGCTAGCCTTGTCAGGGTGCACGACCAGCACCGATCACCACTACATCTTCCCGCGGGCAGGCGGTGTCTCGGGGGGAGCCGGTGTCTCGGGGGGATGCGGTGTCTCGGGGGGATGCGGTGGCGACGGCGATGCGCTGGCCGCCGAGATCGACGCGGCCGCCCGCGTCGGCCTGCGTTTCCACCCGTGCCGAGGCTCGATGGACCTCGGCCGGTCGGCCGGGGGGCTGCCGCCCGACGAGATCGTCGAGGACACCGACGCGGCGCTCGCCGCGACCGAGGAGGCCGTGCGCCGCTTCCACGACCCCTCCCCCGCCGCCATGGTGCGGGTCGCGGTGGCGCCCTGTTCCCCGTTCTCGGTCAGCTCCAGGCTCATGCGCGAGGCGGCCGGGCTGGCCCGCCGGCTCGGCGTCAGGATGCACACGCATCTGGCCGAGACTCGCGAGGAAGACGCCTACTGCCGGCAGACGCTCGGCTATTCCCCCGCCGAGTACGCGGAAGAACTCGGCTGGCTCGGCGAGGACGTCTGGCTGGCGCACTGCGTCCACCTGGACGAGCCCGCGGTGAAGCGGTTCGCGGCCACCGGTACCTCGGTGGCGCACTGCCCGAGTTCGAACGCGCGGCTTGGCGCGGGCATTGCCCCGGTCCGCCAGCTGCTGGCCGCCGGGGCCCCGGTGGGTCTCGGGGTGGATGGCCCCGCCTCGAGCGAGGGCACCTCCCTGGCCGGGGAGGTACGCCAGGCCCTGCTGGCCGCCCGGCTCAGGGACTCACGCGGCCCGGCCGCGCTGACGCCGCGGCAGGCGCTTTGGCTCGGAACCCGCGGCGGCGCCCGCTGCCTGGGCCGCGCCGGCGAGATCGGCGCCCTGCGACCGGGCATGCTCGCCGACCTCGCCGTGTGGCGGATCGACACGCTCGCGCACGACGCGATCGCGCAGGGACCTGACGGCAGCCAGGCTGGCGGCGACCCGGTCGCCGCGCTCGTACTCGGGCCGCCCGCGCCGCTCGAGCTTCTGCTGGTCGGCGGCACGCCGGTCGTCGAGCACAGCGAACTGCGCACCGTCGACGTGACCACGGCGGCGCGCAATGTCCGGACGGCGCGGATTCGCCTGGGAACAGCCAGATGACGCAACCGGCAGGCCCGGCGACCGTGACCCGGGCCCCGGCGGTGGCCGGCGGCGGTCCCGGGGCCCTGATCGGCGATAGCCCCGCACGCCCCGACGGCCGTCAGAAGGTAACCGGGGAATTCGCCTACTCCTCCGACCTGTGGCTGGACCGGATGCTGTGGGGGGCCACGCTGCGGAGCCCGCACCCCCGGGCCCGGATCACCGGCCTGGATATCTCCGCGGCGCTGGCGCTGCCCGGGGTGGCCGCTGTGCTTACCCATGATGACGTGCCCGGCCGCAAGACCTACGGGCTCGAGCACTCCGACCAGCCGGTGCTCGCCAGCGATCAGGTCAGGTACCAGGGCGAGCCGGTCGCGCTGGTGGCGGCCGATCACCCGGAAACCGCCCGCCGGGCGATCGCCAGGATCAAGGCCGACTTCACCGTGCTTTCGCCCGTGACCGACGCGCGCGTGGCCCTCGGCCCGGACGCGCCGCCCCTCCATGACGGCGGCAACCTGGTCCGCCTGGTCCAGATCCGTACGGGCGACACCGAGGCACGCGCGGACGTGATGGTACGGGGCGAGTACCAGGTCGGCATGCAGGATCAGGCATTCCTCGGCCCGGAGTCGGGCCTGGCGGTACCGGCCGAGGACGGCGGCGTCGACCTGTTCGTGGCGACCCAGTGGCTGCACGCGGACCGCGGCCAGGTGGCCGCGAGCCTCGCCCTGCCAGACGACAAGGTGCGCATCACCCTGTCCGGCGTGGGCGGGGCGTTCGGCGCCAGGGAAGACCTGTCCATGCAGATCCACGCCTGCATGCTCGCGCTGCGCACCGGCCAGCCGGTCAAGATGGTGTACTCGCGGGAGGAGTCGTTCTTCGGCCACGTGCACAGGCACCCGGCCTCGCTCCGCTACGAGCACGGCGCCGCGGCTGACGGCAGGCTCGTGTACGTGAAGGCGGACATCGTCCTCGACGGCGGCGCGTACGCGTCGAGCTCCGCCGCCGTCGCGGCGAACGCGGCGACCCTCGGCATCGGCCCCTACGAAGTACCCAACGTGGTCATGGACTGCTCCGCCGTCTACACGAACAACCCGCCGTGCGGCGCGATGCGCGGCTTCGGCGCGGTCCAGGCCTGCTTCGCCTACGAGTCGCAGATGGACAAGCTCGCCGCCGCGCTGGACATGGATCCGGTGGAGCTGCGCCTGAAGAACGCCATGCGGGAGGGGTCGGTGATGCCCACCGGGCAGGTCGTCGACTCGGCCGCGCCGGTCGCCGAGATCCTGCGCCTGGTGCGGTCCCGGCCGCTGCCGCCCGCCCCTGCGCGCACCGGATCCGCAGAACCTGACCTGCGTACCCTGCCCGGCGGCGTGTCCAACACCACCCATGGTGAGGGCGTCGTGCGCGGCGTCGGATACGCGGTCGGGATCAAGAACGTCTGCTTCTCCGAGGGCTTCGACGACTACTCGATCGCCCGGGTCCGGCTCGAGCTGGCCGGCGGCGAGCCGGCCGCGCAGGTGCAGACCGCCGCCGCGGAAGTCGGCCAGGGGCTGGTGACCGTCCTGGGGCAGATAGCCAGGACCGAGCTCGGCATCGAACGGGTCGTGGTCCTGCCCGCGGACACCTCGATCGGCAGCGCGGGCTCCTCGTCGGCGTCCCGGCAAACCTACGTGACCGGCGGGGCGGTGCGGGCGGCCTGCCAGCAGGTCCGCGAGCAGGTCCTGCTGCGCGCCCGCGAGCGCTTCCCCGCTGCGGCAGGAACGCCGTCCGGGGTGGATGAGCTGGTCCTGTCGGGCGGCAAGGTTCTCTCGGCCGCGGGGAGCGTCATCGCCGAGCTGGGCGACCTGCTCGGCGAACCGGCGGAGGAGACGGTGACCTGGCGCCACCGGCCCACGTATCCGCTGGATCAGCGGACCGGCCGGGGCCAAGCGCACGTGCAGTACGCGTTCGCCGCGCACCGGGCGGTGGTGGACGTTGACACCGAACTCGGCCTGGTGAAGGTGGTGGAGATCGCCACTGCGCAGGACGTCGGCAAGGCGATGAACCCGCAGGCCGTCCAGGGGCAGATCCACGGCGGCATCGCCCAGGGCCTCGGCCTGGCCGTCATGGAGGAGATCCAGCTGACCGACGGCGTGGTCAGGAATCCCTCGTTCACCGACTACCTGATCCCCACCATCCTCGACATGCCGCCGGTGCGGCTCGACGTGCTCGAGCTCGCCGACCCGCACGCCCCGTACGGCCTGCGCGGCGTGGGAGAACCGCCGACGATCTCATCGACGCCCGCGGTGGTCGCCGCCATCCGCGCCGCCACCGGCCTGGACCTGACCCGCGTGCCGGTCTGCCCCGAGCATATTGCGAGGACGTGAAGAGATGCCGAACATGTTCCTGAACGGCGGCGGCATGCGGGGCGGGTCACTGCATCACCTGCTGGCCGGAGCGCCGCTGATCGCCGAGACCACTACCGCACCGCGCTATCTGCTCTACTCCGTCGGGGACCGGTACCCGGCCCTGCAGCCGTGCGCGAAAGACGCGGGGGCCGGCGCCGCGATCGCTGGCGAGGTGTACGACCTGCCGCTGGACCTGCTGCGCGACGACCTCCTGCCGGCCGAGCCAGCCGAACTCGAGCTCGGCGTGATCGAGCTGGCCGACGGCTCCGCCGCGCTCGGCATGATCTTGCGCCAGCCGTGCCCCGGCCTGGCGAACCTCACCGATATCACGGCCTTCGGCGGCTGGCGCGCATATCTGAGCCGTCCGCGATAGGTACGCCCGGGGCCGCGTTTCGCGGCCCTGAGCTGGCATGGGAACCTGGCATGGAGGGGCGGGGGAAGCCGTCTCGCGTTCGCCTGTCCCCGAGGTTCTCATAGCCATAGGAGCGTTCGTGACCGAAGCCCACGCAGGCCTGTCCGGGCCGGAACAGGCCCGCCGCGATCCGCAGGCCACCGACCGCGGCCAGGACGCTGGTCAGCGCGGGAACAAGTGGTGGACGCTGGTCGCCGTATCCCTCGGCACGTTCATGCTGCTGCTCGATATCACGGTCGTGAACGTGGCCCTGCCGGACATCCAGCGGGCCCTGCACTCGAGTTTCTCTGACCTGCAGTGGGTCGTGGACGCCTACGCGCTGACCCTGGCCGCGTTCTTGCTGACCGCGGGCAGCCTGGCCGACATGTACGGCCGCCGCCTGCTGTACCTGATCGGCCTGGTCGTGTTCACCTGCGCGTCCATGCTGTGCGGTTTCGCCGTGAGCACGCTGATGCTGCAGCTATCCCGCGCCCTGCAGGGAATCGGCGGGGCGATCATGTTCGCGGTATCGCTGGCGCTGCTGGCCGACGCCTTCCGCGGCAAGGACCGCGGCGTCGCGTTCGGCGTCTGGGGCACCGTGACCGGCCTGGCCGTCGCGATCGGCCCGCTGCTCGGCGGGGTACTGACCTCCGGCCTGTCCTGGCGCTGGATCTTCTTCGTGAACGCGCCGATCGGCCTGGCCGCCGTCGTGATCGCGGTGCTGCGGGTGGCCGAGTCCCGGGCGCCGCGCGCCTCCCGGCCTGACTGGGCCGGTTTCGCGCTGTTCACGGTGGCGCTGGCCAGCTTGGTCTACGGGCTGATCGAGTCGAACCAGCGCTCGTTCAGTAACGGCCTGGTGCTCGGCTGCTTCGTCGCGGCGGCCACGCTGCTTGTCGCGTTCGTCGTCGCGGAGCGGCGCAGCGCGCACCCGATGTTCGACCTGAGCCTGTTCCGGCTGCCGACGTTCAGCGGCGGCGCGGTCGCGGCGTTCGGGCTCAGTGCCTCGATCTTCGCCATGCTGCTCTATCTCGTGCTGTACCTGCAGGACATCCTGGGTTTCTCGCCGCTGGCCACCGGCGTGCGGCTGATGTTCATCTCCGGCGGCATCCTGGTGACCTCCACCGTGGCCTGCCGGCTCACCTCACTGGTGCCGATCCGGTTGCTCGTCGGGCCCGGGCTGCTCGTCGTCGGCGTCGGGCTGCTGCTCATGCGCGGGCTCGATGCGGGCTCGTCCTGGACTCACCTGATCCCGGGCATGATCGTCGGGGGCATCGGCGTCGGGATGGTGAACCCGCCGCTGGCCTCGACCGCGGTCGGCGTGGTGACGCCGGAGCGGGCCGGGATGGCCTCGGGCATCAACTCCACCTTCCGCCAGGTCGGCATCGCCACCGGCATAGCCCTGCTCGGCACCCTGTTCTCGAACAAGGTGAAGGACGAAGTGGTGACGCGGGTGTCCGCCGTGCCCGGGCTGTCTCACCAGGGCCAGCAGATCGCCACCGCGGTGCAGTCCGGGCAGATCGGCCAGGTGATCGCGAAGCTGCCCGCGCCCGCCAGGCAAACCGCAGGACTGATCACCCGGGCCGCCTTCACCAACGGCCTGAACCACATCCTGCTGGTCGCCGCCATCATCGCGCTGGTCTCGGGCGTGGTGTCCCTGGCCGCCATCCGCGGCAAGGACTTCGCGCACCAGCGTTGAGGAGCCCGGGATCAGTACGTGACGGGGGGCATGAGCGGTAGTAATCCCGCTCACGCCCCCTGGTCAGGGCTGAGGCCGTCAGCTGGCGACGAAGATCATGCCCTGCGGCTGGATGCTGGGGCCGCGGAGTGACACCGGGCTGATGTGGCCGGTGTACATGTTCAGCTGGCCCAGGTAGTTCGCGGGGAACCCCGGGGCGGGGCAGGTAGCGGGTGCGCTGTTCGAGCCGCACGGCGTCACGGCCACCAGCGCGGTACCCGGCCAGAAGGTGCCGGCGATGGCATTTACGGTGTCGGCGCCGTTGTCGGTGGCGTAGAACACCCCATGCCAGGACGTCGCCCAGGCCGTATCGTCGACCGACTGCGACAGGCTGAGGACCGACAGGTGCTGATAACGGGTACCGGCCCCCGACACATAGATCTGTTCGAGGTCGCCCTGGCTGGTCAGCATGAAGTCACCCCTGAACCTGGGCGCCACCCACGGCACGACCTCGTTCGAGTCGGGGTCGGTGAGGGCGAGCTTGACCGTCTTCCCGGCGTGCGGGCCGTTGGCGGCGGTTGCCGTGGCCTCGCCGTAGAAGAGCGCGTGGACATATGCGACCCGGTTAGCCCGGTCCAGGGTCACCAAGTACACCGCCGGGTAGGCCGGGTTCGGCGCGGCGGCTCCGCTGGTGCCGGGAGCCGAGGCGCTGATCAGCATCAGGCCGTGGTAGAAGGAAATGGCGTCGGTTCCCCCGTTGTGCGGCAGTGGGTTCTTGTTGTAGGAGTAGTGGACCACCTGGCCCGTCCACGGGTCGATGGTGTAGAGGCTGGAGTTGGCGTCCTCGTTGACGGTGGCGACTACGCCGGTCGAGTTGCTGGCGGTGAGGCCATCGCACTTGCCCCGGAGGTCCCACTGGTGAATCTCTGAGCCCCAGGGCGTGAACTCGACGATCGTGCTGTCGCGGTTCCCGTCGGTGCTGGCCTGGCCCTGCGGGCCCACCCCGTTCTGGAAGGCGACGAACAGCTCACCGCCTAGCGTGGTGATGTCGTCCGGCTTGGTCAGCCGCTCCCGGTACCGTTTGCTCGATCCAGCCTTGGTGTACCAGTGGCTCAGGCTCTGGCCGGACAAGACCCGATGCACGTCGTACGTGGGCCCGGTCCTGGCGCTGGCGGGCAAGGCTGTGACCGCCATGGCCAGCAGGACCGCCACGACAGCCCCGGCGGCCGTCAGGGTCTTCACGGCGCGTCTGCCGGTAGCGCGCCCGGCGACAATGCCAGCTACGACGGAGGGCATCTTTGTCCCTTTCTGCTCTGAGTTGATCAATTTCTAACAGAGTGCCAGGCCATCCGCCTGACCTTCGGGTGGCGCGGAGATGAACAAATCACGAGATGGCCCTGCCGCGCCCGGTGCGACCATGGTCAGGCCTCGCGGGCCGGCAGATGAGAGACTGACGGCTGTGCGCACACACGGACTGCGGTTTGACGTCAACTGCTCGATTCTGTTTACCGAACTGCCGTTGCTGAAGCGGCCCGCGGCGGCGCGGGCCGCCGGGTTCGACGCGGTCGAGTTCTGGTGGCCGTTCGACGATCCGGTCCCCGGGGACCGCGAGGTTGATGCGTTCGCCGGGGCCCTCGGCGACGCGGGCGTGCGTCTCGCCGGGCTGAACTTCGCCGGGGGCGATATGGCGGCCGGTGACCGCGGGCTGCTGTCGCTACCCGGCGGCTCGGCCGCGTTCCGGGACAACATCGACGTCTGCGTCGGCCTCGCGGCCAGGACCGGCTGCACCATACTCAACGCGCTGTACGGGAACCGCGCGGACGGCGTGTCAGTAGGCCAGCAGGATGAGCTGGCCGTCGAGAACCTGGTGCTGGCCGCCAGGGCCGCCGCGCACGCGGGCGCGACCGTCGTCGTCGAGGCGCTGAACTCCTACGACAGCCCGCGCGCGGTCCTGGTCTCCAGCCAGGGCGCGCTCGCCGTGATCAACGAGGTGCGGAGCCAGGGCGGCGTCGCCAACATCGCGTTTCTCGCCGATCTCTATCATCTGGGCCGGATGGGCGAGGACCTGCCGGATATGCTGGCCCGCGATGCGGCCGACATCGCGCACATCCAGGTGGCCGACGTACCTGGTCGCGGCGCCCCGGGAACTGGCGCGCTGGATTACGAGGCACTGTTCGGCCAGATTGCCGCGCAAGGTTATCCCGGCTGGATCGGCTGCGAATACAAGCCATCGGACCCGGCTGACAGTTCCGCGAGCTTTGGCTGGAGGTGACGCGCATGTCCCGCATCGCATTCATCGGCCTGGGGATCATGGGCAGCCCGATGGCCGCGAACCTGGTCAGAGCCGGACACCAGGTGGCCGGGCACGACCATAAGCAGGCCTCCATGGACCGTCTCGCCGCGCTGGGCGGCCGGGCCGCGCCCACCGTGGCGGCCGCGACCGAAGGCGCCGAGATCGTCATCACCATGCTGCCGGACTGGCCGCAGGTCGAGGAGGTAACGCGGGGTCCGTCCGGGATATTTGAGACGGTGCGGGCCGCGGGAACCTCGGGCGTGCTCTATATCGACTTCTCCACCATCAGGCCGGAAACCTCGCGTGAGGTCGCCCGGGCCGGCGCGGAGGCCGGGGTGCGGGTGCTCGACGCGCCGGTCAGCGGCGGCGAGGCCGGCGCGATCGAGGGCAGGCTGTCCATCATGGTGGGCGGGCAGACGGGCGACTTCGAGGCGGCCAGGAGCGTCTTCGAGGCGGTCGGCGCCACGTTCGCGCTGGTGGGGCCGCACGGCGCGGGACAGGTCGTGAAGGCCGCCAACCAGCTCCTGGTCGGCGGCACGTACGCGCTTGCGGCCGAAGCCATCGTCCTGATGGAGCGGTCGGGCGTGGACGCCCGGACCGGGCTCGACATGCTGGCGGGCGGACTGGCGGCCAGCCGCATCCTCGACCTGAAGCGGGAATCCATGCTGGCGCGGGAATTCAAGCCGGGGTTCCGCATCGACCTGCACCACAAGGACATGGGCATCGCGATCGCCGCCGCCCGCGAGGCCGACGTGTCAGTGCCCATGACCGGCCTGGTCGCCCAGCTCATCGCCGCGGCCCGCGCGCAGGGTTACGGCTCCCTCGACCATTCGGCGCTGCTGAAGGTCATCGAGTCCCTTTCGGGGCCAGCAGAACCGAGGTCAGATGAAGTATGACCTGGTTGTCCGGTCCCGGCGGGCGGTGCTGCCCGGGGGGACGCGGGCGGCGTCGGTCGCGGTGAGCGGCCCGGCCATCGCCGCGGTCGGCGATTACGACGCGCGCCCTGACGCCGGCCGCGACGTAGACCTGGGCGATCTCGCGCTGCTGCCCGGCCTGGTCGACACGCACGTGCACGTGAACGAACCTGGCCGGACCGACTGGGAAGGGTTCGCGGCCGCCACCCGCGCCGCCGCAGCCGGCGGAGTCACCACGGTCTGCGACATGCCCCTCAACTCGCTGCCGCCCACGATCTCGGCGGCGGCGCTCGCGGAGAAGCGCGCGGCCGCAGCCGGGAAATGCTGGGTGGACGTGGCGTTCTGGGGCGGTGCGGTGCCAGGCAACGAGGCCTCGCTGCGGCCGCTGCACGACGCCGGGGTGATCGGGTTCAAGTGCTTCCTGCTCGACTCCGGTGTGCCCGAGTTCCCGCCGCTCGAGGTGGCGGAACTGCGGTCCGCGCTGAGCACGCTGGCCGAGGTGGACGCGCTGCTGATCGTGCACGCCGAAGACGCGACGCAGATCAAGCCGGTGTCCGGCCGGGACTTCGGCTCGTTCGTGGCGTCCAGGCCGCCGGCCGCGGAGCGCCGCGCGATCGAGAAGGTGATCTCGGCCGCCGCGGCCACGGGGGGGCGGGTCCATATCGTGCACCTGTCCGCGGCCGAATGCGTGGCCATGATCGCCGGGGCCAAGGCGGCCGGCATCCGGCTCACCGCCGAGACCTGCCCGCACTACCTGTACTTCGCCGCCGAGCAGGTGCCCGAGGGGGCCACCGAGTTCAAGTGCTGCCCGCCGGTCAGGGACTCGATCAACCGCGAGGCGCTGTGGCGGGGACTGGAGGCCGACGTCATCGACTGCGTGGTGTCCGACCACTCACCGTGCCCGCCCGAGCTCAAGTCGTTCGGCTCCGGGGACTTCGGCGAGGCCTGGGGCGGGATCGCGTCGCTCCAGCTCGGCCTGTCCGCGGTATGGACCGTGGCGCGCCGGCGCGGGCGGACCCTGGACGACATGGCGCGGTGGATGGCGGCGGCCCCGGCCGCGCTCGCCGGCCTGCCGGCGAAAGGACGCCTGGCGGTGGGGTGCGATGCCGACCTGGTGGCCTTCGATCCTGATGCGACCTACCTGGTAGATGCGACCCGGCTGCAGCACAGGCACCCGGTGACGCCCTACGCGGGGCGGACGCTGACCGGGCGGGTGCGGCAGACATGGCTCCGCGGGACCGCGCTGCTCGATGCGGAAAGCGGTGCGCCAGATGGTGAACCAGTTGGCCGACTAATGAACCGGGGCTGAGGGGGAATGATCTGTCTATGGATGAGCGACTTCTGCCCGACCTGCTCCGGCTGCGCGGGTCGGTGGTGGCGGCCAGCGACGAGTTCTTCGCCGCCAAGGAAAACCTGATCAAGCCGGACGCGCCGGTCTTCGTGCCGAACACGTACGGCGCCAAGGGGCAGGTCTACGACGGGTGGGAGACCCGGCGGCGGCGCGGGCCGGGCGGGACACTGCCGGTCCGCACCGCCAGGGACTGGGTGATCGTCAGGCTCGGGGTCCCCGGGGTGGTGCGCTCCATCGTGGTCGACACCGCGTTCTTCACCGGGAACTACCCGCAGGCGTGCTCGGCGGACGCCTGCTCGGCGAGCGGCTATCCGAGCTTCGAAGAGCTCACCTCCAGCCCGGACGACGGGCCCCAGGAACAGGCCTGGCAGGAGATCGTGCCGCGCGGCCTGCTGACCGGCGATGCGCGGCACGAGTTCAAGGTGAGCTCCGGGCGCAGGTTCACCCACATCCGGCTGAACATCTTCCCCGACGGCGGCGTCGCCCGGCTGCACGTCCACGGCGAGGTGATACCGGATCCGGCCATGCTCGCGGGCCTGACCTTCGACCTGGCGGCGCTGGAGAACGGCGCCGACGTGGCGAGCCGAAGCGGCGACCAGTACTACTCCGCACCGCGCAACGTGATCTCGCCTGGACTTTCCCGGGTCATGGGCGAAGGCTGGGAGACTCGCAGGCGCCGCAAGCCCGGACATGAGTGGCTGGTCATCCGGCTGGCCGGGCAGGGCGTCATCCGGCTCGCGGAGATCGACACGTCCTGGTTCCGCGGCAACCAGCCCGACACCGCCTCGCTGCAGATGCTGGACGCGAGTACCGGGGCCTCGCCGAGCGACAACAGCGCCTGGCGCGACCTGCTGCCGCCCACCAGGCTGCTGCCGGACACCCCGCACCGGTTCCTGGTGGGCGGGGCGCCGGCCACCCACGTACGGCTGAATATCTTCCCCGACGGCGGTGTGGCCCGGCTGCGGCTGTACGGATCGCTAACCGACGAGGGCCTCGCGGCCGCCAGGCGCCGGTGGGAGGAAACCGCGTAGCCCGTATCAGCTGCCGAGAAGGCGCGGTCATCATACGCCGCGATAGTGTGAGACTGCGCACCGCGAACCGCTGGAGGTGAGGCCATGCGAGCACGGACATCACCGCATGGCACCCAATTCGGGCCGTACACCGTCCTTGACCTGCACGAGATGCCCGAGGACGGCAAGGGGCTCGAACTTGAGGACGGGTGGCTGATCGAAGTGGCGGCAAGCTCACGGCACAACTGGGCCCTGCGTACCCTTGCCCGCAGAATGGAGCGCGCCGCAGCCGACGCGGGCTCTCAGGCTGTCGTCTGCGATGGCGGCGAATGGGAGATCAGCACCCCCGCAGGCGTGCGCAAGCCAGATGTGTTCCTCGTCCCCCGGGAGATTGCCCGGGCGGCGATCATCGAGGAGTCGCCCAGGCTTATCCCCGGTACCGAGCTGTACCTGGTGGCAGAGGTCATCTCCCCGGGTAGCGGCAGCGAGCGCACCGACAGGCTGCGCAAGGTCAGCGAGTACGCCAGGCTCGGCATCCCGCAGTACTGGATCGTCGAGCACGCGCCCCGGCTCTCGGTCCAGGTCCTGACTCTGGCTGACGGAGCCTATACCGCCGCCCCGGCGGTCATGGAAGGCACCCTGCTGAAGGCCGTGATCGACGCGGACAAGCCGTTTACGGTCTCATTCGACCCGGCGGCCCTGCTCGACTTCTGACCCCACCCAGGCCGACCGCGATGTCCATGCTTCGGTTGTCTCTCGCTGGCGCTCGATGCTGGTGCTAGCGTCAGTGTCATGACTGAGCCTCGTGGCTCCGGAAACCATGCCCATCCGAGCGATGGCAGTCCCAGGTCAATGAACACGGGTTGCGTCCTTATCGCTCCGGACAAGTTCAAGGGAACGCTCACCGCCGCCCAGGTGGCCGCGTCTGTGGCCGCCGGGCTTGACCGGGTCCGCCCGGGGCTGGCCACCGTCCAGGTACCAGTCGCGGACGGCGGGGACGGTACCGTCGACGCGGCGCAGGCGGCCGGATACCGCCGCATCGAGATGGGCGTCCGCGGGCCGACCGGCCAGGCCACCACGGCCGCCTTTGCCTTGAGCGAGGGAACCGCCATCATCGAGTCGGCCCAGGCCTGCGGGTTGAGCAAGCTGCCTGACGGCGTGGCGGCGCCGCTGACCGCCTCCAGCCGCGGGGTCGGCGAACTCATCCTGGCCGCGGTCAGGATGCGGGCGAAACGGATCGTGCTCGGCCTGGGCGGCGTCGCGTCGACCGACGGCGGCGCGGGCCTGGTCACCGCGCTCGGCGCCCGGCTGCTTGACGAGTCGGGAACCGAGATCCCGCCGGGCGGGGCCGCCCTGGCCCGGCTGCACCGGATCGACGTCTCCCGGCTGAGGGACCTGTCGGGCACCGAAGTGGTCGCGGCCATCGATGTGGACAACCCGCTGCTCGGGCCGGCCGGCGCCGCGGCCGTCTACGCGCCGCAGAAGGGCGCGACACCCGAGGATGTGGCCTGCCTGGAGGACGGCCTCAGCCGCTGGGCGGACGTGGCCGAGAGGACGCTCGGCCGGGTCAGCCTGCCGGAGCCTGGCGCGGGCGCGGCGGGCGGACTCGGCTTCGCGGCGCTGGCGTTCCTGGGCGCCACGATCAGGCCAGGCATCGAGCTGATGCTGGACGTGCTGTCCTTTGCCCGGCACCTGTCCGGCGCCCGGCTGGTCGTCACCGGCGAGGGCGCGCTCGATCACCAGAGCCTGCGCGGCAAGGCCCCGGTCGGAGTGGCCCGCGCGGCCGCCGCGGCAGCGCCTGACCTGCCGGTGGTCGCGGTAACCGGAGTGTGCACGCTGACCGCCGCCGAGCTCGGCTCGGTCGGCATCTCGGCTGCTTACGCCCTCGCCGATATCGAGCCTGACCTGGATCGCTGCCGCCAGCAGGCCGGGCCGCTACTGGAGGAAGCGGCCGCGCTGCTCGCACGCGACTGGATTGCGCCGTAGCCGCGCGTCAGGGGCGCCGGCGGTCGGAGGCGCTGGCCACGTTCGCGATGATGGCGGCGAACGGCGGAATCACCAGCGCCACGACGGACAGCACGACCGCTGCGGTGACCGAGTACCGGTCCACGACCGCCCAGGAGATGACGAACAAGCCGATGCAGATCGTCATGAGCAGGAAGTACAGACGCTTGTCGCCGCGAGACGGCTGCGGTCCGGCCGTCTCGCGCTGGCCGGAGCCGCTGTCCCCCATGAGCGCGGCCCTGGTCTACCTGGCCTGCTCGGCAACGCCCTGGGCCACGGCACACGGCGCGCACAGCGGCACGTCCACATCACCATCCCGGTCCGTGGTGACCCGCCTCATGATCACTGCGTGCCCGTCACACACCCCGACATCATCCGGGTGTGACCTAGCACAGCGGCAGTCACAGTAACGCCGGGCCCATACCGGCCCGATGCGCCAGCCGTCGATCACCGCACGAACGGCCGGGTCGTTGACCAGCTTATGGAACGACTCGACGGTCACCGCCGAGGTCCGCTCCGCCCACTCGGCCACCACCATCGCGGTGGCGTCCCACGCCGCGACGAGCTGCCGCATCCGATTGTCCACGCTGCTACTCATACCCCCATCTTCTCACCCAGCGCCGATGGTGACCAGCACGGCGTCCCCGGCGCATCACAGGCGGCCGGGATCGGGTGTATCTGATCGAGCCCTTTGTTTCTCTGTGAGAGGTAAGGGAAACCCCTGAAGTGAGCCAGGTGGAGGGGCCGGATGTACGTCATCTCGTATATGAACCTGCGCAAGACGGTGGGGATCATCGCCCTCTTGCTGCCCGTGGCC
This sequence comes from uncultured Actinomycetes bacterium, assembly GCA_963739615.1. Taxonomy (GTDB): domain Bacteria; phylum Actinomycetota; class Actinomycetes; order Streptosporangiales; family Streptosporangiaceae; genus Palsa-504. Next base: position 381,700 of record CAVUBD010000004.1, read on the forward strand.
CTGCGCCTCGGGGTCGTCGCCCTCGGCAGCAAGGTGCCGTACTCGGTGAGCGGCTACTATTACTCGCCGATGCGCAACCTCCTGGTGGCATCGCTATGCGCGCTCGGCGTCTTCCTGATCACCTACAACGGATACGACCGGCTGGACTCCCGGGTAACGAACATTGCCGGCGCGGCGGCCATCGGGGTGGCATTCTTCCCTACCTCTGACCCGTCCTTCAGCCCGGCGTGGGTCGGTAAGTTCCACGTGTGCTTCGCCGCCGTGGCCCTGACTTCGCTCGCCCTGATGTCGCTGCAGTTCACTCAGACAGCCGCGGCCGACGGTCAAGTCAGGGAAAACTGGCGGCAGGTCATTAAGCGCCTGGGGCTGGCAATGCTCTTCCGCTACCCTGACCCGGGAAAAACCCGGACGGACAGGAAAAATCTCAGGGACCGGATATATTCGGCGTGCGCCTGGATAATCCTGGCTGGCGTGGTCCTGGCTCTCGCTCAGAATTTCTGGCCGGCTTCGGTCAAGAGCATCACTCAGTGGCTGTTCTGGTTCGAGGCACTCTCGATCGTCGCATTCGGGTTCTCGTGGTTCGTCAAGGGCGAGGCGATACTCGGCGACGCGAATGCGGTGAACGTCCCTGACCGCGCCCAGCCGGATTCAGTCCCGCTGTAAGGCGCCAGGTCCGGCGGTGGCGGGCTGGATTGACTGCAGAGCCTCGAGCAGCGCCGGGTTCGACGGCCCGATCCAGTCCTGCGCGAACAGCCCGTAGCCGGAACGGTCCCCCTCGGCCCACTGCAACTGGTTGGTGACCGGAGTGGTGCCCCGGCGCATGGTGCCGTCCAGCATCCAGTAACACCAGTCCGCGTCCCGCTGCCGGGCCCAGCCGAGGAAGTTCCTGAACCACCCCCCGAGGTTCGCGTCGGAGGGGGACGCGGCGCCGTGGGCGGTAGACGCGCCGACGGCGGCGAGGCTGTCGTTGCCGGTGCCGAACTCCCCGATCCACAGCGGCGCGATGCCTTTCGTCATCAGGAACCCGCCCTTGGCATCCATCGCCGTGATGTAGTCCGCCTCGGACTGACCGGACGCGTGGAACCAGGAGTAGTCGTGCATCGCGTAGACCACGGTGCCGGCCCGGCCGGGGGTCACCAGCTTGGCGTTGCAGCCGGTCAGGTCCGCGGCATAGGACAGGCCCTCGCAGAACACCAGCGCGCCGCGGTCGGCGGCCTGGATCGCGGCGGCGACCTGCCCGTACATCTGGCAGAAATCGGTGTTATGGTTCCCGTCCCCCCACGACGGCTTGTACACGGTCCCGCCGATGGTGGCCTGCCGCGGCTCGTTCTTGATGTCGTACCCGATCACCAGCGGGTTGGCGGCGAACGCGGCGGCGACGGTCTGCCACGTGCTCGTGAACTTCGCCGCGGGCCAGTTCGCGTTCCACCAGAGGCCCTGGCCATCGTTCTCGGCGCAGCACCAGCCTTGGAACAGCAGGTGGCAGTTCGGGATCACCATCAGCCCGGCGTCGGTCAGCGCGGCCACGCACGCCTTGTATACCTGCCACGGGGTCGATCCCACCAGGTCGGGGTTCGCGGCTACCCCGGCCGCGGGCACCGGCGTGGCGGACAGCACCGTGTTGAGCGCGAACGGGAACCGGACGTGGTTGAAGCCCCACTCGGCGATCTGCGCGGCGATCGCGTCCCGCGGCCGGTAATCCAGGCCGCCCGGGGTCATCGAGTCCTGATGCGCCCCGGCCCAGTTCACCCCGGCGAGCTTGACCCGCTTCCCGGCGGCGTCGGCGATGTAGCGGCCAGATATGGACAAAGGTGTCGCGATCGCCATGGCGACAAGGTATACCGGCTATTCCCTTTTCCGCACAAGGCGCGCAGAGTAAGGCCAGGAGGTGCGCCGCCGTGGGTGATGCGATCGTCGGGGTCGTGGCGAACCCGCTGTCTGGTCGCGACATCCGGCGTCTGGTGACGCAGGCCTCGGTGTTCCCGACGGCCGAGAAGGCCAACATGATCCAGCGCATGCTGACGGCGTTCGGCGCCGTCGGCGTGCACCGCGTGCTGCTCAGCACCGACCTTGGCGGGATTTCCGCGTCGGTGTTCCGCGCCATCGGGCGGCACCGCGCTCAGGACGCCCGCTGGCCGGAGGCCGAGTTTCTCGACGGCCAGCCGATCCGGCAGACGGCGCAGGACACCGTGGACGCCGTCCGGCGCATGGTAGCCGCAGGCGCGCGGGTGATCGTCTGCCTCGGCGGTGACGGCACCGCCAGGGTCGCCGCGTCCGCCGTGGGCGACGTACCGATGCTGGCCCTGTCCACCGGCACCAACAACGTGTTCCCCGTGGTCAGGGAGGCGACCATCGCCGGCCTTGCGGCCGGCCTGGTCGCGGCGGGCGCGGTCCCGGCCGATGCCGTCACCACCCGGGCCAAGCTGCTCGAGGTACGGGCCGGCGACCGGGTCGAGACGGCGCTTGTGGATGTCGCGGTATCGGTCGAACGTCACGTCGGGGCCCGGGCCGTCTGGGATCCGGCCACGGTCACCCAGCTGTTCTGCGCGTTCGCCGAACCCGACGCGATCGGTTTGTCCAGCGTCCTGGGCCAGCTGTCCCCCGTCGCCAGGCACGAACCGCACGGGGTCACCGCGCGCCTGTCCCCCGCCGCTGCCCGGCAGGTCCTGGCCCCGATCGCCCCGGGACTTGTCGTGCCGGTCGGCGTGTCCGAGATCGGGCCAGTACACCCCGGATCCGTTTACCGCGTCCAGGCGCGGGCCGGCGTCATCGCCGTGGACGGCGAGCGCGAGCTCACCTTCTCCCCCGGCGAGCATCCCGAGGTCCGGCTGCGCGCCGACGGCCCCCGGTGCGTGGACGTGCCCGCGGTGCTGGCCGCGAGCGCGCGCCTCGGCCTGCTCATACGCACCCCCTTGCCACCAGGATCGACCGTCCAGGAGGAATGACATGACCGACACGGTGGAGCGGAAAGCCCTGACGCGAGACCAGTTGCTCAGCGCCTACCGCACGATGCGGACGATCCGCGAGTTCGAGGAACGCGTGCACGCGGAGTTCGCCACCGGCGACATCCCGGGCTTCGTTCACCTGTACGCCGGTGAGGAGGCTTCGGCAGCCGGCGTCTGCGGGAACCTGGACGACCGTGACACCATCGCCAGCACCCATCGCGGCCACGGTCACTGCATTGCCCGGGGGGTAGACGTCGGCGAGATGATGGCCGAGATCTACGGCCGCAAGACCGGCAGCTGCCACGGCAAGGGCGGCTCGATGCATATCGCCGACCTGTCCAAGGGCATGCTCGGCGCCAACGGCATCGTCGGCGGCGGACCGCCGCTGATCTGCGGGACGGCGCTGGCCGCCAAGATCAAGGGCACCGGCGGGGTCGGTGTCGCGTTCTTCGGCGACGGCGGCAGCAACCAGGGCACGACGCTGGAGTCCATGAACCTGGCCTCGGTCTGGGACCTGCCGGCCATCTTCGTCGCGGAGAACAACGGGTACGCCGAGACCACCTCCAGCACCTGGTCGGTGGCCAGCGACAACATCGCCGACCGCGCGGCCGGGTTCGGCATGCCGGGCATCATCGTCGACGGCTTCGACTTCTTCGCGGTGCACGAGGCGGCGAGCGAGGCGATCGCCCGCGCCCGTGACGGCGGCGGCCCGACGCTGATCGAGATGAAGTTCACCCGCTACTTCGGCCACTTCGAGGGCGATCAGCAGACGTACCGGGCAGGCGAGGTCGAGCACGCGCGGGCCGAGCTTGACTGCCTGAGGCGCTTCGCGGACCGGGTGACCCAGACCGGTGAGCTCGCCCGCGCCGACCTCGACGCCGTTGACGCCGAGGTCGCGACGACGATCGACAAGGCGGTCGACGAGGCGAAGGCCGCTCCGCTTCCCACCGAGGCGGACCTGCTCACCGACGTCTACGTGCGCTACTGATCGGAGGCTGGCTATGGCGCGCAGCATTACCTACCGCGAGGCCGTGAACGAGGCGCTGGCCCAGGAAATGGAGCGGGACGCGAGCGTGATCGTGATGGGCGAGGACAACGCCGGGGGCGCGGGATCGCCCGGCGAGAGCGACGCCTGGGGCGGCGTGCTCGGCGTGACCAAGGGGCTCTACGACAAGTTCCCCGGCCGGGTGCTCGACACGCCCATCTCGGAATCGGCGTTCATCGGCGCCGCGATAGGCGCGGCCACGGCCGGCCTGCGGCCGGTGGCCGAGCTCATGTTCGTCGACTTCATGGGCGTCTGCTTCGACCAGATCTACAACCAGGCCGCGAAGTTCCGGTACATGTTCGGCGGCAAGGCCGTCACGCCCGTGGTGATCCGCACCATGTACGGGGCCGGACTGCGGGCCGCGGCACAGCACTCCCAGTGCCTGTACCCGCTGTTCACCCATATCCCGGGCCTGAAGGTCGTCCTGCCGGCCACGCCGTACGACGCGAAGGGCCTGCTGACCCAGGCGATCAGGGACAACGACCCGGTGATCTTCTTCGAGCACAAGGCGCTTTACGACCTGGCCGGGCCGGTGCCGCAGGAGAGCTACGCGCTGCCGTTCGGGGAGGCGAACGTGGTCCGCGAGGGCGGCGACGTCACGATCGTGACGCTGGGCCGGATGGTGCATACCTCGCTCGAGGCCGCCGGGCAGCTCGCAGGCGACGGAGTGCAGTGCGAGGTGATCGACCTGCGCACCACCAGCCCGCTGGACGAGGACACCGTGCTCGAGAGCGTCGAGAACACCGGCCGGGTGGTCGTGGTGGACGAGGCGCACCCCCGGTGCTCGATGGCCACCGACATCTCGGCGCTGGTCGCCAGGAAGGCGTTCGGCGCGCTGCGGGCCCCGATCGAGATGGTGACGGCGCCGCACACGCCGGTGCCGTTCTCCACGGCGCTGGAGGACCTCTACATCCCCGATGCTCAGCGCGTAGTGAACGCGGTGAAGACAGTGACCGGGTGGACTCGGTGACCGACGACCGGATCGTGCCGGTGACGATGCCGAAGTGGGGCCTGTCGATGCAGCTCGGCAAGGTCACCGGCTGGATCGTCGCGGAAGGAGATGAGATCAAGGTCGGCGATGACCTCGCGGACATCGAGACGGAGAAGATCACGGGCACGCTGGAGGCGTCCGACGCCGGGACGGTGCGCCGCATTATCGCCATGGTCGGCGAGGACGTGCCGGTCAGCGGCACGATCGCGCTGATCGCCCCGGCCGGCGTGACCGACGACGACCTGGATGCCGCCGTGTCGCAGGCCCGCGCGGTGATCGACGCGGGCGTGCCCGATGATGCCGCAGGCGAGCCGGTGCAGCAGACGGCCGATGTCGGCGGGCGGAAGATCAGCTACGCCGGCGCAGGCGAGGACGGCGACGTGGTCCTGCTCATCCACGGTTACGGCGGTGACAGGAACTCCTGGCTGTTCGTGCAGGAGCCGCTGGCCGCACGGTACCGGGTGTACGCGCTCGACCTGCCCGGGCACGGCACATCGGCCAAAGACGTCGGCGACGGCTCGATCGGTGTCCTGGCCGGCGCCGTGGCCGGCGTGCTCGACGCCCTGGGGGCCTGCCGTGCCCATCTGGTCGGCCATTCGATGGGCGGCGCGGTGGCGCTCGCGGTCGCGGCCGCCAGCCCGCGGCGGATCGCCTCGCTCACTCTCATCGCGCCGTCCGGCTTCGGTCCCGGCATCGACGCCGGCTACCTGCGAGGCTTCGCCGCCGCGCAGACCAGGCGCGAGCTCAAGCCACTGGTCGGGCAGCTCTTCGCCGACGAGAACCTGGTGACCCGCCAGCTGGTCGACGACCTGCTGGCCTACAAGCGCCTGGACGGGGTGGAGCAGGCGCTGCAGGCGCTGCTGGCCACGCTCCTGGACGGCGACAAGCAGCGCGCTGATTCCGCCGCGGCGGTCGCGGCGATCGGCGGCGCGGTGCCGATCATGGTGATCTGGGGGGCCGAGGATCGCGTCATCCCGGCGGCGCAGGCCGAGTCCGTGGCCGGCGCGGCCCGCCGCGTGGTCGACGGGGCCGGGCACATGCCGCACATGGAGCGCGCGGCGGAGGTGCAGGCCGGGATCGAGGAGAACATCGCCAGGGCGGGCACAACCCGGACCGCCTGAGCCGGACCGCCTGAGCCGGAAACGTTTCGCCTTCGTCAGGAAATGAGGGTAGCGGACCAGCTATATACTCAGTATTATGCCGCGTATGGTTGTTGATTGGGTGGCCCCATGAGCGTCCGGCACGCCCTGCTGGCGCTGCTCAGCGAGGGGCCTAAGTACGGGCTGCAGCTGCGCGAGGAGTTCGAGGCGCGGACCGGCGAGGTGTGGCCGCTGAACGTGGGGCAGGTGTACACGACGCTGCAACGGCTCGAGCGCGACGGGCTGGTGGAAGCCGAGAGCGCCGGGGACGACGGGCCGCAGAAGGGGTTCCGGATCACCGCAGAAGGCGCGGAGGAGCTGACCAGGTGGCTGCGCACGCCACCGGACCTGGCCTCGCCACCGCGCGACGAGCTGGTGATGAAGGTGCTGGTGGCGGTGCGGGTACCGGGTACGGACGTGCGTGAGGTGATCCAGACACACCGCCGGTACCTGGTAGAGCTGATGCAGCAGTGGACCCGGATCAAAGAGGACGAAGCCGGGTTCGACCTGAACCTGGCGCTGGTGGTCGACGCGGAACTGTTCCGGCTGGATGCGGTCATCCGATGGCTGGACTCCGCCGACGGGCGCCTCAAGCGCGCCGCCGCCGACCCTCCGGCGCCTGCTCCGACGACGCTGCCGAGGCGGCGGCTCAGGTTGGGAATGCCGCGATGAGCGGGCCGGATCTAGTCGCGAAAACGAAACGGGGGTACGGCGATGACCGTCCTGGAATTGCGAAGAGTGTCAAAGGTTTACGGGCAGGGCGCAGCTGCTGATCATTCTCATCGGCATGCCGCTGATCGCGGTGGCCGGACGCGGCCGCCGCCTGCGGCCCAGGTGGACACGACGCTGGGCCGCATCCGGGCCTCCGACGCCGACCGGGAAGAGGCCACGGCCCGGCTGCGCGACCACTACGCCGAGGGCCGGCTCACGTACTCCGAACTCGGGGAACGGGTGACCGCGGCGCTGAACGCACGGACCTTCGGTGACCTGCGCCGCGTGCTGGCGGACCTGCCCGGGCCGCAGGTCACCGCCGACGGGTGAGGAGGCCGTACTCGGCGAGGACCGCGGCCGTCGCGTCGTCTGAGGCCGGCAGCGCGCGAGCCTGGTCGGCGACCGCCTTGCGCAGGCCGGCCAGCCGGGGATCGGTGAGCACCGCGCGCACCGCGTCGGCGAGCCGGTCCGCGTCGCCGGGCGGGACGAGCAGGGCCGCGTCCTCGCCGGTGAGGACGGGCGTGCCGCCGACGCGGGTGGCGACGATCGGCACGCCCGCGCGCAGCGCCTCCTGCAGGACAAGCGGCTGGCCCTCCCAGAGGCTGGGCAGCACGAACACGGCGGCGGCGGCCAGCAGCGCGGGCACGTCGCCGCGCTGGCCGACGAACCTTGTGTCGAGGCGCAAGCTGGCCGCCTGGGCCTTCAGCTCGGCCTCGAGCGGACCGTCGCCCACGATGACGAGCAGCGGCTCGGGCCGGAGATCCCGCCACCGGGCGGCGGCCTCGAGCAGGGCGCCAAACCCCTTCTGGGCAGCGAGCCTGCCGACGGCCAGCACCACGGGGCGGTCCTGATCGTGGCTCATCTCGGCGGGGGAAGCCGGGGCGGCGGGGGCGGGGACCAGGGCGCGGTCGACCCGTCGGGCGCCCGCCGCGCGCATCCGCTCTTCCAGGTCCGGGGAGACGCACAGGACGGAATCCGCGGTGCGGGCGACAATCAGCTCGAGCACGCGGTACACCGCGCCGCTGACCCCGCCCGCGGCGGGCGCGTTGTGTACGGTGACGACCAGCGCGGGGCGCGGCCGGATGAAGGCGAGCGCGATCACGGTGAGCGCGCCGGCCCGCAGGCCATGCGCGTGCACCACGTCCGGCCGCCAGACGCCGGCCTGGCGGCGCAGCCGCGCGACGGTCCGCAGGTCACGAACCACCCGCGGACGGTCAGCGATCTCGACCGCAGCGAACCCGACCCCGGGAACATCGCTGAACCCGAAGTCGCGATCCGTCTGCGCGGGACCGAACACCTCGATGGGCAGGCCGCGGGCCGCACATCCCGCTGCGAGCATGCGGACGTGCCGCCCGGTACCCCCCGTGCTGGTCCCTAGCACGAACGCGACCTTCATACCGCGAACACCCGGTGCACCGCACCGTCACTCGTCCGGCGGTACTGCGTTGTTTCTTTCTGCCGAACGGGCCTGGGTGCCTGTTCCAGCCAGCGTCATCGTGGTCCGGCGCTGGGCCGGGATGGACACCGCGGGGACCTGGCTAACCGGACGCCGGCCGAGCATGTCAAGCCACCGCAGCGCCGGGGTGCGCTCGATCACCTTGGTAAAGCTGACCTTCTCGCTGGCCGCCGTCAGCCCGGCTATCCCGGCGAGCAGGGCGATCCTGGCCGGCCTGGGCAGTCCGGCGGCCGAAGCGCCGAGCATCGCGCCGAGCGCGTTCGCGCCCGCATCGCCCAGCATGGCCCGCTCGCCGAGGTCCTGCGGCAGCAGGGCTATTGCTGCCGCCAGCGGCGGCAGGCTGGATGGCCCCCCGTTTCGAGGGCTGATGGCGATCAGCGTGCCTGAGGCGACCGCGACCTTGATGGCCCGGCCGGGGCGCAGGTCGAACAGGTTGAGCAGGTTGGCGCTCCCGGCGATGAGCCCGGCGTTGATGACGACGTCCGCGAGCGGCCCCCCGGCCGCCGCGGCGCTGAGGATCCCGGTAGCGCCGATGCCGCCTAGCTTGACCGCCCCCGTGGTCACCTCACCGTGGCGCAGCGCGCCGAGGTGGCCGCGGAAACCCCGCCGGTCCCCCGAGCCGGCGAGATCGTCATAGGCCCCGAACGCCGCCGCACCCGCGCCGGCCGCCACCATCGCCGCAGTGAATCGCCAGCGGCCGGCCGATCCTGTCGCAGCACCCAGGGCGGCCTGGACGAGCACGCCGGCGATCGCGCCGGCCGCCGCCGCGGGTCCCTCGAGCAGGGTGACCGGCTCACCCCGGTGGTTGGTGCGTGACCAGATTTTCGTCCCGCCAGGCGGACGCTTGTTCAGGGCGGAGTAGGCCAGCCTGGCCGCGCCCGCCGCAGCCGCGCCGCCCGCCGCCGTGGTCAACCGCAGGCCGGATGGTCCCCGGCCGCCGCGTCCCTTCGGCTCGCTCATCATTTTGCCTTCTTCTTGCTGGCCGATGCGGCCGTGGCGGTGGGCGACGCGGATGTGGTGGGCGTGGGCGCGGGACTCGGGGCGACAGCGCTCGCGCCGTTGCCCGCGTCCCCGTAACTAGCCGCCTTGCCGCCTTCGAGCAGGGCCGCGAGGGCCTGGATCGTCACGGTCTGCCCGGACACGAAGTCGGCGTCGTCGATGGAGGACACCTGGTTGGCCACGTCGCTCGCCCGCAGCACCGCGATCGGGCTGCCTGAGCCCGAGCCCGCCGACGAGCCCGCGACCACGGTAGCCGTGCTCTTGGCGGCCAGTTCGGCGACCAGGGGCACCAGCACCTGGTTAAGCTGGTCCGCGCTGCCGTTCGAGGGCATGTCCTGCGGCGTCACGACGACGACGAGCGTCGCCGGGGTAGCGGGCTGCCCGCTGGTGTTCAGGAACCCGGAGCTGGCATAGGCCGAGAGCGTCGTCTCTGCGTTGGCGCCCTGACTGGGGCTGGCTGGGCTGGGGCTGGCTGGGCTGGAGCTGGCCTGACTGGAGCTGGGGGTGGGGGTGGGCGGCGGGGCTGGCCTGCTGACCGCTGGCTGATCCCGGTGACTTGACCAGGATCTCGCTGGCGATCACCTGCGCGGCCTGCTGCTGGAAACTATCGGTACTGGTCAGCGTGACGCCGACGGACTGGGCTACATCCACGGTGGTCTGGTTCAGGCTGTCCCGCGTCGTGGCGCTGGTGTCGAAGAACTTCGGCTGCAGGTTGATCTGCCCGGTGACGCTGGCGCCCGCGTCGATCGCCGCGGCGCTGATCCCGCTGACCACCAGGGCCTGCGCACCCGGCTCGGTGACGATCAGGAGCCGCTGGCCGGGCAGCAGGTCGCGCAGGACCGCGGGCTCGATCGCCTGGGCGTAGGCCTCACCGAGGTCCGCCTGCTGCTGGGCCGTGTTCCGCTCGCTGGTGACCTGGCCGATCTCGTTCTGCAGCGTGGCGGTGGTGTGGTTCAGGATGTTGAACGTGGGTCCTTGCAGCTCAGTGGAGCCGAGCACGATCCCGATCGCCAGCGCAAGGAACACGGCCACGATAGAGACAAGGTGGTAGCGAAAGTCGATCACTAGAGTTTCCCGGTGAGCCAGTAGGTGAATGAATGCCAGGTCGCCTCGAAGTACCTGGCCAGGACGGGGCTAGCGGGTGAGAACACCACCGCGACGAACAAGGTCACCGCGGCCGCGAGGACCAGCGCGAGCAGCGACCAGCCGGAGATCCGGCTCTGGTAAAGCTGGTGCACGCCCCGGGCGTTGACGAGCTTGCTCGCCACCCGCAGGTGCGTGATGAACGTGCTCGACATCCCCGGACGGCCCTTATCGAGGAATTCCTCGAGCGTGTGGTGCGTACCGACCACCACGATCAGGCTCGCTCCGCGGGCGTCGGCGACGAGCAGCGCGACGTCCTCGCTCGTCCCGGGCGCCGGGCAGGTGATGGCGTCCAGGCCGAGTTCACGCACCCGGGCCAGCCCGGGCGCGCGGCCGTCCGCGTAGGCGTGCACTACGAGTTCCGCGCCGCTGCGCAGCGCCTCGTCCGACACCGAGTCCATGTCGCCGAAGATGGCGTCGGGCTGGTAGCCGGCTTCAAGCAGCGCGTCCGCGCCGCCGTCGACGGCCAGTATCACCGGCTTGTACTCGCGGATGTAGGGCCGCAGCGCGGCGAGGTCCTCACGGTAGTGATAGCCGCGCACCACCACCAGGACATGCCGGCCGTTCATGTCCGTTTCCATGTCGGGCGCGTCGATGCCGTGGGTGAGCAGTTCGTGCTCGCGCCGCAAGAACTCGAGCGTGTTCGCGGCGAACGACTCGATCTGAACCGCGACCATGGCCCTGGCCTCGGTCATCGCCGCCTGCACCAGCTCCTCGGTGAGCGGGGTGCCCTTGGCGACCACCGTCTCGCCGAGATAGAGGGTCTCGGCGTCCAGCCGTACCACGGCGCCGTCGGCGACCTTGAGGAGCACGTCCTGCCCGACTCCGTCGACGACCGGGATGCCCGCGTCGAGCAGCAGCTGCGGGCCGAGGTTGGGGTAACGCCCGGTAATGCTGGGCGACACGTTGACGACGGCCGCGACCTTCCGCCTGATCAGTTCTTCCGCGCTTACCCGGTCCAGGTCGGAATGGTCGATGATGGCGATCTCGCCCGGGTTGAGCCGCTTGCTAATGTTTTTGGTCTTGCGGTCCACGCGCGCCACGGCGACGATGCCGGGCGGCTCGGCGGCCTTACCCGGGAATAGCAGCGGAATCCTTACGGACGGCACCTTCATCGAGTTCCATCCTGCCAGAGCCGTCCCGCGCCAACGGCCACGTTGGCGGTTACGGCGTGTCACGGCATTGTCGACTGAACGTCATCAACGACCGCGTGAGGTGGCCGCAAGCTACCACCTGAACCTGAAACCTGGCTGTGCAGGTGACTAGGGCGCTCCCCTGGGGCAGCGGCCGGGACGACGACTCGCGGGCACCGCAGCCCGGGGTCCGGGGAGGCTGATCAGGTAGTGTTGAAATCGTGACCAAGGGCGCGCGCTTTAACGAGGCCGACGCGGAAGCGCAGGTCCACGGCATCTGCTTCAAGACCGGGCCGCCGGAACGCGTCGGCGTCGAACTCGAGTGGCTGGTCCGCGATCGTCGCGATCCAGCCCTCCCTGTGCAGGCCGAACGGGTCGCCGCTACCCTGGCATCGTTCGGCGGGTCCGGGGCATCGCCCCCGGCTCACGATCGGGATGATCCGGAGCAAGCACGAGGCCCCGTTCGGAATCCCGCTTTTAAATCTCTTCCCTCTGGTGCCTCGCTCACGGTGGAGCCTGGCGGGCAGCTCGAGCTGAGTTCGGCGCCTGCGGCTACGCTCGGTGAGCTTGTTGAGGTAACCGGGCGTGACCTGGCCGCCCTTCGTGACGCGGCCGCCGCGGTCGGCCTCGCGCTTTGCGGCTACGGCCTTGACCCGCTCCGTCCGCCCCGGCGCGTCCTCGATCTCCCGCGGTACGCCGCGATGGAGAAATTCTTTGACCGCGACGGCTCGTGGGGCCGCCAGATGATGTGCGGCACCGCGTCGGTCCAGGTGTGCGTGGACGCCGGCGAGGACAGCGGAGGCGAATCCGGGTACCGATCGCGCTGGCGGCTGCTGCACGCGATAGGGCCGGTGCTGGTGGCGGCGTTCGCGAACTCCCCGCTGCGCGACGGGCAGCCGGCAGGCTGGCGGTCAGCCCGGCAGCAGGTGTGGGCGAACATGGACCCGGGCCGGACCCGGGCACCCGCCCGCCAGCCGGCGGACGGCGACCCGCGGGACGCGTGGACCGCCTACGCCCTCGACGCCGAGCTCATGTGCGTCCGCGAACCCGAGTCGCGTGACTGGACCGCGCCGCCCGGGCTGAGCTTCCGCGACTGGCTGCGCGGCGGCCCGGACGGCCTGCGCCCGCCGACGAGCGAGGACCTGGACTATCACCTGTCCACCTTGTTCCCGCCGGTCCGCCCGCGGGGGCACATGGAGCTGCGCATGATCGACGCCCAGCCCGGCGACGGGTGGATCGTGCCGGCGGCCGTCGTGACGGCGCTGGCCGACGACGCGGCGGCCGCCGACGCGGCGATGGCCGCCGCCGAGCCGTTGTGGGACCAATCGGGCGATGCCCAGGATCCCTGGCTGCGCGCGGCCAGGTCCGGCCCGGCCGATCCGGCGGTCAGCCGGGCCAGCCAGCAGTGCTTCGAGGCGGCCGACGAGGCCCTGAGCAGGTCCGCCGCGCCTGCCCCGATCCGGCAGGCGGTCGCCGACTTCACCGAACGCTACGTCCTGCGAGACCGGTGCCCGGCCGATGACCAACTGGAGGGAATCACATGACGGAGGTACAGCCTCAAGAAACACGGGCTGACCCGGAAACGATGCGCGAGCGGGTCGTCAGCGACCTGACCGGCGCGCGGCAGCGGACGTCACTGCTCACCGACTGCGTGGACGAGGCCGATCTGGTCAGGCAGCACTCGCCGCTGATGTCTCCGCTGGTCTGGGACCTCGCGCACATCGCCAACGCCGAAGAACTCTGGCTGCTTCGCGAGGTCGGCGGCTGCGAGCCGATGCACCCGGAAATCGACCCGCTCTACGACGCGTTCGAGCACCCGCGTTCCGAACGCCCGGCCCTGCCCCTGCTGCCGCCGGCCGAGGCACGGGCCTACGGCCACGAGGTCCGCGGCCGGGTCCTTGACCTGCTAGGCCGCTCACGGTTCACCGGCTCGCGGTTCGGGAGCAAGCGGGTGGGGGACGCGTTCGCGTTCGGGATGATCGTCCAGCATGAGGTGCAGCATGACGAGACCATGCTGATCACCCACCAGCTCCGGACCGGGGCCCCGGTGCTCACCGCCCCGCGGCCCGGTCCGGCCCCCGCCGACGCGGTCCGGCTGCCGTCCGAGGTGCTCGTACCGGGCGGCCCGTTCACCATGGGGACCTCCGCCGAACCCTGGGCGCTGGACAACGAACGGCCCGCGCACGCCGTGGAAGTGGCCCCGTTCTACCTCGATACCACCCCGGTGACCTGCGGTGCCTATGCGCAGTTCATCGCGGACGGCGGATACGACGACCCGCGCTTGTGGACGCCGCAGGGCTGGGAGCACCGGCAGCGGGCCGGGCTGTCGGCCCCGCTGTACTGGAGCCGTGACGGGGGCCAGTGGACCCGCCGGGTGTTCGGCCGGCCGGAGCTGGTGGTGCCCGACGAGCCTGTGGCGCACGTGTGCTGGTACGAGGCCGATGCGTACGCCCGCTGGGCCGGCCGCAGGCTGCCGACCGAGGCCGAGTGGGAGAAGGCGGCCAGGTTCGATCCTGGCACCGGCCTGACCCGCAGGTATCCGTGGGGGAACGCCGACCCCGAGGCCAGCCACGCCAACCTCGGCCAGGCCTTCCTGCGCCCGGCGCCGGCCTCTTACCCGAACGGGGCGGCGCCGTGCGGCGCCCGGCAGCTCATCGGGGACGTCTGGGAGTGGACGAGCTCGGACTTCGGCCCGTACCCGGGCTTTAAGGCCTGGCCCTACCGGGAGTACTCGGAGGTGTTCTTCGGCCCGGAGTACAAGGTGCTCCGCGGCGGCTCGTTCGCGGTCGACACGGCCGCCTGCCGGAGCACGTTCCGCAACTGGGATTACCCGATCAGGCGGCAGATCTTCGCCGGGTTCCGCACCGCCCGTTCGGCCGTTGCCGGGCCCGACGTTGCGGAGCTCATCTGATGTGCAGGCACCTGGCCTACCTCGGGCCGCCCGCGACGCTGCGCTCGGTGATCATCGACCCGCCGCATGGCCTCTACCGGCAGGCCTGGGCACCGCGCCAGCAGCGGCACGGCACGGTGAACGCGGACGGGTTCGGCGTCGGCTGGTACGCGGCCGGGGACCCGGCTCCGGCCAGGTACCGGCGGACGGGGCCGATCTGGGGCGACGAGTCCTTCGCGGACGTGGCCCGGGTCACCCGGGCCGGCGCGATCCTCGGCGCGGTACGGGGAGCAACCGCGGGCACCGATCCGGGTGTGGCCGCCGTCGCCCCGTTCGGGTCCGGGTCGTGGCTGTTCAGCCACAACGGCGTAATCGCGGGATGGCCGGATTCGGTCGCCGGCCTGTCCGCGACCCTGCCCGCGGACCTGCTGCTCGGGCTGGCCGCGCGCGTCGACTCGGCGATGGCGTGGGCGATGGTCCTGGACCGGCTCCGCTGCGGCCTGGAGCCGGCCGAGGCCCTGGCGGACACCATCGGGGCGCTTGACGCGGCCGGGGTGACCGGCCGCTTCAACTTCCTGCTGACCGACGGGCAGGTGATCGCCGCCACCGCGGCTGGGGACACCTTGTGGTACCGGCCGGGGCTGGGGGTGATGGTCGCTTCCGAGCCGGGCGACGACGAGCCCGGCTGGATCGAGGTACCGCCCGACAGCGTGATCACCGCGGCGCCGCAGCAGGTCAGCGTGATGGCGCTGAACCGGAGTCTGGCGGCGGGCCCGGAAATGGCCGGAAAACCTCTTGACGCAGACGGAAGGATACCGATCGGATGACCTCCCTGGACCGGCGGCTGCCGCCTGGTTTCCTGCCCGAAGCGCTGCGCGCAGACGCGCGCGCCGGGCTGACGGCCTCGCCTAAGTCGCTGCCGCCCAAGTGGTTCTACGACGCGCAGGGCAGCGCGCTTTTCGACAAGATCACCGAGCTGCCCGAGTACTACCCGACCCGCGCAGAACGAGAGATCCTGCACGCCACCGCGGCCGCTATCGCCGGGCGGACCCAGGCGCGGACGCTGGTCGAGCTCGGCTCGGGATCCTCGGACAAGACCAGGGCGCTGCTTGACGCATTGCGGGCCGCGGGGACGCTGCGCTGCTACGTGCCCGTCGATGTCAGCGAGTCGGCCCTGGTGGCCGCAGGAGACGCGCTGTCCGCCGAGTACCCGGGGCTCGACGTGCGCGCCGTGGTGTCCGACTTCGAGGAGCACCTGGGGTTGCCCGCCGACCGCGACGCACCCGCCCCGCGCCTGGTCGCCTTCCTCGGCAGCACCATCGGGAACCTGCTGCCCGATCAGCGGGCGGCCTTCCTGGCCCAGGTACGGGACGGACTGCGGCCGGGTGACTTCTTCCTGCTCGGCACCGACCTGGTCAAGGACGCCGCCACGCTGGTCGCCGCCTACGACGACGCGTCGGGGATCACCGCCGAGTTCAACAAGAACGTCCTGGCGGTGCTCAACGCCGAGCTCGGCGCCGACTTCGACCGGGACGAGTTCGATCACGTGGCGGTGTGGGACGCCGACACGGAATGGATCGAGATGCGGCTGCGCTCGGTGACGGCCCAGACGGTGCGGCTACCGGGCATCGGGCTCACCGTGAGTTTCGCGGCCGGGGAGGAGATGCGCACCGAGGTGTCCGCTAAGTTCCGGCGGGAAGGAGTCAAAGCCGAACTGGCCGCGGCCGGGCTCGCGATGCGATCGTGGTGGACGGATTCGGCCGCGCAGTTCGGCCTGTCGCTGTCCGTCCCCGTCGCACCGCGGTCGTTAGCCATCAGCGAAGGGCCGCGTGGCGGTCCTTGGCACCCCGGAAAGGCAGGAAAGAACCATGCCGTGGCCGGTCACGGCAGGTGACCAGGAGCCGGGTGGCGGCCAGGGCGCCGTAGCGGACGGCAGGCAGGTTCAAGACGGACCGCGCGCAAGAGCCGGATCGATGGCACCCCAGTTAAGCACGGAGACCCAGCCATCCGGGCGATAGAGATTTACCCGGCACAGATCGTCATGCTCGCCGGGGGCAGGGCGGTACGGATCATCGATACACATGCGCCCAAAACGCTGCACGATCTCGTCCGCACTATTCGCGCCCCGCACTGGATCTCCGAATCATCGGGAACGGTCACGCTTAATGCCGCGGTCATCGTCGAGCACGGCAGTTCGATGACCATAGCGGCACCCGTCACATCGGGTCTCGTGATGACGGTCAGGCCCGGCGTGTTCCTGGCCGCGTCGCAGGGCCGGGCTCACGATCACGGGTGTCCACGTACGGGCCAGCGACAGCAACGTGCCCGACACGTTTGCCTTGCCGTCTCGCGATATAGGCCGTCCTTTCCTGCTCGGCGCCCAGGATTCACGCATGATCATAAAGGACAGCACGTTCTCCTATCTCGGCCGCGACTGGAACTCGTCATACGGCGTCAGCTGGTCGAAACACTCATACGGGTCGGTCACCGATTCGACTTTCGATCACGATTTTATCGGGGTTTACGCGAACGACTCAGGCAGCTTGCAGGTACTGCATGACAAGTTTTATTACAACTCCCTCTACGGCATTGACCCGCACAGCGGCTCATCGCCCTTGCTGGTCGAATATAACACATCGGATTTCAACGGCCGCCACGGCATTATTTTCTCCGACCACGTCACGAACAGCATCGTGCAGTACAACGTGACAGAAGGAAACGGCCTGAATGGCATCATGATGGATGAAGCATCAATCGGTAATGTAATAAAGCACAATACCGTCATGGACAATGATTCCGACGGCGTGGTGATCGCCAACTCTGGCGACAACATCGTCGCCGATAACCTGGTGAGCGGGAACCGCGTCGGGATCACCGTGCGCGGCGACACGCCAGGTGCGAAGATATTCGGCAACACAATTACCGCCAATAAGCTGGCGAGCGAAGGCGTGGAATCGCGGTAGGGACCGCCCTAATAAGAACTAACGGGTTGAGCCTTCGGGCAGACTCGGTGCTAGGTGGCCGCCGGCAGGTGAGCACTGTTCCGCCCAGGACCTGGAGTCCTACCGCAAGATCGTGCCCCTGCCGGTGACCGGGAGGATTGATCGCTGCTGGGATGTCGTGCCCGCCCCTGGCGTGAGCACTGTTTTATTAGGGCGCTGATGGTTCTCCCGCGGGCCGCTGACATGATTCGGCATCTTGGACAGGAGAGGCGATGCGGCTTTTCGTAGGGGATGACTGGGCTGAGGACCACCACGATGTGGAGGTGATGGACGAGGCGGGCCGGGTGCTGGCGAAGAGGCGGCTGCCGGAGGGCGTGGCCGGGATCGCGCAGCTGCATGAGCTGACCGGCGGGTTCCTGCCCGAGGATGCGGAGGATGCGGAGGTGATCATCGGGATCGAGACCGACCGCGGCCCGTGGGTGGCGGCCCTGATCGCCGCCGGGTACACCGTGTATCCGGTGAACCCGCTGCAGGCTTCCCGGTACCGGGAGCGGCACGGGGTGTCCGGCGCCAAGAGCGACGGCGGGGATGCGCACATGCTCGCCGACATGGTGCGCACCGACTCCCACCAGCTGCGCCCGGCAGCCGGGGACAGCGCGGAGGTTGCGGCGGTCAAGGTGGTGGCGCGCACCCATAAGACGCTGATCTGGGAGCGCACCCGGGCCGTGCAGCGGCTGCGGCACCAGCTGCGCGAGTACTTCCCGGCCGCGCTGGAGGCCTTCGAGGACCTGGACGCCCCCGACACTCTCGAGCTGCTGGGCAAGGCCCCCGACCCGGCCCGCGCGGCGAAGCTGACCCGCGCCCAGATCGCCGCGGCGCTCAAGCGGGCCCGCCGCCGCGGCATCGCGGAGAAGACCGATGCGATCCTGGCCGCGCTGCGCGGGGAGCATCTCGGCCTGCCCGCCCCGCTGACCGCCGCCTACGCCGCCACCGCCCGCTCCCTGATCGCGGTGATCACCACTTTGAACGAGCAGGTCAAGATCCTCGAAGAGCAGGTGAGGGAGCATTTTGGCCGGCACCCGGACGCTGAGATCTACCAGTCCCAGCCCGGCCTGGCGGCCATCCTCGGCGCCCGGGTGCTCGGCGAGTTCGGCGACGACCCTGGCCGGTACGCCGACGCGAAATCCCGCAAGAACTACGGCGGCACGAGCCCGATCACCCGCGCATCCGGGAAGAAGAAGGTCGTCATCGCCCGGTTCATCCACAACGACCGGCTCATCGACGCGCTCATGAACTGGGCCTTCTCCGCGCTGAACGCCTCGCCCGGCGCCCGGGCCTGCTACGACCAGCTGCGCGCCAAAGGTATCGAACATAATGATGCCCTTCGGCGGGTGGCAAACCGGCTGGTCGGCATCCTGCACGGATGCCTGAAGACCCGCACCCTCTACGATGAGGCCACCGCCTGGGGACACCGCGAAAACCTCGGTCAATCTCCCGTCGCGGCTTGACATTTAAGCCCCTGGGATGTCTTGCGGGCGGCCCCCCGCGCAGATCCCAGCGTGCGGGATTACCGCACTGGGCTCCTGCTATGAGTATCTGGCGGCGAACCGCTGCTCGGGGAATGGGTGCACAGTTCGCGGCCTGGGTAGCCAGCGTCGGGCGAGGCGCTCCATCCGTTCCCAGGTGAGCCGGGTTTTCTGGCTGCGGCGCCGCAGCGCCATGCGCCAGAACCTGGTGGCTTCCTCCCGGAAGGTGCGTATCGCCTTGCCGTTGCCGGGCACGGCGTAGTAGTTCATGTGCCCGTTGATGACGCTGGCCAGCCACCGGCCCTGATCGGGCACGGCGTCGTGGCGGCGGCGCGCCAGCTCGGCTTTGAGCTTTGCTAGCTTGGCCGTCAGCCGCTTCGTGCCGGTGATCCGCCGGATCCAGAACCGCCCGCTCCTGTTGGTCGCGCAGATGTGCGTGAACCCCAGGAACGAGAACGTTTCCGGTTTCCCGTCGCCCCGGGCTTTTCTCCTCGCGGCGGCGTACCGCCCGAATTCGATCAGCCGGGTTTTGTCCGGGTGCAGCTCCAGGCTGAACTTCGCGAACCTCTCGCGCAGCGCCTCCTGGAACCGCTCAGCGTCGTCCTGGTACTGGAACCCTGCGACGAAATCATCAGCGAACCTCACGATGATCATGTCACCGCGCGCGTGATGCTTCCGCCACCACCCGGCCCACAGGTCCAGGACGTGGTCGGGTCGCCCCGGGGAGTTTCACCCCGAGGCTCCCACGGAACGGAACGTGACCGTCTCCAGTCATTCCGCTCTTCTCATCCTCTCCATCGGTATGCGCGCATCCATGCCCAGTGCGCGAAGAGTTCCGGCTCCCTTTCGGTGAGCCCGCGCCACCAGGTTTTGAACCACTGCCCTTAACTTCCGGGACTTCTGCAGCTGGATGTCCGATTCGAGGCTTCGTGTTGCAGGTTTGTCACGATGCCGTCTGTGAGTCCTCACGCGCCCTGAGTGCAACGAAGCCCCTGGTATGACGCAGCTGGGTGTCTAATCCGGTTCGTCATGCTCAGGAGCTTCGTTGTCCGCCCAGTTTGCCATGATCCTTTCGCCTGCGCCCGCTGTTCCCGCTGGCCACGGCGGAGGTGAGACGCCGTCCGCGGAGACGGGAGGACTGCTGGCGCAGGCTGCCGCCGGGCCCGGGCTCTGGGAGGACCTGCTTGGCGAGCTGCGCCGGGCGGGCCTGATCGCGGAGCTGCTCGCGGACGGGGTGATCACCGCGGCGGTGGCGCAGGCAGAGCACGGCCACAAGCTGGACCGGGTACTGACCGCCGAGGTGACCGCGATGTGCGTCATCGTGGGGGCCTTGTTCCCTGATCAGGGGTATGACCTGGTGCTGGCCAGGACGTTCAAGATGCCCGGCCTTCCGGTCAAGCCGGGGACCGTCACGCCGTCCGGCCCGGCGCTGTCCAGGGCCCGTGCCCTGCTGGGCGAGCAGGTTATGCGGCGCATCTTCGAGCTCGATGCCACCCGCACCGACCTGGACCTGGGCATCGGCGCGACCTGGCACGGCATGGAGACCACTGGCATGGACGGCACCACGATCGAGCTGTTCAATAACGACGAGCTCGCGGACGCGTTCGGAGTGCCGTCCGGGGGGACCAAGCCGAAGATCCGGATCGCCGCGCATGTGCGCACCGGGTCCCGGCGGTGGATCGCCGCGGCGATCGGCGGCTACCTGGACGGGGAGAACATCCTGGCCGATGAGCTGGAATCCTCGTTCACCGCCGGGATCCTCAACCTGGCCGACCGCGGGTTCTGTGCGCCATGAGGCGCACTGTTGTATCGCCCGCGCAGCGGGCAGGGATGGGAGGAGATATCTCTGGATCTGATGGCTTACCGGAGTCCGAAAGGACAATAAAGGGAAAATAGCATGCCAGAAAACCGGCGGCCGCGCCCAGGTGTCCGGGGCGGCGTGCCGGGAGATCCGCGCGATAAGGTGAAAGTTGGATTACCTGAAACCTAGTCTCCAGAAGGTGAAAGCGGTCACCTGCCGGAAAGACACCTGGAACCGGTACCGGCCCCTGCGGTGGGATGAAGAATCGCTCACCGCAATCCTCCGGGGCGCAGGAGCGATGCCCTATCAGGGTATTCAAGGAGACGAACGGGACGCCTAAGTCGCGCTCGATGCGTATAGCAGTGTGAACATGGGATCGCCTAAGGGACGCGAGTCCTATGGCGACGGAGTGCCCATAGTAGTCGCCGGGGTAACGTCCGGCCAATCTGGAGACCGGGAAAGCCGGACCACAGGGCGAAGGGGCACAGGCGATGAACGATAAAGGAACCATGAGGGACGCGAAATGCAGGAAGCCGAAGTGGTGCTTGGCGTTCTCCGCGAGCGCGGCAGGAAGGGCCTGCCGCTCACGCAGCTGTACAGGCAGATGTTCAACAGGGATCTGTACCTGCTGGCCTACGGGAACATCTACTCCAACCAGGGGGCGATGACGCCGGGGGCCAGCGCAGAAACCGCCGACGGCATGTCCGAGGAAAAGATCGACCAGATCATCGGGCTGATGCGGCACGAAAGGTACCGGTTCTCCCCGGCCCGCCGTGTCTACATCCCTAAAAAGAACAGGAAGTTCCGGCCGCTCGGCCTGCCGTCATGGTCCGGTAAACTCGTCGGCGAGTGGTGCGCCTGCTTCTTAGGCGTACTACGAACCAGGGTTCTCTGACCTGTCGCACGGGTTCCGGAAAAGGCGAGGGTGTCATACCGCGCTGCGGAAGATACATGACACCTGGACCGGGACTGCATGGTTTATCGAAGGTGACATCTCCGACTGCTTCGGCAGCCTCAGCCACGAAATCCTTCTCGGATCCTGCTTGAATATTTTCCTTCCGTGATGCACTTTCATCAAATCTGTCTGCTCGTCTGCGGGCATGCTCAAACATCTCCATTATGGTTCGACGATTGACCTTGACGAGTTGATCCACGGAACCGAGGACAAGGTTGGACTCGACGTGTCGGACGACCAAGACGCCAGGCTTCTCTCCTTCTGATGATGAAGCCTTTACGCGCAATGGCTCTCTCAAAAGCCGGAAGCTCACCCGCAGTCTCCCAGAGCCGCTTCAACTGCGTCCGCGCCCGAGGCAAGTTGAGTCCACGTCTTTTGGCCAAGCTGCGCGTTCGACTGGAATAGGACGTTTGGGGCTTTTCGGGGCTTTCTCCATGAGCCTCAATGATCCAGGCCGCAGTCTCGGGGATCCGACTTTTTAAGATGACGCACCACGGAGGCGTGATTGCGCCCTAAGACGGCGGGCTCGTGTAGGATAAGCCGCTCGGACAATCGGCTTACCTTTTCAAGGCGGATCGCGGAGTAGTTCTCCTTCAAGGCCGGCCCTTCTACACCTGTCCGAGATCAGGTG
>CAVUBD010000005.1:0-63882 GCA_963739615.1 uncultured Actinomycetes bacterium
CTTCCGTTTGGCCCGAGCGCGGGCCAGAAGGCATACTGAGAGAGCCCGGCCGGGGTCAGGGCGGGAAATTCGCGGCGCATTCGCGCTGGGCTTGGCAGCGAAAAAGGGGAAGGCCCGTGGCGTACGTTCTGCACGATGACCAGGTCCGCGACGACGGCCAGCCGGCCGATGCCCCGCCGCGGCCCCGCCCCGGAACCAGGGCAGGCGCAGCCGGACGGTACGGTTCGCGCTCACCGATCAGGAGTACGCCGAGCTGTCGGACGCCGCCGCCCACGCCGGGCTGGCACGCGGCGCGTTCGCCGCCGAAGCAGCCCTATCGGTGGCGCGGGGCGTGGTCGTGACACCGGACGCGCCGCTGTGCGATGCCTTCCACGCCCTGGACCGCGCCGCGCTGCTGGTCCGCAAGATAGGCGTCAACCTCAACCAGGCCGTCGCCAAGCTGAACAAGACCGGGCAATGGTCCGGTGACCTTGTTCCCTACGCCGAAGAGAGCGACCGCCGCGCGGCCCGGCTGGAGGCGGCCGGGGAAGACCTGCGGAAGCGATTCCTCCGGGCCATCCGCGCACCCAGGCCACGCGGCCCGGAAACCGCCGGCCGCCCCGCCGTCCCGGGATGACCGGATGGCATTCCGCGCCGCGTTCCCCGTGGCCCGGGACGGCCGGAATGGAACCGGTGGCGTTCCCCGTGGCCGGGACCGCGCGGATGGCGTTCCCGCCGGCCCGGTGCGGCGGCCGGGACGGTTAAGCGGTGATCGGGAAGGTCTGCCCGCGCGGCCAGGACGTGGCCGGGCTCATCCGCTACCTGTACGGACCCGGACGCCGGGAAGAACACACCGACCCGCACATCATCGCCGGCTACCGCCCGCCCCAGGATCTGGAACCCGCGCTGCGCGCCAGCGGGACACGCGATTTCCGCCGTCTTGCCGGCCTGCTGCGGCTTCCGCATGACGCGCTCGGCAAGTGGGGGTACGCCAAGCCCGTGTGGCATTGCTCGATGCGCGCCGCCCCCGAGGACCGGATGCTTTCCGACGCGGAATGGGCGCAGATAGCCGGGGATGTGATGCACCGCACCGGGCTGTGCCCGCGCGGGGAACAAGACGACGCGGTGCGCTGGATCGCGATCCGCCACGGCCCCGACCACATCCACCTGGTGGCGATGCTGGCCCGCCAGGACCGGACCCGCCCCCGCGTGCACAACGAACGCTACCGGGTCCGGGATGCCTGCCTGGCCGCCGAGGAGCGCTACGGGCTGCGGTCCACCGCCCCGGCCGACCGCACCGCGGCCCGCCGCCCCACCCGCGCCGAAACCGGCAAGGCCGCCCGCCACGGCCGGGGCGAGCCGCCCCGGCTCACGCTGCGCCGCCACGTCTCCACCGCCGCCGCATCCGCCGCCAGCACCGGGGAGTTCTTCGCCCGGCTGGACCAGGCCGGGGTGCTCGTCCGGCTCCGCTGCAGCACCAGGAACCCCGGACAGGTCACCGGGTACGCCGTCGCGCTCCCCGGCGACACCACCAGGAACGGGGAACCGGTCTGGTACGGGGGCGGCAAGCTCGCCGCCGACCTGTCCTGGCCCAGGCTCCAGCAGCGGTGGACCCGCCCGGCCCGCCCCGACTCGCCCCTGAGCGCCGCCGAGGCCGACGCGATGTGGGAGTACGCGGCCCGCACCGCCGCCGACGCCACCGCCCGGATCAGGTACTACACCGCGACAGGTAACCCGGCCGCTACCGCCGACACGGCCAGCGCCGCGTCCGACGCGCTCCATGTGGCCGCCGCCGCGCTCGGCAGCCGCGACCTGCGCCACGCCGCCGATGCTTACGACCACGCCGCCCGCCAGCCCTGGGGGCGGGTACCCGTCCCGACCCCGGCCGGGAACCAGCTCCGCCACGCCGCCCGGATCATTTCCGCCTACGCCTACCTGACCGGGGACCGCACGCTTACCCCGGTCGTGCTGCTCGTCAGGCTGGCCGCGCTCGCTGAAGCTGTCGCGGAGCTGCGCGAGTCCCAGCAGCGCGCCGCCCAGGCCGCCGCCGCGCTGCGCGCCGCCCAGCACCTGCGCGCCGCCACCAGGCCCGTCCGGGCCACCGCCCGGCCGCCCGGCAGGTCCGCCACGGCCACCGCACCGAAACCGGCCCGGCCCCGCCCGGCTACCGCCGCCGAGCTGGCACAGCTCAGCTTCCCAGTCACGGCCCGCCCCCGCCGGCCCGCGTCAGGCCAGCCCGGACCCGGCCCGCACGACCCGCCACCGCCACGACGGCCACCGCCACCACGTCCGCGCGGACCCACCCGCTAGCACTGCAAAGGTCCATCTCAGCCCACAGGACATCACGACGTTCTCCCGGACCCGGCTAGCTCTCGCGGGCCTGGGGCCGAGTTCCACGCTGGTGACCTGAAGGTGCTGGCGAAACAGCCTGGACCGTGCCGGGCGTCTAGTCATTGCTCCAGCTCGGTGAGATCGCCGCTGATCATCGCCGTGACGAATTGCCGGTGGAGTTCACCCCGATCATCAGCGAGCTGGCGCACGAGCGCCCGGTACCGTCCAGTTACGTGACGGTTGAAGCCGGCCAGGGCGCGCAGGTAAGGGTGAGCGGCAGCCCTGGCGTCCTCGATGGCGGTTGTGGTGAGTGTCCCGGTCGTGTCGGCGAAGGCGTGCCGGGCGACGCTGGCCGGGCCAGCCATGCCGGTGATGCCTGCCGTGGCGGCAGCCTGCCGGGCGATCGTGGTCGCCTCGGTGTCGGTGGCGCCTTCCATGAAGATGCCCAGGTTCCGGGTGGCGATGGCGTCTGGCGGGCCGGGAGCGGAGTAGGTGCTCCCGTCGAGGCCGCGGAAGTTGATGCCGTACTGGACACGTGCGACCCGGCCGCCTTCGGCCAGCTCACCGCCGTGCACCAGCCGCGGGGTGCCAGGTCCGCCGCCATCGCAGACGACCAGCCGCGCGTCCTGCTGCCATAGGGAGTAGCCCACCAGCACCCGGCCGCCAGCGGGTCCGTGCCTGATCGCGTTGCCGAACAACTCGGTCACCACCAGGGCGGCGTCGGCGGCGTCCACGGGGCAGTCGTGCCCGCTGATGGCGGCGGTGATCCAGTCCCGGACCTGGCGGCCGGCCCGGGGGTCGGCGTGGAAGACCTGCCAGCCGGGTCCGCGGCAGCCGCCGATGATCACCGCTGCCCCTCTGAGTCCTGGGGGTTGCGGGGCTGTCGCCACATCGGGTAGAGGGCCGGCCCGCCGGGCAGGTCGATCCGGGGACCGTAGTCGGCGTAGCCGTGCCGCAGGTAGAGGCGGCGCGAGTCCGGGCCGGAGGCTTCCAGAAATGCGGGGGTACCGTCGATGTCGAGCGTGGCGTGGCGGACGATGAGCATGGTGGTGCCGGTGCGCTGTCCTTGCCGGCCGGGGCGGATGGCGAGGATGGCCAGGTGCTGGTGCGGCACGGCGGCCGGGTGGCCGGCTTCCAGCGCCGCGTCGAAGGATTCGAACCGCCCGGTCAGCGGGCCGGTGAGGGCGGCCAGCCGCGCGCTGTAGCCCTCGAGCGGGGCGGGCGCGCCGGGGCCGGCGGGCAGCCACAGCGCGACGGCGTTGCGGTCCGGGGTGGTGTGCACCAGCCCGCAGGCCAGGGCGTGCTCGACGTAAAGCCGGAAGTAGCCGGGGAAGATCGCGTGGCGGGCGGCCGGATCCTCGACCAGCCACCGTGAGGGCGGCAGGTCGAAGAACGCCTCGGCGATGACCTGGCTGAGGATGTCAGCGTCGGCCTCGCCGGCGCGGACCAGGATCTGGCCGGCGTGCCCGGCGGGGCTGCAGGGCGGGGTCATGAGGCCACCCGGCGGGGGGCGGTCTGGCCGGTGACGGCGTGCGCGCCCAGCCCGATCGTGGCGTACACCTGCCAGCGGCGGGTTCTGAGCACTATCGCCCAGCCCAGCCCGACGACCACCATCACGGCGTACCCGGCCGGGAGCAGCCAGGCGGCGGGGCTGCCCGGCGCCACGCCGAGCAGTGTGTCGTAGTGCAGCACGGCCAGCACCACGATGCCGGCCAGCAGCACCGTCGCCAGCGCCGGTGCGACCAGCCGCCGCCAGGCGTTCTCCCCGTGCGGGTCTCGTGCGAAGAACGCGATGACGGCGACCGAGGTGGCGGTGAGCAGGAGCAGGATGCCGAACCCGCCGGTGGTGCCGCCCCAGAAGAACAGGTCCGTCATCGGCGGCCACCCGCCGAGGGCGAACACGGTGATGGTGACCAGGCCGGTGGCGCTTTGGGTCAGGGAGGCGGCCTTGGGGATGCTGTTGGCCCCGGTGCGGCCCAGCGCGGCCGGCAGGACACCCTCGCGGCCCAGGGCGTAGATGTACCGCCACACGCAGTTGTGGAACGCTAGCGCCGCAGCGAACAGCGAGGTCAGGAACAGCACCTGGGCGGTCTGGGACAGCCAGCCCGCGCCCATCCCGAACAGCAGCCCCGGCCCTTCCGCGCCGGCCGCGGCGACCACGTGCGCGGTCCCGGCGTGCGCGGCCATGGCCCAGGCCGCGCCCGCGTAGACCACGGCGATCACGCCCAGCGCGACGTAGGTGGCCACCGGGATGGTGCGGCGGGGGTTACGGGCCTCTTCGGCCAGCACCGGGGCCTGCTCGAACCCGACGAACCCGAGCACCGCGACGACGGCCAGTACCCCGAAGGTGCCGAACCCGGCCGAGCCCAGCGCGGCCGGGGACAGGATGGAAAAGCTCAGGTGCCCGCCGGCCGGGCGGATCAGCCCCCAGATGGTCTCGGTCACGATGACGATGACCTCGGCGGACAGCAGCACGCCGAGCACCTTGCCGGTGATGTCGACGCGGGCCAGGCCGAGCACGGTGACGATGGCCCAGGCGGCCAGCGCCCATTCCCACCAGGCGGCGTGGATGCCCAGGTGGGCGGCGGCCTGGGCCTGGGCGCTGGGGCCGAGCATGCCGTACAGCGAGACCTGGAGGAAGGTGTAGGCCAGCAGCGCGACCAGGGCGGCGGCGACCCCGGCGGGGCGGCCCAGGCCGCGGGAGATGAAGGCGTAGAACGCGCCGGCGTTGGTGATGTGCCGGGTCATCGCGACGTACCCGGCGGCGAACAGCGCCAAGATGACAGCGATGACGAGGAACGCGGCGGGGATGCCGGTCAGCCCGGTGGTGGCGTACGCGGACGGGATGAGCCCGGCGGAGACGGTGAGCGGGGCGACGCCGGCCAGCACGAAGAACAGCACGGCGGGCACGCCGAGCCGGTCGCGGGCCAGCGCCCGGGACATCGCGCTGGGCTTGGCGGGCGCTTGCATTCTCGACATCAGCAGTCCACTTCCTGGTGGTTGGGGGTCAGGTGCGGTGGGTGAGCAGGGCGCTGTCGACGGCGGCCTGGGTCTGGGCGATCAGTTCCCGCAGCTCCGGGCCGAGGTAGCCGACCGCCTCCTCCAGGCTGCGGTCGGATGGGGTGAGGTACTGGTCCAGCCGGTAGCCGAGCCCGCCCGCGATGGCCAGCCCGGCCAGGACGGCTTCGCGGGGGTCGAAGGGCCGGGCGCGGTCCAGCGCGGAGCGGATGCGCAGCAGCGGGCCGAACGCCCAGTCCGGGTCGGCCGGGACCAGCCGGCCGGGCCGCCACGGCACCCAGCTGCGGACCCGGGTCAGGTAGCCGGCGCGTTCCAGCCGGGCCGCTACGTCGGCGGGGGCTGTGCGGGCCAGGTAGGCCAGCCATTCGGTCAGCGGCCGCGGCTCAGGCTCGGTAGCGATCTGGTCCCGGACCCGGCGGGCCAGATCATCGGCGGCCCAGGTTCGCGCGGCCAGCAGCATGCTGTCGTACCGCAGATCGATGCCGCCGCCGAGCATCAGCTCGGCCAGCAGGGCGCCGGCTAGGCCGAGGCCCAGCGGGCGGGGCTGCAGCAGCGGTCGGCCGGTCAGATCGTGGTGGGCCATCAGGTACAGGTCATCGGCGACCAGCCCGGTACCCGCCAGTCCTGTGCTCAGCAGGCGGCCGGAATGGCCCAGGCCGGCTTGGTGGCGTGGCGGACGGGGGGCATTGCGGTCATGCATGGCCCAGCCTGCCCCGCCCAGTGTCATCCAGGGCACCAGGGCCGTGGCGGGTATCGCCGACCGTGGCGGCCGGGGCGGAGGAGGCCACGCCGATCACGGTGTCCCGGGTCGCGCCGATCGCGTCGGGCTCCAGCCGTCCTTTGATGGCCGGGACCGGGACGGCCCCGGGGGCAGCGGGTACGGGCCGGTACGTCATCGGGTCTCCTCGTGAACTCGGGCCGCCCCGCGCCGGCGGGTCCTGGGCTGCAGAAAACGGCAGCGGAAATGAACAGGGCTTGGTGTGGCTCCGGCGTGGTGCCGGTGAGGCTGCGGGCCAGGCAGCGCCTAATTTGTGGTCCGCGGCGGGCGGGAAAGCAGCGGGGTTAGCCGGTGCCGGCTTGCGGCCGGTGCCGGCCACGATGTGCCCGCCGCTGAGGCGGGCCGTCAGCGGCGGCGCGGCCCGCCCGGGTTCCCAGGCCATCGCGTCGGTCAGGCCTGGCGGGATCAGGTCCAGCCCGCCGAAGAACGCCCCGATCTGGGCCGGGGAATGGTTGTACAGCGGGCCGGCCCGGTAGTGGCGGGCCAGCATCCCGCCGGTCTGCTCATCGCCGGACCCGGCCGAGATCACCACGAAGCTACCTGGCGCCAGCGCCCTGGTGATCGCCCCGGTGATGCCCCGGGCGGTCACGGCGTCCGTGAAGTGCAGCACCATCGCCAAGATCACCGCGGCCGGCTCGGCCAGGTTGATCACCTCCCGCAGGGCGGGATCGGCCAGGATGGCGTCCGGGTCGGCCAGGTCCCCCGGCACGGCGATCACCCCCGGGGCCGACAGCAACGCGCGAGCATGACAGATCACCACCGGGTCGCGGTCGACGTAGGCCACCCGGCAGCCGGGGTCGACGGCCTTGGCGACCTGGTGGGTGTTCTGCACGGTGGGCAGCCCGCAGCCGATGTCGATGAACTGCCGGATACCTTCCTGCCCGGCTAGCCAGGTCACCGCGCGGGCCAGGAACAGCCGGTTCTGCCGAGCCCGCAGCGGCAGCAGCGGGAACACCTCCAGCAGCCGCGCCGCCTCGGCCCGGTCGGCGGCATAGTTGTCCTTCCCGCCGAGCAGGAAATCGTAGACCCGGGCGATGTTCGGCCGGGTGGCATCGAACCCGGGCAGCTCCGGTACCTCCAGCTCACCCGCCGGCAGCACGCCGCCTGGCCCGGTCACCGCGGCTCTCCCGCGTCCCGCCTGCCGGGCATCACTGCATTGCCTGCCAGTGCGTCCGGACGGCCTGGCTCAACGCGTCCGGGGTGTCGCCGGTAAGCACCTCCCCGGCGCTGCTGACCGCGCTCCACAGGCCACGATCGACGCAGAAGCCGTGGTAGCCGGCGTAGGCCCACATCCGCTCAAGCTCGGCAATCGCCTGCCCCGCGTCAACCTCGAACACGCCGCGTTGCCGCGAGCCAGCGCTCGCCTTTACCCCGGCCATGCCGCACCCTCCATATCTCTCTGGTTGCGTGTGCCTGTTATCCGACAGTGCTCCTGCCGCCCGGCCGACTGGAAGAAGATTGCCGTTAATTGCCCGGATTTCGTTGACATCGCTGGGTCGCTGCGGGTAACGGCCACGAACAGAGGAGGGCAATTGTGCGGCAATCCCTAACCGGCGGTCGCCTGAGCAGGGTTTCATAGGTCCTGATGCCTCCTTCGTCGTCCAGCGTCCAGGCCGCCCGGCAGCGTCTTGGCAGCAAGCTCCGTGAGCTGCGCCTAGGCGCCGGGCTGACCGGCCGGGCCTTCGCTGCCGCCGCGGGCTGCCAGGCCTCGAAGGTCTCCCAGATCGAGAAGGGCGCCCGGCCTGCCTCCGTGGCCGACGTGCGGTTGTGGTGCCGTGTCTGCGGTGCCTCAGCGCAGCAGCAGGAGGAACTCCTCACCGAACAGGCCGCAGTGGCCCAGTTGTGGATCGCGTTCCGTGACCTGGACCGCCGCACCGGCCTGAACGCCACGCAGAAGATGCTGTCCGGCGACATGTGGGAACGGGTCCAGGTCCACCGGGCCTATCAGACCAAGCTGATCCACGGGCTATTGCAGACGACCGCGTACATGACCGGCATTCTCACCGAGGTCAGGCGTGAACGCCGCGTCGCGGTCGACGACGTGGCCGAGGCCGTCGCCGAGCGGATCGGGCGGCAAGGCTACCTGCTGCACCGAGAACGCCAGTTCCGTTTCGTCTTCGAGGAGCCGGTGCTGCGGTTCCGCCCGTTCAGCATCGCTGTCCAGCGCGCCCAGCTCGTCCATCTGCTGGACATGATGACGCTGCCGACGGTGACGGTCGGCATCATCCCGATGGCTGCCGACCGGCGCGGATACCGTCCGCGCGAATCCTTCGAGATAACTGACACCTCGCTCGTCACGATCGAGATGCTGTCCGGCTTCCTGTCCCTGACCCACCGCGAGGAGGTGAGCGCTTACGTGCAGGCGTGGGAGGAACTCGACTCGATCGCGGTTCACCACGCTGAAGCCCGGGTTCTGGTCAGGCACGCCATCGCCGCGCTTGACGAGATCCCGGCCGGGCGGGAAGCTCCGCAGTAGGTTCCAGAACTCCACGGGAGGCCCAGCATGCCTGACTTCATCGGCCGCGATCCGGAGTCCAACTCCGTCGAGTGCCCGGCCGTGTTCGTGTCGCCGCAGACCGGGGACTTCTACTTCCGGGGCAAGACGGTCACCGACCCCGCCGTCATCACCGAGATGAGCCAGCACGTCGGCCGGGCCGAGGACGAGTCCGACGTGTGGCTGCCAGCGCGCATGGCACCGATTATCCGCGAGGCCATGGAGGGCTACGAGCAGGGCAGGCAAGGCCCCGGCCAGCACAGCTTCTGGGAGATCCTCGACCACACGTACACATCCCTCATCCGCTTCGAGATGCGGGATTCCTACGACGAAACCGAGAAGGGCTTCGCCGAATGGAAGGCCACCGGCGACATCAGTGCCTACGACTGGGGCGAGCACCTGGACCGGATGCGCGCCGCGACCGCACGGGGCGTCACGATACGCCGCGTCCGGGTGGTGTCCGAGCCGCTGTCGGACTACCTGCGCTGGGAGCACGCCTGCACCAAGGTCAACACCGAGGCCGGAGAGGACATCCGCTGGCTGCCCCGCACGAAAGCCGCCGACCTGATGCTGCCCGGCGCGGACTGCTGGGTGTTCGACCACCGGCTCGTGCGGTGGAACTTCCAGCGCGGCGACGGCACCAACCCCCGTCACTACACCTTCAGCTCGGACCCCCGGACCGTCCGCGACATCGTCGCGGCGTTCGAAATCGCCTGGGACCGGGCGACTCCGCACGCCGACTATAAAGCCGACTGACGCCATCAGCCCGGAGCCGTACCTGCCCCCGGACATCAGCGGACAACGCCACCAGATGCCGCACTGGCGGATGGAATCCGGCTCGCGTTCGCACGGTGGATCGCCCCGCCATGCCGCCCAGGTTTGCCGACCCGGCATGTTCCCCTCGATGGTCAGCAGCGTTTCCGCAGCAGCAGGGCCAGGATGTCGCGCTGCCGGTCGGTCAGCGGGCCGAGCCTATCCACCGTCCGTGCAACCCGCTGCCAGTCATCATCCGAAAGCTCATACTTCGGATCATCGGAGACAGGGCAGCACATCGGCGGGTCCTTGCCCAAACGACGAGCCGACTGCTGACCCGCCCGCCTCGGGCAAGGAAGCCCTGCCACGCCTCACCCGTACAGGCGTAGGGTGGTCCCAGACGGTGGCGAACCGGACAATTTGACCATATGATTGTCGCAATTCCGTTATGGGCTTGCCGGCTCCGTTGCGCATCCTGTCCCGCCTGACCAGCGGGAACCGACAACCGTGCCGTCGGCAGCCCTAAGCTGCCAAGCAACGCCGTTCTGTTGCTGCCCTCGGCAGTGAGCGGCGTGGCTGCTTGTTCCTGGACAGCCTCCGACCGCGCCCTGACTTGCCGACCGGCCGGTTAACCGGACACCCCGGCACGTCCCGCATAGGTCAGCGGGGTGACTCGCGGGCAGGCCTTACTCAAGCGGCTGCCTGGCGACCGCTGGCGGCTCACACCCGGCGAATAGCCAGCCGCCGGTCGCGGCGACCAGCGGCAGCCCGATCAGCAGGATCAAGATGTCGCTTGGCGGCACGCCGCCGGCCGTTGCGGTCAGGCCGCTGTGCGTCCAGGCCATCGCGGCGATCACCGCGCCGACCGTGCCGAGGATGGCGCCGAGCAGGCCGAGGGCGGCGGCGGTCGCGGCGGTGATGGTCCGCCGGGTCGCGCCGCTGGCGCCGGTGGCGGTGAGCGTGCGCAGGTCCGGCGCGGTCTCGCTGCGGATCAGGCCGACGGACATGGCCAGCACGCTGAGCGCGATCACGATGCCAAGCGCGGTGGCCGCGTCGGTGAAGTCGGCGAGGCTCGGGTTGTAGCTTGCGGTCAGGACCTGCACCTCGTTGGCGTTCCCGAATTGCTGTACGGCGCGCAGTTGCGCGGCGGTGAGCGGGGCAGGGGCCTGGATGAGCCACCCTTGCAGCTAGGTCTGCATGTGGTACTTGCTTACCGCGTACTCGGTGACCACCGTATTCGGCGCCGACGTGCCGCTTGGCAAGCTGCTGATCGTCTGGATCGCGGGGCTGGCCAGGCAGAGGTTGCTCAGCGTGCAGGGCGGACCGCCGGCGCTGCCGGGATCGGGCGGGGGGCTGGCAGCGTCGGGACCGTGGTCTCGAAGGGGACCTCCAAGTTGTCCTCGATCATCACGGCGAAGCCGCCCAGTTGCTCGTCATCGCCGTACGCGTCGACCGTGGCCTCTTCGACCAGCGCGTCCAGTTCGTCGTCGCTCAGTTCCGGCACGTGGGAAAGCGTACGCGGCGAGCGTTACCCGTGCAGGCCGCTCGGTGCCCGGATAGTGTGCATGCGTGAATCGTCCGGAAAGCCCGCGTCCGAGAAGATGACCTCTGACCAGATGAGCGACGGGTCGGCCAGCGGATCACGCTGCGCCCAGGCGGCCATGGTGGCCACGGCCACGGCCACGGCCACGGCCAGCTTCGCCTCCGGTGCCTCCAGGGCGCCCGGTACAGCGCGAACGTCTCGGCCTATGCAGGCTCGCCGGTGCAGCTCATAGCCGCCCGGCCCGGTCTCATAACATGCCACCAGCAGCCGCCGGTCCGGGAAACACCCGATCAGCTCCGCCGCTGATGGCACACTGGTCATGACGGTCGGCTCCCTTTCTGCCTGCGGCTCCGTCCGCGGTAGCTACGACAAGCGTCGGACGATCCACGACACAAGCCAAGCGACTACCTTACGGACAGAACCGGAGTCGGCCGTTTCACGCTGACTTACGTTATCCGGGCGCCGCGACCAGGGGGAATCTGGGCCATAATCCTGCTACCAGGATTGATAGCAAACGCAGCGGCAACCTGGCGTGTCAGGGCGCCGTTCAGCAATTCACCACCGTCGGCGGGTTGGTGTTGACGTCGACCCAGGCCACGGCGTTTCTCAAGGCGCAGCAAGCCGCGCAGTTAAACCTGCCTGGTACTGGCCCGTTCGCGTCGAAGCATGAGCCGAGGGTGCTCGAGTTGACGCCGGCGCACGCACCCTGCATGGGCAGGACGGAGGCGCGGGCGGCCGGTCCGCCCCTGCTGGCCGGGGCGTATGTCCCGACGGCTGGTCCCAGGCTCCATTCGGCCGTCAACCGCGGTGTCCTCATCTGCTCCTCCTCGGTCTTGTCGTGACCCGGCGGGGTTCTCTCGATTTAGTCGACTCCCGATACATTGACAAGTCAAGGGATTGACACGCCCGAAACAGGATGCTTATTATTTCATTGTTCCTGATGGCCGGTTTGTTATTCCTGGTCGGGCAGGATGCGAGCGGCGGTAAGTGCGCGAAGTAGTGATCGCGCAGTTAATCCATGGTAGCCCCGGATGTTTTCCCTGCATTCTGACTTGATCAGCGGCGGCATGGCGCGTGGAGGTTATTGGCATGTCCGGTCTCGCGGGTTCCCGAGGAGGGCTTGGAGAAAGCTTGCTTACTGCGCATTTGACGCGACGTGATCACACTCCTGAGAGTGCCCTGAAATTTGAGTGGCGGGTGATAGCAGAGGCCGTTTGGAAGGGAGATCATGACAGAGTTGATTGAGTCTGCCGATGCCCATGGTGCGGTACCTTCCAGCCAGGATGTCACCGGGACCGCTCCGGCTGCGGCGACGCTCACCCCGGCAGGTTCGGCCCATCCAGGCATCGTGCCCGCCACGGGCTGCGCGTGCGGGGGCAGCGGCGACGTATGCACCTGCGAGACCACGGCGGCCCCGAGCTATGTTTACGCGATCGGCACGGTCACGGCGCGCTTCCCCTCGTTGAACATTGAAAAGGAATTCCTGCAGGCGTGGGGGAAGGCGCCCACGGCGACGCTGACCATCACCGATGCGGACAAGTTCGCCGTCCTGAGCCAGGGGCAGAACCTGTACCTGGCGCGCGAGATGTGCTGGGTGTTCCAGAGCAGCGACATCGACATCTACATCCTGCGCCCGCGCTCGTATGTGGAGCTGACGGACCTGGTGATGTGCCTGTCGCCGACCAGCGACGTCGGTTACTCGCTGATCATCGGCACGCTGGGGCCGCCGGCCCCGCCGTCGGTGTGCAACGGCGCCCAGCTGCCGGTGGTCACCTGCGACCAGGTCTTCAGCTTCACCCGGACGGCCTTCATCAACAGCATCGTCGCGGCGGTGGGCACCCCGGCCCCGGCAGGCAACGGCGCGGAGCCCGCGGCCGGGACCACCGCAGAAGGCCGGCACCACGCAGGCGGCGGACAGCACCGGCCCGACGACCGCGGCGACGAACGCGTTCACGGTGATGACCCTGCTTGCCGACAACACCGGCCAGACCGACGAGCACCGCGCCATCAACTACCTCACGTTCAAGTCGTCGATGCTCTACGCCAACGAGATCACGCTGGAGGCGCGGAACTTCAGGCTGAACTCCGTCGTGGCGCAGCCGGACCCGCTCAGCGGCACCAGGCGGATCCAGGACGTGATCTTCCTGTACGCCAATACCCAGACCACCGAGACGCAGCGGTACTTCACCCGTGTCGACGTGACCGGTGAGTTCCCGTTCCTGATCAACGACATCGCCAGGTTCTACGACCACCCGTAGGCTCCGCCGCGGCGGCGGGCCTGCTCCACCGACTCCAGTCATGAGGCGGCCACATGAAGATTCCCCCGATGACGGCCGAGTACAGCATTGGACCGGCCTTGCAGAGCTACGTCGGCGGCGCGCCCGGCGCTCTGGTCGGCCCGGGCCGGTCCGGCGACGTGACGCAAATGGGTTTCCTTGACGACCTGACTGGGACGTTCGGCAACATCCTCAGCGGTATCACGTCGAAGATCCCGTGCCTGCTGTCGTGCGGCATCCCCAACGCGCTGGCGCTCGTGCCTGAATGCGGCTTCGATCCCGCGTGCTGGGTGGCGCAAGGAGGATCGGCCGCGCTCGGCTGCATCACCCAGTGCCTGTCGTGACGGCCTCCGTCACCCGCTGACGGGAGGCCGCGGTGAATCCCACGAACACGATCTCGATTCCGCGCTTCTTCCCGCTGGGAGACATGGCGCTCTCCTTCGACGGAACCGCTACCGTCGCGCAGGCCACGCTGGCCGAGCCGACGAACTGGCCAGGCGGCTTCTCGCTGACGTTCTGGATCAACGTCGCCGCGGCGGTGGAGTCCCCCCAGTGCGTCGTCGAGGTCTACTCCCAGCAACCGTCCGGAGTGGTGGCCTACTGGTCGGTCGATAGCGACCTCATGCTGAGCTGCATGCTGAACGGGACGAAGTTGCCGGCGGCTGAGCTGAGTACGTATCGCGGACAGTGGGTGTTCGCCGCCACCGTCTACACCCCGCCCGATGGCGACCAGCCGGGATCTCTCACCCTGGCCGTCAGCGACGGAAGCCCGGTAACGCTCCAGGACCCGGTCAAGCTGGTGTCGCATCCGGCCGCGGGAGCCCTGGGCCAGATCCTCATGCTTGGCGCCAGTTCGGGGCTGGCGATGGACTACGCGCCGTTCCAGGGGATGATCACCCGGATCCGGCTGTGGAGCGTCCCGCTGACCGCGCCGCAGCTGACGACGGAGATGTACGACTACCCAATCGGCTGGAAGGCCGCCCAGGCCGGGTCCATGATCTCGGACTGGCGGATAAGCGAGGGCTACGGCGACGTCGCCTTCGACTACGCGTCCGCGGGAGGCGAGTTCCTCCCGCGGCGCTACGAGCCGCCGCCGGGAAACCACATGATGCTCGGCACTGGGGTTCCCGGCACCGAGCCGGCCTGGGTGATCGCCGACCTGGTGACGCTCGTGCATTACGCCGCGACGGTACCGGTGAGCCTCGTGACGACCACCGGCCTGGCCAGGCAGCAGTGAAGGTACGAACGGCAGTCGGCCGCCCCGCCCGGGAAGGAACCCCATGAAGACACCACGGCTTTCTGCCGAATATGCTATCGGCCCGGCGCTCGGCGCGTACACCGGACACGGTGCCGTCACTGGCCATCACTCCGCCCGGCTGACCGGCGCCGTCATGCCGCAGGTGACGTCTTCGTGCCTGGCCAGCTGCGTCGGCCCGTCGGCCGCGGACGTGTGCTCGATCCAGTGCGGCCCGGACCTGGCGTGCTGGAAGAACTGCGCGGGAGTCACCGATACGACCTGCGTGGCCGCGTGCTACGCGACTTGACCGCTTCCGGCCGCAGCCCGGCCGGGTCCGCCGCTCCGTGAACTGGCCCGCCTCGGCGGGCCAGTACGACCGGCCGGCCCTCGACCTGGTGGGCCTGCCCGGGCTCCTCGAGGAAACGGCCGGTCGCGAGATCATCACGGTGGCCGTGATCGACGGGCCCGCCGATCTTTCGCACCCCGACCTGGCGGGCGCCAACATCGTGGCCGCGGAGCCCGCCGGCCCGGCTGTAGCCTGCGCCGTTCCCGGCAGTCCCGCCTGCCGCCACGGGACGTTCGTCGTCGGGATGCTCGCGGCCAGCCGGGCGAGCACGGCCCCGGGCCTGTGCCCCGGCTGCACGCTGCTCGTCCGGCCCATCTTCTGCGAGGCCAGACGCGGGTCGGTCTGCCCGGTCGTCACCCCCGCGGACCTCGCCGCGGCGGTCGCCGATACTATCGACGCGGGGGCCAGGGTCATCAACCTCAGCCTGGGGGTGGACGCCACCGTCCTGGCCCGCTCCCCCGCTCTGGACGACGCCCTCGACTACGCCGCCCGGCACGGTGTCCTGGTGGTCGCCGCGGCGGGCAACCACGGAATCGTCGGCCCGGCCCCAATGATCTCCCACCCGTGGCTGCTGCCGGTGGCCGCGTGCGACGCGGCCGGCCGCCACTGCGCCTGACGAACATCGGGATCGGCATCGGGCGCGCGGGCCTGCTGGCGCCGGGCCGGGACATCCCCGGGCTCGCCCCCGAAGGCGGATACCAGCGGCTGAGCGGGACCAGCGCCGCCGCCCCGTTCGTGACCGCGACCGCGGCGCTGTTGTGGTCACTGCGGCCGGCTCTCACGGCGGCCCAGGTAAGGGCCGCGCTGCTGCGGCCGGGCGTGGCCCGCCGCAGCGTCATCCCGCCGCTGCTTGACGCCGCGTCGAGCCAGCGCGCGCTGGCAGCCGTCGGCCCCCGGCACGCCCGGCACCCCTGACCTGGGTCGTAGCGCTAGTGAGGCGGTCGCGTATCTCACCTGGCAGGCGTGTCAAACCCCGATCCCACCCGCAGCCGGGCCAGATGCGGCCCCCGGCCCAGGCCAACGGCATCGATGGAGCATGGTCGGGTAGCCCGGGGGAATCTCACTACTAATAACCCCAGAGTTCCCTGGGGACTCAGTAGCTTGTATAGTCCCTGGACCTGGGCTTCCTTCCCTGATCTGCCGCTGTGCTGGCTTGTGATGGTTTCTCGGGGTCCCTGAGGTCTATCGTGTCTATCGGTGGTCTTCCTGGATCAGTGAAGACAAGGGAGGCCCGGGCGTCGTGCGAGACCGATGTGCTGGCCGGGTTCGTCCTGGCCCGGCCGGCGGCGGGCCTGTCCGATAACACGATCCGCTCGGACGTGCTGCACCTGGAGCAGCTGCGGGCGTGGTTCGGCGGCCCGCTGCGGGACATGGAGCCTGCTGATGCCGACGCGTACTCCGGCAGGGTGCTGCGGGATGCGGCGAAGGGGACCCGGCTGGCCCGCTCCCAGCGCTGAGGACGTACTTCCTGTTCCTGGAGATCCGGCGCGGCGTGGCTGGTGGCCGCGTACACGACCCCGCCGACCACTCTGAGGCCGTCCGGCCCGCCGCGGGCCGGCCGATAGCCAGTTCGGCAGTCGGGCGATGATCGTGCCGGGTACGGTCATCAGCCACACCCGTGCCGGGCGCACGCCTCGTCATCGAAGTTGCCGTAGTCCTTCAGCGTGACGCTGGCCAACCGCGGCCGCGGGCAGCCGGCCAGGGACTCAGCCACCTCCGGGTGCACCCAGTGAGCCACCACCCGTGCCGTGGTCACACTCATGGGCATTAGTCTCCCGCCGGGCAGCGCCCGGAGGCCGCCGCTGGCGCCGTGCCCGCGCCGGAGGGCAATGAATGTCTCAATCACGTAACGGGCTTGCCGGCACCGGTGCGGATCCTGTGTCGCTTGACCTGCGGAAGGTGTCATCACGCAGCGCGCTGGGAGGAGCGTTGGCAGCGGGCGCGGGAACGGCCGTTCCGGGCTGCCAGGAGGATCTTCGCGGGAGCGCCTGCGCCGCTGCCGAATGTCGGTGGGGGCCGGTACGGTGCGGGCATGTCAGATGAGCCTGACCCCGGTGACAGTCCGACGCCCCCGGACCAGCCCCCGCCGGGCCGGAGGCGGGGCGGCGCGCCCACCCCGCACGACTCGGTGTTCCGCCGGGTCTTCGGCGTGCCCGCCAACGCCGCCTCCCAGCTGCGCGCGGTCCTGCCGCCGGACCTGGCCGGCCGCCTGGACCTAGGTCGGCTGGCCCCGGTGCCGGGCAGCTTCGTCGACGAGGCGCTGAAGTGGCGGCACTCCGACGTGCTGTTCACCGCGCCGCTCGACGGACGGGACGCCTTCGTCTACGTCCTGGTCGAGCACCAAAGCAGCGACGACCCGCTCATGGCGTTCCGGGTGCTGCGGTACGTCACCCGGATCTGGGACCAGTACGAGCGCGAGCACCCCAAGGCCCGGCGGCTGCCGGCGGTCATCCCGCTGGTCGTCTACCAGGGCCCTGGCCGGTGGACCAGCCCCGTGCAACTGCTGGACGTGATCGACCTCGGCCCCGGCGGCAGGCAGGCGGTGCAGGCCTGGCTGCCCCGGTTCGAGTTCCTGCTCGACGACCTCACCCGCGCCGGGGAGGATCAGCTGCTGGCCCGGGAGCTGACCCCGGCCGCGCTGGTCACCCTGCTTCTTCTGAAGACCGCCCGCGGCAACCCGCAGATCACCGCAGACCTGCGGCGGTGGACCGGGCACCTGCGGGCGGTCTTGGACCAGCCCGGCGGGAGCGAGGCGTTCATCGTGCTGCTGACGTACATTGAGCTTGTGAGCGATGCACCGGTCGGCGAGCTGCGCGACCTGGCCGCCTCGCTGGGACCGGACGCAGAGGAGGCGTACGTGACCACCGCAGAAATGCTCCGCGCCGAAGGCGAGGCCCGCGGCGAGGCCCGCGGCAAGGCCAGCGGCAAGGCCGAAGACATCCTCGTGGTCTTCGAGCAGCGCGGCATCGACGTCGACGAGAGGTCGCGTGAGCTGATCGAGTCGTGCACGGACCTGGACACCCTGAACGGCTGGTTCCGCCGCGCGTTCAAGGTGGACAAGGCCAGCGACCTCTTCGAGGAGTAGCGTCGGACAGCCAGGTCAAGTCCTGGACGGCCCGCGCTGTGACCGCCGGAGCGCTGCACCAGGTCTTCGGCTGGCCAGATGCACGCCGGCCGCACCCGGGGTTCCTGTCCGGGCTACCCTGCACATGGCGGTCGCTTCCCAGCAGGAAATGAAAGTCACAATTCCGTTACGGGCTTGCCGGCACCGCTGCGCATCCTGTGCGGCCTGACCTGCGGTAGGTGCCATCACGCAGCGCGCTGGGAGGAGCGTTGGCAGCGGGCGCGGGAACGGCCGTTCCGGGCTGCCAGGAGGATCTTCGCGGGAGCGCCTGCGCCGCTGCCGAATGTCGGTGGGGGCCGGTACGGTGCGGGCATGTCAGATGAGCCTGACCCCGGTGACAGTCCGACGCCCCCGGACCAGCCCCCGCCGGGCCGGAGGCGGGGCGGCGCGCCCACCCCGCACGACTCGGTGTTCCGCCGGGTCTTCGGCGTGCCCGCCAACGCCGCCTCCCAGCTGCGCGCGGTCCTGCCGCCGGACCTGGCCGGCCGCCTGGACCTAGGTCGGCTGGCCCCGGTGCCGGGCAGCTTCGTCGACGAGGCGCTGAAGTGGCGGCACTCCGACGTGCTGTTCACCGCGCCGCTCGACGGACGGGACGCCTTCGTCTACGTCCTGGTCGAGCACCAAAGCAGCGACGACCCGCTCATGGCGTTCCGGGTGCTGCGGTACGTCACCCGGATCTGGGACCAGTACGAGCGCGAGCACCCCAAGGCCCGGCGGCTGCCGGCGGTCATCCCGCTGGTCGTCTACCAGGGCCCTGGCCGGTGGACCAGCCCCGTGCAACTGCTGGACGTGATCGACCTCGGCCCCGGCGGCAGGCAGGCGGTGCAGGCCTGGCTGCCCCGGTTCGAGTTCCTGCTCGACGACCTCACCCGCGCCGGGGAGGATCAGCTGCTGGCCCGGGAGCTGACCCCGGCCGCGCTGGTCACCCTGCTTCTTCTGAAGACCGCCCGCGGCAACCCGCAGATCACCGCAGACCTGCGGCGGTGGACCGGGCACCTGCGGGCGGTCTTGGACCAGCCCGGCGGGAGCGAGGCGTTCATCGTGCTGCTGACGTACATTGAGCTTGTGAGCGATGCACCGGTCGGCGAGCTGCGCGACCTGGCCGCCTCGCTGGGACCGGACGCAGAGGAGGCGTACGTGACCACCGCAGAAATGCTCCGCGCCGAAGGCGAGGCCCGCGGCAAGGCCCGCGGCAAGGCCGAAGACATCCTCGTGGTCTTCGAGCAGCGCGGCATCGACGTGGACGACAAGTCGCGTGAGCTGATCGAGTCATGCACGGACCTGGACACCCTGAACGGCTGGT
The DNA here is from genome assembly GCA_963739615.1 of uncultured Actinomycetes bacterium. GTDB lineage: Bacteria > Actinomycetota > Actinomycetes > Streptosporangiales > Streptosporangiaceae > Palsa-504. Next base: position 19,183 of record CAVUBD010000005.1, read on the forward strand.
TCCGCCGCGCGTTCAAGGTGGACAAGGCCAGCGACCTCTTCGAGGAGTAGCGTCGGACAGCCAGGTCAAGTCCTGGACGGCCCGCGCTGTGACCGCCGGAGCGTTGCACCAGGTCTTCCTCTGGCCAGATGCACGCCGGCCGCACCCGGGGTTCCTGTCCGGGCTACCCTGCACATGGCGGTCGCTTCCCAGCAGGAAATGAACGTCTCAATCCCGTTACGGGCTGGCCGGCACCGCTGCGCATCGTATGCCGCCTGACCAGCGGAAACCGGCAACCGTGCCTGCCCTGCAGCCCTTGAGCTGACAGCAACGCTGCCCTGTCCTTGCCGTCGGCAGGGAACCTGGCGCATTCGTGTCTGGTCCCACCTGACCGGCGGTCAGGTTGAGTCCGGCCGTACTGCCGCCGCGACTGCCAACACTGGCTATGTGGCCAGCACCTCAGATCACACCCAGAATCCGAATCTAGTAACGCCTGAGATAAGGTGCTGGCCATCACGGGAAGCGTCAGGGTTCTCAAGGAACGAGGCTATGATAGGCAGGCGGAACTGACGACGCAAAGGTCTTCGAGCATCGCGAATGCGAGTCGCATTGCATTTCGGTAAATGGGAATTTCCGTACCCGCATACCGTGCCGACGTTTTGTGTTGTCACCGCAGCGGCGTTCGGGCAGGGAAGCTGATGGACGACGAAAAAAACAGCCGGCCGCCTTGGTAGTGGATCCGAGCATGTCAGCGGAAGCGCGGGGCCAGCTCGTGCGCAAGATCAATAACGATGCTGACCTCCCGGCCGGGTGCGGCTTTATGCTCAGCGTCCTCGGCGCCATCACTTTGATCATTCTTCATTTTGCTATCGGGTTGAGCTGGTGGTGGATGTTCGCCAGCGCGCTTCCGACTCTGATCGGCGGTGCCCTGACGGCCGGGCGTAACAGCCAGCTCGATAAGCTTGACGATAGTCATTTCGTCCGGCCGTCGGATCTGGACAAATCATCCAGCAAGCTGCTGTTCCGGGCTCAAGATGCCATCGGTACCATACTTGGGTCCGGGGTAAATGCCCGTAATTCGTTGGACCGCGCCGCAGAAGAGCTGGAGCTGAGGCGACATGAATGGGATGTTGCCAAGGCTCTGCGGAAAATTAGCAAGCTGCGTTCTGAACTTGAGGTCACCACGAAAGACGGCTCGCCAGGGCCGGCGACGACCGACGTTCTGAACTCTCAGCATCGTGCTCTCACCCTGGCGACGGATGCCACCACATCCCGAGTTAGCGCACTGGAGCGCTATGCAGCAGAACTCAAGGAGGCCGATGCCGCAGAGAGTGACTGGCGGACTGCCTTGAAAGCGTCAGACCGCAACGACCAGTATCTCGATCTTATTGCCGGCACTGCTGCCGACGAATATGCCATCGCCGAGATCAAGGGCTTGACCGAGAAGGCCGCCGCTGCCGCCCAGGTATTCCGCGATCACCTTCACCAGGCCAGCCTGGCCGCCCAGGCCCTAGATCTTCCTGCACCCCGCAGAATTGACGACCTATGACCGAATACATACAGGTAGTAACGACCGTAGACCGCGCCGAGGAGGCGGCGGCGGTCATTGCCCCGCTTGCCTAAAACTTCGAGCACTCGCCAAGGCTGACCATTGGGGATGCCAGGCAGCCTCCGGGGAACGGCACACCGCGGCGCTGGCCGGGGCCAATCTCCTGGCGGCCCAGTGGCCGCGCCCTGGCAGCAATGAAAGCCACAATTCAGTAACGGGCTTGCCGGTGCCGTTGCGCGTCCTATGGCACCTGACCAGCGGAAACCGTGTAGCCCGTTGGCGAAAGGCCCGCTGCTTGTGCCCTCGCCGACCCTGGGCGGGATCGGGTGCCTTCTCCCGTCGCGGGCGAGACCGCGGGCTGAGGTGACGTTCTTGCGGTCGTCGGCGGTGACGGGTTCAAGCCGGGCTCGAGGGCGTCGACACCGGCTGCATGGCCGGACTCGTGGAAACGTCTCTTGATCGTCCGCCTGGCATCGTCGATGCCACCGTGGCGGCCATTGCCGGGCGTCACCGGGCTGACCGGGATCGCCACGCTTGGCCACCTGCACTTCACGCCCATCAGGCCCGCCAGGTGCTGGCGTTCGCGCTCCTGTCAGGGGGCCGGGCATGCCCTGAGCGGACAGCAGCGCCGTCCTGTCTTGCCGTCGGCAGGAAACCGGCCCGATCCGGCACTGCCGGAGTGTCATCGCGGCGCGGAAAGAAGACCGCGGGCAGCGCGCACAGGGACCCGCCGTCCTGCGCGGCTCGTTAGCGTCAGTGCCACCGCTTCAGGCCGCCTGTGACCTGGTGTTGGCCTCGCCGCCCTTCAATCTTGCGGCGAGCCCGGATGCCTGGTCCTGCTGTTCGGGGCACGTCCATGGTAAAATCGGATAGTAGGAAAATCCGAACTGATCTGGAGATGTGAGTTCATGGCTGTGCCCGCCGCCAAGGCTGAGCCGGAGCCCCGGCTGACCGCCCGCGTCAAGGTCCGCCCCAAGGCGCAGCTCACCCTGCCAGAGGAGATCCGGCGCGCCCTGCACATCGGGGAAGGCGATGAGGTGGAGTTCGCCGTCCAGGAGGACGGGACGGTCACCATCCGTGGCTATGTATCCATCCCGACCGATCAGGCATGGTTCTTCACCCCGGAGTGGCTGGCCGGGGAACGCGAGGCTGATGAGGACATCGCGGCACGACGGGGCACCGTGCACGAGTCGGCCGAGGACATGTTCGCTCATCTTGACAGGCTCGGGCCGGCGGATGGCTGATGCCCGCATTCGAGACGCTGCCCCGCTTCGAGCGGGACTGGAAGAACCTCACCCGGCAGCAGCAGGCTACCTTCCGCAAGGTCATCACGGAGTACTTCGTGCCAGACCTGGCCGCTCCCGACCGCCCGTTCCGCCCCGGACTCCGCGTCAAGGGCGTGACCGCCCATCCGGGCGTATTCGAGATGACATGGGACAACAACGGACGCGCGACCTTCAGCTATGGCCAGGAGCGAGTCGCTGGGCAAGCCCACGTCATCTGGCGACGCATCGGGACCCACGCGATCTTCACCCCGCCGCCCGGGCCGTAGCCGCGCCGCGAAACCCGGGTAACTCATATCGAGACGTGCCTGAACCGCCCTATCGGTGACGCAGATGAGGGTGCTCACGCGGCTGTACGCTGGCCCGCCGCCGGAGGCGCTGACCAGCGAGCTCGCGCGGGAACTCGACGTGTCCGACCCGACGGTCTCCGACGCGCTGGCGGCCCTGCGCCGCAAGGGCCTGGTGGAGCGGTCGGCTGACCCCGCCGACCGGCGGCGGCAAGTGCTGCGGCTGACGACTTCCGGGCACTCGGTCGGCGTGGCCGTGTCCCGGTGGACCGCGCCGGCGGAGGTGGCGACCTCGGGCGTCCCGCAGGCTGACGGCGAGGCACTGCTGTCCACGCTGCTCGATGTCCTGGCGCGGATGGAGGCGGCGGGACTGATCTCAGTGACCCGCGTGTGCACGACATGCGCGCACTTCTCCCGAGACAAGGCAACCGGGCGCCCGGTGCTTCACTGCGGCTACTTCGGCTCGACGCTGCGCCCCTCGGACCTGCGCGTGGACTGCGCCCAGCACGCTGCCCGCCGGTAAGCGGATGGCGTAGACGCACATCCACAACGACTACCTTGCATCGCTTGCCTGGCCGCCTCCCTGACCTGCCGCCGGGCCCGATCTGGGTGCACTGCCAGGCCGGCTACCGGGCCAGCGTCGCCGCGTCCCTCCAGCACGCGGCGGGGCGCAGCGTCACCGCCATCGACGACTTCCACCGCGCGGCGCTGGCCGGGCTGCCCTTGGCCGCTCTGCGCGAGCCTCGTCACCGTCTGTCGTCAGCTACTGGAGCCCGGCGCGGACGGAGGTGATGCGCTGCGTGTTGAAGCCAAGCCAGTGCATCCGGCCCGCGAAGCGCGCGTGCTCGACCTTGAGACAGCGGTCCATGATCACCGTTACGCCGCCGTCCTCGGCGATCCGCGCGCCCTCGGCGTTGATCACGCCGAACTGGCACCACAGGGCGCCGGCGTGGATCGCCACCGCCTCCCGCGCGATCCCCGGGAGCACGTCCGGCGCGCGGAAGACGCATCCGATGTCCACCGGCCCAGGTACGTCCAGCAGGCTCGGGTAGCACTTCTCCCCGAGGATCTCCGTCTCGCGGGGATTCACCGGGATGACGCGGTAGCCGTGCCGCTTGAGGTAGTAGCCGACGAAGTAGCTGGCCCGCAGCTCGTTCTTTGACAGGCCTACGATGGCGATCGTGCTGGCGGTGTGGAGCACGCGCTGGATCGTCAACGTGTCCTGGTACCGCCCCAGATCAAAGCCGGTCATCCCCTGGCCGCCTTTCCCGCACCCGCGGTCGCGGCGACGAGCGCGAAACCCTTCTCCAGATCCCAGATCAGGTCCTCGACGGACTCGGTGCCGACCGAAAGCCGCACCGTCCCTGGCCCGACGCCGGCCGCCCGCAGCTCGTCGTCGCTCAGCTGCCGGTGCGTCGTGCTGGCGGGGTGGATGATCAGGCTCTTCGCATCGCCGACGTTCGCCAGGTGGGACCAGAGCGTCACGCCGCGGATGAGGTCCTGCCCGCCGTCCCGGCCGCCGGCGCAGTCGAAGGAGAACACCGCGCCGGGCCCGCGCGGCAGGTACTTGCCCACCAGCGGCCGGTACCTGCTCGAAGGCAGGCCTGGGTAGGTCACGTTCGACGCCAGCTCGTGGGACTCCAGAAACGCCGCGACGGCCTGCGCGTTAGAGACGTGGCGGTCCATCCGGAGCGACAGCGTCTCCAGCCCCAGCAGGAACAAGAACGCGTTGAACGGAGACATCGCCGCGCCCAGGTCGCGCAGGGTCTCGGCCCGGAGCTTCATCAGGTAGCCGTACATCCCGAACGTTTCGTGAAACTGCAGGCCATGATAAGCAGGCGATGGCTCCGCGACCACGGGGAACCGCCCGTTGGACCAGTTGAACGTGCCGGCCTCGGCCACCACGCCGCCAATCGACGTGCCGTGGCCGCCGATGAACTTGGTCGCCGAGTGGATCACGATGTCGGCGCCCCATTCGATCGGGCGGCAGAGGTACGGCGTCGCGAACGTGTTGTCCACGATCAGCGGCAGCTCATGGGAATGCGCGATGGCCGCCACGGTCTCGATGTCCAGCACGTTCCCGGCCGGGTTGCCGATCGTCTCGGCGAAGAACGCCTTCGTGTTCGCCAGGACCGCCTTCTCCCATGCGGCAGGATCGTCGGGGTCGACCCAGGTCAGCTCCACGTTCATCTTGCGCAGCAGGTGCTTGAGCTGGTTCACCGTCCCGCCGTAGAGCGCCGAGGACGACACGACGTGGTCGCCCGGCTGCAGCAGCGTGAACAGCGCCGCGGCCTGCGCGGCGATCCCGCTGGCGAATGCCACCGCGCCGCAGCCGCCCTCGAGGCTCGCCACCCGCTCCTCGAACACCGCGACGGTCGGGTTCATGATGCGCGAGTACGTGTTCCCGTACTCCTGCAGGTTGAAGTACGCGGCCGCCGATTCCGGGTCTTCGAACACGTAGCTGGTTGTCTGGAAGATCGGCACCGCACGCGCGCCCGTGTTCGGGTCGGGCCGTTGCCCGGCGTGCAGCTGCCGTGTCTCGAATCCGAACGCGCGGGCCTCTTCGGCCCGGGGGAGCTTGTCGGTCATGAAGTCATCTTCCTCAACGTCAATCGCCATCCCCGCCTGAGGCCAGGAAGCGGCGGATAATAGGAGCCTGCCGCGCTTCCTCGAGCAGGAAGCAGTCGTGGCCGTACGGTGCCTCGATCACATGCAACTCGACCGGCTTGCCGAGAGCGCGAAGCGCGTCGGCGATCTCCTTCGACGCGGACGGCGGGTACAGCCAGTCGGAACTGAACGCTATCAGCAGCGTCCGCGCCGAGATGCCGTCCAGCGCCCGCGCGAGCGATCCGCTGCCGTGCTGCCGCGCGAGGTCGAAATACGTCAGCGCGCGCGACGTGTAGAGATAGGTGTTGGCGTCGAAGCGCCTGGCGAACGAGTCGGCCTGGTGGCGCAGGTAGCTCTCGACCTCGAACTCCGGCTCGCTGATCGTGTAGCGGATATCGTCGGCGAACTGCAGCCGCCGGCCGAACTTGTCGCTCAGCGCCACTGCGGACAGGTACGTGACGTGGCCGACCATCCGCGCCACCCCCATGCCGGCGTTGGGTACGGCGCCCGTGCCGTAGTAGTGGCCGCCTTGCCAGGCTGGGTCGCGCATGATCGCGTCACGCGCGATCGAGTTCCAGGCCACGCCCTGCGGGTGGAGGGCGTGCGTGCTGGCGATCGGCACGACGGCATCCACCTGGCCGGGAAACAGGATCGCCCACTCCAGCGCCTGCATCCCGCCGAGCGAGCCGCCGGCCACCGCCGCGATCCGCTCGATACCGAGCACGTCCAGGAACGCCCGCTCGGTCCGCACCATGTCCGCGACTGTGATCACGGGGAAGCCCGGACCGTACGGCCTGCCTGTCGCCGGGTTGATCGACGACGGGCCTGTCGTCCCGCGGCAGCCGCCGAGCAGGTTCGTGGCGACGACGAAGAAGCGGTCGGTGTCGAACGCCTTGCCGGGGCCGATCATCCCGTCCCACCAGCCCAGCCCCTTGGCGGCCGCGCCGTCGCGATCGGTGGCCCCGAACCCGTCGCGCGTGCTCTCCTGGGGCGGCGCCTTCGCGAAGCCCGCCGCATGGGCGTCGCCGCTGAGCGCATGGCACACCAGGATGACGTTGTCGCGCCGAGGTGAGAGGATGCCGTAGGTCTCGTACGCCACGCGAACCGGGTACAGTTCCCGGCCGCAGTCGAGCCGCACTGGCTCCGGCAGGTCGAGGTACTTGGTTTCGGCCGTGCCGACCGAGCCGGCTGCGAGCCCTGAGGCTAGTCCTGGGGCTGGCCCTGGGGCTGGCTCCGTCATGGGGGCTATGTTAGCTCGCCTCGGCCGGTATATTGTCAGGAATCTCCATCGGCAATATGGGGAAGCGGACGAGAGAGGATCACGAGAGATGACCACGGTCACCAACGGAGTCAACGTGCAGGCGCTGCTCGACGCGCGCGAAGTGCTGAAGGGCGCGCCCGAGGCCGCTCAGTTTACCTGGCGTGCGTCCGCCGAATGGCAGAGCGGCGTCCACAGCACGATCAAGGTCCAGAGCTTCTTCGGCCTCGGGGAAGAGCAGAGCCACAAGGAGGAGTCGGTGTTCGAAGCCGACCACCCCGAGGTCTTCGCGGCGGAGGACGGCGGCATCACGCCGATCGAGTACCTCCTCGTCGGCCTGGCGAGCTGCCTGACGGCAGGCGTGGCGTCCGTTGCGGAAAACCGCGGCATCCAGCTGCGCTCGGTCACCTCGACGGTCGAAGGCGCGCACGACATCCGCGGGATCCTCGGTGCCGACAGCGACGTACGCAACGGCTACAACGACATCAAGGTGACGTTCAAAATCGACGCGGACGCGTCGCAGGAGGACATCGAAGCGCTGGTGGCCCAGTCCCAGAAGCGCTCCGCCGTGTTCGACGCGCTCACGAACCCGACGAACGTCACCGTCGAGGTCGCTTGAGCGGCCGCGCGGCGGCTTGTCCGACGCGCGCGCTCCGGGCAGCACTGGGGGCCAGGCCATCGAGCGCGTAACGACGGTCGTCGTCGGCGCGGGGCACGCGGGCCTCGCCGCGAGCCACTTCCTCAGCGACTTCTCGATCGACCACGTCGTGCTCGAGCGCGGCGAGGTGGCGAACTCCTGGCGGCGCGAACGCTGGGACTCCCTGCGGCTGCTGACTCCCAACTGGCTCAGCCGCCTGCCTGGCCTTCGCTACGAGGGCCCGGACCCCGACGGCTACATGACGATGGGGGAAGTGACCGAGTTCATCGAGCGCCTGGCTAGGGTTTCGCGTGCCCCCGTCCGGACCGGCGCGAACGTCACCTCGGTGCGGCGCATCGACGAGGGGTACCAGGTGAGGACGAGCCACGGCGAGATCGCCTGCCGGACCGTGGTCATCGCGAGCGGTGCCTGCAACCGGCCAACCGCGCCGGAGTTCAGGGACGCGGTGCCGGCGGAGGTCGAGCAGCTGACGCCGTTCGACTACCGCGACCCCGCCAAGCTCCCCGACGGCGGCGTGCTCGTCGTGGGCGCGTCGGCCACCGGCGTGCAGCTGGCCGCCGAGCTGCAGCGGTCGGGCCGGCCGGTGACCCTCGCGGTGGGGGAGCACGTGCGGCTGCCGCGCACGTACCGGGGCAAAGACGTGCTGTGGTGGATGGACGCGTCGGGCGTCTGGGACCAGCGGTACGACGAGGTCGAGGATCTCACCCGGGCCAGGCGGCTGCCCTCGCCCCAGCTCGCCGGGATCCCTGAGCGGACGACGCTCGACCTCAACGCGCTCACCTCGATCGGCGTCGAGCTAGTCGGCCGCTGGGCGGCGGTCCGTGACGGCCGCGCGCTGTTCTCCGGCGGCTTGCGCAACGTGCTGGCGCTCGCAGACCTCAAGCTGGGCCGCCTGCTCGACACGTTCGATGAATGGGCACTGACGAGCGGGCGCGATACGGAGCTCGACCCGCCGGAGCGCTTCGCGCCGACACGGGTGCCCGAGTCGACGCGGTTGCAGCTTGACCTGCGAAGCGGCGAGATCAGAGCGATCGTGTGGGCGACGGGATTCCGGCCTGACTACGGGTGGCTCGACGTGCCCGTGGTCGACGCGAAGGGCCAGCTGCACCACGAGGGCGGCGTGGTCGGCAGCCCGGGACTGTACGCGCTGGGGCTGCCGGTACTGCGGCGGCGCAGGTCCACATTCATGTGCGGCATCGAGGACGACGCGCGCGAGGTGATCGATCACCTCGGCCGGTACCTGGCCATAAGCCGTTGATCGATGAGGCCAGCCAGCCGGATGAGGCCAGTCAGCCGGAAGACACGTGCCTGAGCGCTATTTCCGCCTGGGCAGGTACAGATCGGTGATCGTGCCCTCGAACGCCTCGGCCGACAGGGCGACGGTCTCCGACAGCGTCGGGTGCGGGTGGATAGTCAAGCTGATGTCGGCTGCGTCGGCGCCTATCTCGATGGCCAGCACCGCCTCGGCGATGAGGTCGCCCGCCGATGGCCCGACGATCCCGCAGCCGATGAGATGGCCCGTCGCCTCGTCGAACAGCAGCTTCGTCAGCCCCTCGGAGCGGCCGAGGGTGAGCGAGCGGCCGCTGGCCGCCCACGGGAAGACCCCCTTGCCGTACTTGACGCCGGCGGCCTTGGCCTCGTTCTCGGTGACCCCGGCCCAGGCCACTTCGGGATCGGTATAGGCGACCGACGGGATGGCACGGGCGTCGAAGAAGCTGTTCTTGCCCGCGGTCACCTCGGCGGCGACCTTCCCCTCATGCATCGCCTTGTGGGCCAGCATCGGCTGGCCGACCACGTCGCCGATGGCGAAAATGTGCGGCACGTTAGTCCGCAGCTGCTTGCTGACCGGGATGAAGCCGCGGTCGTCGACGGTGACGCCGGCCTGCTCGGCGCCGATCAGCTTGCCGTTGGGACTGCGCCCGACGGCGACCAGAATCCGGTCGAAGGTATCGGTCGCCGGCGCCTTCGCACCGTCGAAGGACACCACCAGGCCCTCGGGCCTGGCCTGCACGTCTGTCACCTTCGTCTTGACGTAGATGTTCTCGTACTGCCTGGTGACCCGCTTGGCCAGCGGCGTGATCAGGTCCTTGTCAGCGCCGGGGATGAGCTGGTCAAGCAGTTCGACGATGGTGACCTTCGCGCCGAGCTCGTGGTAGACGGCGGCCATCTCGAGCCCGATGATCCCGCCGCCTATGACGAGCAGCCGCCGCGGCACCTCACCGAGTTCCAGTGCACCGGTGGAGTCGATGACCCGCGGGTCGGCCGAGGGGAGGAACGGCAGCGTCAGCGGCTCCAGCCGGCCGCGATGATCGCCTGCTCGAAGTCGACGGTGGTGGTTCCGCCCTCGGCCAGCTCGACCAGCACCTGGTGCGGCGAGGTGAACCGGCCGTAGCCCCGGATCGTGGTGACCTTGCGCTGCTTGGCCAGCCCGGCCAGGCCGCCGGTGAGCCGCCCGACCACGCTCTCCTTCCACGCTCGCAGCCTGCCGACGTCGATCGCGGGAGCGCCGAAGGTGATGCCGTTCTCGCCCATCTCCCTGGCTTCGGCGATGACCTTGGCCGCGTGCAGCAGGGCTTTGGACGGGATGCAGCCGACGTTGAGGCAGACCCCGCCGAGGGCCGGCTCGCGGTCAACGAGCACGACGTGCTTGCCCAGGTCGGCCGCCCGGAACGCGGCCGTGTAGCCGCCCGGCCCGGCGCCGAGCACGAGCACCTCCGCCGTGACGCCACCGGGCGCGGCTACGGTGCTCGCCGCGGCGGCGGCCGGCCTGCAGTTCTGGCTCTGCCGTGGCGGCCGGCCTCGGCTCTGCCGTGGCGGCCGGCCTCGGCTCTGCCGTGGCGGCCGGCCTCGGCTCCGCCGCGGCTTCCTCGGGCACCGGGTGCTCACCGGTGCGCAGGTGGGCAATGACATGGCCCGCGGAAACGTGGTCGCCCACGGCGACCCGGAGGGCGGCAATGGTCCCGGCCACGGGCGTCGGGATGTCCAGCGTGGCCTTGTCGGACTCCAGCGTGATCAGCGGGGCCTCGGGCGCGACCGCGTCACCGGCGGCCACGTGCACCTCGATGACAGGGACGTCGATGAAATGGCCGATATCGGGGACCGTGACCTCGATGACCTCGTAAATCCCGCTAGGCGAGCCATAGCCGGGTGGCTCAACCGGGGCGGGGGCCGCGTCCTCGGTGACCCTCTCTCTTACCGGCGCGGCGGCTGGGCCGCCGGATGCCGGCCCGGCTTCGAGCCGGAGGATGAGATCCCCGGCGGATACCCGGTCGCCGACCCGGACGGCGACTTCGCCGACGGTACCCGCGGCTGACGCGGGAACGTCCAGCGTGGCCTTGTCGGACTCCAGCGTGATAACCGGATCCTCGGCGGCCACCACGTCACCGGCGGTCACATGTACCTCGATGACCGGCACGTCGACGAAGTGGCCGATGTCGGGAACGGTGATGTCCACGTCAGCTCCAAGAATGGGATGGCGCCGGGAATGGCCTGGACGATGTCAGAGCAGGAGGCGGCGGATGTCCTCGAGCAGGTGGCACAGGTACCGGGTGAACCGGGCGGCCAGCGCGCCGTCGATGACCCGGTGGTCGTAGGACAGCGATACCGGCAGCATCAGCCGCGGCACGAACGCGGTCCCGTCCCAGACCGGCGTGGTCCGGGACCGGACCACGCCGAGGATCGCGACCTCGGGGGCATTGATGATGGGCGTGAAGCCGGTCCCGCCGATGCCGCCCAGGCTGGAGATCGTGAAGCAGCCGCCCTGCAGGTCGGCCACGCCGAGCTTGCCGTCCCGGGCCTTGGCCGAGACGGCCCCGAGTTCCTGGCTGAGTTCCCTGATGCCCTTGTGGTCCACGTCGCGGATCACCGGCACCACTAGGCCCTCTGGGGTGTCCACGGCGACGCCGAGGTGGTAGTAGCTCTTGTAGATCAGCGCGTCTTTTTCCGGCGTCAGCGAGCTGTTGAACTTGGGGAATTCCCGCAGCGCCGAGACGCTGGCCTTCATCAGGAAGGCCAGCAGCGTCACCCGGTAGCCCTCGGCTTTGGCCGAGGCGTCGAGTTCCCTGCGGTAGGCGTCCAGGTCGGTGATGTCAGCCTCGTCGTCGTGGGTGACATGGGGGATGTTGAGCCACGACCGGTGCAGCACGGGTCCGGACAGCCGCTGGATGCGGGACAGCGGCCGGATCTCGACCGCCCCGAACTTCGAGAAGTCCTGCGCCGGGATCTCCGGGATGCCGCCTGGCCGCGCAGCGGACTCCGAGGCCGCGGCGGCAGGCCCGCGGACCGCCGCGATCACGTCGTCCTTGGTAATGCGGCCCTTCGGCCCGGTGCCGGACAGCGCGGTCAGGTCAAGGCCGAGTTCGCGGGCCAGCCGGCGCACGCCCGGCCCGGCGTGCACGCCGTCGAAATCGGCGGGCGTGGCGGCCTCCACGGCAGTCACCGGCGTCACGGCCGCGGCCGCCGCTACCGGGTCAGCCGCTGCTACCGGGGCCGGACGCCGGGCAGGCTCCTGCGCCGCCGCTACCGGGTCAGCCGCCGCCAGCGTCGCAGGCTCCTGCTGTTCGGTCAGCGCCGGCGGCTCAGCCTGGGCGCTGCCGCTGTCGAGCAGCAGGATGGGTGATCCGCGGCTGACCAGGTCACCTACCTTTACCCGCAGCTCACGGACCGTGCCGGCGGCCGGAGACGGGATGTCCATGGTGGCCTTGTCCGACTCCAGCGTGACCAGCGGGTCCTCCTCGCTGACCACGTCGCCGGGCGCGACGTGGATCTCGATGACCGGCACGTTGGCGAAGTCGCCAAGGTCGGGCACGCCGACTTCAGTGGCAGCGGTCATGACTGCTCCCTCCGGGGAATAGGCCGCCTGCTCATGTCCGCGACGGTTCCGGTTTGCCGGGATCGATGCCGTAGCGCGAGATCGCGTCGGCGACCGTGGCCGCCGCGATGGTCCCGTCTTCGGCCAGCGACGCCAGCGCGGCCACGGCGACGTAGTGCCGGTCGACCTCGAAGAAGCGGCGCAGGTTGCGCCGGTAATCCGAACGGCCGTAGCCGTCCGTCCCCAGCACGCGGTAGCGTCGCGGCACGAAGGCGCGGATCTGGTCGGCAAAGGCCTTGACGTAGTCGGTCGCCGCGACGACCGGGCCGGGCGGCCGCCCGGCCAGGCACTCCTCCACATAAGACCGCCGCGGCGATGAACCCGGGTGCAGCATGTTCCACCGCTCGGCGGCGAGCCCGTCCCGCCGCAGCTCGGTGAAGCTCGTCGCGCTCCACACGTCGGCCGATACGCCGTAGTCCGCGGCCAGCAGGTCCGCGCCGGCCAGCACCTCCCGCAAGATCGTCCCGCTGCCAAGCAACTGCACGGAGGGACCCGAGCCTGACCCGGACCGCAGCGGGTACATACCGCGCAGGATCCCGGCCTCGGCGCCCTCGGGCAGCGCCGGGTGCTCGTAGTTCTCGTTCATCAGGGTGACGTAGAAGAACACGTCCTCCTGCTCGGCCAGCATCCGCCGCAGCCCGTCGGCCATGATGACGGCGACCTCGTAGGAATACGTCGGGTCGTAGGCCACGCAGTTGGGCACCAGCGAAGCCAGCACGTGGCTGTGCCCGTCCTCGTGCTGCAGCCCCTCGCCGTTGAGCGTGGTCCGGCCGGAGGTCCCGCCGAGCAGGAAACCGCGGGCCCGCGAGTCCCCGCCCGCCCAGATCAGGTCCATGACCCGCTGGAAGCCGAACATCGAGTAGAAGATGTAGAACGGGATCATCGGGATGTCGCTGGTGCTGTACGCCGTCGCGGCGGCGATCCAGGACGCCGTCGCCCCGGCCTCGTTGATGCCCTCCTGCAGCATCTGGCCGTCCGGCGCCTCGCGGTAGTACATCAGCTGGTTGGCGTCCTCGGGCTGGTAGAGCTGGCCGGCCTGGCTGAAGATGCCGAACTGGCGGAACATCCCCTCCATCCCGAACGTCCGGGACTCGTCGGCCACGATCGGCACCACCCGCGGGCCGATCGCCTTGTCGCGCAGCAGGGTGTTGAGGATCCGGACGAACGCCATCGTGGTGGAGATCTCCCGGCCCGGCGTGCCGCCCAGCTGGCCGCCGAACGCGCTGAGCTCGGGTACCGCGAGCGTCTCCGACGACCGCCGCCGGCGGGCAGGCAGGTACCCGCCGAGAGCGGCCCGCTTCCCCCGCAGGTAGGCCATCTCCTCGCTGTCCTCGCCGAAGCGCAGGAACGGCAGCTCGGCTAGCTGCTCGTCGGTCAGCGGCAGCTTGAACCGGTCCCGGAACTTGACCAGGGCCGCGTCGGCCATGTGCTTCTGCTGGTGGGTGATGTTCTGGCCCTCGCCCGATTCCCCCATCCCGTAGCCCTTGACCGTCTTGGCCAGGATCACCGTCGGCTGGCCGGTGTGACGCACCGCGGCCGCATAGGCCGCGTAGATCTTGACCGGGTCATGACCGCCGCGGTTCAGCGCCCAGATCTCGTCGTCGGTCATGCCGGCGACCATATCGAGCAGCTCGGGATACTTGCCGAAGAACTTCTCCCGTACGTACGCGCCGTTCTTGGACTTGAAGTCCTGGTACTCGCCGTCGACGCATTCCTCCATCCGCTTGAGCAGCAGCCCGCTGGAATCCCGGGCGATGAGCGGGTCCCAGTTGCTGCCCCAGATCACCTTGATCACGTTCCAGCCCGCGCCGCGGAAGATGCCCTCGAGCTCCTGGATGATCTTGCCGTTGCCCCGCACCGGGCCGTCAAGCCGCTGCAGGTTGCAGTTGATCACGAAGATGAGGTTGTCGAGCTTCTCCCGGCTGGCCAGCGCGATGGCGCCCAGCGACTCAGGCTCGTCGGTCTCCCCGTCGCCGAGGAACGCCCAGACCTTCCGGTCCGAGGTGTCCGCCAGCCCGCGGCAGGCCAGGTACTTCAGGAAGCGCGCCTGGTAGATCGCCATGATCGGGCCCAGGCCCATGGACACCGTCGGCATCTGCCAGTAATCCGGCATCAGCCACGGGTGCGGATAGGAGGCAAGGCCGTCGCCGCCGGTCTCCATCCGGAAATTCGTCAGCTGGTCCTCGGTGAGCCGGCCCTCCACGAACGAGCGGGCGTAGATGCCCGGCGACGAATGCCCCTGGACGAACAGCAGGTCACCGTCGTGCTGGTCGGACGCAGCCCGGAAGAAATGCTGGAAGCCCACGTCGTAGAGGGTCGCCGCGGACTGGAAGCTGGCGATGTGACCGCCGAGCTCGGAGGACTCCGCGTTCGCCCGCAGCACGATGGCCAGCGCGTTCCACCTGATCAGCGACCTGATGCGATGGTCGAGGGTCAGCTCCTGCGGGCTCAGCCCGTCTTGTGACCCGGGCGGGATCGTGTTCAGGTACGGCGTGGTGGCGCTGTAGGGGACCGTCGCGCCCTTCCGGCGTGCCTCGGCGACCACCTCGTCGAGCAGGTAGAACGCGCGGTCCGCGCCCTCGTACGCCAGCACGGAATCTAGCGCCTCGAGCCACTCGCGCGTCTCGGCCGGGTCCAGGTCTTCCAGCATCAGCATCCCCTCCGTTCTCGTCAAGCATCCTCTCAGGTGATACTTCAGGCAAGGAACCCCGGATGTCGAGAGAAAAGACGGATCAGTGGCGAGTCCGCTCGATCAGGTGGCATCGTGGCCGGCCACCGCCGCGGCCGGCTTCGCGTCCGCGGCGGGCCTGATGGAATCCGCCGGGCCGGCTGGCCGGCCGTTCGCCTGGGCGTCGGTGACCAAGCTGCTCACCGCGCTGGCCGCGCTCGACGCCGTGCAGCGGGGCCTGCTCGACCTGGACGAGCCGGCCGGGCCGCCGGGATCGACGATCCGGCACCTGCTGTCCCACGCATCCGGGCTCGCCTTCGACAGCGGCGCGATCCTCAGCCGGCCCGGCGCCCGGCGGATCTACTCCAACCGGGGCATCGAGATCCTCGCGGACATCATCGCCGCCCGGTCCGGCCAGCCCTTCGAGCGGCTGCTGGCCGACGAGATCTGCCTGCCGCTCGGGATGACGGGCACCCGGCTCGAGGGCTCCCCCGCCTGGGGCGCCGTCGGCCCGCTCAGCGACCTGATGAACCTGGCCGTTGAGCTGGCCAGCCCGTCGCTTATCGACGAGGACCTGCTGGCGGAGGCCACCCAGACCGCATTCCCCGGCCTTTCAGGCGTGCTGCCGGGCTTTGGCCGCCAGCCGCGGTGTGACTGGGGCCTGGGCTTCGAGATCAGGGACAGCAAGGTGCCGCACTGGACCGGGTCGAGGAACTCACCCCGGACGTTCGGCCATTTCGGGCGATCCGGCAGCTTTCTCTGGGTCGACCCGGAGGCCAGGATCGCCTGCGCCGCCCTCGCCGACCGCGACTTCGGCGACTGGGCCAGGCAGGCGTGGCCCCGGCTGGCCGACGACGTGCTCGCCTCGTCCGAGGTTCCTGGCTAAGCGGCGGGCAGGTCGTGCACTTCGGCCGGCCGGGGGCTGGCGATCGGTGACCAACTTCGGCGCCGATTCCGCTTTCAAGATCATTTCTAGAGATTCATTGCTAGTTTCTGGTTGCAGACGTAGCGTGAAAAAACAGCGTCTTGAGGCAGGACTGGGGGCCGAGCGAATCACCAGCCGCGTACGTCGGCCAAAGGGGGCGGATGACGATACCTAAGCAGCCGACCAAGGCGGTCAGGAACCGGACCGTCGCCGAGGCTGCGCTTGAGCCCCCCGCTCATCGGGTCGGCTGGGGTTTCGTCTCGCTGTACACGCTGGCGTACATGAGCACTAACCTGCTGTTCCTCGCGCCCATACTGGTCACCTTGGCCCTGAAGGTGGACTCGCTCGTCGGGATCCACCGGGCACCGGCCAGCCTGGCGCTTGTCGCCGGGGTCGGCGCCCTGCTGGCCATGGTCGCTAATCCGTTCTTCGGCCGGATGAGCGACCGCACCGCGTCGCCGCTGGGCATGCGGCGGCCATGGATGGTCACCGGCCTTGTGGGCGGTTCCCTCGGCATCGGAATTGTCGCCCTGGCCCCCAGCATCCCGGTCGTCCTCCTCGGCTGGTGCATCACCCAGCTGTTCTTTAACGCGCTGCTCGCCGCGATGGTGGCGGTGGTACCGGACCAGGTCCCGTCCGCCCAGCGCGGCCAGGTCTCCGGTGTCCTGGGCGTCTGCCTGCCGGTCGGGTCGGTGTGCGGCACGTTCGCGGTCAAGCTGTTCACCGGCAGCCTGCTCGTCATGTTCCTGGCCCCGTGCGCGATCGGCGGGTTTTTCGTCCTGCTTTTCGCGGTCACCATGAACGACCGCCGGCTCGCCCGGGCGGATAAGCCGAAATGGTCGCTCCGGGAATTCGCCGGCACGTTCTACGTCAACCCGCGGCGGAACCCCGACTTCTCCTGGGCTTTCGCCAGCCGCTTCATGTTCGTGCTGGCCTATGCGTTCCTGACGACCTACCAGGCCTACTACCTGCTGGACAAGATCGGCACCGCCAAGGCCGAGGTGCCGCAGCAGATATTCCTCGGCACGCTCACCCAGTCCGCCGTCATCGTCGCCGCTTCCCTGCTCGGCGGAAGGCTCTCGGACCGGACCGGCCGGCGGAAGATCTTCGTCCTCACTGCCTCGGTGGTGTACGGCCTGGCGTTGTTCGTGATCGCCATCGCCAGCCACTTCAGCGGTTTCCTGGTCGGCATGGCCATCAGCGGACTCGGCTTCGGCGTGTACGCGGCCGTCGACCTCGCGCTCGTCGTGGACGTGCTGCCCGACAGGCGCAGCGCCGCCAAGGATCTCGGCGTGTTCAACATCGCCGGCGCGCTTCCGTTCGCCCTCGCGCCGGCGATCGCCCCGGCCATCCTGGCGATCGGCCACGGCAGCTACGGCGTGCTGTACACGGTCGCCGGACTGTGCGCCATCGCCGGGGCCGTCGCCATCGTGCCGGTCAAGCGGGTCAGGTGAGCGCCGAAACGGCCGGGCCCTTGGCGGGCCCGGCCGAAGGTCAGGCGTCACGCCGTCGCAGCCGCCAGGCCGCCGCGATGGTCGCCGCGATCGCGTAGCCGCACAGGACCGCGAAGCCGGCCCACGGGCTCAGCTCATGCCCGGTGGCGGTCAGCGGGTTGCCCCACAGGGCCCCGCCGGCGTTGGACGGCAGGTAGGGCGCGAAGCCGGTGATCGTGTGCGGGAGGGCCGCCACGACGATCGGGACGACGAAGAACACCGCGGCGAACACCGACAGGCCCGCCGCGGTCTTGCGGAGCAGGGCCCCCAGGGCCAGGCCGATGACGACGACGACGGTCAGGTACAACGACGAGCCCACCACGGTCCGCAGCACGCCCGGATCGGTCAGCGAGATCGCCGAACCCCCGCGGGACGACTCAAGCGCCGTCGCCGTGAAGAAGTCGGCCACCGCGCAAAGCAGGGCCACCGGCAGCACCAGCCCGGCCACCACGATCAGCTTGGCCCACAGCGCCGGCAGCCGCGACGGCACGACCGCCAGCGTGGCGCGGATCATCCCGGTGCCGTACTCGCCGCTGAACGCCAGCACGCCGACCACGCCGATCACCAGCTGCGCGAACAACAGGCCAAGCAGGCTGGACGACACCCCCGCCGCGGCGGAACTGCCCGCCGAGACCTTATACGGTGGCCCGGACGCCGCGATCACGGCCCCCAGGCCGACGATCAGTACCACCGCGCTCAGCGCGCACCACCAGGTGGAGCGAAGCGCCCGCAGCTTGGTCCACTCCGCGCGGACGACGCGCACCTGGGTAACTGGTCCGGCGACCGTCGCCGGGGCCGTGCCGTGCGCGGGCGCCAGCCCTGCGCCCAGGACGGCGCTCATCGCGTCGCTCCGGCGTGGTACTCGATGCTGTCCGGCCGTCCGCGCGAGCGCCAGCAGGTTGTTGCGGGCCGACAGCCCCGGGTGGACCGACCTGGCGTCCAGCAGGATGCCGAGCTCCGACATCGGGGCGGCGGCCTGGGGGTAGTGCTTGCCGTTGACGCGCACCGTCCCGCTGGTCGGCCGGTCCAACCCGGCGATCACCCGCATCGTGGTGGACTTCCCGGCTCCGTTCGGGCCGAGGAATCCGGTCACTACGCCTGGCTCCACCACGAAGCTCAGTCCGTCGACGGCGGTCTTGTCGCCGTACCGTTTGGTCAGGCCATCAACCTCAATCATGGTGCGTCCCTTTCATCAAAGGTTGCTGATGACGCAATCCTGCGTCCGGAGCCTGAGGCAGCACTGTCGTGGCTCTGAGGCGAGGGCGGCCGGGCCCTTGGCGGGCCCGGCCGTGTTGCCGGCGGTTAGACGGCGACGTCCTGGTAAGGGAGCGGCGTGCTGGCCGCGTCCATTTCAGCGGTGATCGGGGAGGGCTTGAAGCCTTTGACGACCAGCCACAGGCCAAGCGACAGCTCCCAGGCAGCCACCGGGACCCCGGCGATTATGGGGGAGCCCAGCTTGATGCCGCCGAATATCGTGGCGATTACGGAAGCGATGAGCAGGGGGGCTGCGATGAGTCCGATCACGGGAATGACACGGGGCACGAGCCGGGACCGGTACATCAGGGTACCCAGCAGCAGTGCGTTGATGCCCGGCATGAGGTTCTGTCCGAGCAGGAACGTCCATTTGTAGATCGCGACGTGCGACGCGGCGGTGGTGACAAGCGAGGCCGCGTTTGCTCCGGCCGCTCCGCCCAGGTCCTGTCGCAAGGTCACCAGCGAAAGGAGGCTGAGGACACCGGTGAAGATCAGAGCGGCTTCGATGACGCGAGAAGTGACAAAGCCAAGCGCGAAGCCTTCGTTCTGCCGCTTGACCACCGGGTACAGCGTGACGGCGGTGCCGATGCCGGCCAGGGCGACGATCACCTCGAGGAAGCAGCCCACGAGCACGCCCGTGCTGGAGCCGGAGCTGAGGACCCAGTCCCGGTGGTTCTTCACCGGGCCGTAGAGGGCGAGCGTGGGGATCGAGACGAACGTGATCAGGTAGAAGACGCCCGCGACGAGCGCGGTCTTCCTGGTTGAGGTCATCGGGGTTTTTGTCGCTGCTTTCGTGGCCGGGGTCTGGACGGTGGTCGCCATGTCGGTCTCCTTTTCGCGGATGGCTGAGTTACCGGGTCTCGATGGTGGGTATCGGGGGATAGCCGGGTTCGACGTAATTGACCGAGACCAGGGGCAGGCCCAAGTCGCGCGTTTTCTGGAGCAGGCCGTAGAGCGCGGCCTGGTCGGCTACGGGGCCATGGATGACGGTGGTGCCGTCGTTGTCGTGGGAGAGGGTCAGCCCGTCGAACCAGGCGGCCCACCGGGTGTCGAGGTGCCCCTTGAGGCGGATCTCGTACCGTCCTGGGCGGTCATAATGGCCGGTCGATATTTCGCTCATGGTGCTCCTTTGCCGCGCTGGCCCGGACGGATTCCCGCCTGCGTGGCGGACGTTCCCGGGCCTGATCGAAAGCTAGAAGCGGATGTGGTGAGCAGGCATCACCAGATGTGGTGAGTGATGTGATGATTCAGCCGACGGGGGCCGCGACGGGTCAGGGTTGCCGGTGGCGGCTTCGCGACAAGCCGAGTTCCGCGGCCCGGCGGACCGCGGCCCGGCGGTTGGTCACGGCGAGCTTGGCGTAGATGTTCTTGGTGTGAGTCCGCATGGTGTTCAGGGACACCATCAGCTCGCGGGCGATGGCCGGGCCGTCCAGCTCGGTTCCGAGCAGCCGGAGCACGTCGAGCTCGCGTTCGCTGAGCGGGTCGATCAGGGCCTGCTTGACGGGGCTCTCGTGCTCGGTCTCGGTTACGGCGGCCAGGAGCCGGCGGACATAGTTCCTGGCGATCCCCTGTTTCTCGGCCGCTTTCAGCAGCGAAGCCATCGGCGGGCCCTCATCGACGAAGACCCGGACGTAGCCCTCCGGCTCGGCCAGCGTCACCGCGCGGTCCAGGGAGCCAAGCGCAGCCAGGATGTCCCCGAGCGTCTGGTGCGCGCGCGCCCGCAGGACCAGGATCTCGATGACGCGTCCCGTCCTGCCACCCTCTTCCGCCGCCCGCAGGAGGCGGTCCAGGAGCCGGGTCGCCTCGTGTACCGAGTGCGCTGCGCGCTCATCGGAGTACCGCGCCAAGAGCATCCTGGCCAGGGTGATGTGCTCGAACTCGCGTAGGTAACTGAGGTCGTCATCCACGGACAGGCCCTGCTCACGGACCCAGCCGAGGGCTTCACCGAGGCTGCCCTGCGCGATCCAGACCCGCGCCTTCAACGCCGGGACCGGCCGCACGTTCGGGAAGAAGTCGCCCGTGTACAGGCGCTCCGCCTCGTAGAGCAGGCCGAGCGCGCCGCCCAGATCCCCTTCAGCCTGGCGTATCCGGGCCATCGCGACCCGCCAGCGATACCGGTTCTGCGGCAACCCGGTGTGCTCACCCAGCTCCTGGCTCCGCAGCAGCTGCTGCGTGGCGGCAGGCAAGTCGTCGTACTCGCGGTGGACCTCGCTCATCCCCACGTACATGTCTGCCGTTCCCCGCAGCACCGGCCCGCCCTGCTCAGCTGCACGCTGCAAGGCCTGCTCGTAAGTGCGCATCGCCGCACCGAGGCGACCTTGCGCAAGCCGGATGTCCGCCATCGCGATCGTGCAGCCGTAGATATCGGCAATGTGCCCGGCCCGCCGTAGTCCCGCCGCGCATTCGGCCCACGCCGAATGCGCTGCCTCGAGATCCCCGCTCCCCCAGAACGCGAGCGCCATGAGTCCCGATGCCGAAGCACGCCCGCGATGGTCCTCCTCAGGCGCAAGGTCAAGCGCCCGCCGGGCGTGCCTGATCGCGCCGGGCGGCTCGCCCCGAGCCAGCGCCTGCGCGGCACGATACTGCTCGATCGTTCCCGGGAGGCGGCGATATTCCTCCTCGTTGGCCACGACCATCTCTGCCGACGGGGCTGGGGATCCCGCACCGGTACCTGTTGTCGCGTCCAGCCACCGCTCGGCGTCCCGCAGCCGGCCCTCGACTCCCTCGAACTCGCCGACAGACAGCAATACCCAGGCAAAGGCCGCGCTGAGCACCGGCCTGACCCGGACCACCTCGTCGGGGATCATCTCGAGCCAGCCGCGCACCGTCGCTTCCTGCCTGGTCTTGCTCATGGCCGTAAGGGCCAGCTCGACCAGGTCCGCCGCCCGCCCGAAATCCCTGGCGGCCAGCGCGTGGCCGATGGCCTCGGACGGCTCGCCGTTCTGCTGGTACCACGCGCTGGCCCGCCGGTGCAGGTCCGGCACCTGGCCGGGCTGCTCGTCGAGCAGCCGCGCCTGCAGCACGTCGGCGAACAGGTGGTGGTAGCGATACCACTGGCGGCGGTCATCCAGCGGGACCAGGAACAGGTTCCCCCGGTCCAGCGCCGCCAGCGTGGCCTTGCCGCCGCCCTGCCCGGTGACGGCATCGCACAGCGGACCGCTCAGCCGGCCCAGGATAGAGGTCTGCAGCAGGAAGGCCTGGACATGATCGGATTGACGCTGCAGCACCTCCTCCATCAGGTAGTCGACGACGTAACGATCGTCGCCCGCGAAGCCGGCGATGAAGCCGGCCACGTCGTCTCGCCCCTGCATCGACAGCGCCGCCAGCTGGAGCGCGGCGATCCAGCCCTCGGTGCGTCCCTCCAGCGCGGCCACGTCCCGCGCCGTCAGCTGCAGGCCCATCATCTCGTTGAGGTACGCCGCGGCCTCATCGGGGGTGAACCGCAGCTCGGCCGCGCGGATCTCGGCCAGCTCGCCGCGCACCCGCCACCGCGCCAGCGGCAACGCGGGATCGGCGCGGCCGGCCATCACCACGTGCAGCCCCGCAGGCAGATGGTCGAGCAGGAACGCCATCGCGTCCTGCACCTCGCGCGCATCGACGACGTGGTAGTCATCAAGCACCAGCACGATGTCGCCCGCGGTGCCGCCCAGGTCGTTGAGCAGAACGGTAAGCACCGTCTCGATCGGCGGCGGCTGGGGCGCCTGCAGGAGGGCCAGCGCATTCTCGCCGATCCCCGGATGCCGCCGTCCGCAGCGCGGCGATCACGTAGGCCCAGAAAGACACGGGATCATTGTCGGCCCGGTCGAGCGACAGCCACGCGGCCAGCCGCTCACCGGCCGGCCCGGCCGGTCCCGCCGCCAGCCACTCGGTGAGCAGCGTGGTCTTGCCGAAGCCAGCGGGCGCGGAGACGAGCGTCAGCTTCGACGCGGCCCCGCGGTCCAGCCGCTCGCTCAGCCGCGGACGCGGCACCAGACCACGCCGCGACCTCGGGACAAAGAACTTCGTCTCGAGCAGGGGGGCTGGCACCAGAGCATCTCCCATGCGAAGCGCATCAGCCAGAGGATACCGAACGAGCCTCGGTTCACGAACTGCGTCACCTGGGCGGGGGAGGGGCGGCCGTCCCTCCCCGGTCTAGCCGAAGGTGAAGCAGTAGGCCTGAGCCCGCGGATCGAGGAAGGTGATCTCGAAGGTTCGGTCGGTGATGGGGCCGGGCTGGCGGCTGAGCTGGTACACCCGCTGCTCCGTGAGCGTGCCGCTGCCGTCGCCGTCTACGTCGGTTCCGCGGGCCTCGCCGGGTGGCTGCCCGTCGATGAGGACGCGGAACCGCACGGGGGTTCCCGGTGCTGCCGGTCCCATGACGAGGTTGAGGTCGCGGGCGTGGAAGCGGCAGGCGATCTGCCCGCTGGCCGCGTTCAGCGTGGTGGCCTCTTCCGCCATGGTCCAGTCCCCCGACAGGGCCCACTCGTTGCGCCCCAGCCGCGGCGGGACGGCGTATACGTGGGGCTTGCCGGGTACCGGGCCGCCGGCGGAGGCGAAGTTCTCGGTGCGCGCGTAGCCGGTGTAGTTCTCCGGTGATCGCAGCTGAGCCCAGTCAGCCGGGGCTTCAAGGCCGCGGGCCTCGACGCTGACCATGTCAGTACCGGCGTCGGTGGATCCGGCCTCGGCCAGCAGTTGCTGGATAACCATTTCCGACTGGCCGTATTCGCCCTCGCCGAAGTGGTGATGCCGGATGCGCCCCTGCGCGTCGGCAAAGTAGAGGGCTGGTGTCAGCGGCGGCGAGTTGAGCCAGCCGGTCGCGCCGTCCAGCGAAGGCAGCTCCCCCTCATCGGGCAGCCGGGCCGAGGCCACGTGCAGCCCGGCGGGCGCGCGCCAGAGTGCTGTCATTACATGCCCTTCCTTGGGTCAGCCGGTGCTCGCGTTCGCACCTGCGCCGTCGTAGTCGCTTCCCCAGTAGCGCGCGAGGTCCTGCATCAGCGCCAGCGGCACGCCCTGCGAGTCGTCGGTGACCGCTCACGTCGGGCCACATGGTCGGGTTTACGCGCCTCCGCAGCTCTGTGAGCTCCGCTTCCGGGAAACCGACCTGAAACTGAGCAGATAGTGCTGTCGTTGGTCGCCATCTGCGTCTCCTCACGCATTCGCTGCTGCCAGACCGGGGCCGATTCCCGGCAGGTTGGCACTGGCGTCCAGACTGGCGCTTCGGGCGGCCGGTCGCGCCCGTGAGAGCCCTGGCCGGTACACGGGTGCTTTGTTGCCGGGCGCGCCAAACCGGGAACACCGCGTCGTCCTTTCGTGGCGGCGAGCGCAGCCTTCATGCGGCCGACGCGCGCGTAGACGTCGTCGGGCAGCCCGTCGTGCGGGTACATGGTGCGAGCGGCGACGGTGATCGTCGCCATAGCCACACTGCCAAGCGCCACCAGCGGGCGGGCAGCCACGGCCGGCCAGGGTACCGGCCAGTGGTGTTACGGGCGCGACGGGACGGCCCCCGGTGCGATCATGAGTCCCATGCGTCCTGACATCAGACCTGGCGGCATCTTCCCCGATTACGCTCTCCCGGACCACGCCGGCACGGTGCGTACGCTCAGCGAGCTTCAGGGCCGCGATCCGCTGATCCTCACCCTGGCGCGCGGCAACTACTGCCCTAAAGAGCACCAGCAGCACCTTGAGCTGGCGGCCAACTACCCGAAGGTCGCGGTGGCCTACACGCAGATCGCCACCATCGCCACCGACGACCATCACACCCTGCAAGAGTTCCGCGCGTCGGTGGGCGCCCAGTGGACCTTCCTGTCCGATCCCGGCCGGACCGTCCAGAAGGACCTGGACATCGCCGAGTACACCGACCCCGAGCACAACCCGATGATCCCGCACACGCTGGTGCTCAAGCCGGGGCTGGTCGTTCACAGTGTCTATAACGGCTACTGGTTCTGGGGCCGCCCGTCGTTCTACGACCTGTGGCGTGACCTGCGCGCCGCCACTAGCGAGATCCGCCAGGACTGGGATCTGAGCACCCCGGGGCTCCGCGAAGCCTGGGACGCAGGCGACTTCTCGCACTTTCACGGCTGGGACCGGCGGTCCCCTGGGTCAATGCCGACCTCGTATGTCGAGCCGGGCAAGGGGTGAACGTGATGCCCACGCCGGTGTGCGAGCTGCTCGGGATTGAGCAGCCGATAGTCCTGGCGCCCATGGTTGCGGTTCCCCGGCTGGCCGCGGCGGTTTCGAACGCCGGTGCGCTCGGCATGCTGACGCTGACGTGGTCAGAAGACATCGGAGCCGTGGTTCGGGAGACGGCGGCGCTGACCGCGCGGCCGTTCTGCGGCAACCTCGTTCTCACCGAAGATCGTCACCGTCGCCTTGACCAGGCCCTTGAGGCCGGCTTGCGGATCGTCTCGTTTTTCTTGGGCGATCCCAGCGGCTACATCAAGCAGGTCCACGACGCCGGGGGCATTGTCATGCACACGGTCGGCACTGCCGAGGAGGCACGGCGGGCCGTCGCGTCCGGCGCGGACGTGATCGTCGCGCAGGGCTGGGAGGCCGGCGGGCACGTGTGGGGTACTATCGCGACACTTCCGCTGGTGCCCGCCGTGGTGGACGCGGTGGCGCCGGTGCCGGTGATTGCGGCGGGCGGGATCGGTGACGGTCGCGGCGTCGCCGCGGTGCTCGCCCTGGGTGCCCAGGCCGCGTGGCTGGGCACGCGGTTCCTGCTGGCCGAGGAGATGCCGATCCACGAGGACTACCGGTGCCGCCTGATAGCCGCGGCCGAGACCGATCCGCAGCGGTACCCAAACCTGTACTCGGTCGGGTGGCCCGATTCTCCGCACCGCGCGCTCCGCAACTCGACCGCCGACGCGTGGCAGGCCGCGGGCAGCCCGCCGCTCGCGCAGCGGCCAGGACAGGGTGACGTGATCGCGCACTTCGCCTCCGGCGAATCAATCGTTCGTTACGAGCCAGCGCCCCCGATGGCCGGGACGACCGGTGAGATCGAAGCGCTCTCGATGTGGGCCGGACAGAGCGTCGCGCTCGCGAGACAGCCACAGTCGGCGGCGGACATCGTGACCGAGCTCACCTCCCGCCTGTAACCCCGGGACGGAAGGAGATGCCGACATGCCGAGCCAGGCCATGCAGGACCTGATCGACGCCTTGCGGGAAGAGCAGAAGGCCAGTGCCAGCCAGGCCCCGCCGACGCTGGAGGAGCGCCGCGCCGCCTTCGCTCCCGCGGGCCGCCTCCATCCGGTGCCCGACGACGTGCAGCCGAGGCCACCGAGCAAACCGGGAAGTTCCTGCGGGCCCGGGTTCGCTAACCAGGCAGGAACTGGCGCCAGCCGCCCGGCAGGGTGGTCTGGCCTACCTCGATCAGGTACCCGTCGGGGTCACGTATGTAGCAGCGGATCTCGGTCTTGTGCTGCTTCGGTGGCGTGAGGAACTCGGCGCCTCGCGCGCTCCACAGACACGATGAAGTGGGTCAGCGCGATCTCATACGCGGGCTGGCTGCCTTCAGGCATCTCGTACCTCCATTCGCATCGCCCTGCGGCCGCAGGGGTTCATCGGTCGCGGTCGGGGATCTGCTCGGCTAGCGCGGCCCGCGAAGCAGGCGCCTGGAAGGGGTCGGCGAAGTACTGGGTTTCGTGCGTTACCAGATCGTCGGCGAACTCCATAAGGCTCACCGAGTAGGTGGGCGCGCCGTCATAGGTGATGACGCACTCGCTGACCCACAGGTCGCCGCTGCCCCGGATCCGGAGGATGGTGAAGTGGCGCTCGGCCGGGTGCCCGCCGCGTTGCGCCTTGATTTTCGCCCGGCCCCGGAAGCGCTCTCCGGACTGCGGGTAGTCCAGGATCGCGTCGGCAGCGTAGATCGCGTGCTCGGTGTCGCTGTCCCCGCTTTCGGAGGCTGTCCAGTGCTGTTCTATTCGGGCGTGGGTGCTGGCGTCACGATCGGTTGTTGTGCTCACCTAGACCTCATCAGTAGCAGGGATCTGGCTGCCGCGCGGCTCGGATCTCGCCTGACCGGGGTTCGGCCGGGAGGGGGTCCGCACACGGCTAGGTTGGTACGGGGTAATGCGTTATCTCCATAGTCGCCGCTGAGGACGGCCGGTCGCACCCGTTGATACCCGGGCCGGTGCCCTGGTCCCGTCAGCCCGGCCCCGGGCCAGGGTGCCGGCCAGGGCCTTCAAGGGCGCGAGCGGCTCGCCTCAAGCGCGACTGTGAGCGGGAGTGCCAGCACGCAGATGCAACCACCACCGGCCCAGGAAGGAGCCACCAATGTCGAACCACAAAGTGGGGAAGCAGCTGCGCATGACGATCGCGGGGGAAGGGCAGCCGCGAGCCCAGGGCCGCACCGCGACGGCCGTACAGAACCTGTCTCCTGGCTACTTCCCATTCGTGAAGGTGAGCTCGTGGTGACTTCGGGGCAGCGGGTCGGCGCTCTGCTGTCGGTCAATGCGGGGATGCCGCAGGACGTGACCTGGCACGGCAGGACGGTGCACACGGCGGTGTGGAAGAAGCCGGTCACCGGGCCGCGGATGGTGCGGCGGCTCAATATCGACGGTGACGGGCAGGGTGATCTGGCCGGGCACGGCGGCGAGCAGCGGGCGGTGTTCGTCTACCAGATCGAGTCCTACCGGTACTGGCAGGAACAGCTCGGCCGGGATGACTTCGAGTACGGGCAGTTCGGGGAGAACTTCACCGTGCAGGGACTGGCCGACGACCAGGTGTGCATCGGCGACAGGTACCGGATCGGCGCCGCGATTTTCGAGGTAACCCAGCCGCGGGTCACCTGCTTCCGGGTAGGTATCCGGATGGATGATCCCCGGATGCCCGCGCT
Source organism: uncultured Actinomycetes bacterium (assembly GCA_963739615.1). Lineage (GTDB taxonomy): Bacteria > Actinomycetota > Actinomycetes > Streptosporangiales > Streptosporangiaceae > Palsa-504. The sequence continues at coordinate 46,829 of CAVUBD010000005.1, forward strand.
GCTGGTTTCCCATCACCGGCCCGGTTTCTATTTCCGCGTGCTGACCGAGGGCGCGGTGGAGGCCGGGCAGGAGATTATCAAGCTTGCCTCCGGCCCGGAAGGCATGACGGTCGCGGAGACGGACGCCCTGCTGTACCTGCCCGGGCATCCCCGGCAGCAGGTGCTGCGCGCGTTGCGTATCCCGGCGCTCAGCGGCGGGTGGAAGGCCTCGTTCCAGGAGATGCTCGACCAGTCCGGGGAGGCCTCAGGCAACGCGGGCCTAACCGAGGCGAGCCCGCCGCCGGCGTGGCCCGGGTTCCGGCCGCTCGCCGTGACCGGAATCGGCCGGGAGAGCGAGACGGTGATCTCGCTGCACCTGGCCGATCCCGGGGGCGGGAGCGTGCCGGCCGCCCTGCCCGGACAGTTCCTGACCCTGCGCCTGCACCCTGACCCGGCCGGGCCGCCGCTGCTGCGCAGCTACTCGCTGTCGGGGCCCCCGGGCGCCCGCGACTACCGCATCAGTGTCAAGCGGGAGGAACACGGCGCCGCCAGCCAGTTCATCCACACCCACGTGCAGGCGGGTGACCTGCTGGAGGCAGCCGCGCCGCGTGGCACCTTCACCCTGCGCCCGGGCCAGGCGCCGGTTCTGCTGATCAGCGCGGGTGTCGGCGCGACGCCGGTGCTGGCCATGCTGGACGCGCTGGCCGCTGACCGGTCCAGCCGGGACATCTGGTGGCTGCACGGCGCGCGCCGCCGCGCCGATGAGCCGTTCGCGGCCGAATCCCGCGCCCTGCTGGCCGCGCTTCCCAGCGCGCACCGGCACATCTGCTACAGCAGCCCGGGCCCCGATGACATCCAGGGCCGCGACTACGACACGGCGGGACGCCTGTCGGCGCCGGTCCTTGCCGCCCTGGACCTGCCCCGCGACGCCGAGGCTTACCTGTGCGGCCCCCCCGCGTTCATGGCAGATATATCCGCTGCCCTGGCCGCGTCCGGTATCCAGGCGGCCCGCATCCGCACCGAGGTCTTCGGCGCCGGGCCCCCGCAGACACCCGGCATCGCACCCGCATCTGCCCGCCGGCCGCACCCGCCCGCCGGTCAGCCGGGCAGCGGCCCCCTGGTCGCGTTCGCGCGCAGCGACCTGAACGCGCGCTGGGATCCCGGCTACGCCAGCCTGCTCGAGTTCGCCGAAGCCTGCGACGTACCGGTGCGCTGGTCATGCCGCATCGGAGTGTGCCACACCTGCGAGACAGCCCTCATATCCGGAACAGTCCGCTACGCCCCCGCCCCGGTCGATGACCCCGCCGACGGCGACGTACTCATCTGCTGCTCGCAGCCACGCGACGACCTGGTCCTCGACCTGTGACCACCCCTGCTTAGCCGCAGGCGTGCCCGGGCGATCATGCGATGGTGAGTACCGGGTAGGGCGACTTCCCTTGATAGAGAATCGCTAATTGCCCGCGCACTCTTGACCGGACGTCACCTTCAGTCGTACCCCGATCGTGGCATGGACGCCCGCCGCGCCGTTGCAGATGCCGGGGTGCGGCATGCGAGCTTGCTGGCCATACGATCGCCTTGAGGAGGGCTTAACGAAACCGCCGGGCAGTGCCCGCAGAGGTGGGAGGACCTGGTGGAGGCAGAGCCGGAGCGTCAGCTGGCTGACCCGTCGGCCACCTGGCAGGAGCACTGGTTCGACCACCGCCAGCTGCTCCGGCTGTACCACAGCGACGAGCACTGCGCGATCTACGTGGACCCCGGCGTGCGCCAAGCCGAGGTCCGCTGGCTGCCCCGGTTCATCAATATGACCTGGCAGTACTCCAAGGCAACCTACGGCGACGCGTTCGGGCCCGACCCGCGCATCTACTCCATCCACCACGCCGGGCGCCACGGCGGCGGCCACGCGGGTTACTACGTCAGCCCGGTCCATGACTACCGCAATGTCAGCGACTGCGGGCTGGACACCTGGCGGGAAGGCAGCACCCTGGCTCGCGAGCTGCCCGCTCATGAGATCGGGCATTCGGTGGAGAGCGCCGGCAACGGCGTCCACGGCTCACCGGCGTATGAGATCTGGGGCGACAGCAAGTGGGCCGAGTTCTACATCTATGACCTCTACACGGCGCTGGGCATGGACCGCGAGGCCAAAGGCGTCTACCACCGGTTCACCGGCAACACCGACGATTTCCCTCGCCGGGGGACCCGCTGGTTCCGCGACTGGTTCTACCCGCTATGGCGGGACTGCGGGCGGGCAGATGTCATGAACAGGTTCTTCCGGGAGCTGGCCCGGCACTTCCCGCGCGACTCCGGCGGGACCTACACGCGGCGGATGAACTGGGGCGAGTACGTCCACTTCACCAGCGGTGCCGCGGCCGCCGACATGAGCGGCCAGGCCGCCCGCGCTTTCGGCTGGCCCCGCGAGCGGGCCGGCCAGCTGGAGCGCGCCCGCGAGCAGTTCCCGGGCATCACGTACTGAAATACCGGGATTCGCCTGGTCGAGCGGCAAGCCGATGCCGGTGTGTCGCGGAGAGCGTTGCCGACCACGCCTAGCTTGAAGCGTGAGTGGCCACCTCGCAGACATGACGCGCAGCCCGTCGCATCCGTACGATCAAGGTTGAGGAGGGCACGACCTTCCCGGACATGTAGGTCGACAGGCGGGACCGCGAGGTCCCTATTCTCGCCGCGAAATCCTGCCTGGACAGCCCGGATCTGGTGACGAGGTCCCGCACCTCGGATGCCACCTCCTCCCGTTCTGAATCGATGGCCAGCTCGCGGGCGCGGGTCACTACTCCCTCCAGCAACTCGGCGGTGCCGTAAGGGTGGCACAGGCGGATGGCTTCGAGAACCTGCTGGGCTACCGGGCCCCAGGGATCGGCCCGGATCGCGGCTGCGAGCCTGCGCCAGTCCGGGAGGGTGCCCCGTTCCACTGCCGCGAGGATGCCTTCGAAGGGCCACGTCTCCACCGGGTCATCCGGTGAGGCGTCGATGTTGCGAAACTTCAGGGCAGTGGTCATTGCGTCATCTCCACAGCCAGCGAGCGGCAGACACCGGTCACGTTTCCCCAGTCGGCCCAGCGTGCGTCCAGGCCCTTGTAACGGCCGAGCTGGCCGATGGTGCGAGCGTCGGCTGGCTTTGGATCTGCCAGCTGCCGGGCGAGCTGGGTCGCCACGCCCTCCGGCCCGGGACCGCGCTGATCGGTGTAGTAGGCATCGATATGCCGGAGCACGTCCGCGGCGTGGGCGATCCCGCACTTGTCGGACAGGGCAGCTACGTCAAGGTAATCCCGTACCTGATTGCGCCGGACGATCAGGTAACCCTTGATCCGCAGCGTTTCGTCTGGCGTCGGTACCCGGAGCACTTGCCCGGACGGCAGTGACACTTCCGCCACCTCCAAGGGCCTGCTTCGGATCAGCTGGCGGACCCCGGACTCGATATCACCCAGTTCGCCGAGGATGATCTTCCCCGGAGTCACCCGGTTCGTCACCCACCCGTCCGTCGCTTCGATCGCCTCAAGCACCGCGTCGAACCGATCACTGAGATCCTGCAGCACATGGTCATGGTCGAAGGATGTGCGGTGACTGGCCCACAGTGCCGCTGCAGAGCCGCCGACCAGGACGGCGTCAGGAACGACCTCTTGGAGCCGTGCCGCTGATTCGAGTACGCGGACCAGTTCGGGCCGGGCGAGCCCGGGAGTGTCGGATTCTGTCTCAGCCATCTGTGGGGCCTTCCTGCTATCAATCATATTGTATCAGATGTGATACAGGTGCACGTCTAGGGCTGCCAAGTTCGCAAGACCAGCCAAGCCGATGGTGGCTGGCTATGGCTTGGCGTCACGGTCCGCAGGTCCTCGATCGGCCGGCGGAAACGCCCGCCGCGATCCGGGCTGTGCTGGCAGGAGTTCCGGGCCCTTCCCAGCACCTGAGGTGGCATACCGGTGGGTGGTCCCGCGCAGCTGGATGCCGCGAGCCTGCCCAAGCGCGCGGCAGGAGCTGGACCGGTTCATGGGTGCTGTCACGATCGTGGATCCGGCTGATTACGGGAGGGCGGTTCTGCCGGGCATCAACATCACGGCGCAGGCAGCAGCTGCGCTCCGCCGAATTCCCGCACACCCGGATGTTAAACCCCGCAGGAAGCCCGGGCGCGGCCACCTGCGGGCGGCCGACCGTCCGGGCCAGGATGCCCGGCAGCCTGGTTAGGTGACCGGGACCCAGGCGCCGTCGCGGTGGGACAGGCCGCGGCTGAGCAGGATGCGCAGGTTCACGGTGGCGGTGTGGCGTTTGAGCCAGGCGTAGTTCCTGGTCAAGCCACTGTAGCGGAGCTTGAGTCGGCGTCCCCGCCAGCTAGCGACCTAGGCGATGGCACGCTCGTCGGGGGTCGGCGTGTCGTGTAGTTCTACGCTACAGGCGATGATCGAATAGTCGGCGAGGCGCTGCACGCCGGGGTGTCCTGGTGGATCACGGTCTGTGTTCTTCTGGGCGACCTGGCAGGCCCGACGGTTCGGGGGCGTCGCACGCAGCATCGCAGAAGGGCTGGCGGGCGCTGCGAGTGCACCGGCAAAGTGCCGCCCGGGTATCGGCCACCGAGCCGTCGGCTGCATGTATCCGCAGATCGCCGCGGACGAGGAAAGGGCCGCGCTCGACGGAGCGGATGGTGGTCGGCACATCCGGCTGCTCGCCGGGAATACCCGGCGCCTGGTAGTGCAAGGCCCCGGACGGGCAGCGGCGGATGACCTCGGCTACCAGCGCCGCGCTTACGTCGGCCGGGGCGATCCAGGGCTGGTGGCTGGCATTGAATACCTCCGGAAGCCCGCGAAGGCACTCGGCGAAATGCCGGCATCGCTGCCGGTCGAAGTACACAGTGATCTCACTGCCCTGGAACGCCTTCCCAGGCCACGGCCCGGCTGACGGCGATCTCGGCTCGGCATCGGATGCTGGCATGGGATCAGGCTAAGCTACGAACCCGGTCCTGAGCGGCCGGGGTAACCCCGTACGAAGCGCCAGGCCCTGGAAGACGCTCGCGGTGCGGTCGGCAGCGGGGGGTGGATTCTTTCCCGGCGTGCGCGGTCGCCGTGGCATTTCCCGGCCAGGCGCGGAGCACGGGTTCACCGCGCTGCATGGCCGCGCCCGCGCCAGCGATCACGCTGGTGCTCGATCCGCCTTGTCGCGCCCGACCAGCGGGCGCCGTCCGACTGCCCCGAAGGCGGCTAAATCACGTCATCACCCTCGGTCAGGAATTCCTGGTCGCTTGACACACTAGAACCTCCGTTCGATGTTCGGAGAGCGGCGTGGCGACGGGTTGTTCGGGGGGCGCAGAACCGGGTGTTCGGATGCGCTTTACCGCGGTCAGCCTTCCTCCTCGCGCAGGTACTCATGGGCAAGTTGAATGGCGATGGCCCCCTCACCCACTCCCGACGCAACCCTCTTGACGGATCGGTGACGGACATCTCCTGCCGCTACCCGGTCCGGCCCGCGGGCGGTCAGCCGGTCGCCCGGGTGAGTATGATGCTGGCTCCGAACAGCCATGCCTGCTCGACCGCGCGGTTGGTGAGGTCTTCGCCGCTGACGCCGCGCGGGAACCCCAGATAGTTGCGGATCAATGAGCTGGTCCCGGCCTGCCCGCCGGGCACGGTCGGCTCGTGGACGACTGTGCTGAGCCCTTCCGGCGCCGCGTAGACCGCGGCCGCCAGGCCGGCGGGCCCGGCACCGATGATGACTACGTCGCAGGCATGCACATCCAGCTTCGTCCGGAAGCCCAGTTTCCTCATGAGGTCCGCTGGCGACGGATCGACCAGCGCGGTGCCGTCGTTGCATAGCGCTACGGGCACGCGAAGGACCTCGGCATGGTGCTCCTGCAGCAGTTGTCGGCCTTCCTCGGGATCGTCCTCGACGAACTGGTATGGGACGCCCGCCCGGGACAGCACGTCGACAAGCCGGTGCGAGCTTGGGGACTGCCGCGGGCCGACAATGCGGAAAACGGTGAACGACGGTTCACCAGACTTGTCCCCAGGCCGCGAGGAACTCACTCACCGCCGGATACAGGATCCGGCCGCTTGCGCCGACCGTCAGGGGGTCCTGGCTGGCCAGCGCCGCCGTCATGCTCCGGTCGGTGGCGACGTGCGCCAGGCCCGGGTCGCCGGTCTTGAGCAGGAACCTGGCCGCGACATGGTAGGCATCGGCGGTGAGCGCGCAGGGGCGGAGCCGGTTATCGCCGCCGAGGCGACGGCAGGCGGAATCCAGCTGGCTGAGCAGGCGGAGCATCCGCCGCACATTGTGATCGTCCATCGGCGTTCCCACCGCCGACGCGAACGCCAGCTCGTGATCAAACCCAGCATCCGACACAGCAACCCACCGCCCAGCGGCCCAGGCCACCAGGTGATCCCACCGCAGCGCCCGCGCCTCCTCCGGCCGCAGCCCCGACAGCAGCGACAAGACGACGCAGGGTGCCCGTCATTCCCGTCGAAGTCGGCAGTAGCCGTTATCTGGTGTCGCCGTACGGCGAGTCCGACTGGGTCCGCAATCTCCGAGCTGCCGGTAAGGGCGAACTGAGCCGCAAGGGCCGGACCGAAGCCTTCGACGCCGTCGAGGTCCAGTCGGCCAGCGGGTCCCGTCATCGCCCGGTACCGCGAAGTTGCCGGTCGCGTCGTGAGCCCGTGCTTCACGAAGCTGCCCGACGCCCGGGATCATCCCGTGTTCCAAATCGGCTAAGAGTGCCCGGCAATAGGTGTCACTTGAGGCGTTTGGTTATCGGGCGGGCGTCCCAGCGGCCGCGCGTGCGGGCTCGCTGGATCAGCTGGCGGCTGGATCAGCTGGCGGATGGTTGTTGGCGGCATCCCTATCTGGTCACAACTCGGCGACTTCCGGCATCGCTGCTTGGCTACGACTTCTCACCGAGCCGCGGGATCCACACTGCCACGACCGACTGACATTCTCGCCTGACGCCACGGCCCGTGACTCTGTGCGCGACGGCAGGCAGTCAAGCCGGGGCCCGGCTGCACGCCGTGAAGAGCCTCCCGGGCGGTCGAAATATCCGTCGTTCTGCGTCGCCGCCTCCTCCAGAAAGCCCGACGTTCGGTGCCGGCGTCCTGTGTGGGCAGTGATCGGCAGTCTCGGGCGTCAGGTCGTCACCTGACCGACCCCCGGCGAGCCGCCAGGCTCACGCGTCGGGTGGGCGGGTGGTGCTCGTGAGGCCAGGTCGTCGCTCGGCATCGGATTTCACGATCCGCAGCAGCAGGCGGCGGATCAGCGCGCTGAACGGGCCAACGAGCAGCCAGTAGCGGGCGAAGCGGCGGAGGCTCGCGGGGTCCGTGGCCGCCGTCCGTGTCTCAGTCGTGATCAGGGCGCGCCCGCTGCCGTAGGGCTCCACCCGGATGTTGAAGGCGACCTTGACGTACCCAGGGGTGTCGAACGCGGCGAATCGGCCGGCTTCGACCTGCGGCGCGGGCTCGTCGTCGGTGACCGCCTTCCACGGTTGCACGACAGTGCCGAACACGATCTCGTGGCCGGGCGATTCGCCCAGGAGCAGGAAGCCTGCGCGCTCCATGTCGTCGAGGGTCATCGGCGGGCGCGAAGGTTCCGAGGGCCGCCCCTTCAGGAACCCCTGCAGCCGATTGGGGAGGCTTCGCATCTCGAGGAGCACCCGTATCACCGCGGACCGGGACAGGTCGCTCCGCAGGACCGCCTGCCATGTGAGGTCGGTGTCTGCGTCGATGATGACGGCGTGCGTCTCTGTGACGTCGTACTGGGGAAGGTAGCGGTCCAGGAGCATCGCTTCGGCCTCGGATTGCACACCAACCTCCTCACGTGGAGTCAACCCGCGAACACCACCGGACTACGTGAAGCAGTCCTCTTCCACTCTCCGGCCGCAGAGGAGCCCTCACCAGAGGAAAACGTCCCGCCCCACCCGCTGCGCGGAGGGCGACCCACGCAAACGATCACCAACGAGGGTTGCCGATCCATCGTCATGGAACGCTGCCGTCCGATCCTCAGATAGTGCAGCCGGTAACAATTGTGACGAGAGCGGCGGCGAGGTACAGGTAGAAGTCCATGACCCTGGCATTGCGCTCGGTGCAGCGGCGCAGCTTGCCGTATCCGTTCATGCACGAGTGGGTTCGCTCTACCACCCAGCGGCTGAGGCTGGCGGACGTCGGTCAGTGGATCGAGTCGTGGCGCATCAGCGGCTCGGCGTGTTCCCCGGACATCCCGGCGCGAGCGTCATTCCCGGCACTGGCCGCCCGGCCCGGTCTCGTGGCCGCAACCGAGCCGCAATGTGAGCCTAGCCGACATGCCGGACGCCCGCCCGCGGTTTCGCGGGGCTCGCCTCCTACTGCAGGAAGGCGCTGAGGACCTGGGCGAATCGCTCTGGTTCTTCCAGGAAGGGGGAGTGCCCGCTTCGCTCGAAGATTTCCAGGCGGGAGTCCGGGACCCGCTTGTGTATCGCCTTGCTGATCTTGACCGGCGTTTGCGGGTCGTGCCGGCCGACGATCAACAGGGTGGGGCAGCGAAGTTCGCTTGCCCGGCTGATTACACGGGTCTTCCTGATGGCGTGCCACCATCGGTCGCGGGGCGGCGCTGCCCGGTGGCGGTCGCCGGGCTCGATGACGGCCGGGGAGACAAGAGCCTGGTTGACGAAGTTGGCCCGTTCACTGAGCAGGTCCATCTTCTTGTGTGTCTCAAGGCTCCCGTGCCCCGACGCCAGGAGGATCCCCCAGCCGGCCATGCGCCACAGGTCCGGGTTCCAGGGAGGCCAGCAGAAGGGCATCGCCCGGTAGCGGACGATGGCCATGCCGCTGCCGGGCGGCGTGCCAACGAGAACGAGCTTCGCAACGCGGTCGGGGCGGGCGAGGCCGAGGTAGAAGGCGCACAGCGCGGACATGCTGTGACCGATCACCGCGACCCGCGGCGGCAGCCGGAGGGTGCCGAGCGTCTCGGTGGCACAGTCCAGCATCTCATCGAGGCTTACCCGGGCTGGCCGCGTCGAGCGGTACTGCCCGGGCGGGTCGAAGGTCGAGACCCGGAAGCCGCATCCGACCGCCAGGGACACCAGCGGGCCGTCGATCATGGGACCCCCGCCCGAGGCGTGCGGGTATGGCAACGCCAGCAGCGGGTGGCCCTGGCCTCGCTGGTAGAGAGCGAGGCCGTGGTGGATCTCGGCCGGCTCCGTGGGCTCGCTCATCACCTGCCCCCCCTGAATTGGCGGACGGCCAGATCGCCCGAAACCGAGCGAGACGGGCTTACAGCTGAGCGGTTGACGCCGGGCGGCTGGCCGCGATGGCGGAGATCTCCCGGGCCCACTTCTCGATCGCCGCCCAGTCTCGCAGGTCCCGCCGGGGGGTCTGGCGGCGCTCCGGCGGGTCGGCGCCCCCGAAGATGACCTTGGCCGCGGGAGTCAGCCAGCTTCTCTTTGCCAGGGCCCGGTCGAGCTGGCTGCGCGACCGCTGCCACGCCTCCTCTTCGGGGGATCTGGGTCCCATGCCGAATATCGCCACCGGCACGCGTTCGAGCTCGCCGCGGTGGCGCCTGAGGAAGCGGTGGGCGTCGCGATGCCACCGCCCTGAGTAGATCGGCGCGCCGAGCACGATGCACCCCCAGCGGGAAGCGGGTTCACGGACGTCGCGGGCGCGCCGGAGATCGACGATGTTCCCGGACTTGCGCAGGGCATCGGCGATGGCCGCTGCCACCTCTTCAGTCGACCCGGCTTTGGTGGCGAATGCCACAAGGATGTCACTCATAGCAGCGGCCTCCTGGCTGCAACCATGGGGCTGGCGTAAGCCGGCCTCCGCCGGCCTCACCCCTGCCCGGATCTGATCCATGTCCCAGGATGGTTTGTCTTCAGGCATCCACCAGAGCCGAAGGTCCCGCGCTGCCGGCGTCCGCGGCGATGAATGCCCAGCCTCTGCCGTGCACGACTTCGCGGCTGCGCCGGGCCAGCCGGAGGACCATCGCTTCGCTGCGTTGACCGGCGACACGGGAGCTGGGCATACCCGGCGGGTGGGCTGGCTGTCATAGCCGCGGTCCAGGTGGCAGGTGCGGTCTGCGGGCAGGATGTGATCCAGCTGGCGGCTGGCGGCCTGCAACGTAGGCGCCAGCAGCGGCGAGTCGTGCCGGTTCGCCCCGGCTGAGACGATACCCAGCGGGATGCCGTACCCGTCGCTGGCCACCGAGCGTTTCAGCCCGCCCTTGCGCCGGTCCACCGGAGAGGGCCCGGCGCGCTCGCCGCCGCATGGTGCCTTGGTCAGGCACCCGTCGACCGCGACATCGCCCAGTTCCAGGCCGATGATCTGGTCATAGGCGCGCAGCGCGGCGGCGTGCAGTGCCTCGGCCAGGCCCAGGTCCGCCCATTCGGCCAGCCGCCGCCGGATGGTGCGGTCCGAGCACACGCCCGGCACATCCCTATCGCCGGGCGCTCTTAGTCCTACCTTGGGCGCGCAGCCACGGCGCGTCCGCCGGGACAGGGGGTCGGGTCCGTTGGCCGGGGGTCGCGGGATCAACGGTTCCGGAACCTATCAGGGGAAGGCCCTCTGTCCCTTGACATCCGGGCCTTTCGGCCCTACCGGCCGCGGTCGGTCGGCTCTACGGACCCCAGTCGGCGAGCGTGATCGTGCAACTAAGGAACGAGACGCCCTGGCGAAGCAACCACACCCGGTCCCAGCGCAACCGAAGCAGGCGTGCGTACCACCGAGATATTGCCGCAAGGGCTCGCGCTATGGCGGGAGGGAGGACAACGATGACGAGAACGGATCTGACGAGCCACCGATTGCTGATTACGGTCATAGTCGGTATCGGAGTCGTCCTCGGTGTAGCAGTAGCCGTGTTCACCAGTGATGTCATCCTTGGCGTCTTTGCCGGAGCAGGGTTTATCGCAAGCATCCAGCCCGCCGGGCTGCCGGATGGGGGATCTGCGATAGCCCGGCCAGGACACCGTGCCGGAACGCATGGATGAGCGGCGCGGCGATGTCGTCTGGGACAGCAGCATGGTCGGTGCAGCCTGCCGACAGTCCGCTAATGAGTGTTAGCGTGGCATAACTCAAGTCGCCATGTGCTGTGGCTGTGCAAGCGTAATGCGATGCCATCGATCGCGGCCACTTGCCGTTGGCTGCTGCTGTTGCTGTCACCGTTGCTGTCAGCCCCGGCCGAGAAGGGCTCGCCGCTGCCACGATCGTCACTCAGTTGGTCACTCACCTTCGGTTGGCCGCAGAAGTGACCCCTCCGCTTGCAAAGCTCGGCCAGGGTGTCTAGCAGTGTTTCTGGCCTGGTACTCTCGCCTAATATTTTCAATGGATGATCCCAGGTGCGTGAACGGACGCAGCCACGGCTGCCACGTATGCACCTTCGACAGGGTCTCAAAATGCGTCACGCCAGGCTTGTTGCTGACTGAGCCAGAACACACATCGAGTTCCTCGTCTCCGATCCTGACTCGCAGCCAGGCATGGCCCGAGACTCCTTCAGGCGATAGCACGCCATCAACCACCGTGCCAGGAAACGTGCAACGCAAGGCAAACACTGGCCTTGCTTCGATCCCCAGTTGGTCATAGATATGTTTCAGCGCAAGCGCCTGCTGCTCGCAGTACCCCATACCTCGTTCAAAGGCCCTGGAAGGTGTATCCCAGGTATTGAGCCGAGAATAGGTGAATTTCCTGGCAGCGAGGTTCTGCGCATACGCCACCAGATCCCAGCCGTGCAACTGCGTTCGCCTGCATGCTTCTACTGCGTCACCGATCGTGGTGATCCCATCCACCGACACACGGCTTGGCTTGGGAAGACGACGCAACAGCGGGATGGTAAGCAGGAAGATGGCGACAGCCGAAGCCACTCCCAGGCCGGTGAAGGCCAGCACTAGTTTCCTGACCATGCTCGTCCTCCTTCGCTCTGGCGAGCATCCGAGCACTCCTGCTTCGTTCTGCCCGACCCGGCGTGCCTACCAGCGACTTCCGTGCCGTGCTCATCCAGCGCGGGCTGCTGCCAGTATGGTACTGCTCGCTGTTCATGACGAAGGTCCCACCCGGCTGGGCCTGCGGGCCATGACCGCGCCGGTGGGGATGGGTGCATCGTTTTGCCATGAGCGCTCTACGTGAAACCAGCCGACGGCTGGCTCGGCCGCAGCGGATTTCCTGGAGCGCCACCACCGGGGAAAGGGCGATGGCGCTGCCGGGAGACGATCTAGTGCCAGCTCCGATGGTGCAGGCCACCCACGCCGTGACAATCAGCGCACCGCCGCAGCGGGTCTGGCCATGGCTGGTGCAGAGTGGCCAGGGGCGTGCCGGTTTCTACTCGGACTCGCCGTTCTGGGACCGGTCGGTGGACTGGTATTACCGCCGCCTTTCCCGTAAGCAGCCCGGGAAGGAAGCGGTCGGCTATCACGTCGCCGCCTCGGACCGGATCGTCCCGGAGTGGCAGAATCCGCACGTGGGGGACATCATCGCAGATGGGCCGCCTGGGACAGCCTATTACGTTGGGGTGCAGCTCGTTTGGAGTGAGCTGACCGGTCAGGCGCCGAGCGTGTATTGTCCCTGGTCGGTGCCGGGATAGAGCCGTTGGTGCTCGCAAGCGAGGTGGAATCGCCAGTACTCCTGGAAGTCGTCGTTGCTGATCACTGCCCTCAGGGTGAGAACTGCCTCGGCGCCGTCCAGGCCCCACCTGGCCCCTCCCACCGAGAGACGGTCGGCTATGAGGTGCCTGCACGCGCCCTCGATGACCCCCGTCGCGATGGGCCATCCGGCCGCCAGGGCCTGGTCGTAGCGGAGGAACTCCCGCTTGTTCTCCAGGTACCGCACGCATGCGGCGGCCCCGTTCCGCTGGCTGCCGGCCAGGGCGGCCGCGTCGGCCTCGGCGGTGATCTCCTGCGCGGCCCGGGCGCTGTCACCGGCCAGGACCGTGAGCGCCTTGACCGCGACCCAGTCCTCGGCCGCGGGATCGCTGGCGGCGTGGAAGCTCCAGGCAGCGCCCCACAAATATTCGAGAACGTGAATAATGTCGATGATGACGTGAATTGCGGCGCCCCGGCGGGCGGCCTCGGCGCGGATCAGGCCCAGCTGGTGCTCGGCCCCGTCGACTAGGACGACCCAGGTCCGCTGGTGAGCGGGGTCGCGGGCCTCCGCTTCGTCGAACGCGGCGGCGATCACCTCGGCGGGGTCTTTCCGGACGGACCCGGCCAGCCACTTGGCCAGGGCCTTCGGCCCGGGCCGGAGCGGGCGGGTGCCGGTGCGCCCGCCGGGCGGGGCGATGACGTCGTGCGGCCGGCGTTTCGCGGGCTCGGCGTCGTAGACGGTGACCAGGGCGGCCATCCGCTTGCGGTTCGGTTTCTCCCCGGCCGTCAGCCGGGTGCGCATCTTCCCCAGCCGGGCGGCGGCCTTCGCCGTGGCCGCGCGAAGCGCCCCGGGCCGCATCACGATGCCCTTGCAGTCAGCGGACATGATGAGCAGCGTTCCCCGCGTGCACGGCTGCGGGATCCGGGCGGCGTAGAACGCGGGGATGTCCGCGGCGGCATGCACGACGGACTCCCCGGCCTGCCGTTTTCCCATCACCGGGCCGCAGCGGCGGGTGATCGCCGCGTGCGCGGCGTCGAAGGACCCGCGGGCGGCCTCGATCGCGGCCAGCATCGCCAGGGAATGGGAGTGCCGCCCAGCCGGCAGGGACAGGGCCGCGTCCGCCGGGCACCAGTTCGGTGCTCCCGGTTTCCGCCAGGCGCACCGGGTGACCTGCACCGTGCCGAACAGGGTGGCCAGCGCCCGGCCGTGCCCGGTCTCCAGCCGGGTCCGGGTGATCCCGTCGGGAGCGGCCACCGGGGCGGGATGCTCGCCGGCCTGCTGTTCTTCCCGCATGCTCCGCAGGTCGTAGTGATCCTGCAGCAGCCGCAGCAGCACCTCCCGGCCCCGCCGGTCCACGAGCTCCTCCAGCTCGAAGGCCGTCATCCCGGCCGCGTCCGGGCCGGCCATCTCGCAGGCCAGGGCGGTGAACATGGCTTTCGATGCCGTGAACGGATCATCGCCGGGAGCCGGGCAGTACGCTTCCATGGAGGGTTCTTCTTCCTTGAGGTCCGGATGGAGTAAGCACCTCCGAACTTAGGAAGAAGAACCCGTTACTGTCCGGGTTTCGGTGTTTTCTCTGAGTGACCTGGCAGTGTGAACAGCCCGCCGGGGGCCGGGGCCAGCCAGCCCCGCGCGGCCAGCAGCCTCAGCTTCGACCGCAGCCCCTCCACTTTCGCCTTCTCCGTCGGCAGCCCCGCAGCGGCCGCGAACTCACCCGCCCGCAGCGGGCGCCCCGCACCGGCCGCCACCTCCAGGAGATCCTGGTACGCCTGCGGCAGCACCGACGCGTCAGCACCCTCCTGCCACGGCAGGACCGTCACCGCCCCGATCGGCGCTGCCGGCCGCGGTTCCCCCGCCGGCCTGCCGGCAGGCGGTTCCGCCGCGGCCGGCTCTCCCAGTACCCGCGTGACTTCCTCCCGCGCGATCACCAGCCGCGACGCCTGCTCCTCCGCCCTGGCCAGATCACCGGTAAGCTCCCCGATCCGGCTGCGCAGCCGGTCCGCCTCGGCCCGGGCAGCCTCCTCCTGGCGCTTGAGTTCCTCGATCAGCGAGCCCATCCACCGCCCCTTCCCCTGTACATGACGGTAGAAGAGCGCAGCACCGATCACCCGGAAATCAGGCAAAACCTCAGGTCAGAAGTCCCTCCAAACGAGCTGCACCCTTCTCCGATTGACATTGGTGACGCTGGGCTCGCTGGGCTTGCGGGCGGGGAAGTCGCCGATCAGGTACGCGCTGCATTACCTGCTGGAGGAGTCCCATGAGTCGCGCTTGCTGTTGAGGGCGGTGACCGGGTCACGGCCTCGCTGATGCTGATGTAAGCCTCCCTCGCTGGGTGCCGACGATCAGCTATTTCCCTAGGGGGGCGCAGTCTTCGTGCCGGGCAGCCGGAACTCCGATGAGGGGAGGGTCGGGCCGGGGATACGAAAGATGTGGATCGACTGGTCCTTGGCCCGGCATCGGCGATCCTGCTCTGGACGGGCCTTGTCCGAGACTATGACCACCTGGTCCGGCGTGATCCATGACACTCCCACGGCCGTCGCGTAGACGATGCTGCCGTCAGCGTCCCTGGGCAACGCGTAGCTCGTCCCGGCGTCCGCGACCTGCCAGCCGGCCGGCGCGAGGCGGCCCAGCCACAGCGCCGAAGATCCCCGGGATACGATCGCGATCCGGTCGTCGGCCACCGCGATGCCGTTATAGCCAATGAACAGCACCGTTTTCGGTAGCCGGATCGTGCCCACGCGGTCCCAGTCGCGGCGGCCACGCCGGAAGACATGGATCCGCCCGCCTCCGGGGACGCGGCCCGCCGCGCCTCCCTTGCACCGGTTGCCCGCGCACAATCCGAGCAGGTAGGTCTGCCCCTCGCGGTGCACACATGCCAGGCCTCTCAGGCCCTTGTTCGGCCGGTCGAGCGGGAAGTCCAGCCAGGCGATACCGGTATAGCGGAAGTTCTCGTCGTATTCCTGCACCGCGGCCATGAACACGCCGCGGCCGTGTGGCAGCGATTCAATCACGACGTAGAAGCGGCCGGTCCGCGAGTCGTAGGCGACGTCCTTGAAGCCCCTGCGGTGGCCCCTCTCCTGGATAATCATGTGATTGTCGCGGGCCGTCCGGGACAGCTCCGGGCTGATGCAGGCGATGTGCGGCAGGTTGTCGAAGACGATGTAAAACAGCCCGTCCTTGGCCAGGATGCCGTTGGCTTCCAGCCTCGGATCCAGCGAGCCGGAGAGGATGTCGAAGATCTCGGCTTCCTTGACTAGTTCAAGCTGCTGTATTTGTGTTTTACGCTCGCCTCCCGGGGATCTCGGCATACTGTAGGGTGCTATGCCAGTTTGGGCTTTCTCCTCCAGTCGGAGTGCGAGTTCCTCGTATGATGCGCGAAATGTGGTAGGGTCCTCGCAGTCACGGCGGCGAACGCTTGCTCGTCGAGACTGCCCGCAGGATCATCGTCCGGGGCATACAGCAGGGACGGGAATGTTTGCGTGCGGCCTGCGCGGCGGCCGACGAACTCTCCGACCCGTGTATGACCCGTAGGGTGTCGGTGGACAGCACTGTGCGTTGTAGCAGTTCAGCGGCTCCGTCGACGAAGGCGTACCGGACTTGTGGGGTGAATGTCGGAGCCGACTGGTGTGCATCGCTCTAGCAGGCCGCCGAGGAGCACTTCGGCTAGGTGCACCTGCGCCGAGCCGGGAAGCATCGCCTGCTGGACGAGGCGCATGACGGGCAAGGTGAGAGGCGCGGCGACGGCAAGGTAGGCAGCCAATTCGAATGCGGTTGGCGATACGACGGCGCGGAAGCGCCGCACTCGTTCGGCTGCTGGCATGCTGATTGGTGGTGGTTCAAGCCCAGTGGCCTCCGGCGCGCTCGTGGGCTCGCCGACCCACGGCTTGGCCCGGATGACCACCCCTGACACCTGTCGGCCCCCGGCGGCTGCGACAAGACATTCGCCCATGGCGACACCCAGCTTGGCTGCAGTTCGATCACTGGCACGGTGACCAGGGACGCGTCTGCGCTAAAGGGTGCCGTCGTCTCGTCTAGCAGTGTGGCAGGGTCGGCGTTCTCGGCGGCGGCTAGAACGGCTTGGAGTTCGCGCTCGGTCCTCGACAACCAGGAACTGACGTCCAACTGAGCATTGGGTGCGCCAGGGTACGGTGCGCGTAGGTCGGCCGGTTCGGTTTCGATCGCGGTATAGCGCCACAGCCGCTGTGGAAGCATGTGGATGATCGCGACGGGGCTGGCCTGGCCCCACAGGGACAGCAGAGCAGGGACGGCACCGCTTGCCCAGGCCGGAGCAACACAGTCGCTAACAATGAGGATAAGGCGCCGCCCGCCCGGGTCGACTAGCTCCCGGGGGGTGGATGGACGGGGGTGGCTGGTGGCCGACTGGGTACCGGCGTACAACGTCGGCCGCCTGGCGGCGGTGTCGGTGTCCAGGAGCCAGATGCGCACGTCGCGGAAGGCGCCGTGACTCTCGAGAAGGCGCCGTAGTTCCTCTACGGTGCGAGCCCAGATGGCCATGGAGGGACTCTGGTCGATCACTAGGGCTACGTCCAGCCAGCGG
>CAVUBD010000006.1:0-78572 GCA_963739615.1 uncultured Actinomycetes bacterium
GGCACCGGCCATACGATGATCCTGGCGGCCCAGGCGGTTCCCTCGGCGGCCTTCCTGCCCTGCATCGCCGCACTCCCGTCAGGCTGGACCGCGGCCGACCCCGAGATCGCCAGCGGGCAGGCCAGCTTCGTGCTGAACTCCGGCCAGCCCGGGCTGCAGACGGTGACGATCACCCTGACCGCGACCTGCGACACTGCCGGCGCCCAGCAGATCCCCTCCGACCAGCCCGGCATGCGCCGGTTCGAGCGCCCGCTAAGCCTGGTCCCTGCGTACTCCGGCGTTCGCTACTACACCTTCCCCGGCGGCTGCGCGACCTACCGGTTCGTCCTTGCGCCCGGCGCGTCCCCGGTCGTGGCCACCACGGTCGACACCGCGGTGGCGTTCATGCCCCGGTCGGCGCTGGTCGGCTACGTCCGCCGCACCGAGGGCCTGGCCCTGTGCGGGCGAGGTGCCGCATGCCCGGGATGACCCGGCCGGCCCGGCCCGGCGGCAGGAGGAAGCGCTTCTCGCCCGTCCCCGGCAGGCCGCTCTCCTGACCGCCGGGGTGGTGGCGGTCACGGTCGTGGTGTTCGCCCTGGTCGCGGACCATGGCACGCTGGCCCGCATCCAGCGGCTCGACGATGCGTGGCTGCGGCTGATGGTCTCCGGCCGGGCGCCGCCGCTGACGGCGGTGGCCAAGGTCTTCAACGTTCTCGGGCTGGTGTACGTCACGCTGCCGGTGCGGATCCTCCTGGCCGGATTCCTGGCCCTGCGCCGCCGGTGGTGGCATCTGGCCGCTTTCGCGTCCGCCATCGTGCTGTCGGAGGTGCTGATCGGCTCGCTGAAAGGCGTCTACGACCGGGCCAGGCCGCCCGGGTCGCTGGTCGCCACGAGCGGCGCGTCGTTCCCGTCCGGACATGCGATCGCCGCGTCGGTCACCGTCGCCGCGGCGGTCATCGCCCTGGTCCCACCGGGCAGACGGCGCGCCCTGTGGGGCGCGGCCGCGGTGGCGTTCTCGATCGTGATGGGGCTCTCCCGCGCCTACCTCGCGGCCCACTGGCTCTCCGACGCCACCGCCGGGATCCTGCTCGGCACCTCCTGCGCCCTGGTCACCGCGCTGGTAGCCGACCAGTTCCAGCGGCGGCAGAACAGGCTGCAGCGGGCCGCCGGGACGCAGTGTCTGGCGGGCGGGCGGGAGTACGTATGAAATCGCGCACGGTGCTCATAGCGGTGGCCAGCAGCTGGCTGCGCGCACATGGGCTGATCTCGGCGGGGGTGACGCACGTTGGGTGACGACATCAGGCCCGTGGCCGCCGGGAACGGCCCGGCCAGCTTGCCGCCGGGCCCGGCCGTCCATAAGGACCGTCGTAAGCGCCGCCCGACCGGTGCGCCGCCGCCGCTGCCGCACCCTATCACCATCAGCACAACAGCGTGGCTGATCCTTGGGGCCGTGGCGCTCGCCGGCGCGTTCCTGGCGTCCCAGCACACGCCGTGGCTCCGGATCGATGACCGGGCAAGCACGTGGGTGCTGCGTCTCCTGGCCGGAATACGGACGCCGTGGCTGACCGATGTGGCCAACGGGATCAACGGGGCGGGCTCCGGCTGGGGGGCCACCGCGCTCGGCCTGTCGGTGGTCGCCCTGACGATGGCGTTCCGCCGCTGGCGGCACTTGCTGGTGTTCCTGGGAAGCGTGTTGTTCCTGGAGTTGCCCGGGACATCGATCTACTTCGGGCTGTCCAGGCCACGCCCGTACGGCGTAACGATCATCGGCAGCTGGGGCGGGTACTCCGGGATATCCGGCTCGGCGGCGGTCCTGACGATCTTCTTGATGGGCGCCGTCTACTGCCTGGCCGTGCCGGGCCGCCCCCGCACCTACACTAAGGCTGCGGTGGTCGCGGTGGTCGCCGTGTTCTGCCTGGCTCGCCTGTACCTGGCCGTCGATCACGTGGATGACCTGCTCCTAGGTGTGGCACTCGCCGTCGCGATCCCGGTCACCGCGTTCCGGTACTTCACCCCGAACGAGGCGTTCCCCGTCGCCTACCGGCGCGGCAACACCGCGCACGTGGATGTGACCGGCCGGCGGGGGCAGGCGATCCGCCAGGCCGTGCGTGACCAGCTCGGGCTCACGGTGACCGAGATCAAGCCGGTCGGCCTGGAGTCCTCCGCCGGCTCCACGCCGTTGCGGCTGCGGACCGAGGGCGGCCCGGAGGAGTTCGTGTTCGCCAAGCTCTACACCAAGGGCCACGTCCGCGCCGACCGCTGGTACAAGCTGTGGCGGACCATCCTGTACGGCTCCCTGGAGGACGAGCAACCCTTCCAGACCGTGCGGCGCCTGGTCGAGTACGAGGACTATGCCCTGCGCCTGCTGCAGGACATCGGGGTCCGCACGGCCCGGCCGTACGGCATCGTGGAGATCACGCCCGAGCGCGAGTACATGCTGGTCACCGAATTCCATACCGGCGCCGTCGAAATCGGCGAAGCCGACGTCGACGACACGGTGATCGACCAGGGACTGCAGCTGATCCGCACGCTGTGGGACGCCGGGATCGCCCACCGCGACATCAAGCCGGGCAACCTGATGGTCCGCTCCGGGGAGCTGCTGCTGATCGACGTGGCCTTCGTCCAGGTGCGCCCGTCACCATGGCGGCAGGCGGTCGACCTGGGCAACATGATGCTCGTCCTGGCCGTGCGCACCGACCCGCAGCGGGTCTACCGGCGGGCGCTGGCGTACTTCACCGAAGCCGAGCTCGCCGAAGCATTCGCCGCCACCCGCGGGGTCGCCAGCCCGACCCAGCTGCGCGCCTTCATGAAACGGCACCCGCGCGACCTGCTCGGCGAATTCCGCGCCCTCGCCCCGCAGCGGCCGCCGATCGCGCTGCAACGCTGGAACATCCGGCGGGTCGCTCTGGCGGCCGCGATGCTCGCCGTCATCACCGCCGCCGTGTGGGAAACGGGGAATGCCTTCTCCCCGGCGGCCGAAAATCTGGGCGCCTACGCCCCCAGCTGCGGCACCGGCCATTCGATGATCCTCAGCGCCCAGGCAGTCCCGTCCGCTGCCCTGCTGCCCTGCATCGCCGCGCTCCCGGCGGGCTGGCAGGTAGGGGGCGTGGACATCGCCAGCGGGAGGGCCAGCTTCTGGCTGGACTCCGATCGCGCAGGGCCGCGAGCGGTCACCGTAACCCTCACTGCGACCTGCGACACCTCGGGCGCCCAGCAGATCCCCTCCGACCAACCCGGCACGCGCCGGTTCGAGCATCCGCTGAGCCTGGCGCCGCAGTTCTCCGGCCTCCGCTTCTACACATTCCCCGGCGGCTGCGCCACCTACCGGTTCAGTTTCGCGCAAGGCACATCCCCCGCGCTGGCCGTCGCCGTCGATAACGCGCTGGCGTTCCAGTCCCGGTCAACCCTCGTCAACTACGTTCGGCACACCGAAGGTCTCATGCTCTGCGGGCGAGATGCCGCATGCCCGCGATGAGCAAGTAGCCGGGCCGGCGCTGCCCAGCTAGCCGCGCTCGGAGCCTCACCACCACAGCCACGCAGGCAGCCCGGTGAGTTCATACCTGCGGCTAATGGCTAATTGCAGCATGATCAGATCATCGCCCCAGAACGCCCTGATATGTGCTCAACCACGCTGCCAAGAACAAGCGGACGCAGGAGCGAATAATCGGCATGGGTGCTTTTGATCCGTCGGCGCATGCTTTGTTCCTCACGGTGGGTCATTCCCGGCCTGGCCGAGGCGGTAACGGGATGGCTGGCAAGCCAGCGGTAGCCGGCGGCAGCGGTCTTCGGGCGGCCGTCGGCATCGGGTGAAAAATGGCCGGCGTTGACAGCCGCGGGCGGGCGCGCGTGCCAGTGTGACAGGGCCGGGTCCGGAGTGCGGGCGCGACGGCGGACCGGGGCCGCTGCGGCCAACACAAGAGCAACACAAGTCCGGGTCCAGGAGGCGTCCAACACGCGAGCAACACGCACAAAACGGCATTCCCCGGCACACCTGGGCACGGGTGTTAAAATCGTGGTGTCAGCTCAACTATCAGGATGGATGCGCTCTAGCTGGGCTGATTGGTCAATACTCACCCGGTGGCATCGGGAGCGACAGACCTTCTGAAAAGCGGAAGGCCGGCAGTTCGACCCTGCCCCTGACCACCAGTACTAGACTAGTCTGTAGTGTCCTGACCAGCGCAAATGCTCACTTAGCTTTTCGTGACTGTGACGGTCGGCTGACTGCGGCTGCTCGCAGGTGACCGTGGTTCGCCGCCTGCTATAGCACGCGGATCGCACGCTAACTCCTTGGGGGGAATCAGTTGAAAACCGCCGCCGCCGCGCTACTAGCCGCCCTGGCCATCGCCGCGCTCACCTTGCTGCCGTCCACCCCTGCGCTCGCCACCGGCCACCGCATACAGATATACGAGATCTACTACAACTCACCCGGCACCGACACCGGCTCCAACTCCAGCCTGAACGCCGAGTGGGTCCGGCTGTACAACACCTCCAGCTCGAAGATCAGCCTCACCAACTGGACGCTGCGCGACGCCGCCGGGCACGTCTTCAAGTTCGCCAGCTATACCCTCGGTGCCCACAGCTACGTCAAGATCCACACCGGGCACGGTACCCGCACCCAGACCGACCGCTACTGGAACAAGAGCTGGTACATCTGGAACAACACCGGCGACACCGCGACGCTGGCTGACTCCCTCGGGGGGGCGGTGGACTCTTGCCGCTACACCGGCACGTCCGCTGGGTACGTGTTCTGCTGACCCTCGGGCCCTTGGTCCTCGTCGCCACTCAGCGAGCTACGCATTACGAGCGTGTACCGTGCGTTGGTCGTGGGGTTCAGCACCCGTGTGGGCATTGGGTTCATGGAGTGTTCGCCATTGATCGAGCAGCCCAGCTTGAGGTCGTTCGGGTCGTCGAACTCGTCCGGCGTAATTAGCCACGGACCCACCGGCCCCAAGCCGGGATAGGACTTGCCGAGGCCGAACTGCGGCGGGGTGGCGGCAGCGAGGTCCCCGGGCGGGCGAAGCCCGATTCAGCCGCGTGCGCGCTGTAGTTGAGCCCGATGGCGAACACCTGCCGCGGGTTCGGCGAGGGCGAACCGAGCGCTCCTGGCTCCAAACCACAGCGAGATCGACGGCGCGGTCATTTGACATCCGCCGGCGGTCGTTTTGCTTGCTTGTGGAATGGGAGGATCCGGCGGCAAGTCCGTTCCGCTGCTTGTGTTGCGTGCCGGCCCAGACGAACGCGAGGCGTTGCTGTCCGTTGGCCACCCGTTCTTCGCCTCGCGAGCCGGCCGTAATCGCATCGTGGTGGTGCTCACCGACGACACGAAGGGCCTGTACCGACCGCTGTGGTCGGAGCGCGGATCCTCACCGAGGCGCGCGAAGCCGTCGAGGAAATCCATCCGGGCATCGACGTATATAGGCGCTTCGCCGATATGCGGGACGTATTCGGTGATCGAGGGTGAGCATTCCCCGGTCATCCAACGCCGGCTCACCGACGGGACGGCCTACCGGATCGTCAAAGTCCCGCACCAGCCCGCGGGCCTTGAACAGCAGCTCGACCGGATCGGTTGGCGCATCAAGGTCCATCCAACGTTCGGGCCGTTCTATTGGGGGAGCGGAAACCGCCCGCAGCCGGCGCAGGTTGCTTGAGCGAACAACGGCCACGCGGCAGCGACCGCGGAACCGGGGTCACTCACGCCGACCACCCGCTCAACTGCCACGGCAGCACGACCGCGCCTAGCATCGGGAGTTGCCGCAAAGCGCTCGTCGTGGTGCGTGGCGACCATGTTCCGCGGCTTGGCACTCGGACATGCCGAATTGAGTGCACTGCCGTCATGAGCGGGGCGGGGCGGCCCTCCAGCGGCGTTGCCGGGCGTCGACGCTGGCCGGTGTAAGCGGCGCACAGGTCGAGGATCTGGTCGGTGCGGGGGGCAGCCGGGGCCACGATCTGGGCGACCCGGCGGGGGTAGCGTGGGGCCGTTCGCTTGGGTGACGGCCGATTTGAGCTAGGGCGGCCGTCAAGCTCGGCGGTCGTCCGTTTGGCGAGCTTCGCCCAGCGCTCGCGTTGCGCGACGACGTCCGGGACAACGGCGGCGGGCTCGTGCGGCAGAATCGTCCCGCCCGACCCGGCGAAGCGGCCGGCCGACTCGTCAGAGGGAAGGCAACCAGATGAGGACGTGCCCGACAAGAGGTTCGACGGAGCTGGAGGCGCCGGTGATTCGACCGGCCGGTGCAGGGCAACGGAGCTCGGCTGCCCCGGAGGTATCGCGATGATCGGGCAGTACGTGCTGGGTCTTCAAGAGGTTGACGAGATGCAGGTCGCGGTCGTTGGCGGCAAGGGCGCGCACCTGGGCGGGCTGTCGCGGATCGACGGCATCCGCGTGCCGGCTGGCTTTTGCGTGACGACGGACGCCTTCCGGCGGATCATGGCGGAAGCGTCGATCGACGGTCGGCTCGTTCAGCTGTCGCGCCTGAACCCGGAGGACCGGGAGGCGATCCGCACGCGCAGCGCGGAGATCCGCCGGGTCATCGAGGGGATCGCCATTCCGGGTGATCTCGCGACGGCGATCACCCGCGCTCTCGCGCAGCTCGGCGAGCAAGCCGCCTACGCCGTCCGATCCAGCGCGACGGCGGAGGATCTGCCGGCGGCCTCCTTCGCCGGCCAGCAGGACACGTACCTGAACGTCATGGGCCTGGCCGCGATCCTCCAGCACGTCAGCCGGTGCTGGGCCTCGTTGTTCACCGGGCGGGCCGTGACCTACCGCCAGCGCAACGGCATCGACCACCGTACGGTCCGCATGGCCGTGGTCGTGCAGCAGATGGTCTTCCCGCAGGCGGCCGGCATCCTGTTCACGGCCGACCCGGTCACGGGCAACCGGAAGATCGCGTCCGTAGAGGCCAGCTTCGGCCTCGGCGAGGCCCTGGTCTCCGGCCTGGTGAACGCGGACGTCTACAAGGTGCGCGACGGCGAGGTCGCCGCCAAGGCGGTCAGCGCCAAGCAGCTCGCCATCTACGCCTCGCCGGCGGGCGGGACGCAGGAACAGGCGATCGACCCGGAGCGGCAGGGCCAGCCGGCGCTGACGGATGCGCAGGTCGTGCGGCTCGCGCAGCTCGGCCGGCGGATCGAAGCGCACTTCGGCCGCCCCCAGGACATTGAATGGTGCCTGGTCGCCGACGGCTTCCAGATCGTCCAGAGCCGGCCGATCACCACGCTGTTCCCCATCCCCGAGTCCGGCGACCGGGAGAACCACGTCTATGTCTCCGTCGGCCATCAGCAGATGATGACCGACCCCATGAAGCCCCTGGGACTCTCCTTCTGGCAGATGACGACCCCCGCGCCCATGGCCGAGGCCGGCGGCCGCCTGTTCGTCGACGTCACCCGAAGGCTGGCCTCGCCGGCGAGCCGCGCCGGCCTGCTGGAGCTCATGGGGAGATCCGATCCGCTGACCGGGGACGCGGTGCGGACCATCCTCGAGCGCGACGGCTTCATCCGGCCGCTGCCTGACGAGGGTCCCCCCGGGCCACTGCCTGGCGGCGCGCCAGCCCCGATCGAGACCGATCCGGCCATCGTCACCGACCTGATCGGGCGCAGCGAGGCATCCATCGCCGCGTCGGAACGCGACATCCGGACGAAATCCGGAGAGGCGCTGCTCGACTTCATCCGGGCGGACATCCAGGAGCTGAAGCGGGTCTTGTTCGATCCGCGGAGCCATCAGGTGTTCATGTCGGCGATGGAGGCCACGTGGTGGCTCAACGAGCAGCTGGAGGCGTGGCTGGGCGAGAAGAACGCGGCGGACACGCTCACGCAGTCCGTGCCCCGCAACGTCACGTCGGAGATGGGGCTGGCGCTGCTGGGCGTCGCTGACGTGATCCGCCCGCATCCGGAAGCGGTGGCGTTTCTGCAGCACGTCGAGGACGAGGGTTTCCTGGACGAGCTGCCCAAGCTCGCGGGCGGGCGGGAAGCGCGAGACGCCATCGAGGCCTGGCTCGGCAAGTACGGCATGCGCTGCGTCGGCGAGATCGACATCACGCGGCCGCGTTGGAGTGAACGCCCCTCCACGCTCGTGCCCATGATCGTCGGCAACATCAAGAACTTCGAGCCGGGAGCCGGCGAGCGGCGCTTCGAGCAAGGGCGGCAGGAGGCCTGGAAGAAGGAGCAGGAGCTGCTGGAGCGCTTGCGGGCCCTGCCGGACGGGGAGGGCAAGGCCGAACAGACCAAGCGGATGATCGACCGAGTCCGGACCTTCATCGGGTACCGGGAGTATCCGAAGTACGGCATGGTCAGCCGCTACTTCGTGTACAAGCAGGCCTTGCTGGAAGAAGCCGAGCGCCTCGTGCAGGCCCGCGTACTTCGTGAGAAGGAAGACATCTTCTACCTCACGTTCGCCGAGTTCCACGACGTCGTGCGCACGAATCGCGTGGATGACCAGCTCATCGGCCGGCGCAAGGACGCGTTCAGGTCGTATCAAGCGCTCACGCCGCCCCGGGTGCTCACGTCGGACGGCGAGGTCATCGCCGGGGCGTACCGACGCGACGACATGCCGGCCGGCGCGCTGATCGGCCTACCGGTCTCCGCCGGGACCGTCGAAGGGCGGGCCCGCGTCATCCTGGACATGGCACGGGCCGATCTCGAACCGGGCGACATCCTCGTCACGGCTCACACGGACCCCAGCTGGACGCCCCTCTTTGTCGCCATCGCAGGCTTGGTGACGGAGGTCGGAGGATTGATGACTCACGGCGCAGTGATCGCACGGGAGTACGGATTGCCGGCCGTCGTCGGTGTGGTAGATGCCACCCGGCTGATCCCCGATGGGCAGCGGATCCGGGTGCACGGTACCGACGGGTACGTCGAGATTCTGCCTTGACTACCTCGCTCGCAGCGGCGCCGATGAGATCCAGCTCGACCTGTTCCTCGATTACGCCAGCAACGTGGCGCTCTACCCGGTATTTCAGGAGTACTTCCGCACGAGCACGCCGCTGCTGCTCCCGGCCGCACAAACTACTTAACAACTTCCTGGATCCATGTCGCTAGGGCCGGCAGCAAGGCGCCGACGAGGAGGCTGCTAAGCGCTAGCATGACGCTGCGACGCCATGCGCCGCGTGCGGTTCTCGTATCGAGCTCGACGCGTGCACGGAGTGCATTCTGAGCGATCTCGTTACGGTCAAGCTGAATCCCCCACGCCTCTTCACCCACGTATCCCTCGGAGTAAGTAATCGGGAAACCCGTGGCAGATCACGTTGTGGCGCCCGCTGGGCATGACGGAATGACCCTCGGCGTCGTGTGATGGAGAGCTGCCCGGCTACCAGATCCTGGAAATCACCATCACCAGCGACTCTCCCGCCGTCGGCAAGACACTCGGGGACACCACCTGGCCGCCCGGCAGCATTCCGGTTTCGGTCCTGGACCACCACACCCTGCGCGACCCCGACCCCGGCATCACCCTCGCCCCAGGCGACCGCGTCAACTTGCTTACCCGCACACCGAAAGACCCCTGACCAGCATATTGCCGGGAAGCGCAGTCGCCCCATCCGCAGTAAAGGCATCAGCGCCGCCTCTGGCACGTCATGAGCTTGCCGAGGGTCAGCCGCCCGTCCTGGCGGCGCCAGAACCCTCTGCCTGACCGGCGCGAGATGACCTCGGCTGGGAGCGCAGTCACCGCCGCACCTGGGCGGCAATGCGCGAGCAGCTCGCCTGCTTTCCGCTGGCGGCCTGCCCGGGCGCGTGCCTGGCACCGGGACGTAAGGACACGTGGGCAGGGCCTTTCGGTCCTGCCGGGCGGGCCGGGCCCCCGGTGCACTAGGCCAGAAGGGGGCGGTCAGCGTCCGAGATGGGATGTGCCCCTACGCAGGGAGGTGGACATGGACGCGTGGTGGTGGGTGCCGGTCATCCTGGTCGCCTGGTTCGCGGTTGCGGTAGCGGTGGGGCTGTGGCTCGGCCCGGTTCTCAGGTACTGCTCACAGGCCCGTGAAGCCCTAGAACCACACATGGAGGAGATACCAGAGAGGGGTCCAAGAGCCGGCCCCGGTATTGGCAGCAGGCCGCCTAGCGCTGCCTAGCGGCATCCGCCCCTAGTCCGCCAGCCTCACCTTGTCCGTCATTCGCGTGGGCCCATCGCGCTGTCCGGCGTGCCGTAGCAAGCTCACGCACGACCGGTGAGCGTGGTCTTTGACGTCGCCCGCGGCCAGAAGCACCCGGTCTCACACAACAGAACGGTCAGCGGCCGAGCTCGACGCCGAGAATCTCCTCGGCCCGCTCGGCCAGGTCCGGCTCGGCCGCAAAGGAGGCAAAGAACGGCAGATCCCGCCCTTGGCCGCCAGGCTCCGCCACCCGGCTGCGGATCAGTTCCATGGCTGGCCGTCCGCCTGCGCACGGTCTCGCCGCGGTCAAGGCCAGGGTACCGGCCAGGGTGTTCCCTGGTACGACCGACGCTTCCGAACGCGACCGTAGATGTCAGGAATTACTTGCGGCGGCCAGCGGGCCGGAGGAGGACATCATGCGCCACGAGGAAGAACCGAAGATCGGTGACGTTCCGATCGGGCTTGACGCCACCGGGATGCGGCGCGAATTCGACAGCCTCGGCGACGTCGAGGTGCCCGCAAACCGCTACTGGGGTGCGCAGACCCAGCGCAGCCTGGAGCACTTCAACATCGGCCACGACCGGATGCCGGTGGATGTCTACCACGCCTACGGGTATGTGAAGAAGGCTGCGGCCGTCGTCAACACCACCGCCGGGCGGCTGCCGGCCTGGAAGGGCCAGCTGATCGAGCGGGTCTGCGATGAGGTGATCAGCGGCCAGCTGGACTCGGAGTTCCCGCTGTACGTGTGGCAGACCGGGTCGGGGACCCAGTCCAACATGAACCTCAACGAGGTGATCTCCAACCGGTGCATCCAGCTGGCCGGCGGCACGCTGGGCTCCCAGGAGCCGGTGCATCCCAACGATCACGTGAACATGGGCCAGTCGAGCAACGACACCTTCCCGACCGCGATGCACATCGCCGCGTACACGATGGCCACGGGGAAGACGATCCCCGCGCTGAAGCGGCTGCGGGACGCGATCGACGCCAAGGCGAAGCAGTGGGCGGATGTGGTCAAGATCGGCCGGACGCACCTGGAGGATGCGGTGCCGCTGACCGTCGGGCAGGAGTGGTCCGGCTACGCCGGGGCGCTGGATGACACGATCGCCGAAGTCGGGCACGCCACGAGCGGGCTGCTGGCGCTGGCCATGGGCGGCACCGCGGTCGGCACCGGGCTGAACGCCCCGCCCGGATTCGGCGACCAGGTGGCGGCGCAGATCGCGCAGATGACCGGCGCGGCGTATGTGACCGCGCCGAACAAGTTCACCGCCCAGGGCACGCTGGACCGGATGGTCCGCGCGCACGCCGGCCTGAAGGCGGCCGCGGTGACCTTGTTCAAGATCGCCAACGACCTGCGCTGGCTCGGCTCCGGGCCCCGTACCGGGATCGGCGAGCTCCTCTTCCCCGCCAACGAGCCTGGCAGCTCGATCATGCCGGGCAAGGTCAACCCGACCCAGGCCGAGGCGATGCTGATGGTCGCGATCCAGGTCATCGCCTCCGATGTCGCGGTGACGATGGGCGGGAACGAGGGCAACTTCGAGCTGAACGCCTTCCGCCCGATCCTGATCAGCAACTACCTGCACTCGGCGCTGATCATGGCCGACATGTGCGACCACTTCCGCGAGTTCATGGTCGAAGGCACCCGGCTGAACCGGGCCAAGCTGACCGAGAACATCGACCGCTCGGTGATGATGGTCACGGCGCTGTCCCCGGTGATCGGGTATGACAAGGCCGCGGCGATCTCCTACTACGCCATCGACCACGACCTGACGCTCAAGGAGGCGGCGCTGGCCAAGGGCGTGTCCGAGGAACTGTACGACAAGGTCGTCATCCCCCTTGCCCTCACTCGCCCCGGCACCGCCGACGTGCCCTCGACGTCCGGAGGCTCCTGACATGCAGTCCACGAGCGGAGAGCAGGCGGCCGGCCGCGAGCAACTGGTCGGCAAGGCGGCCCTGATCGCCTCGGTCGGCGGCGCGCGAGGCTACGCCGACTGGACCAACCCCGGCCACCGGCTGCGGCGGCTGCTGGCCGAGTTCATCGGCATGGCCGGGCTGACGTTCGTGCTGTCCGGCGGCGCGGCAATCCTGGCCAGGTACGGCGGCCGCGGGCTGCAGCCCTGGCAGACCGTGCTGGTGCTGTCGCTGGTCTCGGCGCTGTGGCTGGTGGTCGCGGTCTACTTCCTCGGCGACATCTCGGCCCACTTCAACCCGGCCACCACTTTGGCCTTCGCGCTGCGCAAGGACATGGACTGGATGATGGCCGGCGCGTACTGGGTGGTTCAGTTCGCGGCGGCCATCTGCGGGTCCCTGCTGGCCCGCGGGTTCTTCGGCCCGGCAGGGAACCTGGCCGCCACGATGCCCAAGCCGGGCCAGTCCTGGCAGGCCGCCGGGTTCGAGGAGCCGGCGAGCCGAGGTGATCAAGCCGGCGAGCAGGCGCCGATGGTGAAGCTGGTGGTCAGCTCCGCAGTCGAGTCGCCGCCCGCGAAGACGTCGATGGTCGTGGTGTCGATCACCCAGTCCCGAGTGGCCGCGTTCCAGTAGCGGAGTTCACCTGGGCCGAGCGGGAAGCTCAGGATCCGGGATTCACCGGCGGCCAGCGTGACCCGTTTGAAACCCTTGAGCTCGCGGGACGGCCGCGAGGCAGAGCCGTATCGCTGGTGCAGATAGAGCTGGGCAACCTCGTCGCCGGCGCGCTCGCCCGCGTTCGTCACGGTCACAGACACGGTGACGGTCTCGCCCGCCTCGATCCGGCCGCGGTCCAGGGTTAGGTCGCTGTACTCGAACCGGCTGTAGGACAGGCCGTACCCGAACGGGAAGAGCGGGGTGCTCGCCTCGTCCCAGTAGCGACGGCCCTGGTTGTCGGGTTCGTGCGAGATTGTGTGGCTGTAAATGACCGGGATCTGGCCCACGGTGCGCGGCCAGGTGAACGGCAGCTTGCCCCCCGGCGCGACGTCGCCGAAGATCACGTCGGCCACGGCCGCGCCGCCCTGGGTTCCGGGATACCAGATGTCAAGGATCGCCGGGACGTTCTCCGCTGCCCATCGCAGGTCGAGCGGACGGCCGTTCATGATCAAGAGCACGACGGGGGTGCCGGCGGCCACGACGGCTTGCAGCAGCGCGAGCTGCCTGCCGGGAAGCTCGAGGCTGGAGCGCGAGGCCGCCTCGCCGATCATGTTCTGCCACTCTCCGAGGACGACCACCGCGACGTCGGACTGACGCGCCAAGGTGACCGCGCGCGCGAGTTCGGCCTCGTCATCGAAGTCAGCCGGGTCGGCGGGCGCGTTGTTGCCGAACATGTCGAACATCGACGGGAAGGCCCGGTGGGCCGGACGGATGCCCGGCGCGTAGCCGACCTCGACACCGACGCCGGCCCGGTTCCGGATGCCGTCGAGCACCGTGACCGTCTCGTCGAGGTCGAAGTCGAAGACCCAGGGCCCGAGAGTGTCGCGCCGGGAGTCGGCCAGCGGCCCGATCACCGCGATGGAGCTCACCGCGATGGAGCTCACCGCGATGGAGCTCACCGCGATGGAGCCGGGGTTCGTCAGCGGAAGCAGGCCGCCCTCGTTGCGGAGCAGGACCGCCGACCGCTGCGCGGCCATGCGGGCCACCGCACGATGGGCCGGGTCGGCTAGCACCTCCCGGGCTCGTTCCTCATCCACATACGGCTGGTCGAGCAGGCCCAGCCGGACCTTGGCGGCCAGGACCCGCCGGACGCAGGCGTCGAGAGCCTCCTCGTCCACCAGGCCGGCCTCGATGGCCTCCGGCAGGTGTGCGTACGCGGGATCGCCGATCGCCATCTCCATGTCGACGCCCGCGTTCAGCGCCCGCGCCCCGGCGTCGGTCAGGTCGGCCGCGAATCCGTGCGTGCGCAGGTTGTGCACCGCCTGAGCATCACTAACGACAAAGCCGTCGAAGCCCCACGCCTCGCGCAGTACCTCGGTCAGCAGCCAGCGGTACCCGGTGGCCGGTATGCCGTTGAGGTCCATGTAAGCGGTCATGATGTTCCCGGCGCCCGCTTGGACGGCTGCTTTGAACGGGGGCAGGTAGACGTTCCACAGCTCAGAGTCGGAGAGGTTGACCTCGTCGTAGTCGCGCCCGCCCAGCGCGGCGCCGTAGCCGGCGAAGTGCTTAGGACCGGCAATGATCCGGTCGGGCGACCCGAGGCCCTCGCCCTGGAAGCCGCGTACCTGGGCGACGGCGACCGCAGCTCCGAGGTACGGGTCCTCGCCGGCGCCCTCGATGATCCGGCCCCAGCGAGGATCACGCGCGATATCGACCATCGGCGCGAACGCCCAGCCGATCCCGACCGCCCGCGCCTCGCGAGCGGCGACGGCCTGGCCCTGCTCGATGCTGTCTGGATCCCACGACGCCGCCATCGCGATCGGCACCGGCAAGATGGTGCGCAGACCATGGATCACGTCGAAGCCGAATAGAGCGGGGATTCCGTGCGGGCTGCCCGCCACGGCCAGCCGCTGCAGCCGGTTCACCTCCGTCGGGTCGGTGACGAAGAGCAGCGACCCGACCTCCCCCTTTGCCAGCGCATCCTCGACCATCGCCGGCTGGCGCAGGAAGTCAGTATGGAGCGTCGCGTCGATGTCTTCGGACGGCGGGAGGTTGACATAGAAGTACTGGGTGAGCTGCCCGGCCTTCTCTGCCACGCTCATCTGGGCCATGAGTGTTTCGACGCGATCTGCCACCTCGGCGTCACCCGGTATCCGCGCGGGCAGGCTGTGGATGTTCGCGGCGGCTGTCTGGCGGGCGAGGCCGACCGGGGTCGAGCGAACCGACATGACGCTCCCTGAAGCTGAAGGGTAACTTTCTCACGGGACTTTCTCGTGTAACTGGCACCCAGCCGCCGCTTACCACGATACGCCTGCACGTTGTCGACTTCGCCCGCCATCTCTGCGCACGGGCCAACGCGGCGCTGAACGGCGACCTGGCGTCAGAGAACCCCTCATCCATGCACTTCAGCCTGGTTGAGCGCCAGAGTACCCTGAGGTGAAACCGCCATTTCACGGCGCCGGGACAGCGTGGAAGCGCGGCATCACTGGCCTGCGGGCGAATGGAAGCGCCTGGTCTAGCGCCAGGCCGGGTCGAGGCCGGCGCCTGGGTCCTCGTCGGGCAGCTGGTCGCTGAGCCTGGTCGCCGAATGAGCCGCACGCGAGCTGCGTGCCACCGGTGAGCGGGTGCGCAGCCGTACGGCCGATAGTCCCGTCCAGCTGACCGCCCGGGAGGACCAGATCGCCAGGCTGGCGCGAGACGGCCTGTCCAACCCGGACATCTAGTCAATGCCCTGGTGCGATTCGTCCCCGATGTCGCCGTGCGCCAGGTCCATCACCTGCTGCCTCGCTACCGTGGGTAGTTTCGCGGTCAGGCCGGCGGCTGAGAGTCACCCGGTCAGCCGGGCAAATACCACGACGTTGCTGAGGTAGCTGCCGAGGGAATCGTCGAAGGTGCCGCCGCAGGTGATCAGGCGCAGTTCCGCGTCCGGAACCGGACCGTAGACCGCGGCCGTCGGGAACTTGTCCTTGGCATACACCTGGACGCTCGTGACCGTGAAGACCGCCATCGTTCCGTCGGCGCGGTTCACGTACACGCGGTCGCCGGGATGCATGTTCCGAAGCCAGAAGAAGACCGCTGGCCCGGCGCGGGAGTCGACGTGACCGGCAATGACCGCGGAGCCGACGGCGCCGGGCTGCGGGCTGCCGGTGTACCAGCCAGCTACCGCGGTGCTTGATGGGACCTGGAGCGTGCCGCCGGGATTGAGGCCAAGATCCACCACCGCGGTCCGCACCCCGATGGCCGGAATGGTCAGCGAAACAGGTCGGGCGGTTTGCTGCGCGGTGGCTAGCCAGGCCGGCGACAAGGCGCGGCCCGAAGGAACAGGGACCTGCGATGGCCTCTCTGGCAACGGCATGCTGGGCCCGCCGCTGGCCATGATCAGCCCGGCTGTCGCGGCACCGACGGCCAGCAGTCCAGTGCCGAGCATGAAGGCGGCCAGCAGCCGGCCGCGCGGAAGCTGCCATGAGGACCTGCGGGACCGGCTTCCGCGCTGTCCCGCGGCGCTGATGCCTGAGAGCCGCCGCGATACCCACAAGGTGATGGTCGTCGCGAAGACCCGGCCCCACGATGGTTCGGCCGGAGCGCTGGACGGCGGCTTCGTGACAGGCGCGGTATCCGCCTGGGCGGCTAGCGAAGACCCGGCCACCCCGGGCGGCCGGTCCGAGCGGACATCTGGCGCGGGCTCCGCGGCACCGCCCGACCTCGTCGCATCGGGGATCGGATCCCACCAGTTAGCGTCCCAGGCCGGATCCCAGAAATCAGCCAAGCGGTCCGTCGCCGCGGCCACGGGCCCTGTGGGTGCGCTGTCGCCCGGCCGGATGCTCACGGGTGGCACGCCGGAGCGGCCGTCCTCACCCATAGCGCTCCCCGTCGCCGCGACTGTCTGGAACAGCAGAGCATATGAGCCCAGCCCGCATCAACCGATATCGTCAGTTGCATTCCGCGCA
Source organism: uncultured Actinomycetes bacterium (assembly GCA_963739615.1). Classification (GTDB taxonomy): domain Bacteria; phylum Actinomycetota; class Actinomycetes; order Streptosporangiales; family Streptosporangiaceae; genus Palsa-504. The sequence continues at coordinate 16,562 of CAVUBD010000006.1, forward strand.
TTACGATACGCAGCCATCGGCGCGCATGGACCCGAGGGAACGGGCCAGCGTGAAACGGTGCGGCTCAGGGATGGGACGCGCGTTTGTCAGCATTTAACGACTATTCATGCGGATTTTATTTGACAACATATTGTCTGCAGGTGAACCGCCGGGAAAGCAGATTCAGACGGCTGACTACGCTTCGCGGCGTGTTCAGTGCGCCTCGTTGCCCCCCGGCGGAGCTACTGCTAGCCTTCTGGCTTTCCTTAAGCCAACACGGAGGTACAGGATTTACATGCTGCGCCGAATCTCAACCATCGCCGCCGGTGCGGCGATGCTCGCCCTGAGCGCTCTGCCGGCTTCTGCGGCCACCATGTCATCCAGCACCCACAAGATCTCCTTCCCGAGCCTGCACGGCGTCAGCGCCTGGGGTACGTACCAGAAGACTGGCTCCAAGGTCCGGATCAACGTGTGTGCCGAAGACACGGTCCACGGCGAGTTCGCCGCGGGCGCGGTCACGATGGCCTATAACTCCAGCGGCAGCCAGCACCAGATGCTGGGTGCGGTGGACATCGGATACCACCAGACGGTGTGCCGGAGCGAGACGCTCCGCTACACCGGGCACCTCAAGGTCTACACGTTCGTCGGCGGTAACAACGGCCGGATCACGGCCAAGAGCAAGATCAAGACCATCTACTGACCGCCGGTACTCCTGATCACGGCGATCGGGACGACTCGTTCGTGCGATAAGCGGGCGGTCACGGCGACCAGTCGTGGCCGCCCGCCCGAGGACCGCCGGGTAGTCTCGGCGAGTGGGATCGCTGACCCGGAAGGCACCCGGTGCCATGCGCGTGGCGGTCCGGTGGCATCGGCCGATAGATGGGCAGGCATGACATGTCCGCTGCGCCCCCCGCGATAACGGTCCGGGACAATCCTGCATCGCTTTGCTACGAAGCGCTGATCGACGGTGAGGTGATCGGCACGATCGTCTACGAATGCTCAGGCCCGAGAACGGTGTTCCTGCATACGATCGTGGAACCGGAACTCCGCGGGCGAGGTATCGCGACCACGCTGGTCAAGACCGCGCTAGATGACCTCAGGACCAAGGGCAGGCCGCTGAGCAACTACTGCGGCTTCGTGTCGGGGTTCATCGCCGCCCATCCCGAGTACGCGGATCTCATCGACTCCGACCACCCTGGCCATCCGCACGGCAGGTGAGCCTGCGGGAAGCTAGCGGGGAATGCCCGAGATCAGGTCGCCCGCGCGGGCCAGCACCGAGGTGCGCGGGGACCGGCGAGCGGCTTCCAGGCGGTCCGCCGCGCGGTAGAGCGCGTACAGGCCGTGAACGCCCGCCCAGCGCGCGGGCTCGGGCTCCCAGCGAGGCGAACGGTGCCCCACCCAGGGCAGGGTGGTCAGCGGGCTGGGGACACCCCGCACCAGGTCGGCCAGCGTACGCCCGGCTAGGTTGGCGGCCGCCACGCCATGGCCGGCGTAGCCGCCCGCCCAGCCGAGGCCGGTACGCGGGTCCATGCTCACCGTGGCGCACCAGTCCCTGGGCACGCCGAGCACCCCGGACCAGGCATGATCGATCCCGGCTCCGGTCGCCGCGGGGAACATGCGGCGCAGGATCCGGCCAAGCTGGGCTATTGTCGACGGCACGGTGGTGCCGTCGTTATCGATCCCCGAGCCGAAGCGGTAGGGGATGCCCCGCCCGCCGAGCGCGATCCGGCCGTCAGTGGTGCGCTGCGCGTAGATGTAGGCATGCGCCTCATCGCTGAGCGTCTCGAAGCCGTCCCAGCCGATCGATTTCCATGCCTGCTCTTGAAGCGGACCGGTGACGATCATCGAGCTGTTCATGGGCAGCAGCGTCCGGTGCTGGCCGGGCAGGTCCGCCGTGAACCCTTCGACGCACCGCAAGACGACGGGTGCGCGCACCTCGCCCGCTGGGGTGCGGGCCCGGCCGGCCGAGATCGACGTCACCGGGGTGGCCTCATAAAGCAGGACCCCGGCGCGCACTACGACCTCGGCCAGCCCGGCGACCAGGTTAGCCGGCTGCACCCGGGCGCAGTGCGGTGAGTACAGCGCGCCGACCGCTCCCGTCACCCGCAGCCGCCCGGCCAGCTCCCCTTGGCCGAGGTACCTGACGATCTCGGCCCCGTCGCCCCACGATCGTTCCCGGTCAAGCTCCTGGCGCAGCCGGGCGTCCTGGGCGGCCGAGGTGGCGATGGTAAGCGTGCCGCCCTTCACCAGGCCAGCGTCGACGCCCTCGTCCGCGCAGACCCGGGCCACCTCGTCGACCGTCTCGCGGAGGTGCCGCTCGAGCTCGCGGACGCCTTTCGCGCCCTGCGGGTGCGCGGCGTAGCGAGCACGCGACCCCGGCAGGGTGGCGGTCACCCAGCCGCCGTTCCGGCCGGAAGCGCCGAACCCGGCGAAGTTCGCCTCCAGCACGATGATGCGGAGTCCGGGATCGGCCCGCTTGAGGTAGTAGGCGGTCCACAGCCCGGTGTAGCCGGCTCCGACGATGCACACGTCCGCCTCGGCGCCGCCCGGTAGCGACGGCCGCTGCCGCGGTCTCTGCTTCCGGCTGGCGCGCGCCTGCCACCAGTACGACACCTCCCCGTTATGCACGCGCACCTCCCAGCCGGACGCACCACCGCTCGTTCGGAATCAATTATCTGAAAGGTCGCTAAAAGTCGCATCTCACGCAGGCGGATCCTCGCGGGAGCAAAGGCCTGGCGGCTTAGCCGGGCTTTACCGAGCACGGGCAAGGTAGCGTCAGGGTATGCGACTTGGGGTGCTTGACGTGGGATCTAACACCGTGCATTTGCTCTTGGTAGATGCCTACCCTGGCGCGCGGCCCATGCCTGCCTTCTCCCATAAGGCCGAACTTAAGCTCGCCGCCCACCTCGAGGACGGGAGCGCGCTGTCCGGGCCGGGCGAGAACAGCCTGCGGGACGTCGTGGAGGAGGCGCTCCGCATCGCGGAGGACAAGGGGGTCGAGGAGATCATCGCGTTCGCGACCTCGGCGGTCCGGGAGGCCGTGAACGGTGAGCAGGTCCTGGCCAGGATCCTTAAGCAGACCGGCGCGCAGATCAACGTCATGACCGGCCAGGAGGAAGCGCGGCTTACCTTCCTCGCCGCCCGCCGCTGGTTCGGCTGGTCCTCCGGCCGCTTGCTCGTGATGGACATCGGCGGCGGCTCGCTCGAAGTCGCGTCGGGAATCGACGAGGAGCCGGATGTCGTGGCCTCGCTGCCGCTTGGCGCCGGGCGTCTCACCCGGTACTGGATCAGCTCCGACCCGCCGTCTCCGCAGGAGGTCCGCCGCCTGCGCAAGCATGTCCGGGCCGAGATCGCCAGGGAAACCGGCGGGATGCTGCGGCAGGGCCGACCCGATCACGTGGTGGGCACGTCGAAGACCTTCAGGCAGCTGGCCAGGATCGCCGGCGCGGCTCCGTCCGGCGAAGGCCTCTACGTCAAGCGTGTCCTGCGGCACGCCGACGTAGCGGCCCTGGCCGAACGGCTGCCGAAGATGACTCAGGCCGAACGGGCCCGGCTGCCTGGCGTTTCTGTCAGCCGGACCCCGCAGCTGCCGGCCGGAGCCATCGTGGCTGACGCCATCCTCGACCTGCTCAGCGCCGATCAGATCGAACTCTGCCCGTGGGCCTTGCGCGAGGGCGTCATCCTGCGGCGCCTGGATCTGCTCGCGCAAGGCCTGGGCTCTGCCACCTGAACCTGGACCGTCCGGACCGTCGCGCTAGTTGTCGCTGCCGGGCATGATGCGGATGCCCTCGGCCTGCTCATCAGGGTCGATGACGGCGGCGCGGGCCGGGCCCCGCTTGTCATGCGGCTGTGACGCCGGTGGCGCCGCCGGGGAGACGGGCGACTGGGACACGGGCAACTGGGACACGGGCGACTGGGGTAGGCCCGGCTGCGGCTGGGGCGAAGCAGCAGGCCTGGGCGGCGCAACAGGCCTGGGCGAAGCCGCGGCGGCCGGCTGCGGTGCACCCGGACGCGGTCCGCCTGGACCCATCGGCCCGTTGGTACCCGCGGGCCCGTTCATGGCCACGGGTGCGGGGGCTGGACGCGCTGCGCCAGCGGACTCCGACGAGGCGACCGCCTTGGCGGTCGCCTCGTCAACCTCGTCCTCGAGTGACATGCGGGCGGTTTCCGCGGCGACCAGGCCGGAGACACCGTCGAGGATGTCAGTGAGCCGCTTGATCGTTTCTGAGTGCCGGGTGGACAGCAGGCTGAGACGGCGCTCGGCACCGTCATGAATGGCGGTAGCCCGGGCGGTGGCCTCGTCAAGCGCCTTCTTAGCCTGCGCCTTCGCGCTGGCCAAGGCACTTTCCGACTTCTTCTTCGCCTCGGTGGTCGTGCGCTCCGCCTCGGCGCGGGCGGCGGACACGGGTCTTGTCGGCCTCGGCGCGCGCGGCGGTGATCGCCCGCTCGGCCTGCTCCTGAGCCGCGGTCAGCATGCGTTCGGCCTGCTCGCGCGCTTCGGCCCGGGCCTTGTCCGCGTCGGACTGAGCGTCGTTGCGCTGCCGGGCGATCTCCTCGTGGGCCTTGGACTTCTGGGACCTGGCCTCGTCGTCGGCCAGCTTGAGTATCTGGGCGATGCGCTCACTGATTTCCTCGTGCGCGGGCTTGGCGCCGAGGGCCTGCTGGCGTGCCGTGGCCAGGTCGCGCTTCAGTTCCTCTTCCTCGTCAAGAGCACGGGCGAGTCGCTGCTCCAGGTCCCGGATCTGGCTGCGGCAGCGGGCTATGAACTCGTCCACCTGACGGCGGCTATATCCACGCATCTGCATTTCGAATGCGTCTTCGTGAGCGAGGTTCGGCAGGAGATCACTGTTGTCATTCATGGCTTCCCGAGATCAGGTTGTCGGAAGTAGGAAAAAACGGGGCCGGAGTCTAGCGGCGCAAGCAGGCGCCGCGCCGCCTAGGAGATCCGGCGGGACCGCTACTTCTGTAGTATGCGGGCTCAGGGCAAGCGGGACGGGGTGAATCGTGCATGACGAGGGGACCGTCAAGCACTGTTCCCCGCAACCGAAACGGCCAAACGTCCGGTTTCATGCATGTTTGCGCAGCAATGGGTGTTGTTAAAGCATATGAGTTTTTGGGCCGAGGTGCTGGTGTGACTCATGTGGCGTCTATTACCGGATGGACGGCAACTGCGTTGCAGTTTCGCGGAATCGTTACCGCCTGACTGGGTAAAACCGCACGTGAAGGTGGTAAGCGAATGGCCCTGATGGGTCATGCGGAGGAGCAGTGTCGGCACGTAACCTGGGGCGCAAGCGATCGGAGTCGCGATCAGCGCCGGAGGTAAGCACGATTCCCAGGCAGTTGGACCTTCGCGTCCACGACCGCGTCGCCCTTGACGAGATAGAGCTTTACGCCGAGGTGCTGAGCGCAGTAGCGGCCGCGGACCGGCCGCTGACTGCCGCTGAACTTGACGAGGCGCTTGGGATCAGCGGCGGCTAACGCCCGCTGCCGGTGCCCTGCTGCCGGTACTGGGCTGCCGGTACTGGGCTGCCGGTACTGGGCGTCGACGCTGGCCCGGGTGAAGCCCAGGGCCTCATACATCGTGATCGCGGGCACGTTGTCTTCATCAACGTAGAGCATCGCCTGGTCCAGGCCCAGGTCGCGCAGATGCTGCAGGCCGGCCAGGGTGAGGGCCCGGCCAAGCCCGCTGCCCTGCTCGGCCGGATCGACTCCCACGACATAGACCTCGCCGATGCCCGATCCGTTCTGCTCTTCTGGCGGATGGACCTTGGTCCAGTGGAAGCCCGCCATGCGGCCGTCCCTTTCGGCGATGAAGAATCCCGCCGGGTCGAACCAGGGCTCGCGTTCACGCAGGTCGAGATCGTGCTGGCGCCATGCTCCCTGTTCCGGGTGCCGGGCGAAGGCCCGGCCGTTGAGGCCCAGCCACTCCTGCTCGTCCTGGCCGGGGACGAAGGTGCGCAGCGTACGGCCTGCCGGGAGGAGCGGCCGGTCGAGCGGGTCCCGCAGCGAGCGGCGCAGCTGCCACAGCGCACGGAACCGCTCGAAGCCTGCCGCGGTGGCCAGCCTCGCGGCCGCGGGCAGGTCACCGTGGGCCCAGAGCCGCAGGGCGTGCCCGTTCGCCGCACCGATCAGTTCACGGGTCAGGGCCTGGCCGAGCCCCTGACCCCGGCGGGCCGGGTGGACGACGAGTTCGCCGGTCACGTCCGGTTCCGGCGGATCCAGATGAGCGTAGCCCGCGATCTCGCCGTCCGCCGTGACGGCGAAATCACGGCCCGTCCGCTGGGGAGCTCCGGCGGCGGCAGGCCAGGGATCCTGGCCTGCGCCGTCGTAGCGCAGGTGCAGCAGCACGTGTTCAGAAAGCGGCGTTACCCCGTCGGTTACGCGCGCGGCCTCCGCCAGGGCCAGGACGCCGGCGACCTGCGCCGCCGTGAGCCCGGAGCTATTGAGCGCGGTACCCTCCGGCTTCGTGCTTGCGACCGGGCGTCCGGTCACCGGGCCGCGGTCGCGGCCCGGGCGCCTGAGTCCTGGGGTCTCCTCCCGTGCTCTTCGCTTCCGGCCGCTTGAGCCTGGCCCCGTTCGGCCCGGTCGCCCTTGACCGGTACGAACCGGTAGCCGACGTTGCGGACGGTGCCGATCAGGGCCTCATGTTCCGGGCCGAGCTTGGCGCGCAGCCGCCGCACATGAACGTCAACCGTGCGCGTGCCGCCGAAGTAGTCATAGCCCCAGACCTCCTGCAGCAGCTGGGCGCGGGTGAAGACCCGGCCCGGGTGCTGGGCGAGGAACTTGAGCAGCTCGAATTCCTTGAAGGTCAGGTCGAGGACCCGGCCGCGCAGCCGGGCCGCGTAAGTGGCCTCGTCGATGGCCAGCTCCCCCGAGCGGATCTCGTCCGGCGCGTCGGCCACGGCGGCGATGGCCCGGCGGCCGATGGCGAGCCTGACCCTGGCCTCTACTTCGGCGGGTCCGGCTGTGTGCAAGATCACGTCATCGACGCCCCACTCCGCGTTGACCGCCGCCAGCCCGCCCTCGGTCACGATCGCGAAGAGCGGGCAGTCCAGGCCTGTGGTCTGCAGCAGCCGGCAGATGCTCTTCGCGTGCGCGAGGTCGCGTCGAGCGTCCATCAGTACCGCATCCGCAGGCGGGGCCTCCACCAGGGCGGACGCATCGGCAGGCAGCACCCGCACCGGGTGCAGCAGGAGTCCCAGGGCAGGCAGCACTTCCGCGGATGGCTCGAGGACACCGGTAATCAGCAGCAGGTCGCTCACTCGCTGGCACCTCCACTCGCTGGTGCGGTCGCACCCTCACTACTTGTATAAACAGACAAGGACCCGGGGGCAACGGCGCCCGGGTCCCGATTAAGAAGAGGATATCCCAAATGGCCAAAGTAACAATCCAGTACTGGGCCGCGGCCAGGGACGCGGCGGGCGTGGCCATGGAATCGGTGGAGGCGCAGACGCTGGCGGAGGCGCTGGATGTGATCATGGCCCGCCGCGGTGATGACGACCGGCTTCGCTCGGTGCTCGAGACTTCCTCTTTTCTGGTCGACGGTGCGTCGGCGGGTCGCCGGGTGGCGGCTGACCTGGCTCTCCGGGATGCGGCGGTGATTGAGGTGCTGCCGCAGTTCGCCGGAGGGTAGGGCGAGGAAGCCTCCCGGGGGTGGGCATTGCGCGCAAATTACGGCACACTGGGTGGATATTACCCTACAGTGAGTGAGCATGAGTCAGCACGGACCTCCAGGCCATCCGGGTCCCGGCGTACCCGGGTCGGCGCCCGGCGATAAGAACTTTCCCGGCGGGTTGAACCGTGCCGCGCCAGCGAACGTTCCTCATGATGTGCCGAACGCGGAAACCGCGCCCCGGCCGGGGCGAGTGGCAGACGAGGCGTTTGTCCGGGCACTTTACGCCGAACACGGCGGTGCTCTGCTTCGCTACGCCCTCCACCTCACCGGCGGGGATAGGCAGCGTGCGGAGGACCTAGTGCAGGAAACGATTGTGCGGGCGTGGCGTCACCCGGAGGCACTGGCCGACCGGCCGGCCAGGCCGTGGCTGTTCGCTGTCGCGCGCAACCTCGCGGTCGACTCGTACCGTGCGCGGCAGGCCAGACCGCCAGAGACCGGACAGGCAGCGCTGGAACTGCTGCCCTCCGACGACGACGCCGACCGTACGCTTGAGTCGTGGGCCGTCGCGGACGCGCTGGCTTCGCTGCGGCCCGACCACCGGCGCGTGATTGTAGAGACCTACTACCGGGGCTGCTCGGTAGCCGAGGCGGCGGCCACGCTCGGGATACCGCCAGGTACCGTGAAATCACGGACGTTTTACGCATTGAAGGCGCTCAAGCTGGCGCTGCAGGAACGAGGACTGGCGCCATGACCCCGGCATGGGATTGCCATGACGCCCGGCCGTCGCTTGGCGTCTACGTGCTCGGAGCCATCGACCCGGCCGAGCGCGCGCTGGTCGACGCGCACCTGGCCACCTGCAGGGACTGCCGGGACGAACTCGCCGGCCTGGCCGGCCTGCCCGCTCTGCTGGCCCGGGTCAACCCGGACGAGGTCAGCCGGATCTGCCCGGATGACGCGGTGCGGACGATCGCGGATGAGCGGCCTCCGCAGGAGTTGCTCGGCACGGTACTCGACCTGGCTGAAGCCAGGCGGCGCCGGACCCGGTGGCGGTTCCTGGCCGTGGCTGCCGCCGTCGCGGTGATCGCCGGCGGCCTGTTCGGCGGGCTGCGCACGGCGACCTCGACGACGCGGACAGTGCACAATGCCGCGCAGTTCTCGCCCGGGGCGGGCGACTGGGACACCGCCGTGGCGACGAGCAAGATCACCGGCGCGAGCGCCACCATCGAATATTCGCGCGAGCTGTGGGGCAACGCCTTCGAGGTCCTGGTCAACCACATTGCGCTCGGGACCACGTGCCAGTTGTGGGTGGTGCATCCCGACGGGTCCCGGACCCAGGTGGCCGCGTGGACGACGGCGCACGACGAGGGCCGCGTCTGGTACGCGGGGTCCATGCCGGTTAGCTCGAAGCCGATCAGCAGCTTCCAGATCACGGCGGGAAACCGGGTGCTGCTTGCGGTCACGCCGACCTAGCAGCGGCCCGGGGAATGGAAGCTACCGCGAGGGTGCTTTCTACTGGCATGAGTGGCGGGTTGATCGCGCTGGCTGCGGCGCTGGTCGTGGCGACAGGGCTCGGGCTGGCGTGGCGATGGCGGAACGGGCGGTTCCGGGCCTCGCGGCCGGCTCTCCTCACCCGGGACGCCGGGAGGCGGCCCGACCGGGCTGACGGGGCCGGCTTCCTGACCGAGACTGACCTGGGCGCCCGCCTCGGCCAGCGGGCTACTCTGGTCCAGTTCTCGACCGCCTTCTGCGCGCCTTGCCGCCCGACGCGGCAGATCCTGGCCCAGGTCGCGGACGCCGTCGATGGCGTGGCCCATGTCGAGATCGACGCCGCCTCCCGGCTTGACCTGGTGCGACGGCTGCATATCAGCAGCACGCCGACCGTGCTCGTGCTCGGGGCTGACGGTGCCATCGTCAAGCGTGCCGCTGGATTGCCCCGCAAAGCGGATGTGATCGCCGCGCTGGGCACAGCGATCGAGCCCGCCGCCCCTGGCATCACCGCGCCCGCGGGCGGAGAGTGACCGCGGTGAGAGCTCCCCGTATTCGATCATGCTGGCCGGCCATAGCGGAAATAACTCCAGCCTTGGGCGTGACAGCCCGGTCAAGCCCGCATAGCATCTGGTTCGTGATCTCCCGGACAGCGAAGACGCTGACCAAGCGGCGTGCGGTTGACTTCTGCCACGTCGCTACCGCCATCTGTCCGCTTGCTCCGCTGCCTTAATCCCCGGACGCGCTGCCGCCGTGCACCGCTGATCACGCCTGCTGATCACCTGCTGATCACGCCCTGCTGATCACGAAGGCACGGTATCCGGATGAGACGGGGCGGCGACCCGGCAGGCAGGAACAAGCGCTCAGTGGCGAGGAGCATGACCATGGAAATCGACCCGCGCGGTCCTAGGCTGGGAGCGGTGATCACCGTTGTCGTTCTGGCGGTGGCGCTGGTTACGGCGAGTGCCTGGCTGCTCGCCGCGCAGGTCATCGTGTTCGCGGTGGGGGCGCTGGCCGGGCTGCGGTACGCGCCGTACGGCGTCCTGTACCGGCGTTTCGTCCGCCCCCGGCTCGGGCCGCCCGCATATACCGAGGCCGAGGCGCCGCCGCGGTTCGCGCAGGGAATGGGCATGGTCATCGGGGCCCTGGGCGTTATCTGCTACGCCGCGGGAGTGACCGCGGGCGGCCTCGTCTTCACCGCACTCGCGCTGGTCGCGGCGTTCCTCAACGCAGCCTTCGAGCTATGCCTGGGCTGCCAGGTGTATCTGTTCATCCAGCGGAATCTAAGGGTCCGGCCGTCCGCCTAGGGCGTGACCGGAGAAGGAGGAATATCCACATGAGCCGATCCGACGTCCTCGTGGACGCCGACTGGGCGGAGGCCCATATCGGTGACCCTGGTGTCGTCATCGTGGAGGTAGACGAGGACACCAGCGCCTACGACAAGGGCCACATCCCGACCGCGATCAAGCTCGACTGGAAGAAGGACCTGCAGGATCCAGTCCGCCGCGACTTCGTCGACAAGACGGGCTTCGAGGCGCTGCTGTCCGAGCGGGGCATCTCGAACGACGACACCGTGCTGCTCTACGGCGGCAACAACAACTGGTTCGCCGCCTACGCCTACTGGTACTTCAGGCTGTACGGCCACGACAAGGTTGTGCTGCTCGACGGCGGCCGCAAGAAGTGGGAGCTCGACTCGCGCGAGCTGAGCACCGACGTGCCCGAGCGCCCGAAGACCAGCTACACCGCCAAGGACCAGGACTCCTCGCTCCGCGCGATGCGCGACGAGGTGCTCGCCGCCATCGGCAAGCGCAACCTGGTCGACGTGCGCTCCCCGGACGAGTTCACGGGCCTGCTGCTCGCGCCGGCGCACCTGCCGCAGGAGCAGGCGCAGCGGGGCGGCCACATTCCCACGGCCCGCAACGTGCCCTGGTCCAAGGCGGCGAACGAGGACGGCACCTTCCGTTCCGACGACGAGCTCACCCAGCTCTACCAGGGCGAGGCGGGCCTTGATTTCGGCAAGGACACCATCGCCTACTGCCGGATCGGCGAGCGGTCGGCGCACACCTGGTTCGTGCTGCACGAACTGCTTGACCAGCCCAACGTCAAGAACTACGACGGCTCGTGGACCGAGTACGGTTCGCTGGTCGGCGTGCCGATCGAGCTGGGTGACGGCCGATGAGCGGCACAGTGAGCGCCGACGGCTGCGGCGCCCCCGCAGGCGGCGTCAGCGTCAGTGCGGCCACCGGGACTCAGGCGGTGGTGGAGGGACGTGTCACCCGCGATGGCACCCCGGTGGCTACTGGTTACGCACGGCTGCTCGGCACCGGCGACGAGTTCGTGGCCGAGGTCCCGCTGGGCGACGACGGCGGGTTCAGGTTCTTCGCCGCGCCCGGGTCGTGGACGCTGCGGGTGCTCGCGCCCGGCGGCTTGCGGGCCGAGCGCTCGGTCGAGGCGGATTACGGTCAGGTCACGAAAGTTGACGTCACGATCTGATCGCGGCTGATCCGGTAACGGGCGCGGCCGCCGTGTCATCGCACGGCGGCCGCGCCCTTTATATACCCAGGACTAATGATCATGACGGCCACGCCATCAGTGGCGGCTATGGCACGAGTGAAGCGGAGATGAACATGAGGAACGGCGCCTGTCGGACCCAACCGGCGCCGAGTACGCTGTAAGAGTGGTCGAGAACCGGCAGGAATTCCAGCGTGACCTTGAGAGCATCGAAGCCAAGGTCATCGAGCTGTTCGCCATGGTCGCCGAGGATCTGCCCGGAGCGACCAAAGCGCTCCTGACGGCCAACCCCGAGGTCCTCCAGCAGCTGGCAGAACGCGAGCAGGTCATCGACGCCCTCTACCCGGAGATCGAGGAACTGGTCAACCGGCAGATCCTGCTGCAGGCGCCCGTCGCCTCCGACCTGCGCTTCCTGCTCTCAGTGCTGCGCATCGTGCCGGAGCTCGAGCGCTCCCACGACCTGGTCGTCCAGATCGCCTCCCGGGCTAACCACATCCTCGGCAAGGACCTCTCGGTGCGCGCCCGGGGCCTCGTGGAGCGAATGGGAAACCTCAACTCCGAGATGTGGCGCAGTGCCGCGGACTCCTGGTATCAGCGGGACCGTTCCGCCGCTGAGACGCTAGCGGAACGCGATACCGAGATGGACGAGCTGCACGCCAGCTTGCTCGCCGAGCTTGCCTCCGGACAGATGGCGCTGCCAGTGGCGATGGAGATGACGCTGGTGGCGTGGTTTTACGAGCGTCTCGGTGCTCACGCCGTCAACATCGCGCGCCGAGTGGTGTACCTGGCAGGAACGGCTAAGAACTAAGGCGCGTCTCCCGTCCGCCCGGGACTCCCGCCCTATCCTTAGTCCCTACCCATCGGCGGATCTTCAGGCCATCCTCTCAGCAGGACCAACTGAAACGGATAGGTAACCTGAGGAGCAGAGATGCCCGGAATCATCGTTGGGGTGGACGGCTCGGAGCATTCTCGCCTGGCCCTCAGCTGGGCTATGCGAGAGGCGGCCCAGCACCATGTCCCGCTGACCGTCATGACCGTGCACCCGATCCCGCCTCGCCCGGCCACCAGGATTTACTGGCCGGTGCCCGACCTCCCCGAGAGCAGCTTCGACCCGGAGCTCACGCGGAAGGGGATCCAGCAATACGTGGACCGGGTTGCGCAGGAGACCGGCCAGACGGCGCCTGGGGTCACGGTGAGCGTGACCACGGGGGATCCGGCGGAAGAACTCGTCCGGGCCTCGCATGACGCCGACCTGCTCGTCGTGGGGTCCCGCGGCACCGGCGCGTTCGCCGCGCTCTGGCTGGGGTCGGTGAGCAACAAGGTCACGCATCACGCGGCGTGCCCCGTCGTGGTCGTCCCCGAGGCCCGCTAGGCCGCAGGGCCGGAGATGGGCGCCAGGGCATCGCCCTGGCGCGGCCGGGCCTGGCCGTCCAGCTCAGCCCATCCGGCCGGTGACGTAGGCCTGCGTGCGGGAGTCCTGCGGGTCCTGGAAGATCTGCTCGGTCCGGCCGTACTCGACCAGCACTCCGGTGCGGGTATCGCTCTCCTCGTTGCGGAGCACAGAGTAGAAGGCGGTGCGGTCGCTGACCCGCGTGGCCTGCTGCATGTTGTGCGTGACGATGACGATCGTGTACTGCGACTTGATCTCCCGCATCAGGTCCTCGATGGCGCCCGTCGCGATCGGGTCGAGCGCCGAGCAGGGCTCGTCCATCAGGACCACGTCCGGCTCGACGGCGAGCGTGCGGGCGATGCACAGCCGCTGCGCCTGCCCGCCGGACAAGCCCAGGCCCGACTTGTCCAGCCGGTCCTTGACCTCCTCCCACAGCGCGGCTTGGCGCAGCGAGCGCTCGACGATCTCGTTCAGCTTGTCCTTGTTGCGGATGCCGTTGATGCGCGGCCCGTAGGCGATGTTGTCGTAGATCGACTTGGGGAACGGGTTCGGCTTCTGGAAGACCATGCCGATGCGCCGCCGCACGGCGGTCGGGGAGACATCGTTGGCGTACAGCGACGCCCCGCGGTATTGTACGTCACCCTCGACGTGAGCGCCCGGTATGAGGTCGTTCATGCGGTTAAGCGTCCGCAGCACCGTCGTCTTGCCGCACCCGGACGGGCCGATGAACGCAGTGATCTCGTGCTCGTAGATGGACAGCGAAACGTCCGTGACGGCCCGGAAGGAGCCGTAGTAGCACGAGACCTTCTGCGCATCGAAGATAGTCGCGCCCGGCGTATCGAACGCAGCTGCGCCCGGCGTCGTCTGCACCTGGGACTTGGGCAGCTGAGTATTGCTGGCAACGTTTTGCTCTGACTGTTCCATGATGTTCCTAGCGCGGCTTTCTGTCGAGGCATTCCTAGCGGGAGAATCTGGAAAATCGTGCGGTGACGAGGCGGGCCGCGATCATGAGGATGAAGCACAGGGCGATCAGGGTGAGCGCCGCGCCCCAGCCGCGGTCCTGCGCGCCGACGTACGGCTGGTTCGCGTTCGCGAAGATCTGCGAGGGCAGCGCCGTGTTGGCGCCGCTGAACACATTCTTGTTCGCCGAGGCCGCCGCGCCGATGCAGAAGAGCAGCGGCGCCGTCTCTCCCGCGGCCCGGGCGACGGCGAGCAGCGCGCCGCTGACGATCCCGCCGATCGCCGCGGGCAGCACCACGGTCACCGTCACGCGGGCCTTGGTAGCGCCGAGGGCATAGCTGCCTTCGCGCAGCGAGTTCGGCACCAGCCTCAGCATCTCGTAGCTGGAGCGGATCACGATCGGCAGCATCAGGCAGGCCAGGGCGAAGGCGCCGGCCAGGCCGGACAAGCCGAAGTGCAGCACCCAGATCGTGAAGATGAACAGGCCCATCACGATCGATGGCACGCCCGTCATCACGTCGCTGAAGAACCCGATGAGCGCCGCCAGCCAGTTCTTGCCGCCGTACTCGTTGAGGTAGATCGCGCCCAATATGCCGAGCGGCACGGCCATGACCGTGGCCAGCGCGGTGATCTCGATGGTGCCGAGCACCGCGGGCCCCATCCCGCCCACGCCCGCGGGCGCGACGGTCGACGGGATCGGGCCGCCGGTCAAGAAGGACCAGCTGATGATCGAGGCGCCCTTGGCGATCACGGTGAACAGGACGAACCCCAGCGGGATGATCACCAGCATGAACGAGACCACCATCAGGGTGGTCATGATGCGGTTCTTGGTGCGCCGCCAGCCCTTCGCCTCTCGCAGGTCGGGTTGCTGCGGTTCAGCGGTGACGACAGCCATCAGGCACCCCGCTTCCGCCGGGCGTTGCGTTCCACGATCCCCCGGGCTAGGACGTTGATGATGATGGTGAAGACGAACAGGAGCACGCCGATTCCCATCAGCGCGGCGCGGGACAGGCCGAAGGCCTCGCCGAACTGGTTCGCGATGACCGCGGGCATGTTGTAGCCGGGAGCGAACAGGTGCGAGGTGATCACGGGCGACGAGCCGATCACCAGGGCTACGGCGATCGTCTCGCCCATCGCCCGGCCCAGGCCGAGCAGCACCGCACCGACGATGCCGCCCTGGCTGTGCGGCAACACGGCGCCGCGGATCGTCTCCCACCGGGTGGCGCCCAGCGCGTACGCGCCCTCCTTGTCGATCGCCGGCACCGTGGCGATGACCTCGCGCGACAGCGAGGTCACGATCGGCGTGATCATGAAGGCCAGGATGATGCCGGCGGTGAAGAACGAGGCCCCGCTGGTGGGCGGTCCGAACAGGGAGCCGAGCACCGGGACGCCGTTGACGCCCGAGCCTATCGAGGCATAAATGTGCTGGATCCAGGGGGCGAAGACCAGGATCCCCCACAGACCCCAGACCACCGACGGGACCACCGCCAGGAGGTCGATCACGTACACGATCGGCCGCGACCACCGGTAGGGTACGACCTCGGTCAGGAGCAGGGCGATGCCTAGGCTGACCGGGACGGCCATCACGAGCGCGATCACCGCCGTGATGGCCGTCCCGTAAATGAAGGCCAGCGCACCGTACTGGTTGGCCCCGGGGTTCCAGTTGTTCGTAAAGATCTTCCAGCCCTCGGTGGTGAACCACGACGAGGCCTGCTGGCTGGTCGTGACGGCGATCAGGACCAGGATCACCAGCACCAGCAGG
This sequence comes from uncultured Actinomycetes bacterium, assembly GCA_963739615.1. GTDB lineage: Bacteria > Actinomycetota > Actinomycetes > Streptosporangiales > Streptosporangiaceae > Palsa-504. The sequence continues at coordinate 32,264 of CAVUBD010000006.1, forward strand.
CCGCACGCGAGCGCGAGGACCTGGAAGCCGCGGTCGCCGAGCGGCCGCCGCTCTGACAGGGCGCGGGCGGATCCGGCCGGGGTGGCCTGATCCGCCCGCGCGACAGTGCTCACGACAGCGAGCCGATCTGATCTGCCTGCATCACAACGCTCACTATCTATTACATGCTTATCTTGCTGAGCTGCGCCTGGGCCATCGACTGGATGCTAGAGGGCAGCGGCGCGAAGCCCAGGTTGGGGAGCAGTTGCTGGCCGGCTCCGATCAGGTAGCCGATCCACGCCTTGAGCATGGCCTCGTCGTTCGCATTCGGCTGAGTCTCATAAACCAGAATGTACGACTGAGCACTGATCGGGTACGAGGTGGCGCCGGGCGCCCAGATCGCGCTGAACGTCAGGTTGGGCTTGACGGTGGCCTCGCTGGCGGCGGCGGAGGCGCCAGCCACCGACGGCGCGACGTACTGACCGTCCTTGTTCTTGATAGAAGCGAAGGTTAGCCCGGAGGCCTTGGCGTCGGAGTAGTCCACGTACCCGACGGCCCCGGGGGTGGACTTGATGGTCGACGCCACCCCGCCGTTACCGTTGCCGGCGCGGGCGGTGGAGGGCCATTTGATGGTCGAGCTGGTGCCAAGCGTCCATCCGTCCCCCGTGGCATCGACGAGAAACTGCGTGAAGTTCTGCGTGGTGCCCGAGGAGTCCGAGCGGACTGCGATGGTGATCGGGGTGCTGGGCAGGGTGACCCCGGGGTTGTCCGCCGCGATCGCCGAGTTGTTCCACGTCGTGATCTTGGCCTGGAAGATGCTCGCGATGACCGGCGCCGACAGCTGCAGCGGCTTGCTGAGGCCTGACAGATTGTATGAGACCGTGACCGGGGCGATCACGTCGGGGAAGTAGAGCACCGTGCCCTTGAAGGTCGACGCCTGGGCGGCGGGAATCGGCGAGTCCGAGGCCGCGTAGTTGACCACCCCCGAGGCCAGATCCGTGCGCCCCTTGCCCGAGCCGCCGGCACCGTAGTTGACCGTCATGCCGGACTGGACCGACCTGAAGGCCGAGATGGCCGCCTGCTGGTAGGTGAGCTGGAGCGTCGATCCGCTCCCGTTGAGCGTGCCGCTGAGGGCGGCGCTGCTCGACGATGCGCCCGACGCGGGCGTGCTGCTGCCCGACGTAGTGCTGCTGCTCGACGAGGATGATGAGGAGCATGCGGCGAGAGACAGCGCCGTCGCCACGACGGCGACCCCTACCGTCGTGGCCTGCCGTCTGCGTCGAAATTGCATATCGGGTACTCCTTATGGTTTTTTCTGTTCCTCGGCCGCGATGAGCAGCCCCGGACGGCCGGTAAGCGTGCAAACCGTGGTGTGCGAGTACAGTTTGTCGGCGCAGCTGGTACCTGCGGGCAAACCCAAGGTGGACAAATGGAGACCAGAAGGTTAACTTATGGTGTCCTGAATCCTGGCTGGCGTGGTACCCGGACGCAGCGGCCCGAATGCCGCAGCCCAGGTAAGCCCGGCCGCGCTGGCCCTCCTGCTGCCGCTCACCCCGGCGAGGCCCGTCGTTCACCTATATGACATCGAGTGGCCGTCTGGCCGTTCCTTTGTTGTTCAACTCCTGTTCACCTGAGATGAATATCAATGGGCGTGGGCAGGCGAGATATTGCCGTTCGCACTTCGGCGGAGGACGAGTGGGCGCAAGTTGTCGGTGGACGCGGATCAGGCGCAATCCCCTTTTCGGCGACCGTGCAGGCCGGCCCGATCGCGGCGATACGCGGAATGACCGCTAACGCCGGGGGACGTGACCATCCCATCCCCTTGCCGCCAGCCTCGCCGTTCCCTGAGGCATCGCCATCGGGGGGCGCGTCCGGCCCGGAAGGAACACGAGCACCGACGGGGGCCACAGGAGTGCTGGCTGACCGGATGGCGGCGGCGCTCGTGCACCGGGAACCTGGCTGGCGGCTGCCCCGGCGCAGCGCGCTGGCCCGGCGGTATAACGTCAGCCTGACCGAGATCGACGCCGCGATAAGCGATCTCGCTCGCCGGTCGCTCGTCCGTCGGCTGCCTGACGGGCAGCTGTACCGGGCCAGTCCGGCCGACTACTGGATCCCGATCGAGGGCGTGGCCGGGCTCGGCACGCGACTTGATCCGATGGGGAGCTCGATCGCCTGCCAGACCAGGCATGTGTCCCGGCGTGAGGCGCCGCAGGATGTGGCCTGGGCTCTGCGGCTGCCATCTGGCGCGTCCATCCGCGTGGTCAGGTGCGTCTGGGCGTCCGCGGGTGACCCGGCCGCCGTGTCAACGGCCTACCTGCATCAGCCGCCCGATGACGAGGACACGCGGGACGACCTGCAGGCCGATCCGGAATTCTCGTCGTTCGGTGCGGTGCTCACCGCCTGGCCGGCGGCGGCGGTGAGCGTGGAGATGTGCCCGCCTCAGCCGTCGGTCGCCCGCAGCCTGCGGCTGTCACCCGGGCAGCCGGTCATCACGGTGACGGTCAGGTTCGATGATTCCGACTCCGGAGAGCCAACCGCTCTTACCGTGGTGATGCTGAAACCAGAGTTGTTCAGGGTCGCGATCGACACCACTGAGGCACCGGCTCATACGCCCTAAGCGGGCGCGGGCGCTCGGAAACGGTAACCACCTGGACACATGCGCGCTGCACCTGGGACGCTGGAGCCGAGATGCCGGCCGAAGTCGTGACAGAGGCGGAACAGATGCCACGGCGTGCCCGATACCTCGTCCCCCAGGGACTGCCGCGCCGGGGCGAAATACTCGCGGCCGGCGTGGTACTCGTGGTAGTCGCGCATGTGCTGTTCGCGCAGCTGACGATGCTCATTGCCGCCGTGTTCTACCTGATCACCAAGATGACCAGGTGGCGCCTGTCGTGGCTGCTTGTTCCGGTCTTGGCCGCGCTGGCGTGGACCGTTGCGGTGGGCCCGCGGGCCGCGGCCGCGGGGTTCGCCGACGGCCCCGCCCAGGTGGCAAGCTATCTCGGGGCCAGCGGCCACCAGGTCAGCCACCTCCTGCATTTCACGGCCGCCTTCGCCGGCCTGAGCATCTGGCTGCCGCGACAGCTTCCGCTCGCGGTGCTCGCCGGCGCCGCGGAGGCCGCCCTGGCCGGCTGGCTGAGCTGGCTGCACACCGATGAGCGAAACGTGCCGCCGGCCCGGCCGGGCCTGATCACGGCGGCCCGGCGCGCCGCCACCATCCGGGCGATCCGGGCCGGTGGCGTCGTGACCAGGGATGGCGGCTGCCTGGGGGTGGTGGCAGGATCAGGCGCGCGGGTCGCCCTATCGTGGTCGGAGGCGGCCGGCGGGATAGCCGTCTGCGGGTCGGCCGGACCGGACGTGCTGACCACCGGCTTTCAGCTGGTGTACGCCGCCGTGCGGCGGCGCAAGCCGGTATTCGCTGTGGACCTCACCTCCGATCCCGGCCTGCCGGCCAAACTGGCCGCGGTCTGCGCTGAATCAGGCGCGCCGCTGCAGGTTTTCGGCGAGATGGACGCCGGGCGGGACAGATCAGCCGCAGCGCCGATCGCGCCAGGGTGCTACGAGCCGTTCCGCCACGGTGATCCCGCGTGGCGAGCCGCACTGGTCACGGCCATGCTCAGCTGGGAAGGGCCTGGCCGCCAGTACCGGCGCAGCTGTACCGCCTACCTCGAGGACGTCTTCGAACTGCTCGACGCCGCGCCGGGCGATCCGCGAGTTGCCGTCCTTGATGAGGTCATTCACCTGCTCAACCCCACGGCGATGCGGGCGCGGATGGAGTACGTGCCCGCGGCCTACCCTCGTCGCGATGCGCTCGCTGAGCGAACCCGGGTATCGGTGAGCCTCCTCCACGCCGAGCCCGCGACCACCGCGCAGCTGACGCGGCAGTTGCGTGAACTCCGGGCGTCACCGTTCGGGCCGTGGCTGCGGCCATCCGGCCGGGGGCAGGCGGCCGAGATCGATCTCGGCCGCGCGGTCACCGAACGGGCCGTGGTGCTCTTCCGCCTCGGGGGACCAGCGGGGGCGGCGGGGGCGGGCGCCGCGATGCTCACCCGCCTGGTGTGCCAGGATCTGCTGGGCGCCGGCGAGGCCCTGAGCGGCATCGGCGTCGACGGTGACGGGATCATCTGGCTGGCTGAGTGCAGCTTGCTGCCCAGGCACTGCGTCACCGACTTGATCGCTCGTGGTGCGGGCACCGGCCTGCCCGTGCTCGCGGCCACCACGTCCGCGCAGGTCGGTGCCGAGTTGTCGGAGCTCACCAACGTGGTCATCGCCCACCGGATGAACGACGCGGCGGCGGCCCAGCACCTGGCCAGGGCCGCCGGCGCCGCGGCGCCGGAGCCGCCGCCTGCGCTACGCGACGGTGAGTTTCTCCTCGCGGTCAAGCACCCGCCGCGGCTTGTCCCGCGCGGCCAGCTGGTACGGGCGAGGACGCCGCAGCTCACGCGCCCTAACCGGCACGCCGCTGAACCGCAGCGAGCGTTGAAGCGTTCGGAGGGAGTATGACCTCTGACCGCCGCGATGGTCTTTACCTGGGCTGGCAGTACGCGACGCCCTGCCAGGACCCCGGGCCGCCGCCCCGCAGGCCTACCCCGCCGGCGCAAGAACGGCTCAGCCCTGACTGGGCGATGGCCCAGCGGCGCGAGGAGAGCACACTCAACCGGCCGCTCAAGGCGGCATTCGCCGTCGCCGTGGCCATCGCGGTGGTGGCCATAGTCCTCGGGGCCGCGGGGCTGCTCGACGTTCTGGCCGTCGGCGTGGCCGTAATCTGCTGCGCGATAGTCGCGGCCGTCAGCGGGTACGCGATCTGGCAAGGTGAGCGAGCGCTGCAGTCACGGCTGGCCGATGAGCGAACCAGGGTCGGCAGGATACGCGCCGCCCAGGAAAGCCGGCTCTTCGCCTGGCAAGCCGAACACGCCACCCGGGTGCGGGAGTGGCAAGCCCTTCGCTTCGCGTATGAGCATCAGAAGCGGTGGTACGCGGTTTGCGCTCCGGGCGGCGTTCACCGTGTGGACGTCGCAGGCGGCACCCTGTCCGGCTGGTCCGCGATGCTCGCGACGGCAGGCGCGCACCGGCTAGCGGCGGGCGACGAGGTCACGGTGCTCGACTTGTCGGGCGGCTCGGTCGGCCTTGACCTGCTCGGCTTCGCACGCGCCTCGGGCATCGACCCGCTGGTCTGGGTGCTGCCGCAAGACCTGCCCAGGCTCGACCTAGGTACCGGACTTGGCAGTAATGCCCTGGCCGATGTGCTGTCCTTGGTGGCCAGCGTCAGCGAAGAAGCGCGTGCCACCCGCGACCTCTCCCTCGACAACGCCATCCTCGAGCGCGTCATCGACTCGCTCGGCGGCCGGGCGACCGTCGCCAGCGTCGCGGCCGCCCTGCGGGCGCTGGCGCAGATCGGGGACCCCCGCGACGACGTGGCCGCCGGCCTGATCACGGCCGGGCAGGTGGACAGGCTCATCGCCATGTTCGGCCGCGGCGCCACCGACCGCGTGGTCCTCGAACGAGCCTGGATCCTGGAGTCCCAGCTGCGCAAGCTGGCGCCGGTCGGCACCGCGCTGGTACCGCTGCCGCGCAGTGCCCTGCGCGTCGTTGCCTTGAGCCCGGGGGCGGGCGCGGCTGAGGGCAATGTCCTCGGGACCTACCTGGCGGTCGCGCTGACGCACGAACTGCGCGAGACGCGACCGGGCCGGCCGTGGCAGCACACCCTGTTCGTGCTCGCCGCGGAAAGGCTGCGCGGCGACACGCTCGACCGGCTCAGTGATATATGCGAGAGCACAGGGACCGGGCTTGTGCTCGCCTACCGTGCCATCTCCCCGCACGTCAAGCAGCGTCTCGGGCGCGGGAACGCCGCGGTCGCCTTCATGCGACTCGGGAACGCCGAAGACGCCAAGGCCGCGAGCGAGCAGCTGGGCACCGAGCATCGCTTTGTGCTGTCTCAGCTCACCGAGACGATAGGCCTATCTGTCACCGACACGACCGCCAGCGCGTATACCAGCACCACGGGTTCGGTCAGTTCGATCGCCACGTCGTGGTCGACCAGCGAAGGGACGTCGCGCAGCACCGGGCACGGCCATAGTGACGCCGGCAGCATGCTGCTGCCCGCACGCGCCACGTTCTCGCGCAACGTCCAGGCCAGCGATTCGCGCAGCACCGGTGAAAGTGACTCGGTGAGCGCTGGCATCAGCACAAGTACCGCGTGGGGGACGACGACCTCGAAGGCGACAGGTGACAGCGAATCGCTCGCCCTGGCCACGCAACGTTCCCGTGAGTTCCTCGTCGAGCAGCACGAACTCCAGGAGCTGCCTGCCAGCGCCATGATCATCACGTACGCCGCTCCGGCGGGACGGCAGGTCATCATGGCCGACGCCAATCCCGGTATCGCCGGGCTCAGCGCCGCCACCTCGCTGACGCTGGAGGAGTTCCGGGCCAGGCCTGCCCCGGCCGCGGCTGCCCCGGCCGCGGCTGCCCCGGCCGCGGCGGCCCCGGCCGCGGCGGCTGAATCGCGGCCTGCGCCGGAACCCGGCCGAGGTGACGACGGCCAGCAGGCCCCGGAGAGCTGGCGTTCGGGCCGCGGCCGGCCCGCGCCCAATCTAGGGCCTCCGCCGCCGCGTCTTGACTGGCGCAAGCGCCGGTCTCTGTGACGATATCGGTGGCGGATCTTACGGTGAGCCGGACCGCGACCGGATAACATCGGGCCCGAGATGAGCACTAGCAGCCCGCCGTCGCGGCGGTTCAGCCTTCCCCTCCGCGCGCGTCTTGCCACCACCGTCGGCGGTGCCGCCGGCCGTGCCTCCCGGCTGGCCGGCCGCGGTGACGGATCAGTGATCGGCGGGGTCATCGGCCTGAGGCTCAAACCCGACCTGCTGTCATTGCTCGCGCGCGGGCGCCAGGTAATCCTGGTGACCGGCACCAACGGCAAGACCACCACGACCCGGCTGGTGGCGGCCGCCCTCGGCACGCTCGGCCAGCAGATCGCGTCTAACGCGTTCGGGGCCAACATGGAGGCCGGGCTGGTCGCCGCGCTCGCCAAGGCGCCCGACGCCACCTTGGCCGTGCTCGAAGTCGACGAGAAATTCATGCCGGCCATGCTCGAGGCGACCGGCGCCCGGGTGGTGGTGCTGCTGAACCTCAGCCGGGACCAGATGGACCGGGCGGCCGAGATCTGGATGCTCGCCCGCCGCTGGCGGGCGGCCCTGGCGGCCGCGCCCGACTGCCGGGTGATCGCCAACGCCGACGATCCGCTGGTGGCCTGGGCGGCCGGGCAGGCACGCCAGGTTACCTGGGTAGCGGCGGGCCAGCGCTGGCACGACGACTCCTGGTGCTGCCCGCATTGCGGGTCGCATCTGCGCCGCGAGGGCGAGGACTGGTACTGCGGCGAATGCTCGAACCGGCGGCCTCCGGTCAGCTGGGTGCTGGCGGGCGAGGAGGTGATCGATCCCACCGGGAGGTCGCAGCCGCTTGACCTGATCCTGCCCGGCCGGGCTAACCGGTCGAACGCCGTGGTCGCGCTCGCGGTGGCGGAGGTGTTCGGCGTCAGCGTCCCGCAGGCGTTGAGCGCGGTCCGGCAGGTGCGCTCGGTCGCGGGCCGGTATACCCAGATCGAGCGTCACGGCTGCGCGCTGCGGCTGCTGCTGGCCAAGAACCCGGCCGGCTGGCTGGAGGCGCTGGATATCCTGGTGCCGCCGCCGGTGCCTGTCCTGCTGGCGGTGAACGCGCAGGTGCCTGACGGCCGGGACACCTCCTGGCTGTGGGACGTGGATTACCGCAGGCTGCGCGGGCGCCCGGTCTTGGTGACCGGCGAACGCAAGCTCGACCTGGCGGTCAGGCTGGAAGCCGACGAGGTGGCTTTCCGGATCGTCGGCGGCGTCGATGAGGCGGTGGACCTGGCTCGCAGCCAGTCCATGGAAGTGATCGCTAACTACACGGCGTTCCAGCACATCCGCGCGGTGCTCGGGCGTACGGACTGAATCGGGCCTTACCGGCGGGAGAGACGATGAGCGAGGGCCAAGGCCGGCACCGGCTGGGATCCCGGGCACCCCAGGAGCCGGAAACGTCTGCCGGACCCGTCCAGGCCGGGCCCACGGGCCCGTCGGCGGTCCGGCTGGTCTGGGTTTACCCGGACCTTCTCAGCACCTACGGTGATCGCGGCAACCTGCTCGTGCTGGCCCGCCGGGCCAGGCTGCGGGGCATCCCGGTCGAGATAGCCGAGGTCAATTCCGACCAGCGGGTGCCCGTGGACGGTGACATCTACCTGCTTGGCGGCGGCGAGGATCTGCCGCAGGTTCTCGCCGCCCGGCGGCTCCGGGCGGGCGGCGGGCTGTCGAGTGCCGTGAACCACGGCGCGGTGGTCTTCGCGGTCTGCGCCGGGTACCAGATCGTGGGGGCCGAGTTCGGCGGTGCGGAAGGGGAGCCGGTGGCCGGGCTCGGGCTGCTCGACATCCGCAGCGGCCGGGGCGACCGGCGCGGGGTCGGTGAGATAACGGCCGACGTCGATCCTGCGCTCGGCGTGGAACGGCTCACCGGCTTCGAGAACCACCAGGGCGTTACCAGGCGCGGTCCGGACGTGAAACCGCTGGCCACCGTGCTGGCCGGCGTTGGCAACGGGGACGGGACCGAAGGCGCGTACGCCGGGCGGGTAGTCGGCACCTACCTGCACGGGCCCGCGCTCGTCCGTAATCCGAGCCTCGCTGACATGCTGCTCGGCTGGGTCGTCGGCGCCCTGCCGCCGATGGATCCCCGGCAGGAGGAACTGGTGCTGAACCTGCGCCGCGACCGGCTGGCCGCCCAGGGGGCGCCCGCCTAGCAGGTACCAGGGCCTAGTAGACCAGTGCCTGGGCGCCTTCGGCCATGATCTCGGCGACGAACGTGGCCGCCCCGGCGATCCGGATGCCGTCGATCAGGTCGTCGGTGGTGATGTCCCGTCGCGCGGCACATTGCGTGCACACCGTAACCGAGCCGACGGCTAGCACCCCGGCCAGCAGGTCAGCGAGTGGCGCGGCATGCGGGAGCGAAAAATCCTCCGCGCGGCCGGGCAGGCCGAACCAGGCGGATTCTCCGGTGAGCCACAAGGACACGGGGACTCCGCTCGCGACGGCCGTCGCGGCGACCGTGAAGGCCTGATTACAGCGCTCGGCGTCGTCCTTGCCTGCCGTGACCTTGATGACCAGAGAACGCTCGGGCATGGCAGAAACTCTAGCTCGCCCCCGCCCGCGGGACGGGCGCGGATGCCGGGTTCGGCGCGGCTCCAGACAGTGCGCGTGCTTCGCCCTTAAACTGCGGCCTATGCATGGCATGCTGAGCGCAGCGATCCTGATTGGCGTACTCGCTCTGGTCGCCGTCGCCTGCCTGTACGTGGTCGTGCGGATATACCTCGCCGGGACACGCCGGGGCCCGGATGCCGGGCCGGGGCAGGAAGGCCGATGACCACCGACGCCCCGCCGGTACACCCCGACCTGGCGCCGCTGGAGTTCCTGCTCGGGCGGTGGGAAGGTGCCGGGATCGGCGGGTATCCGACCATCGAGTCGTTCAGGTTCGGGCAGGAGATCAGCTTCAGCCACAACGGCAAGCCGTTCCTCAGCTATGCCAGCAGGACCTGGCGGCTAGACGAGGAGGGGCGGATCGGGCTGCCGCTGGGTACCGAGAGCGGCTACTGGCGCCCGCGTCCCGACCACCAGGTCGAGGTGATGCTGGCGCATCCCACCGGGATCGTCGAGATCTACCTGGGCGAGATATCGGGCACTCGCATCGAGATGGCCACCGATGTAGTCGCCCGGACCGCGACGGCCAAGGAGGTAACCGCGGGGCACCGGCTCTACGGGCTCACCGGGCCGGGGGGACCAGGGGGTCAGGACCTCGCTTACGCCTACGACATGGCCGCGATGGGCCAGGGGCTCCAGCCGCACCTTTCGGCCCAGCTCAAACGGGTGCGCCAGCAGAACGGGTGACGAGCAGAACGGGTGACGAGCCGGGACATGGTAAGTCCCCGGGCGGCTCCGGATGGCGCCTCTTACGCCAAACCGGGGACGACTGGACAAGGTCGGCCAGCCCGGGGACTCGGTGTCTGCCAGATTTTAGCCGGCCGCCGTCTCGCTGGACGTCATGCCGGCGGGTAGGCGGCTAGCTGACAGCCACCTCACGAGTCCGTTGTCTATGCATGCTGTTGGACCACCTCCTTTCCCGCGTACCTCGCACGTTAGCCGCGAAGCGGGCGGGCAGGCAAGAGCATTTTGCCGTGCGCCCGATCACACCAGCGCAACTACTATGAGGCCATGGACGCCGAGGTACCGTCCCATAGTCACCCCGTCCGCGGATGGGACGAGCAGCTGCGTGCCCGCGGCTACCGGGTGACGCCGCAGCGCCAGCTGGTGCTCGAGGCGGTGGCGCGCCTTGATCACGGGACCCCGGAGGAAATCGGCATCCAGGTCCAGCAGACGGCACGCGGCGTCAACATCTCCACCATCTACCGTACCCTTGAGCTGCTCGAGCAGATCGGCATGGTCACCCATACGCACCTCGGGCACGGCGCGCCCACCTACCACCTGGCCACCGACGCCGACCACGTGCACCTGGTCTGCCGCGACTGCGGACGGGTCACCGAGACCGGCCCGGACACGATCCGCCCCCTGATCACCATGCTTGACGAACAGCACGGCTTCGAGACCGACATGGGCCACCTCACCGTCTTCGGCCGCTGCGCGGAATGCCGGACTGAATCGAAAGGAGCACGCTGATGAGCCCGCTTCTGGAGTGGCCGGGGGCAGTAGCGGCCAGCTGGCCCGACGAAGGTGTCGCCGCGCACTACGGCGATCCGGCGCGCGAGCAGCGTGCGCTCGACGGGGCCGGGGGGCCCGGCGACGCCGGGATCGTGGACCGGTCCAACCGCGGCGTGCTGAAGGTCAGCGGCCCGGACCGGCTGAGCTGGCTGCACAGCCTGACGACCCAGCAGCTGGCGGGCCTGGAGACCGGCCAGAGCGCCCAGGCCCTGGTGCTCAGCCCGACCGGCCACGTGGAGCACCATCTCACGCTGACCGATGACGGCAGCTCGGTGTGGGTGCACGTGGAGCCGGGTACCGCGGCACCGCTCGCGGCGTTCCTGGATTCCATGCGGTTCATGCTCCGCGTCGAGGTGGCGGACGTCAGCCAGGAGTACGCGGTGCTGACCGTGATGGGCCCCGCCGGAGGCGATATCACCACCGGGCTTGACGGGGTGGCGGCCCGGGTTAACCAAGGACCGTTCGGGATAATTGATTTGATCGTGGCGCGGGATGTGCTGGCTGGGGCGGCCGGGGAACTGGCGCGGCGCGGGGGTGTGCCCGCGGGCATGTGGGCGTTCGAAGCGCTCCGGATCGCCGCCCGGGTGCCCAGGCTCGGTCTCGACACCGATCACCGGACCATCCCGCACGAGGTCGGCTGGATCGAGACCGCCGTGCACCTGAACAAGGGCTGCTACCGCGGCCAGGAGACGGTGGCCCGGGTGCACAATCTCGGTCACCCGCCGCGGCGCCTGGTCTTCCTGCACCTGGACGGCAGCGCGGACCGGCTGCCGGGCCACGGCGACCCGGTCGAGCTTGAGGGTGCCGCAGTCGGTTTCACCGGGTCAGCGGCGCGGCACTACGAGCTCGGGCCGATCGGGCTCGCCCTGGTCAAGCGGACCGTGCCGGTCGAGGCCACGCTGATCGCCGGGGGCGTGGCCGCGGCCCAGGAGGTCATCGTGCCGCCGGACGCCGGCGCAGGCGTGAAGGTGACGCTGCGGCGCCGCCAGCTAATGTGAGCCGGGTAATTTGAGTCCAGTAATCTGAGCCAAGTAACAGGAGGTCAGGCCGCCGTGCTGCGCAGGGTTCTGCTCGCCGCGTCAGCCAGTTCCCGGCTGCGCCAGATCGTCACCACCGCGCCGCAGGCGCGCGCCATCGTCGACTCCTACGTGGCGGGCGAAACCAGCGACGACGCGGTGCGGGTGACCCAGGCGCTGCGAGCGGCGGGGTTGCTCGTCACCCTGGATTACCTAGGCGAGGACACCAAGGACCCGGCGCAGGCCGCCGCGGTCACCGACGAGTACATCCAGGTCCTCGGCAAGCTCGGCGCGGAAGGTCTGACCCACGGCGGGGCCGCGGAGGTCTCGGTGAAGCCGACCGCGGTCGGGCTTTTCCTCGGCGTAAGGACCGCGGCGGAGAACATCCGCCGGATCTGCGCGGCCGCGCGCGAGGCAGGCGCCACCGTGACGCTCGACGCCGAGGAGTTCGCGGCGATCGAGCCGACGCTGCGGATCGCGGCCCAGTTGCGCGCGGAGTACAGCGATCTCGGCTGCGTCATCCAGGCGTGCCTGCGGCGCAGCGAGGCCGACTGCCGCGCGCTGGCAGGCTACGGCAGCAGGGTCAGGCTCTGCAAGGGTGCCTACAGCGAGCCGGAAAGCGTCGCGTTCACCGCGCGCCGCGACGTGGACATGTCGTACGCACGCTGCCTGCGGGTGCTGATGAACGGGCCCGGCTATCCGATGCTGGCCACCCATGACCCGCGGCTGATCGAGATCACCGGCTCGCTGGCGATGCTGACCGGGCGTTCGGCGGGCAGCTTCGAGTATCAGATGCTCTACGGCATCCGCCCGGCTGAGCAGCGGCGGCTGGCCGATACCGGAGCACGCATGCGCGTGTACGTCCCCTACGGCGGCGACTGGTACGCCTACCTGGTCCGCAGGCTCGCGGAACGGCCCGGCAACCTCGGCCTCTTCCTGCGCTCGCTCCGCTCGGAAGCGTAGGCGGGCGCCATGATCGCGATTCTGGGTACCGGCAAAATGGGCGAGGCCCTCCTGTCCGGGCTGCTGCGTGCGGGCAGGCCCCCGTCGGCGGTGGCCGCCGCGGTCCGGCGCGAGGACCGCGGCGCCGAACTGCACGCGCGCTACGGTGTCCAGGTCACGGACGCCACGGAAGCCGCGAAGATGGCGGACACCCTGGTGCTGGCGGTCAAGCCGCAGGACATGGGCAGGCTGCTGGACGAGATAGCGCCCGTGGTGTCGCCCGGCAAGCTGGTGATCTCGGTCGCGGCCGGGATCACCACGGCGTTCATCGTGCGGCGGCTGGCCGGTGAGGTCCCCGTCGTCCGGGTGATGTCGAACACGCCGGTCCTGGTCGACGAGGCGATGAGCGTGATCTCGCCCGGGGCGTACGCGAGCGAGGAGCACCTGCGCCTCGCCGAGGAACTGCTCCGCCCGGTCGGCAAGGTGCTGCGCATCCCGGAGTCACAGCAGGACGCGGCGACGGCGCTGTCCGGCAGCGGCCCCGCGTACGTGTACTACCTGGTCGAGTCCATGGTGGATGCGGGCATCCTGCTCGGCATGGCGCGCGGGACTGCCCTGGAGATGGTGACCCAGGCGGTCTACGGCGCGGCCACCATGCTGCGGGACTCGGGTGAGCATCCGGTGATCTTGCGTGAGGCCGTCACGTCTCCGGGCGGCACCACGATCTCCGCGATCAGGGAGCTCGAGAAGCACGGGGTGCGGGCCGCGTTCCTGGCCGCTATCGAGGCCGCGCGCGACCGGGGCAGGGAACTCGGCGGCGATCCGGGCGGGCCCGCCAATCCGGCTGGATGATCATGAACGGGGCCGTGCCGTTATGCCGGGCGCTGGCTGTCCGCGCTGATCTGACAAGATCCAAATGGCCCAGCGGCCCTGGTCTGGCCGGCTCGATTTCCGGGCGAATGCAAACTCGGATCTGTTGATGTCGACAGATCGCAGGTGAAAGACGTTTCACCGAAAGATGCAGCTCAGCGGCCTGGAACGGAGATTTCCGCGCCGCCGTCCCGATGATTGCGGCCAAACGGTAACAACAATGAGGCTATGGGCGGGGTTGCTCTTTTCCAGACTCGACTTACTCTGGAGACGTACGTGACTGGTGCGCCGAATCCCGTCAAGTGCTCGGCTTCGTGCGGAAGAGGCAACTCGATGGCAAGTGAAACCCCCCTTAGTGACGTTAGATTTCTAACCGTGGCCGAAGTGGCCTTGATCATGCGCGTGTCCAAGATGACCGTGTACCGCTTGGTGCACTCCGGCGAGCTGGAAGCGATCCGTGTCGGTCGTTCCTTCCGTGTGCCCGAGGCGGCCGTCAATCAGTACCTGAGGGCAGCCTTTGTCGGTACCGGCTGAGTCCGCCCGAGTACTGGCCGCTGGACCAAGCCGGATCCCTGCGCCGCAGGGATCCGGCTGGCGTGCGGGCACATGGCCAGGATCGACCGCCCTAGCACGGCACATCGCGGGTAACCTCTAACGTTGGGTGTGTGTCCAGCCGCCCTTACCGGGCGAGCGCGTTGGCGTGCCCGTCATCCGCAGTGCCTAGGAAGGGTGGTCTCGTGGGGTCTGTCATCAAGAAGCGCCGCAAGCGCATGGCCAAGAAGAAGCACCGCAAGCTGCTCAAGAAGACCCGCATCCAGCGCAGGAACAAGAAGTAACGACTCCCTTCGTCATGGTCCCGGCCAGGCCGGGCATCGTGCACCATAGGGGTTGATGTCTCTTCCTGCCCTGATCGGGTTCGCGGGCGTGCTAGTCGCGGCCGTGGCCACGGGTGTGCTCGCCGGCCGGTGCGTCCGCCAGCCGAGGATCGGGTTCATCCTGTGGACGGCCGCGACTTTGGGCCTGACGGCGGCGCTGGCCGCGCAGAGCACGGGCTTCGCCAGCGGCTTCAACGCGACCACGTTCCGGGCCGTGCAGCTGTTCGCGCTGCTGCTCGCCCCGCTGTGGCTGGCCTGGGGCCTGGTGGAGCTGATCGCCGGGAATGCCGCCGTCCGGTTCGGCGCGAGGCTGATGGCCAGTGCGCTGACGGTCGTGGCCGTGGTCATCTTGGTGACCGACCCGCTTAGCGCGGTGCCCTTCGGCAAGTCCTGGCCGTCGGCCGGCCCGCATTTCCAGCCGGTGGCGTACTACGCCCTGGACGCAGTGCAGGTCGTGGCCGTCGCCGCCGCGCTGGTGAGCGCCGGGCTGAGCGCGGCGCGCGCCAGGCAAGACCCGCGGTGGCGCCCGGCCCTGTTCGGCGTCGGCGCGGTTTGCCTGGCCGTGCTGCTGACGGTGGCGCTGCGCCTGTCGTGGCCGGACCGGTCCGTGTATCCGCTGCTCAGCTTGATGGCGGCGGCGCTCGTCTGGTTCGGCGCCACCAGGACCGAGCGCCTTGCCGTTGGCGGCCCGCCCGACGGCGGCTCCGGGATCGGCTCCGGGATCGGCTCCGGGGCCGGTGATAGCTATCAAGCCGACCGCGCTCGTAGCCTCGTCGACGATTACGGAGGCGGCGCAGCCGGCGTTCAGCCGGCGTTCGCGGCGCAGCCGGCGTTCCCGGCGGACAGTACGCGACCTACGGCTATCAGGGACCCCGAGCCCCCGGTCGTCCGCCGCGGCCCGGCGGCCCCCAAGGTGCTGGCGGTTTCCCTGGACCCGGCTCCGCTGGCCGGCCCGCAGACCGTGCTGACCCGGGCCGTGCTGACCCGGGCCAGCGCGCCGGCACCGGGCCGATGGCGCGACCGCCGGAGCGGCCGGGGGGGAGGCAGGACCGGTACGGCGGCCCCGGGACCGGACCGTATCCGGCGAACGGCGGGCGGCAGGCCGTGCCCGACTCGCGGCCGGCTCAGCCACCTGGTCCCGAGGCTGCGGTGATGGCCGGAGAGGATACTGAATTCGGGACAAGTACTAAGGTGGCCGGATCACCGGCGGCCGCAAGACCGTATGGCCGAATCCTGATCTTCACCCTGCTCGATGACAGGGCCGCCGATTTCGATCGGCTCGCCGAGCAAACGGCAGAGGAAGTCAGGATCGGCGAACCTGACACCCTGGTGTACGTCATTCACCTCGTGCCGAACGCGCCATTGCAGCGGATCTTCTACGAGATTTACCGTGACCGGGCGGCATTCGACCGCCATGAGAGCCAGCCATATATGAAGCGCTTCGTGGCGGATCGCAGATCGTGCGTGCTCGCGACCAACGTCATAGAACTGACGCTCAAGTACGCTATAGTCGCCCCGCTGCCGACGCCGCAGCCGTCCGGTACGGTGCTGCCGCCAGGAGCGCGGGCGCAACTGCCGCCGGGTCCACCCCAGGGCACCCAGCGGCTTCAGCCTCCGCCGTTCGCCCCAACGCAGCCGTCGGCTCGGACGCCGCGACCGGATCAGACGCCGCGGCCCGGTCCGGCACCGCGGCCGGGCCGGCCGGGCCAGTCGCCGTCGGCGGCGCGACGCTACGGAGGTACCTGATATGCCACCCGCAGGCCGGATCACGCTGCTGGCGAAGCCGGGCTGCCATCTGTGCGACGACGCCCGGGCCGTGATCGAGCGGGTGGCCGCCGATCTCGGCGTCGGCTGGGAAGAGCGCGACATCACCGCCTCCCCGGACGACATGCGGGAGTACTGGGACAAGATCCCCGTGACGTTCGTCGACGGGGTGCAGATCGACTTCTGGCGGGTGAGCGAGGCGCGTCTGCGGGCGGCGCTCGGCCGGCTCGGACGCTAAAGCGGCTGGTGGCTCGTTTCCAGGCGGTTTCCTCGCGGTCGGTCCGCGGCGCCGGCCCCGTGGTGGCCGACTTTGTGAATCGATGCACAAAGGCGTACCGTAAATATGACGTCGGCTGACGCGGGCTCTTTCCGCCGCCTTAACACCAACCACAGGAGCCCAACCCCAGGAGCGCTGCCGCGATGCACAGTAACGCTATGCCATCTGGGCCGAACGGCCATGCAAGGGCCCCCGAGGTCAAAGCTACCGGGCAGGACGAAGCCGGCGAGCAAGACGAAGCCGGCGAGCGGGCTGAGGGCAACGGCCAGCCCGGCGGGATACCGGAAGCCACGGTGGCGAGATTGCCGGTGTACCTGCGCGCGCTTTACGGCCTGGCGGAGCGGGGCATCGGCACGGTCGCCAGCGAGGAACTCGCGGCGGCGGCGGGCGTCAACTCGGCCAAGCTGCGCAAGGACCTGTCCCACCTGGGTTCCTACGGGATCAGGGGGGTGGGGTATGACGTCGACTATCTCGTCTACCAGGTGTCAAGGACACTGGGCCTGACCCAGGACTGGCCGGTGGTCATCGTCGGTGCGGGAAACCTAGGGCGTGCGCTGGCGAACTACGGCGGTTTCGTGTCCCGCGGCTTTACGATCGCGGCCATGCTCGATTCCGATGCGGCTATCGTGGGCAGCACGATGGCGAGGCTGACGGTCCGTCATGTCGATGAGCTTGAGGCCGTGGTGACCAGGCACAAAGTTTCGATTGGCGTAATCGCCACTCCGGCCGCATCGGCGCAGGCTGTCTGCGACCGGCTGGTCGCGGCTGGGGTCACGAGCATTCTCAACTTCGCCCCCCTTGTGCTGAGCGTGCCCGCGGGGGTAGATGTGCGCAAGGTCGACCTCTCGATCGAACTGCAGATCCTCGCTTTCCACGCGCAGCGGCGGTCCGCCGTGCGGCACGAATCCCGGCGTCACCGCGGCGTGGCCGCACGGGCCGTCAACGGGCGCCCGCGCCCCGCCGCCCCGGAACTCACGGCTCAGGAACTCACGGCTCAGGAACTCACGGCTCAGGAACTCACGGCTCAGGAACTCACGGCTCAAGAACTCACGGCTCAAGAACTCACGGCCAAGGGCTAGGCGGTAAACAGGTGAGCGTGCTGGTAGTCGGCCTCAGTCACAAGAGCGCGCCGGTGGCGATCTTGGAGCGGGCCGTGGTAAGCGGTGACACGCTCGCCAAGGTGCTGCGCGATGTGGCCCAGGCCGAACCCGTGGCCGAGGTGTTCGTCGTCTCCACCTGCAACCGGGTTGAGGTCTACGCCGACGTGGACCGGTTCCACGCCGGCGTGACGGCGATCTGCGAGCTGCTCGCGCGCCACTGCGGCGTCCCGGCTCACGAGCTCACCGCGCACCTGTACGTGCATTACGAGGACAGCGCGGTCAGCCACCTGATGGCCGTGGCCAGCGGGCTGGACTCGATGGTGGTCGGCGAGGGGCAGATCCTCGGCCAGGTACGCTCCGCGCTCAAGCTCGCCGGCGACCATGGCACCCTGGGCCGGGTCCTCAGCGAGCTCGGGCGGCTGGCGCTGCGGACAGGCAAGCGGGCCAGGACCGAGACCGGAATCGGCCAGGCGGGCGTGAGCATGCTCACCGTGGCCGTCGAGCTCGCCACGGCCAGCCTCGGCTCGGCCAGCCTCGGCACCGGGCCAGGGGCCGAGGCGCTCGCGGGGCGCGACGTGCTCATCGTCGGCGCCGGCTCGATGAGCGCGCTCGCGGCGGCGACGGCCGGCCGAAGCGGCGCCGCGAAGATCGTCGTGGTCAACCGGACCCGCAGCCGCGCGGAGCGCCTCGCCGCGGATGTGAGCGCGACCGCTGGCGCGACCGCGGCCGGGCTCGCCGACCTGCCCGCCGCCATGGCAGCCGCGGACATCGTCATTTCCTGCACCGGCGCGGCCGGCCAGGTCATCACGGCCGATACGGCCTCGGACGCGGTCAGGGCCCGGGCGCTCGCGGGCCAGCCGGGCCCGCTGGTCATCCTCGACCTCGCGATGCCGCGCGACGTGGAGCCCGAGGTGGCCGGCCTGCCCGGCGTCGTGCTGATCGGCATCGACATGCTCGGCGGTCACCGCACTGCCGCCCAGGAGGATGACATCAGCGCGGTACGCGCGATCCTCGAGGCCGAACTCGCGGCGTACCACTCAGCCGTGGAGGCAGCCCGGGTCGCCCCGACGGTCGTCGCCCTGCGGGCGAAGGCGGCCACGGTGGTCGAGGCCGAGCTGGCCCGGCTGGAAGGCCGGCTGACTGCCGACGGGTTGAGCGGTCGTGCCCTTGATGAAATAGCCCAGACAGTACGGCGAGTGGTAGACAAGCTATTGCACGCGCCGACAGTACGGGTAAAGGAGCTGGCGGGTTCGCCCGGGGGCGAGGACTACGCCGCGGCGCTGCGAGTTCTCTTCGATCTCGATCCACGCGCGGTCGAGGCGGTTACCCGCGCCGCCCCGGAGCAGGAGGGTTCACGGTGAAGGCGGCGACACTGAGGCTCGGTACCCGCAGGAGCCCGATGGCGATGGCGCAGTCCCGCCAGGTGGCCGACATGATCACCGAGCGGACCGGCCGCCGGGTGGAGATCGTCGGGGTCACGACGCTGGGCGATGTCAGCCGGGCGCAGCTGACCCAGATCGGCGGTACCGGCGTCTTCGTCGGCGCGCTGCGGGAAGCACTGCTCGGCGGCGAGGTGGACCTGGCCGTGCATTCGCTGAAGGACCTGCCGACCGGCCCGGCGGCGGGCATCGTGCTGGCCGCGGTCCCGCCGAGAGATGACCCCAGGGACGCCTTCGTCGCGCGGGACGGCGCCAAGCTCGCCGATCTCCCGGCCGGGGCCAGCATCGGGACCGGCTCACCGCGGCGGGCCGCGCAGTTGCTCGGGCTCCGGGCTGACCTGCGGTGCGTGCCGATCCGCGGGAACGCCAACACCAGGCTCGGCCAGGTGCACCAAGGTGAGCTCGACGGGGTGGTGCTGGCCTACGCCGGCCTGGCCAGGATCGGTTACCTCGACGCCATCACCCAGATCTTCGAGCCGGACGAAATGCTCCCGGCGCCCGGCCAGGGAGCCCTGGCCGTCGAATGCCGCGACGGCGAGCCCGGGCTGGCGGCCCTGCTCCGCACCGTTACCGACCAGGCGAGCATGGCCGCGGTCACCGCGGAGCGCAGCCTGCTCGAGGCGCTCGAAGGCCGGCTGCAGCGCGCCGGTCGGCGCTTACGCGGCCGGATACGAGCAGGTGCGGATGCGGGCCGCCGTGATGAGCGCCGACGGGAGACGTGTGCTGCGCGCGAACGGCACCGCGCCGGGTGCGGACGCCAGGCAACTCGGACGTGACCTCGCGGCGGAGTTGCTGCGGTCCGGAGCTTCAGATCTCATCAGCGTGCCACCGGCACCGACGAGCAGCGGGAATGATGCGCAGTGAGCGTTAGCCAAGTTGAAGCAGAGCCGCAGGAGCGGCCACAGGGCGGCTGGGTCGCCCTGGTGGGCGCCGGACCCGGTGACGAAGGACTGCTGACGGTACGTGCCGCCGAGCTGCTCGGCCAGGCCAGCCTGGTCATCGCCGGGGCGGAGCTGACGTCCCTCGCGCGGCGCTACATGCCCGCGGACGCTATCCTGGCCGATCCCGCCGACGGCGCGACGGTCCGCGCGCTGGTGCAGACGGCCAAGGCCGGCCAGCTCGCGGTCCGGATGTACAACGGCGACCCGCTGATGTCCGGCGCCGTCCCGGACGCGACGGCGTGCGGCAAGGCCGGGGTCAGGTTCGAGATCGTGCCCGGCGTCCCCGCGGCCACCGCGGTCCCCGCGTACGCGGGCATCCCGCTGGCCAGCGACCGCAACGGCGAGGTGCGGATCATCCACGCCGCCGAAATCAGCCAGGCAGCGTACAGCCCGGCCACGCTGGTCGTGCTCGGGGCCGACGCGGGACCCGCCGAGCTGGCCAAGATGCTGATCGCGGCCGGCTGGCCGGAGGCGACCAAATTCGCCATCACCTGGGACGGCACCACGAGCGCGCAGCAGACGGTGGTGTCCTCGCTGGGCCGCATCGGGCCTGACCTCAAGGCCGCGGGGGTGTCCCTGGCCAACACCAGGGGCCCGGCCATCGCGGTCGTCGGCGACGCGGTGGCGGCGCGGGACCGGCTGTCATGGTTCGAGACCAAGCCGCTGTTCGGCTGGCGGGTCCTGGTACCCAGGACCAAGGAGCAGGCGGCCGTGGTTTCGCAGCGCCTGCGGGAGTACGGCGCCGTACCCGAAGAGGTGCCGACGATCGCGGTGGAGCCGCCGCGGACGCCGCAGCAGATGGAGCGCGCGGTCAAGGGCCTGGTCACCGGCCGCTACCAGTGGGTGGCCTTCACCTCTGCGAACGCGGTCCGGGCGGTGCGGGAACGGCTCGAGGAGTACGGCCTGGACGCCCGCGCGTTCGCCGGCGTGAAGGTCGCCGCCGTCGGCGAGCAGACCGCGGCGGCGCTGCTCGAGTTCGGCATCCGGCCGGACCTCGTCCCGGAAGGCGAGCAGTCGGCCGAGGGCCTCGCCGCGGCCTGGCCGCCTTACGACGACCTGCTCGACCCCATCAACCGGGTGCTGCTGCCGCGCGCCGACATCGCCACCGAGACGCTGCTGGCGCGGCTGATCGACCTCGGCTGGGAGGCCGAGGACGTCACGGCGTACCGGACCGTCCGCGCCGCGCCGCCGCCCGCGCCGATCCGCGAGGCCATCAAGGGCGGCGGCTTCGACGCGGTGCTGTTCACCTCGTCTTCTACCGTGCGGAACCTGGTCGGCATCGCGGGCAAGCCGCACGCGGTCACGGTGATCGGCGTGATCGGCCCGCAGACCGCCAAGACCGCGGCCGAGTTCGGCCTGCGCGTGGACGTCACGGCCCCGACGGCGTCGATGGCGGCCCTGGTCGACGCGATGGCCGAGTACGGGACCGGCCTGCGCGCCGCGGCCGAGCAGGCGGGAGAACCGGTCCGCCGGCCCAGTGAGCGCCGCCGCGGCGCCCGGCGCCGGCTGCGCTAGGGCTAGGGCTAGGGCTAGGGCTAGGGCTAGGGCTAGGAAGGAAACGATGAGCGCTGGATTTCCCGTCGCACGCCCCCGGCGGCTGCGCCGCACGCCGGCGCTGCGCAGGCTGGTGGCCGAGACCTCGCTGCGCGCGGGCGAACTGGTGCTGCCCGTGTTCATCAAGGAGGGCATCAGCGAGCCGCGGCCCATCGGCTCCATGCCCGGCGTCGTTCAGCACACGAGGGACAGCCTGCGGAAGGCGGCCGCGGAGGCGGCGGCCGCGGGCGTGGGCGGCCTGATGGTGTTCGGCATCCCGGCGGTCAAGGACGGCCGGGGGTCCGCGGCCGACGACCCGGCGGGCATCTCCCAGGTCGCCCTGGCCGACTTGCGGGCGGAGACCGGCGACGCCTGCGTCATCCTGGCCGACCTGTGCATGTGCGAGTACACCGACCACGGTCATTGCGGCCTGCTCACCGCCGACGGCGATGTCATGAACGACGCTACGCTCCAGCGGTACGCCGCGATCGCCGTCGCCCAGGCCGAGGCGGGCGCGCACCTGGTCGCGCCGAGCGGGATGATGGACGGCCAGGTCGCGGCGATCAGGGCGGCGCTCGACGCCGCAGGACATGCCGGAACCGGCATCTGCGCCTACTCGGCCAAGTACGCGTCCGCCTTCTACGGCCCGTTCCGGGAAGCCGCGGAGGGCGCGCCCGCCTTCGGTGACCGCGCGAGCCATCAGCAGGATCCGGCGAACGCGGCCGAGGCGCTGCGTGAGGTGGCGCTGGACATCGGCGAGGGCGCCGACATGGTGATGGTCAAGCCCGCCCTGGCCTACCTGGACATCATCAGGCGCGTCGCGGACGCCGTCCCGCTGCCGGTCGCGGCGTACCAGGTCAGCGGGGAGTTCGCGATGGTCGAGGCGGCGGCGGCCAACGGCTGGCTCGACCGGGACCGGGTGATCATGGAGACGCTCACCGCGATCCGCCGCGCGGGCGCGAGCGTCATCCTGACCTACTGGGCGGCCGAGGTGGCCCGTCGGCTGGACCGCTGAAGCTGTAACGCCTGGGGCAGGCCAGCACTACTGTGAAAATGTGACCGTCTCGGCCTGCCTCCCTTCGTCAATGAGCCGAACGATCCGTGGTTCATGCCCTACGATAGGTAACAGGGATTATCGTCTGGTGATACCAGGTCTCGTTCGGTATCTGATGTATCTTGCGCTCAGGGGTGAGCCAACGACAGGAGCGGCAGAAGCCTATGGTCGACGTGGTGCGGCGCCGAGGGGCCAGGGCCCGCGGCCGGGCGGCACAGCGTGATCAGCCGCTGGGAGCCGTAGCGGCGCAGTACGCGGTCATGGGCTGGCCGGTGTGCGCAGGCGCGCATCCCTACCGCGGCACGCGCGGCTCGATGGAGCCAGGCCGGGCGTGCTCCTGTGACCGGGTCGGCTGCCCGGCGCCGGGCGCGCATCCCATCTCGCCGGCCTGGCAGATGCAGGCGACGGTGGACCTGAACGTGATCGAAGGCTGGTGGGAAACCCGGCCGGAGGCGAATGTCATACTCGTCACCGGCCGGGTTTTTGATGTCCTCGACGTGCCGGTCGCGGCCGGGGCCGTGGCGCTGGAACGGATGGAGGCCGCCGGCGCCGCGGTGGGCCCGGTGGCGCTGCCCGGCCAGGACCGGATGCTGTTCTTCGTGCTGACCAGGGGCTCGCCCGCCGATGAGGACGAATGGTGGTCCTGCGGGCTGGACTGCGAACCGGAGAGCGTGGTGGAAGGCCTAGCCTGGCACTGCCGGGACAGCTACGTGCTCGCCCCGCCGTCGCGTTACGCCGACGGCCTGGCCGCGCGCTGGCTCCGCTCGCCGCAGGAGCATCCGCTGCCGGACGCTGTTCGGCCGCTCGAGTACCTGGTCGACGCCTGCGAGGCCTAGCCTTAGCGGGTGACCTCTCGCAGCGACGCCCTGTTCTCCCGGGCGCGGAAAGTGACCCCGGGCGGCGTGAACTCGCCGGTGCGCGCGTTCGGCGCCGTCGGCGGCGTGCCCAGGTTCATGGTCCGCGGATCGGGCCCTTACCTGACGGACGCGGACGGGCGCGAGTACGTCGACCTGGTGTGCTCCTGGGGCCCGATGATCCTCGGGCATGCCCATCCGGCGGTCGTGTCCGCCGTCTCCGCGGCGCTGGCGGACGGCACCTCGTTCGGCACCGCCACGCCGGGCGAGGTCGAGCTGGCTGAGGTGCTCGTCGCGCGCGCCCCGGTGGAGCAGGTCCGCCTGGTCAACTCGGGTACCGAGGCGACGATGTCCGCCGTGCGGCTGGCCCGCGGGTTCACCGGGCGCCCGCTGGTGGTCAAGTTCGCGGGGTGCTACCACGGGCACGTGGACGCGCTGCTCGCGGCGGCCGGTTCCGGGGTGGCCACGTTCGGGCTGCCTGACTCGCCCGGCGTGACCGGCGCCGCCGCGTCCGACACCATCGTGCTGCCCTACAACGACGCCGACGCCGTGTCGGCGGTGTTCGCCGAGCGCGGCTCGGCTGTGGCGTGCGTGATCACCGAGGCGTGCCCGGCGAACATGGGCATCGTGCCGCCCGCACCGGGGTTCAACGCCCTGCTGGCGTCGCTGTGCACGTCGGCCGGCGCCCTGCTGATCATGGACGAGGTGCTGACCGGGTTCCGGGTGACCTCGTCGGGCTGGTACGGCGTCAACGGGGTCGCCGGTGACCTGGTGACGTTCGGCAAGGTGATGGGCGGCGGCCTGCCGTGCGCCGCCTTCGGCGGCCGCGCCGAGGTCATGTCGCGCCTCGCGCCGGCCGGCCCGGTCTACCAGGCGGGCACGCTGTCGGGTAACCCGCTCGCGGTCGCGGCCGGGCTGGCCACCCTGCGCGCGTGCACCCCGGATGTGTACGCGCGGGTGGACGACGCCGCCGCCGCCGTGGCCAAGCTCGCGTCCGCCGCGCTGACCGCGGCGGGCGTGCCGTTCTGGCTGTCCGAGGCGGGCAGCCTGTTCTCGGTGTTCCTCGGGCGCTCCGAGCCGGTGCGGTCTTTTGCCGACGCGAAGGCGCAGTCGGCCGCCGCGTACGCCGCGTTCTTCCACGCCATGCTCGACGGCGGCGTCTACCTGCCGCCGTCCCCCTACGAGGCCTGGTTCCTCTCCGCGGCGCACGACGACGCCGCCCTGTCCCGCATCGCGGACGCCCTCCCCGCCGCCGCCCGCGCCGCCGCCGTCGCCCTAGCCGCCTGATTCGAGATCGTGGCCCTGCTGGGAGTGGGTAAGCTGACCGGGCTATGTCTGACACGACCATCGTCCACCTGCTCAGGCACGGAGAGGTGGAAAACCCGGCCGGCATCATCTACGGGCGCCTGCCGGGGTACCACTTGTCCGCTAATGGCCGCTCGATGGCCAGCGCCGCAGCTGACTTTTTCTCCGAACGGGCGGTGGTGGCACTGTTCTGCTCCCCGCTCGAGCGAGCCCAGGAGACCGCGCGCCCGGTGGCGGAGCGGCTCGGGCTCGACATCGTGACCGACGACCGGCTGATCGAGTCGTGGAATCACTTCGAGGGCCTGAAGTTCGGCGTGGGCGACGGCTCGCTGCGGCGCCCCGGGCACTGGCCGTACCTGATCAATCCGTTCCGGCCTTCCTGGGGCGAGCCGTACCGCGTGGTCGCGGCCAGGATGCTCGCCATGCTTGAGACCGCGCGGACGGCCGCGGCCGGCCAGGAGGCGGTCTGCGTGAGCCACCAGCTGCCCATCTGGGTGACCAGGCGGACGGCCGAGAGAAAGCGCTTGTGGCATAACCCGGCCGGGCGTGAATGCGCCCTCGGCAGCGTCACTAGCTTTACCTACTCGGGCGACCGGCTGACCGGCGTGTCCTACGCGGTGCCGGCCCGGCGACAGGTGACGCAGGGCGATGCGGCACAATAGTGCGGTACTACCCTTTGTAGGAGATCGCAAGGATCCGCCCGTGTTCCCCGCCTTCCGTGTGTCCAGGGCCAAGCGCCGCACGGTCGCCTTGGCGGCGGCCGTATGCACCGGGGTCATTCTCGCCGTGGTGCTCGTGGCCGGATGGGCGGGTGGCGGGACCAGCAACGTTACTGACGTGGACGGCAGCAACAGCGCGGTGCTCTACACGGCGGGCCACCGCCCGGTGGCCCCGGATTTCACCGGGACCACGCTGACCGGTTCGCGGCTCAGCTTTTCTTCCTACCGGGACAAGGTGGTCGTGCTCAACTTCTGGGGATCGTGGTGCGTACCATGCCGCGAGGAGGCTACGACCCTGGCCTCAGTGGCCGCACTGTACCGCTCGTCGGGCGTGGCCTTCCTCGGCGTGGACGTGCGTGACACCACGGCCAGCGCCGAGGCCTTCGCCCGCAGCTTCGGCGTCACGTACCCGAGCGTGAGCGATCCGAGCTCGGTGATCACTCTCGATTTCACTTCGGTGGTGCCCATCGCCGGGACCCCGACGACCCTGGTGATCGACCCTTCCGGGCACATCGCCGGCGCGGTCTTCGGCCAGGTGACCTATCCGGAACTGACCACGATCCTGACGAAGGTCACCGGGAAGGCGGGCTGACGGTGGTGAGCCGATGACCGATGTGCGGGTGCCGGAGACGGATCCCTTCGACCCCGCGGCGGGCGAGCAGGATGACATGCTGGCCCGGGGGGGCGAACCCCCCCCCGATCACGGGGGGGCTGCCAGCCCCCCGTCCCCCCCCGGGCCGACTGGCTGAAATGGGCCTGGCGCCAGCTCACCTCGATGCGGATCGCGCTTGTGCTGCTGTTCCTGCTGGCCCTGGGCAGCGTGCCCGGGTCGATGCTGCCGCAGGAAGGCAACGACCCGGCCGGCGTCCAGCAGTACTACACCTCGCACCCGGGCCTCGCGCCGCTGCTGAACCACCTCGGGCTGTTCAACGTCTTCGCCGCGCCCTGGTTCGCCGCCATCTACCTGCTGCTGTTCGCGTCCCTGGTCGGCTGCGTAGTGCCGCGTACGTTCCGGCTGGCGGGCTCGGCCCGGACGCTTCCGCCGCGGGCGCCGCGCAACCTGGCCAGGCTGCCCAGGTCCGCCGAGTACGCCACCGCGCTCCCGCCAGGCAACGCGGTCGAGGTAGCGGCGCGGGTCTTGTCCGGCCACGGGTTCCGGCTGCGACGGCCCGCGGATGGCGACCCCGCGGGCGGCGACCCCGCGGGCAGCTGGGTGTCCGCGGAGAAGGGGTACCTGCGGGAGGCGGGCAACCTGCTCTTCCACCTGGCGCTGCTCGGGGTCCTCGTGGCGGTGGCGCTCGGCGGCCTGTTCGGTTACAAGGCCGACCGGCTGCTCGTGGAGGGGACTTCCTTCGCCGATACGCAGAGCGCGCTCGACGAGTTTCATCCGGGTCGGCTCGTCACCGCCGCCGACCTGGGCCCGTTCACGCTCACGCTGGACAAGTTCGATGCCAGCTACGTCTCCTCCGGTCCGCAGCGCGGCCAGCCGTCCTCGTTCGACGCGCAGGTCAGCTACACCGACCAGCCCGGCGGCGTGACACGTTCGGCCCGCATCGAGGTCAACCGCCCGCTGTCGGTCGACGGGGCGAAGGTGTACCTGATCGGGCACGGATACGCACCGGAGTTCAAGGTGACCGATTCTCGCGGTCACGTGGTGTACAACGACGCGCAGCCCTTCGTCTCCGGGGCCGCTGGAAACTTCCTTTCCGCGGGCGTGCTCAAGGTGCCTGGTGCGCAGCCGCAGCAGCTCGGCTTCACCGGCGTCTTCGTGCCGACCGCGGTCGACGTCGGCGGCACCCTTGAGTCGGTCTTCCCGGCCGCGGACAACCCGGCGGTGAGCCTGATCGCCTACGCGGGAAACCTGGGCATGAACAGCGGCGCGCCGCAGTCGGTCTACCAGATCGACACCGCCGGGATGCGGCGGCTGACGGCCCAGCCGCAGGTGCTGCAGGTCGGCCAGTCACTGAAGCTGCCCGACGGCCTGGGCACGGTCACGTTCACCGGTTACCGTCAGTGGGTCAGCCTGGCCATCACCCATGACCCGGGCCAGCTGCCCGCCCTGATCTGCGGCATCGCCGCCCTGGGCGGACTGCTGCTGTCGTTCATGGTCCGGCGCAGGCGGGTTTTCGTCCGGGCCCGTCCCGGTCAGCACGGCACCACCGTGAACGTCGGCGGCCTAGCCAGGACCGATGCCAGCGGCGGCTTCGAGGACGAGTTCGCGGCCCTCGCCGCCGAGCTGCGGGCGGCCCACCAGGATCAGCAGGCACCGGCGCCCGTTCAGGCAGCGCCCATCCAACAACAGGGAGAGTGAGGGCCATGCCCGTCAACCTTGCCCTAGGGCACGTCAGCAACGACTTCCTGATCGCGGCACTGGTCATCTACTCCCTGTCCGTGGTCGCGTTCGCCGGTGACTTCGCGTTCGGGCGGCCGCGGCGGGCGGATGCGTCCGCACGCGTGCAGCAGGCGCAGCAGCGGGCAGGCGCCCTGGCCACGATCGGCGCGGCCGGCCTGGCGCAGGCGGCCGGCGGCGACCAGGAGGTGGCGGGCCCGGCCGATCCGGCCACTGAGGGGTCTTCCCCGGGCCGGGGCGGCGACGGCCCAGGCGTCGCGGACTCGATGCCCGAACTCGCGGTCCCTGGATGGCGGGCGGTCCGTCAGGCGGGCGGCTGGGTGCAGGCCGCCGTCGCTCTAAGCGGCGCCGGCGTGGTGGCCCACACGGTGGCCGTCGTCACCCGCGGGCTGGCCGTGCACCGGGCGCCCTGGGGCAACATGTACGAGTTCGTCACCGCGCTGACCTGTGTCGCCGCAATCTTCTTCCTGTACGCGATGATCCGGTACCGGGCCTGGACCCTCGGCGTGTTCGTCATGGGCGCGGTCGTCGTGGCCCTCGGGCTGGCGGAGACGCTCATTTACACCGCGGCCGGCCAGCTGGTCCCGGCGCTGCAGTCGTACTGGCTCGATATCCACGTCACCGCGATGACGCTGGCGACCGGCATCTTCTTCGTCGCGGCCGTGCTCGGCTTCGTGTACCTCACCGTCGACAGGTACGCCCGGCGGGTGGCGGCCGGGCGGGCGGTGCCGGACAACGGGATCGTCCGCAGGCTGCCCACGATCGAGCAGCTCGACCGGCTGACCTACCGGACGATCATGTTCGGTTTCCCTGTCTGGACGTTCGGCGTCATCGCGGGCGCGATCTGGGCCGACCAGGCCTGGGGCCGTTACTGGGGCTGGGACGCGGTGGAGACCTGGGCCTTCATCACCTGGGTGCTTTACGCCGCGTTCCTGCACGCCAGGGCCACTGCGGGCTGGCGCGGACGGCGGGCCCACTACATCCAGCTGCTCGGCTTCACCAGCCTGATCTTCAACATCCTGGTCGTGCAGGTGTTCATCGCCGGGCTGCAC
Source organism: uncultured Actinomycetes bacterium (assembly GCA_963739615.1). Classification (GTDB taxonomy): domain Bacteria; phylum Actinomycetota; class Actinomycetes; order Streptosporangiales; family Streptosporangiaceae; genus Palsa-504. The sequence goes on from CAVUBD010000006.1 coordinate 61,103, forward strand.
TCATACGCCGGCGTGAGCTGACTCCCGGCGGCGGCCGGCCGGGTCAGGGACCCCTAGACTTCTTCGCCCGCCTGGGAGTTGCCGTGAATCGCGCGGTCAAGCGCCCGCAGGAAGTCCGGGTCGTCGTCCGGGCCCTTCGGCGCCCCGCGGGCCGCGTCGGCAGCCCTCGCCCGTCCGGCCGGGTGACGTACCACGGCATCGTCGGCATCCGTCCATCGCCTGTTCAGAAACCCGCGGTCGTCACCTGAAGGACCTGAATCCTGATCCGCCATCGGCGACAGGGGCGGCGAAGACGGCCCGCGTACCGGCCGCCGGACGATGAGCCAGGCGATGGCGCCGCCGATGAACGTCACCGTGATGATGGCGATCCAGGCTCGTTTGGGCAGCCCCCGGCACTCCGGGGCGGGCGTCAGGATGGCGTCCGTCAGGCAGTAAAGCCAGAAGCCCGTCATGAACAGTGCAAATAGGGCGCCGGACAGCAACATGGCGGAAATCCTAACCCTAGCTGTATACGTTCCGGGTCGGAATAGGTCAAGTTCTGCACCCCCGCGCCCGCTGCCAGCCATTGCGCGCATAACGTGACGCAGCGGCCGATCTCGACATACGCTGGCGTCAGGCGAGAGAGCAGGAGAACGGCACATGCGGCTACGGCTTTTCAACCGCGTCCGCCGGCTCACTCACCGCAAGCCCGCAACGGAAACAGGTGCCGCGGCTTCCGGCGCGCAGGGACGTCATCGTCGCGGGAAACGCCGTAAGCCTGCGGAGCCCGCCAAGCCGTCCGGCATGACGGCGGAGTCGGCGGGATCGCCCCCGGGGCCGCCGCCTGCGCCCGAGGAATGGTTTACGCCGGGCGAGCCGACCGCGCCGGGTGCGTGGCCGGGCTCGCCGCCCGACGGTTCGCCGGTCGCCGAGGCACCCGTGGCGCCCGGTATCCCGGCTGGACCCCTTACCCTCCCGCCGCTGGGCAGCGCTGGGCACCATGGTCCGGCCGGGACCGTTCCGGAACCAGGACCCCGTCGGCCGGGCGGATCCCCGGGCCGGTCAGCGGGGCGTGCCGGACCGGACCGGGCGCGGATCCGCGAGGCGCCTCCGGACGCGGTCGGCTTCGGTGAGATAGCCAGGCCCGCGCCCGCCGCTCCCAGCCCCCGCGCGCACTGGCATGAGACGGCCCAGGTTCCCCGCCAGCCTGGCGGAAGCGGCCGGTCGTCCTTGCGGGCGGCCGGAGCGGCCCTGCGGACCAGGCTGCCCTTCGCGGCTCCGCATCCGCGGGAGCGGCCGCCGACCGTGGACGGCCGCCGGAACTGCGGCTCGATTGAGCGTATCCTGTGGCGGCAGTGGGATGCGACGGCGCCGCCGCCCCCCGAGGTGATCGCCGCCGTCGACCGGCTGGCTGAGCTGCCCGAGCGGATCAAGGAGCGGCTGACCGACGGCCTCGACGCGATCTTCATCGGGCCGGGCGGTGTCCCCGAACTCGACGAGATGACCGGGCTGCGCGGTGTCCCGCTCCCGGCCGGACGGGCCACCTGGGACGCCTGCGCGGGCGCCTACGGCGAACGGAAGATCGTGGTCGGCTCGCAGCCGTCGCCGACCCCCGACGTCATGTGCCACGAGGTCGGCCACGCGCTCGATGATCTCGACAGCCAGCAGGGTAAATGGCAATCTGACTCTGCGGAGTTCCGCATGCTTTACGATCAATGCCAGCCACATCTCGCCAGCGATTTCCACCGCCAGCCCGGTGGCCTTGGACGCAAGGAATTTTTCGCGGACGCCTTTGCCGCGATCGCGTCCAGGCAGCGGCCTGCGCTGGTGGACATGCTGAGCGGGGACACACGGACTGCGCTAAGGGTCATGCTTTACTTCAACCGGCGCTATGGCATCTAGGGTGATCAGCGATGTTTGTCATACGACTGCCGAACGGAAACCTCAAGGTCCCGCAGACCGCGACAGGTCATGACGGGCGCATCCTCGGCGACGTATACGTGGAGATCGGGCCTCAGGACGCCGATTACTCCCGGCTGGCGGCGCAAGCGCTGACTCCGGAAGAAGTCGAGCAGCGGCGTAACCGCTGGCGGGAGGACGACGAGGCGCTGCACAAGGAGTTCCTCGAGTTCGCGAAGCTGAACGGCGAACACGCATGGCCAGACGGCGCCGACGGCGAAGAGCCGCGCGCCTGAGAGTGCTGAGGACCCCCCAAAGAGCCCCGTAGAAACCCCCACGATCCGAAGCAGCCCAGAAAGACCCCCACGGGTCCTGGGTGACCTCGGCCTGGCCCGGCCGAGGTCAGGCCGCCGGGTGACCTTGCGGTGATGGTTCGCTGTCGCCGCGCAGCAGCGCGCGCACCTCGGACTCGCGGAACCGGCGGTGCCCGCCGGGAGTGCGAATGCTGGTGATGCGTCCAGAGGCCGCCCACCGGGTGACGGTCTTCGGATCCACCCGGAACAGTGCGGCCACCTCTCCGGGTGTGAGCAGGCGCTCGTTGTTGCCGTCCACGTTCAGTCTCCTCCGACTGTCTCCCTTGAACCTGGTCAGATATCCCTCTAGTTTGGCGCTGAACGAGTACTTTCTACCTAGATTTCTGGAAATTAGATCAGCGTTTCACGGACGACTCAGCGATAAACGGTAGCTGTGACATTACTTTCAGTAATAACCCCAAGAGTTTCCTGATTTTTCGCGCGACTCTGGCGTCGCAGAAAGTCACGCAGGGAGACGGCAAGAAGGGCGGCAGGATGACCGACGGCGGACCCGCGCTGGTCAGCCTGGCCGAGATTTCAGCAGCGGCCAGGCTGCTCGCGCCCGTGGTGGTCCGCACGCCGCTGATCCCTTTCCCCAGGCTCGAGCCTCCTCTGCTGATCAAGCCCGAATCGCTTCAGCCCACCGGATCGTTCAAGCTGCGGGGTGCCTATACCGCGATCAAGGCGAGCGAGCCGGCCGCGAGGCAACGCGGCGTCGTCGCCCATTCCAGCGGGAACCATGGTCATGCGGTGGCCTACGCCGCGGCCCTGCTCGGCGTGCGCGCGGTGGTAGTGGTCCCGAGTACGGCTCCTGAGGTCAAGACCGAGGCGATCAAGTACTACGGCGCCGAGCTTGTGACCGTGGCCCCGGCGTTGTCAGCGCGGATCGCTGCCACCGAGGAACTCGTGGCCAGGCACGGGTACGTGCTGATCCCGCCGTTTGATGACCGGAACGTCATCGCCGGGCAGGGCACGATCGGGCTGGAAATCACGGCCGACTGCCCGCAGGCTGATCTGGTCATCGTGCCGGTCAGCGGAGGCGGGCTGATCTCGGGCATCGCCGCGGCCGTGCGGGCGGGCTGTCCTGGCGCCTGCGTAGTCGGCGTCGAACCGGAACTCGCCGCAGACGCCCGCGACTCCCTTCGCCGCGGTGAGCGGGTCGCGTGGCCTGCGGCCGAAGTCCAGCGGACCATCGCGGACGCGCTCCGGGTCGAGCAGGTCGGCGCGCTGCCGTTCGCGCACATCCGCCAGCTGGTGACCGGGATCGTCACGGTGACAGAAGGCGAGATGCTCGCCGCGGTCAGGCGGCTCGCGAGCCAGGTCCGGCTGGTCGCGGAGCCAGGCGGAGCGGCCGCGGTGGCGGCGTGGCTCTTTCACAGGGACGAACTGCCCAGGGCCGCAACGCCAGTGGCCGTGCTCTCCGGCGGCAACATCGACCCGCAGCTGCTGGCGAGCATCCTGGCCCGCGATCCTGAGTTACGGTGCATGCCGCGCCGCCAGAACTCTTCTACCTAAGTAGACATTATCGGCTCTACCTAGGTAGGATCCGCAATTGTGGGGTATCGCTCCGATTTTTCCGCGCCGGCGCTGGCCGACCTGTGCGCTACGCCGTCCCGATGGCGGCATGGCGACCGGATCGCCAGGGATACCGGGACGCCGTGAACTGGCCGACGCGGGTGATGGCGGCCTTGCTGCGCTGGTCGGCGGGGCTGTTGCCGGCTGATCGCCGCGACTGGGCGTACGCGCTGAGGGCAGAGGCGGACGAGGTTCCTGCGGGGTGGCGCCGGGTGGCCTGGCTGGCCGGCGGAGTGCGGCTGACCGCGCGGGAAGCCGCGCTGGGCCGCAGGCTCGGGTACCTGCTGGTGTTCGCGGCCGCGGCGGCGGGTACGGCGTGGAGCGCGTGGTCCGGCCCTCCCGGTGACTCGGCCACCGTGATCGACCGGGTCGACGTGATCACGATCGCGCTGATCCTGGCCGGGCTGCCTTGGGCTATCCGCCGAACCTGCGGCCCGGTGGCCGGCCGCAGGCTGGCCCGGCTGGTGCGCATCGCCGGTTACGGGGCGATACTCGCCCTGGTCCTGGTCAAGGCGGCGGTCGAACGGGTCGCCGAGGCCCCGCCTAATGACTTGCAGGGCACGGCCCGCGCCTGGACCGGCGAGGCTGTCTTCCTGCTGGTGATGGCCTGCTACGCGGCCGTGATCCTGGGCGGTACGGCGCGGCGGTCGCCGGCGGGTCCGGCCGCCGTTGCGATCGGCACCGCCACCGGCACCGGCCATCGGCGTGGTGGCCTATGTCCTAGGGCCGCTGGGGTTCCCGCTGCGCTTCACCGGTTCATGGTCGCCGCGCCTCTACGACGCGGCGATGGCCCTGGGCGTGCTGCTGGCGCTGTGTTCGCCCGTGCTGGCAGGGCGGTGGGTGACCCGGCGTGCCTGCCTGCTCACCGGCCGGCTCAACGGCGCGGTGCGGCCGTGGCAGCCGCCCGGCTGCCACCGGGTTGACCGACGGGCTTTTCAAGCCCCTGGTTCACCGTACCATCGGGCGTCCTCAGCTATCCGAGCGGGCACACCGCGACCATGTTCGCGCTGGCCGCGACGGCTGCGGTCCTGCTTCTCAGCCCGCCGCCCCCGGCCAGGGCCGGGGCGGTGGCGGGTCCTGATCCCCGCGGCTTTGTGCCTGCTGGCGAGGCGTCGTCGCTGTCGGGGTCATCGGGCTGCGATGGCACTATTCACCGACACGGTGGCCGGCGCCGCGGTGGGACCGGAACGGTCTGCGGGCTCGCGCTCATCCTGGACCTGCTAGTTCCCCTGCTGACGGCGTCCCCTGCGGCGCAGCCCGAAGGTGCTCATGGCGCCGTTCCGGCCGGCGGCTGAAGAGTTCGTGCCCGGATAGCTATGCTGGGGTTGTCATGCGTGCCACACTCGCCTACACATCCGCGCGGATCCTGCTGCTCGTCGTCTCGGTGATCGTGCTCTACCTGGCCGGGGCGCGCGGGCTGCTGCTGCTCGTGCTCGCGTTCGCGGTGAGCGGGATAGCCAGTTTCGTCCTGCTCTCCCGGCAGCGGGACGTCATGTCGGGCGCCCTGATGAGGCGGGTCAGGAACGGGCGCCAGCGGGCCGGGGGGTTCCGCACCAGGCTCGAGGAAGGCAGCCGCGCCGAGGACGAGGGCGAGGACGAGGATCTAGAGGCGCCGGAAAGCCGGACCCAGCCGCATCACTGACGCGGTGGCCCGGGTGCCTGGCCCGGCGGGCTCGTCAGGTGCATCGGCCAGCCACCCGCCATTGACCAGCAGCCTCAGCACGGCGTCGACCGCCTGCTGCCGCGTCATGGCCGAGGTGTCGAGCACCAGGTCGGCGTCGCGTGGTTCCTCATAGGGATCCGATACCCCGGTGAAGCCCTTGATCAGCCCGGCGCGTGCCTTGGCGTACAGGCCCTTGCGGTCCCGGGCCGCGCACGTCTCGACCGGGGTCGAGACGTAGACGAGCAGGAAGTCGCCGACCTCGGTGACCATCTCGCGGGCGCTCGCCCGGGCCTGGGCGTAGGGCGCGATCGGCGCGCAGATCGCGATGCCGCCATGGCGTGCGACCTCGGCCGCGACATAGCCGATGCGCGCGATGTTGAGGTCACGGTCGGCCCGGGAGAAGGTCAGCCCGGCCGAGAGCAGGTGCCGGACGTGGTCGCCGTCGAGCAGCAACACGGTCCGGTCCCCTCGTTCGGTCAGCGCCTCCGCCAGCCCCCGGGCGATGGTGGACTTACCCGAGCCGGAAAGGCCGGTGAAGAAGATGACCAGGCCGCGCTTGGCCCGGGGCGGCCGGGCCCGCCTGAGCTCATGCGCCACGCCCGGGGGAGTGAACCAGGCCGGAATCTCGGCGCCGGACTCGAGCAGCGCGCCGAGCTCGGAGTCGGTCAGCTCGCCCTGTTCCGCGCCCGGCTCGATCAGGGCCAGCGGCCGCCAGACCTCCGAGCGGGGATCGTAGGCCCACTCGCCCGCGATGATGACCGGAACCGCCACTCCGGGTAGCGTCAGGGGGCCGTTTCTCGTCCCGGCGGGCGCACCCGTCGCCGCGGTCGCGCCGGGTGAATCGGCGAGCAGGTGAGTGGCGCCGTAGGCCGCGGCCACCATCGCTTCGGCGCGCAGGCCGGCGCCCTGTCCCGGGTTCCGGGGGGCGAGCGGGACGGGGATGACGAGCGTACCCGCGGGAAGGTGCTGCCCGGCCGCGAGAACCGCGCGGACCAGCGCCTCCGGGCGGGTCACGACGGCGGCGGGTCCGGTGATCATCGGCAGCAGGAGCAGCCGGGCGTTCAGCTGCCCCGCGAAGTGGCGCAGCTGGCCGATGTGACGCTTGTTAAGGGGCCGCCGGGTGGCGTAGGCGAGTACGTTTCCCCCGGCCAGCTCGGCGCGAACATCGGCGGGCGGCCGCCGCAACCGACGGAAGGGCCCGTGCTCGGGCTCGCGAAGCGCCGTTACCTGACCAGCCAGGCGCACGACCGCCGAGCCGGGCTCGCTGAGGCGCTCGGCGATCGAGAGCACCGCCAGCGGCGAACCTTCGTGATCTTGCAGCACCAGGTGATCCGCATCGGCTGGGACCGCGTCGGCGGGCACCTCCAGGGTCACAGGCGACCGGCCACTCGGTGCCGTCGGCCAGCGTGCCGCGCTCGGCGACCGCGGCCGCGTCGGCGGCATCCATGAAGCCCCGGAGCGGCGCGAACACTCCCGACGTGAGCAGCTCAAGATCGGCCAGCTGTGCCTCACCGAGCGTGCACGCTGGCCACGCCGAGAGCTCAGCGGGCAGTTCGGATGATGATTGAGCAGTCAGCTGTGCCTCCTGGAGAGGACATCACACTACTCGTGCCGCCCACCGGGGTGCGCCCGCAAGGGGCCCGGCGAAACGCGTAAACTTAGAGGGTTCCACGATCAGCCGGGTTGGCCTAGGACCGGCTGATTTATGCTGCCCGCGATCGGGTCAGGACGTTACCGGCGGTTCTCACCGCAGGCACGGGCAGCCAGGACAAGGGACGAACAGCGATCACAAGGACATCATGAGCCTCGCAGGACTGCTCACCATTCTCGATGACGACCCGCAACTGCAGGACGCGGTCTCGCGGGCGGACTACGGCACCATCCCGGCGGGCGGCCCTGGCACGGACGCGGAGACCGGCGCCGGTCCCGCGCTCACCGGGGAGGACCTGGTGGCGCCGCCCACGCTGCGACCGGTGCTGGCCGCGGCGCTGGCCCGCAGGGCCGCCGGGGATTCCCCCGGGTTCGTGCTCGCGGTGACGGCCACGGCGCGCGAGGCCAATGACCTGGCCGACGCGCTCAGCTCCTTCCTCCCGGCCGGCACCGTAGCGTGCTTCCCCGGCTGGGAAACGCTGCCGCACGAGCGGCTATCGCCTCGGTCCGACACGGTGGGCCAGCGGATAGCCGTGCTGCGCCGGCTCGCTCATCCCGGGGAGCCGGGTGAGCCGAACGGGCCGCTCACGGTCGTGGTGGCGCCGATCAGGAGCCTGCTGCAGCCGATCGTGGCCGGGCTCGGCGACCTCGAGCCTGTCAGGCTGCATAACGGGCAGGGGTGCGAGCTCGACGATCTGCTCGTCCGGCTCGTCGATATCGGCTACTCCCGGGTTGATCTGGTCACCACCCGTGGCGAGATCGCCGTCCGCGGCGGCATCGTCGACGTCTTCCCGCCCACCGAGGAACACCCGCTGCGAGTGGAGTTCTTCGGCGACACGGTGGAGGAGATCCGCTACTTCAAGGTCGCGGACCAGCGGAGTATCGGCCCGGCTGACAACGGGCTCTGGGCCCCGCCGTGCCGTGAGCTGCTGCTCACCCCCGCGGTCAGGCAGCGGGCCAAGGAACTCGCCGACACCCATCCGGCTCTGGCCGACATTCTCGGCAAGCTGGCCGAGGGGATATCGGTCGAAGGCATGGAGGCGTTCGCGCCCGTGCTCGCGGACCGGATGGAACTGCTCCTGGACTACGTGCGGCCGGGCGGCATCGTCCTGGCCTGCGATCCCGAACGGGTCCGCACCCGCGCCGGGGAACTGGTCAGGACGAGCCAGGAGTTTCTCGAGGCGTCGTGGGTCAACGCGGCAGCGGGCGGCGAGGCGCCCGTCGACCTCGGGCCGGCGGCCTTCCAGCCGATTGCCCGGGTCCGCGCGGCGGCCGCGGCGCTGGGCTTGCCGTGGTGGACGATCGCGCCGTTCGGCGTGACCGGCGCCGAGGCGGACGAGCCAGGGCCTGACTCCTATCCCGCGACAGGTATCCAGCTGGCCGGACCCGGTGAGCGCGGATCGTTCCGCATCAATGCCTCGCTGGCACCGTCGTATCGCGGGGATACGGCCCGCATGATTACCGACGTGCGAGGCTGGCTGGCCGACGACTGGCGGGTCGTGCTGGTCACCGAGGGCCACGGCCCGGCGCAGCGGCTGGCCGAGTTGCTCCGCGGCGAGGGGATCGGCGCCCGGATGACCGATCTTGACGATCCGCCCGAGCCGGGCGTCGCCTATGTCACGACGGCGCGGGTCGAGAACGGCTTCATCTGGCCTGCGGCCGGGCTTGTGCTGCTCACCGAGAGCGACCTGGCCGGGCACCCGGCGGGGCTGCCGACCACCAGGGACATGCGGCGGATGCCGAGCAGGCGGCGCGGCGGCGTCGACCCGCTGCAGCTGAAGTCCGGTGACTACGTGGTGCACGAGCAGCATGGCGTCGGCCGGTACGTGGAGATGACGTCGAGGACCACAGCCGGCGCGACCAGGGAATACCTGGTGATCGAATACGCGCCGGGCAGGCGGGGCCAGCCGCCGGACCGGCTGTACGTGCCGACCGACCAGCTCGACGAAGTGACCAGGTATTCCGGCGGCGAGGCGCCCACCCTGCACCGGCTCGGCGGGGCGGACTGGGCCAAGGCCAAGGGCCGGGCCCGCAAGGCCGTCCGCCAGATCGCGTCCGAGCTGATCCGGCTGTACTCGGCCCGGATGGCCTCGCCCGGGTTCGCGTTCGGCCCCGATACCCCGTGGCAGCGCGAGCTTGAGGACGCGTTCCCTTACGTGGAGACCCCCGACCAGCTCGGTGCGATCGACGAGGTCAAGCACGACATGGAACGCCCGGTGCCGATGGACCGGCTGATCTGCGGAGACGTCGGCTACGGCAAGACCGAGATCGCGGTCCGCGCCGCGTTCAAGGCGGTGCAGGACGGCAAGCAGGTCGCCGTGCTCGTACCCACCACGCTGCTGGTCCAGCAGCACTACTCGACGTTCTCCGAGCGCTATGCCCCGTTCCCGGTTACGGTGAAGCCCTTGTCCCGGTTCCAGGGAACCGCGGAGACGGCCGAGACCCTGCGCGGGCTCGCTGACGGCAAGGTCGACGTGGTGATCGGCACGCACAAGCTGCTGTCTCCCGAGACCAGGTTCGCCCGGCTCGGCCTGGTGATCATCGACGAGGAACAGCGGTTCGGGGTCGAGCACAAGGAGTACCTCAAGCGGCTGCGCACCGAAGTGGACGTGCTCGGCATGTCGGCCACCCCCATCCCGCGGACGCTGGAGATGGGCGTGGCCGGGATCAGGGAGATGTCCACCATACTGACGCCGCCCGAGGAGCGGCACCCGGTGCTCACGTTCGTCGGCGCCTACGACGAGAAGCAGGTCGGCGCGGCGATCCGGCGCGAGCTGCTGCGGGACGGCCAGGTCTTCTTCGTGCACAACCGGGTCAGCTCGATCCGCAAGGTCGCGGCCCAGCTCACCGAGCTCGTGCCCGAGGCGCGGATCGCCGTGGCGCACGGGCAGATGAACGAGCACCAGCTGGAACAGATCATGGTCGACTTCTGGGAGCGGAACTACGACGTCCTCGTCTCGACCACGATCGTGGAATCCGGCCTGGACATCCCGAACGCCAACACCCTCATCATCGACCGGGCCGACATGTACGGACTATCCCAGCTGCACCAGCTCAGGGGGCGGGTAGGCCGCGGCAGCGAGCGCGCCTACGCGTACTTCCTCTATCCGCCTGAGCGGTCCCTGACCGAGACGGCGCACGAGCGGCTCGCCACCGTGGCCCAGCACACCGAAGTGGGCGCCGGCATGTACGTCGCCTTGAAGGACCTGGAGATCCGGGGCGCGGGTAACCTGCTCGGCGGCGAGCAGTCCGGGCACATCGCCGGCGTCGGGTTCGACCTGTACGTGCGGATGATCGGCGAGGCGGTGAGCGAGCTGAAGGGCGACGGGCCGGCCGAAAAGCCCGAGGTCCGGGTCGAGCTGCCGGTCAACGCGCACATCCCGCACGACTACGTGCCCGGCGAGCGGCTCAGGCTGGAGGCGTACACGCAGATCGCCGCGATCGACTCGGAAGCGGACGTCACCGCCATCCGCGATGAGCTGGCCGACCGGTACGGCGAGCCGCCCGAGCCCGCGCTCAACCTGCTCGAGGTGGCGCGGCTGCGCACCGCGGCCCGGCGGGCAGGCCTCACCGACATCACCGCGGCCGGCCACCACATCAGGTTCGCGCCGGTGGAGCTGCCCGACTCCCGGCAGGTCCGGGTGCAGCGCCTGTACCCGAAGACAGTGCTGAAACCCGCGGTGCGTACGATGCTCGTACCAGTGCCGAAGACCGCTCCGATCGGCGGGCAGCCGTTGCGGGATACCGAACTGCTGGCCTGGTGCGGCGAAGTCATCCGGTCGGTACTCGCTGACCTGGCAGTAGGAGTTGGCCCAGCGTGAGAGTTGGCCCAGCGTGAGAGTTGGCCAGCGTGAGAAGGGACAGGCCGGTGCTCCGGAGGCTTATCAAGGTGTCCGCCGTCGTGCTGGGCGCCGGCCTGGTGCTGGCCGGGTGCACGCCCGGTCAAGATGGGCGCCGCGGCAATCGTCGGCAACGAGCGGATCACGATCGCGACCCTCGACACCGAGGTCGACCAACCTCAGCCAGGCCGCCAAGCGCTATCCGGGCACCGTGCAGCTGAGCCCGGCGCAGCAGACCCAGGCGACGCTCAGCTGGCTGATCCGGTTCCAGGTCAACGAGGAACTCGCCCACCAGGCCGGCATCACGGTATCGGCCGCGCAGGCGCAGAAGGCGCTGGCGCAGATCTACGCGCGGCGCGGGCGCAGGCCCAGGCGCAGGGGATGTCGAACGTCAGCGCTCGACCTCATCCTGGCCGCTAACGGGATTCCGCCGAACCTGGCCACTGAGCTCGGCCGCTACCAGGCCATCGAGACCAGTTCGTCGAGCAGGCCAACGGGGGCACGCTACCCACCACGACCGCGGCGACAGACGGCCGCGGGCGACCAGCTCCAGCACGGCTCAGTGCGTGGCGGCCAAGGACCTGAACATCCAGGTCAACCCGCAGTTCGGTCAGCTGAGACTACAGCCCGGTCCAGGTCGTCTCCGCGCCCAGCACGGTGTCGCGGCCCGCAGGGCCGGCGCCGACGGCATCGCCGTCGGGGCTGACGCCGGCTTGCTGACCGTCCTCGTGACCAGCCCGCGGGTGGCGCCCGGGCTGCTCAGCTGGGCCGCATGGCAGGCCCTGCGGTCCGCCGCCGAGGTGCTCGCGCCGGCCGGCCATCCGCAGCTGCCCGCGCTGGACGAGGCCGGGATCGGATACCGGGTGGCGAGGAATCTCCGGTGGACGGCGTTGACGGCCCAGGGGCGGTGGTGTGGCTGGCCCGCCCGGCGAAGACGCCGGTGCCTGGCCGCCTGGCGCGCAGCTCGCTGCGCGGATCGGCCGACCTGCCCGGCGCGCACCTGATGGACCTGGTGGTGACCATGGACCGGCTGCGCACGGAATGCCCGTGGGATGCCCGCCAGACCCATGAATCGCTCGCGCCGCACCTGCTCGAGGAGCCCTATGAGGCCCTCGAGGCCCTGGAGTCCGGCGACGAGCAGGCCTTCTGCGAGGAACTCGGCGACGTGCTGCTGCAGGTCGTGTTCCACGCCCGCATCGCCGCCGAGCGCGACGACGGCACCGTCGTACACGATCGACGACGTCGCCGACGGGATCGTGGCCAAGCTGGTGCGGCGGCATCCGCATGTGTTCGCGGACGTGACGGTCTCCGGCGCCGACGAGGTCAACCGCAACTGGGACGAGATCAAGCGGGAAGAGAAGAGGGAACGGCGCCGAACCGGCGCGGCGATCTGCCGCGGCCGGCGGGCCGCCGTCGGCGCTCGACGGCGTGCCGTTCGGCCAGCCCGCCCTGGCGCTGGCCGCGCAGCTGCAGCGGCGGGCGGCGCGGGCGGGCGTGCCGGAGGAACTGGCCCGCCTCGACGGTGATCGCCGGCGGAGCCGGCTGATCCCGGCGGGGACATCGGTCGCGAGCTATTCCGTCTGGTGGCGAAGGCTCGCGAGGCGGGACGTGATCCCGAGATGGAGCTGCGCGCCGCTGCGCGCCGTTACCGCGATCTCGTGCGCGCCTGGGAGCGGTCGTAGATCCGTCGAATTCTTTTTCGTTTGCCTCGGCCCTTGGTGCCCAGTGGGATTGCAGCCGGTAACCGGCGGGCCGACGTCGGTCACGATAAGTCACGATCTTGCGGCCTACGCCCGTCTTCGAGGCCTCCGTCGACTTTCTGAGAGTAAAATTTGTGTGAACTGAGCCGGAATGACGAGTACCGTAGCGCGCGGCTGGCAGTCGCCGTCAGCGATCGCTCCGTACGTCTGGTCCTGGCGCTCTCTGTGGTTGCCCATCATCGGCGGCGGCCGCCTGCGGTCGTACGGTCCTTCCTGGTCACGGGCGGTCGAGGCGGTTAGCGGCGCTAGGCGACGTGCCGTGCCGTCGCGGCTGGCGACGGTCTCGTCCTCGTCCCGGCGCGTCCGCCGCGTCCCTGGTGTCCTTCGGGTGCATCTCGGTTGCCGTTTGGGTGTTTGTTCGGTTTACGCGAGTTTTCTGCTTTTTGGGATGTATGTTGACCATACGTTTACTCTGTAGGTGTCACGATAAGTCACGACCTACACGCGTAAACCAAGGCAGTTGACTAGGCGTCCCTATATGTGGGAGAACTCAGGCGAAGCGAACTGAGTGGGAGCGTGGGAAGTGCCAGGCGGTTCTTGGTGCTGCCCATGGGGGGTCGGTGCGCATGTTTGGTGTTGCCGCTACTGGTGGCAGGTATCGAGCGACGGGCGGCTGGGCGCCTGTCCACCTGGACCAGGGACTACCTGCGTGAGGTGGCACTGGCCGACCTCGGCTGTGCCGTGGTCGGCGTGTTCATGGCGGCTCAGATCCGGTTCGGCAGCAACGTCACGTCGACTGTACCTGGCCCTGAGCCTGGCGCTGCCGGTGCTCTGGATCGCGGCCCTGTGGCTGGCCGGAGCCTACGACGTCCGGTTCATCGGGACCGGTTCGGACGAGTTCCGCAAGGTGCTGAACGCCGGGGTGAGCCTCACCGCGGCGGTCGCGATCTTCTCCTACGCGGTCAACCTCGAGCTGTCCCGTGCCTACGTGGTCATCGCCCTGCCCAGCGTCACGCTGTTCGACCTGCTCGCCAGGTTTGCCATGCGCAAGCGGCTGCACCGGCAGCGCATGCGCGGCAAGTGCATGCACAACGTGGTGGCCGTGGGCCATGAGCTGGCGGTCGCCGATCTGGTTACCGAGCTGGGGCGCGACCGGTACCACGGGCTGACGGTGGTGGGCGCCTGCGTGATGCGGCCGGGCGAGTGCGACGAGGTGGTCGGCGTCCCGGTCTACGGCGGGCTGGACGACATCACGGCCGCGGTCAAGGCCTTCGGCGCGGATACCGTCGCGGTGACTCGCCTGCCCGGAGATGGACGGCGTCAGGCTCCGCAGCCTGGCCTGGGAACTGGAGAAGACCGGCACCGACCTGTGCGTCTCGCCCGCGCTGCTCGACGTCGCGGGTCCGCGGACGACGATCAGGCCGACGGCCGGGCTCACCTTGCTGCACGTGGACCACCCGCAACTGGACGGCTTCCGGCTGGTGCTCAAGGGCCTGTTCGACCGGTGCGCGGCCGCCGCGGCGCTGGTCATGCTCGCCCCGGTGATGGGAGCGCTGGCCGCGGCGATCTGGCTGCACGACCGCGGGCCGGCGCTGTTCACGCAGGTCAGGGTGGGCAAGGACGGCCACTCCTTCAGGATCTACAAGTTCCGCACCATGGTCGTGGACGCCGAGCAGCGCAAGGACGCAGTTGCTGGCCAGCAACGACTTCGACGGCGTCCTGTTCAAGCTCCGCAGGGACCCCCGGGTAACTGCGGTGGGCGCGTACCTGCGGCGCTGGTCGTTCGACGAGCTGCCGCAGCTTTTCAACGTGTTCCTCGGCCACATGTCGCTGGTGGGGCCCCGCCCCGCCCTTCCCGACGAGGCGGAGAAGTACGCCGAGCATGTCCGTCGCCGGCTGGTGGTCAAGCCGGGCCTGACCGGCCTGTGGCAGGTCAACGGGCGATCGGATCTGTCCTGGGAGGAATCGGTCCGGCTCGACCTGCGGTACGTCGAGAACTGGTCGTTCGCGCTCGACCTGCAGATCCTGTGGAAGACGATCTCGGTGATGGTAAGGGGGTCAGGAGCCTATTAGCCACGATCCCTGGCTCATCACCCGGCGTTAGTGCATCGAGTATGGGTTTGGACCATTGTTCTCGCTAAATTTCATTACCGCGCAGGCCAGCCGCTCACCGGGAATTAGCGGTGGACGACTGGCACGCGCGTCTCTATATAGAAGGGGTGGGAATGACCACGACGACCAGGCAGAATCTCAGTTCTGCCGAGGCCGCAGAGCTGGTGCGACGCGCCGCCGATGGAGATCGGCAGGCGTGGGACCGTCTTGTAGATCAGTACGCAAGGCTCATCTGGTCTATTACCGTGGACTTCAAGCTGGCCGAGAGCGACGCCGCCGACGTCGCTCAGACCACGTGGTTGCGGTTGCTTGAGCACATCCACCGTATCGAGTACCCGGATCGTTTGGGTTCCTGGCTGGCAGCGACGGCGCGAAATGAGTGCCTCCGCAGCCTTGCCGCCCGCAAACGAGTGGTCCTAGCCGACGATGACGAGGTCCTAACTGGCGTCGCCGCCTCTGTGCCCGAGGTTGATGAACGCATTCTCGCCGATGAGCGCGACCAGGTCGTTCGCGATGCTATGTCGCGTCTGCCCAAGCGCTGGCAGCGGCTCCTCGAGCTACTTATGGCCGATCCGCCGGCGTCTTACGCGGACATATCCAGCGAGCTGGATCTACCCGTCGGCAGCATCGGTCCCACTCGGGGACGATGCCTGGCCCAGCTACGCGTCCTCCTGCAGGCATTATGAACCGACCTCAGGAATGATCACGGGTCTGCCCGTGAATATCGATCCCGTAGCCCAGGTCCCAGACAGAGCGCGGCCGCGAAGGCCGGAGCCTGCCTTGACGGGTGGGACCTGGCAAAGTAGCTTGGATGTCATATGCGACGGATAGCGACCCTAAGTGCCGGATCCTTCACTCACCGGCAAATTGGGGATTTCAAAATAATGGTCCAGTAAGTATCTTAATATCTCCAGGTTTAATGCTCCTGGAGCCTCGTCGTTTGGACAAAATTTTGGCGGTAAACCGCAGAACGCTCACCTGGGCGGCAGTCGCAGCCGTGGTCGTGGTGCTTGCGGCGGTTTTTGCAGGCGTCGTGATTAAGCAGCACTCGGGCACAACTGCCCAAGTACACGCGCCCGCAACTGTCCGAGTATCCGGTCAAAGCTCTCTGATTTGCAATCAACGGGCTCAGTACCTGACGAGTCCATGGAGCTATCACGACTTGGCCTCTGGCAGCCAGAGCTATACGGTCGCGCAGTACCGGGCGCTTTCTGGCTATGGAAAGACCTTGCCGCCCTTGCCTTCTTACATCGCCAACCAGAGTTCCACGACTACGGCGGCTGTCATCTTCGCACCAGGTAGCGATGTCAGCCAGCCGACCTACAACTTCCCTGAAACGCCCATTCTCTACTTCTTTGAGGGCGGGGCTTACGGCGCGCTTACGCTGCAGTCAGTTAGCGGCGACATGTTCATTGGCGGGTCCGCCCCCGGCTTTCCTGAACCCACCTTTGATAATCACAATGGCGCAGGAGGCATTAGCGCCCAAAACGACACCTACGGGTTCTCGGGCGGTGCGAGTACCCTGGCGGCCAAGGCCCCCGCCGGGGCAAAGGTGGTTACCACAACTGCGCCCATCGATGGCTACATCAGTTACATCACCTTCGCCGACGGCTCGACTTACCACATCGCCAGCCACACGAAAAACTCCATCACCCTCGACTCCCCCCTGACCGGCGCCAAGGCTGCAGGTAGCTCAGTGTGGGCCAACATCCAGGCGCCGATTGCGAAAGTAGTCTCGTCCGCCCGCCAAGGTGCCGCCAGCGTCACGCTGACGGGCTCGTCGATTCCGCTGGTTCCCTACGGCGAGGTCAGGATCGGCGACCACGAGTACCAGTCAATGTCGGTGTCCGGCAGTCAGTCCGGCTACACGGTCGGAGTAGGCGGGCCTGGACATGGCCGTAGCCGCCAACACGCCGGTCTACTACGACGACCTTTCCGGCGGCGTGACCGTGTCGTACCTGAACATCTCGCATGATCTGCACAATACTACCGGCACCATTTACACCGGATCGGGCTGGACGGTCTCTCACAACAATATCCACGACGGTTACTCGACCCCGGGTAATGGAATCGCCATCTATGGCGGCGATCAGGGCGTAATCGAGTACAATTGCCTATCCAAAATGGGCACTTACGGCGTCAGTGTTTTCGGCACTAATAACAAGTTCAGGCACAACGAAGTCTTCGAGTCCAATTATCTGCGCGACCCCGGTTGCGGCTGCTCCGGCGGGGGAAAATGGTGGGGTACACTCAACGCCGACATCATCGATAACGCGTTCATCAACGACAGCCCGGGGGGCGGGAGTCCGGTGTGGCTCGATAACGGCAACACCGGCACACTGATATCGGGCAACTACTTCGACAAGAGCTACGGTTCGGCGGTCGTTAGTGAGACCGGCTTCAACCTGAACATTACCGGCAACCTGTTCATGAACGGCGGCTGGGGAAATGGTACCGGTGCCTGCGGGGCCAACTGCAACGGTGCGGTGAACCTGAACAGCTCGGGGGGTTTCCACATTCCCGGCAGTCGCTACGACAACCAGGTACTAGTCACGAAAAACCAGTTCATAAACAACTGGATGGGCGTTAACATCTGGCAGGCGGGCGGGCGCTCGTGCGAGAACAGCGGTGAAGGCTGGCCCGACGACTCCGGCTAACACGAACTGAACCAAAGAAACAATAAACATGAACCATTGCTTA
>CAVUBD010000007.1:0-19621 GCA_963739615.1 uncultured Actinomycetes bacterium
TGGCGAAAGGAGGATTCCGGCGAGACGTGGCGTCGCATAGGCACGGTCATCGCGCCTCCGCCGACCGCATACGCAATGCGCATGGACGACGATAGAGGAGAACGGCTTAGTTTCCTTGAGGAGGAATGATGGCTGGCAAATTCCTGGTCCTGTGGAAGCTGGAGCTGGGCCGGGTGCCCACCAACCTGGTCCGGGCTGTGCTGCGGCAACAGGATTACGGCGCCCGACTGCTCGCGGAAGGCAAGCTGGAGGTGCGCTACCACCTGGTGGGCGGACACGGCGGGGCGTGGATCTACAACGTGGAGTCCAACGAGGAACTCGACCGCCTGCTCGCCCAGGCCCCGGTGTACAACATCGCGACCTATGAGGTGCATGCGCTCGCCGAGATGGTCGCTCCCACCGCGCTCGGCGAGTCGCCGCCCGAGTAGCCCCCTGACCGCGAGGACTGACCGCGAGGACTGACCGCGAGGACTGACCGCGAGGACTGGGCGTGGCCGTAATTACTGTGCCTGCGGGATCGAGCGCAGGAGTGCCAGCGTCTCGTTGGCCTCGGCTTGATCGATGATCCTGACCGCGAACCCGCCGTTGACCAGGACGTAGTCGCCGGCCTGCGCATCCGGCAGGTAGGCCAGGCAGACCTCACGCAAGACGCCCTCGAAGTCGGCCGTGCCCACGAGAAAAGCCGGCCACATCGGTCGTGGCTGTGATGCGGCCGGGCAGACCCACGCACATCGCTCTCGACTCCCTCAGCTAGCCGCCGCGTTGGCCTGCCGGGCCGCGCGCACCGCATCGTGGAAAGGCCCCGTCCAGGAGCGAGCGAGGGTACGCGCCTGACCCATGCCGTGCAGGCTGGCCGCGTCCAGCGGCAGGTTGACGGAGCGGAACACCCCTAGTTCTGGCATTTCGACGCGGAACACCGGACGGTGCCGGCCAGCGATGAGCAGCTCTTCCGGGAATTCGCCATCAGGAGGGAAGGCCAGTCCGTTGATTGTCCAGGGGGTGATGAGCACAACGGCGGGCGTGTCGGCCACGATGGCGGCATCGACGACGTCCACTGTCAACTGCGGGTTCGCCGCCCGATCGCCGAGGAACTGCTCGCGGTGCACCCGCCCGAACGCCGTACGCACGCCGGCCGCGATGCCATCAAGCGAGTCCATGAGCACATCCTGCCGGCTGCCTGGCACGAGGACAAGGGCGCGAGCGGTCAAGCCGAAGGGTCTTAGGTCCCTGTTGGCCTTCCGCCAGCCAACGTACGCTCCGTTTTCTGCCGTCACTGATGCCGGGCGGCGTTGCTAGCGCGAGGCGGGGTGGTCATGCAAAACGACCAGGACGACTGTTCGCTTCCCGCGCGGCTGGCCAATGCCGGGGTGGACCGGCGGGCGTTCCTGAAATTCTGCGCCGGAGTAACCGCGGTGCTGGCGTTGCCGCCCAGGTTGGCGCCGCGCGTGGCGTCGGCGCTGGCGAAGGTAATCCAGCCGGTTGTGGTGTGGCTGGAGTTCCAGGACTGCGCGGGTGACACCGAGGCGTTCCTGCGGTCGCACGACCCGACGGCCGCGGACATCATCCTGGGACTGATCTCGCTCGACTATCACGAGACGCTGATGGCCGCGGCCGGGGTGGCGGCCGAGCAGGCCCGCGACGCCGCGGTGGCCAAGGGCGGGCATCTGCTCATCGTCGAGGGCTCGGTCCCCATCGGCATCCCCGGATCGTGCACGATAGGCGGCCGCACCGCCTCCGACATACTCACCACGGCTGCCCGCGGGGCGGCGGGGATCATCAACGTCGGCACGTGCTCGGCGTTCGGCGGGATCCCCAACGCGCATCCCAATCCGACGGGCGCGGTGAAGGTCGAAGACGTGGTCAGCGGCGTTCCGGTCGTCAACCTGTCGGGCTGCCCGGTCAACGCGGACAACCTGACCGCCACGATCGTCCACTACCTGACCTTCGGCGCGTTCCCCGCCACGGATGACTTCGGCCGTCCCCTGTTCGCCTACGGTGAGCTGATACACAACACCTGCCCAAGGCGCGGGCATTTCGACGCAGGGCAGTTTGCCCTTGAGTGGGGTGACGAGGGGCACCGGAACGGCTGGTGCCTGTACCGTCTTGGCTGCAAGGGGCCGGAAACCTCGCACAACTGCCCCAGCGTCCAGTACAACGACGCGACGTCGTGGCCGATCGCGGCCGGGCACGGCTGCGTGGGATGTTCCGAACCGCACTTCTGGGACACGATGTCGCCGTTCTATGACCGGCTGCCGCACGTCGACACGGCGGGTTTGGAGTTCACCGCCGACCGGCTCGGCGTCACGATTGTCGCGGCGACCGCAGCCGGGTTCGCGCTGCATGGGGTCGGCAAGGCTGTTCAGCACCGCGTCGGCGCCGCCCGCGACGCCCGCGCGGCGCAGGCGGCGGCCGCGCAAGAACTTGACACATCCAGCGGCCAGCCCAGTATCTCCGGCTCCGAGGGGCACGCCCGCGTCGACCATGAGGGTTCCTCATCCGGCGGCGATCACGACAGCTCCCGCAGTGAACCGGACAGCCGCAGCGAACAGGACGGCGGGCAAGCGCAATGACAAGGCTCGTCATCGACCCGGTTACCCGTATCGAGGGACATCTGCGGGTAGAGGTGCAAGTCGCGGGCGGCCAGGTCACCGAGGCCTATTCATCGTCGACCATGTGGCGCGGCATCGAGACCATCGTGGCGGGCCGGGACCCGCGGGATGCCTGGCTTTTCGCGCAGCGGATCTGCGGTGTCTGCACGACCGTTCACGCGCTCGCCTCGGTGCGGGCGGTGGAGGATGCCATCGGCGCGGTTCCGCCGCTGAACGCGCGGCTGCTGCGGCAGCTCATCGCCGCGGCCCAGTATGTCCACGACCATGTGGTGCACTTCTACCACCTGCAGGCGCTGGACTGGGTCGACCCGACCGCCGCGCTGAGGGCCAGCCCCAGCCGGGCCGCCTCGCTGGCGCAGTCCATCTCCAGCTACCCGCAGTCGACGGCCGGGCTGTTCGCCTCGGTCCAGGCTCGGCTGAAAGCCTTCCTGGCCAGCGGCAACATCGGGCCGTTCACCAACGGGTACTGGGGGCATCCCGCGTACCGGCTGAGCCCCGAGCTGAACCTGCTGGCCTTCAGCCACTACCTCGACGCCCTGGATTTCCAGCGCCAGTACATCCGGGTGCACGCGCTGCTAGGCGGAAAGAACCCGCACCCCCAGACGTACGTGGTCGGCGGCATGGCGTCCCCGATCGACCTGAACAGCCAGAACGCCATCAACGACAACACCTTCGCCGAACTGGCCCTGCTGCTGCAAAGCGGGCTCGATTTCGTCCAGCAGGTGTTCCTACCCGACCTGTACGCCATCGCGGCCGGCTACCCGGAGTGGACGAAGTACGGCGGCGGCCTGGGCTCCTACATGGTGTTCGGCGACTATACCCAGTCACCCCCCGTGAAGGGCCAGCCGCCTGCTGACGGGCTCTTCCCCGGCGGGGTCATCCGGGCCGGGAGCCTGCAGGTCCAGCCGTTCGACCCGGCCGGAGTGGCCGAATCGGTCGCCCATTCCTGGTACCGCTACGACGGCGCCGACGGGCAGGCCGCGCTGCCGCCGTGGCAGGGGGAGACCACCCCGGACTACACCGGACCGGAGCCACCGTTCGCCCAGCTGGACGTGGCCGGGAAATACTCCTGGCTCAAGGCACCGCGTTATGAGGGCATCGCGGTGGAGGTCGGCCCGCTGGCCCGGATGCTTGTCGGGTATGCACGCGGTGATGCCCGCATCCACCCGCTGGTCACCGGGGCGCTCACGCGGCTCAAGGTCCCGCCGTCGGCGCTGATGTCGACGCTTGGCCGGGTACTGTCCCGGGGGCTGGAAACCGAAGTGATGGCGCAATACTCCCTCCAGCTCCTGAGCCTGCTCCGGGACAACGTGGCAGGCGGGGACCTGGCCATCGCGGATAACACGAAGTGGGCTCCGTCGTCGTGGCCGGCCGGGCAGGCCCGTGGGGTCGGGTTTCACGAAGCACCCCGCGGCTCGCTGTCGCACTGGGTCGTCATCGAGAACCAGCAGGTCCACAACTACCAGGCCGTGGTCCCCTCAACCTGGAACGCCAGCCCGCGGGATGAGAAGGGAAACCCCGGCGCGTACGAGGCCGCGCTAGTCGGCACGCCGGTCGCCGACCCGCACCGCCCGCTGGAGATCCTCAGGACGCTGCACTCCTTCGACCCGTGCATGGCCTGCGCCGCCCACCTCTATGACGCCGACGGCCGGGACATCGTGGAGGTGCGGGTCCAGTGACCGTTCCGGGGCAGCGCACGGGCCGGGCGCCAGCACCGCGTCCGGTGGCGGCGCCGCGCCCGGTGGCGGCGCCGGAAGAGTTCGTCCGGGTGCGGGTATGGGATCGCCCGGTGCGGGTGATTCACTGGCTGCTGGTCCTGGCGCTCGCGGTGCTCAGCGTGACCGGGTTCCTCATCGGCGACCCGGTGCTGCAGCCCTCACCCGCCGTGAACTGGGTCACCTGGGTGAAGGCCATCCACGAGTTCACCGCCTACGTCTTCATCGCGTTGCTCCTGGGCCGCGTGATGTGGCTGTTCCTGTCACCCAACCGCTGGTCGAGGTGGACCGAGTGGGTGCCGGTCAGCCGGGCACGGCTCAAGGGGATCATCCCCGCGCTGCGCTTCTACCTGCTCCTTGACCGCGAGCCGCCGTCTGTGGTCGGGCACAACCCGCTCGCCGGGATGGCCTACACCCTGCTGTACGCGGTGTTCGGCGTGGAAATCCTCACCGGCGTCGTCCTGTGGGGTGTCCAGGGAGAGGACTGGGCCGCCACCCTCACCGGATGGCTGCTGACGATGATCCCGCTGCCGGTGATCCGGTTCATCCACCACATGATCATGTGGCTGATGATGGCGTTCCTGGTGCACCACGTGTACAGCGCCGTGCTGATCGACCGGGTGGAAGGATCGGGCACGCTCGCTTCCATCTTCTCCGGTTTCAAGTTCCTGCCCAAGGACCGGCTATGAGTGAGCTGGCAGCGGCCCCGTTCCTCATTCTCGGCATAGGAAATGAGCTGCTGGGCGACGACGGAGCCGGCGTGGTCGCCGCCCGGCGCCTGGCATCGTGCGCCATCCCCGGCGTGGACGTCGCCGACGGCGGCACCCTGGGACTGATGCTCATGCCCTATATCGCGGGGCGGGAGGCCGTGCTGGTGCTCGATGCGGTGTCACAGGCCCACGGGGAGCCCGGCCAGGTGGTCGTCCTCGGCGATGGCCAGGTCCGCCAGGGCCACGGGGTGCGGGTGTCGGCGCACGAGGTCGGCCTGGTGGATGCCTTGTCGGCCGCACGGCTCGCCGGCTGTGCGCCGGCCCGCGTGGGGCTGGTCGGGGTGGTCCCGGCGTCCATCACCGAACGTTGGGGCCTGAGCCCGGTCGTCGCCGCGAGCATCGGCGCGATGGTGGCGGCAGCTCACGGAGTCCTGGCTAGCTGGGGTGTGGAGGTGCCCGGCCGTGCATGAGTCCGGTCTGATGCGGGCGGCGGTGGCCGCACTCGCCGAGGCGACCGCTGGCCGCCCGGTGCGCACCCTCACGCTCGCGGTGGGCGCCGGTGTCGACCTCCCATCAGCCGCCATGGCGTGGGAGGCCGCAGCGGGCGGCACGTGCCTGGAACGCTGCCATGTCCAATGGCAGCGGGCACCCGACCGGATCCGCTGCTTCACCTGCACTCAGGAGTATGACGGCGAGCCGCTTGCGGAGTGCCCATCGTGCGGCAGCAGCGGAATCGTCATCACTAGCGCACCAGAGCTGACCGCGATCGACTGGACGACCTAGCCACGACGGACGTGACATGGTCGCGGTGTCCCGAACGTGTGCTAAACAATGACAACGCTCATGTAATGCGGGCATCGCGTGGGGGGTTTCTTGTTGGTCATTTCCCGTGTCGTCCTATCACCTGAGATGCCGTGACCAGTGACCCGACGATCCGGCCGCGGGCGATCCGGCTGCTCGAGTACCTGGAAGCCATCCGCGGCCTGCGGGAACAGCCGGTCCGCGACGTCGCCGAGTACCAGGACCGGCGCTGGTGGGCCGGGGACGTTCCGGCCCACTCATCGTGCGTGCTGACCGCGACGGGGGCCGAGCCCTGGCTGACGGTATCCAAGGCGCAGGTCCCCCCGGCGCCGCCCGCGCCGGAAGAGGTCGCGCGTCAGCTCAGGACCGGGGTAACGGATCCCGGGCAAGAACCGGCCTTTGCCGCTGAGTTCGATGACCGGTTCGCTGACGACCCGGCCGAGGCGGGACGGCTGCGGGAGCTCCTTAGCGAGTACGTGGCGGGCCCGTGGCAGGCCTGGGCACCGCAGGCGCGGACGGCGCTCAGCGCGCGGAAGCTCTACGCGGATCTGTACGACCTTCGCCTGCGGCTGCAGCGCGAGTCCGCGCAGATCGAGCTTGTGTGGGGTCACGGCATCTTGACCTGGACCGTCGACGGCACCCGGATCGTTCACCCCATGGTGACGACGCAGGTCCAGCTGTCGTTCGATGCTGACACGGGCACCATCTCCGTCGAGCCCGAGGCCCTGGTTCCGCACCTGGAGATCGACCTGCTTCATGGGCTCGGGCTGACAGGGTTCGACCTGCTTGTCGACATCCGCGACGGGTTCCGCGCGGCTCCGGTCGGCCCCTTCGACGAAGGGTCCCGCCATCTCTACGAACGGTTGCTGGCGCCGCTCGGGCTCGATGGCCGGATCGCCGAGGGCACGCTGCCCGCGGCGGCGGCGGCCACGCCGACGATCACGGCGACCTGGGTTCTGCTTGTCCGCCGGCGCAGCACCATGTTCCGGCGGTTCTTCGCGAGCCTGCGCGATGCGCTGGTGTCGGGGCAGCTCGACGTGGCCGCGCCGCTGGCGGCCGTGGTGGCAGACGAGCCGAGCCGGCTGGATCTCGACCGCAGCCTGGGCGAGGACGGCTCCTGGCCGCAGCCGGCCGAACAGCTGCTCATGCCGCTGCCGACCAACCCCGAACAGGAGCGGGTCGCCCGCCGGCTGGCCGAGCACCGTGGCGTCACCGTGCAGGGGCCACCGGGAACCGGGAAGACCCACACGATCGCCAACCTGATCAGCCACCTGGCCGGCCACGGCAAGCGGGTCCTGGTCACCAGCCAGAAGGAGCAGGCCCTGGCGGTCCTGCGCGACAAGATCCCCGCATCCATCCGGGACTTGTCGGTCGCTGTGCTCGGCACCTCCGCCGCCTCGCTCGCACAGCTTGACCAGTCCGTGCAGGCGATTTACGAGCATGCCGTCGGTCTTGACCGGGCCCAGGCCCGGGCCAGGATCGCCGCGCAGCAGGCGCATCTCGGCGAGCTGCACCGTGACATCGGCGCGCTGCGCAACCGGATCAGCGCCTCCATCGCCCGCGAGCGGGACAGCTACACGATCGGCACGGCCACCCACACCCCCTCGACGCTCGGCCAGTGGCTCGCCGCGAACGCCGCCGACCTCGGGTATATCCCTGACGAGATCGACCCGGCCGCCGCCTGCCCGCTGTCAGGGACCGAAATCGCGGACCTCTACCGGCTGGCCGCGGTGCTCGACCCCGCCGACTGCGCGCAGGCGCGCCGGTTCCTCCCCGGCACGCAGCAGCTGGCCCCGCCATCGGAACTGGCCTCGGCGACCGCCGAGTTGCGCGACATACGTGACCGCCTGGCCGCGACCGAGGACGTGGTGGCGGACCGCCTCGCGCTTGAGCGCCTCGACGCCGATGCTCTCTCCCGCTTGATCGATGCGGTGGAGCGGGCGGCCAGCCAGCTCGCGGAGCTGGAACAGCCCTGGCTCGCGGCGATCCGCGCCGAGCTGCGGACCGCCGTATTCGCCGCGACCTGGCGGGATCAGCTGAAAGCCTGGCAGGAGGGGATCGAGGAGCTGGCCGCCTGGCAAAGACGCCTGCTTGGGCATTTCGTCGTGCTCCCCGGCGCCGGCCTGCCGCCGACGGAGCTCATCGATCACCTTCAGCAGCTACGGGACCGGCTAGCCGCAGGGAAAGGCGTGTCGAAGACATTCCAGAAGGACCTGTACCGGGTCCGCGAGGCATGCACGGTGGACGAGGAGCCGCCGCGCCGGGCGGAAGACGCCGAGCTGTGCATCATCGAGGCACGCTCCCGGCGCCGGCGGTACGAGCTCATCCGCGGCTGGAATACCGCCGTCGGCCGGATCGGCGGGCCGCTCATCGACCCGGGCACGAGCCACCCGGAATACCTTCTCCACCAGTACCTAGGCGGCATCGGCGCTGCCTTGGCCTGGGAGGACAGGGCCTGGTACGCCCTGCGCGACCGGCTGAGGACGGCCGGCGTCCGGGTCGCGGAACAGGTCACGCCCGCCGGCCTGACCGCCCTGGCCGGCACGCTCAGGACCGCCGCGCTGCACATCACGGAAAAAGAGCTGACCGCACAACTTGGCACGGTCCGCAAGCACCTCGCCGATGGCGCGTCTCATCCTCAGGCCAGCGGGCTGTGGCGGTCGTTCCTCAGTGCCTTTGACGCGTCGGCCTGGGACCAGTGGGGCCGGATCATCGATGAAGTACGGCGTATCCGGGCGCTCAGCGGCGATGTCGCGCGCCTCGACGAGCTCACCCGCAGGCTCGCCGTGGCGGCGCCCGTGTGGACCAGCCGGATCGTGGCATCCCGCGGCGACGAGGCGCAGGCCGGCCCGGCGGCCGCCGCGCTGCGGGCCTGGCAGTGGCGCCAGGGCGACACCTGGCTCAGCGCGATCACCGGCGCAGACGACCCGGCCACCCTCCAGCGCCAGCTCGAAGGAAAACTCCACGCGGCGGCCACCGCCACCGCCGACCTGGCGTCGCAGTCGGCCTGGCTCGCCGTGGCCGAGCGGCTCACCGACGCCGAGCGCCGCGCGCTGACCGCCTGGGCGCAGGCCCTGCGCAAGGTCGGGAAGGGCACCGGCAAGTACGCACAGCACTGGCGGGCCGTCGCCCAGCAGCAGCTGGCCCAGGCCCAGACGGCGGTGCCGGTGTGGATCATGCCGACCTACCGGGTCGTCGAGTCCTTCGACCCGGCGACCGCCATGTTCAACGTCGTCATCGTGGACGAAAGCTCGCAGTGCGACCTGTTCGGCCTGGCCGCGCTGGGCATCGCCGGCCAGGCCGTGGTCGTGGGCGACGACAAGCAGATCAGCCCGCAGGCCGTCGGCACCGACGAGTCCGAGGTGCACGAGCTGATCAGGCAGCACATCCCTGATCTGCCCCAGTCCGAACTGCTCGACATCAAGACCAGCCTGTACGACCTGTCGAAGATGCGCTTCCCCGGCGTCATCATGCTCCGCGAGCACTTCCGGTGCCTGCCGGAGATCATCGAGTTCTCGAACCAGCTCGCCTACGGCGGCTCCATCCTGCCGCTGCGCGAGCAGTCCGCCGACCCCGGCTGGCAGAGCGTCATCGACGTCCACATCGGCGACGGTTACCGGCAGCCCGGCACCGACACCAACCCGCCAGAGGCCGACTACATCGTCGGCAAGATCGCCGAACTGTGCGCCGATCCGCGCTACGACGACAAGACGTTCGGCGTGATCTCCCTCCTCGGTGACGGCCAGGCGCAGCTCATCCAGGGCAAGCTCATCGAAGCGCTCGGCGAGCAGGAGGTCGAACGGCGCCGGATCCGCTGCGGCAACGCCTACCACTTCCAGGGCGACGAACGGCACGTCATGTTCCTTTCCGTCGTCGTCGCCGCGGGCGAGGGCCGGCGCATCGGGGCCATGACCAAGGACGCGGACCGGCAGCGGATCAACGTCGCCGCCAGCCGCGCCCGCGACCAGATGTGGTGCATCCGCTCGATCTCCGCCGATGAGCTGCACCCCGACGACGTCCGCGGCCGGTTCATCCGCTACTGCCAGCACCCGGTGCGCGTCGACGAGGCGTCCGGCCAGGCGCAAGACCGCTTCGACTCCGACTTCGAACGCGACGTCTACCGTCACCTCGTCGCGCGCGGGTACCACGTCAAGGTCCAGCACCGGGTCGGCCGGTTCCGTATCGACCTCGTCGTCGAAGGCCGGCACAGGCGGCTGGCCGTCGAACTCGACGGAGACGCGTACCACGGCCCGGACCGGTGGGAAGCCGACCGCAACCGGCAGGCCATCTTGGAGCGGCTCGGCTGGACCTTCCACCGTATCCGCGGCAGCGCCTACTACCGCGATCCCGACGCCGCCCTGACCGGCCTGTGGGACCGCCTCGAAGCCCTCGGGATACGCCCTGGACCAGGCCGCCGCGGCGGTTCGCCGACTTCGGCGACTCCTGGCGCCGAGTTGCCTAAACGGTAGCAGCGGTGATCGGGGTCCAGTGTCGGCAATGCCGAAGGCTCATAGCCGCGATCAGTGGCACCATAGATGACTAATCTGGCACGCGGAGGAGGGCGGCTTGACGGCTATCCGGACGGAACCATTGGCCGGACAGGACGCGGCACTGCAGGATGTCCAGGCCCTGTACGCGCCGCTGCTTGCCGGGCTCCGCGCGGCCGCTCCCGTCGACCGGCAAGTGTCGCTGCTGGTAGACGAGGCGGTCACGGTGTGGAGCAGGCCGGGATTCGACACGTTCCTTTCCACGGCGTCGCTCCGGTTCAGCCCGTTCGACTACCAGTTGCATGCGGCGCGCAGCGCCCTGCGGCGGATGCGGGGCCGGGCCATCCTCGCCGATGAGGTCGGGCTGGGCAAGACCATCGAGGCCGGGCTGATCCTGGCCGAACTGCGGCTGCGCGGCTTGGCCGACCGTACCCTGGTGATCACCCCGGCCGGGCTGGTGACCCAGTGGCAGGAGGAACTCGAGCGCAAGTTCGGCGTGCCGACTGTGCCGGCCGCGGTGGAGCGGGAAACCGCGGGCCGCGAGGCGGGAGCCCGGGGCGCGGACCGGCCGGTCGCGGTCGCCTCACTGGCGGCCGCGCGCCGCGATCCGCTCAAATCCGCGCTGACCCGTGACCAGTGGGACCTGATCATCGTGGACGAGGCGCACCGCGTGCGCGCGCCGCGCAGTGCCTCGGGGAAGCTGATCCGCGAGTTGCGGTCGCGGCACCTGCTGCTGCTGACCGCCACGCCGGTAGAGAACCGGCTGCAGGATCTGTACGAGCTGGTGAGCCTGGTCGCGCCGGGGCTCCTGGGGACGGCGGCGCAGTTCCGTGCGGCGCACGGGGCCGGCTCGGCCGCGCCGGGCCGGGAACCCAGGAACGTCGCGGCGCTCAGGAAGCAGACCGCCGAGGTGATGATCAGGCACCGGCGCAGCGAGGTGAGCGTGCTGTTGCCGCAGCGCCTGGCGGAGACGCTGCGGGTTGAGCCGTCCGGGGCAGAACGTGACTGGTACTCCGACCTGACCGCGCGGGTGCGCGCCGAGGGCCGGGCAGCCGCGCCGTCCCGGCGGCTGACGTTGCGCAGTGTGGCGAAGCTGGCCGGGTCAAGTCCGGGCGCCGCAGCGCCTACGCTGGCCAAGATCGGCTGGGATGACCTGGCCGGGCGTGCGGGGGCGCTGGCTGCCCCGGCCAAGACCGCGGTGCTGCTCGACCAGCTCAGGCGGTACGCCGCGAGTGGGGAGAAGGTCCTGGTCTTCACCGCGTTCCGGCAGACCCTGAACCAGATCAACAGGCACCTGGCCGCGGCCGGCATCCCTGCCGTGACCTATCACGGCAGCCTGCCGCGCGCGGATAAGGAGCGGGCGATAGCCGCGTTCCGCGACGAGGCCCCGGTGCTGCTGTCTACCGAGTCCGCTGGGGAGGGGCGCAACCTGCAGTTCTGCCACGTGATGGTGAATGTGGACCTGCCGTGGAACCCAATGCAGATCGAGCAGCGGCTGGGCCGCCTGCACCGGGTCGGCCAAGACCACGACGTGGTGCTGACCAACCTGGTCGCCGGCGGCACCATCGAGGAGCAGGTGCTGCGCGTCCTCGAGGCGAAGATCAACTTGTTCGAGCTGGTGGTAGGGGAACTCGACATGATCCTAGGGCGGGTGGACGACGACTTCGACTTCGAGGCCACGGTCTTCGACGCGTTCGTGGCCTCCGGGGACGACGCGGAGTTCGGCGAGCGGATGGCCGCCATCGGAGACGACCTGGCCCGGGCCAGGACCGATTATCTGGCCAGCCGGGCCGCGATCGACGCCCTGGTCGGCAAAGAGGACGAAGACCAGTGAGCGCCGATCCGGCGCTGCGCTTCTGGCTGCGGCACGTGGTCGCGGCCGGCGGGCTGTGGGAACCGGACGGGGACACCACGTACGTGGTGCTTCCGCCGCCGTTGCGGGACGCCTACAAGCTGCCGGAAGAACTCAGGGTCACCGCCGATCCCGACGTCGCGCGGGAAGACGAGGCTACGCTGCTCGCCGCTGGTCATCCCGTCCTCGCCGAGGCCGCCGAACGGGTGCTTGCCTCTGGCGATACCGGGCACCTTGTCCTGGCCAGGCCTGCCTCCGTGCCGCCAGGACGTGATGTGCTGCTCGCCGCGGTGCGGGACGCCTTCCCCGTCGACCACGGCCGGATCGACCTGTCCGGCGAGCCCGCCGTCGTGCTGCACCCGGTCATCCAGGTCGGCGCGTTGGTCACCTACGAACTGTCGGCCGAGGACCTGTTCCAGGAGGAGGCGCAGCGCTGGGTCGACGTGCCGTCCAGGCGCGAACTGCCTGGCGGCCTCGTCGGCAGGCTGGGCCGTGCCGAGGTCGACGAGCAGGCCCGCCCGGGCCGGACGGAGGGCCTGCTGCCTGCGCTCGCCGCGGCGCACCGGCTGATGGAGGCCGACGCCGCCGCGCGCCGCCAGGAGCTCGCCAGCGAGGTGAGCAGTGCCTGCGAGTCCGAACGCAGCCGTGCGGTCGCCTATTACGCGGACGCAATCACCGGGATCGAGCGCCGGCTGGCTCAAGCCCCTCCCGATCGCCGGGCGGTGCTCGAGCAGCGGCTGCGCAGCACGCGCGAAGAGCAGGCCAGGCGTCTGGCTGAGATAGCGGAGAAGTACCAGGCGCGCCATGTGATCAGGCCTTACCGGCTGCATGTGATGCTGGTCCCGGCGCTGCGCGTGCCAGCGGACGTGCTGCGTGGTGACCGACGTTACCCGATGCGCTTCGACTGGCTGCTGCCCGCCGGGACCTACGCGCCGGTGCGGTGCCCGTCCTGCGACGGCGAGGCGCCGCTGGTGGCCGGCAAGCTGAAGCTCGGCTGCGAGGCGTGCCTGCTCCCCCGGCCGCCTGCCGCCGTGCCTAGCGCGCCCGCCGCCGGCGGGCCTGCACCTACCGCGCCGGGCCCGGCCAAGCCGGCCCGGCAGGCGTCCGGGGCACCGCGAGCCGCCCGGTCCGCGCCCCCGGCCAAGCCGGAGCCGACGGCCAAGCCGGTGCCGCCGCAGGCGAAACGGCGGGCCATCGTCCCGCCTCAGGTACGCAAGCGGCAGCAGAAAGTCACCGCGACGTTGGCCGAACGGCTATGGTGCGCGGTGGCAGCCGGTGACCGCCGCACGGTCAGCAGGATCGTCTACCCTGGCTCGCCGGCTGCGGCGCTCGACCGGGCGCTCGGCCCCGCCGGGCTTTGCCGCGTCCTCGGCCTGCCCCCGGACGAGGAGCCGGAGAGGTTCCTCGCGGAGACGAACGGCGATGTGATCACCGGAGCGCTGCTCGGTGCCGCCGGCACCGAGTGCCCTTACTACCTCTACTGCCGGGATGGGCAGGCGGCCGAGGTGCTGCCATTTCCGCTCGGCCACGACGGGGCCTTCTGGGGGTTCTACTGGTGGGGCCTGCGCGCGGGTCCCAGCAGGCCGGCCGGCCGGATCGTTCCGGTCAGGGGGCTGGATCCAGTCGAAACCGCGCTGGCCGTCACCGGTCCGGCATGGAATGGACTGCCAATAGCCGCCCGCGCCCTGGCCGGGTGGGCGCGGATCGCTGACCATCATGAGCGGCTGCTTTCCGCGCATGAGGCGCGCCCGCTGGCCGCGGCGGTGGACCGCCTCGTGGCCTTCCGCGCCGGCGGCCGGGCGACCTTCGCCGAGGCGGCAGACCAGTTCCGCGTGCCGGAGCAGGATGTGCGCCGGGCCGACCGCGCCGTCCGTACGCCGCTGGCCCTCGGCCCCGGCCAGCCCTGGTAACGCCCCGGATAATACCCGCTGTGACGAATCCCGATCACCTGGAATCAGGACGCAAGAGGCTTCCGCCGATGATCGATGGCAGTACATCGTCTCGGCTGGCCAGGCTCACCTGATGCACCACGTCCAGCCGCGTCGGTGGACGACGCGCGTCAGCGGCGGGCGCTCCAGGTCCCGGCCGTACGCTTCGAAGATGGACTGCGATCTCAAGCCGGTACTCAGCCATTTCTGTGACGATGGGGCCGACGGCGCATGAGCACGCCAGCGGGTGCCGCCCGGGCGGCGTATACGCGCCGCCGCCTTGACGGGAGTCAGACCTGAGTTGGGCCAGCTAGTGCGCACTTCAGTGCCGGTGGATGCGGTCAAGACAACTAACTGGCCCGGGTGGCTGGGGACCCTCGCGGCGACGGCGTCATTAGAAATGACGCCGTCGCCGCGGCCCCCGGCCAGGCGCACGATCCGCGCGCCCGCCGCGTCCATCGCCGCCTCGGCCGCCTCGACGGACCCCCCTCAGCCGACTGCCCAGGGGCCCAGCGCCGCAGGGAGCCGGACATCGGTCCGCCAGGGACTCCGCCGGCCGATGCTGTAACCAGGCGTCGATGATCACTGCGTTTGCCCTGGCTGCGGTCTTCCGCCTGGTGGCGCGAGATGCTCAGGGTAGCCTGACAGGTGCCAATCGCCTGTTTCAGCTGTTGAGAATGTAGGTGCCTGGTGCGGGATCCAGCGGCAAGTATTCCGCGCTGCCCAGCGAGAGCGGGGCCTGCTTCATCCCGCCGCTGCGGTCCGCCAGCCACGTGGTGTAGTCCGTCCACCAGCTACCCTGCACCGTCTCGGCTTGGGCCAGCCAGTCGCGGTGATCGGCCGGGTTGCTGGGCGCCAGCCGGAAGGTCGCCTTCGGGTTCGACGGCGGGTTGACCATGGCCGCAACGTGCCCGCTGGTGGAGAGCACGAACCGGACGTCGCCGCCGAGCAGCTGGGTGGCACGGTAGGCCGACGGCCAGGGCACGATATGGTCGTCGATGCCCGCCACGACGTAACTGTCGACGTCGATGTTGGCGAGATCCACGGGGGAACCGAGCATGCTGGCGGCACCCGGCTTGGTCAGCGCGTTAGCCATGGCGACCTCGATGAAGTTGCGGTGCAGCCCAGCGGGCATCCTGGTGGTATCGGCGTTCCAGTGGAGGATGTCGAACGGCGGCGGGGTCTTCCCCTGCAGGTAGTTGTTGACCCAGTAGTTCCAGATCAGGTCATTGGGCCGGAGCCAGGCGAAAATCTCGGCGAGGGTGCGTCCGTCCATGTAGCCGCGGGCGCGGGAAGCGAGGATAGACGCTGCGGCCGTGTTCGGGTCCATCAGCGCGACTGTCGTGCCCGCTTGTGTCTGGTCGACGGCGGTCACGCCCAGGCAGAGGGTGGCGACCTTATCGAGCAGCCCGGCCGCGCTCAGATGCGCGCAGACCATCGATGAGAGGATGCCGCCGGCGCACAGGCCGATGACGTTGACCTTGGCAGCCTCGGTGATGCTGCGTATCGCACCGAGCGAGTCCGCGACGGCTTCGCCGTAGGTGTTCAGATCCCAGTGCCTCGCCTCCCTGCCGGGGTTGCGCCAGGAGATCACGAATACCTGATATCCCTGTGCCACGAAGAACTCGATCATGCTGCGGCCCGGCGAAATATCCATAATGTAATACTTGTTGATCATTGGCGGGACCATGAGCAGGGGAAACTCGTGCACGGTCTCCGTGGTCGGCTGGTACTGGATGAGCTCGTAGACGTCCGTGCGGGCGACCACCGCTCCCGGCGTCAGAGCGAGATCCTTGCCGACCTTGAACGCATCGGGTGCCACCATGGTCGGGATGTGCGGGGCCGAGGACATATCCGAGACCAGGGCCCGGATACCGCGGACCAGGCTCAGGCCGCCGGTGTCGATGACCGCTTTCCACGCGACCGGGCTGATCAGCGGGTAGTTGCTCGGCGCGGCCGCGGCGATGAGATTCGTCAGCACGAACTTCAGCCGCTCGTTGTCCCGCCAGTCAAGTTCGGCGTCAGCGAGCAGGTCCTCGGCGCTCTGCCCGATGGCCAGGTATGCCTGGACCGTGCGCCTGAGCAGCGGGTTCTCACTCCATGCGGGATCTGAGAACCGGAGGTCGCGCCGCGCCGGAGTGATCGCCGAACGGCCAGCCGCGATCCCGGCAAGTTCCGCCGCCAGCGCGAGGGTACGCCGGGTCACCATCCCGGGACGGCTTGCCAGCCGGGTCGCGTACCGCACCACGCTGGGATCCGGCCGGCGCCGCTGCAGCGTGCCGAGGGCGGCGTCGGGCACGAACAGATCAAGCGCGCCGGCTGCATCCAGTTCGCCGGCTGCGTCGGTGGCGTCGAGCTGTGCTGAATCCCCCACCGGGCGGGTGGCATTGTTATCACGTGGGTGGACGGACTTTGCGGTCATCTCAGTTCCTCTGGTAATTGCACTTCTGATATTTGCGGGGCGCCATCTGCTCCCTGGCAAATGCGCGCAGTTCGGCGGCCGTAGCGGTCGCGCCCGGCTTGAAACGTCACGGCGGCCCGGACCTCCTCGCCGAGCTCGTCATGCGGGATACCGGCCACGGCAACCTCGGGGACGGCCGGGTGCTCGTACAGGACTTGCTCGACCTCGCGCGGGTGGAGGTGAACCCGCCGCCGATGATCGCCTCGGCCGTCGCTTCCGGCTTGCGCCAGTACCCCTCTCAGCGACGAGGTGCCGGCCTGCGCGCTGGAGTAGCTCTGCACGAGGCGGTCAATGCGGACAGCCTGGCGCTCGCCATGATCGGCCGCCGCCCGTTGAAGCACGGGACCGAGGCTCGTCATATACACCCTCCAGCAGGACGCCGTCTATGCCGCCCATGCGCACCATTCCACCCGTCCGGGGTCCAAACTGCACTGTTCGCACGGACAGGAATCACGATGTCGCGTTGTGCACCCACGGCCGGGTGCACGCCGGCAGGCACGCGGCCTAGTCACGTCCTGGCTGTACCGGTTACTGTTCAGGCCATGCGCCGTGCCACCACAGGGCCGGCAGGCCACTCCGTGGTGGCCCGGCTCGCCGCCGAGCTGATCGACGAGCTCGACGCTCTTACCGAGCAGCTTGTGACCTTGCTGCTGGAAGCCGACAAGTCTTACCTTGCCGTCGATCGCGAGGACCTGCGCAGCAGCATCCGGGAAAATCTGGCCAGCTTCGTCGGTGATCTCGCCAGCCAGCGATCGCCGAGCACTACCTCCTCGCGAGACACCGCCCGGCGCCGGGCCGACCAGGGCGTGCCGCTTGGCTCGGTGCTGCACGCTTACCGGCTGGGCTTCCACGTCATCTGGGGCGCGCTCGCCGACCGGGCGCTGCGAGAGGGCCCGGAATGGCTGGACGGCCTGGTGCGCGGGTCGGCCACGGTCTGGGCCTGGGTGGACATCAGCTCCGAGGCCGTGAACGCCGAGTACCGCGACGCTCTGATCGAGTCCGCCCGAAGGGATGAGCAGCAAATGATGCTGCTGCTCGACGCCCTGCTCGAGGGGCGGCTGGGTGAGTGGAAAATGCTTGGCGGCAGCCTGCCCGCGATCGGCTTGCCGGAACGGGGTCCCTACCTGGCCGTGTCCGCGGAAACACCGGGAGCGGGGATCGAGAACCTGCCCGGGGTGGGTCAGTTCCTCCGGCGCCGGGGCGTGCCGTCCGCCTGGCGCCTGCGCGCTGACGAGCAGGTGGGCCTGATCGCCCTAAGCCGGGAACGTAATGTGCATGTCATCAGGGATCTGCTCGCCGAGGTGGCAACCGGCAGGGTAGGAATCAGCCCAGAATATGACGACGCCCTCGACACCGGCCGGACCCTCGGGATCGCTGCCGCCGCCAGAAGGTGCCTGCCACCAGGCAGTACCGGCGTGGTCAGCATCGACGACGACTGGGAGGCGGCGCTCATAGCGGGTGCACCGGAGATCTCAACCAGGGTGGTTCACCGGCTACTCGGCCAGGTCGTCGCTCTCGCCCCCGACGAGCGGGACATCCTGCTGACCACGCTGCGGACCTGGCTCGACTGCGGCGGGAACGCCACCGCCACCGCACGGAAGCTTTACTGCCACCGCAACACCGTACGCAACCGGCTGCACCGCCTGGAAGCGCTCAGCGGCCAGTCGCTCAAGGACCCCCGCGGCGTGGCAGGCCTATCAATTGCTGCCCAGGGAGCCAGGCTTCTTGCGCAGGACATGATGCACCTTGGGCAGGCACCGCTGCATCAGCCGACTGGGACGAGCTCCGGCTAACTCAGTCAAGCACCGGGTTATCGCTGCTACCCCCGGGCCTTGCCGTCCACCCTGCCCGTGTCACCAGCTCCGGGCCCGGTACGAGCTGTGATGCGCAAGCGCCTCCTGAACCACCTGATGGCCGCCGGCCAGGGCCGCCGCGAGGCATCAAGGTTAAACCGGCACGCCACGGCCTGCCGGTCAAGGTGCGCTGCCGGGGTACAGCCCCCGAGCCGATTACCTGACCGGCACCACTAGCCCATTGTCCGCCGCTGGCTGAGCCGGTGGTCGTCGAGCGGCAGGACAGCTAGGCTCGGCGGGGCCGTCTTGGCAGGCCGGCGAATCGCGCCACGGCGGTACCTGTGATGACTGCCTCGACGAAATGATCCGTGCCACCGGGGTGCGCCTGGCAAGCCTCGCTTCGGACCCGCAGGGCCATGGCGGACACGACAACGCCGTCGGCGCCCAGTCCGCGTACTGCCTGCTCCAGACGACTCCGCGCATCCTGCCGCGCCTGGACCATCAGATCGGTGTAGCCCGGCACCTCCGCGTTCCCCGTGCCCCAGCTGCCGGAGCTTGTCGTCGGCAGGTGATCGTGCAACGCGGCTACCGAAACACCCAGCGCGATCCCGGCAGGCATCCAGCCGGCCATGACCAGCTTGGCGAAGTCCTGGCCGGACAGAACGGTGGCGAACGGGCGGCCAGGCGGGGGGCAGCCGCCGGCCCGCACGGCCGTGCCGATCGCCGTGAACTTCACGGCACCTGCCGAGAAGCTGTCCGCAGGGATCTCCGTGACCTGCAGCGACGCGCCCACGATGCCGTGGCCGCCAAGATCAGCGCACTCACAAGCCATCCGGTCGATCGCCGTTCGGCGCCCGCCGTACAGCCCCTGCGCGAGCCGCGCGGCCGGGCCGGGGATGCCATGGCCGGACACGCTGATGAAGCCCCCTCCCTCAGCCTCGCGCGACCCTTCCCGCAGCAGGCCACGCCTCACGCGCCCCGGGCAGCTGACTCCTTCTGTGGCGCCGAGGTAGTAGGCAGCCGCCCCGAATACCTGGCCCGCCGGCACGAAACCAACGCTCCTGATCGCCGCGAACGCGTTGACGGACAGCACGGAATCCCATGTCCCTTCACGGCGCAACGCAGCCATCATCGCCCCGCCGCTCGTGCCGCCACAGCCTCCAGTGTGCGCCCCGCGGTCAGGAAACGGCTCAGGGCCGGAAGGCTTTCGCGGAGTGCCAGATGACGGCGCGGTTCACCCGGCCGGGGTAGAGGGCGACCATTGA
>CAVUBD010000008.1:0-83080 GCA_963739615.1 uncultured Actinomycetes bacterium
GCGGTCGTGGCCGTACCCGGCTGGCCGTTTCCGTCGGTGTTGTCCTGTCTCATCCGATCTGAGTCAGGCGTCGTGGATCTGAGTCATTAGCTCGCTGGTTCCGTTGATCTGAGTCATCGGTGCCCGCGACTGCCGCCGGGAGAACTGCCCGCGCACCCGCCGGCGCCGCGATCAAGACGTCCCGCTGCCTGGATGGCGGCAGCACACTTGCCACCGTGAGTTCGGGTCGCTCCCGCCGGCCATGCGCGGAACCCGGCCGGGACCATCCAGTCCACAGCCGGGATGCAATCGCCGCCGGGCACGTGGAAGTACCGCGTGATCCGGCTCGGTTTAGTTCAGCAGCGACGGGCCTTGCCGGATCCTGGCCATCGCGCCGGCCGGGTCGCAGCGCCACCAGCCCAGCGCTTCCACCCACCAGGTGAGACCGGCTTCGCGGTAGGCGCCTACGTGCCGCCCGCCGCGGTCAGCCGCCGCGCCGTCGGTGCGGCCTTCCAGCGCGACAGCCAGCGGCGGGGCCCCGTCTTCGCGGTGCTCGCGGATGTAGCGCATGACGGCGGCCAGTTCGGCCGGCGGCATGGTCTCCCCCAGGCCATAGCCGGCGTGGGTGGGCATCACCCCGTCCCAGCGGGCAGCCCGCCGGAACGGCGCCTTGTTCGGCCACCGGCCACCGCACCAGATGGGAATGCGCGGCTGCTGGAGCGGCGGGGGAAGCATGGTCACGCCGGTGACGGTGACGTGCTCACCATGGAAGGTGACCGGCTCGCCGCGCCACAGTCCGGTCAGCACCTCCAGCGACTCGTCCAGCCGGGCGGCGCGTTCACGCAGATCACCCGGTTCCCCGAACGCGGTGAACTCCTCGGGCACTGACCCGAGCCCGGCGCCGAGGATCAGCCGGCCACCGGACAGCCGGTCCAAAGTGACCGATTCCCGCGCCACCTTGCCTACCCGGCGGCGGGCCAGCTGGTTCATCAGGACGCCGAACCGGATCCGGCTGGTGCGGGCCGCCACCGCCGCGATGACTACCGTCGGGTCGGCGGCCGGCCAGCGCTGGTCCCGGTACAGCAGGTGATCCCAGATGAAGAAGGCATCCCAGCCGCTGTCCTCGGCCGCGACCGCCAGGTCCGTCAGCAGCAGCGGATCGCCGAACGGGCCCACGTTGGGAACCCCGGCCGCGAACCGCACGTCAGCCACGGCAACGCGCCGCATCCCTGCCAGGGTGCCGGCCACGCTCTGCGTCCTGGCCGGTGTGCCGCCCGCGCCCCGCACCCTCGCGGGAGTGCCGGCCCCGGGCCGCATCCTGCCCGGGACGGCGGGCGCAGGCCGGTGTCGCGGCGGCCAGCCGGGGGGCGGTCCGGGGACGGATGACATGCGTCCCAGACTGGCAGATCCGCGGACGGATCTCACGTGCCGGGCCGCTGCGGCGAGCGCGTCCGCCGGCGGCTCACCGGCGAGATGACGACCTGGCTGAGGACCGCCGGGCGTGACGGTACCCCGCAGCCGGACCCGGCCGGGTTTGTCAACGGCTGGGATGGTGGCGGCAGCCTTCGGCGAAGTTCGCGGAGAGGTTCTCCGCCCCGGTCCGCATCCGCCTCACCCGCGTCCGCGGCTTCTGAGGCGCCAGGCACACGGCCCGCTCGCGGGCGGTCATGAACGCCCCGGTTACCGACCAGGTGGGAGGAGCGGGAGACCTGTCCCAGGCGGGCTGATTATGGCGGTCGCCTGGTGTTTTGAGACGAAGGCCGTAGTCGGCTGCTACGCCAGCGATTGACACGCTTGCGATCAGTTCCGCAAGCGTGGCAATCGGCTTGAGATGATCCGTATGAGCGACTTTCATCCTGACCCCGCCCCTGTCCCCTATCGTGGCTCGCCAACCCGACCCATCGGCGAACACGCCCGCATCCGGTACCGCTCCGGCTCGCGGGCCCGCGGCTCAAGGAACGAGTCGATCAGGCTGGGCACCCCGGACCACTGCCAGACCTCTTGCGCCTCTGTGCGCAGCCACTCCCGACCGGCGGGCACGTCGGCCCGGCCGGGCTCGCCGGATCAGCCTGCGGAAGGCCTGGTCGGCCTGGTCGGCTGCTTCTTGGCTCTCCGCTGGCTGGAGCACGCCGGCCGCCGCCTGGCCATGCCGGGCGGCGGTGACCACTGCACGCGCGCTCATCCCGGCCACGCCGTCGGAGAGACGGTCCCAGATTGCCCGGAGTTCCGGGAGAAGCGTGTCGTCCCCGATCATCTTTCCGGTGCCGAGAAGGTCCTCAAGCTCGGGAACCATGTCGGCCCGGTTGACCGCGACAAGCATCTGGGCCCAGCCGGGCCATGGCAGGGCGCTATCGGTGAGCTTGCGGACGGACGCCTCGGCCTCGCTGGCCCGCCGGGTGGCGTCCGCGACCACGAGCAGCTCGTGGGCATGGCGCACCTGATCCTCAACCAGACCGTTCAGTACCCCAGGCCGGAGCTCCTCATCAGGGCCGGGGGTATCGACAAGGACGAGCCGCATGACGGACGAAGCGTCGGCGTCAAGCCAGGAAACAGGCGCGTAGACGCTGAGCGCCCCAATCGCTTGCAGCCCCGCGACAATGTCATCGCCGGGCAACACGACCAGCGCGAGTCGCAGCAGATCGTTGATATCGGCTAGCCACTGACGCACCGCCGCTTGCCCGATAGCCTGCTCCAAGTCTCCTGGCGGCCACCGTCGCACCGCGTCCGCGACGCCCTCGAGCAGCGGGTACCTGCGCAGGGCGGTCGCCACGGAGTCCCGCACCCTGCGATCGGCGAGCTGGGCTAGGCGCACTCGCTGCTGGGTGGTGATGATCAGTATGGGCCGCTGTCGCGCCGCGGCGGCTTCGACGACGACTCGCGCCGGGAGCACGGTCATGGCTGGCCCTCGCGCCGGCAGCAGGTTCTGGCAGAGCATCGCGTTCAGCAGCGAAGACTTGCCCGCCTTCATCGGGGCGACGAGCGGCACCCGGTACTCGCGGTCGCGTAGCCAGCCCGAGTCCCACTGGAGGATGGCGGGAAGCAGCGAGCGCAGCCGTTCAACGTTCTCTGGCGGAAGAGCAGCCGTCCCGGACGCGTTCACCAGGTGCTCGACGGCGACCCGGAGCCCCGTCATCTCCAGGTACCACGACACAGGCATTCTCCAGTCCTCGTCACTCGGCATTGCGCTCCCGCTGCTTCAGCTCCCGCAACTGCTCCTTGGCCACCGCGTGGTGGTCTTGGAGTGCTGGCTGGAGGCTGGCGGCATCCGCGTGGTACGCGTCAAGGCGGTCGCACAGGTCCTGCTTTTCCTGTCCCACCAGCTGGTTGTCCCGGGCGGACTGCTCAAGGAACTCCTTGTACCGGAGCAGGAACCTCTCGACCTCCTTGTAGTACTCGGTCATCCGGTCGGCGAGATCCGGCCGGACCTGGCCGGAGAGCTCTGTGCGGATTTCGGCGACGCGGGCGTGCAACGAGGCGCGCAGTTTCTCCGCGAGCGCCTTGGCGCTAACCGTGTAGTAGCTGCTCGAATGCGGAATCTGAACGGTCTCCGTGACCTTGTGCCGCCACACTTTCAAAGTGATCCACCGGCGCTCGTACCTGGTCCGTGTCCCCGTGGTGGTCCACGAACTGCTGTGGTGTTCCGGCGAGACCGAGACGTCGGCGTCACTCATTGTGAGTGTGAAGTCCGGTACGGTGAACCTGATGTTGAAGGCGTCCTTCAGGCTGGCCGCGGCCCGGTCGATGACCGGCTGCACCTTCTTGCCCTCGGCGGCGAGGTATTCCCTCGCAGCCCTGCCGATCTCCGCCTCGGCCGTCTCGGTCGCGGAACCGAGCAGGATGTCGATGCTGGTGCCTGGCCCGGCCGTGGTGGCCTGGATGAACATCCGCGCGGCGCTCTCGGTGTCGAAACGCCGCGTCTCGTCGCCCTTGAAGTCCCTTTCCATTGCCGTCACGACTTCGTCGCCCTTGTCGCGGGCTTTGTCGAGGACCTTGCCGACGGCCGCTACTGTCCCAATGCCACGGGCTTTAGATGTTTGACCGGTTGCGGGTAGTTCCTGTTTTTGGTTACTGCTGGTAGTTGCCTTCCGGCGGGCATGCCGAAGGCCGGCGTGTCGTGCCGGGGACGGCCGGGTCCACGGTCCGGCAGGGTTCCGTTTCGGGCAGGTTTACGGTATTTCCGCTGGTCAGGCTGGGGTGTTGGCCATGGTGATGATGGCGGGGGCGATGCGGGTGGCGGTGTCCTTCGCGGTGGCGTGCGCGAAGGATGACGGGGACTTGGATTTGCGGGCGCGGTGCCGGTCCCGGCCGGTGACGTTCCGGTATTTCCCGATCTCGCTGGTCAGGGCCTGGTAGCAGGTGTTCCCGATGCGGATTGCGGACAGGACCGCCCGGAGGGCGCGGGCGAAGGACAGGTCACGGGGCCGGACCGGGAGCCCGGCCGTCCTTCCCTTCCTCATGGGCGCGGCGGCGAGCGCGGCATCGAGGACGACGCCCCGGGTCATCCCGACCCCGGCCGCCCAGGCCGCGAGTTCCTGCCGGACCAGGTCCGGGGACCCGGAGCGGAGCATCGGCCCCGTACCGGGGCCGGCGCCGCGCAGCGGCGCCTTGGCCTCCCGCAGCGCGGTCTCCGATCCGTCCCACCGCCATTTATAGAGCGAGGCAAGCTCGGGGCCGGGGTAGTCCTCCCAGTCCATCAGGTCGGTGACCAGGCAGAACATCTCCGGCACCTCCTGGCCCTCCACCGTGACCCAGTACTCGATGACGCGGACCGCGACCGTGACGCCGTTGCCGGACAGCTCCGCCCGGTACGAGCCGTCGGGCAGGATATGCGAGGTCCGCTTCAGCGGGATGTCGCTCTTGAGCCTGATCAGCACGTGCGCGGACCGGATCATCCGGGCGATCCGCGCGGCCCCGTGGTAGTTGCGGTCCATCAGCCAGATCCAGTCCGGCGCGAACAGGAACGGGAACTGTTCCATGGCCTCATCGAGCAGGGCCTGCTCCGATTCTGCCTTGTCCGTGCCGGCGGGGCCCGTGCGGCATCGCGAACAGCGCCCGGCACGAGCAGCAGGTCAGCGGCAGCGCCCGCAGGCACGGGTACGGGCCGGAATCATCACCCGTGCCCACGGTGCCGAAGAACGCCCTGTTCGCGGGCGTGTCCGGCACCCGGATCAGCGTCCCGTCCAGCGATCCCGCCTTCAGCGGCTTCTTCTTCCCGGTGGTCACCGCACCCGGGCAGCCCCCGCCGGCGTGCTCCCGCCAGGCCGATCCCAGCACCAGGTCCCGCAGCTCTTCCAGGGGAACCGGGCCGAGCGCGTTCCGCCAGTCCCCGGCCGCCCGGCCTGACGCCGGACGCCACGGCCGCGCCCACGGCACCAGCGCCAGGTCCCCGGCCAGGGCGGCGATCACGTCCCCGGGCCGCGCGTCCGGCATCAGCGTCATCAGCACGATCACCCGGATCATGAACGCCCTGGCCAGCAGCCTTTCCCGTTCCCCCTTCACGAACCGGGCGCCCAGCGGCGCCCGCCCCGCGATCGTGCCGATGGCACCCGGCCCGGCCTTGTCCTCCAGCGGCCCCAGCGTCGCGTGATGCACCGGGCTGCCCTTGGCCCGGACCTGCCCGTCCCGCCTGACCTGCGCCCCCGCGACCGCGACCACCTTGCAGAACACCACCGCGCCGCATGTGCGGATCTGCTCCGTGCCCCCGATGACCAGCGCGGACCGGTCCGCGTCCCCGAGATTCCTGCCGCTCTTCAGCGGCGAGGCCAGCAGCTCCGCGGGCACCGCGACGATCATCCCCGCGGAAACGGGCACGGCACACGACGGGACAGGGTAAGAAGACACGTGAGGCTCCGGTTGAGAAGAGTTGATCCAGATAATCCCTCTTCTATCCGGAGCCTCGCCCGTCTCGCGGGAAACCTGAACAACAAGCCTGCGGCCAGCAACGATCACACAGCGCAACCAGGAGCGGAACCGACGCTCAACCGTTTCGCCTTAAAGCCGCTGGCATTGCGCTACTGTCCGCTCCGCGACCTTGTCCGCCGACGCGATAGTGGCCCGGAACCCGGCGACCTGCTTCATGTCAGCGGCGATGTCCCGGGCCGCATTCGCGAGCTCTCCCGACTGCCGGCCGATCAGGTCCCGGCGAGCCCTGACGGCATCGACTAGATCACCGATTTCCTTGATGGTCTTGCCCAGCGCGGTCGTGATGGCTTCCGGCAGCGCGCGGGCGCGCAGGTCAGCGATGGCGGAGTCGAGGAATTCATCGAGCAGCCCGTCCTCGTCCCAGCATTTCCTGGCGAGGTCTGCCAAGCGCTCGGTGCCGCATCACCGTCA
Source organism: uncultured Actinomycetes bacterium (assembly GCA_963739615.1). GTDB lineage: Bacteria > Actinomycetota > Actinomycetes > Streptosporangiales > Streptosporangiaceae > Palsa-504. Next base: position 6,313 of record CAVUBD010000008.1, read on the forward strand.
CTCCCCGCCGTCCCGAGGAGCTTGCCGTCCGGGCTGAATGCCACGGCGTTGACGGGCGCACCGTGCTCGACGCGCATTAGCTCCTCGCTCGTCGCGATATTACACAGCCGCGCGTACCCGTCCTCGCCCCCGGTCGCGCAGGTAATCCCGTCCTGGTTGAACGCCGTGTCGCGTACCGAGACGTGCGGCAGGAGCGCGACGCGCTCTCCGCCGCGGGTGGTCCAGATGCCCGCCGAGTCATCATCAAATCCCGAGGCAAACCGCACCCCATCTCCGCTGAGCGCCACGAACCCCGCGGTCGCACGGCACTCCACCTCGGTGATCACGGTGGCCGCGCGGCCAGGGGACGCGTCGAGGATCAGGGTCTTCCGGTTGGCAGGGTAGGAAGCGGCCAAAAGGTTGTCGACCGGGCTGAAGCAGACGTCTTGGACGGTACCCGCCCGTAGCGTGACGGGTGCGCCGGTGTCGATCTCCCATACGTGAAGGCATCCGCTCGCGGTCGCTAGCTTCTTGCCGTCCCGGCTGAATGACATCCCGGTGACCGGGGTGCCGCATTCGAAGGTTGGCCCAGGCCCATCCGCGGCATCCCAGATGCTGGCGGTGCCATCGTCGGATCCGCTGGCCAGGAATTCCCCGTCCGGGGAATAGCTGACCGCGCAACTCCCTGCGGCTCGGCGCCTCTTCCGCACAAAGGCTCGGGGAGGCCAGTCATGGACCTGGACGTGTCCGATGTCGGCGGCGATCGCCCACTGCCTCGTCTGGGGCCGGAACGCGATGTCATGAAGCGCGGAACCAAATGACTGCCGGTAAGCCGGCTCTGAGGTAAGGCGCAGCGTCACCTTCACGGTCTCGGCGGTGAGCAGCCAGTCGCCGGGAAAGACGGACTCGCTGTGCTTGGCGTGCAGCGCCACCACCCGGCCGTCCGCGTCGTCGGCGCGCAGCTCCCAGATGGCGCCGCTGACCAGCCGTACCCTGGCCAGTGGCTGCTTCGCCGTGAACTGCTCGCCGCAGCTTACCAGCCAGCCGGTGATGGTGGCCTTGCCCGGGAACTGCCAGCGCAGCGGCCGCTCGCCGGTCCGGGGTGTCATCGGGGCCGCGAACCGGCTGCTGGCGGCGGCGCCGAACCGGGCCGCGCCCTGAACGACGGCTAGCTCCGGGGACCTCGGTTCGCGAAGCGGGCGGCCGAGCGAGCTGGCCACGGTCTTGCGCACGACGGGCATCCGGGTGACCCCGCCGACCAGCAGAACGGCGGTGATGGCAGCTTGGCCGACGCCGGACGCGGCGAGCATGCCGTGGACGCACTCCAGGGTGCGCTTGATCAGCGGCTGGGTGATCTCCTCGACCTGGCTGCGAGTCGCGGACAGCACGATGTCGGTCGTTCCGTAGTCATCGTCGGCGGTCTCGGCCTCGCTGAGCTGATGCTTGATCCGGGTAACCGCGTCGCCCATCAGCAGCCGTCCGCGCGGGGCGCTGGTGTGCTCGGCCAGCTCCGCGTCGGCATCGCGCTGGACCTGGGCGGATAGCTCAGCATCGATGTCGCGGCCCCCGCAGTCGTCCAGCGCGGCATAGCCAAGCACCTCGTTGCCGTTGGCGGCCACCCGGACGAGCGCCGTATCGAAGGTGCCGCCGCCGAAGTCGTAGACCAGCAGCAGGCTGCCGACCGGGATAGGCGTGCCGGTCGCCGGGGCCAGGCCCGCCGCGACCGGCTCCGGCAGGAGTTCCACCGTGACGAATCCCGCCGCCATCGCGGCCCCGATCATCAGCTCCCGCCGCTTGTCGTACGGCCGGTAGCTGGCTGGGATAGTCACGACCACGCGGTGTATCTCCCGCCCTGCCACCCGCTCGGCCTCGGCCCTCATGGCCGCGAGCAGCGCGGTGATCAGCTCCTCTACGGCGAAGAAGCGCTCTCCTAGCTTCATCTGCCGGCCCTCGGCAAGATCTCGCTTGATCTCCGCGCGGTACAGGTTCCAGTGGCGGCGCTTGCGGTTCTCGGCGGCGGTGCCGACGACGAGGCGATCGCCGTCCAAGCTGACCGAGGAGGGCCACGCACGGCCGTGGCCGGAAGGTTCCTCGATGAGCTCTTCCCTGCCGTCTATCACGAGGATGGCGGCGGACGTAGTGGTGCCGAAGTCAATGGCCAGGATGGGTTCGGGCATGTGTCACCTGTTTCGATCTCGACAGCGATCTCGTCGTAGGAGCTGAGCAAGACATCGCAGGCTGCGCGGCTGGCCCTATAGGCCGGGTCCTGCACCGCCCGGGACCAGTGGTCGTGGCGGCTGGCGGCGATCGTGGTGAGTTCGCTCAGCGGTGTAGCCTCCGTCACGCCGAGCCGGTCGGTGAGCAGCGGTCCTCGCTCGCCCGCGATTCGCTGCAGCTCCTCGCCTTCCTGCGCGGAGAAAGTGAGCCGCCCCTGCCAGTAGTCGCGCAGCGCGGCCAGCCGCCGGAACGCCAGCTCCTGCTCCAGATCGGTTACCAGGGCGACGGCCTGGTCGACCTGGTCCAGTTCGCGAAGACCAAACGTGGCAACCGACCCGCTACGGGTGGCGCCAGGACCGGAACCGAGGCGGCCGGGCAGTCGGGCCATGTCGTCGATGGCCCGGCGCAGCTTGATCACGTCAGCCCGCTGGGCAAAGTGATCGGTGAGGAGACGACGCAGGTCCGCCAGGCCACTGATGTCCGCCAGGTGCGCGCGCAGCTCCTCGGGGCTGGCCACCTTCCCGGTTCGAATCTGGCGGCACGCTTCGAAGAAGCCGTAGCCGCTGAGCATGACAAACAGAGCCTGTCGGCGTTCGGGCGGCAACGGCAGCTCGGGGTAGGGCACCTTTGGGAATATGTGGCCGGCCTTGAGAGCCGTGCCGAGCTCCTTGTCGCCCATGGCGTTGAACGCGGCGAGATCCTCGAAGTCCTCATCCGTGAGCACGCCGGCCGCGGCAGCTACCTTGCCGGCCAGTGGCCGGATCTCGAACAACAGATTGCGCAGGCCCGCCTGGGTTAGCAGGCCCTCAGCCCGGTCGGCGGCCTTCCTCCATCGGGTCGGGGCGGCGCTCCCAGTGCCAGTCCGTCTCGATCTTGGTGAGCACGCCGACCGCGGTGACCGGGCTGTCGACGCCGATCCCGGCGCTGGTGAAGTCGGCGGCAAGCTGTGCGTCGAGCGCGGAGGCAGCCTTGGGGAACACCGCCACGAGCGCGTCGGCCCGGGACGCGAACCGGACGGTCTGCTCCTGCACTCCTGATGGCGTGCGGCCGAGGACCTCCATGGCCTTGCGCGCCTGCGCGTCGCCTGAGGCGGCGTCCAAGCCCGGGGTGTCGATCAGGTCAAATGACTCCAGGCGAGGGTTGGGGTCAGTGACCTCCAAGTAGGAAATAGCGGCGAGGTAGTCACGCATGGCCGGATTACCGGGCGCCAAGGCCGCGAGCGCGTGCAGGTCGCTGAGGCCGCCGCGCCGTTCGTGAGAACGGCCATCGCTGAAGTGGACGGTCACGCCAGGTACCGGCCCGTGCCGCAGCCAGCTCACGTTGCAGGTCAGCTCGCTGATACCTGTCGGAGCGTAGTCGCCGCCGAGCAGGGCATTGGCCAGCGTGGACTTACCAGAACTGACCCTGCCCACGAGGGCCACGCTCATTTTCTGCCGGTAACGGTCCCGGTGCGCCGCCAGCATCCCATGGACCGCGCGTAGCGACGGATCGGCCGCGACGACCGCCATGCCAGCATCGAACGCAGCGAGGACTCGCTCGCGCAGCAAACTCATACGCCTTGCCCGGCCAGCTCATCGATCTCAGCGTCCAACTGGTCGGCGACGGCAGGTTCCTCGTCCAGCGGCTTGCGCTCGGCCAGGTAACGTGCCTCGTCGGTGGCCTGGCCTGCTCGCGCCACCTGCTGATCCGCCGTGAGTCGGCGCTGGGTAGCCTCGATGGTCTCTTTTCGCTGCCGCAGGCGACTCTGTAGTTCCGCGATGGCCGCGGGCCTAGCATCGTCGATCGTCATCTTGACGATCCGCTTCAGGTAGCGCTCCTGCGCGGACCGGTGGGCGCTGAATACCTGCGTCAGCTCCCTGCGTCGGCCCTCCGCGTCCCGGGCCTTAACCGCGTCGCCTGCGCTCTTGTAGCCGAGTCCTCCGCCGATCGCCGCCGCGATCGGCGCGCCCCACTGAAGCCCGGCGGCGGCACCCGCGATCGTGCCTGGTCCAGGTGCCAAAAGGGTTCCGACTACGGCACCGATGAGTCCGCCGACCAGGCCGCCGAGGCTTGCTCCGACGCTCGCCCCGCGTGCCTTGACCCAGCCATCACCGCCCTTGGGCCGGGTGATCCCTGACAAGTCGCCTTGCAGCTCTGGCGGAGGCAGGTCAGGCAAGTCGGTGACGATGGCGGAGCTGACCGAGAGGCCATGCGCGTCGGAGAACCGTTCCATCGCCTTGGCTGCCTCGCGGCGCGCCAGCGTGCGCAGGACGCCGAGCAGGGCCGCCGTATCGCTGTCGACGTTCTCGCGAATCCGGTTAGGGTCGGCCAGGAGGCCGGTGTCGTTCAGGTAGACGGTGAGGAATCGCTGCCAGTTCTTATCGAGCTCCTGCGCAGCGAGCTCCTCCAACCGGGTCTGGGCGACGATGAGCTCCCGACCCAGATCCTTGACCCACGTCTGCTTGTCGGCCTCGAGCCGGGCTAGCTCGTCAAGCTGCGCGGCCATCTGGCTCTGCAGATCTTTAAGCGTGTCCCCGGTCATGTCCCGCCGTGCCTCCCACGCGGCCTCAATGGGCGCCAGAATGCCGAGCAACTGCTCTCGCGCCTCGTGAACGGCCCCGCCCAGCAGCACCTTGGCGCGGCGACGGCTAAGTGCGGCCCACAGTGCCTCTTCAAGCGCCGCGAAGTTGCTGCTAGTGAGCGTCTGCTCGTCGCCGCTTGCCAGGTAGTCGAGCTTCTCCCAGGAGGAGACGGGGATGAAGGCAACATGGTCGACGTCAATCCCGAGCATGCCAGCGAGCTTGGCCCGGTCTTGCGTGAGGATCTCCTCGTACTCTGGCCCTTCATCGATCTTCGTCATCACGCACACCATGCTCCGGGTGTCCTCAGTGAGGCTCGCGGCGTCGATCGCCCGCCGCAAGAATCCCAGCTCACTGGCGAGCAGCGGCGCCTCCACGTCGGTGACGAACAGAAGGGCGTCGGCCGTCGGCAGGAACGACAGCGTCACGGCCTCGTGTTTCGCGATAACCCCGCCCACGCCGGGCAGGTCGGCGAAGGCCATGCCAGAGCGCAGCTTGGGGTTGGGAATCTCGATCTCGACGGCCAGGACTTCACGCTCGTTGCCGGGGTTGCCGCTCTCGGTCACGTAATCGGCGATCTCGTCGCGGATGATCGCGGCCTGCTCCACCGTGCCGTCTGGACGCCGCAAGCTCACCGTGATCTTCTCCTCCGGGCCCAAGCGCACAGTCGTCACCGCGTTCGTGGCCGGCAGCGTGTCCGCCGGGAAGAGACCAGGCTCGTCGAGGATCGCCGAGAGCAGCGTCGACTTGCCCCGCTTGTACTCGCCGCACACAGCGGTCCACAGCAGGCCGTCGTCTAGGCGAATGACCGCGAGCTTGATCCGCCTGGCTGCCTCCGGGCCGGCCACCAGCTTCGCCACCCTGTCGAGCAGCGCCAGCACGTCTATACGGATCTCGTCGAAGGACCGCATCCTCAACCTCACCTCCGTTAATCCAGCCGACCCGACGCCGGCCTGCTAGTAGTCGTCCGGCCCGCCGTAACTGAGGTCGTCCCAGTCGTCCTGGTCGTCCTGGTCGCTGAGAGCGCCGGGGTCGCCGCCATCATCATCGGAATCGCCGTCCTGCGCTGAGCCGTCGTCATCGCCGTCGGGCGTGAGCTCCCACTCATCGAGGGAGCCGCTGTGCTCGTCGGGCAACAGATCGTCTTCGGGATCGCCAGGCAGGCTGGCCAGCAGGATCGTGCCTGCCGCGCCGCCTGCGAGGACGGCGCCCCACAGGAGGCCGGAGTCGCCCGGCGGGACCGCTGGCCCCGCGGCGGGCAGGTAGACCCAGCCAGTGCCGGCGTACTCCTTGACCGCGACTTGACCGCGACGCTGACAGGCGTGAACTCGCCGGACGGGACTCCCGGGTACTCAAGCTTGATCACGTCCTGGTACAACTCGTCGGTCACGATGAGTGCGAGATCTGCGGCGTCTCTGCCGTCCAGCTCGTCCTTAAGCGCCTGGGAGTCCACCATCCGGCAGGACGTGATCGCCGACTGCCCGACGAAGCCCACCGCCCCGACCGCGAGCGCGCCCCGAGCCAGCGCCGCCCGAATCCGGAGCTGGTCAGCCGCCCCGGGGCCTGAATTTGCCAAATAAAGTCCGTGCCGAAGGCCGAGGCCTCGCGCTCTTTCGCTGGCTCCTCGACACGGTCGGCGACCCGGAAATGTCCAGATGGATAGAGGAGGCCAGAGTGCGGGCCGAACGCTCTTCCGAGAAGGACGGGAAGCCGCCAGCTCGGCCCCAGGCCGGATCTCGCCGTCGATGGCCGGCGGTCGTTCATACGGGGAGCCCTGGCGCCTTCCGCCGGGCTCTCACCGACAAGCTCAGGGATCTCGCCACCAGGAGCCGCTAGACGCTCCAGCGCAACGCTCACTACGGTCTCCGGTGGACAGTGACCAGCCGGTACACGCTGTACCGGCTGAGGCTATTCGCGTGTCGCTCTGCCTTCGGGACGAAGAGGCCGCCGGTTCAAATCCGGCCCCACTCCGAGTCAGGTCGCAGGTTGTAATGCGGCTCGTTTGGCTAGTCGGCTGCGAACCGGGCGCTGCCTAGGCGGGCCGGTCGATGAGGATCGGGCCCTCAACCTTCGCGGTCTATGGCACCGCGGTGCGAGCGCCGCCCGCCCCCACCCGGGCCGCGCTCGCACGCTTTATCTCAGATCTACGGCTCCAGGGAGAACGGGATGGAGTCGCTGTGCCCGAACGGCCGCTCAGTGTGGCCGAACTGGTCATAGATCTTCACCCAGTGCACCGACCGGAACTGCTTCAGCGTCGGCATGATCTCGTTGGCGATGGTGAATGTGGATCCGCCGCTGCTGATGCGCCCGGTCAGCTGGACCCGGGCCACGCCGCCGCTGATGGTCAGGTTCTTGAACCCGGTGGCTCCCGAGCTGACGAACCGCAGCCCGCTGGCGAGCTCGCCCTGGGTTGGCCCGGCGAACAGCCGTTGCATCGCACCGAACGCGGTGGCAGGCCAGATCACCGGACGGTAGACCACGTGGGTGTACGGAGCCTGGCCGGTGGCGAACCGGTGCGAGTCAAGGAAGTAGTCGCGGACCTGGACCGTCCGGTACGGCGTCCGCACATCGATGACGACGCGGCTCGGGTTGGTGAGGGTGAACATGTGGATGGGCGCCGCGCGTCCCACCCCTACGCCGAAACTGAGGACCGACTCGAAATCACCCGCCTTGACGACCTGGATAAGACCGGGCAGCGCATAGGTGCGCTGCGCCGCCCCGTAGGTCACGTTGCCCTGCGCGTTGTGCCCGGCGGCAGGCGAGAACCGTACGAGCAGCGTGGCGCTGCCGGCCACGTTCACCGGCAGGCCCGACGGATCCGCGATCACCTGGGACACGTAGCGGGCGCTGTGCTGAGCGGGTACCGGGCCGCTGAACTGGAACACCAGCCGGTCAAAGCCGGGATGGTGCGCCGCACTGATCTGGGTAAGGGTGGGCACAACCGGGACTGTCGCCCCGGCCGCCGCACCCGTTGTCACTGTCGTAATGGTGCCCGCGCACAATCCGATGAGCGCGAACGCCATGGCGGCAACACGGAATCTGAACATGACAACCTCCTCCTATTGCCTTCAATTCCTTGGATATAAGGGGCAGCCGCGTGCCGCCTAGGGAGATGGTCCTAATTCTCTTCGCCTAAGGTCCGGGATATGCACAGCCGAACGCCCATTACTGAAGATCTTCACACGATCTACACAGCTTCCGCATCCCACCTCCATTGTGGTGGAGCAGCATAGCCTTGGAATATGGGTGCTAACTGAAGGCGAGGGATTTGCAGTGGGGCCAGGGACCTGAAATCGGCAGGTCGCATCGTTTCATGGCGTAGCGGGTGCAGCCGATAGTGGCAATCGGCATGTCTTTGGAGATCCCCAGGCTCATCGTGTCGCCCAGGGTGTTCCGTGATGGACGATAAAACAAAGATCGGTGACTGGATTGATGGTCTTAAACCAGCCCGATCTGACGAGAGAGGCGACGGCGGGGCCTGCAGGATGCAGGTTACGCCCGTAATTGAACCCACTGCCCTTCCGGAACTCGAGAACATCGCTCTCATATACATCCGATCGTGAATCTCCGGAACGGAGGCAATCAGGGCAAAGGTCGGCCCACCTCCGAGACATCTTTATCGCGGCGCGGTGACTTTGGGCTCTGGTCTAACCTGCTTCCTGGGGCGTTGCCTGCAGCCATGACGTCGTCTGGCACGGGCTCTACAACTTCGTGATTGGAACCCAAGCCGGCACCGGCATAATCGCCGCGGTAGTCAGCACCCTGGTCATGATCCAGGGTAAGGCCCTGATCCTCGTCGAGCTGCGGGCGGCGGCACGGATGGCCCTCAGTGCTGGGGTCCCGTCAACCGGTTGCAGTCGCCCCGTAGCTGGGCTCCCAGCCACCTGACCGCGGGCCCGGCGGCTTGCCGTTCCGCCTCGGGATGGGTAGCCGATTTCCCGGTCCCGGGGATACCTGGGCGAGAGGAGGCGAGAGTCTCCATGATCGGAGTTGTGGACAACGACATAGAGACTCTCGCAACTGCACTGTACGTCAAGGTCGATGACATGCTCCGGGACTGGCCGGACCTTGCCCGGACGCCTGGCGGACGGCATGGCACTCACGCTCAGCGACGCGGAGCTGCTGACGATGGCGGTGATGTCTGCGCTGCTGGGGTTCACCTCCGAGCGGCGCTGGCTGCGCTACGTGAACGGGAACCTGGTGGGCATGTTCCCCGCCGGATCGGGCAGTCCGGGTACAACAAGCGGGTGCGTAAGGCGTTTGTCCTGTTCATCCGGGTGATCCGGATGCTGGCCATGGATACTTCGCTGTGGAGCGATGACGTCTGGGTGGTCGATTCGACGCCGGTGGAGTGCGGCCGGTCCCGGGAGACCGCCCGGCGCAGCGATGCCACCGGGTGGGCGGAGTACGGCTACTGCGCCAGTCACAGCCGGTACTTCTGGGGGCTGCGGCTGCACCTGGTGTGCACCCTGACCGGGCTGCCGGTGCTGTTCGCGCTGGCCGGCGCGAAGGCGGACGAGCGCGAGACGCTGCTGGGCATGCTGGAGGCCGGCAAGGAGGTGGTGAACGATCATCTGGGGCAGACGGTCATCGGAGACAAGAACTACTTCGGCCGCCACTTCGAGGCTGACCTGACTGAGCGTGAGCTGGTGCTGCTGCGCCTTGCCCGCAAGGGCGAGGCCAGGCGCGCCGGGCAGAACCTGTTCAGGCCGCTGCGCCAGGTGATCGAATCGGTCAACTGGACCTTCAAGGGACAGCTTGACCTGGAACGGCACGGCGGCCGCACCCCAGAGGGCATCACCGCCCGCGTCCTGGCCCGGATCCTGGCACTGACAGCCGCGATCTGGCACAACGACAAAACCAGCCAGCCGGTCAAGCGATCACTGACCGCCTACGACCACTAACCGTCACCGGCCCCCTTGGAATCATTCATCTAGGGGGCCATGGTCCCGGGATCCAGGGGCTCAAGGCACGGGCCATGTCGTAACTGGCGCAGGAGCGTAGAGGGAGCAGCGCGGAGGGGAGACAGGACCATGAACCGCTCGCCGGCGAAAGTTACGCTTGGCGAACAGGCTGTTCGGGCAGGCCGGGCAAGCGGCGTTTCTCCCCGGCACGGCGTCTTGGCGGTGCTGGCGGGTTTGATAGCTCTATCCGCCTAAGGCGGAGCGCTTGGGCTGATCACGGGATCCTTGAACCCGGGAGACACGGTGGCCTGCCGGCTGCCCTTCCATAGCCCAGTGCTCGGCGGCCTGGCCCTGATCGCCGTCGTAGCGATGCCGAGTACCGTGCTGGCCTGGCTGGCGGCACGCAGTCAGCGCCGGACTGGCGATGTGTCGATCGTGGTAGGCGTGCTGCTGGCTGGCTGGATCCTGGTCGAGGTGGCGTTCATCCGTGAGCTGAGTTTCTTCCATCCGACCTACGTTTTTCTCGGCGTCCTTCTTATCTGGCTTGGCGTCAGGATCCGCGCGCAGGAGCCAGGCCACATCAAGGCTCCTGATGAAACGGTGCCCTGAAAAGGGCGAGCCGGCCGTTCCTGGCTGATTCCGGGTACGCCGGCGCCGGCGCCGGCGTGCTCGTCCCGGTGAAAGGCCGGCCCGCGGCGCGCTGGACCCGGACACGAAAACCCGCAACGTTCTGCTGCGCTCCCTGCGCTCCCTGCGCTCCCTGCGCTCCCTGCGCTCCCTGCGCTCCCTGCGCTCCCTGCGCTACCAGGGCGAACGCGGCTTCGCGCTGATGTTCGAGCGGTGGCGCGCCCTGCAGCGCGTCATGCTCAGCCCCGGCACGATCGGCAACATTCTCAGATCCGCCCTTGTTCTGGTGCAATTCGAGCACAAGATGATCAGCTGAAAGTCGCTGAGAAAACCTCAATAGGCCTGCGCCAGCGGGGAGGATCATGCCCGGCGTATACCGGGGCGATCTAGTCAGGATTCGCGGCTTGCTCCGGGGGGCGCTGATCCGCCTGCAGTCCGCGGAGGAGGGTGTCAAGGCCGGCGGCGAAGCGCTGGTCGCGGTCGCCGACCCAGGCGTGAACGCCGTGGGCGGCCAGGGTCGGGAAGCGGCCGGCGGGCAGGGAGCGGAGGAATGCGTGCAGTTGCTGTCTGGTCGCGGTGTCGCGAAGGCGCTGCTCGGCGGGCGAGGCGGGGTCGGCGAGGGCGAAGCCGAGGGTGTAGTCGTAGATGAGGCGGAAGGCCAGGGCCGCCTGGCGGCCGGGCAGCCCGGCCGCATGGAGCGGTGCGAGGAATGCCTCGGCCAGGGCCAGGGATGCAGGGCTGAGGGGGTCGCCGGTCTTGAGCAGAGCGGCGATGCCGGGATGGTTCTCCAGGACCGTCCGGAGCCGGTGCGCGAGCGCGGCGACCTGCGCGGTCCAGGGCAGGGCGGGGTCGGCCTGGCAGTCGACCTCGGCGAGCACGGCGTCGAGGATGAGGTCATAGAGCTGTTCCTTGCTGCGGACGTGGCGGTACAGCGCGCCAGGAACCACGCCGAGGCGGCGGGCGAGGGCGCGCATGCTGAGGGCCTGCGCGCCGTCCGTGCTGATGACCGCGAGGGCCTCGGCGACGACCCGCTCGCGGGTGAGCGTGCGGCGGCTGCTTTCCCCGTTGTCCGGCGGGTTGAACCAGAGGGAGCGCGTGTCCGCGTCTCCAGCCTGCTGACCTGCCATGCGTGCCTCCGGCCCATCCACGTCAGATTGTGAACGATGTTCACCGTAATGTGCACATTGTAGCTCGGAACTGAATGGTGTTTACTTAAGCGGTGTTCTTCCGGGTCGCCGGGCTGCTGGCCCGGCCAGATGCAAGGAAGAACGACATGACGGTCACCACGGGCTGGGACCTGTTCGAGGACTCGCGTACCGAGCAGGACGAAGTCCGCGAGTGGCCGGGGGGCGCGGCTTGCGGGCCGGCGAGAAGCACGGGGGGGCAGCGCGGCCTGGACGCCGGCGGTCGACATATCCGAACGCAGGGATGCTTATATGGTGACGGCCGAGGTTCCCGGCGTCAGGGGCGGCGAGGTGGAGACCACCATGGAGGACGGCCTGCTGACGATCCAGGGCCAGCGGCATGCCGCTCGTGAGGCGGCCCGGGAGAAAGTACACCGGTCCGAGCGCGGCTACGGCGTCTTCCGCCAGTCGATTACGCTTCCCAGCAGCCATGTGAAGACGGACAAGGCCGAAGCCTCGGCGCAGGACGGAGTGCTGCAGATCCTGGTGCCGAAGGCACCGGAAGTACAGGCCAAGCTCATCCGGGTACGCATCAGCCACGGGAACGCCGTCCTGACGCCGGGGCACAACGCCCAGGAGCGGTAGACCATGCTGAGTACTACCGGACGCGAGGCGGCGATCAGCCCGGCGCCGCCCGCCAGGCCAACGGCTGCTCCTGCAACCGGATCACTCCGGCCGCACGCTGCTGGACGGCGGCTGGTGGCCCAGGTCGGCTGACCCGGCCGCGGAGCTGCCTGGGCTGATCCTCGCTCTGGATGAACGCATCTCCGCCAGCGACCAGCGAACCGACCTGCTCACCATCCCCCCGCACACCAGCGAACAGGATGCCTCGGTGGCCATGGAACAGGCCGCCCGGGCGGCAATCGCGATCGCACCCCGCCATCCTGGCCGCCATCTCCGCAGCAGCCAGCCCGGCGGCCGGCGCCGCAACCGAGAAGGCGCCCGAGAGCATCCAGCTCAGCGTCTGGAACGGGAGGGCGGCCAACTGCACGACCACGAGGCGGCGCCTGACCGCTCGCGGCCCGTATCAGGGGGCGCCCCCGGCGCCTGCCCGCAGCCGGACCGAGATCGTCATGTCCAGCGCCGACGCCACCTTCCGCCACCGGAAGCAGCTCCGCCGGTGGGGCCGCACCATCGTAGGCTGCGCGGTGCCCTTGACGTCGCCGCCGCCGCGGCGCTGCGGGAACGCCTGATCGGCGTGCTTCCTCACGGCACAGGGCTGCTGATTCTCGATCTGTCACGCGTTCTGTCTTGTGATCCGGCGGGGCCGGCCGCTGCGGCGTCGAGATCGCCGTCGGCCTTCACCGCGGATCCGCGCGCTCAGGAGCTGGTCTGCTGTCCTGGCGGTAATGCCGGCGGATCGGCTGATGCCGTCCCGGGCCCCTCCACTGCCGGCGGGGCGGCAGATGCCGGCAGCTGCGCCTTCATCCGGGCCAGCTGGTCGTCCACGTCGTGGCCTGCGGTCAGGGCATCCAGCTCAGACTGGACGTCATCGCGTCCGCCGGGCAGGGTAGCGTCCTCCAGGGCGCCGGAGGCCATCAGCTCGTCCAGCGCGCCAGCCCGGGCCTGCATCTGCTCGGTCTTGTCCTGAGCGCGCTGCATGGCCATGCCGATGTCGCCCATCTCCTCGGAGATCCCGCTGACTGCCTCCCCGACGTGGGTCTCTGCCTCGGCGGCGGTGTAGGCGGCCTTGATGGTTTCCTTGCGGGTCCGGAACGCATCCACCTTCGCCTGCAGCCGCTGCGAGGCGAGGGTGAGTTTCTCCTCCTCCGCCTGCAGTGACGCCTGCTGGTCCTGCAGGTCGCTGATCTGGGAGGCTACAGCCGCCCGGCGGATCAGCGCCTCCCGGGCGAGATCCTCGCGCCCTGCGGCGAGCGCCTGCTGCGCCTGGCCCTGCAGTTCCCGGCCGACAGCTGCAGCTGGGTGAGCTGCAGTTCGACGCGCTTGCGGCTGGTCGCCACGTCCGCAAGCCCGCGGCGCACCTTCTGCACCATCTCAAGCTGCTGCTCGTAGGAGTAATCGAGCATCTCGCGGGGATCCTCGGCGCGGTCCAGTGCCTTGTTCGCCTTCACCCGGAACAGGGTGGCGATACGGCGGCTGATGCTCATGTCGTGCTGCCCGCATTCATCCCCCTGGCCGTCATCGCGCTTGAGCCGACCAGGCGGCGAAAGCAGAAGATGGCGCCCTTCGCGCTGCTCGGGGCCGTGATCGCCGTGACGCTGTTCACGGCGATGGTCCACGGCCCGGTCGGCGTGAGGCTGGCCCCGTACCACCTGTCTTACGGCATCCGGTTGCCTGATGGCTTGGTGGTCGTCGCGCTGTATGTCGTGGCCGTATGCGGGCCGCTCCTGGCTAAGCGGCGCCTCGCGGGGTTCGGTGCATCATCTTGCGCAGCGGCATCATGGCCGTGCGCCATCGGCCGGCCGCGGCGGGCCGCTGCGTGCGCGTGTGCGCGTTCGTGACCTCCGATGGCATGGGCGGGACGGTGCCGTCAGGGGATGAGCGCGGCCGGGTGGTATCAGTGGCCGGATCCGGATGGGGTGCAGCTGGCTCGGGCATGGTGTCGTCCTTTCGCAGGTGGGGTCAGGGTGCCGCATCGCTATCGGCCGCCGCTGGGTTAGCGATAAGCTGGAACGTCGCGACGGAGGATGAGGAGTGGTGCGGTCGCGGATGCTAACCGACGCCAAGCAAGGCGGGCGTCAGCTGTCGGCGGCCGCTGCCTAGAGCTGTCATTGTGGCCCGGTGGCAGGCGCCAGCTGATCCGTGTCGTCGCCGAGCTGTCGGACGCGGCGGGGGCCTTCCTGGTGCGGGCGGTACATCACGAGACGCGTGGCTGGCAGTGGGTCAGCGAGCCGCTGTAGTGGCGGGTGGCGCAAACGGCCCGTGTCATCGCGGGGCGTGGAGCGTCGCGGCTGGGTAGTGTAGGTCAGGCCGAGGCTTCTCGTGCGCTGACGCTCTCGTTAGCGTCGCCTCAGGCGCGCGACGACCTGGTTCTGCCTGGGAACCGAGATGGGCGGCTGGACATGATGCCGCACGAAATTGATCGTTCTTTTCGTGGCCTTCCGTTTTCGGTCCGCGGTCAGGACGGGTGGGTCATCGTGACGATCAGCGGCGAGCTGGATATCGCGTGCGTTCCCGGGTTGCGTGAGCAGCTCCTGGGCGTGCTGGGCCCTCGTGCCTGCCGGATCGTCGTCGATCTGTCCGAGGTGACCTTCTGCGATGCGAGCGGGCTTGCCGTGCTGATTGGCGTCGGTCGCCGCGCCTGGCTGCTTGGCGGTGTTCTGCGCCTGGCTGCCCCCGCGCCTCCCGCGGCTGCAGTTCTCCGCCTGACCGGCCTCGACTTGCAGTTCGAGATCTTCGCCACGGTGCTGGCGGCCATCAGCGCGCCGGCTCGCCCGGCCGGTCCCGGAGCGAGCCTGCGCGGATACGCGCCTGCCGGTCAGCTCGGCACGCGGCCGGCCGGCTGTCCGGGACCGCTGCGGTGGGCGGCAGCCGCGGATAACGACGACGTGCATGAGGCAGTCACCGCCCTGCTCGCTCATGCGGACGCGTGGCGTGATGCCGACCCCGACCGGCGGCTTACCCGCCCTCTTCGCGCGCTGGCCCGTGCGTGCGCCAGCGCGGATCATGCTGGTCTTATTGAGGCGGCACGGTCGTTGCTGACCGGTCTGCTCAGTCACCCGCTCACGCATTCCCCGGCGGTTGCCGCGACCGCGACCGAACTGCGGCGGCTCCTGGCCCCCCATCCGTATCGGCCTGCTGTCAGCGGACGGACCGGGTGACGGTCTTAGAGAAAAGACGATGAGGCCGAACGGGCCGTGATGCACGCCCCGGGCCCGGCTGTCGCCCGGGATGGCGTGCGGTACGCCGGGTACCGCGCTAAGGCGTTGCCATGGGGGCACGCCGGTCGTCTGTCGCTCGGTGAGCGAACTGGTTTCCACTGATGTGGCGCCTTCGGCAACGTGGCCACTCACGTCCCGGAGACCGTTCTTTGACTGCTCTGCCTGCAGAAAAGTCCGTAGACGCTCGGGTTCTCGCTCCCGCTCGTGGCCAGGCTGGCCGGGGGTACACGATGGCATGCCGGCCGCGTGGCCTGGTGCTGGTGCCAACCCGCGAGCGGGCCTCCAGTCCTCGCCCGGCGTTTCCTGACCCGGCCGGCGCGGCACTGCGTTGACGATGCCTCCCCGCCTGCCCAGATCGTCCATCATCTGCTTACCGTCACGCCGGTCGGCCGGGTGGAGGTTGTCGCGACCCTGGCCAGCGGTGACAACCGCGTGCTGATCTTCACCAGGACCAGGCGCGGAGCGCAGAAGCTAGCCCGTCAGCTGAACATGGCCGGGGGCCCGCGGCAGAATTGCACGGGAACCTGGCCCAGGGTGCTCGCAGCCGTAACCTGGCGGCGTTCGGATCCGGCGAGGTGCGCGTCATGGTGGCGACCGGCGTCGCTGCCCGCGGTCTCCATGTGGACGGCATCGACCTGGTGATCCACGCCGATCCCCCGGCCGGGCACAAGGCCTACGTGCACCGATCTGGCCGGACGGCCCGCAGCGGCAGCGGTTACGCCCGAGAAATAGCGGGCTGTGCGCCGGGACCGGAGTTTTCATGCCCGGGACATTACGGGCGCGGCGCTATCAACGTCGGCCGCTGGCATTGCCGCGTGCATTTTCTCGACCTGGCCGTTGTCGTGTTTTTGTGCAGCTTCGGCTGCGTTCAGAGAGGAACGACCGCCATGACTGACCAGCTCGCTGTCGGCTACGAAGGCACGGAGCCGTTCCCGGGCGGCGGCCGCACGCCGCGCACCTTCGAAGGCGGGGTCCGGGTAGCGGTGACATCCGCGATCGTCATCGTGCCGTTCGCCGGGCTGGCGGTGACGGCATGGCTCGTCTGGGGCCACGGCCTGCACCTCACCGACATCCTGCTCGCGGCGGCTTTCTACCTGATGACGGGGCTCGGGGTGACCATCGGCTTCCACCGGCTGCTCACCCACCGCAGCTTCACGGCCGCGCCGGCGCTGCGGGTCGTGCTGGCTATCGCGGGATCGATTGAGCTTCGAGGGCGAGGTCATCGGCTGGGTCGCCATCCACCGCCGTCATTCGCGTCTTCGAGCGCTTCGGCTGGGCGACCGGCCTGCACTGGCCTGTCCCGGCCCGCCTGGACGGCCGTCGTCGCGATCACGGCCGAGCCCAGGCGCGACCGGTATTCCAGGACCGCGAGGCGCTGGTCTCGCCGGTACCCCGCTTGACCGTGAACAATGTTCACACTACAGTGAACAGTGTAGCTCGGAACTGAATAGTGTTCACCTGAGCGGTGTTCTTCCGGGTCGCCGGGCCATCGGCCCGGCCAGATGCAAGGGAGAACAAGATGACAATCACGACAGGCTGGGAACTGTTTGAAGACCTACGTGCCGCGCAGGACGAGATGCTGCGGGCGACCAGGGGACACGGCTGGCGGCCCGGCCAGCAGATCACCAGCGGCACTACCTCCGCGGCCTGGCCGCCGCCGGTCGACATATCCGAAACCAAGGACGCCTACCTGGTGGCGGTCGAGCTTCCCGGCGTCAAGGCCGACGAGCTGGAGATCACCTTCGAGGACGGCCTACTGACGATCCAGGGGGAGCGGCGCTTCGCGCACGACTCCGCCGATGAGAAGATGCACCGGGCCGAGCGTTATTACGGTGCCTTCCGCCGTTCGATCACGCTCCCCAGCCACGTAGAGGCGGACAAGATCGAAGCCTCGACGCAGGACGGCGTGCTGCAGATCATGGTCCCCAAGTCGCCGGAAGTACAAGCCAAGCACATCCAGGTGCGCGCCGGCCAGGGGCACACCGTCCTCACGCAAGGCGCAACGGTCCAGGACGGCAGCTGACAGCAAAGCCGCGGCCGCACCGGCCAAGGACCGCCACCCTGGGAGAAGGTCCTCCTGCCGTCACCGCGCAATACCGCGGTGACGGCAGGAAGCACAGGCCCGTCGTATCCGGAAGGGCAGAGACCATGTCCAGTACCACCGAATCCCGGGCGGCGATCAGCCTGACGCCGCCCGCTACGCCACGGCTGCGCCTGCAACCGGATAGCCCCGCCTACTCGCTGCTGGACGGCGGCTGGTGGCCCCGGTCGGCCGACCCGGCCACGGAATCGCTGTCCGTGGCCGTGATTGCCGCGCCCTGGCGGTGACCACCGTGCGAGCCTCATCGTCTCCTGGCAACGCTGGGAAATCCCGCAAGGCATGGCCGGGACTTGGCCGCACGGTGCCCTGATGGTGGCCGGGCGATGGTGTACTGGTGGCTGGATCGTGGGAAGGATCAAAGTGGCTGCGTTCTCCCCTCGCCCGGCCAGCTCTCACATGTACTGGCCCGTCGCCGCACTGTCTGTCTTCGACACCCGCACCGATACCACGTTGGCCAGGTTGATGATCACGCCACTCTGGCCGGCCTCGCGGTCATATCTCGCCTGGGTCAAGACCAGGCTGCGCCGGTCGTCCAGCGCCTGAGCGATGGCCTCAAGCGCCTCGCGCTCCCCGCCGAAGTCCTCCGTCACCACGGAGACGTCTTCACCGCCCACCGGGTGAAATCGCATGATCAGCACGATGTTGTCAGCCACAGCCGATACCTCCCTGCCAGAATCCGGAAGACCGCCCGGCCGGGCGCCGTGGCCCGGGAGCCCTCATCCGGCGGGGGCACTGCGGATCCGGATACTGTCAAGTGTGCCTCGCCGCCGGTCCGGCAAAGCCCGGCCCAGGTGGCCGGGCACCTCTGCCCGCCAGCGACACCCGCAGCGACCGGCAAGCTGGCCCGGCACGCCACAAGACCAGGCCTCAGTCATGAGGCCCCCCGGCGAACCGTCCCCGGGTGTTGGCCGCCGTTCTTTTTGAGCGTGAAATCGGCCTCTGGCGTCATTGCCGGTGAGCGTCACCTTCGGCGTTGCGGTAACGGGCGCGCGATGACACCCTGAGCAGCCCTGGCCGCTCTCCCTCCAACTGGGGCCGGCGACGGGCGCGGACGCTCACGGTGTCGTCCCGGCACCTGGTAGGGCGGGACTAGCTGTGCATCACCGCCTCGGCGCCTCCCGACCAGTAGTGCCCGCCAGGACGCGTTCCGCCGCAGGGTTCAGGACAGCAGGCTGATCACGGCCCCGTTCCCCGGCACCCGCCGGGGAACGGGTGACCACCTTGATGCGAACTAAGTTAAGGCGTCCGGCCGCGTCGCCCAGCCGCTAAGCGGACGGTTGTGCTGCAGTTGGCAGTGAGCATCGGTACTTGGCTTCGGGACGAAGAGCCCCCTGGCACGGCCGAATCTATAGCTCACTCCGGCCAGGCGTGGAGTGGTGGTAACGACTTAGGGGCGACCTGGGTGGCGGCGGGAGTAGGTGATGTTGATGACCGCAATGACAGCCCAGATCAGCACGACGAGGATCACCTGGGCGGTACTGACCGAGCTGGTGCTCGTCATCACGGATGCCCGGAATGGCCCCACATTGACTGTTGCCTTGGGTGTGACTCCGTGGGCCGACAAGGAATGCAGCGTTACAGCCGTGGCGCCGATGCCTAGCCCGACCGAGCCCAGACCCATGGCGAGGTTCGCCCATGCGGTCTGGCTGGGCTGGATGCCACGCTGGGCCAGCCGGGCGTCTACTTGCTTGTCGATCTCCGAGCTGATCTTCTCGACTAGCCCCTCGGCTACGGCATGGTCATACGCTTCGCCGAGTTCGGTGTGCACGGCCGTCGCTATGGCGATGTCTTCGTGTGCCAGCTCGTCCATGAGGCGAAGATATGTCGCGATCGAGGCCCTGGCAACGGCTACGTCGCAGCTGCTCGTGCTCTAGGCGCGCCGGCGGTCACCCTTGACGACCTGATCAGCGCCGTCATTGAACGGAGGAAGATCACTGGCAGGGGCCCTACCCTGATACCCATTCTGTTCCAGGGCGGGAGCCAGGTGCGCGGCCAGCGCAGCCTGGGTGTCCCGCCGGCCTGCGGCCGGGCTGACATCCGGGCACCATACCCGGCCGTATCCCCGCAGATGCCCGGCAACGCCGTCCCAGGCCTGCGGCGTCAGCGGCGTGCCATGCAACAGCACCCACCGTTCCCCGGGCCCGCCCATGCCCATTACTATGCCCAAGCCGGGCGGCGCACCCCCGCGGGTGCTCGCAGTTGCAGTCCGGCAGCCGGAGGGGCTCAGACGCCGGGTGGTCACGTACAGCACTCCAGCACGCCACCGCGATCGAGCGCTGAACCGGCGTTAGATGCGGCTCTGGAGCACGGTCCTTGAGTCGCCGTTGCCGCGCATGGCGGGTAATCTGCGTGCTCCTGGGCTACCCCGCGAGGGTCAGGGCGATGTCCTGGCGTCATTGTGGTCCGACCAGATCGGCAGGCGCTGGTCACACCGCTCTGGCTCTCGCCGGATTTCTTGATGATCCTCGCCCGCCGGGCCGCCTGCCTGCCCGGCCGCCGGAAATAACCCGCTGAGGATGAGGCGCGATATCTCGTCGCATGGGAGCCTGGCAAGATATGAAACCAGGAACTGGGACCGGGACCGCCCGGTGGAAGCTCGTCATGATCGCGGGTGGCCTCGTGCTGCTGGCAGCCGGATGCGGATCCGGCGGCGGCACCTCAGGCGCGCCCTCCAGCCCGACCTCATCGTCCACGGCAGCTTCCCCGGCGGCGTCAGCGTCGGATTCGGTTCTGTGCGCCGACGCCGCTGCCTTGCGCG
Source organism: uncultured Actinomycetes bacterium (assembly GCA_963739615.1). Lineage (GTDB taxonomy): Bacteria > Actinomycetota > Actinomycetes > Streptosporangiales > Streptosporangiaceae > Palsa-504. The sequence continues at coordinate 26,483 of CAVUBD010000008.1, forward strand.
CCTCGCTGGACAAGCTGAGGCAGGTCAAGGTGGGGGCAGGCACGGTGAATGAGATCACCGCTGACCTCAACGACGTCAAGACAGCCCTGACGACCTTCGCGAACAATGCGCGGGGTCAATGGCAGACCCAGACCAGCTCGCTGAATTCGGCGCTCGCCAAGCTAAAGACGTCGGTCAGCAACCTGGCCGCGCATCCCGGCGTCAGCACGGTCTCAGGCGTTGCGGCCGCCCTCGGCGGGGTCAACACGGCGGCGCAGAATCTCCTGTCCGCGGTGAACACGAGCTGCCCCTCCGCATCCTCGTCATCCAGCGCGTGAACGTCAACCAGGCAGAAGCCGGCCATGCGCCCTTACCGCAGCACTGCAGAGCACGATTCCTGCCCCGTCGCTCCCGCCGGGCAACCCCTTAATTAGCCATGCAATCGTGGAGCAGCCGGTAAAGGGCCAATCGAATGTAACTCCTCACTTGTCACTTCCGTATTCCAGGCAACAATCACTCACCACGGCCAACTGGATCGCCATCGTCGTGCTGTTCGTATGGGGCGGCCCTCACCGGCAGCTAGGAGAGGTGTCAGTTCCGCCCAAGCCGATCATGAGTGCCGCCATGGCTTTCTGGACCAGCTGACGCCGTCCGAAACGTGGCCGACAAGCTGCTGTACGCCTGCCTGGCCGCCCATACCTCGGCTTCGGCCGCCGAGCAGCCGCTCTGAGCGGGCCGGAAGTTGCAGCCACGCCAGCCGAAGAAAACGCGGAACGACGGATCAGAGACGCCCGCAGCGGCTGGGTAGCTTCCGCGGGGTGGTTTCGGCTGGCGGGTTCGGGGATGTCTGCCGGGTTTCAGCCTGGCAGGCTCTGGACGGTGCCGGCGGTGATGGCGCTGACGAGCTGGGCGTGGTCTCGCTCGTTCTGATCGGCGTACTGGCGGGCGAACCGGCTGATCGCAGCGGTGAAGTTAGGGCCCTTGCCGATGTAGCTGTGGATGGCCACGGGGTCGCCGGTGCGGGCGTGGGCGCGGGCTAGTGTCTCGCCGCAGGCGGTGGCGAACTCGACGAGGCGGGGGGCGATCAGCTCGGTGGTCGGGATGATCTTCATGTCGCGGAACTGCCGTACGTAGTAGTCCTTGCCGTGGAGCGAGCCCCAGCCGACGAAGATGTCGGTGGCGCTTTGTACCAGCCGTTTGCCGTTGATTACCCGGGCACCGTGGTTATCGTGGCGGCTGGGCTGGGTCCGGGCCTCATATACCGACGGCCCGGCCTGTTTGACCTGCAGGAACAACGGATCGGCCCCAGTGCGGCCCTCGAGGAGCACCAGGTAGACCTGCATCCCCACGCTGCCGACTCCCACCACCTGGCGGACCACATCGACCTCGGTGAACCGGTCGAATAGGCTTCGCCGGTCCTCCTGCAGAGTCAGCCGGTACCCGGCCAGGAGGTGGTCGGCTAGGTCCGCTTGCTCGTCGTCGCTGACCGTGACGCGGATCGGGGGATCCTCGGTTATCCGGGGCCGCCCGTGCACCATCGTGGTGAGCTTGGCGAACGCTCCGCTGCTGGTGCGGCGTTTCCGCTTCTTCTCAATATGGATCGAGACCCGCCCGCGGTCGGCCGGCTCGAAGTAGCTGATCAGGCTGTCGACGTGGATGCCGTCGTACCAGATGTCGAGCTCGGGCATCATCGTGTACCGGCGCATGCGCCTGCGATAGGCCTCCACGCCGGCGGTTACCGCGGCAGCGGCGCGCGGCGGCTTGATGCGGTTCTCCCTCGCCGCTACCACGATGCTGGCGGCAAAGCGCTTGATGTCCCATTCGAAGGGTCCGGGGTGAGTTTCGTCGAAGTCGCGCAGGTCGAACGACAAGTTCCGCTCCGGCGTGGCCCACAGGCCGAAGTTCAGTATGTGGGCGTCACCGCACAACTGCACCACCAGCCCGCTGCTGGGCTGAGATGCGAGGTCTTCAGCCATGACCGCTGCGGCACCCCGGTAGTAATTCCAGGCAGAGGCGGCCATGCGCTGATGCCGGATGGGAACCAGCTCGGGAACCCGGATCTGGTTCTGGGCCAGGATCGTCTGCAGTGCGCTGTGGCCGCGTTCCTCCTCTGCCCAGTACCCCAGCGTGCCCCGCGGAGCCCGTTTCCGGGCGGCCTTCCCCGCTGCTCGCCTCTCGTCACTCGTTGCGGGCAGATCATGCCGCGCAGCAGGCGAGGGTACTGGTCTCGCCGAACCGGACTCCGTCATGAAGCCTTTTTCTTCGAGGTGGCCGCCATGAGGCACCGGCGGATCAGCTGTCTTCACCGGCCGGCTGTGCATATGCTACCTGGCCCAGATCCTCGGCTCCTTCTCACTACGGCGCCTCGGCCGCCAAGGCAAGACCGCCGCCTTCATCCGGACAACCGGGCCGATCCACGGCACACGCGTCGCGGACCAGCTACCCGGTCCTATCGGCGGACGTGGTAACCGGCCGCGATCCCAACGCTGAACGCGAACCGATATGGGCGAGCCTCGTCGCCAGCGGGCGCTTGCGGGCGCCCGGGACCTCGTACTTACTCGCGCATCACGACATCGAGGGCCGGCCACGGCGGACCCGAGCGCAGCGCACCGAGGAGGCCGCGCAGCGCTCGCCGCCCGTTCGGGAGCTGGTCACCGGGATCACAGCGGTGCTTTGCCACCACCGCCAGGACGAGCCCCCGGCAATCCCGGAGCAGCGCTTGATCGACATCCGGCAAACACGTCACAAGGCAACAGGCGCACCGAGAGCTTGTTCGAGTTATGAAGAACGCTCGCGTCGTCGACCGGCAGGTCCAGCCCTTCGGCGATCGACGTCACCGCAGCCACCGCACGTGAAACTTCTGATGCCTCCATCTTCTCCCCACCCTCGCACCCCAACCGCCGATAGGTGCGCCGATCGTGAGTCGCGGCTGGAGTAGGCAAAGATGTAGCCGGCCAGGATGCAGCCGTCGAGCCTGAAGTCCAGCCGCGTTTTAGCCAGGACCTGCCGTCGGCTGAGCCCGGGATGCTGGACCTCGGTCAGGCTCCCCCCGCTGGCGTCATCCGGCGTCATCTGCGTGACTCCTTCCGCGCTATCTCAACCGTCCAGGGCCAGCTTGAGGGCGGCTGGAAGACGCGAACGACACCAGTATGAGACGGGCCGCCAACTCCTCCGGCATCGATCTGCGGGTCAGCTGGCCGGAGGCGAGTTACTGCGCGGTTGACGTCGAGATCACAGGGCTTGACCTCCGCCGCGACAGTATCGTGTCCATCGGTTCCGCAGGCATCCGTGATGGCCGGATCATCTCCACCGATAGCTGCTACAGCCTGATCTGGCCCGCCTGCCCGGTCCCGGCAGCGTCCATGCACATCCACTGCCTGCGTCCGGCGGACCTGGAGAATGCCCCTGCCACCCGGGATGTCGGCCAGGAGATAGCCTGTCGGCTAGTCGGCCGCATCGTGGTCGCCCATGCGGCCTGGATCGAGCGGGCCTTCCTGCGGAGACTGCTACGCCAGGCCAGGCTCCGGTTCGCGACTCCCATGATCGACGCCGCGGCGCTCGCCCCGGGCCCTGGGCTACGCGCAGGGCCGGGACCTCCGTGCTATTGCCCGCCTTCTATCTGGCTTCGGTGTCGTTACACCCACAATCAAATCGCGCTGATCGATGCGGCTGAAGATACACGTCCAGGAAAGCCGCGTCGATCAGGTGCGCGCTTTCGCTTCGGGCGGCGCCGACGCCCTCGAGGATCAGCGGCGGGCAGCCCACGGGAACCTCGATCGCACCCGGTCGCTGCCGCTCGTCCCACGGAGGTGGCCGGTAGGACACGGGCCGGTTGGCGCGTGCGGCGATGAGGACGCCGCTGTTCAGCAGTTCGGCCCAGCCGAACCGGGAGGCGCATCGTGTCCGCGGCGACGGCGGTCAGCCGTTCAGCGCGCCACGGTCCCGCTTCGGGTTCTTCGGTGCGCAAGCACAGCGGCACAGTGATCAGTGGTACCACGTCGCCTGCTCTGGCTCGTTCGCCGGGCGATCGTTCACCCCCGGGCCCGTACCCTTCGCCGCTGACGCCCTAGCTCCTCGTTAACAGCCGTATGCCAGCTCGGCAGTAGCTGAAGCAGTCCCTGCACCGCGCGGCTCCCTGAGCTTCCCAAGAGGATATCGAGGCGTTAACTGTCAGATACCGGACCTAAGGTACTAGTCGTGCACGAACCACCTGGCCGTTACGACGTCATCATCAGGGTCGCGCGTGATGGCGGCCAGCTTCCTGACCCGGTTACCTTCGCGGTAGCAGCTGACAAGGCGGCGTCACGCCGGTCCGCCAGCATCATCAGCGTGCACACGGCCGGCACGATCATCAACGTTGTCACGGTTACCGCTCCAGGCCGGTACGCAGCCCTGGCCGTCGCTCGCGCCGTCGTGTCCGACGCGCTCAAGCTCCAGGCCCCCTCACCCACCCGGTCAGGTAGCGATACCCGCTGTCGTAAGGCGGCGCATAGAACGTTTTCTGCCTGAGCTGGCTACGGCAGACACTGACGAGCCTCCGCTGTCCACTCGCCTGGGTCTTATGAGGCAGCCATGATGCAGGTCCGGTTCAGCCAGATCACCGCCGACCCGCGGCCCCTCGCGTCGGACTTCTCCAACCTCGCCAGCGCCCCGGACATGTCGGGCGTGTCGAGTTCCGACCCGGTTGAAGACGTCTGCGACGCGATCCTCGCGATTCTGAAATGGCTCGGGTAAGGAGGCGGAAGCGGTCGGCCAGTTCTTCGGTGACATCGTGAAGGCGCTGCTGAGCCCCGGTAGCTATCCCTTCCGCTGGGCGCTGTGGCAGCTGGCCATGTGGGCCTGGGACATGGTCAGCACCACGCACGACATCATGGCGCACACCGGCTTCATGCTGCCGCACGGCCAGCTCAACTACCCGGACAACGGCGAGCTGCGCCTCGCGAACGAGATCGACTCGGGCCTGATCTCACTCGGCAACAGCCTGGACGGGTCGTTCGCGCAGGCGCTGGCGGATGCCACGGATCCGTTCGGCAACCTGGACAAGGACCCGAACCTGCTGATCCCGCCGCACAACCCCAGAGCGCGGCCGTACCCGTTCCTGCCGGTGCGCACCGTCCAGCTGCCTTCGGGCGAGGTGAACGAGTTCCGTCGGCCCTGGGGCTACCCCAGCCAGTCACGCAACGTGCAAGGACAGCTGTATCCGACGCCGGGCGAGGAGAGCAACATCCGGGCCGAAGCCGACTTCGCCGGCCTCGGCCGGGACCTCGGCAGCATCCTGAAGGCCGGCGTGCAGGTCGCCGCGGGAACGGTGAGCGGCCCCTATCCCCAGGGCGCCACCCCCGATCAGGTCTTCTTCAGGACCGGCAGGCCCGTCTCGCCAGCCGAACGCGCGGAATACGAACAGGCGCCGACCCCGGCGCACACCGATGCGGTGAACGAGCGCCTGATCGGACGGCAACCCGGCACGGACCACAGCCCGCTCGGCGACCCGGTTCAGTTCTGCGGCTACCTCATGGGCCAGGTAGTCTCGCCGGAATACAGTACACGGCGGACTTCAACCTGGACGCCGACCGGGGCTACGGGTACCGCTGCTGGGACTGGATCCGCGGTACCACGACGGGCCGGAACCAGCGGGGCCAGACGTATCTGCTGCCGGTGGTGCCGCCCGAAGGCGCGGAGGCCGACCCGCCCTGGTACCCGGCCCCGCCGGAGCAGTGGCCGGGCGCGTCGCCCGACGCCATCCAGCAGGCCATCGAGTTGCGCTACCTGCCCGGTCAGCAAGCGGGCAAGGCGGGGGGATCCAGTGATGCACAGCCGCGGTCACTGCCATGACCATTCCCACGAGCACTGCCCATGAGCACCGGGGCCACGAGCACTGCGAGCACTGGGGCCACGAGCGACTGCGGCACCGGGGCCAGCGAGGGCTACGAGCACACGGCGGCCACGATCACTGCGAGCCATCCCTGCTGACTGCTGTTGCCACGGGCACTGCGGCCAGCGGTGACGGCGGCACCGGCGGGCCGGGCGGCCGGTACGCCAGCCCGGGACCAGCACGGGCCAGCTCAACGGGGGGCCCATCACGGCGCGGGCAGATCACCGGGGTCGATCCACCCACCGTCTGGCCCGGGCCGCGTCCGCAGATGTGGCTGCCCTATCTCTTCATCCGCGCCTACCCGGGCGATACGGGGCCCGGCCCGCCCAGGGGGTCTGGTGGGAGAGCCCCGACGTGTACATAGACCGGGCGTGGCACCGGCCGCCGCCCCCGACGTACCCGCCCAACTCGGCCAGATCGCGCTGGCCAACCAGGACAACACCGTGTACGCCCACGTCTGGAACCTGGGCCGCGCGCCAGCCCGTGAGGTGGTGGTGCAGTTCTACTGGTGTAATCCGGCGCTCGGCTTCAATCCGGTGGGGGCCACACAGATCGGCACGGCGTACACGACACGTCGGGCGCCCGGGGCAGCGGCTCCTGTCATGCGGTGGTGAAGTGCCCGGTGAGCTGGGTGCCCACGTTCGTCAACGGCGGTCACGAGTGCCTGCTCATCCGGGTTCAGGCGGGCCCGGGAGTACGCCGGCTACGGGGTGGTCCGCACGATACCGCCGTCGCAGACGATCCGTCAGGTCTTGCCGCTGATGGAAACCGTGGGCGTGACGCGGATCGCCGATATCACCGGCCTGGATTCCATCGGGATACCGAACTTCACCACCGTCCGCCCCCGCGAATCAGGCGAAGGGATCTCGTACTACAACGGCAAGGGCGTCACCCGCGCGGCCGCCAAGGCGGGGGCACTCATGGAGGCCATCGAGCGCTACAGCGGCGAATTCTGCGACCACCGTGTTTACTGCACCCGCGCGGAGATAGGCCGCAGCGGGCCGACGGTGGATCCGGCCGAGATCCTGGTCCCCACCCTCGTCTCATACCAGCCTGACCAGGCCCTGGAGTGGGTGGAAGGCTTCGACCTGATCTCGGATACCGCCACGTTCGTCCCGCTCAACCTGGTCATCTGTCCTTACCAGCCGCCGCCCGGACGACCGAGGATTTCTACGAAAGCACCAACGGGCTGGCCTCGGGCAACGCGGGAAGAGGCACTGTGCCACGCCCTTTGCGAAGTCATCGAACGGGACGCGATAGCGGTCGCGGCCGCGTCACGGGATCTGGGCCCGGCGGTGGCCCGGGTCCTGGCCCAGCTCAGCGTGAGTCCTCCGGCCGCGTCCGGCGCGACCTCCGCGCCGGACCATCCGCTTATTGACCTCAACACGCTGCCGCCACGCCCGCTGGCGCTGGCCGCCAAACTGCGCCGCGCGGGGCTGCGCGTGTACCTGCGGGACGTCACGTCCCCGGTCGGCGTCCCGGCCATGACCTGTTCGATCGTCGAACCCCAGGCCGACGGGCAACACATCGCGCACGGCGGTTCCGGCTGCCATCCCGACGCCCGCGTCGCGGTGGCGCGGGCGCTGACCGAAGCCGCCCAGAGCCGGGTCGGGCACATCCAGGGCGGACGGGAAGACCTGCCCGCCATTGCCGCGGCGCCGAGGCGGTTCGACCCGGAGCGGGTGTTCGGTGGCGGGGAACTGCTCCCGTTCTCGAGCATCGCCTCATACGAAAACGAATGCGTGGACGACGATATCCGGCTGCTGCTGACCCGGCTGGCCGCGGACGGCTTCGCGCAGGTGGTCGCCATCGACCTGACCCGGCCCGAGGTGGGTATCCCGGTGGTGCGGGTCGTGATACCGGGCGCCGAGGCGTGGAGCGTCTATTACACGCATATCCAGCGCACGCGACTGGGGGCGCGCGCCGTCCGGGCCCTCAGCGAGACGGCCGGCGGGAGGATCTCGCCATGACCGCGCCACCGGCCCGATCCCGCGCTGGCGTCCCTGCCGTACGGCGGCCGGCCCCCACGGCGATCACCTTGTGCAGCGCGACGCTGGGTGAAGATGACATCTGCGAGCCTCCGCTGGGGCCGCTTTATATCGCCGCGGCGCTTGAGGAGGCGGGCGTAGCGGTCGATTTCCGTGACTTCCAGCTCGATCCCGGGGCACACGGCCTGTCGGGTGACCGGCTCACCGCCTACCTTGCCGATCATGCGCCGATCGTGGCGATCTCGTGCTTCGTGGACATGCTTCCCGCGGTGGTCGACGCGACCCGCCGGCTGCACGCGGAACGGCCCGGCACCGTGTTCGTCCTCGGCGGGCCAGGCCCGACGGCATCAGCCGCGCGGATCCTCGAGGAGTATCCCTGGATAACCGCTGTCGTCCGCGGCGAGGGTGAAGAGACCACCCAGGAATGGGTGAAACTGCTCCGCGACGGCCGTGAGGCGCCGGTGCCCGGAATGGTCTACCGCAGCCAGGACGGCCTTCTCGACGGCGGAGACCGGCCCCGGAACCGGTCCATCGATAACCTCCCGCTACCCGCCTACCACCTGCTCGACTGGAGCCATTACTCGCACGCCAGAGTCATCACCACGCGTGGCTGCTCATACCGGTGCTCCTTCTGTGACGTCACGGCATTGTGGGACAACCGGAGTATCTACCGCTCCCTCGACGCCACCATCGCCGAACTCCAGACGATCACCGAGGTCTACGGGAAGTCCGCGATCAGCGTCGTGGACGACACCTTCGTCCTGAACCGGAACCGGGTCCGTAATTTCTGCCGCCTGCTTCTCGAGCAGAACATGAAACTCGACTGGGGGTGCTTCGGCCGTATCAATCTCATGACCGAAGACCTCATGCCCGCTGCCGCTTTCGCCGATCTACCGCGAATTCAACGGAACGCTGCGCAGCCCTGAGCCTGAGGACCGGGCGTGGCTCTTGCTGCCTGCCCTGATGCTGGACGACCGCGCGGCCGCGCTGCGGGCCATCGTCGGCAGCGCACCCGACATCTACCCGGGTTTCTATTCCTTCCCGACACCGGCGAAGGAGGCGAAGAGAAGCCTACTGGAACAGGCGATGAGCGCCCTGCACCGGACCGTCGGCAGCACCTTGTTCGACCGCTCGGTCGCGGGCCTGCTGAAACATAATGACCCCGATCTGGAGCGTGCCCTCCTGGCCGCGCAGGACGGTACGTGCAACCGCATCGGGACGGGTCTCGCGCTCGGCCTGTTCCGGCGGACCCGCCGGCGGGCCGGTACCGATCCGCTTCCCTTCACCGGGCAGCGCGGTCCGGCGATGGTGCGAGAGCGCCCGGAAACGAAGAGCGCCCCGGCCTGGCCCTCGGTGGCGCCATGACCGCGCCCCCCGTGGTGTACCTCGGCCCGAGCCTGCCGGTGAGCACGGCCGAGTCGATCCTGCCGGCCGACTACCGCCCCCCCGATCAAGCGGGGGGATCTGCCCGGCCACTACGACGGCATCGTCGTGATCATCGACGGCGAGTTCGGGCAGAATCTATCGGTCTCGCCGAAGGAGATCTTGCGGCTGATCGACAACGGCACCCCGGTGATCGGCGCGGCTAGCATGGGCGCACTCAGGGCCGCGGAACTTCATCCTTTCGGCATGACCGGCTACAGCTGGATATTCGAGGGGTACCGGTCCGGGCGGGTCATCGCTGACGATGAGGTCGCGGTCACTTACTCAGAAGACAGCCTCGCGGCGCTCACCATCCCGCTGATAAACGTCCGCTACTGGCTTGAGGGGCTGCGGGCCGACGGCGAGGTCGATGCGATAACGGCGCGCCGGATCCTCGCGCGAACGCGGCGCGTGTTCTATGCCGAACGGACCCGGCAGCTCCTTCGCCGGGAATGGGAGAAAACCATCGGCCAGCCGGAGGTCGAGCGGCTGCTGGCGGCCACTAACGGATCTATAGCCGACATCAAAGCATCGGACGCGCGGCTCGCATTGGCCGCGGCCCGTGACATTCATGCAGGCGCGTAAAGCGGGAATGTGAAGAAAGGGCGGATGACAATGAACACTAGCGCGAGCGGCCACGGGCCTCAAGACGCCAGCCCCGGGCTTACCGAACTGCTGGGCCGGGCGCTTACCGATGCAGAGTTCCGCGGCCTGCTTTACAGCGATCGTGAGGCCGCGGTCCGCGACTACCAGCTCACGGAGACCGATCTCCGGGCGCTGCAGAACCTGAGCCGGGAAGACCTGGATGAACACGCACGGCAATTCGCCGAGGGCAGCGCGACAGAAATCACCATTGCTATCGTCATACGAATCCGGTTCTGAGCCTGGCGCGGACACCTGAACAGGCGGGCGGGTGGCCGGTTCGCCGCCGGTGTTGGCGGAGGCCCGACCGACGACAAGCCCGCGGTCACCCTGGAGACGCCACGTGACCCCGGCCGGGTCAGCAGCTTCCTCAATATCCGGGTCGCAGACATTCAGGCCGCGTACGCCGAATGGAGCGCCCGGGGTGCTCAATTCCTGACGCCGCCGAAACAGCACCGGTACGAGATCCGTTGCTACATCCGCGACCCCGACGGTTATCTGATCGAGGTGGGACAAACCACCGACCCAGAGGGCGACTGGTCGCCGTGGTTGCCGTCTCCCTCGGTGTCATGAAGACGGCGATGCTCCGGGCCGCCGTTGTTAGTACCCTGACGCTGAGGAGGTTTCGGTCATGACCACCGCAATCATCGGCACGGGAGGGCTCGGATCGATCATCGCCCGCCATCTCGCCGCAGGCGGCGAGACCCTGCGGCTCTCGAGCGCCGACAATGAGTCAGCACGAATGCTGGCTGCAAAGATCGGTCGAGCTGCGGTCGTCGCCGTTGACAACCGCGACGCGTTGCAAGGCGCCGGTGGCGTCGTCCTCGCGCTGCGGTTTACCGTGCTGAAGGGCGTCATAGACGAGATCGCCGACCCGCTAACCGGCAAGCTCGTGGTCGTTCCGAGCAACCCGGTCGGCATCGACGCGCAAGGTAACGTCTCACGTCTGCTGCCGAAAGGTCAATCCTCTGGCGAGGTTGTAGCAGGGTGGTTGCCGGCGGGGGCGCGCTTGGCCATGGCGTTTGGAACCATGTCGGGCGATCTCTTCGAGTCCTCCAGCAACCGGTCACCGGAGCCGGCGGTCCTCTTCTACGCGACCGACGACGACCGTGCTGGCGAGGAAGTCGAGCGGTTGATCCGGACGGCCGGCTTCGAGCCGGTGAAGGCCGGCGGGATCGAACAGTCGGGTCGACTCGAGGTGGGCGGCGACCTTCACGATCTCGTAGTCGGCCCCGCAGAGGCGCGGTCATTGATCGGTGGGGCTCCCGCCACCACACACTTTCCCCCAGTCCCCTGACCTGCCCCTTTCCCCGCGAATCCTGCGCAGGAACGGCCGCAAACGTACCCGGCGCCGTCAGGTGCCAGCTGGGGCGCCCGGCGGCCATTTCATGCGCCGCTTTTGCGTACCCTCCCTCAGAGGCACGCGCGCAGCTCGGCGCCGGACCAACCGGCTACGGCGACCGACCACCGACGCGCTCGGCGGCAAGCTGAAGTGCAGAGTCCGTAGTAGAGCGACCCGTTCAGCCGGACCCCGCCATGGGCGAGCACTAGTCCGGGCCGGGCTTCAGCGGGCCGGGCGCGCAGGACGACGTCGGCGATGTGCGGGTTATCGGGCGGCGGGTCGATGCGCGGCTCGACCGCGTGCAGCTCGATCGTGAATGCGTCGCCCAGCAGCCGGGTAAGGTCGTCCGCATCGGCATAGTCCGCCGGGTCGATGCCCTGCGACTTCAGGTGCTCGCGGTGCTCATCGCTGAGATCGTGGTAGACGGCGAGGAGCAACCCGCCAGGGCGAACCGTGTCGAGCAACGCCCGCACGGCGGCCTCGCCGGCGGCTTTGGGCAGCGCTGGGTATGCGAGGCCCATATTCGCACGACGAAGGCGAGGGGAAGGTGAGCGGTATGCCGGATCCCGGTCCCCAGGTCAGCCTGCTGCGGACCCAGGCGGGCGCCCGGGCCTCCGGGCCGTTCCGGGTCCAGGACCGAGATCGAGATTCCCGAGCGGCTCCGCCGCTGCGGGCGGGAACCGTTTTCCGGTGCGCCCGGGATCCCGCTTTATTGATCCGGGCGCGGCGATGTCCTGCGCTCGCGGCCGCTCATGGCAGGCGATCCCGTGGCCGCATCTCCTCGTACCCGGCCGCTGCCTGCCTGCCTGCCTGCCTGCAGTGCGGGCGGATCACGGCGATCCAGGCGAGGGGGCCGTGGCAGGACGGGTGACCTTGGTCCGTGCCGCCCGGGACCAACGCCTGCGGAACCGTCGCGACGGCAGCGCTAACGTGGAGATTGCTGAAGGGGAAGGAACCGGGAGGGAAACCTAACCGGGACCGGAACCGGGCAACGGCCGAAGGGAATGAACCGGAGACCGCCGGACGACGGGAAACCAGCCGAAGGCGGGTGAAGGGGAGAACCAGGCGGGCAAACGGGAAACCGGAGGAAAGCCCGCCGCGGGGAAACCGGAGGACGTGAGGTGGGGCCCCAGACCACCCGGGTGAGAGCCCGGGGATCCGGGGCCGCACGCATTTGCGATGCCCCCGGAGTGTTGTGGCCCTTGACAGCCGCGATGTGCCGTTTCCGCGGAGACGCCTTGTGCATGGTTTCACAAGCCACGGAAAGCCCGGTGTGACGGGTACACGGCCGGGCTCGACGGCGCCAGGGCGCAAACCAGCCAGGCCGCTGGCAGGAGACACCGGCGGCCCAGGCTCGTGCGCCACAGGCTCAGGCTCAGGCGAAGGGTCGCATCAGCGATATTCTCTAGCCCAGCAGGCATGGCGGCTAGACAGGCCCGGACCCGTGGTGTCAGTCACCGGTAACGCCGTCGATCCGCTCCCGGAGGAGGTCGGCGTGGCCGTTGTGGCGCGCGTACTCCTCGATCATGTGCACGTAGATCCAGCGGATGTCCCGGGTGCGCTCGGGGTGGTGACCGTGGCTGGGCACGACGTCATCGAGCTGTTTTCCGGCCACGGCGGCCCGTGCGTGCGCTATCTCCTGCTTGAATGCCTCGATGCTGGCGGCCGCGTCCGCGTCATCAAGGGCCTCGAAGTCCTGGCCGGTCTGGTCCGGGTCGTAGGGGAAGGCCATGTCGGTGTTCGCCGCGTGGATCCGGAACCACCAGCGCTCGACCTCTGTCATGTGCCGCACCAGGCCAAGCAGGGACAGGCGGGACGGCGGAACCGCCCGCTCCCTGAGCTGGCCGGCGGTCAGGCCGGCGCACTTGAGCAGCAGCGTGTCGCGATGGAAGTCCAGCCAGGCCTCCAGCGCCTGGCGCTCACCCAGGATGAGCCCCGGCTCGATGCGCTCCACCGGCGGAGCCGTCCATGCGTCAGTCATAACCGCCACCGTAGTCGTGACCGGCCACCTCGGTCGATCCCACGACCAGCCATCGGCCGCAACGCCGGCGGCGGGACGGCTTCACCTGACGCTGTCTCGCACTCTGAGCGGTCCGTCGCGCCCGGGAAGTCCCCGGTCGGCCCCCGGGCGGTTGCGGGCCCACGGGGGCTGGTATGCCCGCGCCGAAGACGAGGACCGGGCACGTGACCGCACCACGGACCCAAGATCCAATCGGCCGGCGCCCCGGACCGGTGCGGGGCTATTGGGTCAGCTCGGCGATGCGAGCTAGGGCGGAGTCCTCTGGCCGCAGGGCGGTAGTTAGCGCTGCTGGATGCGTTCAGCCACGATCGCGGTGATCATGGCCTTGACGGACGGTTCGGTGCTGACCAGCCACTGGAGATCCTCGCTGGTCAGCTTCAAGAGTCGGCCGGATTCGGCGCACCGCACGGTGGCCAGGCGGGCGTAGCCGTAGCCGCCGCCCCAGTCACGGGCGGCAAGTTCACCGAAGAACTCGCCCGGACCGCTGGTCCGGATCGGTCGGCCGTCGATGGACACGTCGTAACGGCCGGACACGATGAGGTAGAACGACCGGTCCGCGTCCCATCGGCGGATCACCTCCTCGCCCGCCGTCACCTCGACCACCACGGCGCGGTCTCGGACGGCCTGGACCGTCGCGTCGGCCACGCCGGACAGCAGCGGGAAGTCGCGCAGCCCGTCGCTGGCGAGGGCCGGGACCTGGCCTGCTGTCTCGGTGACCGCGGCGCAGGGCAGCAGGGCCGACGCGTCGGCGAAGTGCTCGATGACCCGGCGGATGTGGTCTTCGGAGCTGGCCGGATTGAGGATACACATCCGGATGGCGTGCCGCCCGGCCAGGCGGGTGCTCGAGACCAGCGCGGCACCGCTGCGCTCCAGGCTGTCCATGAGCTCCAGCCCGCGCCGCTCGGTTTCGGCCTCGTCGCAGCCGGGCCATTCCCTGCGGAAGCAGACGATCCCCAGCACGGCCGACGCCATGACAGTGAGCTCGGCGCGGCTGCGGATCAACGCCTCGGCGAACTCCGCCAGGTCCAGATTGCGCTGGATGGCGGTGCGGAACGCGGCCACGCCGAAGGTCTGCACCGTAACCCAGACCTTCAGCGCCCGGAAACTCCGTGACAGCTGCAGGCCCCGGTCGGCGAAGTTGACCTCACCAGCGTCGTGCGTGGCGTGGGCGCTGAGGTAATCCGGATAGATGGCGAACGTCTGCTCCAGCCGGGCACCGTCACGGACCAGGACACTGCCGCACTCCAGCGGCTGGTAAAGCCACTTATGCGGGTCCAGCGTCACCGAATCGGCCCGGTCGATGCCGGCCAGCGCCGCCCGGCCCTTCTCGGTCAGTGCGGCGAAGCCGCCATAGGCGGCGTCGACATGCAGCCACAGTTGCTCCCTGGCGCAGACATCGGCGAGCTCGTCGAGGGGATCGACCGCACCGGTGTTGGTCGACCCGGCGCTGGCACACAGGGCGAACGGGATGCGGCCCGCCCGGCGGTCGGCCCGGACCGCCTCGGCCACCGTGCCGGGCAAGAGGCGCCAGCGCTCATCGGTGGGCAGCACCCGCACCTGCTCACGGCGCAGGCCCATCGACCGCGCCGTCCGGGCCAGCGATGAGTGAGCCTGATCCGAGACATACACCACGGTGCTGGGCGATGGACCTCCGGCCGCCTCGCGGGCCACAAGCAGCGCGGTCATGTTGGCGGCCGATCCGCCGCTCACCAGCACGCCGGCGGTGCCGCCCGGCATTCCCAGCCACGCCCGGAACCAGTCGATGACCTCCAGTTCCACCTGCGCGGCACCGGCCGACTGCATCCACATCGCGCAATGCTGGTTGGCCGCGGCGGCCGCCAGCTCGGCCAGGGCCGCGGGCCAGGTGGTGAAGATCGGGATGAACGCGAAATACCCTGGGTGATCGGTCCGTGCCCCGTACGGCAGCACATCAGCCATCACCCGCGCCAGCACCTCGCCGTAATCCCCCGCCTCCTCGGGCGGCGGGCCGCCTAGCAGGGCCAGCATCTGGGCCGCGGGGGCGCGGCGCAGCACCGGATCGGCCTCGGGATTGGCCAGCCGGGCGACAAGCGCGTCCACGGTCGCGTAACCGGCCCGCCGCATCGCCTCCACATCCATCGCCAGCGGGTGATCCACCTCAGCCACGCGTACTCGGCCAGTCATCGACGTGCCACTCGTCCGGGCCTGCCCACATCGGATAGAGCGAAGGGCCTTCCGGCAGCCGAATCTCCGGTCCGATCTGATTAGCCCCCATTCGCTGCCACAGCGCGAAGCTCTGCGCGTTGGACGCCTCGCCGCGCACGCCGGTCCCGGTTTCGGTCAGTGCCTGCCCTAGTGTTCGCATTATCTCGACGCCTGCGCCCCGTTTACGGTGTTCAGGGCGGACTGCCACGAACATGGCGTGGAAGTGCGGTGGCAGGTCGGGAGGCCGGTGCGCGTCGATAGCACGTATGATCGTCAGCGCGCGCTCGGCACCGTCACCGCAGGCCCTCGTGAGCTGGCTCGCGTAGTCGGCAAGATCCGCTTCGGTGGGCTCCGGCGCACCGGCTGGAGACCACACTCCGACCGCCTCATGGCCGGCCGTCGCGGCCACGTGACCACCATGCCCCAGGATCATCTCGGTCGTCACGCGGAAGTACCCTTCGACCAGCGACGTGCGGTCCGCCATGTGACGAGGGAAGTTCCACTCGGTCACCGGGTCCGTGTCAAAGGCCAGGCATAGGGTCTGGATCACCGTTTTCAGGTCGGTCGGCACGGTCGTTCCTCCTGCCTAGGTGCGGATGGCGGTCAGCGACGTGCTGCTGGCATGCTGTGGTGTGTGGGCCGCCAGCAGACTCTGGAGGAACTGAACGAGTTCCTGACCAGCATCTCATTCTTCGCCTTGCTTGACGAGATCATCCGGCTGGAACTGGCTGGGCAGCTGGAACCGGTGCATGCGGCCGCCGGGGAAGTGATCATCAAACAAGGCGATCCAGGAAACGGCCTCTTCGTAGTGGTCAGCGGCCGGCTGCGGGTCAGCGTCGCGGCGGGCGGCATCGAGCGCGTCCTGCACGACCTAGGCCGGGGCGCGATCGTGGGGGAGATCGCGCTGCTGTCCGACCGGTCCCGGTCGGCGACCGTTCGCGCGGTCCGCGACAGCGATCTGCTCTTGCTGCGACTGCCGGTGTTCACGTCCCTGGCCGAGCGAAGGCCGGCGCTGCTCACCGGGATGGCGCGGCTGCTCGTGGACCGACTGCTGACGGTGGACCGGCCCCAGGCGCCGCCCGCTGCCGGGCGCGCCATCGCCGTAGTCGCCGCCAGCGCCGGCCAAGCCACCGGGCCGGCCGCGATTTTCGCTGAACGGCTGGTGGCGCACCTGGCCCGCACAGCTTCGGTTTTCCGGGTGGACGCCAGCGTCGTCGCACGGCACCTGGGCCCGGACCCTGCTGAGCGGGGGCCAGGTCACCCTGGCCGGGCCGAGCTGATCGGGTGGCTGCACAGGGTGGAACGCGACCATGACCGCGTGATCTACCAGGCCGACACGGAAGATACGGCCTGGAGCCGACTCTGCCTGAGCCAGGCCGACGTCGCGGTGCTGGCCGCCGCGGCTGCGGACGATCCCTCGATCGGCGCCGTAGAAGCCCGCGCGCTGGCCACCGACTCGCTGCGCTGTGAACTCGCCCTTCTGCACGAGCCGGGGACAGCCGGGACGGCGACCGCCTGGCTCAAGGACCGGCCGGTGGCTGACCATCACCACCTGCGCGACGGTCAGCCGGCCGATGTCGCGCGGCTCGCCCGGATGATCACCGGCACCGGCTGCGGGCTGGTGCTCGGCGGCGGCGGAGCACGGGGTTTCGCTCATCTGGGCGTGATCCGGGCACTGGAGGAAGCCGGGGTGCCAATCGACATCGTCGGCGGCACCAGTATCGGCGCGCTCATCGGCGCAGCCTGCGCCCTGGGCCTGGATGATGCGGAGCGGGTGCGGCGGATAACGGACCTCGCCAGCTACGGCCGTCGGCTGGTCACGCCCACGCTCCCGCTGATCGCCTTGTCATCAGGCCGCCGAGTGGACCGGCTGCTCGCCTCGCACCTCGGCGCCACGCCTATCGAAGACCTGCCGCTGCGCTTGTTCTGCATCTCCGCCAACCTGACCCGGGCCGAGGAGGTCATCCACGAACGCGGCCCGCTATGTACTGCGGTGCGCGCCAGCCTGTCCCTGCCCGGCATCTACCCGCCGGTCTGCGTCGGCGGCGACCTTCTTGTCGACGGCGCGGCGCTAGATAACCTGCCGGTCGGGGTCATGCGCGGCCGGATCGGCAACGGCAGCATCGTCGCGGTCGACCTGTCTGCAGAGGTAGAACCGCTGACCGCCACGCCCTTCGAGCCGGGTCTGTCCGGCTGGCGCGTACTCGGGCGCCGCCTCAACCCGTTCGCCCCGCCGCGCCGCCTGCCGAGTGTAGCGGACATCCTGAGCCGCTCGACCGGGCTGTCCCAGGTCCGGCAGTGGCGCGCGGCACTGGACGGCGACCGCGTCGACCTGCTGCTCCGCCCTCCGGTAGCCGGGCTAGGCACGCTGGACTTCAAGGGCGGGATATCGCTCATCGAGGTGGGCTACCGGCACGCCGCCGAGGAGTTGTCCCGATCCGGCCTGGCCGAACGATTCGTGCCCTGAGCGCGGCCGCCTCGGTGAGGGCGGCATGGGCACCGTGTAGTTCGGTGTCACCCCGGACGGGGACCGGGTCGCGGTCAAGACGAGGACGCGGTGTTCTTCACCGCGCTGGAGACCAGGGAGCCCGAACTCCCCGATCCGGTTCCACCTGTACAAGTCGCTGGACCCATACCGGGTTCATCGCCGCCGAGGAGCTGTACGAGGTCGCCAAGAAGGGCGACCCGTCCGGCGGATCCTGGATGATCCCCGCGTCCAAGGTTCCCGGCTACGCCGACGACGTGTTCGTCATGGACAAGGACGAGAACGGGTTCCCGACCGGCGAACGGGTCCGGTACCGCCCCGGGTCGTTCGTCTACCGCCTCGCCGGCCGGGACCGGCAGACCAGCGCCTCCTACTACACGCCCCAGTCGCTCACCAGCGTCACCGTGCAGCTCGCGCTCGAGTGCGCCGGCGGGCATCTTGGAGTGGGCTCCGGCCGAGCCGTTCCGGACCTGGACGGCCGAGGCAGTATTCAGCACCGAACTCAGCGCCATCCGGGCAGCTGCAGAACGCGCCGTCGCCAGCGTCAGGACCTGGCGGGTGCTCTCCGGGGCGGACGCCGTCCTGGTCTCCGAGGCCTCGATCATCGCCGGCCTGCGGATGCTCCTGGACCACGCCGGCCTGGTCGCCGAACCGTCGGCCGCGCTCGGCATCGCGGCGATCCTCGAAGACCGTGACCGCTTCGCCGGCCGGCACGTCGTCACCATCGGCGGGCCCAGCCTCACCGTGAACCCGTCGATCGACGTGGAGTACTGGCGCACCGTTGACGGCCAGCCGGTCCGTGACGGCTCGTACTGGCACGGGTGGATCAAAGAGAGGGTGATCTCGCCAGCATGATCGATGACGTGAGCGCGAAACTGGACGAACTGCATGCCGAGATCAAGGCATTGCGCCAGGAGCAGGCCACCACCCGGCGCGTCATAAACGCTGCGACCATCGGGGTGATGAGGCGCCTGAGCACGGCGACCCGGATATGGATCCGGGCACGGGTCAGGGCAGATCCACGATCATGCCGTCGTAGGCTGCGAAGACGCGGAGGGGCGCCTTCGCGTGCTGCGCCACCAGGGCGTCGATCTCGGCGTCGGTTCGCCATGGGTCGTGGTGGAATAGCGCGAGTTGCCTGGCTCCGGCGCGCTGCGCGAGCGCGACCGCGTATTCGATGGCGGAGTGACCGAGAAAGCCAAGCTGCGGCAGCTCGGCCGCGGTGTGCTGCGAATCGTGTACTAGCAGGTCGACGCCCTCCGTCAGCGTGATGGCTGCGTCGTGGTAGACGCCGGTGCCGTCGGGGCCAGGGCCGAGGGAGATCGGGCTGTGATCTGGAAGGTATGCCAGTATGCCTGCGCCGTCGCTGATCCGGTAGCCGAGTGTGCGGCCGCCCTTATGCGGGATCGCCGCCGCGTCCACCGAGAAGCCCTCGAACTCATAATGCCCCGGCTCAATGGCGTTGAAGGTCCAGCGGTCACCGAGCTGTTTGGGCCGGATCGGGAAATGCGGCGGCGAGATCGCCCGTGCCAGCAGTTCTTCCGGATCTACTCCCTGCTCAGGCAGGTACACGTCCACCCTGCTGTCAGGAAGCGTGCCACTGCGGAAGAACGGCATGCCGTGCGTGTGGTCCCAGTGCAAATGGCTGAGTAGAAGCGTGCCGCAGAACGCCCGGCCGCGTAGCGAGAGCGGCAGCTGCTGCAATCCGGTGCCGGCATCCAGGACAATCGTCGGGGGTTCGCCAGTATGGGCCAGTCCGATGCAAGAGGTATGCCCGCCGTAGCGAAGCTGCTCGGCGCCGTTTACTGGCGTCGAGCCACGAGTGCCGCAGAAGTAAGCTCGCATCACCTCAGCATGCCGTACTAGTACGCCTGGCTGCCTTGCGAGCGTGCCTCGCTCGCGTGCTCAATCCGGATAAAGATGGCAAACCCGGCGCGAGAAAGGCGGCTGTTCCATAGGAGACTCCAGCAGATGGAGAAAATTGTCCGTGCAGGTCTGCGCAGTAGCCCGGGTCCATGAGCAGGCCGTCAGTCGGGGTAGGCGGAGGCGACCCAGGGCAGCCGGGCCGCGTCACGGGGCCAGTGGCGGGCCGCCAGGGTGGCGGTGATCTGCCCGGCGTCGCGGCGGCTGACCGGGACGAGGTCTTCGATGCAACTGCCGCCGCTGCTGATCTCGGCGAGCAGGCGCGTGTGGTGCCAGTCCAGCTGCCACGTCATGATCTCCACGCGGTTGAGGGGCCCGTAGTCGCTGCGGGTCCGCTGCCTGATCACCCCGCTGGGCTCGGGGCGCTCCGGGAGGCAGACGGCATAGAACTGCACCGTGACGGTGATGTCGGGGTGCAGGTCGGCGTAGCAGTCGTCGCAGACGGCAGCGGCCCGGTCGCCGTCGATGGTGGTGATGTAGTGGTGGAAGTACCCGTGCCAGCCGCACCGCGGGCAGTCATCGTATATCGGCTTGGTGAGCCAGTGCCGCTGGACCGGACCGAGGGCGGACTCGGAGTGCAGGATCAGCCGGTCGAGGCGGTCCCGGCGGGCCTGGGCGTCGGCGGCCTCGTCGCGGGCTAGCCGGGCGCAGCCGGGGGCGTGGCCGAGTTCGACGTGGACGGGCCGGCCGGTGGCGGCCCGGTCGGTGACCTGCTGCCCGCAGCCGGGGCAGGGCCAGGTCAGTGGCGGGAAGCAGCTGCTGCTTGCGGTGAGCTTGCGGGTCGCGTTCTGGGCGGCGCGGAACAGCAGCTGCGGGCCCGTATCGCAGCCGTCCCGCAGGGCCGGGCTGATGATCCCGGTGATGCCGGTGTCGCGGCGGACGCGGCAGGCGGCGGCGATGGCGTCCCACCGGCGGCCGCCCGCGCGGGCGGCGGCGGTCAGCCGGACGAGGTCCTCATCCGGCACGGCGGACTCGGCGCGGAAATAAGCGGCCAGCTCGGCCAGTGCCTCTTCCACGCTAGGCCCGCCCGGCCAGTCGGCACACCGTCCCCGCGGCTGGACCTCCCTGCAGGCCGCGGCCCGGACCTGGGCGCGGGCTCCGGCCGCCGCGGCTGGTCTCGTGGTCGGCCGGCCCCGGCGGGTGGAGCTCGGCGGGACGGCTCAGTGTCATCACGTTCATCGGGTTCCTCGCGGGCAAGGTTCGGGGCTGGTCCGGGAGAACGCCGGTCACTTCGCGCGGGCCCCTCCGGGTGACGGTTGCACGGAAATCGTGCCTGCAAATTGCAGTCACAGACATCGGTCAGTTGACGGATCTTTAACCGTGACCGAAGACCCCCGAGCCAGGCCAGGCATTTCGGGCCAGCGTCCGGCGTGCCGACTCCTCAGCGCAAACAGATGCACGGCCAGGAAGCTGATTTCGAATCTTTGCGTGACATTGTGCCCTCTATCGGGGGTGGCATGACACACGATAACGACCAGCGCCTCTTTGTGCGCGGGTGCGGGGGGCAGATGCCGTGATAGACGGGCACCGGCCCGCCTGACGAAATCGGCTAGATTTTTGTCGTGACCAAACTAGTACGTCTGCGGCCGGTCGCCGAGACCGAGCTTGATCTTCTGGAGTTGCTTTCCGGGGATCCGGGCGAGGCGTCGGAGTACGGGTTCTTCGGGTACCGCAACCCGGGAAGGCTGCGCCGGGACTTTGCCGGGAAAGGGTTCATCTCGGACGACGACGGCAGGCTGGCCGTGGTCCTCGGCGGCGCGGGTGCGGCCGGTGAATTCATCGGCGAGGTCAGCTGGCATAGAGCGGTGACAGGTCCGGGCTCCTTCAGCTGGAACATCGGGATCGGCCTGCTCGCCAGCGCCCGCGGGCAGGGCCACGGCACCCGGGCGCAGCGACTCCTGGCGGAGTACCTGTTCGCGCATACGCAGGTAAACCGGATCGAAGCCGGGACCGAGGTCGGTAACGCGGCTGAGCAGCGGTCGCTGGAGAAAGCCGGTTTCACCCGCGAGGGCATACTCCGCGGATCCTGCTTCCGGGCCGGACGATGGCGGGACATGGTGTCCTACTCGATCGTCCGTGCAGACGTGGATCTTGGCTGACCCGCAACGCGGATGCACCACGGTCTAGCCCGAAGGGCACTGATCGACAAGTCGGACGGGTTCGTCTTCGGCTTCTCGAAGCTAGACGTGATGTTTGGCCGGACAACCGCGGATCACGTGGTCCACCGGTATGCCAACGTCGTCAAGCCCGGTGTTCGCTTCGTGCAGTCGACGATCCGTTCCCTGGATCCGGTGGCCAGGCGGGTGATCACCGGGGATGAGACCTTCGACGCCGACATCCTGGTCGTCGCGCTCGGGGCGGATCTTGACCCGGCCGCCACTCCAGGGCTGGTCGAGGGCGGGCACGAGTTCTACACGATCGCCGGGGCGTTCGCCCTACGCGGTGTCCTAGCGGGGTTCGCGGGGGGACGGGTGGTGGTCGGCGTGACGTCGACGCCGTGCTCAGTCACCTGCGGCGGCCTGGGTTCGCGTGGTGCAGGCGCCACCAGGTCAGCCCGATGAGGACCGCGGTGAGCAGCAGTTGCATCGCCATGTCAAGCAGCCAGATGTGCGGACTGTGCTGCCACAGCGGATCCGGCGTGTTACCCGGCGGAGGCGGCGTGACCTGATTCAGGTTCGACGTGGACGCGGCCGCGGCGAAGCCCCACCGGGACGGGGAGAGCCAGGAGAGCTGCCCGAGGCCTGCCATGCCGTTGAGGCGGAAGACGCCGCCACTCAGGACAACCTGGGTTAGGACCGCGACCACCAGAAGCGGCATGGTCTTGTCCGACGAACTGACCACAGCCGAGATCAGCAGGCCCGCGGTCATCGAGGCAACCGCGAGCAGGGCGATCCCGAGCATGAGCTCCGCCAGCGGAGCGGCCGTCAGGACGGCTCCGTGCCTGGGCAGCGGCCGGCCGGCCAGGCCGATCAGCACGAGCACAACCGCCTGCGCGGCGCTGATCAGACCGAGGACCGCGAGCTTGGACGCCAGGTAGGCGCCCGGGGACAGCCCGGCCGCTCGTTCCCTGGTGTAGATCGGACGTTCCTTGACCAGTTCCCTGACGCCGTTGGCGACGCCGATGAGGCAGGCGCCCATGACCAGGATCAGCAGGACCTGGATGGCGTTGCCGTTGCTCGTCCCGGTTAGCCCGCCGGGGTCCGGGATCGCCCTGATGAGACCGCCGAGAATGAGCGGCAGCAGCGCGATCACGCCGACGTAGTTGCGGTCGGACGCGATGACGGCCAGGTACCGCCGGACGAGAGTGGACAGCTGGGCGAGGTGCTTGGATGACTTCGGCGGAGGCGGGGGCGGAGCGGCCGGAACACCTGCCACCGGCGGGTGTCCGGCCGGGGACGGCACCGTCATGTACCGGGCGAAGAACTCCGAGCGACGGTATTCACCCGCCCAGTCCCTGTCCGGCTCGGCCTCGAACGCGCGGAATGCCTGCGCCCAGCTAGATCGGCCGAAGTGACGCAGCCCGTCGGCGGGCGACCCGAAATAGGCGACCTTCCCGCCTGGCACCAGGACGAGCAGCCGGTCGCAGAGGTTGAGGCTCGCGACGCTGTGCGTCACCACGATGACCGCTGGGCCCGATCACGCCGAGCAGGCACCGCTCGCCGAGCGGGAAGCTGACGTCATCGAGCAGCACCTTGCCGTTCGGCAGGGTGACGGTCAGGCCGCGGGCCTCGAGCGAGATGTCGCCCGTGTCGACGAACTCCCGCAGCTCGTCCCCGACGAGACGGAAGCTGGCTGCGCCGATGCCGACGACGTCGGCTTCGGTCACCGCGGCCGTGGTGACCGGCTGACCGTTCAGGAACGTGCCGTTGGAGCTGCCCAGGTCGGCGATCTCGTACTCGCCACCGGGCGACCTGCGCAGCTCGGCGTGACGACGTGACACCCCCAGGTCCGCCAGGACTACGTCGTTGTCGCCGGCGCGGCCGATGCGCACCACCTCGGCCAGCGGGGGCATGACGGCGCTCGGGACCAGTCCGCCCGATGTCCGCTGGGCCGACCATACCGCGGTGAAAGGTTCCGCCGGGTCGCCCGGAGTGCCGGTGATCGAGCACGAGACCATCGGGCCGGCCTCCGGGTGGCCGAGCCGGATCCGGCAAGAGCCGGTGATCTCGACGTGCCGTACTCGCTGGCCTGCGACGAACGTCCCGTTGGTACTGTCGGCGTCCTCAAGGTGCCACCGGTCACCTGATACGGTCAAGACCGCGTGCCGCCAGGACACCAGCGGCTCGTCTACCACGATGTCCGCCGCGGGATCGCGGCCGATCCAGCAGGCGGATCCTGGCTCCAGTGTCCACACCGAACCCTGCCTCCTGACCAGCAGCGGCGCGGCGGGTTCGCGGGAGGTGCCAGGGGAAACGGCGTCCTCGGCGGTCATCTGCTCAGTCCGTATCTGTGCGGGAACTGCGGTGGTTTCGGCTTGGTTCATGGCATGTCCTTGGTGATCATTCGTTTACGCCGCGGCCATCTGGCCCGGCTCGGTCAGGCCGGCCAGCAGCCGGCGGGTGCAGGTCAGGGCGGGCAGCTCACTCCAGTCGATCGCGATCTCGGCGACCTGCGCGGCGGCTGCGTGGGCCTCGGCGGCCCAGGCAACTTCGGCGACCAGGTCGGCGATGTCGGCGGCGGCCCGGGGCCGGCCAGACCGGACCGACGCCGCGCGCATGGCGGCGAGCGCGGCCGGGTCATTCCGCCGCGCGCGCGGACGGCGGGATCGGCGGTCAGCGGATGGAAGTTCACGATCGCGACGGGCCGCCAGTCCGTGACGGCCCTGGCCACCTCGTCGTACACCGGTGGCATGAGCATACGGCGGATCCAGCCGAGGATCCGCGGTGAGCTGGCCGCCTGCCAGATCGCGCCCCACAGCCAAGGGGCCAGCCGGATCGCGGGACCGTACAGGCCGGCCAGCCAGCGCGTCCAGCGCGGAGCGCCCGGCCCGCGCAGCGGGTCGCAGATGAACGGGGCGAAACGGCCCGGGTACGCGTGGTCGAGCGCTTGGGCCACCGCCTTGGCGGCGCTGCGGTGCCCGCCGCCGGTATCGCCGATGAGGAAGAGCAACCGTACCGGCTGCTCGCCGCGGCCGGTCATGGCGCACCTGTCCCGGCCGGGGTCAGCGTGCGGTACACGGACTCCCACTCGGCCAGCACGCGCTGTCGTTCGTGGCCGTTGATGATCTGCAGGCTGGCCGCGGACATGTACAGGACGGCCGCGTCGGCCGCGCGGATCTGCCGGGCCAGCTCCCGGGAGCGGTGCTGCGCGAACACCGTGACGTCGGTGCCGATCAAGTCCGCGTGCGCGGGCAGTGCGGACAGCGGGAAGGTCTGCTCCTCGCGAGGATTGACGAGTACTCGCAGCGCCAGGCCGTCCGCTGGCTCGCTCATGTGCGCTACCAGCTTCATCACCGAGCGGGCGAGCCCGTGCCCGCCAGGCAGCGCGTTCACTCGCGCGTCGATGAGAATCGAACCACGATCGTCGGCCATGTCTCCACCCCTGATTTGTTCCTGGCATTCGCCCTGCCCAGCGGGTGCGCTGTCGAGACGAAGCTACGAAGGGGTGCCGGGGGAAGCGCGAGGTGCCCGGGCAACCGCAGGGGGAAACGCTGGGGGTTCGGCCCGCAGGCAGGCTCCGGCTGGCCGGCCGAGCCGGGGTCACGGGTGTCAGAGCTGTCCGGTGGCGTCGCTGATGGCTTGGTCGAGGATGGCCAGGCCGAGCGAAAGTTCGTCCTCGGTGGCGGTCAATGGCGGGGCGATCCGGAAGACGCCGCCCAGGCCGGGCAGCTGCACGATGTTCATGTGCAGGCCCAGTTCGAGGCAGCGTCTGGTGATGAGCGCGCCGAGCTCGTCGGAGCTGCGTCCGGCCTGGTGGCCCGCGACCAGTTCGAGGCCCGCCAGCAGGCCGCGTCCCCGGATGTCGCCCACGATCTCGTGCCGGTGCGCGATCTGCTCGAGGCCGTGCCGGAGGATGCCGCCGAGGTGGCGGGCGCACTCGTCGAGCCGGTCGCGTTGCAGCACGTCCAGGACGGTGATGCCGACAGCGGCCGGCAGCGGGTCCGCGACGTGCGTGGTGAAGAACAGGAATCCCCGGTCGTGCGCTGCCTCTTCGAGTTCGGCGCTGGTCAGCACGGCGGCCAGCGGGAGGCCGGCGCCGAGTGTCTTGGACAGGGTGAGGATGTCGGGCACGACGCCGTCGCGCTCGAAGGCGTACCAGGTGCCGGTACGGCACAGCCCGGTCTGGGCCTCGTCGAGGATCAGCAGCATTCCGCGTTCCCGGCACTTGTCCCGCAACGCCGCGAGGTAACCGGGCGGCGGCTCGATGACGCCGCCGGAGCTGAGGATCGGCTCGACGATGCAGGCGGCCAGGCTGCCGACCGACTGCGCGTCGATCAGGTCGAAACCGAAGTCCAGCTGACGCTGCCAGTCGAGCTCGCCGTCGGCGGTGGTGAAGTCAGGGCGGTAGCGGCTGGGCGCGGGGATGGCGAAGTTGCCGGGCGCGGCCGGGCCGTAGCCCTTCCTGCCCGCGCTGTAGGTGGCGCCCGCGGCCGCTTGGGTCATGCCGTGCCAGGACCGGGCGAACGAGACGATCTCGTGTCTGCCGGTGACGAGCTTTGCCATCCGGATGGCCGCTTCGTTCGACTCGGCGCCGGTGGTCAGCAGCAGCGCCTTCTCCAGCGGTTCCGGCAGTGTCCCGGCCAGGCGGCGGGCCAGGTCGACGACGGGGCGGCTGAGCATGCCGCTGAACAGGTGGTCGAGCTTCGCCGCCTGCCGCGTGATGGTGGCGACGATCTCCGGGTGCGAATGGCCCAGGATCGCGCTCATCTGGCCGGAAGTGAAATCGAGGATCTTGCGGCCGTCCTCGGTGAACACGAAGCTCCCGGCGGCGTGGTCGATGATCTCGCGGGTGAACGCGCTGGCGCCGGCGTAGCGGATGAGGTGCCGGTCGGCGTCGGCCCAGAAGGTCCCGGCGGCGGAAAGCGAGGCGGAGGTCGGAGCGGCCATGGCTCCGACGGTACGTCCGGCCCGGCCGACCCGTCCATCTGGCGGGCTATTCGGCCTGGATCCAGCTGAGCAGGTCGTCCCGGCCGACCGTGTTCAGCAGGGCTGGATGGTCGGCAGCCATGTGCCCCCTGATCACCCCGACCACCTGGTCATCGCTATCGCCCCGGGCCACGAACCCGCACTCGCATCTGATCAGCCTTGCCATCGCAACCTCCCTGCCTAGCTTCTACCCGAAGCGTAGTGCCACGATGTTGGCGTGACGTTGGCGTCGCATTCTCCGGTGCGGATCCAGGTTTGCGGGGCGCTGGCCGTCGAGTGCGACGGCCAGCGTCTTGAGGGCCGCCTGCCCGGCCGCCAGGGGCGGCTGCTGTTCACCTACCTGGTCGTCAACCGGCATCGCCAGGTCCCGCGGGACGAGCTGGCTGAGGCCTTGTGGCGAGAGCCTGACCCCGCCGCGTTCGACGCCCGGCTCAACCCTCTGCTGTCCAAACTGCGCCGCGTCTTCGGCGCTGACGCCGTGGACGGGCGCTCCACCCTCCGGCTGTGCCTACCCGGTATCTGGGTCGACCTGGAAGCCGCCACTGAGGCCATCCACCGAGCCGAATCCTCTATCGCCCAGCAGGACTGGGCGCGGGCGTGGGGACCGGCGCTCACCGCAATGCTCGTGGCTGAGCGCGGCTTCCTTCCCGGTGAGGACGCTCCCTGGATCGACGAGATCCGCCACCAGCTCACGGAAATCCGCCTGCGCGCCCTGGAGTGCTACGCGGCGGCAGGGCTAGGCCTGGGCGGGACCGAACTCGCCGGCGCAATCCGAGCCGGCCGCCAGCTCACCCGGCTGGCTCCGCTGCGGGAAAGCGGCTACCGCTACCTGATGCAGGCCCTCGCCGCCCAGGACAACCTGGCCGAAGCCGTCGGTGTTTACGGCCAGCTCAGTGAGTGCCTGCGCGATCAGCTCGGCGTCTCACCGAGCCCTGCTTCCCGCGAGCTTTACCAGCGGCTGCTCGCCGCAACCTGACCGGTCGTCTGAGCCGCCCGCCGCCGGGCCAGCCGGAACAAGGCGGCAAGCTTCGGCCGATGGATTCCCGGCGCCAAGGTTTCGCCAACGTGGCGGCAATGTTGCGGCAAGGGCGCCGCCGTAGAACTGTCCCGCAAGCAGTTAGCAAACGCACGGAGGCTCAGATGAAGACGGCATCAGAAAACGCGGCATCCAGGCTCGGCGCTGGCCCCGGGGTGCTCATAGACCGGCAATGGCTGGAAGCCCGCCTCCAGGACCCGCGGGTACAGGTGGTCGAAGTCGACGTCAGCCCGGCCGCCTACAACGACGGGCACATCGACGGCGCCGTGCTGTGGAACATCTACGCCGACCTCAAGGACGCCAGCTACCGCCTCATGGACTCCGCCGCGCTGGAACGGCTGGTGGCGCGTTCGGGGATACGCCCGGACTCCACGGTGGTGTTCTACGGATACGCGCCCGCGCTCGGGTTGTGGCTGATGAAGCTCTACGGGCATCTCGATGCGCGCATTCTCGACTGCTCCCGCGACACCTGGCGGGCTAGCGGCCACCCGTGGAGCACCGTCGCGAGCGAGCCAGCGGCCGGAACTGCCCGCATCGGCGATGAGGACCCCCGGATCCGGGCGGACCGGGCGGCGGTGTACGACGCTATCGGCGCGCCGGGCGCGATCCTCGTGGACACGCGCTCAGCGGCGGAGTACCAGGGTGAGCGCTTCTGGCCTTCCGGCGGCCTGGAGCCGGGTGGCCGGCCGGCCACGTGCCCTCGGCCGTCCACCAGCCCATCGACGGCCTCTACAACGCCGATGGGTCGTTCCGCTCCGCCGGGGAGCTGCGCCGCGTATTTTCTGCGGTCGACCTCGACGGTGGCGAGGAGCTGATCACCTACTGCACCATCGGCGGGCGCGCCGCCACCGCCTGGTTCGTCCTCACCTATCTGCTCGGCCGCAACCACGTCCGGGTCTACGACGGGTCGTGGGCCGAATGGGGCCGCCTGCCCGGCACCCCCGTCGCGTGCCCCTGAACGACCTGACCAATCACACCAAGCACAGGAGGCTCATCATGGCTGTCGACACCGCACCCAGCGTGCTGATCGGGAAGAACAGCTCAGGGTCGAGGCGGCCGCAGGCGGCGTCGTCACGCCAGTCCGCGCGCCCGGCCGTGAGTGCGGCCCTGGTCACCGGCGGGCGGGCCAGGGCGCTCGCGGGGTCTGGGCTTCCCGGGGGGTCTGGGCTTCGGAGACGGCGAGCTTGCGGTGCAATGTCCTGAGCCCGGGCGGCGCCCACCAGCTGCGGCGTCCGAGCAGCGCCATCAGGGCGGGGAACAACAGCGTCCGCACGATGAAGGCATCGATGAGCACGGCGGCGGCGACGCCGACGCCGACCTCCTTGAGGAAGATGAGCTTGGAAGTCGCGAAGGCACCCATGGCCACGGCGAGCAGGAGCGCCGCGAGGGTGATCAGCTTGCCGGACCGCTGCATGCCCGCGGCGATCGCCTCCCGCTCGCCCACGCCCGGGCCGCGTGCCTCGCTGATCCGGGCCAGCAGGAACACCCCGTAGTCGGTGGACAAGGCGAAGGCCATGGCGGCCAGGATCAGGAAGTCGGTCTCCTCGATGCCGCCCTGGCTGGTGTAGCCGAGCGGCCCGGTGCAGCCGGCCGTCCTGGAAGATGAACACCAGCAGTCCGGTGGCGGCGACCGCGGTGAGCGCGTTCATCAGCAGCGACATGACCGGCAAGACCACCGATCCGGTCATCAGCCACAGCACCGCCATGGTGACGACGGCCAGGATCGCCAGCGCGATCGGGAGGCTGGCCAGCAGCGACGCGCCCCGGTCGGCGAAGTCGGCGGCCCCCCCGCCTACCAGGACCGGCGCTGGAGCGGGAGCCGCCCGGACAGCCTTGAGCGTGTGCTGGCCGGCCGCCGAGAGCGGGTCGGACGGGCTGGCCAGCGTGATCTCCCACGTCCGGGGCGCGACCTGCGCTGGCGCGCTGGCGGCGGCTACTCCCGGCAGCCGGGCCAGGCGGCCGGCGTACCGGGTCAGCGCGGGCCGGTCTGACGCCGGCCCGGACGCGACCACGAGGATCGAGTTCCCCGAGCTGGTCGCCGGGAAGTCGCGTGCCAGGGTGTCTGAGACGGTCCGCGCGCTGCTGCTGGCCGGCAGTACGGTCACGTCGATGCCGGTCCAGTGCACGCCAAGCGTCGGGGCGGCGATGGTCAGCAGCCCCAGCACCGTACCTCCGGCCACGAGCGCCGGACGGCGCATGACGACGTTGGCGAGCCGGTACCAGCGGCCGTTTTCCTGGGCCGGCGCGACGCGGCCGATCCGTCGCCGCAGCAGCATGAGCAGCGACGGCACGATGAGCAGGGCGCTGGCGGCGGCGACGACCGCGACGGTCGCGCCGCCGATGCCCATGGAGACCAGGAACCGCTGCGGGAAAACGGCCAGGCTGGCCATGGCGGCCGCGACCGTCGCCGCGCTGAACAGGACCGTCCGGCCGGTGGTGGCCATGGTCACCCGCAGTGCGCTCTCCGGGGTGCCTTCTCGCAGTTCCTCGCGGAACCGCCAGACCAGGAACAAGCTGTAGTCCACGGCCAGGCCCAGGCCCAGGCCGATCACCAGGTTGAGGGCGAACACCGACAGCGGCAAGACCGTGTTGACCAGCCGCAGCACGCAGAAGGTGCCCATGACGGTCATCCCGCCGACCGCGATGGGCAGCAGGGCCGCGATCCCGCGGAAGATGAGCAGGGCCAAGATGGCCAGCAGCGGGAAGGCGATCGCCTCGGCCAGGCCGAGGTCAGCGGTAGCCTGCTTGCCGGTTTCCACGCCGGCCACATCGGCCCCGCCGAGCAGGACGTCAGGCCGGCCGTGCAGCGCCGTCTGGATGCCGGCGACGACCGTGTCCGGGTCGGGCGCGGCGCGCAGCGTGACGACCACGAGGGAGGAACGTCCGTCCGCGGAGACCAGGCCCGCGGTGTGACCTGGCCCCGGAGCCGCCACCGCGGCTACCCCGGGGACGCCTGCGATCGCCCGGGCGGCGGACGTCACCGCCGGGCTGCCCGGCGGCGCCGTCACCAGGGCTACCACCCCCGGGCTGGCCTCCTGGCCGGTCGCCTGCTGCAGCAGCGCCTCGGCACGGGCGCTGGGCGAGCTGGGATCGCTGAACGGGTTCCGGGCGTTCAGCAGGGTGACCGCAGTAGCGCCGAACGCCCCGGCCAGCGCGAATACCACCAGGGCGAGCAGGGCCATCCGGCGAGGATGGCGTATTGCCGCGTTCGCGAGCGCCCTTAGCATAAAGACCTCCGTCTGAGCCGTGGCATTACGGTAGCTCCGCGAAGCGCCACGATCCGCGAGCAGTTGAACACGCAGCCCCGCTGCCGGCGGACGCCGCGCTGGTCAGCGCGCCGGGCCGCCGGCCCGCGCCAGATCGCCGAACCGGACGCGAGCAGTTGAACACCGAAGGCCCTGGCGCGAAGGGCTTGACCGCGGCGCGGCTCCCCGGGGTCTGAGCCTGCTGGCCGGAAATGCTCGCCATGCCGTGTATCAGGAGCGCGGACCGCCCCTCCGTCCATTACGAAGAGCAAGAACAAATCGGCAATCGTGCACCACTCGGCGCAGGCGCATGCTCAAATCACATTCGTGTCGACCGCGAGATAAGCCAAGGGGATGGTTCCAGGTGGCCGGAGTTCCGAATCAGTATTACCTTCAAGGCGGCGGTATATCCGTGGCCTACTCGCCGGTAGGCTGGGGTCCGATAAGACTGGACCAGGGTCCGCTAATTCTTTCCTACCATGACGCCCATCAATCCCTGGCGTTCTTTGCCAATGACGTGCGGACCGTCGAGGTGGCCGACCTGGGCACCATCGTCAGCGTCACCCTGGTAATGACCATCGACACCGGCAGCACCACGTTCAGCCTTTTCATACCGAGCGTCGTGCTGCCCGAGAACCAGAACGCGGTCACCATAACCACCGAGGGCATCACCACGCTCCACCGGCTGTTCCTCCCGCCGTTCGGCGGCCCGCAACGAGAGATCTACACCGTGACCGCGCTCAGCGGGACGGCGGCCGACTGGCCACTGCCGCTGTAAACCGACCTGCAGGCGGCGACGAAGAGGAGGATGGCTGATACTCCCTCGCAAAGCCCCGGCGATGCCCCGATCGCCGGGGGCTCCGGTTCATGCCGGATGCCCGCCGTCCGCCGGCTGGGACAGCTTGTCGGCGTAAGCCTTGAGCGCCCGCAACGTGCGTCCGCTCTCCGCCCGGAACGCCCGGACGAGCACCGGCTGGATAATTTTCAGCGACCAGGGAATCCCGATGGTCACGACTCGCGTCACGTGCGTCCACTCGCCCCGGGGCGTCAGCGCGTAGCGCAGGGTCACGTCGACGGTCCCGGCGTGCAGCTTCATCGTCATCGGCTGGTGGAAAGTGATCTTGGTGGGCGGCTCGAACTCGGTGACGGTGCCGTTGCGCACCCCGAACGGCCCTGGTTCGCGGTAGGTCGTGCCGAGGGTGACCGGGGCCGATGAGATCTGCGTGGTGCCGCGGTAGGCAGAGGATTCCGTCAGCCAGCGGTCCTGGCCCCTGAAGTCGATGATCAGATCGAAGATCTGCTGGGCCGGGCCACCGATATCGGCCTGGGACGGGAGTTCGAGCATTGCGCATCCCCCCCGGCCGTCGCGCCCCGCCGATTCTCGAGCCACCATGCCCCCGCGGCTACTCTACGCGCCCGGCCGGCCCCGGCATCCGCTAGGCGCTGAGCGCCTCGGGGGGCTCCTCGCAGAGCCGGACGATCTCGTCGAGCGCGAGGCCGAGCGCGCCGGCCAGGGCGGCGACGGTGAAGAACGCGGGCGTGGCGATGCGGCCGGTCTCGATCTTGCGCAGCGTCTCCGCGGGAACGCCGGAGACGGCGGCGATCTCGGCCATGCTGCGCGGCCCGCGAGCCTCGCGCAGCAGCATGCCGAGCCGTTCCCCGCGCGCGTGCTCGAGGTGGCTGAGAGGCGGTCGGACCATACCGTGATATTAATACCGGTATAGTTATACCGCAAAGAGAGGTGCTGCCCCATGGTCGAGATCAAGACCGCTGGCGAGATCCAGGCGATGCGCGCCGCCGGGCAGGTCGTCGCGCAGATCCTGGCGGCCGTCCATGACCAGGCCAAGGCGGGCATGCGGCTAACCGAGCTCGACGAGATCGCCCGCGGCGTACTGGCCCGGGCCGGCGCGTCCTCGCCGTTTCTCGGCTACCAGCCTGGCTTCGCTCCGGTTCCGTTCCCCGCGGTCATCTGCACCTCCGTCAACGACGCCGCGCTGCACGGGATCCCCACCGGGTCCCGGCTAGCCACGGGCGACCTGCTCAGCGTGGACTGCGGGGCCGTGCTTGACGGCTGGGCGGCCGACGCCGCGATCTCCTTCACGATCGGGCCGGCCGAACCGGCCGACGCGCGCCTGATCGCCACCACCAGCGAGGCGCTGCGCGCGGGCATCGCCGCGGCGGTTCCCGGCGGCCGGCTCGGCGACATCTCCGCGGCCATCGGCGCCGCCGGACGGGCGGGCGGCTACGGGATCTGCACCGATTTCGGCGGTCACGGCATCGGCCGGGCGATGCACGAGGATCCCCACATCCCGAACGAGGGACGCCCTGGCCGCGGCCGCAGGCTCGTGCCCGGGCTGGTCATCGCGATCGAGCCGTGGTTCCTGGCCGGCGGCAAGGACAGCTATGAGATCGACGACGACGGCTGGACGATCCGCAGCGGCGACGGCAGCCGCGCGGCCCACGTGGAGCACACGGTGGCCATCACCGCCGACGGCCCGCAGGTCCTGACCTTGCCCTGACCCGCCGCTCGGGCCGGCCGCCTATCTTTATGGCCGAACGGGCCTGGGTGCTCGCCCAGGTTCGGTGCACCGCCGGCCTGTCAGGCCGCCCGCGTACGATGGGCCGATGTACCGGTGGACATCACAGAAAGTACCTGGACGCGGACTGACGGTCAGGGCGGTGCGGCCCGGGCCGGGCCGGCCGTTGCTGTCCGGGCCGCTACGCGCAGCCGCCGCCATGGTGTTCGCGGCCTGCGCAGCGGTCACGGCCGTCCTCGGCGTGCTCGCGAGCCGCGGGCGGCCGCAATGGCTCGATTCGGTGCTGGACCCGCGGTTCCAGGCGATGCAGGCCCGGTTTCCCGCGTTGGTCAGCTGGCTGCCTGATCTTGGCACGCTGGGCCCGGTGACCCTGATGACCTTGGCGCTGATCCTGGCG
Organism: uncultured Actinomycetes bacterium; assembly: GCA_963739615.1. Classification (GTDB taxonomy): domain Bacteria; phylum Actinomycetota; class Actinomycetes; order Streptosporangiales; family Streptosporangiaceae; genus Palsa-504. The sequence goes on from CAVUBD010000008.1 coordinate 60,640, forward strand.
TGCGCGGCGGCCCGCAGGTGGTCCGGGGCCGTCCTGGCGGGGGTGGCGGTGCCCGTCGCCACCGGCCTCACCGAGTACGTGCTCAAGCCACTCGTGGGGGCGAGCTTCCCCAGCGGGCACGCCGCCAGCATGTTCGCGCTGGCCGCGACCTGCGCGATCCTGCTCGCAGGTCCGCCCCGCCGCCGGATGCCGGGGTTCGTCCGGTTGCTCCTGGCGCTCGTCGCGCTGCTGGTGGCGACCGCGGTCGCCGCCGTGATGGTCGTCACCGGAGCGCATTACTTCACTGAGGCGGTGGGCGGGACCGCGGTCGGGATCGGGGTGGTGCTCGCCTGCGCGCTCAGCCTTGACCTGGTGACCACCACCTTGACAACCATCACCACGCGGCGGGTCACCAGCCGTCCGCCGGGGGCTCCGCGTGATGCGAGTCCTCGTCGTCAGGCACCACGGCATCGACTATCCCGGCTTCATCGGCACCGCGTTCGAGGCGCAGGGAGCCGAACTGGCCGTGCACCTGTGGCCTGACGACGGCCCGCTGCCCGCGCTCGCCGGCGTCAACCACGTCGTGGTGCTCGGCGCGGTCAGCTCGGTCAACGATCCCGACTCGTGGATCGCCGGGGAACTGGCCTGGCTGCGCGCGGTGGACCAGGCGGACGTGCCGATGCTCGGCATCTGCTTCGGCGCCCAGGCGATCTGCGCCGCGCTGGGCGGGCGGGTCGAGGCGATGCCAGGCAAGGAGATCGGCTGGACGCTGGTCGACTCGGTCGATCACGAGCTGATCCCGGTCGGCCCCTGGCTGGAGTTCCACGGCGACCGGTGCCTGCCCGCCGCGGCCGCCACGGTGCTGGCCCGCAACGACGTGGGCGTGCAGGCGTTCCGGATCGGCCGGCACCTGGCGGTCCAGTTCCATCCGGAGGTCGACGGCGCGCTGCTCAAGCGATGGCTGGACGCGGGCGGGGACGAAGAGGCCAGGCAGGTGGGTCTGGACCCCGGTCAGTTCATGGCCGCCACCATCCGCGAAGAGGCCGCCGCCCGGGACCGAGCAGGCCGCCTGGTCGCCGCCGCGCTCCATATCGCGGCGGAGGGCATCGCCTGCGAAACGTGACAATCAGTGACACGCCTACGCGGCCTACTGGGGCGGGCGCCCGCGCGAGTCGGCGAGCCTGGCACGAAGCGGCCTTGACTATGTCGCCGACGGGCAGAACGCGGCGCAGCTGCACCTGTACGGCGGGCTGGCCCGCGCCCGCCTAGGCGACCCCGCGGGCGCGGGGCAGGCGATCGCGGCCGCCCGCGACGCGAGGGAGCGCGATCACCGCGATGAGCTGCTGGAGATCGGCGGCGAGTTCGGCTTCTCCCTGGCCGCCCAGTCCTACTACGCGGGCTTCGTCTTGTCCGAGGCGGCGCGGGGTGAGCCGCCGGGCGGCGAGGCGATCACCGAGCTGGAGTCCGCCATCGGGCTGTACGGCGCGGGCCCGGGCGCGGGGGAGCACCACAGCCGCAGGTGCCAGCGGCTGGCCCACACCGAACTGGCCATCGTGCGGCTGCGGTCGGGCGCGCTCGACGCCACGATCACGGCCCTGCGGCCCGTGCTGATCCTCGTCCCGGCCGGGCGCACCGCCGTGCAGGTGCAGCGGCTGTCCGCGCTGCGCGCCGAGCTGGCCCATCCGATCTTCCGCGGGTCGGCGCCCGCCCGCGAGCTCGATGAGCAGCTCGCCGAGTTCACCCGCGGCGCGCCAGGAAGCCTGCCCGCCCAGGGCGGCCAGCCCTGATCGCCCCGGCCATCAGCCGTCGACGCCCGGCCGGTCGTAGACGGCGGCCATCGTGGCCTGCATGACCGCGAACGGGCGCTCGTCCTGGTCCGCGAACGCCTCGCCGCGGCAGACCACCAGGGTGCGGCCGGCCCTGACCACCTCGGCGGTGATGGTGAACCGCTGCCCGGCCGCGGGGGCGAGGAGGTTGACCGTGAAGCTCGCGGTCAGCACCGAAGCCTCGAGCGGCATGACGCTGTAGGCCGCGTACCCGCACGCGGTGTCCAGGACCGTGCTGACCGCGCCGGCGTGCAGGAAACCGTGCTGCTGGGTGAACCGGTCGTCGTGCCGCAGCGTCATCTCCACCCGTCCCGGCTCGACCGCGACCACCTCGACGCCGAGCGTGGCCATCATGCCCTGCCGGCCGAAGCTAGCCCGGACACGGGCCAGCTTCGCTTCGGCGGACCCGGATCGCGTCTCGCGGCCGTCTGCTTCCGTCACCAGACGATTGTCTCAGAACGCCCGCTGGGCCGGCCTCGGCTGGTGGCGGCGCAGGGTGCGGGCCGGGTAGGTGATGCGCTGCCAGATCCGCGACACCTCCGCGGCCATCATGCCCAGGTCCGCGTCGGCACGCCGGCGCTCGGCCACGGTCCTGATCCGCTCTGCGTGGTACTGCTGAGTCATGTCGTAGAACATCATGGTGATCACGCCCTTCGCGTTCTCCGTCTGGTTTGCCTCACCTTCACGACGAACGAGAACGCCGGTGCTGGACAGCCCGCGGGAGATTAATCCGCCGCCCGCCCCATGGCCGTCCGCGCGGGCGAACTGTACCTCCCCGACGTCCCCGGCAACGGCCTGGAATGGGACGAAAGCGCCGTCGCCCACTACCGGGCTGACCTCTAAGGGCGGGCTGACCGCCCACGACCGGGCCGCGGGGAGCCCGCGCGGCGGGTGATGACATCGGCTGATAGTAAGGCCACGATGGGGGCATGAGTACAGCCGATAGTTCCAGCCCGCCCGTGGTACCGGTAGCCGAGCAAGTCGCGCAAGCCAACGACTCGGGACGTGTCCCTGTCGTGTTCATCCACGGCCTGTGGCTGCTGCCTTCCAGTTGGGACCGGTGGGCCGCCCTGTTCGCCGCCGCCGGTTACGCCCCGGTCAGCCCAGGCTGGCCCGACGATCCCGACACGGTGGCCGAGGCCAACGCCAACCCCGAGGTCTTCGCAGACAAGACCGTCGGCCAGGTCGCCGATCACTATTCGCAGGTCATCGGCACCTTGACCCGGGTCCCTGCCGTCATCGGCCACTCCTTCGGCGGCCTGCTCGCGCAGATCGTGGCCGGCCGGGGCCAGTCAGCGGCCACCGTCGCCATCGACGCTGCGCCCTTCCGCGGCGTCCTGCCGCTGCCGCTCTCCGCGCTGAAGTCGGCCTTCCCCGTCCTGAGCCACCCGGCTAACCGGCATCGCGCCGTGCCGCTGACCTACGAGCAGTTCCGGTTCGGCTTCGCCAACGCGGTGCCGGAGGAAGAGGCCAGGCAGCTGTACGAGATGTTCGCCGTCCCTGCGTCGGGTGCTCCGCTGTTCCAGGCCGCCACCGCTAACTTCAACCCGCGGACCGAGGCCAAGGTTGACACCGGCAACCCCGAGCGGGGACCGCTGCTGATCATCTCCGGCGAGCAGGACCACACGGTGCCGCACGCCATCAGCCATGCCGCCTACAAACGGCAGCAGCACAACCCGGGGATCACCGAGTTCACGGAGATCCTGGGCCGCGGTCACGCGCTGACCATCGACAGCGGCTGGGCCGAGGTGGCCCAGACCTCGCTCGACTTCATCCGCCGCTTTACCTGATCCGGCCGGCACTGGCCGCGGCTCTTACCCGGCCGCGGCGGACCGCAGGGCCTGCCAGACCCGCTGCGGGGAGGCCGGCATGTCGACGTGCCTGACGCCCAGGTGCGCCAGCGCGTCGATGATCGCGTTCTGCACGGCCGGCGTCGAGCCGATCGTGCCGGCTTCCCCGATGCCCTTGGCCCCGAGCGGGTTGTAGCTGGTCGGCGTGGCCATGTCGGCCAGCTCGAAGCTGGGCACCTCGGTCGCTGTCAGGATGGCGTAGTCAGCGAAGGTCGAGGTCAGCGGGTTGCCGTCGGCGTCGTAGACAACCTCCTCGAGGAACGCCTGGGCCGCGCCCTGGGCGATGCCGCCGTGCCGCTGGCCCTCCGCGAGGAGCGGGTTGACGACGGTGCCCGCGTCGTCGACGGTCACGATCCGCCGCAGCACCGCCTTGCCTGTCTCGGTGTCCACCTCGACGACGGCCACATGGGCCCCGAACGGGAAGGTCGCGCCGGGTGCGCTGAACACCGCGCGGACGAACAGCCGATCCCGCTCCGCGAGCCGGGCCAGCGAGACCGCGGCGTCCGGGTCGCCGGCCACCGCGAACGCGCTGCGGCCGGGGTCGAAGACCAGGTCGGCCGGGTTGGCTTCCAGTTCGTCGGCCGCGCGCTGCCTGGCCACGTCGATAAGCTCCCGCGAGGCCTGCTGGACGGCCGCGCCGCCCTGCTGCAGGCTGCGCGAGCCGCCGGTGCCGCCGCCCTGGGGGATCAGGTCGGTGTCGCCCCATTTGACGGTGATCTTGTCGATGCCGATGCCGAGCTCGGCGCTGGCCAGCATGGCCCACACGGTCTCGTGGCCCTGGCCGTGCGGCGACGTGCCGGTCAAGATGGTGGCGCTGCCGTCGGGATGGACCTCCACCGTGGCGTTCTCGCTGGGGTTACCCGACTCGGCTCCGGCGCCGGTGATCTCCACGTAGCAGGACAGCCCGATGCCCAGCTGGACCACGTCCCGGGCGGCCCGCCGCTTGGCCTGCTCTTCCCGCAGGTCCGCGTAACCGGCGGCGGCCAGCGCCATGTCCAGCGCGGCCGCGTAGTCGCCGCTGTCGTACACCGCCCCGAACGCGGTCGTGTGCGGCTCGGTGAACCGGGGCAGCAGGTTGACCCGGCGCACCTCGGCCGGGTCCCGGCCGATCTCGGCGGCGAACAGGTCCATGGCCCGCTCCACCGCGGCCGTGGCCTCGGGCCGGCCCGCGCCGCGGTAGGCGCCGACCGGCGTGGTGTTGGTCACCACCGACTTCGCTACCGCCTCGGCGCGGCCGATCGCGTACGGCCCTGGCGCCATCAAGATGGTCAGGAACGGCAGGAACGCGCCGAACCTCGGGTAGGCCCCGGAGTCCTGCAGGATCTCAAGCCGGTAGGCCGCCACCGTCCCGTCCCGGCTGCCGCCGATGGTGATCGTCTGGCGCTGCGCCCGGCCGTGGGTCATCCCGATCAGGTTCTCGTGGCGGGACTCGGTCCAGCGCGCGGGCCGGCCAAGCTGCCTGGCGACCCAGCAGACCACCGCGTGCTCCGGGTCGGCGCCGAACTTGGCGCCGAACGCGCCGCCCACGTCCGGGGTGATGATCCGCACGGCCGCCTGGTCGATCCCGAGCATGGCCGCCAGGGACGTGCGGGTGCCCTGCGCGCCCTGGTTCGGGATCCACGCCGTCAGCCGGCCGTCCGCGCCCCAGGCCGCGGCCGCGGCCCTGGTCTCCATCGGCGCGGGCGTCACCCGCTGGTTCTCGATGGTCCTGGAGACGACCACCTCGCAGCCGTCGAACAGGTCGGCGGCCAGTTTGGCGGCGTCGCCGAAGGAGGCGGCCACGTTGCTGCCCGCGGCCGGGAACAGCACCGCGGCCTCGCTCGTGTCGGCGCCGGCCATGTCGATGACAGGCGGCAGCACGTCATAGTCGATATCGACCAGGTCCGCGGCATCCTCGCCCTGGTACGGGCTCTCGGTGACCACCACCGCCACCGGCTCGCCGACGAACCGGACCACGTCGCGGGCCAGCAGCGGCTGGCCCATCTGCTCGTTGATGCCCGGCACCGGCGCCCCGAGCAGCGGGAGGCCGGCCAGGTCGGCGCCGGTGAACGCCGCGATGACGCCGGGCGCCTCGAGCGCGGCGCTCACGTCGACGGCGCGGATCCGGGCGTGCGCCACCGCCGACCGGATGAAGTGCACGTGGCAGGCGTCCGTCAGCTCCGGCAGGTGCACGTCCGCGGTGTAGACGCCGCCGGTGGTCAGGAAGCGGGGGTCTTCTGTCCGGATGACTCTGGTCCCTAGGATGCTCACGGCTACGATCCTGCCTGGCCGGGCGGCGGACGGTCAAAACCGGCTACGCCGGCGACCGGAAGATCGGGTAGCCTTTCTGCGTTAGCGATGGCGGAGTAGCTCAGTCAGGCAGAGCAAGCGGCTCATAATCGCTGTGTCGCCGGTTCAAGTCCGGCCTCCGCTACACTTGACCGATCCCTGAACGACGATCCCTAAACGACGAGAAAGGCACTCCACCGTGGCTGCCACCGATGTCCGGCCGAAGATCACGCTGGCTTGCCAGGAGTGCAAGCACAGGAACTACATCACCAGGAAGAACCGGCGGAACGACCCGGACAGGCTCGAGCTGAAGAAGTTCTGCCCGAACTGCCGCTGCCACCGGCCGCACCGCGAGACCCGGTAGCAGGCCGGCGGCAAGAGCCGAGCTGGCAGAAACCGATGGCGATTAACCCTGATTACGCCGGCCGGACTTTCGAGCCGTCGCCGCCGTACGAGGTCAGCCGGGTCAAGATCGCCGAGTTCGCCGACGCGATCGGCGACCCGAGCCCGCTGTGCCGCGACCGCGAGGCCGCCCGCGCGGCCGGCTACCCGGACGTCATCGCGCCGCCCACGTTCGCGATCGTGGTCAGCTCGGCCGGCAGCGCGAAGGTGATCTCCGATCCTGGCCTGGGCGTGAACTACGCCATGATCGTGCACGGCGAGCAGAGCTTCGCCCACGCCCGCCCGCTGCACGCGGGCGACGTGGTGGTGGCGCAGACCACGATCGAGTCGATCAAGGGCATCCGCAACATGACCACGCTGGCGACCGTCACCGAGATCCGGACCGTGGACGGCGAGCACGTGTGCACGGCGCGGTCTGTGCTCGTCGAGCGCGGCGCATAAAGGGGGAACGATGGCCAGCCCCAGGTACGACGACGTGCAGGTCGGCGCGGGGATCGAGTCCAGGCGGTACCAGGTGATGCGGCGCGACCTGGTGCGGTACGCGGGCGCTTCCGGCGACTTCAACGTGATCCACTGGAACGAGCGCGTCGCCAGGTCGGTGGGCCTGCCGGACGTGATCGCGCACGGCATGCTCACGATGGCGCTGGCCGGCCGGTTCCTGACCGAGTGGGCCGGGGATCCGGGGGCGGTGACCGAGTACGGCGTCAGGTTCTCCTCGCCGGTCGTCGTGCCCGATGACGACAAGGGCGCCCAGGTCGAGGTCGCCGGGGTGGTGACCGGCAAACTGCCCGACGGTAAGGTGACCGTCGACGTCACGGCCCGGTCGGGCGACGCGAAGGTGCTCACACGCGCTCAGGCCGTCGTCCGCCTGCCGTGCGACTAGCCGACTACACCACCATCCGCCTCGGCGGCCCGGCCCGCAGCTTCGTCCGGGCCGGCACCGAGGAAGAGCTCATCGAGGCGGTACAGGCCGCTGACGCCAGCGGCGATCCGGTGCTGATCCTCGGCGGCGGCAGCAACCTGGTGGTGGCCGACGAAGGTTTCGCCGGCACGGTGGTCCAGGTGGCGACCCGCGGCTTCGCCCGGGGCGGCGAGCCCGGGCTGGTGACCGTCGCGGCCGGCGAGGAGTGGGACGCGACCGTCGCCCGCACCGTGGCCGAGGGCCTGGCCGGGCTGGAACCCCTGTCCGGCATCCCCGGGCTGGCCGGCGCCACCCCGATCCAGAACGTCGGGGCCTACGGCGCCGAGGTCGCCGAGACGGTCGTGCAGGTGCGTGCCTTCGACCGCCAGGCCGGCCGAATTCTTATTATCCCGAACGAGCAGTGCTGCTTCGGCTACCGCACGAGCAGGTTCAAGGTGGCTGACGCCGGCCGGTTCGTCGTGCTGAGCGTGACCTTCAAGCTCGCGGTGCAGGCCCGCTCGAGGCCGGTCAGGTACGCCGAACTGGCCGCCGCCCTCGGCGTCGAAGCGGGGGAGCCGGCGGAAAGCACCGAGGTTCGCTCGGCGGTCATCGAGCTCAGGCAGCGCAAGGGCATGGTGATCGATCAAGCCGATCCCGATACCCGCAGCGTCGGCTCGTTTTTCGTCAACCCGGTGCTCGATGCGGCCACCCTGGCCGGCCTGGAGCGGGCCGCCAGGGCCAGGTGCGGGGAGACCACCATGGTCCCCAGGTTCGACGCCGGGGACGGGCGGGTGAAGGTGCCGGCCGCCTGGCTGATCGAGCGGGCCGGGTTCGGCAAGGGATATCACCCAGGTGACGGCGCGCGAATCTCGTCCAAGCACACGCTCGCCCTGGTCAACGCGGGATCGGCCAGCACGGCCGGGCTGATCGCGCTGGCCGCGCAGATCAGGGACGGCGTCCGGGACGCGTTCGGCGTGTCGCTGACGCCCGAACCCGTGCTGGTCGGGGTCACGCTCTAGCCCCGCCCTCGGGGGCGGGGCCGGAGCGTGCCCGTGGCCCGCTAGTGCAGCAGGTTCAGGGTGTTGGTAGCGTCGTCCACGAAGTAGACGGCGCGGTGGAAGGGCTTGACGGCCAGGCCGAACAGCGCGCCCGCGCCCGGCGGGGAGCCGGAGGTGTCCAGTGTGCGAACCGCGATCTGGAACCCGGATGGAGTGACTTCGACGAGGTTTCCGTCGCCGCTGTTGACGGTCAGGATGTTACCGTTGGGCGCTGTCACCAGGCCAAGCGGGCCGTTCAGGTGGCCGCCCCTTGTGACGGTGGAACCGCGCCCTGCGTCGGTCATGCGGATGGCCGCGTCGGGGATGGCGGCGATCCTGTTCGCCACCGTGTCGGCGACGTACAGGGTGTCGTTCTGGCCGAGGCCCACGCCGGTCGGGCCGATGACGAGCGCCGCCGGGTCCAGGTGCTCGGCGAAACCGGATCCGATCACCTCGGCCGGCCCCATGAACGGCAGCCCGGAATGCGGGATGGCCAGGTAGATCCGCAGCACCGTACCGTGATACACGGTCGCGCCCTTGGCCGCGACGGTGCCGTTCAGTACGTTGGTGACGAACAGGTCGGCCGATCCGCCGAAGTCGACGGCGGTCATGTCCCAGGGCCCGTTGATGCCGTGGCCCGCGAACGTCTCCCGGACGTGACCCCACCGGTCAAGCACGATCAGGCAGCCCGCGCCTGAGACGTTGCCGCCCTTCGTGGGCAGCGAGCCGACGATCACCCAGCCGCTGCGCAGCACGGTCAGCGCGGTGGTCAGGCCGACGCCGCCCGGGCAGCCGGGCAGGTTACGGCTGACCTTGGCGAACTGCCACGCGTGGCCGGACGGCGTGACCTCGACGATCGTGGTGCCGGTGCCCTGCACGTTGGCCTTGTTGTTGAAGTTGCTGACCAGGACGTTACCCTGCCAGAGGTCACCGGTGCTGCGCGGTACGACAGCGACGCCGTACGGGTTGACGTCGCCGTTGCCAGGCACGGTCGAGGCGAGCGTGGTGACATGGTGCAGCGGGCCCACGAACGCCGGGGAGCCCCCCGCGCTCGCGCTCCCGGCCGTGCCGGCCAGCAGGCCAGCGGCGGCGGTGACGGCCGCGGCGATGGCGGCCGCGTATCTTCTTGTTGCCTTCATTCCTATAACGCTCCCTTCCGGTGGAGAATGTCTCCACCCATGGCACGTAGCGGGGAGCGATTTGGTTCGGGCATGACGGAATCCCGGCCCAACTTGGGTCGGTTTTTTGCCGGGACCTAGCTGTTCTTGTTGATTTCTGGCTGTCAACCCCCAGGAACGGCTAGCCCGGGTGCTCCGGCCGAGCGCCGGAGCACCCGCTCCCTTTCGGTGGATAATGTCTCCACCACAGAGCACGTGCCGGACGCCAGCCCAGTTCGATTCCTGGCACGCCGATCTGACTGCGGAGACCAGTGCGCGGCCGCCGTCGCGAAAGGACACGGCTCACCGGGCCAAGCAGCCCCGGTGATCTTTCGCGCTGACCGCGTGCACTGGCCGCCACCCTCAACTACGTCCGGCCCGCGGCCCGGGCTCAACGGCCGGGACGCGCGTAAGCCGCCGGTAACCATCGCCGCCGCGGGCGTGGTCGTGACCATCGAGGTGAGCGCCGGTCCGTTCGGAATAGTTATCTTTCTTCCCGGCTGAGGGCGACCTTGACGAAGGCGTCCCCGGCGGGCTGCGGGGCGGCGGTGATCTCCGTCGGCGGGCGGACCTCCAGGCTCACGGCCAGCGTCTCCGCGGCGATGAACCCGGCGTGCGCCCGTACCGCCTCGGCCACCGCGCCCCCGGCGCCGATGCTGAGCCGGATCCGGTCCGAGACGGCCAGGCCCGCGTCCCGGCGGGCCTGCTGCACGATCCGCACCACGTCGCGTGCGGTGCCTTCGGCCGCGAGCTCGGGGGTCACCCGGGTGTCCAGCGCGATCAGGCCGGCGTTGCCCGGCAGCGCCGAGGTCGAGCCGGGGTCGGCTGCGGCCAGCTTCAGGTCGTACTCGCCCGGCCGGAGCTCAACGCCCGCCGCGGTGATGCCGTCGCCCGACTGGACCCAGGCGCCCGCCTTGACGGCCCTGATGACCTCCTGCACCTTGGCGCCGAGCCGGGGCCCGAGCTGCCGGGGGTTCACCGCGAGCTCGAAGGTGCCAAGCCGGGCCGGGTCGGCGGACAGCTCGACCCTCTTGACGTTGACCTCCTCGGCGATCAGGCCGCTGAACGGCGCCAGCGACCCGGCGTCCGGGTGCGCGATGGTGAGCGAGGCGAGCGGCAGCCGGACCCGCAGCTGGCGGGCCTTGCGCAGGCCGAGCGCGGTGCTGCAGGCGGCCCGGACCAGGTCCATGGCCCCGGTCAGCTTCTCGTCGGCCGGCCAGCCGCTGACGTCGGGCCACGACGTCAGGTGCACGCTCGGCTCGCCGGTCAGCCCGCGCCAGATGGCCTCCGTGGTCAGCGGCAGCAGCGGCGCGGCCGCCCGGCAGGTGGTCTCGAGCACCGTCCACAAGGTGTCGAGCGCGGCCAGCTCGCCGGCCCAGAACCGGGGCCGCGACCGGCGGATGTACCAGTTGGTCAGCACCTCGAGGTGCTCCCGCAGCGCGAGGCAAGCGCCGCCGACGTCATAGCCGTCGAGCAGCCGCTCGATCTCGGTCACCGCGGTCCGGGTCTTGGTCAGGATGTAGCGGTCGAGCACGTGCTCGCCCGTGGTCGAGCGCCGCGCGGCGTAGGACTCGGCGTTGGCGTAAAGGGCGAAGAAGTAGTAGCTGTTCCACAGCGGCAAGATGGCCTGCCGGACGGCGTCCCTGATGCCCTGGGAGGTGACGACCAGGTTGCCGCCGCGCAGCACCGGGCTGGCCATCAGGAACCAGCGCATGGCGTCGGAGCCGAAGGTGTCGAACACCTCGTTCACGTCCGGGTAGTTGCGCAGGCTCTTGGACATCTTCTGGCCGTCGTTGCCGAGCACGATGCCGTGGCTGACGCAGGAACGGAAGGCGGGCCGGTCGAACAGCGCGGTGGCCAGCACGTGCAGCGTGTAGAACCAGCCCCGGGTCTGGCCGATGTACTCGACGATGAAGTCGCCCGGGTAGTGGCCGTCGAACCAGTCGCGGTTCTCGAACGGGTAGTGCACCTGGGCGAACGGCATCGACCCTGACTCGAACCAGCAGTCAAGCACCTCGGGCACCCGGCGCATCGTGGACCGGCCGGTCGGGTCGTCCGGGTTCGGCCGGGTGAGCTCGTCGATGCCGGGCCGGTGCAGGTCCTCCGGCCGGACGCCGAAGTCGCGCTCGAGCTCGTCAAGCGACCCGTACACGTCGGTGCGCGGGTAGGCCGGGTCGTCGCTCTGCCAGACCGGGATCGGCGAGCCCCAGAACCGGTTCCGGCTGATCGACCAGTCCCGCGCTCCTGCTAGCCACTTGCCGAACTGGCCGTCCTTGACGTGCCCAGGGACCCAGGTGATCTGCTCGTTCAGCTCGACCATCCGATCGGAGAACGTGCTCACCGCGACGAACCAGCTCGACACGGCCTTGTAGATCAGCGGGTTACGGCAGCGCCAGCAGTGCGGGTAGGAGTGCGTGTAGGTCTGGCTGCGCACCAGGTCACCCTGCTCGCGCAGCCTGGCCGTGATCCCGGCGTTCGCGTCGAAGACGTGCTGTCCCTCGAAGTCGGGCACCACCGAGGTGAACCGGGCCTGGTCGTCGACGGTGAGCACGGTCGGGATGCCGGCCGCGGTGCAGGCCAGGGCGTCGGCCTCGCCGTAGGCGGGGGCCATGTGCACCACCCCGGTGCCGTCCTCGGTCGTGACGTCGTCGGACAGGATCACCCGGAACGCGTTCTGGGTACCGAACGTGTCCGCATCGGCCAGGTAGGGCAGCAGCGGCTGGTACCGGCGCCCGGCCAGCTCGGCGCCGGTCAGCGTGCCGGCGACCGCGGCGCCTTCCAGCTCCCGCTCGTAGGCGGCCTGCCGGTCGGCGGCCAGGATGTACCGCTCGCCGTCCTTGGCCAGCACCACGTAGCTGATGTCCGCGCCGACCGCGCAGGCCAGGTTGGACGGCAGCGTCCACGGCGTGGTGGTCCAGGCCAGCAGCCACTCCCCGGTCTCCAGCTTGAACCGGACCGTGACCGAGGGATCCTGCCGCTCGGCGTAGGTGTCGTCGTCCATCCGCAGCTCGTGGTTGGACAGCGGGGTCTCGCACCGCCAGCAGTAGGGCAGCACCTTGAAGCCCTGGTAGACCAGGCCCTTGTCCCACAGCTGCTTGAACGCCCACATGACGCTCTCCATGTAGGGCGTATCGAGCGTCTTGTAGTCGTGGTCGAAGTCGACCCAGCGGGCCTGCCTGGTCACGTACTCGCGCCATTCGCGGGTGTAGCGCAGCACCGACTCGCGGCAGGCCGCGTTGAACTTCTCGATGCCCATCGCGACGATCTCGGCCTTGCCCGAGATGCCGAGCAGGCGCTCCGCCTCCACCTCGGCGGGCAGGCCGTGGCAGTCCCAGCCGAACCGGCGCTCCACCCGCTTCCCCTGCATGGTACGGAAGCGCGGCACCAGGTCCTTGACGTAGCCGGTGATCAGGTGGCCGTAGTGCGGCAGCCCGTTGGCGAACGGCGGCCCGTCGTAGAACACGAACTCGTCGTCCGCCGGGCGCTCCTCGACCGAGGCGCGGAAGGTGTCGTGGGCCTGCCAGTACGCCAGGACGTCGCGCTCGAGGGCGGGAAAGTCCGGCTGGGCGGGCACGCCGACGCCGGCGGCCTGCGTGCGGGCGGCCTGCGTGCGGGCGGCCTGCATGTCGGCGGAGCGTGGGTAGACGGCCATTGGTGAGTCCTCGCGGTGCGGTCGGCTGGGCCGCGAGGACGACGCGCCCGCTCCCGTGCGGGCGTACCGCGGTACCACCTCGCTTGCCGCCGGTTTCCGGCGGCCGCTCGTCACCCGGCTGTGACGGGCCGGACCCGCCCGGTTCTAGTCAGGCCGCGCGCGGCCCTTTCTTCCGGGGGCTCCCCGGTGATAGCCGGATCAACGCCATGTCCGTATCAGCTTATCCGCTGCCGCCGATATTCCGCGGGGTTCCCGCGAGCCACTTGTCGATCCCGGTCAGCAGTTCCGATTGCAGCGCTGCGGGCGCGGCCGAGCCGAGGACCGAGGCGCGGGCCAGGTCGGCGAGCTCGGAGTCGGTACAGCCGTGCGCGTGCCGGGCGATCTCGTACTGCGCCGCCAGCCGCGGGCCGAACAGCAGCGGGTCGTCTGCCCCGAGTGCGACCGGCACGCCGGCCTCGAACAGGAGGCGGAGCGGGACCTGCGACGGGACCGGCGCGACGCCTAGCGCGACGTTCGAGGACGGGCATACCTCGCAGGTAATGCCGTCGGCGGCCAGCCGCTTGACCAGGGCGGGGTCCTCGGCGGCCCGGATGCCGTGGCCGATCCTGTCCGCGTGCAGGTCGTCCAGGCAATCCGCGACGCTGGCCGGGCCGGCCAGCTCGCCGCCGTGCGGCACCAGGAGCAGCCCGGCCCGTCCGGCGATGCGGAACGCGGCGGCGAAGTCGCGGGCGGGCCCGCGCCGCTCGTCGTTCGACAGGCCGAACCCGGTCACCCCCCGGCCCGCGTACCGGGCGGCCAGCCGCGCCAGGGTCCTGGCCTCCAGCGGATGCTTGGTCCGGTTGGCCGCGACGATGACGCCGATCCCGACCCCGGTGGCCCGCGCCGCCTCCGCGGCGGCGTCCAGGACCAGTTCGGTCATCGCGGTGATCCCGCCGAACCGCGCGGCGTAACCGGACGGGTCGACCTGGATTTCCAGCCAGCGCGAGCCCTCCGCCCGTTCGTCCTCGGCGGTCTCGGTCATCAGCCGCCGCACGTCGCCGGGCGTGCGCAGCACCGAGCGCGCGGTGTCGTACAGCCGCTGGAACCGGAACCAGCCGCGCTCGTCGGCGCCGCTCAGCTGCGGCGGCCAGTCCGCGGTGAGCGCGGGCGGCAGCCGGACGCCGTGCACCCGGGCCAGCTCGACCAGTGTCGCGTGCCGCATCGACCCGGTGAAGTGCAGGTGCAGGTGCGCCTTGGGCAGAGTGGCCAGCGGCCCTGGGGCTCGCGGGGGACACTGCATCGGCCCAGTGTGCCGTGCCTAGCTGGCGTCCGTGAGCAGCTTGGCCATCCGCGCGATGCCTTCCTCGAGGTCGGCGTCGCCGAGTGCGCACGAAAGCCGGAAATATCCGGGCGTACCGAATGCCTCGCCGGGTACCACCGCGACTTCCGCCTCGTCCAGGATGAGGCCCGCCAGTTCCGCCGACGTCTGCGGCCTGCGCCCGGCTATCTCCCGGCCGAGCAGCCCCTTGACGCTGGGGTAGCAGTAGAAGGCGCCTTGCGGCTCCGGGCAGACGATGCCGGGGATCTCGTTCAGCATCCTGGTCATGGTCAGCCTGCGCCGGTCGAACGCGGCCCGCATGGTGGCGACGGCGGCCAGGTCCCCGGAGACGGCGGCGAGCGCGGCCGCCTGCGCCACGTTGCAGACGTTGGAGGTGGCGTGGCTCTGCAGGTTGGCCGCGGCGCTGATCACGTCGCGCGGGCCGATCATCCAGCCGACCCGCCAGCCGGTCATGGCGTAGGTCTTCGCCACGCCGTTCAGCACGACACAGGTGTCCGCGATTTCCGGCGTCTGGACCGGGATGGAGGAGAACGTGGCGTCGCCGTAGACCAGGTGCTCGTAGATCTCGTCGGTGATCACCCACAGCTCGTTGGCCGCGGCCCACCGGCCGATCTCGGCTACCTGCTCCGGCGGGTACACCGCGCCGGTCGGGTTGGACGGCGACACGAAAAGCAGCGCCTTGGTCCGGCTGGTGCGGGCCGCCTCCAGGTCCTCGACGCTGGCCAGGTACCCGGATCGCTCGTCGGTCAGCACCGGCCGCATGACGCCGCCGGCCAGCGCGATGACCTCGGGATAGGTGGTCCAGTACGGCGCGGGCACGATCACCTCGTCACCCGGGTCGGTCAAGGCGGCGAACGCCTCGTACACCGCGTGCTTGCCGCCGTTGGTGACCAGGACCTGGCTGGGCTCGACCCGGTAGCCGGAATCCCTCTCGGTCTTCGCCGCGATCGCCGCCCTGAGCTCGGGCAGGCCTGCCGCCGGGGTGTACTTGTGGAACCGCGGCTCGGCGCACGCGCGCTGCGCGGCCTCGACGATGTAGCCGGGGGTCGGGAAATCCGGCTCGCCGGCCCCGAAGCCGATGACCGGCCTGCCGGCCGCCTTCAGCGCCTTGGCCTTGGCGTCCACGGCCAGCGTGGCGGATTCGGAGATAGCGGAGACGCGTGCGGAGACTCTGGTAGACATGTGCTCCATTGTCCCACCGGCGGACGATGCCAGGCGCATCATTTACCGTGGCCTGCCTCACGGCAGCCGCGCCTGCCTCCCCGTTTGAACTCTTCCGGCGGCTTTCTGCCCGCGCGGTTCGACGGGCGGGCGGTTGAGACGTACACTGCATGGACCGACAACGGTGCTGTCGTTGTGGCAGCGTGCCCGTGTACTTGCGGGCGGTTGCTGAAGCAGCGCGGTAAGAAGCCCAGGGCAGTAGCTCAATTGGCCAGAGTCCCGGTCTCCAAAACCGGTGGTTGGGGGTTCGAGTCCCTCCTGCCCTGCGAGTGCGATCCGGCGAACCCGCCATAGCCGGCGGACTATAGGTGAGGATATGGCAACTCAGACACGCGGTGACGCCGCGGAGAAACGGAGCGGAGCCGGGCGCGCATCCAAGCGCGACCAGCGGACCACACCCGCCCTGTTCTTCCGGCAGATGGTCGGCGAGCTTCGGAAGGTGATCTGGCCAACCCGTAAGGAGCTTGTCACCTACACGGTGGTCTGCCTTGCTTTCGTGGTCTTCATGGTCGTCGTCGTGACGACCCTGGACTACGGGTTCACCAAGCTGGTATTCGAGGTATTCGGCTAAGCGGCTGCCCGCGGTCCCGGCAAGGGGGGTCTGGAGGGATGGGTCCCCCCAGTCCGGGGGGGTTCCGGGGGGGTTGTCCCCCCGGGCTAGCACAGAGGAGAGAGCAATCGTGTCCGAGACCCAACTGGATTCCGCGGCGACGGGCGCGACCGAACCCGATGCGGACCCTGGGGAGGCCGATGACGTGAGCGACTACAGCGACGAAGCCGACGGGCTTGACCCCGCGGGCGAAGCTGACGAAGCCGCCGTCCCGGCCGGCGATGCGCTGGATGAACCCGCTGACGGTGCCCAGGAGGAAACGGCTGACAGCGTGCGCGAGGAGTTCCAGCGCGAACTCCGCATGCTTCCCGGCGAATGGTACGTCGTTCACTCGTACGCGGGTTACGAAAACCGGGTGAAGACCAACCTGGAAAGCCGTATCTCCTCGCTCAACATGGAGGACTTCATCTACCAGATCGAGGTCCCCGTCCATATGGTGACCGAGATCAAGGGCGGCAAGCGGCAGCAGGTCTCGGAGAAGGTGCTGCCCGGCTACATCCTGGTGCGCATGGATCTGACCGACGAGTCGTGGGCGGTGGTCCGCAACACGCCGGGGGTGACCGGCTTCGTCGGCCTGTCCAGCCGGCCGTCGCCGCTGCAGCTCGGCGAGGTGGCCAGCTTGCTCGCTCCCGAGCCTGAGCCGGGGACCAAGCAGGCCGAGGCCACGCGCACGTCCACGGTGGAATTCGAGGTCGGCGAGTCGGTTACCGTTATGGACGGGCCGTTCGCGACGCTCCCCGCGACCGTGAACGAGATCAATCCGGACACCCAGAAGCTCAAGGTGCTGGTCTCCATCTTCGGCCGCGAAACGCCGGTGGAGCTATCGTTCGACCAGGTCACAAAGATCTAGCCACCCAAGGTACAGGTAAGGAAATATTCGAATGCCGCCAAGAAGGAAGAAGCTCGCCGCCGTCGTCAAGGTGCAGCTGCCGGCCGGCCAGGCCACTCCGGCGCCGCCCGTCGGCACCGCGCTGGGCCCGCACGGCGTGAACATCATGGATTTCGTCAAGCAGTACAACGCGGCCACGGAAAGCCAGCGGGGCAACATCATCCCGGTCGAGATCTCGATTTACGAGGACCGGAGCTTCACCTTCGTCACCAAGACGCCGCCCGCCGCCGAGCTGATCAAGAAGGCCGCCAGCGTGGACAAGGGCAGCGCCGAGCCGCACAAGACCAAGGTCGGCAGCATCTCCGCCGCCCAGGTCCGCGACATCGCCCAGACCAAGATGCCCGACCTCAACGCGACCACGATCGAGGCGGCCGAGAAGATCATCGCCGGGACCGCCCGCTCGATGGGCATCAAGGTCCAGAGCTAACCGCTGTTTTACCGCACGTTCCACGTGGCAGGGCCTCGCGCGGCCCGCTGACCACGACCTCCAGACCTAGGAGATAGCTATGAAGCGCAGTAAGTCCTACCGCCAGGCCGATGAGCAGATCGACCACGAGCGGCTGTACACTCCCGCCGAGGCGGTCACGATCGCCAAGTCGGGCCAGGTGACGAAGTTCGACCCGACCGTCGAGGTGGCGCTGCGGCTCGGCGTTGACCCGCGCAAGCAGGACCAGATGGTCCGCGGCACGGTTAACCTGCCTAACGGCACAGGCAAGACAGCCCGGGTGCTCGTCTTCGCGATCGGCGACCGGGCCGAGGAGGCCCGCGCGGCCGGTGCGGACTACGTTGGCTCCGACGACCTGATCGAGCGCATCCAGGGCGGTTTCCTCGACTTCGACGCGGTGGTCGCGACCCCTGACCTGATGGGCAAGGTCGGCCGCCTGGGTCGTGTGCTCGGCCCGCGGGGCCTGATGCCGAACCCGAAGACCGGCACCGTGACCCCGGACGTCGGCCGGGCCGTGACGGAAATCAAGGGCGGCAAGATCGAGTTCCGGACCGACAGGCACGGCAACCTCCACTTCATCATCGGCAAGGCGTCGTTCCCCTCCACCGCGCTGCTTGAGAACTACGCCGCCGCCCTCGACGAGGTGATCAGGCTCAAGCCCGCCGCGGCCAAGGGCCGGTACCTGAAGAAGGTCACCTTCACCACCACGATGGGTCCCGGCATCCCGGTCGACCCCAACAAGACCCGCGGCTTCACCGGCGAACTCGCCGAAGCCACCGCCTGAGAATCCACCGCCTGAGAATCCACCGCCTGACCCAAGCGTGTGGATGTGGCGCCCTGCACCCCTCTTTCGGGCAGGGTGCCACTTTCACACGAATTCACGCGGCAGTGACCCGGGGTTCAAGTGCCTGGCGGGGGCGCTGTTGCCAGTGCAGCGTCCGGCTGGGCTTTCGCTGGCGCGATTTGGCCGGGGCGGGCCCAGACTGTACCCTGATGAACGCCGAAGACCGCTGGATTCCGTCGCGCTCGCGCGTCGGCCGAAGGCTCCGGCCGGGATCGTGCGATCCCGGGCGGGCATCCCGCGCAGGTGAACTGAGCTGTGTTACTCAGCCTTTCCTGGTTGGGTCGTGCCGCCCCGTGCGCCTTGCGCCGGGGCGTTTTTGCTGTCTTCAGCGGCTAGGCAAGTGCTTCAGCGACAACGACACGACAACAACGACAAGATAACGGAGAGGAGGCACATGGCTAACACCGAGAAGGTAGCCGCGGTCGCCGAGCTTACCGGCCGGTTCCGCGACTCCGAGGGCGCGGTGCTGACCGAGTACCGCGGGCTCACCGTGGCCCAGCTCGCCGACCTGCGCAGGTCGCTCGGGGGCAACGCCACGTTCACCGTGGTGAAGAACACGCTGACCAAGATCGCGGTCACCGAGGCCGGGCTCACCGACCAGCTGTCGTCGCTGCTCGTCGGCCCGTCAGCGGTCGCGTTCGTCGACGGTGACGTGGTTGAGGCGGCCAAGGGCCTGCGCGACTTCGCCCGGGCGAACCCGCTGCTGGTGATCAAGGGCGGCGTGCTCGACGGCAAGGCGATCACGCCCCCGGAGATCATCGAGCTGGCCGACCTGGAACCGCGCGAGGTTCTGCTGGCCAAGCTGGCCGGCGCCATGAAGGCGTCGCTGGCCGGCGCCGCCGCGACGTTCAACGCGCTGCCGGTGCAAATGGCGCAGCTCGCCGAGGCGCTGCGCGTCAAGCGAGCGGACGCGGAGGGCGCGGACGCATCCGCCACGCCGGACACCGCAGACGCGCCAGCCGGGCTCGCCAGACCCCGGCGCCGAAGGCTGACCGGACCCCGCACGCTAGGTATTTAAGGAACGAGGAACACCATCATGGCGAAGATGAGCACTGACGACCTGCTTGAGGCGTTCAAGGAGATGACTCTCCTGGAGCTGTCTGGGTTCGTGAAGCAGTTCGAGGAGACGTTCGACGTAAAGGCGGCCGCCCCGGTCGCGGTGGCCGCTACGACGGGCGGCGGCGCAGCCGCCGAGGCCGAGCAGCCCGAGGAGCAGGACGAGTTCGACGTCATCCTCGAGGCCGCGGGCGACAAGAAGATTCAGGTCATCAAGGAGGTGCGCAGCCTGACCAGCCTCGGCCTCAAGGAGGCCAAGGACCTGGTCGACGGCGCGCCCAAGACGGTCTTGGAGAAGGTCAACAAGGAGGGCGCGGACAAGGCGCGGGCAGCCCTGGAGGGCGCTGGCGCCACCGTCACCGTCAAGTAGCCGTAAGGCTGCGCTAGGCGGCAAAGAGCGCTGCGAGGCCCGGGCTTCGCGTCACCCAGGTGGCGTGGAGGCCGGGCCTCATACGTGCCGCCCGCCCGGCAGGCAACGCGACACGCCCGGAAACGCCCGCTTCGCGGGCAGGAATAATGTCCTACCCTGCCGTGTTGTCGCTTACACATAACATCGCATGTGGCATGCGTCACCAGGCAACTTGCCCCGAGTGTCCGGTTTGGACTTGACTCTTGGTCGCTAAAGAGCGATGCTGCGGAGCAACCGTGAATCTCATAGTGGCGTACAGTTGACCAGCGGTGTGGCCATCGGCTACACTGCTAGTTTGCGCTGCACTCTGACGTCCTCGGTTTCTCCCTCGCGTCTACGGGGTTTCGCCGCGGGGCGTTTGGCGTGCGTGCGGTGATATTTCCGTGACAAAGTTCGGAAGGACCCCTGTTGGCAGCATCGCGCAGCGCCTCCGCAACGACTACCTCCGCAACGCATTCTGGTTCACGCCGCGTGTCGTTCGCGCGTATCCAGGAGCCGCTCAAGGTACCCGACCTCCTCGCCCTGCAGACCGAGTCGTTTGACTGGCTGCTAGGCAACGAGAGGTGGCAGGCCCGTACCAACGAAGCCAAGGACGCCGGGCGCAAGGACGTGTCCGAGCAGTCCGGCCTCGAGGAGATCTTCGAAGAGATCAGCCCGATCGAAGACTTCTCCGGCACCATGTCCCTCTCGTTCCGTGATCACCGGTTCGAGCCGCCCAAGTACTCCTCCGAGGAGTGCAAGGACAAGGACATGACGTTCTCCGCCCCCATGTTCGTGACGGCGGAGTTCATCAACAACACCACTGGCGAGATCAAGAGCCAGACGGTGTTCATGGGCGATTTCCCGCTCATGTCGGCCAAGGGCACCTTCATCATCAACGGCACCGAGCGCGTGGTGGTCAGCCAGCTGGTCCGCTCGCCGGGCGTGTACTTCGACCGCCAGGTGGACAAGACCAGCGACAAGGACATCTACGCCTGCAAGGTCATCCCGTCCCGCGGGGCCTGGCTGGAGTTCGAGATCGACAAGCGGGACGCCGTCGGCGTCCGCATCGACCGCAAGCGCAAGCAGAGCGTGACCGTGCTGCTGAAGGCGCTCGGCTGGGATAACGCGAAGATCCTGGACCGGTTCGGCAACTACGAGTCCATGCGCGCGACCCTGGAGAAGGACCACACGGCCGGCCAGGATGAGGCGCTGCTCGACATCTACCGCAAGCTGCGGCCGGGTGAGCCGCCGACGCGCGAGTCGGCGCAGGCGCTGCTCGAGAACCTGTACTTCAACCCGAAGCGTTACGACCTGGCTAAGGTCGGCCGCTACAAGGTCAACAGGAAGCTCGGCCTCGACCTGCCGATCCGGCAGGGCACGCTGAGCGAAGCCGACATCGTCGCGACCATCGAGTACCTGGTCCGCCTGCATGCGGGCGAGGAGGAGACGATCGCGGGCGAGACGATCATCCCGCTGGAGACCGACGACATCGACCACTTCGGCAACCGGCGGCTGCGGACCGTGGGCGAGCTCATCCAGAACCAGGTCAGGCTCGGCCTGGCCCGGATGGAGCGCGTGGTCCGCGAGCGGATGACGACCCAGGATGTCGAGGCGATCACGCCGCAGACCCTGATCAACATCCGGCCCGTGGTGGCGTCGATCAAGGAGTTCTTCGGCACCAGCCAGCTGTCCCAGTTCATGGACCAGACCAACCCGCTGGCGGGCCTGACCCACAAGCGCCGCCTCAGCGCGCTCGGCCCGGGGGGCCTGAGCCGGGAGCGGGCGGGCTTCGAGGTCCGCGACGTGCACCCCAGCCACTACGGCCGGATGTGCCCGATCGAGACCCCTGAAGGGCCGAACATCGGCCTGATCGGCTCGCTGTCCAGCTACGCGCGGGTGAACCCGTTCGGCTTCGTCGAGACGCCGTACCGCAAGGTGACCGACGGCGTGGTGACCGACCAGATCGACTACCTGACCGCCGACGAGGAGGACAGGCACGTCATCGCCCAGGCGAACACGCCGCTTGAGGCCGACGGCACGATGGCCGAGAACCGCGTGCTCGTCCGCCGCAAGGGCGGCGAGATCGACTACATCCCGCCGACGAGGTCGACTACATGGACGTGTCCGCGCGGCAGATGGTGTCCGTGGCCACCGCCATGATCCCGTTCCTTGAGCACGACGACGCCAACCGCGCGCTGATGGGCTCGAACATGCAGCGGCAGAGCGTGCCGCTGCTTCGCAGTGACGCGCCGCTGGTCGGCACCGGCATGGAGTACCGGGCCGCGACCGACGCAGGCGACGTCATCCTGGCCGAGAAGCCGGGCGTGGTCGAGGAGTCCTGCGCGGACTACGTGACCGTGATGAACGACGACGGCACCCGCACCACGTACCTGGTGCAGAAGTTCCACCGGTCCAACCAGGGCACCTGCTTCAACCAGAAGCCGATCGTCGAGGAAGGCGAGCGGGTGGAAAAGGGCCGTGTGCTGGCCGACGGCCCGTGCACCGACTTCGGCGAGATGGCGCTGGGCAAGAACCTGCTCGCGGCGTTCATGCCGTGGGAGGGCCACAACTACGAGGACGCGATCATCCTGTCCC
>CAVUBD010000009.1:0-37186 GCA_963739615.1 uncultured Actinomycetes bacterium
TTGTGGGGCTCGATTACTGAATCTGGCCTGGACGGACTTCCCGGCTGGGATCATCGCTGAGTGATCATTTCGGTCGTTTACCTGCTCGTCCGTTGTCTGCTCAGCTGCCTGACGGTGCTGACGCGGGGCCGAGCGTCCAAGGACGCCGAGCTCTTGGTGCTCCGGCACGAGAACGCGGTCTTGCGCCGCCAGATCAGCCGGGTCCGCTACGAGCCGGGCGACCGGTTGTGGCTGGCGGCAATGTCGCGATTGGTTCCCCGCCGCCGGTGGGGCGAGGTATTCGCGGTGACACCGGCAACGCTGCTCGCCTGGCACCGGCGGCTGGTCACTCGCAAGTGGGACTACACGAGCCGCCGACGTCCCGGGCGGCCATCCACGGCGGCCGCGATCCGCGAGCTCGTGATCCGCATGGCGACGGAGAACCCCGCGTGGGGGCACCGGCGGCTGCAGGGTGAGCTGGTCAGGCTCGGCCACACGATCGCGGCGTCCACAGTGTGGCAGATCCTGCATGACGCCGGGATCGATCCCGCGCCCCGCCGCAGCGGCCCGACCTGGAAGCAATTCCTCACCGCGCAGGCCCGCGGCATCCTCGCCGCCGATTTCGTCCACGTGGACACCGTGCTGCTCCACCGCCTCTACGCCCTGATCGTCATCGAGCACGGCACCCGCCGCGTCCACCTGGCCGGCATCACCGCCAACCCGGACGGTGCATGGACAACCCAGGCAGCCCGTAACGTCCTGATGGACCTCGGACAGTGCGCGACCACAGTCAAGTTCCTGATCAGGGATCGAGCAGGCCAGTTCACCAGCTCTTTCGATGCCGTGTTCACCGCGGAGGGCATCAGGATTCTGGCCAGCCCGCCGCAGGCGCCCATAGCGAACGCGATCTGCGAGAGGATGATCGGCACCCTGCGCCGGGAGGTCCTCGACCGGGTGCTGATCGTCAATGAGCACCACCTGCGACGGGTGCTGACCGAGTATCTACGGCATTACAACACTGCCCGGCCGCACCGTGCTCTTGGCCAGCTCACTCCTGCCCAAGCCGGCACCCGGCCGCCCGAACCAGTCAACCTCGCCGAGCACCGGATCCGCCGGAAGCAGGTTCTCGGCGGACTCACTCACGAATACTACGTCGCCGCCTGACTGCCCACAGGACACCCCGAATCGTATTTCCGAGCCCTACAAGGCGGGCATGGCACCATGAACAGGCAACGAGGCTCCCTGCTAAGGCAAAACGATGTGGTAATCGCCTGTCCTAGCGGGAGCCTCGTCCCATGTCACGCACCCGCACCACACCAGCCACAAACCGTTACAAACCAGGCCGTCGCTTAAGTTCCTGGCATTGGGCTCAGCCTACGTTGGTTCGAACCCAACACCTGCCACCACCTGCGAAAACAGCCCGCTCGCTGCGAATTCTCGGCTATGCGGGCCGTTTCTTCTCTGTCCCGTGGTGTGTCATCTTGTCGCGCTGCGGGTCGCTGTGTCGCGGTGTCCACGGACGCATAGCGGACGGGATTCGTGCCCCGGAGCGGTCGGTGCGCACCGTCGGCTGTTTCGCGGACGGCCACGGACGGGCCGCGCTGGCGGCATGTTCCGGCTGTACGCGCGCCGCAGTGCCGGGTCGTGGCACCTCGGCGATCGCGATGATGGCGTGCCGGCTTCGGGAACGCCGGGCTTGATGCCTGTTCGCCGTACCCGGCCGTCTTCGGCGCCGTCCCCGCGCCAGACGGAGCCAGGTTGCCCCGTGGGAGGGTCAGCCGGGACCTGCACGCCGTCCGCCGGCACCGGCCCGCGGCCACGCTCGCGCTGACTTCACCAGCTCGCGTACCTGCTGGTCAGGGGGCAGATATACCTGAGATGTACCTCTGCGCGCGGCGTGTACCTCGATGGACCTCGGCCGGAGCTGGTGAGTTCCACGATGTGCGGGATCGGCGTCGGAAAACGCGGAACTACTGGTGCTGCGGCACGAGGTCGCCGTGCTGCGCCGCGCCACCCCGCGGCCCCGGCTGGGCTGGGCCGACCACGCGGTCCTCGCCGCGCTGATCCGGCTCCTGCCCGCAAGGCTGCGGGTGCACCGGCTGGTCACGCCTGGAACCGTGCTGCGGTGGCACCGCCGCCTGGTCACCCGAAGTGGACCTGTCCCCGCCGGACGGGGCGGCCGCCGGCCAGCGCCGAGATCGCCGCGCTGACC
Source organism: uncultured Actinomycetes bacterium (assembly GCA_963739615.1). Lineage (GTDB taxonomy): Bacteria > Actinomycetota > Actinomycetes > Streptosporangiales > Streptosporangiaceae > Palsa-504. The sequence goes on from CAVUBD010000009.1 coordinate 2,192, forward strand.
GGGCGGCCCGCCACCGAGAACAACGGCTGGGGGTACCAACCGATCCAGGGCGAGCTGCGCAAGTTCGGCCACCGGGCCGGCGCGTCCACGATCCGTCGGGTGCTCCGGGCGCTGCGGATCCCGCCGGCTCCGAGGCGATGCACCGATACGAGCTGGCGGCAGTTCCTCCACGCGCAAGCCGCGACGATGCTTGCCGCCGGCTTCTTTCACGTGGACTGCGCGGTGACCCTCCAGCGCTTGTACTGCCTGTTGGTGATGGAGGCCGGCAGCCGCTACGTGCACATCCCGGGGATCACCGCGCACCCGGACGCGTCGTGGACCACGCCGCAGATCGCAATCTCCTGATGGACCCTGGTAACCGGGCCGCGGACTTCCGGTTCCTGGTCCGCGACCGGGCCGGGCAGTTCACCGCATCGTTCGACGATGTCCTGGGCAGCGAGGGCCTGAGGGTGGCGACCGGCGTCTCCTGACGGCCTGACCTGTTCGCAGACCACGAAGGCCCCGGACAAGTGCCCGGGGCCTTCGCCGTTTCCTAGGTACCGCGGGTCGCCACCGGAACGCCAGGGGCAGAACGCGCTCGCAGGACCGGTCAAACCTCGGCGCTTCCTGCCAACGGGTTGAACAGGTGCAGGACGAGCACGAGGACGGCCCAGCGCGGGGGGACAACGGTCACGGTCGCGAGAATCACCGCTGGAGCGGCCCACTGGTAGAGCCGGGCGGTATCGGTTGCGACGACGAGTTGCGCATAGCCGAGCAGGGCCGTCACGGCCAGCATGACGCCGACGGTGGCATCGGGCGTGAGCGGTGCCAGGATGCCCGCGCCCCACGGCGTGATCATGGCCCGGGCGTCGAACCATTTGCCCAGGTGGTGCTGCCGGCTGGCGGTGACCGGGTATCTGGTGACGTGCGACTGCCCCATGAGGTCGGGCCCGACGCGGACGGTTAGCGCCCGCACCAGTGGCCCGGCTAGGGCGACGAGCGGCAGCAGGTTCCAGGAGAAGCACGCCGCGAACACCGGCGCGGGCTCCTTGATGGCCCCCGCGACCAGCGCCAGGACTATCCCGAGTACCGGCTCGTGCCGCTGGAACGCCACCGCGCAGCCAATCGCCCAGGTCATCGCCGCCGCGTCGGTGTGGATCGGCCAGCGCAGGTGTATCCGCCAGACTCCAGGCAGCCCGCAGATGAGCAGCGCGCCGACTATCCGCAGCCGGGTGTCGGCGATCCATGGCGCCAACCACCAGGTGAGCAGTGGCGGCAGCGCCATCAGGTGGATCAGGGTGCTGACCCGCCAGCGCCGTAGTGAATCCCGGCATACGGCGGGCAGGAGCCAGCGGAGCGCCCAAGGCATCGGCACGGGCTCGCCCCGGCCAAGCGCCAGGTACCGGTAACCGTCGGGACTGACCGCCTCCGCGACGTTCATCCTGCCGATCAGGATCAGTCCGACGCCAATGACGAGGGAAATGGCGCTGGAGAGCATGCTGCTCCTCCTATTCGTGGGCCAGCCAGTCGCGTTATCCTGGCAGTGCTGCCGGACATCGCGGCACTGACTGTGGACTGGACTGGTGCCATGGACAACGTAATAGGATTCGGCGGCTCTATCCATGACTTCGCCACCTGCCTGCTTACCGATGACTCGCGTTTTATCGCAGTGGAAGATGAGCGGTTGAGCAGGGTCCGCTATGCGTTCGGCGAGACCGCGCCATGCAGGAAGTCGCTTGAGTACTGCCTAGCGCAGGAAGGGCTTGAAGTAAGCGACATCGGCTGGTTCGGCGCTAACGACATGCTGCACCGCGAGCTATCCATTCCGGAAGTGCGGCCAGAATGGATCAATCACCATTACTCGCACGCGGCGAGCGTCTTTTTCACGAGCCCGTACCGCGAGGCGGCCATTCTGGTCGCGGACGGCGCGGGAAGCGTAGTCTCCGAAACGGCCGCCGCCGGGGCGGGCGATCATGAGCGCGAGACGGTAACGTGGTCGATGGGCCGGGAAAACGACATTGTCACGCTCGGGCGCGTGATCGGGAGAAAGCGGGGCGCCGCCACCTCGAATGATGTCAGCGCACTCATGTCAAATTCCCTGGGAGATCTCTACCGGGCGTTCACCGAGGCAGTCGGATTCGGCTTCTTGCAGGCGGGCAAGACCATGGGCCTTGCGGCATACGGTGATGACCGTTTCGTGGAACGGCTGATGGCACCGGTGCGATTGGGTCCGGCGGGAACCTTTACCGTGCAGGTGGATGGCGCCGGGGGATTGCTCGATATCATATCCGGAATCAAGCGAGGCCCGCTGCAAGAGGACTTCCATGCCAATGCGTGCATTGCGGCCGCTGGCCAGGAAATTCTGGAGAAAGTACTGGTCCATGCGCTTAACGAGCTATGGGATCGCACGCGATGCCCGAATCTGTGCGTCGCCGGCGGAGTCGGGTTGAATTGCGTCTTCAACGGAAAAATTACGGAGCTGACCCCGTTCCGCAGTGTCTTCGTCGGCTACGCGCCCGGTGACAGCGGGACGGCGATCGGCGCCGCCATCGCCGGGCGGGTCGCCCTTGGCGCGGCTCCCGCCACGCCGTGGCGCCCGGCGGTTCCGCCTTACCTGGGCCGCGAGTACCACAGCGACGCGCTCGACGGATACGGCACCGTGCTGCCCGGGGACGAAATGTGCCGGGCGGTCGCCCGGTTGCTCCTCGCGGGCGAGGTCGTGGCGTGGTTCCAAAGCGGATCAGAGTTCGGTCCGCGGTCGCTCGGTAACCGGAGCCTGCTCGCCAGCCCCGTCGATCCCGCCATGCGCGAGCGCCTGAACTCGATCAAGGCGCGGGAATGGTTCCGCCCTGTGGCGCCTGTCGTCCTCGACGAGTACCGCCGGGACTTCTTCGCGGCCCCCGCCCCGTCACCGTACATGCAGTTCTCCTTCCCGGTCCGCGAGCACGCGCGGGACGTGATACCGGCGGCTTCCCACGTGGACGGCTCGGCCCGCCTGCAGAGCGTCACGGACGAGCAGAACCCGATGCTGGCCGCGCTGCTGGGTGAGTTTCACCGGATGGGCGGCCCGCCGGTCCTCGTGAACACCTCGTTGAACCTGCGCGGCGAACCTATCGTCGAGACCCCGGAGCAGGCTCTGCGGGTACTGTCCGAGCCTGGCGTCGATGCCCTCGTGTGCGACGGGCGGCTCATCCGCAAGTAGCGTCATCCGCCCGCGGCGTCGCTGGCGCGGGCCGCACGCGTAGGAACCGGTCCAGCCACCGGCCGGCCAGGCCGCGCGGACGGCTCGGCTCCCGGGCCTCCCGCTTTCCGCCGAGCCTCCTGTCCTCCGCGGCCCGTACCGGGTCGCAGGCCGGGAGGCGGCCGAACGCGTGCAGGCGGTCCCGCACGAGCCGGGGATCCCGGCCGAGAAGCACGCCGATGGCGGCGATGCCCCAGCCGTCGTCGAAGGCGTTCACCATGGCCGATTCCTCTTCGGCGGCCCACGCTTGTTCTTCCGCCGCGGGCACCGTCAGTCCTCGCGGTGCGGGTCGACGGGACTCGCGGTGATGGTCAGGTCCCGGCCGGCGACGTTTTTTCCCGTCAGCATGATGTTCCCGCCGATGGCGACTGCCCCGGCGTCCGAGACCCGCGCGACGTTCGTCACCGCGTCCAGGCGCTCCCGGACCTGGGCGGTCACCCGGCTGAGCTCGTCGGCGAGTTCCGGATGCTCCTCGAGCAGGTCGGACAGGCGCGTCTGCCAGGTCGGCAGCAGCGCCGCCCGTGCCTCGTCAAGCTCCTCGCCGGCCAGCCCGGTCAGATGGCCGGCCGATTCGTCGAGGCGCTTTTCCGCGAGCGCCTGACGCGCCTGGTCGCCGCGCCCTAGCAGCCGCGCGAACGCCCCGCGCGCCGCCTGCCAGGCGTCTGTGGCCATGGCGCTGACCAGGGTCGTGCCCCCGGCGATAACGGCAGCCTGAACGGCCGGGTCAAGAAACATACGATCACCCTCCAAGCAGCTTGCTACTTTCCCGCGAGCCGCGCGACCACCGGGGCGAGTTCCCGGAACGCGTCCGTCGTTACCACCAGGTAGGAAATCCCGTACAGCTCCCGGTGACGAGTGATCTCGGCGGCGACACGTGCGACGTCACCTATCAGTATGTGCGGCGAGTTCAGCACGTCGTCGACGCTCAGGCCTGACCGGGCCGCCATCCGCTCAGCCGCACCGCGCCAGGCCTGGGTCACTTCGGCGTGGTAGACGCGGACGTTGACTTCAAGCTGATCTATCCGGTCCCCGGCGCTCTCCCGGATCCAGGCGATCTTCCTGGCCGTCGCCGCCGCCGTGGCATCGGCGAGCACGTCGGCCCCGCTCGGCGGATGAGCAGGGTTCAGGCCCACGATGTCGGCCTCGCGGGCCGCCAGCGACAGCACCTGCCTGCCGCCGCCGCCCACCAGCACGGGCGGACACGGGCGCTGTACCGTCCGGGGAAAGTCCCCTGACTCGTGGACCAGGTAATGGCTGCCCTCGAAAGTGCCCGCCTGCCTGGTCAGCAGCTCCTTGATGATCGTGAGCGACTCCGCCAGCCGCGCCACGCGCTCGTCCGCCGGGGGGAACGGGAGGCCGAGTTTCCGGTGCTCCGCACGCTTCCAGCCCGCGCCGATTCCGACTTCCACCCGGCCCTCCGTCAGCCGGTCGATCGTGGCCATGTCCCTGGCGAGAAGGTCGGGATGCCGCAACTCATTGGCAAAGACGTAGGACGTGACCCGCAATTCCGGCGCGGCGTCGGCCGCGGCCATCATGGCCGGAACCGGGGAGATCTGGTCACCGAGGTGATCGACGACCGCGAGGATCGAATACCCGAGGCTCGCCACTTCCCGGCACAATGACCGCCAAGACTGGCGCGCGTAAGGCCCAGAGGCCTCCACCCCAAACCGGAACGGGCGCATAGCTCAAGGGTTTCACAATCGAGCCGCTAAGAATAGATTTAGGGAACATGGACGCATGCGCGGAGCCCGTACGCTGTGCGATCGTGGGCTGCGGGGACGTGCTCGCGAAATACCGAGCCACCCTCCCCAAGTACCCGCTGCTGCGCGTCGTCAGGTGCGCCAACCTGGTCAGGGAAAGAGCGGACCAGGGCGCGGCGCACTTCGTCGGCGCGGTCGCTTGCGCGGCGGAAGACGCTTTCGCCGATTCCGATGTCGAACTCGTCATAAACCTCACGCCTCCGCAAAATCACGCAGAAATAAGCATGCGAGCGCTGCGGAGCGGAAAGTCGGTCTATTCAGAAAAGCCGCTCGCCGCGGATCTCGCCGCGGCGACGGTGCTGCTCGCCGAGGCACGGGAGCGGCATGTCGCCATCGGCTGCGCCCCGGACACCTTCCTCGGGACGGCGGGGCGGGTAGCCCGCCGTCTCATCGATGAGGGGCGGATCGGCCGGCCGCTCGGGGCCACCGCCATGATGCTGGCCCCCGGCCATGAGCGCAGTTGTGCGACGCCGGAGGTGTTCTACCGGCGCGGCGCCGGCCCCATGCTTGACATGGGCGTCTACTACATGACGATGCTCGTAAGCCTGCTCGGGCCGGTGCGTCGCGCCACCGGCATGAGCGGCGGCGGCTCACCGGTGCGAACGATCGACGTCGGACCGCTGGCCGGCCGCACCTTCGAGTCGGAGGTAGCCACCCACGTCGCCGGGATACTCGAATTCACCGCTGGTCCCATCGTCACGGTGGTGGCGAGCTTCGACGTGTGGGGCAGCCAGATGCCCCACATCGAGATCTACGGGACGTACGGGGCGCTCATCCTGCCCGACCCGAACTTCTTCGCCGGGCCCGTCCGGCTGCGGAGCGCCCGGTCCTCCGGCTGGGAGACGATCCCCGTCACGGCGGACGGCATGGTCGGCCGCGGCACGGGCATCGCCGACATGGCGCACTGGCTTCGCGGGCTGTCCCACGACCAGCGCGCGAGCGGTGCGCTCGGCTATCACGTCCTTGAGATCATGGAGACCATCGAGCGCGCGGGCGGTGCAGGACGCGACCTGGCGTCATCATGCGCGCGCCCGCCAGCCCTTCCGGATTACATTCGCCCGGGTTCGTGCCCGTGGTGTCAGTAGGGTGTGAACTCGAAGTGCGGCGCATAGTCCGGCCGACCCTGGAGCGGGCCCGATGACTGACAACCCGCAGTACCCCACGCCACCACCGGACGAGGACCGCGTCTCGGTGACCGACAGCGGCCTCGTGGCCGACCAGGCATGGCTGACCGGCACCAACGTCGCGGGACGTGACCTGATCGTGCACCAGCACCTGGAACAGCCGATCGCGGCGCCGGCCGGCGTCAACCAGCTTCCCGCGGATATCGCCGACTTCGCCGGCCGTGACGACGTGCTGAGCCAGGTCCGCGAGTGGCTGGGCCAGCGTGAGCGCGGCGGGCACCGCGCCCCGCTGCTTGTCGCGATCGCCGGCCAGGCGGGAGTGGGCAAGACGACGCTGGCCGTGCATATCGCGCACGCTGTCGCCAGCGATTACCCCGACGGGCAGATCTACGTCAACCTCCGGGGCGTGGAGGCCGAGCGGCTCGATCCGGCGGAAGTGCTGAGCGGTTTCCTGCGTGCCTTCGGCGTCGCCGCCGGCGCCATCCCGGCCTCCCTGGCCGAACGCGCGTCCCTGTACCGGGCGCTCCTGCACGGCCGGCGCGCGCTTGTGTTGCTCGACAACGCCGCGAGCGAGCAGCAGGTACGCCCCCTGCTGCCCGGCAGCCAGGGCTGCGCGGCCATCATCACAAGCCGGGTACCGCTGATCGCGCTCGAAGGGGCACGGCTGCTGATGCTCGGCGTGCTGACCGCGCTGCAGTCAGCCGAGCTACTCAGTGGCATCCTGGGTAGTGAGCGGGTAGCCGCCGAGCCTGAGGCCGCCGCGCAGCTCGTCGAGCTGTGCGACCACTTGCCACTGGCCCTGCGCATCGCCGGCGCGCGGCTGGCCGCACGCCCGCGGTGGCCGCTGGCTCATATGGTGGCACTGCTAAGCGACGGGAACAAACGACTAAGGGAACTGAAGGCGGGTGACCTAGAAGTGCGCGCGGCCTTCGCATTGAGTTACGACACCCTTGGCGAGCACGAAAGGCGTGCCTTCCGGCGCCTTGGCCTAGTGCGGGGCGTGGATTTCGCGGCTTGGGTGGCGGCCGCGGTGCTCGACAGTGACGCCCCGTCCGCCGAGGACACCGTGGAGCGCCTTGTCGACGTGCAACTGCTTGACTCCGCGGGCTTCGATGCCACCGGGCACACCAGGTACCGCTTCCACGACCTGCTCCGGTCGTTCGCACGAGAGCGGCTGCGGGCCGAGGAGAGTGACAGCGACATCGCGGCCGCCCTGGGCCGCATGCTCGGGGCGTACCTGGCCCTGTCCAAGCGCGGGCTCTACCTGTTGTCGCCGAACAGCAAGCGTGACCCGCTGGCGAGCCGGTCCGTCGAGTGGCGTGCGCCCGGGATGGACATCGACGAGCTGATGCAGCCCACGCCTTACGCGTGGTTCCTCACCGAGACCCAGGCGATCACCGCAGCCGTCGGCCAGGCGTTTGAGGAGCAGCGCTGGGACATGACCTGGGAGCTCGCCGACCCGCTGCACTATCACTGCCGGGTGTTCGCGCTCTGGCAGCCCTGGGTCGCCACCCACGAGCTGGCGCTTGAGGCCGCGCGCCGTGCGGGCAACCGCAGAGGCGAGGCGTTCATCCTGCGCAACCTCGGCAATGCGTACCGGGATCAGGGGATCACAAGAAGCGCCATGGACTGCTATACGGCGGGCCTGGCCATCGCGCGCGAACTGAACAGCCGGCTCATGGAGGCGGCAATGCTCAACGGCGCGGGAGAAGTCAGCCTCGACCGCGGCCGGCTGGTGGAGGCCAGGACATACTTCGAGGAGGCGCAGACCGCGTGGGCCGATGTCGACGACCTGACCGGCGTCGCCTACGGGCACACGCACCTCGGTCTCGTCTACGCCGAGCTGCGCCGCTTCGACGAGTCAAACGTCCACGCGGAGGAGTCCCTGCGGATGCAAGAGGACTTCCGGGACCTCAGCGGGCAAGGGTACGCCCAGGGCGTCATCGCCTACCTCCGGAGCCAGAGCGGCGACCTGACCGGCGCGCTGGCGGGCTACGAACGATGCGTGGCCATCTACCAGGAACTCGGGGAGCGGATCGCCCCCGCCAATACCTACGTCAGCATGGCTTCGGTCTACCGGGCGCAGGGACGCCACGACGAGGCCCTGCGCTTGGTCCACGAGGCACTGCCGATCTACACAGAATCGGGCAGCCGCCGACGGCACGCGATCGCGATGATCGTGCTGTCCGAGATCGAGAGCGACATCGGGCAGACCGAGGAAGCCGTGGAGCACCTGGGCAGCGCGCTGCCGGTACTGCGCGAACTAGACGACAGCCTCGGCGAGGCCCGCGCGCTGGCCGCGCTCGGCGAAGCGCACCGCGCGGGGGGCGACTTGGACCAGGCGCGGGCCGCGTTCACGGACGCGATAGAACTGTTCGGGGTCTCCGGCTCGCCGGAGATCGAGGACGCCAGGCGCTCGCTGGCGAGCCTGCCCGCCGCCTGACCGCGTACGGCGGGCTGGTAGCCGCGGCCGGGGCGCCGTTCAAGACGGCAGCGCACCTGCACCGGCGCGGTGCTGCCCGGGCGGACGAGCAGGCCCCGGCCAAGCGGCCGGGGCCGGCGCCTGTGGGTGCCCCGATTACCCTGTCACGGCCGCTGACCTTCGGAGCGGGCCCTTCCGGCTGGTCTAGACCAATCGTCCCAAACTGGACAAGCCGCCCCGGCATGTGCCGAAAATACGAGCAAGGCGATTACGTCCAGGCCCGGCATTGGTGGGAGCGGGCCGTCAAGACCGGCCACGCCGACCAGGCGCCCCGTGCAATGGTCGGCTTGGGTGCCCTCGAAAGACGGCGGGGTGACTACGACCGGGCACGGTACTGGTACCGGCAGGCCATCGCCACCGGCCACGCCGAGACCGCCGTCCAGGCACGGCAGGAACTTGACGCTCTTGACCGTTCCGACAAGGACCACCAGCGAGCCGAGCACTTCGGCCGCTACGGCTACCTCGCCTACGCCGACCCGGACATGATGAAACGCGACGGCCAGCCCTGAGGGTGCCGAAAACCCGTGCCACCTGGGCAGATGCTTTTGCGGGACGCCGTCGGCTCGGTCACGCGAACGATGCCTGGCGGGCAGGTCCTGGTTCGGGCCGACCTGCGATGATCTTCGGCTTGTGGGCTTGAAGCTGATCTTCCTCGTCGTGACTCGGGCCGTGTCGGTGCTGGGCCTGTCGCGGCGGGAGGCGTGGTGGAAGGACGCCGAGATCCTGATGCTGCGTCATCAGCTCGCGGTGGCCCTGCGTGAGCGGCCGGGGACTCATTCGCGGTTGACGTGGCCGGACCGGGCGTGGCTGGCGTTGCTCGCCGGGACGCTGCCGGTCGAGCGCTTGGCAGGGTTGCGGCTGATCGTTACCCCGGCCACGATTTTGCGCTGGCACCGCGATATTGTCCGCCGCCAGTGGGCGCGGTTGTCCCGCCGGGGACGTTCCGGTCGGCCGCCGGTGCGCCGCACTGTGCGGTCGGTGGTGCTCCGGCTGGCGCGGGAGAACGAGTCATGGGGGTACCGGCGGATCCACGGTGAGCTCGCCGGGCTCGGCATCATCGTGGCGCCGTCGACGGTGTGGCAGATCCTCAAGGACGCCGGGATCGACCCGGCGCCGCGCCGGGGCGGCCCTGGGTGGGCGGAGTTCCTGCGGTCCCAGGCGCAGGGCATCCTGGCGCTGGACTTCTTCACCGCTGACCTGCTCAATGGCACGAAGGTGTACGTCCTTGCGGTGATCGAGCACGGCAGCCGGCGCGTCCGGGTCCTGGGCGCCACGGAGCACCCGGTCCAGTCCTGGGTCGTCCAGCAGGCCCGGAACCTGCTCATGGACCTGAGGGATGCCGGGGCGCGAGCGAAGTTCGTACTGCATGACCGGGACGCCAGCTTCACGCAGGCGTTCGATGCCGTGTTCCAGGCGGCCGGGATCCGGGTCATCTGCTCCGCGGTTCAGGCACCGCGAATGAATTCGATCATGGAGCGGTGGATTGGCAGCTGCCGACGTGAGCTGCTCGACCGGACCCTGATCTGGAACCTGCGCCACCTGATGATGGTGCTGCGGGAGTACGAGGACTTCTACAACTCCCACCGGCCGCATCGCGCGCTGAACCAGGCCGCGCCACTGCGGCCGCTGCCAGATGGCGTCACCGACCTGGATCATTTCCGGGTCCGGCGGCATGACCGTGCCGGTGGCGTCATCCACGAATATCGCCTGGTGGCATAGGCTTTCGGCACCCACAGGCCGCACAGCGGCAGGATGTCCTCAGCACCGTAGGAGGCCAGGACGGCGCGGCGGTCTGCATCGGCCAAGTCGGCGGAGTAAGCCTCAGCTCCCGTCAGCCCGGGCGGGAGGGGCACCCTGGCCGTCGTGGTGATGATAGTCCTAGCGCCGCTCTGCAGGCAGAAGGCGCTCATGTCGCCCGCTAGTGCCTCCCGGAATCGCTCCGGGCACTCGTTGAACCCGTCGACCGCCAGCAGGACATGCTGCCCGTTGATCGCCGCCGCCCGCAGCAGCCCCCGGGTGCCACCGGTCGTGAACCGCGCCACGCTCCGGTCGATCAATGGGGACAGCCGCCCCTCGTACATGCCGGCATCCACGACGATCGGCAGCACGGGCTCGCCCATGCTCAGCAGCGAATGCTTCAGCAGGTGGCTCTTACCGCAGCCCGTAGGGGCCTATGACCTGAAGGTGGCCGGCGGCTTCGACGACGCCGGGAAGCCCCGCTGGGGCTACTGCCGCGCCGTGGCGCAGCACCGGCAGGGGAACAAGCTCATGGAGGCCGCTTCGGTGGAACGCGTCGAAGCGCTGGCGGTACTCCGATACCAGAGCGCCTGCCGCTGTCTGGTGCTCGACCTCGGTGCCCTGCCCGGCGGCGTTCACCAGCCCCAGGTCGCGGATGAACGTCTCCCAGTGCAGGGGACTCCACCCGGGATGCCTGCCTGGCGATGCTAGGAAGGCGAAGAATTCACTGTAGCCAAGTGTCTGCACCTTGTAGTCAGACGGGACTTCCGAGCCGTCGGCTAGGCGCGGGTAAACGCACACCACGCTGTCGAACTGCGTGAAGAACCGCCTCCCGCCAGCAGGGCACGGAATGCCAGCCTCACGCGCAGCCAGCGACGCCATGTCGTCGCTGAGCGCCATCTTGCAGCCAAGCGCCTGATGATAAGGATTCTGGCGGTCGATCACCTCGGTCGTGCCGTCCGCCCGGCGCGACCGCCAGGGGCCATTGGGTGAGCCTTCAAGCGCGTGCTCGTAGTTCTTGAGCTCCACATGGCACACGTGGCCGTCCGCGGCGATGAGGAAGTCGACCTGGCGGGACCCACTCCGGGTATAGAAGTTGACGAGGATGACCGCCTCTAGACCGCGGGCCAGGAGATCGCCTTCAACCTGCGCCAGAAAGTCGCGCTCTGACTGCACCTGAGGCTCGTCGCCCCAGAAGATCCGCACAGCCCCTGATCCCATGCCCCTCCCGTTGCGCCCGTCCCTTAGCCGCAGCTGGCCAAGATTGCTCCACCATCAGCTGGCCGGCACGGCGCCGATCTCCGTGCCGAGGATAACGGGACGGACCGACATTCTGGCATCGGATCCAGGCACAGAGACCGTCATGGGCCTGCTCACAAGCGCTAGCTGCCCCGAGGGTAAGGCATTGCCTGTCCGCCGGGGGCCGACGCCGTGGCGCGTGTGCTGGACGAGGACGAGCTGATCGAGCACTGGACGCTCGTCGGTGATGAGCTCAACCTGCTGACTGGCCGGACAGGGCCGTCGAAACCGGGGCTGACGTGAGCTGCGGCCGCCGGCCGATGAGTTTTGCCGGGTGGCGGCGTCTGCCTTGGCGAGGGTCGCTACGACCGGGGTACTGCGAAGGGGAACGATCATGGGTCGACCTATAGGGGCACCGTGCTGGATGGACCTGCTGACGTCTGACGCGGGGCGGGCGCGGGAGTTCTACTCCGGCGTGTTCGGGTGGACGGCGGGGGAGGCGTCAGAGGAGTTCGGCGGGTACTTCATGTTCCTGCGCGACGGGGTGCCGGTGGCCGGCGCCATGCCGAAGGTGGCGGGGGTGCCCGGCCTGGAGGGCCCGGACCTCTGGGGCGTCTACCTGTCGACCGGCGACGCCAAGTCCGTCGTGGAGCAGTCGCTCGCCCGTGGCGCCAAGGTCCTCCAGGGGCCGCTGGACATCGCCGACCTGGGCACCGAGGCCGTCATCGAGACGGCGGCCGGCGAGCGAATCGGCGCCTGGCAGTCCCGTGGGTTCGGCGGGACGGGCACGTTCGGCCAGTTCGGCACGCCGGGGTACTTCGAGCTGCTGTCGCGTGACTACCAGGGCGCGCTGGCGTTCTACCACGACGTGTTCGGCTGGCAGGGCAAGGTCGCGGGCGACACCGACGAGTTCCGGCTCACCGTCATCACCGACGGTGAGGATCCCATCGCCGGGATCATGGACGCGACGGCCTTCCTGCAAGACGGCGAGCCGGACCACTGGAACGTGTACCTGAAGGTGGCGGACACCAACGCCACCCTCGCGAAGATCGTCGAGCTGGGCGGGACGGTCGTCCTGCCAGCCTGGGACACGCCGCACGGCAAGCTCGCGGAGGCCGCGGACCCGACCGGAGCCTGCTTCAAGCTCATCGGCTAAGGAACAGGCTAGTCGGGGAACCTCCCGCTGCCGGCCGACGTCTAAGCCGCGTGAAGGCTACGGGCGCTGTCTTCGGCACCCGGCGCCCGGCCAGGAGCGCGACCGCGAAGATGGCCAGCGCGTTGAGGCCGTGCAGCACACCGATGATGGCTGCGGAGTAGGCGGCGTACGCGAGGAAGAACTGCACCACGACCAGACCGAGCGGGATCGCCGCCCAGCGCACGCCGTGGGGGACCTTGGCGCCGAACGAGACCGCGAGCAGGGCAACCGCACACAGCAGGACGACGTACGCGAAGGAGTGGTGCAGGGTCACCCCGGTGGTGTCGCCGTCGGAGACCGGGCCGTTGTCTCCTGGTGAAGCTGCGGGGAATCACGGAACCCTGGACATCCACCGCGGCAGCCTTCCGCCACCGACCGAGACAGTGATGGCCACCGCGCACACCGCGAGGACGGTCCACCACACGGCGTCCGGGGACGGCCCGCCGGCTGCCGGGAACGTGCGGACCCAGCGGGCGGCCTGCGGCACGAGGCTGGGCGCCATCAGCACCAGCACGACGGCGGTGCCGGACACCGCGCCCGGTTCCCCGGTCCGGGTCCGGAGCACGCACGCCACCGCGAATCCGAGCAGCACGTTGCCGGCCAGCGCGAGACCGGCCGCCGCCCAGGGCAGCGCCAGCCCGCGCAGGGCCGCCGCCAGGACTACCAGCGTCCCGGCGGCGAGGGGCGCCAGCAGCGCGACGGCGCGGATCTGGGTGCGCCGGACCGGCCCGGTCGGCGTCACGTCGACGACCAGGCTGGCCGGCTCGTCGAGGGTGAACGCCGCCGCCGCGGCGAGCAGCGCGAAGCAGACCGGGAGCAGCACGGTGGCGGCCGCCGGGAACGCGGCCCCGCTGCCGCCGACCACGACCGCCACCCCGCTGACGCCCGCGACCGCCGGCCACGCCCCGGCCCGCAGTACCGGTCCGGTCATCACGCGGTGACGGCGTGGCTGAACCCGCCGAGGCCGGCCAGCACGAGCAGGATCACGGCCGCCACGCCCGTGATCGCGAGGGCCCGGATGACCAGGGAGCGCACCCGCCCCTCGGCCCCGCGCAGCAGCGCTACCAGGACCGCGATCGCGCACAAGGCGAGTTGCCAGCCGATGAAGAACCACGGCGACCCGCGCCAGGCGGTGACACCGTCGGCGTCCGCGTGGAGCGTGAAGAAGGCGAACGGCGAGAACAGCCGCAGCACCGCGATAGGCGCCGAGTCCGGACGCGAGATGTTCAGGATCGTCACCAGCTGCACCCAGCCGAAGATGACCAGGAACAGCACGAACGCGGCGCCGGGGAACCGCACCCAGCGGCCCAGCGCGACCCCGAGCAACGGGCCGCCGAGCGACGGGACGACGATCTGCCCGACCAGGACGGCGATCCGCGCCGACGGGTTGAACGGCCCGTACGCCGCGTCGCCGACCGGGTAGGTCCGCAGGAACCCGAGCAGGGCCAGGATGCCGCAGCCGAATGGCACGACCGCGACCCAGCAGAGGGCCGCGGTGCGGGCCGGCCGCGTGACCGGGGTCACGCCGGCGACCGGTTCGCTGGCGCGCATCGACCGGGTCAGCCAGTACGCGGCCATCATGCCGAACCCGCCGAGGAAGACCGCCGGGTACCCGTTCACTTCGTCGATCTCGGTGACCACGGCGCCCGCGCGGGACCACGCCACCCACATGGTCATCACCACGGCGAACAGGAAGACCGGGTTGAGGACGTACCGACGCAGCTCCCGGGCGGTGAGCGGGACGAGCGCGGCCCGGCCGGCCACGGCTTCGGGCCGGGCGGACGCGAGCGTCGCGGTCATGACGCCGCCTCCCCGGCGGGCTCGTGCTCCGGCGACCCGCCGCGCAGCAGCAGGTACGCGTCTTCGAGGGACGGCTCGACGTGCTCGACGTCGTCCCGCACATGGGCGCCGACGTTGCGGTACCGGCCGGTGCCGGTCCGCCAGGAGACCTTCGCGGCCGGGTCCGGCCCGTCGGCCAGCCAGACCCGGCCCGCCGCCTGGCCGGTCAGGTCGGTGACCGGGCCGTCGTAGCGGACCTGGCCGCGGTCTAGCACGATCACGCGCTCGCACAGGGCCGCGACGTCCTCGGTCTGGTGGGTGGACAGCACCACGATCGACGTCCGGGCGAGCTCCGCGAGCACGGTCCGCAGCGTCACCCGCTGCTCCGGGTCGACGCCGGCGGTCGGCTCGTCCAGGATCAGCACCGGTGGCGAGCCGAGCAGCGCCTGGGCCAGCGCGACCCGGCGGCGCTGGCCGCCGGACATGGCCCGGATCCGCTTCGAGCCGAGGTCGGACAGCCCGACCAGGTCGAGCACGCGGCGTACTTCCGCGTGCCGCGCCGCCGGCTGGGCCCACTCCTTGAGCAGCGCGATGTAGTCCACGAACGCGAAGGCGGTGAAGCCGCGCGGGAAGCCGATCTCTTGCGGCAGGTAGCCGAGCTGGCGGCGGATGCCGGTGCGTTCGGCCGGCACCTCCGGGTCCAGGCCCAGCACGCTCACCTGTCCCTGAGTCGGCGGCAGCGCCGTGGCTAGCAGGCGCAGCAGCGTGGTCTTGCCGGCGCCGTTGGGACCGAGCAGCCCGGTCACGCCGGGCTTCAGGTCCAGGTCGACGCCGGCCAGCGCCCGGGTGGAACCGAACGTGCGCCCGACGGCGCGCAGGCTGATCGAAGCGGTCACCATCGCTACCTCCACGTCCGGAGCTGGTGCAGCCGACGCCGGCGCACCAGGAAGATTGAGAACGAAGCCGCCGCCAGCGCCAGGAAGCCCGCCTGGGCCCGAGCCTGAAGTACCGCGTCCGCCGAGCCGGACCGCGTTGCCAGCAGCCAGACCACCGCGCCCCAGACGGAGCTGACCGCGATGGCCGAACGCAATGGGCTGAACCAGGTCGACGCGGCGAGGACCACCGCGACGAAGCCGACCGCCGGCAGCAACCAGGCGAACGCTGTCTCCCCCGGTACGACCAGCCCGAAGAGCAGTACGGCGGGCAATGCGAGCGCGAGAACCGCAATCGTCCGCAGCAGGATCAGCCGGAGCGCCGGATAGGGCGTGACGAGTTCCGGTTCGAGGGCCGGGTCCATCCACGGGTCGTAGCTGGACGCGACCACGAGACAGGGCACGATCGGCGCCACCGCCAGGAAGAGCCACTCGCCGCGGGCATGTCCGATCGCCGCCGCGAGCGCAGCGAACGCGAGGACCGTGACCACGCCGGTCAGCCACACGCCGCGGAAGGCACTGGCCACCGCGACCAGCCGCGCCTCCTGGGCGGGCAGGCCGGCGCCGTGCAGCAGCCGCTCGAACACCGAAGGCCGCGGCACCTCCACTGCGTCCCGGGTGCGGTCCCACACCGCGGCGAAGTCGATCACACTGAGTTCGATCACGCTGACCGCGGCGGTGACCCGCGCCCGGCACGGCTCGCAGGACAGCAGGTGCTGCTCGGCCGAGGCCCCTTCGGCCAGCGAATCGGTCCGCCCGACATAGCGCCGCAGTGCGTCGTCGTCGAGGTGCCAGCCGGTCATGACGGTCCCTCCGCTAGGACGGCTCGCAGGTGCGCCTTGGCCCGGTAGAGCCTGGTCTTCACGCTGCTCACCGGTACGTGCAGCAGGTGCGCCGCCTCCCTGGCGGACAGGCCGTCCAGCACGACGGCCTGGATGACGGCGCGCATCTCCGGCGACAGCCGGGCCAGCGCCTGGCCGATGTCGCCGTACTCCACCGACAGCAGCACCTGGTCTTCCGCGGCCGGCGCGGGCTCGGCGTGCCCGGACACGGCGGCGATGCTGCCGCGGGTCCGCAGGCGGCTCACCAGCCGGCGGATCGCGATCCCCCACAGCCACGCCGCGATGTCGCCGTCGCCGCGGAAGCCCCGCGGTTTCTGCCAGACGGCGACGAACGTGTCACCGATCGCGTCCGCCACCAGGTCGCGGTCGTTGCACCGCCGGGCGAGCCGGATCGCGAGCCAGCCGGCGTGGCGTTCGTAGAGCGTGCGGAAGGCGCCCATGTCGCGTTCGGCGACGGCGAGAAGCAGCGTCTCGTCGCTCGGGCGGCTGTCCATGTCCTAACTGTCGCGTCCCCGGGCCGGAAAAGTTTCACCTCGCGGCAGGAAACTTTGTTGTCGGCGCCGCGGCGGCTGGCTAGTGTCCGGTAGGTGAGTTCCTGCGGGCACGTCGAGGTGGCGCACGTCAGCCATGTCCTGCCGGACGGGCGGATGCTGCTCGACGACGTGAGCTTCCGCCTCGGCGAAGGGCTCACGGCGGCCCTGGCCGGGCCCAACGGGGCAGGCAAGACCACGCTGCTCCGCATGGTGGCCGGAGACGTCCAGCCGCAGTCGGGCACGGTCGCCGCCACGGGCGGGCTCGGCGTGATGTACCAGTTCATCGGCACGAACCAGGGGAACGGCAAAACGCCCGAGGTACGAGACCTGCTGCTATCTGTCTCGCCGCCCCGGGTCAAGCAGGCGGCCAAGCGGCTGGACGCCGCCGAGCTGGCGATGATGGAGCGGGACGACGAGCGCGTCCAGCTTCGCTACGCGACGGCGCTGGCCGAATGGGGCGAGGCGGGCGGCTACGAGGCCGAGGTGCACTGGGACGCCTGCTGCGTCGCCGCCTTCGGCATCCCGTACGACCAGTGCCGCTGGCGCGACGTGAGCACGTTGTCCGGCGGGGAGCAGAAGCGGCTGGTGCTCGAGTCGCTGCTGCGCGGGACGGACGGAGTGCTGCTGCTCGACGAGCCGGACAACTACCTTGACGTGCCGGGCAAGCGCTGGCTGGAACAGCAGCTGGCCGCCACGCCGAAGACCGTCCTGCTGGTGAGCCACGACCGCGAGCTGCTGGCGGCCTGCGCCCAGCGCATCGTCACCGTCGAGGACCGGCACGTCTGGGTGCACGGCGGCGGCTTCTCCGGTTACGCCCAGGCCCGCGCCGACCGCATCAGCCGGCTGGAGGAACTGCGGCGCCGCTGGGATGAGGAACACGAGAAGCTCAAGGAACTGGTCCGCACCTACCGGCAGAAGGCCTCCTACAACTCGGACATGGCCTCCCGGCTGCAAGCCGCGGTGACCAGGCTGCGCCGGTTCGAGGAAGCAGGGCCGCCGCAACTGGCCCCCAGAGAACAGAACGTCAAGATGCGGCTGCGCGGGGGACGGACCGGCAAGCGCGCCGTGATCTGCGAAAACCTCGTGCTGAGCGGGAACACAGGATCGTTCGGCACAGAGATCTGGTTTGAGGACCGGGTTGCGATACTCGGCGGGAACGGATCCGGGAAGTCGACCTTCCTGCGGCTGCTGGCGGGCGAGCAGGTGCCGCACGAAGGACAGGCACGGCTCGGCGCCCGGGTGGTACCTGGGTTCTTCGCGCAGACCCACGCCCGTCCTGACCTGGAGGGCAGGACCCCGGCCGAGATCTTGATGACGGAGCATGCGCTGCTCATCAACGAGGCGATGTCCGCCCTGGCCCGGTATGAACTGCAGACGTGCGCCCGGCAGCCGTTCGGCACCCTGTCCGGAGGACAGCAGGCCAGACTGCAGATCCTGCTGCTCGAGCTGGCCGGGTCCACGCTGCTGCTGCTCGACGAGCCGACCGACAACCTGGACCTGCCAAGCGCCGAGGCGTTGCAGCAGGGCCTGGAGTCCTACCAGGGCACCGTGCTCGCGGTCACGCACGACCGCTGGTTCGCGCGGTCCTTCGAGCGGTTCCTCATCTTCACCTCAGACGGCAGCGTCCGCGAGACCGCCGAGCCGGCCTGGGACTAGGTGCCCGGGACTCGAGTCCCGCAGCCGGCGCAGAAGTCGAGCGCCGGCCGGAAGCTCGGACCCGCACTCGGTGCAGTGCGCGACCGCGGGCGCGAGCGGCTGGCCGCAGCCCATGCAGAACCGCGCGCCGGCCGGGTTGGCCGCCTGGCAGTTCGCGCACACCGGCCCGGGCGCCGCCGCGGGCTGAGCCGGGCGCTCCAGGCTGAACCGGCGCCGCACCCGGCGCTCCCTGACCGTACGGCGCCTGCTGAGGAGCGCCGTGCGGCGGCATCCCCTGCTGCGCCGCCGCCTGCTGCGCCGCCTGCATCTGCGCTTGCTGGGCGGCCGCCTGCTGCATCCCCATCCCGCTCGCCAGGCCGAACCCGGCGCCGAGGAACGCCCCGTCAACTCCCGCGCCGCCCTTGGCCATGCCCTGGCCGGCGCCGAGCGCCATCTCGCCCTGCGCGTAGTTCTGGAACCCGCCGGCCAGCTGGGAGTAGCTGGTGTCCTTGGCCAGCTGCTTGAGCTGCTGCTCGTCCTCGGGGGAGAGGTTGATGTCGAAGTTGCCCATCCGGGTCAGCTGCACGCCGTAGGCGGCCAGCTGGCCGTTGCCCGCGTCGATGGTGGCCTGCTCGATCTCCGCCGAGTACGCCATCAGGCCCAGGATGGGCCATCCGTTGCGGATGATCTGGGTGGTGACATGGGTGCGGAGCACCTTCAGCAGCTGGTCGCTCACCCAGCCGGCGACCCGGTCGTTGTCGGTGACGTCGACCGTGGAGGTCAGGTTGGTCACCAGGCGAACCGGGTCGGCCACGCGCAGCGCGTAGTCGCCGAACACGCGCAGCGTGACGACCAATCCGGTCCTCGGGTCCTGCACGTCGTCCACCCGGCCGCCGAACTTGAAGCTGGTGTACTCGCGGGTGCCGACGAAGTAAAGCTCGGCCCGGTAGGCGTTCCCGCCGCTGACGCGGTCGATGATCGCCCCGAGCCCGGGCAGCTCGTTCGCGTCGATCTGGTGCCGGCCCGGTCCGAGGGTCTGCACGACCTGACCCGTGTTGACGAACATCGCCATCTCGTCGGCGTTGACGATCGCGCGCGTGTAGCGGCGGATGGTGATATCCGGCCACTTGAAAACGATCTGACCTTTTCGGTCATCAGGTACGGCGATGAACTCCCGCCCGAGCAGTGCCATGCAGGCAACCATACCGGGTCCCTGGTTTGCGACATAAGGCGTTGTCAAAGGTCCTTACCTGCTATCTTCCGACCGTGGAAATGATTCAGTGCCAGTGGTGCCACGCCCAGAACCAGCCGGGTACCGCTAACTGCCAGATGTGCGGCGCTCCCCTCGACGAGAAGGACAAGGTCAGTGACTCCGGCTGGCGGGAGGCGCCCCGGCTGCGGGACATGGTCGAGTTCCGGTTCTCCGGCAGCACCTGCCAGGTGGAAGGCGAGCTCGTCCCGGTCGCTGAGATCAGCCTCCATCCGCAGGACGGCGTCTACTTCGAGCATCACGTGCTGCTGTGGAAGGACGAGACGGTCCCGCTGTCGTCGCTGAACACCGGGGGCGGGATGAAGCGGTCGATCGGCGGCATGCCGCACATCGTGACCGTGGCCAACGGCCCGGGCCGCATCGCGTTCTCCCGCGACGCGCCCGGCGAGCTTGTCGTGCTGCCGCTGCATCCCGGCATGGAACTCGACGTCCGCGAGCACGCCTTCCTGGTCGCCTCGCACAGCGTCCAGTACTCGTTCGTGCGGATCAAGGGCCTGGTCAACCTGCTGCACGGCGGCAGCGGCATGTACATGGACCGGTTCGTCACGGCGGGCTACCCGGGCATGCTGCTGCTGCACGGGAACGGGAACGTGCTCGAGCGGACGCTGCGGCCCGGCGAGAAGATCCTGGTCGAGCCGGGCGGGTTCTTGTATAAGGATTCCACGGTGCAGATGCAGGCGGCGCAGATGCCGCTGAAGACCGGGATGCTGCGACACGGCATGTACCTCGCCGAGATGACCGGTCCCGGCCGGATCGGCATCCAGTCGATGTACGTCCACCACCACGCCGAATAAGGCCAGGGAATGAACACCTACATCTGCCGGTACTGCAGGCAGCCGAGCGATCCGAACTCGCCGACCTGCCCGATGTGCGGGGCGCCGGTCGACATCAGGTCCTCGGTCAGTGATTCCGGCTGGGTCGAGCAGCCAGCGATCAAGGACATGGCGCGCCTGCAGTTCGGCCAGTCCCACTGCCAGATCGCGGGCACGACCGTCCCGGTCGCGGAGTTCAACCTCGCGCCCAGCGACTGGATCTACTTCTCCCACCACGTGCTGCTGTGGACCGAGCCCCAGACCAGCCTGTCCAACATGGCGATGCGCGGCGCGTGGAACCGGAAGATGGCCGGGATGCCGCTGGTCATGGTCGAGGCGCGCGGTCCGGGCCACGTCGCGCTTTCCGACAACCACGCGGGCGAGGTCGTGGCCCTGCCGATGCAGCACGGCCAGCAGATGTGGGTCCGCGAGCACCGCTTCCTGTGCGCCACCGGCAACATCAAGTACGACTGGTACCCCTCCGACGTCTGGTACGAGACCGGCCAGGACTCCGATGACCGCGAGATGCACTACCCGATGGGGCAGTACGGCGACGTGTTCGGCGCGCACGGGGCACCCGGCCTGCTGCTGCTGCACGCGCCGGGCAACGTCTTCATCCGCGACCTGCAGCACGGCCAGAGCCTGCTGGTCCAGCCGAGTGCGCTGCTGTACAGGGACGTGTCCGTGCGGATGGCGCTGCACCTGGAATACCCGCGGAACATGGGCTTCGCCTACTGGCACAGCCGGTGGAGCTACCGCAGCATCTGGCTCAGGCTGTTCGGTCCCGGCCGGGTCGCGGTGCAGTCCGTCTACCAGCCGCCCGAGGACACCGAGATCATCGTCAACCACTCCTACGCGACGACGCACCACTGGTAACCGGGTCACGGTGACAGCGAGGCGCGGGCGAGTGAGTAGGCGAGCACCCGGGCGTCGATGATCGCCTGCGGGCCGCCGTTGGCCCCGATCGGGTACATGGGATGGCCCGCGTCGCCGAGCAGGGTGACCCGGCCGTGTCCCCACGGAACCCCCTGGCCCCAGAACGGCAGATGACCAGGGCGTCAATCCCGGCGGCGTGCAGCGAGAGCGCCGTGGTGAGCGGCGCTACGGGGGGAAACCCCACCACCAAGAGGGGTGGCAGCCGCGTTCCCGGCGGGACGCCCGTTCCCTAGCGTGAACTCCAGATGCAATCGAGCGTGCCCGCCGGACGGGGGCCGGGCACGCTCCGACCACTAACGGAGGGTTTCCCATGATCGAGGCACGCGGCTTGGTCAAGCGATACGGTCCCACCACCGCCGTGGACAACCTCAGCTTCGACGTCCGTCCCGGCACCGTGACGGGGTTCCTCGGCCCGAACGGCGCGGGCAAGTCCACCACGATGCGGATGATGCTGGGCCTGGACCGGCCGGACGCCGGGTCGGTCAGGATCGGCGGCAGGCTGTACCACGAGATGCGCAGCCCGCTGCGCGAGGTCGGCGCGCTGCTCGAGGCGAAGGCGTTCCACCCGGGGCGCACCGCCCGCTCGCACCTGGCCGCGCTGGCCGCGAGCAACGACATCCCGCGCCGCCGGGTCAACGACGTGCTCGAGATCACCGGCATGGAGAAAGCGGCCGACCGGCGTGCGGGCAAGTTCTCGCTGGGCATGGCTCAGCGGCTGGGCATCGCCGCCGCGCTGCTCGGCGACCCGGCGGTGCTGCTGCTCGACGAGCCGGTCAACGGCCTGGACCCGGAGGGCATCCGCTGGATCAGGAACCTGCTGAAGAGCCTGGCCGCGCACGGCCGCACCGTGCTGATCTCCAGTCACCTGATCAGCGAGGTCGCGCAGACCGCCGATCAGCTCATCGTGATCGGCCGGGGCCGGCTGCTCGCGCAGACCACGGTGGCCGAACTCTCGGCCCGCAGCAACTCTCTCGAAGAGGCGTTCTTCGGCCTCACCGAGGGCAGCGCCGAGTACTCCGCCAGCAGCATCGCGTATCACGGGAGCCTGTCATGACCACGGCCACACTGACCCGCGCCGAGACCAGGACCGCAGGTGGCTACGGATTCCGTTCCGCGGCCCGGATGGAATGGCTCAAGCTGCGCAGCGTCCGCTCCACGGCCTGGGTCATGGTCGTCTTCGCGGCCGGCCTG
The DNA here is from genome assembly GCA_963739615.1 of uncultured Actinomycetes bacterium. Lineage (GTDB taxonomy): Bacteria > Actinomycetota > Actinomycetes > Streptosporangiales > Streptosporangiaceae > Palsa-504. Next base: position 24,879 of record CAVUBD010000009.1, read on the forward strand.
ATCGGCCTGGCCGTCCTGGTCTCCAGGCACCAGGACTGGGCCACCATGTCCGCCGCGAACCGGGCTTCGTTCGACCCGGTCAACAATAGTTTCGCCGGGCTGACGATCGGCCAGCTCGCGTTCGGCGTCCTCGGCGTGCTGGTGATCACCAGCGAATTCTCGTCGGGCATGATCCGCGCCACGCTCGCCGCGGTACCCCGCCGCCCGCTGCTGCTCGCGGCCAAGGCCGCGGTGCTCGCCGCGGTCACCCTGGTCGCGGGCGAGATCCTCGCGTTCGCCGCCTTCGCCGCGGGCGAGGCGGTGCTGAGGTCTCCCGCCCCGCACGCCACCCTCGGCCAGCCCGGCGTACTGCGCGCGGTGCTGATGGCCGGCGCCTACCCTGCCCTGATCGCGCTCACGGCCCTGGGCCTGGGGGCCATCATCAGGCACACGGCGGGTGCCATCTCGGCCGTGGTCGGGATCTTGTTCGTGCTCCCGCTCATCCTGCTGCCGCTGGGCACCTCGATCCAGAACTCGGTCGGCCAGTTCATGCCGATGCTTATCGCGGAGAACTCGCTGACCGCGGTCAAGCCGGTGACGCACAGCCTGTCGCCTGCCCTCGGCTTCGGCATGCTGTGCGTGTACGCGGCGGGCGCCCTCGTCGCGGGTAGCGTGGTCCTGTCCCGCCGCGACGCATAAGAGAGACAATTAGACCCGTGGAGGACGAGATCCGGCGGGTGGCGGAGACCGTACTGCGTGCTCCGCTGACCCGCCGGAACCGTCGCGAGCTGTTCTACTGCGGCTTCGGCGGGGTCGCGGGGGTAGCCGGGTTCTGGATCACCGCGGTGCTGCTGCTGCTCGGCCTGACCGTTTCCGCGTCCGTCATCGGCACCGTCATCGGCCTGCTGCTGATCACCGTCACGCTGCGGGTCAGCCGGCGCATCGGCGCGCTGCACCGCCGCCTGTACAAGCGGGTGCTCGGTCAGCAGGTCGGGCCCCCGCCGGCCTTCCAGCCGGGCACCGGCATCCTCGGCCGCCTGGACCGGCGGCTGCGGGACCGGGCCGCCTGGCGCGGGGTCTGGTACACCCTGATCAAGCTGCCGGTCGCGGCGGCGCAGGTCTACGCCGTCGTACTCACGGCCTTCGGCCTGGTAGACGTGAGCTACCCGGTGATCTGGGTGCTGTTCCGTAACAACGCCAACGGGCAATTGTCTCCGCTGCGGGCGGTGGTACCCGTGCCGGGCGCAACTATTACGGTGACCAGCTGGCTGGGCAGCTTCCCTGCCGCCATCGCCGGCGCCGTATGCGTGGTGGCCGCGGCCTGGCTGGCGCGTGGCATCAACGCGGCGGACGGGCGCCTGGTCCGCGCCCTGCTCGGGCCGAGCAGCATGGCCGAACGGGTCAGCGAGCTCGAGCGGACCAGGACACTGGCCGTGGAAGACTCGGCCGCGGCGCTGCGCCGGGTCGAGCGGGACCTGCACGACGGCGCCCAGATGCGGCTGGCCGCGCTGGCCATGAACCTGGGCATGGCCCGGGAGAAGCTGGGCGACAACGACGAGCAGCCCGACAGCGCCACGGTCAGGGAACTCATCGACGCCGCGCACCGTAACGCGGTGGACGCGCTGGCCGACCTGCGTGACCTGGCCCGGGGCATCCACCCGCCGGTGCTCGATAACGGGCTGGCCAGCGCGCTGGCCAGCCTGGCCGCGAGCAGCGCGATCCCGGCGACGGTCACCGCCGATATCGGCCAGCGGCCCGCGCCCGCGATCGAGACGATCGCCTATTTCTGCGCGGCCGAGCTGATCGCGAACGCCACCAAGCACAGCTACGCGAACCAGATCACGATACATATTTTCACCGAACGGTCCGGGGCGCTTCAGCTTGAAGTCGCTGACGACGGCGTTGGCGGCGCTGAGGCGGGGCGGGGGAGCGGCCTGGCCGGCCTGTCCCAGCGGGTGTCCACGGTGGACGGGCGCCTCGCCGTGTCCAGCCCGGCGGGCGGCCCGACGATGGTCACCGTCCTGCTGCCGCTGCGAGCATAAAGGGGGACTTTGATGCGGGTGGTCATAGCCGAGGATGCCGCGCTGCTGCGGGAGGGGCTGACCCGGCTGCTCGAGGACCGGGGGCATGCGGTCTGCGCGGCGGTGACGGACGGCACCGGACTGCTGGCCGCGGTGGCCGAACACCAGCCGGACGTGGCGGTGGTGGACATCCGGATGCCGCCGACGCATACCGATGAGGGACTGCGAGCCGCGCTGAGGCTTCGGCGCGACTTTCCCGGCACCGGCGTGCTGATGTTCTCGCAGTACATCGAGACGTCGTACAGCGCGCAGCTGCTCGAGGGCGGCGCAGCCGGCGTCGGCTACCTGCTCAAGGACCGGGTCGCCAACGTGGCCGAGTTCGCGGCGGCGCTGCAGCGGGTCGCCGAAGGCGGGACCGCGCTGGACCCCGAGGTGGTCAGCCAGCTGTTCCGGGCCAGCAGGCAGCGAGGCGGGCTGGCCACGCTGACGCCGCGGGAGCGGCAGGTGCTCGCCCTGATGGCCGAGGGCAGGTCCAATTCCGGCATCGCGGCCGAGCTCGTAGTCTCAGGCGGGGCGGTCGAGAAGCACGTGGCCAGCATCTTCAGCAAGCTCGGCCTGCCGCCCGGTGAGAGCGACAACCGCCGCGTCCTCGCCGTGCTCCGTTACCTGGGGGGGAAACCGCAGCCCCAAGACGGGTGACGCTTGACAATCCGACGACCCGCTGATGGCGGCGGGTACCCGCGTCATCAACTCGATCGCGGCCGTGCTGCGCGGGTACGGCATCGGCGAGGACGAGATGGTCCACGCGATCCGCGTCATCCGCTCCACCATGCACGGCTTCGCGATGCTGGAAGCCTCGCGCGGGTTCCCAGTGGGACGCGGACCCGGACCGCAGCTTCGAGTGGACGTCCCTACCCGGCAGGACGTTGGTCAGCGTTTTCCCGCGCATCCAAGCCGGACAGTGAGAACAGAACCTGACCAGGACCGAGCGACAGGACTTGACCTCGTTCTAGCTAGCTCCCGGCTGGCGAACCGCAGCCCGGTGACCACGAGGAGGCTGCCATGAGCAGTTACGGGATCGGCTGGCCGCCTAGGCCACGCCCCGGCTCCAGCGAACCGGCGGCGACGCCCTGCGCTCTCTGCGGCCATCGCGCCGATTCACACCCCCACTCAGATTCCTGCTCGGTCCGGGGCCGCTGGTGGCGGCGCTGCCAGTGTCCCGGGTACATCAGAGTCGACCAGAGCACTGTCAGCCCAGTTGAGCCCCCAGCTTCTTGACTGGCGGAGTGCAGGCGCCTGCAACTGACCCTGCTGAGCGCAGGAGCGTAGTCGAAGGACCACCCGGTCAGCGATCCCGTCCGGGCATCGCGGCCCGCGAAGAAATTGGAACGAATAGTCCCGTCAGCGGCGACGGCCTGACGCAGTGAACTGCCAGGGCGTAGGGTCGGGGTCGTGGTGGATCCTGAGGTCCTGGCCGGGTTCACAGCCGGGGATCCGGACGCGGTGCGGGCCGTGTACGGGGCGTACGGTCGGCTAGTGTACGCGGTGGCCTACAAACTCCTCGGGGACCGCGGATTGGCCGAGGACGCCACCCAGCAGGCGTTCGTGCAGGCGTGGCGCGCCTCGGGCAGTTATGACCCGGCCCGGGAGATGGGATCGTGGCTGGCGACGATCGCCCGCCGGGCGGCCATCGACGTTCACCGCCGCGAGGCCAGAAGAAGCCATGGTTCTCTCGACGACGCCGATCCGGCCGACCCCGCCCTGATCACCCTGCCGCCCTCGATCGAGCGGGTTTATGACGTATGGGAGGTCCGCCGGGCCATCGACACACTGGATCCCGATGACGCCAAGCTGGTCCGCTTGCAGCATTTCGACGGGCTCACCCAGGCCCAGATCGCCGAGCGACTTGGTGTCCCGGTGGGCACGGTCAAGTCCCGCTCCTTCCGCGTCCATCGCCGCCTGGCCGGGATGCTAGGCCACCTCCGCGACAAACCTGACGGAACCATCACCACCGGCCCGTCGTAAAGTCTGGGTAGAGGAGACCAATCCCGTGAGCGACGACGACCGTATCGATTACCTGGCCGGGGAACCAGGCAGCGCGCTGCACCCGGCCGAGCAGGCTGACCTCGACGATCTGCGCGCCCTGCTCGCCGACCCGTCCGTCTGGGCGGAACCCGGCCCCGGCCTCGAGGACAACGTCGCCGCAGCCGTGGCCCGCGCCGCCGCCAGCGCCCGGGCCGAGCCCAACGGGTCCGTCCCCGCCGGGGTCGTCCCGGCCGGGGCCGTCCGGCCTCGCAGAAGCCGCCGACGGCGGGTTGTCGCCGCAGTGGCCGGCCTGGCCGCGGCCGTGGCCGCCATCGCTGTCGCGGTCAGCCTGGGCGGCGGGAGTCACCCGATCCAATACCAGGCCGCGCTAGCCGGCACCAGCCTCGCTCCCGCTGCTACCGGGCAGGTCACTTTGACCCAAACCCAATCGGGCTGGCGGATCACGTTGCAAGGGCACGGGCTGCCCCGCCTCGATAACGGCTACTACTACGAAGCGTGGCTGAAGAACCCGGCTGGGATCTTGGTGCCCATCGGCACGTTCAATCAACCCGACAACGTGACCTTGTGGGCCGGGGTGCCGCCCACCCAGTTCCCGACCATCACCATCACCCGCCAGCAGGCAGACGGTAACCCGGCATCGTCGGGGCAGCGAGTGCTGGTCGGCGTCGCCCGCCCCGCCCACTGACCAGCCCTGGCACCCTTGCAACTCGCCGGGCCTTAGTGACCCGTGACGCATAGCCTCTCCCGGCCAAGGCTCCAGGCCGGCCACTGCGGCAAATCGAGCCGCCCGGCTGCTTCCCTGGGGCTCGTCATGCCATGTCCTTTTCTCTCGGATGGCTCGCTGCCCGCACCTGCGGGCGCACCGAGAGTGACACGCGGTGACAGGGCCGCTCCAGGACGCGTTCGCGTTGAACGGTCAGGCCCGGGCAGACGCCACCGCGTCACCGCGAACCGCCCGGAACACCACCAGCGGGGACAGCAGCGACCCCCTCGTCTGCACCGCCGCGAACTCCCACGCCGACACCGCGAGCGCCGCCCACCGGATCCCGGCCGCCGCGAACGCCGCCCCCACCGAAGCCGCCGCGTCCGCCAGCCGGGTGCCGCCCGCCGGGTCCAGCGGAACCGGATCCGGCGACAGCGCCCCGGCCAGGCCGGTGAAGAACGCCCGCACCCGCGGCGAATGCAGCCGGAACCGGCCCAGCCGGCCCCGCACCGTGCCCTCCGGAACCCCCGTCTCATCGGAGATCCGCACCGGGTCCTGCCCCCGCGCCGCCCGCACGATCATGTCCCCGATCACCGCCGTCGAGTCGCACCGCCGCGACAGCAGCCGCGCCGGCAGCAGCACGTGCGTCGCCCCGCACGACCTGCACCGGCCCCGCCGCGGCCGCGCCTCCGCCACCGCCGGCTCCCGGCCCGCCAGCACGTCCGGGTTCAGGCCCGGCTCCAGGCCCCGCGCCTCGAACACCGCCCGCAAAGCCGCCCAGCCGTGACCGCCCAGCGTCCCCCCGCACGGGCACGAAAGATCCCCCCGGAACAGGTCCTCTTCGACAACCGCCTCGTCATTGCCTACCGTGATCACCGGTGCCTCCAAGCACCTCACGGCCCTCCCCGGACTTCGGCCAAAAGGAACGGGGAGGGCCGTCCCTGCATCCGACACGCTCACGGTGTCGCCGCACGTCCCAACCCCGCAACCGGAACCACCATAAAAACAGCGCTCACCAGCAACGACGCCGCCAACCCAACGACGCTCACGAGGGGTGGCGGCTAACAGGTTCCGGCGGTGGCGGGAAGAGGGGCGCGGGCCGCGGTGCGGAACCGGATTCCGGGCCTCTGGCATCAGGGGCTCCCGGCATGCTGACGCTGCGCCTTACCGCGGCGACGTCGGCCCATGCGCGGCTGTCAGGCCCTGCTGTGCCTCCCGCGGTGGCGGCGGCGAGTGCGAGGGTGGCGTGTACCTGCGCGGCGGCCAGGGTCAGCGTCCATTCAGGGCCGTAAGTGGCACCGCTGCTGTGGCGTTCGGCAAGGGCCAGCAGGCGCTCGGCCTCGGCGTAGTGGTCGGGTCCGGTCATCGGCCCTCCAGTTCTCTAGTGTCCGCGCTGGAGTGATAACCGGTCTGAGGCCGGTCAGCACGGGGCTTGAAACAACCGAACACCCAGCGCCGCTACCCTCTGCTCCCGAGCGCGCCTTGCCGCCACTGACCGTTCCTTTGTTGCTCAAGCCCCGTGCTGGCCCGGGCGGCGGCGGGGCTGTCGGACGGGACGATCGCCTCTGACGTCGTTATGCGCCCGGCAGGGGTTCCTTGCCGGCTGAGTCCGGGACGTGCTGCCCGGCGCGGCTGGACGGCAGGTTCGCATCGACGAGCGCGCTCCACCCGGCCGGGCGGGTGCTGACGTCCTCGCAGCGTTCTTGAAGCTGGTGCAGTGACTCGTTGTCGCCAAGCTGGAATGCCGCCTCCAGGCGTGCGCTTTCCTGGACCTCGGGAAGATCCAGCACGGCATCGACCAGGCTCGCGCGGTGCCCGGGAGTGATGTGCCCTGGCTCGGCGCGCAAAGATACCCGGGCGGTGCCTCCAGGTCCTTCGGAGGTGGTCACCTCGGCCGTGGCGACCGTGCGGTCATCATCGCTGACCTCCACGCGCTGACGCAGAACATGCCCAGCCATGCGATGCCTCCAGCCGCGGATTCCTGGCACGGACCCGGGCGCGAGCTTCCTGGCGGTACTCATGGGCGCCTCACCCTTTTCTAGTGAGCCATCTGCCGGGGCGGGTGCACCGGCAGGTGATCGGCGGCGGACTGGCCGTCCCGCGATTGCGGGTGCGTGCCTGCGGGGATGCGGGCCTGGCGCTGACGCGTCAGAGGGGGCAGAAGCAGGCCCGCCGCGACCCCGCGAGGATCACGGCCGCGCCGGTGAGCTGGTTTAGCGCCTGCGCATGAACAGGACGACAAGCACGATGAGCGCGATGATCACGAGTGTTCCGACGCTGATAAACATGGGTTGCTCCTCTCGTGTCTGCGGGGCTCAAGACGGTGAGCCAGGCCGGCGGGGCGGGGGAGCCTCGCGGGGCGGGCGTGAGTGAGGGCTCCCGCGCTGCGGGTTATCAGTGCTTGACGGCGTCCTCGGCCTTGGCCCCGGCCTGCTTGAGGTTGCCCTTGGCCTGGTCAGCGCGGCCCTCGGCGCGCAGGCGCCGGTTGCCGGTGGCCCGCCCTGCCGTCTTCTTGAAGGCGCCTTTGACTGCCTCGGCCTTGTGCGCGATCTTCCTGGAGATACTCATGAGGGGCTGTCCTTCGCGGGTCATTCCGCGGGCGCGGACGCGCTGGCGGGGGTCTCGGCGGCGGGGGTCTCGGCCGCCTGGCCGGGCAGCGTTTCCGGCCGCCCTGCGGGCCGGCGCGTGAACAGGCGCGGCCTGCCCGGCCGGGGGTCGCTGCTGGCCCGGGGGCTGGCGTTACCGTCGCCGTTGCCGAGCGTGCTGGCGGTGTAGGCGCGGGCGGTGTCGCGCTGGCCGCGCAGGTCGTCGCGGTCCTGGCTGACGGCGGCGGTCTCGCGGCGGGACTGCGCCAGCCCGCGGCGGGCGTCGCGGCCGCGGCGGGAGGTGCGGCGCGCGCCGGCCAGCAGCAGGCTCAGCCCGGCCAGGGCCACCGCCCCGGTGACGATGCCGTACAGGAACAGGGTGCCGGTGGAGCCGGTCACGTGGTAGCCGAACACCGCGAAATGGGTCACCGCGTGGGCGTGGCCGCCGTTGGCCAGCACGCCGGCCACGCCGGCGATCACCGCGGCGACCAGGATGACGAGCCCGAGAACGATGATCATGGCGCACTCCCGCCTGTTTACGTGTAGATCTACAGTAAATCACCTGGGTATGGTAATGTCAACAACGTAGACCTACACCGCTGACACATGGTGGCGGCCTGCATCCGCTCACCAGGAGGGGACGGTGCCCCCGTCATGACCACGCCAACCGCCCGCACCGACGGCGGCCCCGCCGCCAACGGCAGCGGCAAGATCACCCGCGATGCCGTGCTGGCCGCCGCGCTGGAGATCATCGACCGCGACGGCGCCGACGCCCTGTCCATGCGGCGCCTGGCCCGCGCCCTCGGCCGGGACCCGATGATCCTCTACCGGCACGCGCCTAACAAAGCGGCCCTGCTCGACGGCGTTGCCGAGACCGTCCTGGCCCGGCTCCGCGTCGACTCCGCCGACCCCGACTGGGCCGGCCAGCTACGCGCCGTCGCCCGCCGCTACCGCGCGCTGGCACTGGCCCACCCCCACGTCGTGCCGCTGATCGTCACCCGGCCGCTGGCCACCCCCCTCGGGCTGCGCCCCCCCGGCACCCTGCGCCCCCTGGAAGACATCCTGGCCCTGCTCACCCGGGCCGGGTTCAGCGGACCCGGTGCCCTGCACATCTACCGGGCCCTGTTCGGCTTCCTGCACGGCCACATCCTGGACGAGCTCCAGGAACTCACCGTCAGCCCCGACGAGACCGACGACCTGCTCCGGCTCGGCCTGCACCGGCTGCCAATCGGCGACTTCCCCCTGCTCCGCGGCCTGGCCCCCGTCCTGGCCGGCTACGACGGCGCCGCCGAACTCGAACGCGGCCTCGACATCCTGCTCACCGGGCTCACCGCCACCCTGACCCCGCCAGGCCAAACCCGCCTGCCCGCGACAGCACGGCACCCCGCCAGCTGACCCGCCCTCGCGGGTTCTTCACCGGACGGCCCCTGGCACTGGTTACCCGGCGGTAACCGCCGCAGATTACGTGAAGGTACCTGTGCCGACGGCGGGCCACCGGACCCCGATTTCCTGACTGGCAAGGCGCGCTGCAGCTGCCACCAGGCGATATCGCTACCGCCGATTTCATGGTCGAGATGACGGGCGAGAAACGTCAGCCATCTTTCCGCATCCTGTGCCTTCCCGCCGGAGCGGTCACGATAGGCGGCAGGGATGAACGCGTCGAACAACAGGGATTCCACGGCATTCCGGTCCGCCAGGGCAGGGCTGCGCGGCTCCGCGGGATCACGCAAGGTCCCGGCCAGCTCACCAGGCCGGGGACTGTAGATGGCGCGGGCCAGGCCGACCATCAGCGGCGTGGTCAGTGCCTGCCCGGCCGGAGCCCCGGTGCCGAGCAACTGGAAGACGGGTGCCCAGCGGGCCCTGGCTGCCGGGCCAGCGGCCTCATCATCGAGGTAGGTGCGGACGTCGTTCGCATCCAGGGGGCGCAACTGAACAGCCGCCGCCCGAAGGGTTGCCTCGGGCCCATCTTCTGGCCTGACAGCTTCCCGGTACTCCTGGCTGCGGTAGGTCACCACAACCCGCTGGCCAGGCCTCAGCGTTAGCGCTTCGTTGATCCGGCTGATGGACGGGCCCCTGACTTTTTCCGGGATCTCATCGAGTCCGTCCAGGATCGGCAGGATCAGTCCGGAAGCAATAAGCGCTGCTGCCAGTGTCGACTCGACCCTGGCAGCCGGCGGGGGGCTGGCCGGCGGGGGTCAGCCAAGTCAGGGTGGTCAGTCAGGAGCTGGGCGGCCAGCTAACCCCACAGGTCTTGTTCCCCCGGGTCCCAGGAGGCGACCGAGGCCAGGAACGGGACGGAGTCACCACCGGGCCGCCCAGCAAGCAGATCCAGTACCAGCTGAACCATCAGCATCGTCTTACCGGCACCTGGCTCGCCGAGCACGACCAGCCGCCCAGTTGGCACCTTGGCCAGCACCTGTGCCAGTTTGCCATCCTGCCCGGCCAGGTCATCTGGGCCGATTGCCCAGGTTCCCGCGGGCGGAGGATCGGGCCATCCGGCGACGCCGGTCGCCAGCCTCGCCAGCGTGTCCCACGAGTCGGTCAGTGAAGGATCCGCTGCCGTCCAGCGGACCGGCAGCGGACGGGGGTCGTTCAGCCGCCGGATCCCGGCCTCGGCGTTCCACTGGGTGCCCATCGCGATAGCCAACTGGTCGGCCACCTGGCTCAGGTTCAGGACGCCAGTCCCGCCGCCTGATCGTTCCGCCTCCCGGAGCGCTGCCCAGGTCAGCCAGAGCGTGGACAGGCCGATACTCACTGCGGCCAGGGCGGAGATCACCGCGACCATGGTGCCGGCATCGAGGTGGTGGCGGCGGACCACGGCCAGGACCGCCCATGGCAGCAGGAACAGCGCCAGGGCAATGAAGCCATCACGTCGCGCGGGATGACGCGCGGCGGCTATTAAATGCCGCCTATCCGGGCGTCTCGCGCGGTCCGCGATTGCAGACTGCCATATGCAGTCATCTGCGGCCACCGATGAGGTCACGGACGCATGCCAGGGTGCGAGGAAGAAGCGCGCAGGAATTAGCGTTAGCGATCGTTCCGTTTCCTGGAAAACTGGTAATGCGACGACATCCATGCCGCGTCGCAGCTGTGCTCGAACATCGAGCTAGAGTCCCTCGGCCGACGTCACGCCTGGGACGAGCAATTCAGCCTCAGTGAGCTCAAGGCACGTCTTGAGGGCGCCGAATGGTACGACGACCAGTCGTTCACCGAATATGGCCTCTCAGTAGAGCAAATCACTGACCTGCGCAGATGGGCGCAAGCGTGGGCTGACGATATCCTCCGGCGGACCAGCGCCGAGGCCTACGAGGAGGACGACGAGGGCGAATCGCTCTGAGCCGCCGCTCGGCGAGGCGACGATGGTCACGTGACCAGATTAGCATCGGGACAACGGACAACAATAGTCGGAGGTACTCGTGCATACGCCGATAATGTACATTATGTAAAGTTGATTCGATGGCAGGCCCCGATGCCACGCGCCGTGTCCGATCTTGCCCTGACTGCAGGGCATGCTTCGGCGCCCGCTCCCCTGGCGCCCGCTTCACATTGCCGCGGGACGACGCGAACTGCACCGGTGTAGCCAGTGGGGGCTAGTTCACGCTCCTCGGGCTGGATCGAGCACGTGACGGGTCTGCCACGCGGAAGGCGCCTGGACGGAGCGGGGTGCCGAGCACCTGGCTGACGAGGGTGCGGTGGGCGGCGTGAAGGGTGCGGACGGCTGCCCGCGTGAGGCCGGGCTTGACGGGCTCCTGGCCGCCTCGCGGCCGCCCGGGCTTGGTCGGGATCCATAGGTGGCCAGGGTCGCTGCCTTCGAGTTCGGCGATGATCACCGCTCGGGCGGCGAGCCACCGGGTCAGGATGTGCACGGTCGCGCTGCTTAGCGGACAGAATCCGTCCGCAAGCTCAACGCGTGCCTCGCCATCCAGCTGCAGGGCGGCGACCTTGAGCCGGGCGAGCTCGGGGACAGTCCGGCTGGTGTCGGCGACAAGTGCGGCAACGGCGGCGGTGCGCAGCGATGTCGCGGCGTTGGCGTGGACGGGCCTGCGGACGGTCAGGTCGTGGAGGAGACGCTCGGTATCGGCGGGAGTCAGGTAGTAGCCGCAGGTAGGCGGCTGGCTGTCATGGCGGTCGGACAGGCAGAGGAATTCGGCGAAGGCGTTGTACGAGTCGATGCGCACGCGCATCGAGTTGGAGTAGGCGGCTGCATCGGGCCCGCGGAGGGTGTTGCGGGTGCGGGTCTTGCCGGCGGCCGCGTCGCAGAGCCACGCGTCGGCCCGCGCCGGGTCCATGAGCTCGCCGACCGCGATATCGATGGTCCCGGCGGCTTCCTGGGCGTGCTGCAGGTACTCATCGAGGAAGTGCCTGCGGATCCGCAGGGTGGTGCCCGCCAGCTGACGGCCGGCCAAATGGCGGATGAAGTCATCAATGGCGTCGCGCGCCGACCTGCGGTCCCCCGGAGCTGGCATGCCGCAACAATACCCGCCTACTGATAACAGCAAGAAGCAGGGCAGCGAAACGCCGTGCAGAGCTGACCCTGGTGAGACCGGCCCGGGCCGGACCAACTCGAACCGGCTCGGTCAGGGTCGGTTCGTCCCGGGCCGGGCAAGCCGCCTCCAGCGGAGGAGGCGCCGGTCAGCTTCACGCTTCTTGCTGTTATCAGTTTCGTCGGGCCAGGAAGAAAGGGAGCGACGCCTTCATTTCTCCGGCCGCTATCCGGCCTGCCAGCTGGGATATGTCCCAGCTGGCCTCGTAGCCGTGACGGCCGGTGTCGCCGCGCATGGGCCGCCGGAGGCCGGATCCCAGAGCGGACGGTAGCGCCATGCGTGATGTCCAAGGTGGCCAGGATTGCCGTCGGGGCTGAACGCCAGCCCGGCTACCGCAGTAGAGCCAGTGGCCTGCCGACGGGCCGGCCGGTGGCCGCATTCCACAGCCGGACCATGCCGTCGCTTCCGGCGCTGGCAACCAGCCTGCCGT
>CAVUBD010000010.1:0-39384 GCA_963739615.1 uncultured Actinomycetes bacterium
CGGCGACGCGGTAACCAGGGGTTACCGCAAGGGCCGCGAAGGCCTTGTGGTCAGCGACAAGATGGACAAGACCGTCGTCGTCGAGGTCGAGGACCACGTGAAGCACCCCAAGTACGGCAAGGTCTTGCGCCGTACCAAGAAGTACCAGGCGCATGACGCCACCAACGCCTGCGGCGTCGGTGACCGAGTGCTGCTGATGGAAACCCGGCCGCTGTCGGCGACAAAGCGCTGGCGGGTAGCCGAGATCCTCGAGAAGGCCAAGTAGGAATTGTGGGCCCCCTAGCCGCGGCACCCGCGGCCCCCCAGGGGGTTAAAGGGGGGCGGGCAGCCCCCCTTTGCCGGGGGGTCACCGGGGGGTCGCCCCCGGGGAAGATAGAGAGGTTGACGTGATCCAGCAGGAGTCGCGGCTTAAGGTCGCCGACAACACGGGTGCGAAGGAGATCCTCTGCATCCGTGTGCTCGGCGGCAGCGGCCGGCGATACGCGGGTATCGGTGACGTCATCGTGGCGACGGTGAAGGATGCCCTTCCCGGCGCCGGCGTGAAAAAGGGTGATGTCGTCAAGGCGGTCGTGGTGCGCACTCGCAAGGAGCGCCGCCGTGGCGACGGCTCCTATATCCGGTTCGACGAGAACGCGGCGGTGCTGATCAGGGACGGCGGGGACCCGCGCGGTACCCGCATCTTCGGCCCGGTCGGCCGTGAGCTGCGGGAGAAGCGCTTCATGCGGATCATCTCGCTGGCGCCGGAGGTGCTGTGATGAAGATCAAGAAGGGCGACCACGTGGTTGTCGTCGCGGGCCGTGACCGGGGACGCTCCGGCTTGGTCATCGCGGCCTACCCGGACCGGAACAAGGTGCTTGTCCAGGGCGTCAACGTGGTGAAGAAGAACAAGAAGGTCACCCACCAGGGCGCCCGCGGCGCCAAGGAGGGCGGCATCACGCAGGCCGAGGCGCCGATTGACGTGAGCAACGTCCAGCTCGCCGATCCGGAAAGCAAGCGCGCCGCGCGCGTCGGCTACCGGTTCGACGACGACGGCAACAAGGTCCGCGTCGCCAGGCCAAGCGGGAAGGACATCTGATGGCCACCGAAGCCCCGGCCGTACCCCGGCTCAAGGAGCGGTACCGGGCCGAGATCGCGCCCGCGCTCAAGGATGAGTTCGGTTACGCCAACGTGATGCAGATCCCCGGGCTGACCAAGATCGTCGTGAACATGGGCGTCGGCGAGGCGGCCAGGGACGCGAAGCTCATCGAGGGCGCCGTCCGCGACCTGTCCACCATCACCGGGCAGCGGCCGGCCGTCGCCAAGGCGAAGAAGTCCGTGGCCCAGTTCAAGCTCCGCGAGGGCATGCCGATCGGCGCGCACACCACGCTGCGCGGCGACCGCATGTGGGAGTTCCTTGACCGCCTGCTGACCATCGCCCTGCCCCGTATCCGCGACTTCCGCGGCCTGTCCGACCGGCAGTTCGACGGGCACGGGAATTACACGTTCGGCCTCACCGAGCAGGTCATGTTCCATGAGATCGACCCGGACAAGGTCGACCGCCAGCGCGGGATGGACATCACCGTCGTAACCACAGCAATAAATGACGCCGAAGGCCGCTCCCTGCTGCGGCGGCTCGGCTTCCCCTTCAAGGAGGGCTGACAGTGGCGAAGAAGTCGCTGGTCGTCAAGGCGAACCGAACGCCCAAGTTCCAGGTGCGGGGTTACACGCGGTGCACCCGCTGCGGGCGGCCGCGTGCCGTCTACCGCCGGTTCAGCCTGTGCCGGATCTGCTTCCGGACGATGGCGCACCGCGGTGAGCTGCCCGGCATCACCAAGTCCAGTTGGTAACGAAACAAACGAGCACACCGAAGGTCCCGGGTCCGGACAGAGTCCGTCGGGAAACCGCGGTGAGGAAGGCCACTAGGCCATGACGATGACCGATCCGATCGCGGACATGCTGACGCGACTGCGGAACGCGAATTCGGCGTACCACGACACCGTGGGCATGCCGTATTCGAAGATCAAGTCCCACATCGCGGAGATCCTCCAGCAGGAGGGTTACATCGCGTCCTGGCGGGTGGAGGACGCCGAGGTCGGCAAGAACCTCGTCGTCACCCTCAAGTTCGGCAACGCCCGCGAGCGCTCCATCGCCGGCATCAAGCGGGTATCCAAGCCCGGGCTGCGGGTGTACGCGAAGAAGGACAACCTGCCCCGGGTCCTGAACGGCCTGGGCGTGGCGATCATCTCCACGTCCGGCGGGCTGCTGACCGACAAGCAAGCCAAGAAGCGGGGCGTGGGCGGGGAAGTCCTCGCCTACGTCTGGTAAGGGAGAGCTGCAATGTCAAGGATCGGGCGGCTCCCCGTGACCATCCCCAGCGGGGTTCAGGTCGACATAGACGGGCGCCAGGTCACGGTGCAAGGGCCGAAGGGCACGCTGCGGCATACCGTGGCCGACCCCATCGACGTCGTCCGCGAGGACGGGGTGATCAAGGTCACCAGGCCGAACGACGAGGGCTCCGTACGCGCGCTGCACGGCCTGTCCCGCACGCTGATCGCGAACATGGTCATCGGCGTCACCGACGGCTACCGCAAGACCCTGGAAATCGTCGGTGTCGGCTACCGGGTCCAGGCCAGGGGAAGCGACCTGGAGTTCGCGCTCGGCTTCAGCCACCCCGTACCCATTACCCCGCCGGAGGGCATCACCTTCCGGGTCGAGACCCCTACCAGGTTTGTCGTGGAGGGCATCGACAAGCAGGCGGTGGGCGAGGTGGCCGCGCAAATCCGCAAGCTCCGCAAGCCCGACCCGTACAAGGGCAAGGGCGTGCGGTACCAGGGTGAGCAGATCCGCCGCAAGGTCGGGAAGGCTGGTAAGTAAGTCATGGCTGGCACCAAAACCAGGTCACGCGCACGCGCCACCGGGCGCGTGGGACCTCACACGCACCTTTCCGCGGCCGGACGCGTACGCCGCCACCTGCGGGTACGCAAGAAGGTCAGCGGCAGCCCGAGCAGGCCGCGGCTGGTGGTCAACCGGTCGGCGCGGCACATGTTCGCGCAGATCGTAGACGACAGCGTGGGCCGTACGCTGGCCGCCGCGTCCACCCTGGATCAGTCGGTCCGGGCGGGCGAGGGCGACAAGACAGCCAAGGCGCGCCGGGTCGGCGAACTGCTCGCGCAGCGCGCGGCCGAGGCCGGCATCGAAGCCGTCGTGTTCGACCGGGGCGGCTACCGCTACCACGGCCGGATCGCGGCGCTGGCGGACGGCGCCCGCGAAGGCGGCCTGAAGCTGTGAGCACTGAAGCTGTGAACGAGTACGGCAATACAGAGATGAGGAAGGGCTAATGCCAGGAGCTCCGCGGCGCGGCAGCGGCGGCGAGCGGCGCGAGCGCCGTGAGGACCGGCGCGGCGGCGCGGCCGATAAGCAAGCTGCCTACCTTGAGCACGTGGTCACTATCAACCGCGTGGCCAAGGTCGTCAAGGGCGGCCGCCGCTTCAGCTTCACCGCCTTGGTGGTGGTGGGCGACGGCAACGGGATGGTCGGCGTCGGATACGGCAAGGCCAAGGAGGTGCCGGCCGCTATCGCCAAGGGCGTCGAAGAGGCGAAGAAGCATTTCTTCCGCGTGCCCAGGATCGCCGGCACGATCCCGCACACCGTGCAGGGCGAGGCCGCGGCGGGCGTGGTGCTGCTGAAGCCGGCTAGCCCGGGTACCGGCGTCATCGCCGGCGGTCCGGTGCGGGCCGTGCTCGAGTGCGCCGGGATCCACGACGTGCTGTCCCGTTCGCTGGGCTCGTCGAACCCGATCAACGTCGTGCACGCGACGGTGGCCGCGCTCAAGAGCCTGAACCGGCCCGAGGAAATCGCGGCCAAGCGGGGCCTGCCGATCGAGGACGTGGCGCCGGCGGCCATGCTGCGCGCCCGGGCCGCGGCCGGGACCTAAGGGAGGCACAGATGGCACAGCTGAAAGTGACACAGGTCAAGTCGAAGATCGGCGGGAACAGCGCGCAGCGGAACTCGCTGCGGTCGCTCGGGCTGCGCCGGATCGGCCAGGTAGTCGTCAAGCCGGATCGCCCCGAGTTCCGCGGCATGATCAAGACCGTGCGCCATCTGGTGACGGTGGAGGAAGTGGACTGACATGGCGGACGAACAAGGCGGCTTGCCGGAGGCGAGCGGGGAGCAGCGCGGGCGCGGGCTCAAGCTGCATCACCTGCGGCCTGCCCCGGGAGCGCACAAGGCCAAGACGCGGGTCGGCCGCGGTGAGGCGTCCAAGGGCAAGACCGCGGGACGTGGCACCAAGGGCACCAAGGCCCGTAACACGGTCCGCCTCGGCTTCGAGGGCGGCCAGATGCCGCTGCACCGCCGGGTGCCGAAGCTGAAGGGCTTCTCGAACGCGGGCTTCGGTACCGCCTACCAGGTGGTGAACACCGGCAGGCTGGCCGACCTGTTCCCCGAGGGCGGCGACGTGACGCCGGAGAACCTGGTGGCCAGGGGCGCGGCCCGTAAGGGCGAGCTGATCAAGGTGCTGGGCACCGGAGACATCTCCGTCGCGCTGCGGGTCACCGCGCACGCGTTCTCGGCCACCGCCGTCCGCAAGATCGAGCAGGCCGGCGGTACGGTTACTGAGCTCTCCTAAGCAGTCTGCGACCTGCACCGATCGCTCGCACGGGCACAAAATGCCCGTGCGAGCTAGTCGGTTCTGGATGACGTTTCAAGGGAGACAACGCATGCAGTGCCGGGTAAGATACGTGGACTGCCCGATCAACCGAACCGAGGACTGCGCATGCTGACGGCCTTCGTGCGGGCGTTCCAGACGCCGGATCTTCGCAAGAAGATGCTGATCACGCTCGGCCTCATCGCCCTGTTCCGGTTCGGTGCCTCGCTTCCGACGCCGGGCGTCGACGTGAAGAACGTGACGATCTGCACGAACGTAGCCACCGCGGCAGGCAGCCCGACGGCGGGCGTGCTGGCCATCGTCAACCTGCTCAGCGGCCAGGCACTGCTGCGCCTGTCGGTGTTCGCGCTCGGCATCATGCCGTACATCACCGCCAGCATCATCCTGCAGCTGCTCACGGTCGTGATCCCGCGGCTTGAGACGCTGAAGCAAGAAGGACAGGCCGGGCAGGCCAAGATCACCCAGTACACCAGGTACCTGACCGTGGGCCTGGCGATCCTTCAGTCCACCGGGTACATCGAGCTGGCCAGGTCAGGCACCCTGTTCAACGGGTGCGGGACGGCAGGCAACAACCCGATTATCCCGAACGCCTCGGTCTTCTCCATCGCCACGATGGTGATCACCATGGTGGCCGGCACGACGGTCATCATGTGGATTGGCGAGCTGATCACCGACCGCGGGGTCGGCAACGGCATGTCGGTGCTGATCTTCACCACGGTGATCTCGGTCATCCCCGGTGAGCTGCTCGCGATCTACCGGGACAAGAGCCCCTTCTACGCCGCCGTCGCCGTGGTCGTCGTCATCGCCATCGTCGCGTTCATCGTGTTCATGGAACAGGCCCAGCGCCGGATCCCGGTGCAGTACGCCAAGCGGATGGTGGGACGCCGGATGTACGGCGGCACCTCGACCTACATCCCGATGAAGGTCAACCAGGCCGGCGTCATCCCGGTCATCTTCGCCTCGTCGCTGCTCTACATCCCGACCCTGGCCGCGCAGCTGTTCGGCAAGAACAGCACCGGCGGCTGGGTGGGCTGGGTGTCTCGCTACATCGAGCAGAGCAGCTCGGCCTTCTACATGCTCGCGTTCTTCGTGCTCATCGTCGGGTTCACCTATTTCTATGTGTCGATCACCTTCAACCCGACCGAAGTCGCCGACAACATGAAAAAGTACGGCGGGTTCATACCCGGGATCCGGCCGGGCCGGCCGACCGCCGAGTACCTCAGCTACGTGCAGAGCAGGCTTACCGCGCCCGGCGCGGTCTACCTGGGTGCCGTCGCGCTGTTCCCGCTGGTGGCCTTGGCCTCCATCGGGGTTGCCAACGAGTTCCCGTTCAGCGGAGTCAGCCTGCTCATCATGGTCGGTGTCGGGCTGGACACGGTGAAGCAGATCGAGAGCCAGTTGCAACAGCGCAACTATGAGGGTTTCTTGCGATAGTGCGCATCGTCCTCGTCGGGCCCCCCGGTGCGGGCAAGGGGACACAGGCCCAGTTCATAGCTTCACACCTGGCGATCCCGAGAATCTCGACAGGTGACATTTTCCGGTACAACGTGACCAGCAATACCGAGCTGGGGCGTAAGGCCCGGGAGTTCATGGAGCGTGGTGACCTAGTTCCCGACGAGGTCACCGTCGCGATGGTCCGGGACCGGCTGGCCGAGGAGGACGCGCAGGAGGGCTTCCTCCTGGACGGCTTCCCGAGGAACGTCCCGCAGGCCGAGACGCTGAAGAAGATGCTCGCGGAGCTCGACGCGCGGCTGGGCGTGGTGCTTGAGCTGGTGGTGGACGAGGACGAGGTGGTACGGCGGCTGTCAGGTCGTAGGACCTGCCGCCGGTGCGAACGGGTCTGGCACGTGCTTTACGACCCGCCCGCCCGCAACGGCATTTGCGACGACTGCGGCGGGGAGCTCTTCCAGCGCGATGACGACTCCGAGGACACCATCAGGCACCGGATCGAGGTCTACGCCGTGCAGACCTCACCGCTCGTCTCGTTCTACGCCGACGAGAACATCCTGATCGGCATCGACGCGACCGGCCCGGTGGAAGAGATCACCAGCCGGGCGCTGGCCGCGCTCCGCCCGTTCGTGCGTTGACGGCGGCCAGAATACGGCGCCACGGCCGTGACGGGGGCATTGAAGCGGGCAAGGGAGGTGCGCAAGCTATGCGCGGAGGGGTGGGTATCGAGGTCAAGACGCCCGCGCAGATCAAGGTCATGCGCGCGGCCGGGCTTGTGGTGGCGCGCACCTTGCGGGCCGTGTCCGGGGCCGTCGGACCTGGTGTCACCACCGCCGAGCTCGACGCGCTGGCCGAGCGCGAGATCCGCGGGGCCGGAGCTATCCCGTCGTTCAAGGGCTACCACGGGTACCCCGCCACCATCTGCACGTCGGTGAACGACGAGATCGTGCACGGCATCCCGAGTCAGGACCGGCGCTTGCGCGAAGGGGACATCATCTCCATCGACTGCGGCGCGATCGTGGACGGATGGCACGGGGACGCGGCCGTGACCGTCGGGGTGGGCGCCATCGCCGACGAGCATGCTCGCCTTCTCCAGGTGTGCGAGGCCGCGCTTTGGCGCGGGCTCGCGCAGGCTCAGGCCGGCCACCGGCTCGGTGATATCTCGCACGCGGTGGAGACCAGCGTCCGCGAAGCGGGCCATTACGGCGTGGTCGAGGAGTACACCGGGCACGGCATCGGCAGCGCGATGCACATGGATCCGCCGGTCCCCAACTACGGGCGCCCGGGCCGCGGGCCGCGCCTGACGCCGGGCATGGCGCTGGCCATCGAGCCGATGGTGATGCTCGGCGACGAGGAGACGGTGCTGCTCGATGACGGCTGGACCGTCATCACCGCCGACGGCAGCTGGGCCGGGCATTTCGAGCACACCGTCGCGATCATGCCCGACGGACCGTGGGTGCTCACCGCTGAGGACGGCGGAAGATCGGGTTTCGCTCTGCTGGCCGGGGGGACGACCCCCCCAGACCCCCCCGATCCTGGGGGGACCCATCCCCCCAGACCCCCCTTGGGGGGGACCCATCCCCCCAGACCCCCCTTGCCCCCCTTGGGGGGGACTTAGTCCCCCCGAACCCTCTGGGCGGACCCGGCCCCCCGAGCCAGCTGTCGGCATCGGTGATACTAGGTAGCAGGACTCGGTGAGAGTCCGGCCGACCTAGGAAGGTATCCCGGTGCCCGGTGACCCGCGGATCCGCGCCTCGGACGCGGATCGAGACCGCGCCGCGGCGCTGCTGCGCGAGCACCACGCCGCGGGCCGGCTAGACGCCGAGGAGTTTCACGAACGCATGAACAAGGCGCTCGACGCCAAGACGCTTGGCGAGATCGACGAGCTAATGGGGGACCTGCCCGCTATCGACTTGTACCGGCTGCCCGACGCGTCGCTGCGCCGGGCTGCGCCCGGCTCGTACCACTCGCTGCTGCCAAGCGAGCTGCGCGGCTCGCAGGACCCGGTCAGGTTCTCACCGGGTACGGTAGCCATGGGGGCCTGGGCGGTGGTCACTTCGGCCCTGGTCGCCATCTGGGCGGTGATGGCCGTGGTCGGCGGCGGCACCTGGTTCCCGTGGTGGGCGCTGATCGCGCTGCCGTGGATCTGGGCGCTGATCCGGCGCGCGCAGCACCCGCGGGAATAGCGGCGGGGCCTTGAGTGTCTTACTACCTGCCGGTTCGCGTTGAGGCTCCGGGTCGAGTACACTCGTCACCGGCCCATCTGCTGGGTTTTTACACCCAGTCGGCGTCCGGTGGCTTGCTTACGCGAGCACCGTACCGGCCCTTACCGGTTATCTCGTCCCGCTGTCGCAAGCCAGCACCGGCGCGAGCCAGGCGGGGCAGGCTGGCCGCCCAGAGAAGTACGGCCTCAGTAAACCGCGTCCAGGCGCGGGCCATCACGACATATAGCGAAGCGCGGAGGACATGCCCAAAAAAGACGGCGCCATTGAGATTGAAGGCACGGTTGTCGAGTCGCTCCCGAATGCCTTCTTCCGGGTGGAGCTGGACAACGGGCACAAGGTTCTCGCCCATATCAGCGGGAAAATGCGGATGCACTATATCCGCATCCTGCCTGACGACCGGGTCGTTGTAGAGCTCAGCCCTTACGACCTGAGTCGCGGGCGGATCGTGTACCGGTACAAGTAAACAAGAAAGCAACATTTAGTGGAGATACCCCGTGAAGGTCAAGCCGAGCGTTAAGAAGATCTGCAGCAAGTGCCGGATCATCCGTCGGCACGGCCGCGTCATGGTCATCTGCTCCGACCCCAGGCACAAGCAGCGGCAGGGCTGACGCCCCGCCGTTTTCACCATAGACGCGTGCCGCAGCAGCTAGATCAGGCTGCGACCCCCGGTCGGAGGCCGGGGCCATGTCCGGGGCAGGGCATGGAGGCGGCGCGAAGGACCTCCGCAAGAAGAAGGAGAACTGCCCGCATATGGCCAGGCTTTCTGGAGTGGACCTCCCCCGCGATAAGCGGGTGGAGATCGCGCTCACCTATATCTACGGCATCGGCCGCACCAGGTCACTGCAGACACTAGAGGCCACCGGCGTCAACGGCGACACCCGGGTACACAGCCTCACCGACGACGAGCTGATGAAGCTCCGCGACTGGATCGACGCGCACTACCAGGTCGAAGGCGACCTGCGCCGCGAGGTCCAGGCCGACATCAGGCGCAAGGTCGAGATCGGCTGCTACCAGGGGATCCGCCATCGCCGTGGGCTTCCGGTGCACGGGCAGCGGACGCAGACCAACGCCCGCACCCGCAAGGGCAAGAAGAAGACAGTGGCCGGCAAGGAGAAGGCCGGCAAGAAGTAGTCCGCCCGCAGGACCGATGACCTCGAAGGAAGCCAAAGAAAGAAATGCCGCCAGCAAAGAGCCGTAGCCAGGCCGCCAAGAAGGTGCGCCGCAAGGAGCGAAAGAACGTCGCTCACGGGCACGCCCACATCAGGAGCACGTTCAACAACACGATCATCTCGATCACCGACCCGACGGGCAATGTCATCTCATGGGCGTCCGCGGGTCAGGTCGGATTCAAGGGATCGCGCAAGTCCACGCCCTACGCCGCGCAGATGGCGGCCGAGGCGGCGGCGCGACGCGCGATGGAACACGGCATGCGCAAGGTCGATGTCTTCGTCAAGGGCCCGGGCTCGGGCCGCGAGACCGCCATCAGGTCGCTGCAGGCGACCGGGCTTGAGGTCGGCTCGATTCAGGACATGACCCCCGTGCCGCATAATGGCTGCCGGCCGCCGAAGCGGCGCCGGGTCTGAGGAGATACCGAAGATGGCTCGATACACAGGCCCGGACTGCAAGCTCTGCCGCCGGGAGAAGACCAAGCTCTTCCTGAAGGGCGCCAAGTGCGACTCGCCGAAGTGCCCGATCGAGATCCGGCCTTACCCGCCGGGCGAGCACGGCCGGAACCGCCCGAAGGAAGGCGACTACCTGCAGCAGATCAGGGAGAAGCAGAAGGCGCGCCGGATTTACGGCATTCTCGAGCGGCAGTTCCACGGCTACTACGAGGAAGCGACCCGCAAGCACGGCCGTACCGGCGAGACCATGCTCCAGCTCCTTGAGCGTCGCCTGGACAACGTGGTCTTCCGCGCGGGCTTCGCCAAGAGCCGTGACATGGCCCGTCAGCTGGTGCGTCACGGCCACTTCACGGTGAACGGGAAGAAGGTCGACATCCCGTCTTACCGGGTCAGCGAGAGCGACATCATCGAGGTGGTCCCCAAGGCCCTCGAGATGACCCCGTTCATCATCGCCCGCGCCGAAGCCGGCGAGCGTACCGTCCCCGCCTGGCTCGAGGTAGTGCCCGACCGGATGCGCATCCTGGTCCACTCCCTCCCCGTCCGCGCCCAGATCGACACCCAAGTCCAAGAACAGCTAATCGTCGAGTACTACTCGAAGTAACCCTCGAGCAGTACGAGAAGCACAGAGTACAAGAAGCACCAGCACCACAAGTTCCACAGCACCGCCAGTTCCACAGCACCACCCCCCCGCCCCTCCGGGGCCCGCAGGGCCCCCCAGGGGGTTTCAGGGGGGCCGGGGCCCCCCTGAGCCGGGGGGTCACCGGGGGGTTCGCCCCCCGGGGGAGAAAGAGTCTCCCCCGGGAGAAAACACGACGTCATATAGCGGGCGTCGCGGAAAGGAAGTTCCATGCTCATCGCTCAGCGCCCCTCGCTCGCCGAGGAGCAGGTAGACGAATACCGGTCCAGGTTCGTGATCGAGCCTCTCGAGCCGGGTTTCGGTTACACGATCGGCAACTCGCTCCGGCGGACCCTGCTGTCCTCGATCCCGGGCGCGGCCGTCACGAGTATCAGGATCGAAGGCGTCCTGCACGAGTTCTCCACGGTTCCCGGCGTCAAGGAAGATGTCACCGACATCATCTTGAACCTGAAGGAGCTCGTGGTCTCCTCCGAGCACGACGAGCCGGTCGTGATGTACCTGCGCAAGCAGGGCCCCGGCGAGGTGACCGCGGCTGACATCGCACCGCCGGCCGGGGTCGAGGTGCACAATCCCGAGCTGCACATCGCCACCCTGAACGCCAAGGGCAAGCTCGAGATGGAGCTGACCGTGGAGCGCGGTCGCGGCTACGTCTCGGCTACCCAGAACAAGCAGCCCGGCCAGGAGATCGGCCGGGTGCCTATCGACTCCATCTACTCGCCCGTGCTGCGGGTGACGTACAAGGTGGAAGCTACCCGGGTCGAGCAGCGGACCGACTTCGACCGGCTCATCCTCGACGTCGAGACCAAGCCGTGCATGCGCCCGCGGGACGCGGTGGCGAGCGCCGGCAAGACGCTTGTCGAGCTGTTCGGGCTGGCCAGGGAACTCAACGTAGACGCTGAGGGCATCGATATCGGCCCGTCGCCGACGGACGCCGCGCTGGCGGCCGACCTGGCCCTGCCGATCGAGGACCTCAACCTCACCGTCCGTTCCTACAACTGCCTGAAGCGCGAAGGCATCCACACGGTCGGCGAGCTGGTCGGCCGCAGCGAGCAGGATCTGCTCGACATCAGGAACTTCGGCGCCAAGTCGATCGAGGAAGTCAAGCAGAAGCTGGTTGACATGGGTCTCGCGCTCAAGGACTCGCCGCCTGGGTTCGACCCGAGCAGCGCGGTAGGCGCCTACAGCGACGACGACGACAGCTACGTGGAGACCGAGCAGTACTGAGTGGCCCTGCCACTCACCACGGGGCCACGTACCGCGCGGCCACGCACACCGAGGAGAGGTCCGTATGCCCACGCCCACCAAGGGCCACCGCCTGGGCGGCAGCCCGGCCCACGAGCGGCACATCCTGTCGAACCTGGCCACCGCGCTGTTCCAGCACGGCAAGATCACCACTACCGAGGCCAAGGCCCGCAGGCTGCGCCCGGTGGCCGAGCGGCTGATTACCTTCGCCAAGCGGGGCGACCTGCATGCCCGCCGCCACGTGCTGACCGTGGTCACGGACAAGGGCGTGGTGCACCAGCTGTTCACCGAGATAGCACCGGAGTTCTCTGAGCGGGACGGCGGCTACACCCGCATCACGAAGATCGGCCCGCGCAAGGGCGACAACGCGGCGATGGCGGTCATCGAACTGGTCCGCGGTGAGCCCGTCGCGGCCAAGCCCCGCCGCCGCGCTCGCCGGGCCGTTCCCGAGGCCCCGGCCGCGGCGACCGCCACCGCCGTTGACGATGCGCCTGAGGCGTCCGCGACGGAGGAGGTCACCAATGTCGATGCTGGCACAGATGTCGATGAGGGGGATGACGTCGAGGGCGACGTTACCGACGAGGCCGACGCCGACGAGGGCGACGCCGACCAAGCCGACGCCGACGCCGACGCCGACGAGGACGAAGAGAAGGACGCTTAGCCCCTGACCGGCTCAGCCCCTGACCAGGGTGAGGTTGGCTCGGAAGACGAACCACGGATCGTTCGGATTCGGGTTGATCTTTCTTACGACGGGTCGGGGTTTTCCGGCTGGGCCGCACAGCCCGGCAGGCGCACGGTCGAGGAAGCAGTGGCCGCGGCGGTTGGCCAGGTGCTGCGGCTGCCCGGGCCGCCGAAGCTGACGGTGGCCGGGCGCACCGACGCCGGGGTCCACGCGCGCGGGCAGGTCGTGCATGCGGATGTGCCCGCCGCCGCGTGGACCGGGACGGCGGGCCGGGCGGTGGCCCGGCTCGCCGGGGTGCTGCCCGCCGATATCCGCGTCCGGGCCGCGGACGTGGCGCCCGCGGGGTTCGACGCGCGGTTCTCGGCCCTGTGGCGCCGGTACTCCTACCGGGTCTGCGACGATCTGGCCGCCGCGGACCCGTTGCGCCGGCACGAGACGCTGTGGTACTTCCGGCGACTCGACATCGCCGCCATGAACGAGGCGGCGCTATCCTGCCTCGGCGAGCACGATTTCGCCGCCTTCTGCCGCCGGCGGGAGGGTGCGACCACCATCCGGGCGCTGCGCACCCTGGCCTGGCATCGCGGCGATGACGACATCGCGATCGCGACCGTAGTGGCGGACGCGTTCTGCCACAACATGGTGCGTGCGCTGGTGGGCGCGTTGCTGGCTGTCGGCGAGGGACGGCGGCCGCCCGGCTGGCCGGCCGCGGTGCTCGCCGCCGGGGTCCGCGACCCGGCCGTCCGCGTCGTCCCGCCGCACGGCCTGTGCCTGGAGGAAGTCGGCTACCCCCCGGCGACGGACCTGGCCGCCCGGGCCGCCGTCGCCCGGGCCGTCCGCAGCATCAGCTAGCGCCCCGCTTGGTTTCCGATGAACGTGGCACCCTGCCCGATAGGGCCATTACGCTGCCACATTCACGGGTTGGGCGAGCCCTGCCAGTGGGGCACGAGTTGAGTCTTGGTGAGCGCGGTGCAGTGCCCAGGCCCGGTCAGGGCTTGCCGCTCAGCATCCGCGTGCTGAGGTTGATGTTGGCGCTGCCGGTGACGATGTTCGTGGCGAACTCCTCCAGGGCCTGCCGCTGGGCCGAACCCGACGGTGACTTCAGGCTGGTGAACTCGGCCCACATCAAGATCAGGTAATGACCCTTGATCTCGGCCTGCACGACCCCGGTCCCGCTGCCGAGCTTGCTGGTCGGGCCCTTCTTACCTGTCAGCGGCGCGATGATCTCCTGCGGACCGGTGACCTGCCCGGCCTTCTGTGCCGCGGCCGAGGTGCCCAGGTTCACGACGCCGACGGTACCCATCATCTTGCCGTCGCCTGACACGTAGCTCGCCCGAGCCACCTGGCTGCAGTGACCCGATTGCAGCGCGGCCTGCAGGTCGGGGCCGTATACCGCGCCCGAGCAGTTCTTGGTCACGCTGGCCGCCGTCCTGACGTAGGACCTGCCGTTGAGCACGAACTGCGGCGGGTAGAGCCCCGCAACGGTCAGCGGGTCCGGATCGGCGGTCCTGGCCCCGATGTGCTGCCACTTGCCCAGCGCCTGATCGAAGCCGGGCGACCCGGGGGCGGTGGTCGGCAGCCGCAGGGTCGCGGGCACCGGCGCGTTCACCCGCGGCTCGTAGAGGAACTTGTACCCGGTGAACCCGGCCGCCGCCACGACCACGACGGCCGCCGTGGCCAGCAGTGCGGTCCGCGAGCCCAGACGGCGCCTCGGTTTCGCCTTCGTGCCGCGCCGCCGCCCCGCTGCGCCCGCGGAACCCGCTGCGCTGGCGGGCGCAGCGAGGCCCGGCGACCCGATCCGGGTCACGCGGTCCGTGTCGTCCGCCGCCATGTCCTCGCCCGGCCCCGCCAGGCCGTAACCGAAGTCTGCGAGCGGGCTCAGGTCGGCCGGCGCCGTCTGAGCGCCGGTCCCCGCCGTCTGAGCGCCGGTCCCCGCCGTCTGAGCGCCGGTCCCCGCCGTCTGAGCGCCGGTCCCCGCCGTCTGAGCGCCGGTCCCCGCCGTCTGAGCGCCGGTCCCCGCCGGCAGGACCGCGTGCGCTCCGCTGCCGCGGCCTAGCACGGGCCGCGTGCCGGTACCGCCTGCGTAGCCCGCGGCTGGCTGGGGGCCGGTGTCCGCAGCGGCCGCTGCCGCGGGGTTCCCGGGGACATCGGTGCTGCCCAGCCATTGCCAGGGGGCGTGACCGCGGGTATCCGCGGCCGAGCGGGTGCGTCCCGGGCCCTGGTGATCCATAATGTCGAGGGTAGCGTCCTGCTCAGTTCCGGTAGGGTGGTCGCAGAACTTTCCGGCCCTGGTAGTCAATCACCGTGCCGGATAGCCGTGCTAACGGCGTCGCTTTGGCATCACTGCGTGAACCGGAGTATGCTGCACTGGCGTCATGCGCTACGGGCATGCACGCGGAGTGCCTTTCGTACGCGCTATCGCGGCGCGGCGCGGCGCTCCGGCGTAGCGCCCAGGGCGGCCCTCACCAGCAGGTGCAGGCCGGAGAAGATCACGATACATACGCGAAGGCTCAGGACTGTGCGCACATTCAGCCCGAAGGACAGTGACATCACACGGCAGTGGCATGTCGTCGACGCTTCAGACGTGGTGCTCGGCCGCCTGGCCAGCCACGTGGCCGTGCTGCTGCGGGGCAAGCACAAGCCGATCTTCGCGCCGCACGCGGACACGGGCGACTTCGTGATCGTGATCAACGCGGCGAAGGTCGCGCTCAGCGGCAACAAGCTGGAGCAGAAGCACGCCTACCGGCATTCCGGTTACCCGGGCGGCCTGCGGGCGGTCTCGTACGCGACCCTGATGGCCAGCAATCCCGAACGGGCCGTGGAAAAGGCCGTCCGGGGGATGCTGCCGAAGAACTCGCTCGGCCGCAAGACGCTGAGCAAGCTCAAGGTGTACGCGGGCCCTGACCACCCGCACCAGGCGCAGCGGCCTCAGCCTTACGAGATCACGCAGATCGAGCAGTAGACAAGCAGAGGGAAGACATCGTGGCTGAGCCCACTGGCGTAACGACCGCGGGCGTCGAGGACGACGCCGAGACCACCGACTACGCCGACGACGAGTACGGCGCCGACGTGCCGTCGGAGTACACCACAGAAACCGCGCAGGACGCTCCGGCGCGTGCCGCCGCCCGCCGCCCGGTCGTCACCGGCCACGCGGCAGGCACCGGCCGCCGCAAGGAGGCGATCGCCCGCGTTCGCATCCTCCCCGGCTCGGGCCAGTGGCAGATCAACGGCCGGTCGCTCGATGTGTACTTCCCGAACAAGGTGCACCAGCAGCTGGTCAACGAGCCGTTTGTCACCCTCGGCGCGGAGAGCAAGTTCGACGTGGTGGCCCTGATCACCGGCGGCGGCGTCACCGGCCAGGCGGGCGCGCTGCGCCTCGGCGTGACCCGTGCGCTCACCCTGGTCGACCAGGAAAACCGCCCGGCGCTGAAGAAGGCAGGTTTCCTGACCAGGGACGCGCGGGTAAAGGAGCGGAAGAAGTACGGCCTGAAGAAGGCCCGCAAGGCGCCGCAGTACTCCAAGCGGTAAGTGCCGCTCGCCCGGAGCCTGCCAAGCACGCGCCAACGCACACGAGCAGAGCCTAAGCGGGGGAGCAAATGAGCGAGGGTGATCAGGGCATCCGTCTGTTCGGTACGGATGGTGTTCGAGGTATTGCAGGGCGTGATCTGACCGCGCGCCTGGCTCTCGATCTGAGCGTGGCCGCCGCCGCGGTTCTCGGTAACGGCACGGGCGCTTCCGGGCGCCCGCTGGCCGTCGTCGGCCGGGATCCGCGTGTCTCGGGCGAGTTCCTCGAGGCGGCCGTGGTCGCCGGCCTGGCCAGCGCGGGCATCGACGTGCTACGGCTCGGGGTCATTCCCACGCCGGCCGTGGCCTACCTGACCGGGGCCCTGGACGCCGCCTTCGGCGTGGTCATCTCCGCGAGCCATAACCCGGCCAGGGACAACGGGATCAAGTTCTTCGGACCCGGCGGCGTCAAGCTGCCGGACGCGACCGAGGACGAGATCGAGGCCCGGCTGGGGGCGGCGCAGCCGGTTACCGAGACGTTCGGCCGGGTCCGGGACGCCGGTGCCGAGCAGCAGCGGTACCTGGATCACCTGCTTTCCACGCTGCCCGGCCAGCCGCTGGCGGGCTTGCGGGTGGTGGCCGACTGCGCACACGGCGCGGCGTACCGGATGGCGCCGGAGGCGCTGCGCCGGGCGGGGGCGGACGTCATCACGATCGGAGTCGAGCCGGACGGGGAGAACATCAACGCCGGGTGCGGCTCCACCTCCCTCGGCGCCCTGGCCGCGGCGGTCGTCCAGCGGGGCGCGGACGCTGGCATCGCCTACGACGGCGACGCCGACCGGTGCCTGGCGGTGGACGCCGACGGGCGGCCGCTTGACGGGGACCAGATCATGACCGTGCTCGCGACCGAGCTGAAGGAAGCGGGCCGTCTGGCCGGCGACGCGGTCGTGGTGACGGTGATGTCGAACCAGGGTTTCCACGTGGCGATGCGCGACGCCGGCATCGAGGTGATCGAGACGCCGGTGGGCGACAAGCACGTGTCCGCGGTCATGCGCGACCGAGGTTACGTGCTCGGCGGGGAGCAGTCCGGGCACATTATCCTGGGGGAGCACGCGTCCACGGGTGACGGCGTGCTGACCAGCCTGCAGCTGCTTTCGGCGGTGAACAGGCGCGGGGTGCCGATGGCGGCGGCGGCGAAGATGATGCCGAAGTACCCGCAGGTGCTCGTCAACGTGCCCGGCGAAGCGTCGCAGCTCGGGCCGCAGGTCGCCGCGGCCGTGTCCCGGGCGGAGGCGGCGCTCGGCGGCGACGGGCGGGTGCTGGTGCGGCCGAGCGGCACCGAGCCCACGATCCGGCTGATGATCCAGGCGAAGGACGCATCTCTGGCCGAACGGGTCATCGGCCAGCTCGCGGACGAGGTCCGGCGGGCCCTGGCCGGCCAGCAGCAACCGGCCACTAGGACGTTACAGTAGGGGTCCATGCGAGACGCATACCAGGTCGCCGCGGTGCGGGCGGCGGAACGCGCGCTGATGGCACTCGTCCCCGAGGGGGCCTTGATGGCGCGTGCCGCGACCGGGCTCGCGTCGGTGTGCTCGTCGCTGCTGAGCAGGGACCCGGGCCAGGTCTACGGCGCCCGGGTCGTGGTGCTGGCCGGCCGCGGGGATAACGGCGGCGACGCCCTCTACGCGGGCGCCCGGCTGGCTGGCCGCGGCGCGGCCGTCACCGCGATCGCGGCAGGAGAGAAGATGCACGCGGGGGGCGCTGACGCGCTGCGGGCGGCCGGCGGCCGGATAGCCACCAGCGGCGGCGCCATCGACGCGGCCGACCTGATCATCGACGGCCTGCTCGGCATCGGCGGGCGGGGCGGCCTGCGGGAGCCCTTCGCCGGCCTGGCCCACCGGGCCGAACACGCCCGCCAGGCCGGCGCGATCGTGGTGGCCGTGGACCTGCCGAGCGGCATCGACGCGGACACCGGCGCCGTCGAGGGTCCCGCGGTACGGGCCGACGTCACCGTGACCTTCGGCGCGCTGAAGCCCGGGCTGCTTATCGACCCAGGCGCCGGCCACGCCGGAACCGTGGAACTCATTGATATCGGCCTGCGTCCCTACCTGGAACAGGGCCCCCGCGCCCGCGCCCCGCAGCGGGACGACATCGCCGAGATGCTGCCGCGCCCCGGGCCGGAATCGGACAAGTACCGCCGCGGCGTCGTCGGCCTGCTGGCCGGCAGCGACCGCTTCACCGGGGCCGCGCTGCTCGCCACCGGGGGAGCGGTGCACGGCGGGGCTGGCATGGTCCGGGTGGTGACCGCGCCCGTCGCGGCCGTGCTCGTCCGGCAGGCGTGGCCCGAGGCGGTGATCACCGAGCACCCCGAGGAAGGGGACTGGGACCTGATCGGTTCCGTCGGCCGGGTGCAGGCGTGGGTGGCCGGCCCGGGGATGGGCACCGGCGCGGACGCCGTGGCGCGGCTCGCGGCGGTGGTCGGCACCGGCCTGCCGGTCCTGGTGGATGCCGACGGGCTGACGATCTTGAGCCAGGCCAGGCACTTGCTGCCGCGCGCGGCGCCGACGCTGATCACCCCGCACGCCGGCGAACTGGCCCGGCTGCTGCGCACCGACGCCGCCGCGGTGGAGGCGCGGCGGCTCGAGCACGCCCGCCGGGCGGCGGCCGAGCTCGGCGTCACCGTGCTGCTGAAGGGCTCGACGACGGTGATCGCCGCACCCGGCGATGAGCCGGTCCTCGTGAACCCCACCGGCACGCCCTGGCTGGCCACCGCGGGCAGCGGTGACGTGCTGTCCGGGCTGGCCGGAGCGCTGCTCGCCCAGGGCCTTGAGCCCGCGCAGGCCGGCCTGGCCGGCGCGTACCTGCACGGCCTGGCCGCGCGGCTGGCGGCGGATCCCGACGGCGCCGGAGAGGCCCCCATCGGGGCCTCCGACCTGGTCCGGGCACTGCCAGCTGCGTTCAGGAGCCTGTCAGCATGATGGACAGGCAGGCGCTGGTCGACCTGGGGGCGATCACGGGCAACGTCGCGGCGCTGTGCGCGCGCGTGCTAGGCAGCCAGGTGATGGCCGTGGTGAAGGCCGACGGTTACGGCCACGGCATGATCCCGGCGGCCCGGGCGGCGCTGGCCGGCGGGGCCAGCTGGCTGGGCGTCGTCGACACCGCCGAGGCGCTTGCCCTGCGGCAGGCGGGGATCACCGCCCCGGTGCTCTGCCTGATGGCCTTCGGTGACCCCGCGGACGCGATCATGGCGGGCGTCGACCTCAGCGCCGGTTCCGTGGCGTTCGTCGCGAAGGTCACCGCCGCGGCGGACCGGGCCGGCGTGCCGGCCCGGCTGCACCTGAAGGCCGACACCGGCCTGAGCCGGGGCGGCGCCACCCAGGCGGACTGGCCGCAGCTGGTCGACGCCGCGCTGGAGGCCCAGGCCCGCGGTCTGCTGCGGGTGGCCGGCCTGTGGTCCCATTTCGCCTGCGCCGATATGCCGGGGCACCCGTCGATCGCGGCCCAGCTCGACGCGTTCGCGTTCGCGCTCGCGACGGCGGAGAAGGCGGGCGTCGCGCCGGAGGTCAGGCACATAGCCAACACCGCGGCCGGGCTGACCGTCCCGGAATCCCGGTTTGACCTGGTGCGGTTCGGCGGGGCCGTCTACGGCCTGTCCACGTTGCCCGGCGGCGCGCCGCCGTGGCTGCGCCCCGCGATGACGCTGCGCGCCCGGCTGGCGATGGTCAAGCGGGTGCCTGCCGGTACCGGCGTGTCCTACGGCCTGCGGTACGTCACGGCCCGGGAGAGCACGCTCGGCCTGGTGCCGCTGGGCTACGCGGACGGAGTGCCGCGCGGTGCGGCGGGCCTGTCGCTGGTCAGCGCGCGCGGCCGCCGCTGGCCGATCGCGGGCACGGTCTGCATGGACCAGTTCGTCGTCGATTTCGGGGACGAGCCGGTGGCGCCGGGCGATGAGGTGGTGCTGTTCGGCCCGGGCGATGACGGCGAGCCGACCGCCCAGGAGTGGGGCGAGGCGCTGGGCAGCATCTCCTATGACATCGCCACGGGCATCGGCGCCCGCGTGGGCAGAATCTATCCAGGCGGTTCTCAATGATTTATCCGAACGGTCCTGGCTGCTTCTCAGCGGACATGCGGATCGCGACCGATGGCGAGATGCGGGAGCTCGGGCGGCGGCTGGCCGCGATACTGCGGCCGGCGACCTGGTGATCCTGGCCGGGCCGCTCGGGGCCGGGAAGACCACGCTGGTCCAGGGGATCGGCGAAGGCCTGCGGGTTCGCGGTCCGGTCACCTCGCCGACCTTCGTCATCGCGCGGGTGCATCCTGCTGCGTCCGGGGCCGGGCCCGCGCTGGTCCACGCGGACGCCTATCGCCTGGGCAGCATCAGCGAGGTGGACGACCTGGACCTGGACACCGACGCCGCGGCGGCCGTCACGGTGGTGGAGTGGGGCACCGGCCTGGCCGAGGGTCTCGCCGAGGACCGGCTCGAGATCACGATCCAGCCCGACTTGGCCGGTGATGTGCGAACCGTCCAGCTAAATGGTCACGGCGCGAGGTGGAATGGCCTGCTGGCCGACGCGTAGATCGTTTATAGTTCCGCTGTACTCCATAGCCATGTCGCGTATCGCGCCGTTACGTACCGTTTCCCGATCCCGGAGGGCGAGCAATGCCCGAGCAGGAATTCCTGCCGCCTCGCCCGTCGGCCAGGTCCTACCGCCACGACCTTGATGACGAGGAACCGCCGCCGTGGGCTAACCTGCCGCCGGTCCGTCCGGGGCGTCAGGACGATCAGGTGCCGTCGTGGGCCGGGCCCGAGGCGGACGACGGCGAGGATGCGCCGCGGGCCCGGCCGCGGGAGCGGGGCGGGCGCGCGCTGCGGGCGGCGGCCCGCAGGCGGCGGCGCTGGCTGGTCATGGCCGGCGGCCTGGTCGTCGTGGCCGGGGCCGTGATCGCGGTGGTGCTGCTGCTCACGACCGGCGGGCCCGGGCCGGCCGCGGTCACGCCGGGCGCGCTCATCACCACGTTCCAGCCGGGCGAGCTCCAGCAGGTGCCGGACGCGTGCCAGGTCGTGCCTGCCGCCACCGTCCAGCATTACCTGCCGGGCAAGATCAAGGAGGCGTCCCCGCTGCCGGTCAACGGCACGGCCGAATCGGCCTGTAACTGGACCATCGATCACGCGCCCGTCTACCGGCTGATGGAGCTCAACCTGCTCGCCTACGCGCCGAACGGCCTGGCCAGCGGTAACGGCAGCGCCACCTTCGCCGCGATCGACGGCTACGATTCGACGCTGCAGCTCATGCGGGACCCGCCGAAGCACTCCCCGTATCCGCGGGCCACGGTGACGATGCTGCCCGGGTTCGGGAATCAGGCGTTCAGCGCCGTGCAGGTGTTCCGCCGGGGCGGAGCGGTCACCGACGTGGCCACCGTCGTGGTGCGTTTCCACAACGTGGTCGTGACGGCGACCCTGAACGGGCTCGAGCACTCCAACCGCGGCTCCTACGGGCCGGTGTCGCCTCCCGCGCTGGCCGCGGCGTCCCTGGCGTTCGCCCAGTCGGCTGAGGCCTCCCTCCACTAGCGGTTTGGCTCGGCGGCGCCGCACGCCCACTAGGCTGGTCGGCGTGCTTGTGGTTGGTTTTGATACGGCGACTCCCGCGGTGAGCGTGGCCTTGCACGACGGGCAGCGGGTGGTCTCGTCCGCGTTCGCCGTCGACGCCAGGCGCCACGGTGAGCTGCTCGCGCCGATGATCGCCAAGGTCATGGCCGACGCGGGCGCGGCCCGCGGGGACCTCACCGCGGTGGCCGCCGGGGTGGGCCCCGGGCCCTATACCGGGCTGCGTGTCGGCGTGGTGACCGCCAGGGTACTTGGCGCCGTCCTCGGCATCGATGTGCACGGCGTGTGCTCCCTGGACGTGATCGCGGTCGCGGCCTGCGCCCCGGCCGGCGCGGGAGAGTTCCTCGTGGCTACCGACGCCCGCCGCAAGGAGGTCTACTGGGCCAGGTACGACGCCGCCGGGCGGCGCCTGACCGGGCCGCTGGTCGGCACGGCGGACTCCATCCCCGGGGCTGCGGACCTCGCGGTCGCGGGGAACGGCGGGCCGCTTTACCCGGCGGCGTTCGGCGAGGTGATCGAGCCTGCCTACCCCGATGCCCGCACGCTCTGCGAGGTCGTGGCGGCCCGGCTCGCCGGCCAGGACGGGCCGCCGCTGCTCGCGGCCGGGCCGCTGTACCTGCGGCGCCCAGACGCCAGGGAGCCGGGACCGCCGAAGCGGGTGACGCCGTCGTGAAGGCGCGCCGCCTTGATACCCGCGGAGTGCGGTTGCGGGCGATGAGCAAGAGCGACATGCCCGCGATCATGGCTCTGGAACAGGATCTGTTCCCCGAGGACGCATGGACGCCCGAGATGTTCGCGGCTGAGTTCGCCCAGCCGGCCTCGCGTCGGCTCTATCTGGTGGCTGAGGAGGGAAAAGCGCTGATCGGCTACGCGGGGATGATGTTCACCGGCGGCTCCCAGGCCGACGTGGTGACGCTGGCGGTGGATCCGGCGCACTGGGGCGAGGGCATCGGCACCGCGCTGCTGACCGCGCTCGTCGACGAGGCGGGCAAGCGCGGCTGCGCCGAGGTCCTGCTCGAGGTGCGCGAGGACAACCCGAGGGCCAGGCAGCTCTACCTGCGCCACGGTTTCACCGAGGCCGGGATCAGGCGCGGTTACTACCAGCCGTGCGGCGTCGACGCCGTGGTGATGCGCAAGGGGCTGGCGTGATGGCCGCTCCGCTGGTGCTCGGTATCGAGACTTCCTGCGACGAGACGGGCATCGGGCTGGTCCGCGGGCATGAACTGCTCGCCGACTCCGTCGCCTCCAGCGTCGATGAGCACGCTAGGTTCGGCGGCGTCGTGCCCGAGGTGGCCAGCCGGGCGCACCTGGAGGCGATGCTCCCGACCTTCGACCGGGCGCTCGCGACCGCGGGTGTCGGCGCGGATGAGATCGACGCCGTGGCCGTCACCGCGGGACCCGGGCTGGCGGGCGCCCTGCTGGTCGGGGTGGCGGCGGCCAAGGCCTATGCGTTCGCGCTGGGCAAGCCGCTCTACGGGGTCAACCACCTGGCCGCGCACATCGCCGTCGACCAGCTGGAGCATGGCGCCCTGCCGTCACCGGCGGTGGCGCTGCTCGTGTCCGGCGGGCATTCCTCGCTGCTGCTCGTGCCGGACGTGACCCAGGAGGTCGTTCCGCTCGGGGCCACCATGGACGACGCGGCCGGCGAGGCCTACGACAAGGTGGCACGGGTGCTCGGCCTGCCCTTTCCCGGCGGCCCGCCGATAGATAGGGCGGCCCGCGACGGCGACTCCGGCGCGATCAGCTTCCCGCGCGGCAAGTATCACGACGGCACGCTCGACTTCTCGTTCGCGGGCCTGAAGACGGCGGTGGCCCGCTGGGTGGAGGCCAGGCGGGCGGCCGGGGAGCCGGTCCGGACCGCCGACGTGGCCGCGTCTTTCCAGGAGGCCGTCGCCGACGTGCTGACCCGCAAGGCCGTGCAGGCCTGCCTGCGGCACGACGTCACCGATCTCATCATCGGCGGCGGCGTCGCGGCCAACTCCCGGCTGCGCTCGCTCGCCGCGGAGCGGTGCGAGGCGGCCGGCCTGCGGCTGCGGGTGCCCAGGCCGGGCCTGTGCACCGATAACGGGGCCATGGTCGCCGCCCTCGGCGCCGAGATCGTGTCCCGCGGCGTCTCGCCATCCCCGCTCGACCTGCCCGCGGACTCATCCCTGCCCGTCACCGAGGTCGTCGTCCGCTAGGCCGCCGGCGGCGCTGGTCGTTATCGTGTGTTATGCCACCCCCGATAGGGGGCATGGTGTCACGCAAAGATCTAAGATAGGCACGCCCGTGAGCAGGACCGACGGGGCCGCGACCGAGCCGGCCACCGCCCAGAAGCGCTTCAGTGCCGGCGGCGCGCGACCTCGGTGAAGTCCGCCGGCCGTTATGCCTTCCGGCCGCGCTCCCCGCGCCGGAGAAGGTGCCGGAACCGTATGCCGAGCAGCGCGAGGGCCGCGGCGATGGCGACGGGGATGACGCGCTTGATCATCGCCGGGCCGGCCAGCCTGAGCAGGTCGAGGGAATCCTCGCCGGCCTGAGCGGGCGGGGCCGCGGCGGCGCTCGTCACCGGGACCGGCTGAGCGGCAGCCGGAGCCGCGGTGCCTGATCCGGCCTCCGCTACCGCGCCAGGGCTGTCAGCCCCGGCGTCCTGGACGCCGGTATCGGCCGCAGTCGCGCTGGCCTCGGCGCTCGCGCTGGCCTCGGCGCTCGCGGCTGAGCTATCCGCGCTGGTCCCGTTGCCGCCGGTGATGTACTGGGCCAGGTTCTCCGCGAACTTGTCCACCAGCTTGCCGCCGACTTCCACCATGACGCCGCGGCCGAACTGGGCCGGGCGCCCGGTCACGTTCATCGTCGTGTGCATGGTGACCCTGGTGCTGTCCCCCGACGACTCAGGCTCCAGTGACGCCCGGACGGTCGCGGAGGCGGTACCCGCGCCGCGGGTCTCCTTGCCCGACGCCTCCACTACCACCACCTGATTACCCGGATCGCGTTCGGTGAACTTCGCGGTTCCGCGGTAGGTCAGCGACACCGGGCCGACCTTGACCTTGATGCGGCCGGTGACGACCTCGCCGTCGAACTCCTCTACCGTGGCGCCGGGCATGCACGGCGCGATCCTTTCCACGTCAAGCAGCACATCCCAGGCGCGGTCGGGCGGCACGGGAACGGTAAAGGAGTTGTCGAGCTCCATGCTCATCGGCGAGTCACTCTCTCTGACTAGTTCAATCAGTGAATTATGCCCAGTATCGGGCCGCATGAGCAAAAACCTTCAGGCGGTGTCCAGGACCTGGAAGCGTTCGGCTAGCCGGCCGTCGGGAGGGTCTGCTTCTTGAAGAACGCGGGAGCGGTCACCCGCATGAAGGTGAATCCGAGCAGGCCGGCGATCGCGGCGCAGAGGGCGATCAGGAAGATCCCGCCGATCTGCCATTTCAGCCCCGGCACGGTCCAGTGGGTATAGCTGTTGGTCGCCACCCAGTCGCTCTGCAGGCTGTAGATGCCGGCCGCGTACATGATCAGGCCGCCCAGCAGCGGCAGGATGCCCTTCATCCACAGGTTCCTGGCGCTGCTGGTCAGCACGGACCGGTAGTACCAGACGCAGGAGAAGGCGGTCAGCCCGTAGTAGAAGGCGATATAGAGCCCGATCGCCGTGACCGCGTCGGCGATCGCGTTCCCCTGGGCCAGGTAGTTCATCGGGATGTACAAGATGATCGAAATGGCACCCATCACGATCGTGGAGACGGTCGGCGTCAGGTATTTGGGGTGGATCTTGGAGAACGCCCTCGGTATGGCCTTATAGGTCGCCATCGACAGGGTGGTCCTGGCCGTCGGCAGGATCGTGGTCTGGGTAGAGGCCGAGGCGGAGGTGAGCACCATCAGGATCAGCAGGCGGGCGAGGAAGGTGCCGAACCCGCCCGACCCGAAGATGGCGCTGCCCAGGACCGACAGGTCATCGAACTGGTTGGCCGTGTTGGTCAGCCCGATCCCCGTCGACCCGATTCCGGCGAACGCCATCACCGAGAAGATGACGATCGCGTAGGTGACGAGCAGCAGGACGGTCGAGATGATCGCCGCCTGTCCTGGCGTCTTGGCCTTGTCCTTCGTCTCCTCGTTGATCGAGACCGCGGTGTCCCAGCCCCAGTAGATGAACAGCATCAGGATCAGGCCGGTGATAAAGGCCGAGAGAGCCAGATGGGTGGGCAGCAGCCAGCTCAGGCTCGGGTGCAGCGACCCGGCCGGATGGTGTCCGGTTCCCACCCTGACCAGCGCGGTGACCGACAGCACGAGCAGTATCACGATCTCAACGGACAGCAGGATGCGCTGGAACCACGCGGAGACCTCGATGCCGCGAAAGCAGATGTACGTCATCGCGACGATCCAGCCGATGCCGACCAGCAGCACCCAGCCGCTGGTGGCGTTCTGGCCGATGCCGTTGGCGCCGAAGAGCAGGAACACGTACTGCCCGGCGACCTGGGCCAGGCTGGCCATGACCAGGATGTCGGCGGCCACGATGGCCCAGCCGCCCGCCCAGCCGGTTTTCGGTCCGAACGCCCGCGTCGCCCAGGTGAACGTCGTCCCGCAGTCCGGGTCGGCCTTGTTCATCTCGCTGTAGCCGATCGAGCAGAGCAGCATCGGGATGAACGCCACCACCGCGACCAAGGGTGCCTTGAGGCCGACGGCGATGACCACCAAGGTGAGGGTCACCGCCAGGCTGTACGCGGGCGCGGTCGAGGCGACGCCCATCACGACGCTGGAGACCAGGCCGAGCGCGCCGCTCTTCAGGCCTTTGTCTTGGCCCTGCTCTGTGGGCTGTGCGGGCGCAGTGGTGGCCATGTCTCACCCTCCTGGCTTTGACCCGGCGAAGCCGGGACCCGGCACGCGGTCCCGCCGAAATCAGCCGGACCCGTTGCCGCAACCTTAGCGGCAGGGTGTGTCGACGACGTCAACACACCCAATGCTACGGTTCTAGCACAAATCATACGCTCCGGCAACGATATCCGTAGTAACGGCTAGATATCACGGTCGTCCTCGTCAGCTTGCTACCGAAAGGTCTACTATCGGCACCATGCGCATACTCCTGGTGGGCGCGGGGGGCGTGGGCACGGCCTTCGCCCGCATCGCGGCCCGCCGCCGGTTCGCCGGGCTCATCGTGGCCGACTATGAGCTGGCCCGGGCCCAGCGCGCCGCCGCGGCCCGGGACGGGTATGAGGCCGTCCAGCTGGACGCCAGGGACGAGCAGGCCGTCGCCGCGCTGCTCGCGCAGCGCCGCTGCGACGCGCTCATGAACGCCGCCGATCCCCGCTTCGTGATGCCGCTGTTCCGCGCGGCGCTCAAGGCCGGCGTCCACTACCTGGACATGGCCATGTCGCTGTCCCACCCGGACGCCGCTGCCCCGGACCGCGTGACCGGGGTCAAGCTCGGTGACGATCAGTTCGCCCTGGCGCAGCCCTGGGAGCAGGCCTGCCTGCTCGCCCTGGTCGGGATGGGGGTCGAGCCCGGGCTGTCGGACGACCGCGGTGAACCCGGTGGTCGCGCTGGAGCTGATCGACTCCGGTGCCTGGTCCGGCTCCGGCGTGCTCGGCCCCGAGGCGCTGCCGGCGCGGCCGTTCCTCGACCTGCTCACCGATTACGGCTCGCCGTGGGCCTGCGAGGAACGCAGCGTCAGGTATCGGCCAGGATCTGGCTGAGCAGCTTGGTGGTGTTCGCGGCAGGCTCGGCCTGCAGGCACAGCTGTTCCATGACCTCGAGATAGCTGTCGACCTCGACCGGCTTGTCCAGGTAGAGCGCGCTGGTCAGCTGCTCGATGTACACCACGTCATGCAGGTCGGGCTCGGCGAAGCGCAAGATGGTGAACGGGCCGCCCATGGCCGAGTGCGCACCGGCGTGGAACGGCAGGATCTGCAGGGTTACGGCCGGGTGGTCGGCTATCTCGATGAGATACGCCAGCTGCTCACGGACGACTTCCCTGCTGCCGACGGGACGGCGCAGCGCGCCCTCGTCGACGACGACCCACAGCTGCGGTGCGTCCGGCCTGCGCAGGATTTCCTGGCGGCTGACTCGCAGTTCGCCCCGCCGCGCGATTTCTTCTTCGGTGGCCGCGGAGCCTTGCCGGATCAGCGCGCGGGCATAGCCTTCGGTCTGGAGCAATCCGGGCACCAGCTGAATCTGGTAGGTCCGGATGACTGATGCCGCCGCCTCGAGGCCGACGTACGGCTCCAGCCAGGTCGGCAGGATGTCCGAGTAGGCGTGCCACCAGCCGGGCGTGTTCGCCTCTCTGGCCAGGTTCAGCAGGGCAGCGCGCTCTTCGCTGTCGGTCACGCCGTACAGGGTGAGAAGATCGCCCACATCGCGCTCCTTGAAGCCGACCCGGCCGTGTTCCATCCGGCTGATCTTGGAGTGCGAGCCCCTGATGGCCTCGGCGGCCTGCTCTGCGGTAATGCCGCGGGACTCACGGAGCCGGTGCAGCTGGCTCCCGAGCACGAGGCGCTGGACGGTCGGGCCGCCCGCGCGCGTGCCGAAAATGCTGGGGGGAACGTCCCAGGCCGAGTCTTGTGATGAGACCATCGGCACTCCTCGCATTGTCGAACCCTAGATCATCGTGGCGGGGTGTGGACAGTCTCCCACGTGATCTCACGCTTGCGAAAGGGGGTTGTGTGACAATTCAACCGAAGTCCTGATCTCTCCGTGTTGTCGCAGGTCGTGAGGGGCTAGTTAATCAGTCGGTTATCGCCGCGTCGCCGGGTGCCGGCCATTGCCTCAGTTACTGGCGAGTAAGCTGGCCGGTTCCGGTAAGCAGATGATCGAATTCACCGTCCTTGGCTCCTGCCAGGAATGCGGTGATCTCTGCCTGAGTGTAGAGCAGGACGGGACCGGTCGGGAAACGGGAGTTGCGCATCGCGATCTCGCCGCTTGGCAGCGCGGCCAGCTCGACGCACTCTCCGTTCGGATTGCTATAACAGCTCTTCAGCCAGGGAACGTCGCCGAGCTCTGTAGCGAGCATTCCGTTGTATGCGATGACCATCATTTCCCTTCCAACAGGGAACGCGCGCCAGGCCTGAAGGGTTCACCCACCGTGATGTGCGGCTAGCTATTGGTGAGTAAGTGGCCTGATGTGTTCCGCCTGTCTGCTGGCCCCCGTGCGTCTATCCGTAGACCTGTGCACAAAGCGAATGAACGTGCATCTGGTCTTGCATTTGCACAATATATCAGGCAACATGTGTTTAAGCACGCAGATATCACGGTGACGGGCAAAGGGTTTTCATGCCCAATGACATGCAGGAAGCTGTTGCCTTGGCTCATCTCGGTGTCGCGACCGGTAGCGGGGATGACGACGAAGAGCTCGACATCCCCTGGCCCGGTGTTTCCCGCAGCATGCCCCGGCTGCTGCCGGTGCCGTCCGCGTGGTGGGAGACCCCGGCGGTTACGTCCCGTGCGCTGAGCGCGCGGCCGGAAGAGGCCAGGACCGCACGGCACTTCGTCAGGGAACTGCTCACCTGCTGGGGTCTCGAGGCGCTCGCGGACGACGCGGAGATGATCATCGATGAGCTCGTGGTCAACGCCGTCCTGCACGGCACCCCGGCAGGCCTGAACCGCGGCCATCCCGGCGCCGGCCCGGCGGTGCTGCGGCTGTGCCTGCTCAGGAGGGTCGGCGAAGTCATGCTCGCCGTCATCGATCCCGGTAATGAGACGCCCGTGCCGCGGCACCCCGAGTGGGGCCGGGAAAGCGGCCGCGGCCTGCAGATCGTCGGGGCGCTGAGCCACGTGTGGGGATGGAGCCCCATCGCCGGGCACGGCAAGGCGGTATGGGCCGTGCTGCGCGATCCCTGACCGGGCTGTGTTACGCGATCCCCGACACGGACTCCTCAGGCGCGGCCGCGAGGACGTGCTCCACCAAGGTGATCAGCACCTCCTTGGCTGACTCCCGGCTGCGCGCGTCGCACAGGATGATCGGAACGTCAGGATCGAGGTCCAGGGCCGTTCTGACGTCTTCCAGGTCGTATCTGCGGGCGCCGTCGAAGCAGTTCAGCGCGATGATGAACGGTATCTCCCTGCGCTCGAAGAAATCGATGGCGGGGAAACTGCCTGCCAGCCGCCGGGTATCGGCGAGGATGACCGCCCCGATTGCCCCGATGGCAAGTTCGTCCCACATGAACCAGAAACGCTGCTGGCCCGGGGTGCCGAAAAGATAGAGCACCAGATCGCGACGCAGGCTGATCCGGCCGAAGTCCATGGCCACCGTGGTCGTCGTCTTTCCCTCCACGCCTTCGGTGCTGTCAGTGCGCAGGCTGCTCTCGGTGAGCGGCTCCTCGGTACGCAGCGGCCTGATCTCACTCACGGCCCCGACGAGCGTGGTCTTGCCCACTCCGAAGCCTCCGGCCAGGAGGATCTTTATGGCACGGTGCTGGCTTGAGTTCCCGCCGACGGGATCAAAGACCCCGTAGTCCATGGAGGACCTCCCTGAGTGTGTGCTTGTCGATCCGCTCGGCCATCGCGGCCGGGGTGCTGATCGCGACCAGGCCGAGCTCGCGGAGATCGGCGAGGATGATGCGGACGACGCCGAGCGGAAGATCAACGTCAGAGGCGATGTCGGCCACGGTGGTCGGCGCGCGGGCCAGCTGAAGCACGCTGAGGTGCTCGGGCGCCAGCG
Source organism: uncultured Actinomycetes bacterium (assembly GCA_963739615.1). Lineage (GTDB taxonomy): Bacteria > Actinomycetota > Actinomycetes > Streptosporangiales > Streptosporangiaceae > Palsa-504. The sequence goes on from CAVUBD010000010.1 coordinate 30,229, forward strand.
AGGTGGGATCGGCGATCAGGGCGTGCGTGGCCTTGACCGTGGCCACGAGGTCGAACGATTCACCTGCGTGCCTGGTCCGGCCCTGGGTCAGGGCATAGGGCCTGACCACAGGGCCGGCCTCGGCGTCCAGCCAACGTTCGTCGTTGGACGGCATGGTGCTCTTAAGTCCCGCCGCTGAGCGCGGACGTCCGGGTGCTGACCTGGATATGCTCTCCGGTCCTTTTGACCAGGATGGCCATCTCATAGGCGACCAGGCCGAGGTCGGTATCCTGCTCGGCGATGACGGCGAGGCATGTTCCGCTGCCCGCCGCGGCCACGAGCAGGAATCCGTACTCCATCTCGATGATCGTCTGCCGGACCGGCCCGCCGCCGAAATGCTGCCCGGCCCCGCGGGCCAGCGACACCAATCCTGCGGCCAGCGCGGCCAGGTGCTCCGCGTCGTCGCGCTGGAGCGTGCCAGACGCGCCAAGCGCGATGCCATCCTGCGACAAGATGACCGCCTTGCTGACCGGCCCGACTCGTCCCACAAGATCATCAAGCAGCCAGTCGAGCTGGCCGATGTGACCTGCCGTGCCGGTGTCAGGTTCCATCGGACTCCCCACGTTCCTCCTCATCCGCGGCTGACTCGTGGCCTGCGCTCGCTCCAGCTGGCGGGCCAGCCTCCGCAGGGAGCGGCTCGCCGGGTACCGGACCCGGGGCCGGCTGCGAGCGCCCCTCCTGCCAGCCGCGCTGAAGGGCCAACATGGTCTGGCGGATCTCCGCGGGCGAGGGCCCGCTTGACCGCCCGCTGCTAGCCGTAGCGCCCCGGCGCTGCGGCGGGTCGGCGCGCAGCTGGGGAGCCAGGCTGGCTTGCCTGATCCGGCGCGGAAGTCCCTTGATGTCATCTGCCGAGCCCGCCTCGTCGGCCTGCAGGGAAAGCTCCCACGGCGGCGCTGATCCCCGGTCGGCCGGGCCCGGGGCCACTGGCGTCACCGGGGTCGGCCGGCCCGGGAGGCGCAGCGTAAGGCGCGGTCCCGGCGACCGGCGCCGCCACCACCGCGGAGAACGGCTCGTCGCTGTCCTGGGCGCGCCGCCGCGGCATGAACACGTCAAACGGAGGCTGCGCGGTGCCGGCCGGCGGCGAGCCGACGCCGGCGAACGGCACCTGCCCGGCGCCGTTCGGCGCCCCGGCCGAATGACGCCGGCTGGGCAGGTCGTCCGCCCCTGACTGCGGCCCGGTCCCTGGCGGCGCGCCGGTGCCGAGGGTTTCCTCGATGATCCCCTGTGACTGGCGCAGGGGCCCCGAGATGCGGACTCCGGGCGCCTGAGGTGGTGGCTCGGGCAGGCCGCGAAGCTCAGCAAACCCCGGGAAGGGCTGGCGGTCGGCACCGCCTAGTTCCGCCGCGGTCTCATGGTGCCCGTTGGCCGCGAGGCTCGTCACGGCGATCGCCGCGGGCTCGCCGGGCAGCCCGGCCATGAACGCGTCTTCGGTCACCACCAGCTGGCCAGGTATCAGCACGATGGCCGTCGTGCCGCCATACGGAGATGCCTTGAGGGTCACCCGGATGCCGTGCCGCTTGGCCAGCTGGCTGACGACGAACAGGCCGAGCTGCTCGCTGTCGGACGGGTTGAACTCCGGCGGGCGGGCCAGCCGCTCGTTGAGCCCGGCCAGCCGCTGCGGGCTCATCCCCAGCCCGCGGTCCTCCACCTCGATCGCGAACCCGCTGGCGACCGTGTCGCCTGATACCCGCACCGACGTGTACGGGGGTGAGAGCGTGGTGGCGTTCTCGATGAGCTCGGCGAGCAGGTGGATGACGTCGGCGACGGCGGAGCCGGACAAGGCGGCCTGGCTCCGGGTCGCGACCGCGACCCGCGCGTAGTCCTCGACTTCGGCGCCGGCGCCGCGCATGACGTCGATCATCCGCACCGGGCTGCTCCAGCCGCGGCCGGGCGGCGCGCCGGCCAGGATGACCAGGCCTTCCGCGTGACGGCGCATGCGGGTGGTGAGATGGTCAAGGCGGAACAGGTCGTCGAGGGCTTCGGGATCGGTGGCCCGTCGTTCCATCTGGTCGAGCAGGGTCAGCTGGCGGTGCAGCAGCGACTGACTGCGCCGCGCGAGGCTGCGGAATACGTCGTTGAGGCCCTGCCGCAGCCTGGCCTCTTCCACGGCTGCCCGGACAGCAGTCTGCCGTACCAGGTCGAACGCCTGCCCGACCCGGCCGATCTCGTCGCGGCCGACCTGCAGCGCCGGCGCCTCGGCGTCCGCGTCCACGTTCTCACCGCGCCTGAGCCTGGCCACGACGTCCGGCAGCTGAACCTCGGCCAGCTGCAGAGCCGAGCGCTCCAGGCCGCCCAGACGGCGGATGATGCCCCGCGCGACCAGGATGGTCACCGCGATGGTGAGGAGCAGCCCGACCAGCCCGATGGCGCCGGTGATCGCGACCCGCGTCTTGGCGTCATCGCTGATCTGCCGGTCGTTCACGAGCTGGGCGCTCGCGACGTTGACGCCGCCGGTGAAGTACTGGCCCAGCAGCTCGCCGGCCAGTCCTTGCCACTGCTCCAGGGTGACCGGCAGCTTGGCGACGGGAGTGCCGGCCGACACGACCCCCTCGATCTCGCCGACCTGCGCCTGCTCGGCGTTGTTCACCTGCTTGTTGAAGATGGCCAGGTTGGCCGGATCCAGGACGGACTCGGCGTCGATGACGTCACCCTGCCGCGTGGCGGCCATCTCGGCGAGGGCGGCGCGGTCGGCCTGGGTCATCCGCCGCGCCGAGAGAACCCCGGACAGGAGCGCGTATTCCTGCGAAAGCGCCTCCCTGGCCGACACCGTCGCGATCAGCCCGAGGGCCTGGCCGGCGGCGGTGGCATTGGTCAGGCTGTCGGCTTCGGCCAGGAACAGCCTGGGTTCGTTCAGGATGACCGCGTCGTACCCGCCAAGCGCGTTCAGCGGGGTCATGGCCTGGCTCGCGGTGGCGGCGCGCAGTTTCGGCAGCTGACTGAGCCCGCCGGTGATGGCCCTGATGGCCTGCGCTTCGTCGGCTGTCTCGCTGCTCGTGGTGCCCGGCGAGTTCATCGCCGCCAGGAACGCAGGCTCATCGGCTTTGGTCGCGTTGACGGCCGTGTTGTACGCCGCCAGGTTGGCCGCAGTGGGCTGGAACAAGTAGACCACCGCGGCGGCGCGCTCGTTCTGCAGGAACCTGACGAACTCGGTCGTCGGCAGCGAGGTCGCGTGGATCAGGTTGGGTGCCCGGTCCAGGTTGATGGCGTTGTTGACCAGGCTGCCCGTCACGTAGGCGAGCAGCCCGGCCAGGGTGACGAGCGGGATCGCCACCAGAAGGTAAATCCGGAGCCTGATGGATCGACCACGCGATCCCATGGCACCCCCAACAGTTCAGAGGCGTCGTCTGCGAGTTGCTCCCCGTCGCATCCAACTAAGGGTCAAGGCGGCCAGAATAGCCCATAACAGGCATCTGCCGGTGCGGAAGAAGGATATATATACCGACAAACCATAGCGTGGCCTTAGTGTCGATATTGCCACGTTACCGCAGGTGGTGATGCGCGATTACTTCTGGTATCGGCGGTGTGGCGGGATCGCCCGTCCCGCATTTGCCGGTGCCACGGCCTACCCTGAGTAGGTGGCCTCCCTCGCGATAGATTCCCTCCTTGACGGACTCAATCCGGAGCAGCGCGCTGCCGTCGTGCACGAGGGCGGTCCGCTGCTCATCGTGGCTGGTGCGGGCTCGGGGAAGACCCGCGTGCTCACCCACAGGATCGCCTACCTGCTGGCCGCGCGGGACGTGGCGCCGTCCGAGATCCTGGCCATTACCTTCACCAATAAGGCGGCCGGCGAGATGGCGTCCCGGGTGGCCGCCCTGGTCGGCCCGCGGGCCAGGGCGATGTGGGTGATGACATTCCACTCGGCCTGCGTGCGCATCCTGCGCCGGGAGGCCAGGCGGTTCGGTTATCCCTCGTCGTTCTCGATTTACGATCAGGGCGACTCGCAGCGCCTGATGACCTTGGTCTGCCGCGAGCTCGAGCTCGACGCCAAGCAGTTTCCGCCCAAGGCGATGGCCGCCCAGGTGTCGAACCTGAAGAACGAGCTGATCGACTACGAGACGTTCGCCTCCGGGGCGCAGACCGCCAGGGACAAGGCTCTGGCCGAGGCGTACGGCGAGTACCAGCGCCGCCTGCTCGCGGCCGGGGCGATGGACTTCGACGACCTGATCATGGTCACGGTCAACCTCCTCCAGGCGATGCCGGAGGCGGCCGAACAGTACCGCCGCAGGTTCCGGCACGTGCTGGTAGACGAGTACCAGGACACGAACCACGCCCAGTACGTTCTGATCAGGGAGCTCGTGTCCGGCAGTGCGCCGCTTTTCTCCGGCCGGGCGAGCGGTGCTGACGGTGCCGCCGATCCGCTCGGCCCGGCTGAGCTTTGCGTGGTGGGCGACGCGGACCAGTCGATCTACGCCTTCCGCGGGGCGACGATCCGCAACATCGTCGAGTTCGAACAGGATTACCCGGACGCCACGGTTATCCTCCTGGAGCAGAACTACCGTTCCACTCAGAACATCCTGGCCGCTGCCAACGCCGTGGTGTCGCGGAACCGTGGCCGGAAGCCGAAGAACCTGTGGTCCGATCAGGGCGCGGGCCCGCCGATCGTCGGTTACGTGGCCGACAACGAGCACGACGAGGCCGCCTTCGTGGCCGAGGAAGTAGACCGGCTTCACGACGCGGGCCAGGCTACTCCGGGCCAGGTCGCCGTCTTCTACCGGACGAACGCGCAGTCCCGTGTCTTCGAGGAAGTGTTCATCCGGGTCGGGCTGCCTTACCGGGTCGTCGGCGGGGTCCGGTTCTACGAGCGGCGCGAGGTCCGCGACCTGCTCGCTTACCTGCGGCTGATCGCCAACCCGGCGGACGAGGTGTCGCTGCGGCGGGTGCTGAACGTGCCGAAGCGCGGCATCGGCGACCGGGCCGAGGAGTACGTGGCCGCGTTCGCGCAGCGGAAGGGGATCACGTTCGCGCAGGCGCTCGCCCGCCCGGCCGAAGTGCCGGGGCTAGCGGCCAGGTCCGCCAGCGCGATCGCGGGGTTCAACACGCTGCTCGACGGGCTCAGGGAGCTCGCCGCAGCCGGTCCCGTCGCCGAGCTCGCCGAGGCCGTCCTTGACCGCACGGGATACCAGGAGTCGCTTGAATCATCCTCCGACCTGCAGGACGCCAGCCGGGTGGAGAACCTCAAGGAACTGGTGTCGGTGGCGCGCGAGTTCGACGGTGCGCTGGGAAGAGGGGGAGGGGAGGCGGGCGGGGGGACGCTGGCGGAGTTCCTCGAGCAGGTTTCCCTGGTCGCTGACGCCGACGAGATCCCCGAGGGCGAGGAGCACGGCGGCCTGGTCACGATGATGACGCTGCACACCGCCAAGGGACTTGAGTTCCCCGTGGTGTTCCTCACCGGGATGGAAGAGGAGGTGTTCCCGCACCAGCGCTCCCTGACCAACCCGAAGGAGCTTGAAGAGGAGCGCAGGCTGGCCTACGTCGGCATCACCCGGGCCGAGCAGCGTCTCTACCTGACCCGGGCCATAGCCAGGAACTGGTGGGGCCGTCCGTCCTTCCACAAAGAGTCGAGGTTCCTTGACGAGATCCCGGCCGCGCTCATCGAGTGGCGCCGCAGCGAACGGGCGGCCAGGTCGTCGGTCATGCCCGCTCAGGAGCGGATGGCCCAGCGGTCAGGCACCCGGTCACCGGGGAACCGCCTGGTGCCCTCGCTGTCGCCGGGGGACATGGTGACCCACGACAAGTTCGGTCTCGGCACCGTGGTGTCGACCGATGGCCACGGCGACCAGGCCGAGGCCAAGATCGACTTTGGCGCCGACTACGGCGTCAAGCACCTGGTGCTGCGCTACGCCCCGCTGGAAAAGTTGTAGGGCCCGGAGCCGGGGCGCGGGCCAGGACGGCCGCGTCCGGGGCCGGACGGCCAGGCCGGGCGGCCGGGGCGGCCGGGCGAACCGGCCGGCCTGGGGCGCGCCTGGCGTCCAGGTTGCGGCGCCAGAGGTACCAGCGAACGCCGACCAGCGCGATGGCCAGGACCGTCGCCATCGCCATCGGGAGGAATCCGCTGGCGACCCACTGCGCCGCGCCGATCGCGAGCGCCGTCTTGGACGAGTCAGCGGACCGGTTATAGATATAACCGGATATCAGCGCGGCCACCAGGTAGGAGAGCACCGGGACCGGGATGATCGTCCGGCCGGCCGGGGGGCGGACCGCGAGCGCGGCGGCGACGGTCCCGATGACCACGAAAATCCCGAGCAGGAAACCGGGTGCCCTCCCGGTGGCCATGGTGACGATCGCGCCGATCGCCGTGCTGCCGGCAATGAGGCAGACCCCGAGGCCGCCCTGCAGCGATCCCCACTGCCCCAGGCTCACCTGACCCGGCGGCTCCGGGGGTTTCCCGCGTCCGCGGGCATTCAGGGCCTCCCTGGCCCCGGGTACGTCCCTGGCCGCCGGCATCCTGCCTGTCTGCGCGCCGGGCTCACGAGGGCGGGCTCACGACGGGCGGGCTCACGACCGGCGGGCTCACGACGGGCCGGGCGGGGATCACGCATCCGGGGATCAACCCCGCCCGGATAACGCCCGTTCTCGCCTGTGTCGCGCCGGGATGCGCCCGGGGGGCCCGGGATCGCGCCTGGGCGGGCGTGAACCGCCCGTCGGCGAGCCGGCCACGGGCATCCGGGCATCGCGACCGGGCGGCCGGACGCCGGGCTCGCGGCCGTAGGGCGTATTCGGGCGTTCTTCGCGCCATAGGGGGTCGCTCATATCTGATTCGGATGTTAGCCGTTGCGCACTGGTACCGGGGACGCGACGGTAGGCTTCTCCGGATGGTAACGATCCAGAGCTGTGACTGCTGAGGAAAAATGCCATGGTTAGGCCAGGCTCGCCCACCTCATTGTGGGGCGCCGCCGGGAAAGCCGGATACGTTCTGAGTTGCGCGGCCGCGGCCCTGGTCCTGGCCATCAGCGGCTTTTCCTACTTCGTCGTGCGCGACGTGAGCAGCATCGGCGGCTCGCACGCCATCACTTCGGGCCCGTCGATCGGCGCCCAGAACATCCTGCTGATGGGCCTGGAGAGCCGCACCGACTGGGACGGCAACATCTTGCCGAATGACATCCTCAATTCACTGCACGCCGGGAGCAGGCAGGGCGTGGCGAACGGGGTCGGCGGGAACGCCACTAACACCTTGATCCTGATTCACATACCCGCGGGCGGCAAGAAGGCCGTCGGTTTCTCCATCCCGCGCGACAACTGGGTCAATTTCTCCGACACGCTAGGGACCCAGCAGGCCGGCAAGATCGACCAGGCCTACGGCGTCTCCATGGCCGCCAAGGAGTCACAGCTCAGGCAGCAAGACCCCGGGATGAGCCAGAGCCAGGTGGCCTTCGAGGGCAACGAGGCGGGCCGCGCGGCCGCGGTGGCCACGGTGGAACTGCTCACCGGGGTGCACATCGACCACTTCGCCGAGGTCAACCTGGACGGGTTCTACGAGCTGGCGAAGGACCTGGGCGGCGTGGAGGTGTGCCTCAAGCACCCTGTCCCGTACGACGCCAACTCAGGTTTCTACGCCCACAGGGCCGGCTACCAGCACCTGAACGCCCAGATGGCGCTGGCGTTCGTGCGCCAGCGTGACGGCCTGCCCAACGGTGACCTGGACCGCACGCACCGCCAGCAGGCGTTCCTCGACTCGGTGATGCAGCAGCTGCGCACCCAGGGGGTGCTCAGCGACCTGACCCAGATCAATTCGCTGCTCTCCGTGGCCAGGCAGTACGTGATCACCGACTCGGGCTGGAACCTGCTGGACTTCGCCAGCCAGATGCGCAGCCTGACCAGCGGCAACCTGACCTTCCGCACGCTGCCGATCGTCGCCTACGAGATCATCGGCGGCCAGGACGCGAACCAGGTCAATCCGGCCTACATCCAGCAGATCGTCCAGCAGACCTTCGACCCGTCGGCGGGGAGCTCGTCGCGGCCGGCGGCCTCGGCCTCGTCCAGCCCCGGGCCCGCGACCACGGCGGCCGCCGCCAAGACCACCGTCGACGTCTACAACGGCGGTAACATCCAGGGCCTGGCCGGGCAGGTCCAGTCCGCGCTGATCAAGGACGGTTACACGGCCGGAGCCCTCGGGAATACCGCCGCCCTGGCCACGACCGAGGTGCTCTACGGCGCGGGCTCGGCGGCGAACGCCGGCAAGATCGCCGCCCTGTTCAAGGTGCCCGCGACGGCGAGCGCCACGGTGGCGGCCGGACACGTGCAGGTCCTGCTCGGCGCGGACGCCACGCTGGCGGAGGTCTCCGCTGCTCCCGCGCCGTCGAGCTCGCCGGTTCCCGTCCCCACCGGCGGCGCGCAGGGCGGTGCCGTCAACGCCAAGAACGGCATCCCGTGCGTGGACTGAGGCAAGCAGGTGCACCTCGGCTAACCAGGACGGCATGTTCGGGCTAGGCTTGCGGTCATGAGCAAAATCCGGGTGATCGTAGCCAAGGTGGGCCTGGACGGTCATGATCGCGGCGCGAAGGTGGTGGCCCGGGCCCTGCGCGATGCCGGGGTCGAGGTCATCTACACCGGGCTGCACCAGACGCCCGAGCAGATCGTGGCCGCCGCGATCCAGGAGGACGTGGACGCGGTCGGGCTGTCGATCCTTTCCGGCGCGCACATGACGCTGTTCGGCCGCGTCATCGAGCTGCTGGGCGAGCGGGATGCCAAGGACATCGTGGTATTCGGCGGCGGCATCATCCCGGACGCCGATATCGAGGAACTGTCCCGGATGGGCGTGGCCCGGATCTTCACGCCGGGCGCGTCCACGACCGAGATCGTCGCATGGGTCCGCGCGGCATTCGGCTCCAAGGTCGCCGAGAACCAGGCGTAGGGCGGGCTGAGAGTCAGCTCACACGGCGCCTGGGCGGGCCGGGAGGCACGCGGGGCAGGGAAAAGGCTAGGCTTCGCATGGACGCCGCAGCCGATGCGGCGGAACGAGTCGGAACCCAGAACGGACCCCCTGTGGACCTGTTTGAGTATCAGGCGATTCCGCAGGGTAGCTGGATGATGCCGGACGTGGCTGGACGTGCAGTCTGACCAGGCATTATGTGGCCTGGTGTGGCTGGGTGTGGCTGGGTGACGGTGGCCGTTGGCAGC